>NZ_QGGO01000027.1:2906-75942 GCF_003148625.1 Arcicella aurantiaca | reverse complement strand
TTTTAAGCTTCGTGACTTAGAACTTATTACCAAAACCAGAGATAATATGAAAGAAGTACAAGAAAAACTAACTCCCTTAAAAGCCTATTATTTAAAACACCGAGGCTTGGTCGAAACAGTCTTTGACCTCTTGAAAAACATCTGTAATCTGGAACATTCCAGACATCGAAGTTCTAAAAATTTTATGGTAAATTTCACGAGTGCTTTGATTGCTTATACCTATTTTGAATCATTCCCCTCATTCCCAAACTATACGGAAAAAGTAAGGAGTGATGAAAAATATGAAATTGTACTAATCTGAGATTTATCACAATAATTCACGTTAAATAAAGATTCTCTTGACAAAAAGGTTCGGTGAAATACTTTTCATCGAACCTTTTTTATTTGGTCATTTCTATTCCTATATTCACTCAGTTATTCAATCCAAAATCTCTCAAAAATCAATGAAAGCTGTTCTTTGCAAAACGTATGGATTACCCGAAACACTTGTCGTGGAAGATGTAGCATCGCCAATTGCCACTAAAGGAAAAGTGATAATTAGCGTAAAAGCTTGTGGTGTGAACTTTCCTGATACTTTAATTATTCAAGGGAAATATCAAATAAAACCGCCCATGCCATTTTCTCCAGGAGGTGAAGTTTCTGGAACTGTTAAGGAAGTAGGAGAGGGCGTATCGCATCTAAAAGTTGGCGATAACGTGTTTTCATTGACAGGTTTTGGCGGATTTGCAGAAGAAGTTGAAGCCGATGCTCAAAAAACATTATTGATGCCCGAAGGAATGGATTTTATCACAGCTTCGTCGGTCATGTACACGTATGGAACGTCGTATCATGCCCTAAAAAATCGAGCAGAATTAAAAGTAGGTGAAACACTTTTGGTTTTAGGTGCTGCTGGTGGTGTGGGTTTAGCAGCGGTAGAATTAGGGAAAATTATGGGAGCAAAAGTCATTGCGGCGGCTTCGACGGATGAAAAATTGGAACTTTGCAAACAGTATGGAGCGTCGGAAGTAATCAACTATTCGACGGAAGATTTACGAGAACGTATCAAAGAAATTACAGGAGGAAAGGGCGTTGATGTGATTTACGACCCTGTTGGAAGCAAATATACAGAGCCTGCATTTCGCTCAATTGCTTGGAAAGGACGTTATTTAGTAATTGGGTTTGCGGCAGGCGATATTCCAAGTTTGCCATTAAATTTACCTTTGTTAAAGGGAGCGTCAATCGTTGGCGTATTTTGGGGAGCATTTGCCGCCAACGAACCCAAACAAAGTATGCAAAACTTCAAAGAATTGTTAGGCTTTATCGCTGAAGGAAATCTAAAGCCTCACATCCACGCACAATACACGCTTGAACAAGCATCAGAGGCACTAAATGAAATTCTGAACCGAAAAGTAATGGGGAAAGTGGTTGTCAGTTTACAGTAAACAGTACGTCAGTTAGCAGTAAACAGTTATCAGTAAATAAATATAAAGCAGTAAAAAAGCCAGTTTCGGAACTAATAATTCCAAAACTGGCTTTTTTACTGCTAACTGCTAACTGCTAACTGCTAACTGCTAACTGCTAACTGCTAACTGCTAACTGCTAACTGTATTTACCGTAACTCCCATTTACTATCTTTCATAGCATATCGAAGGACGACTTTTTTCTTAGAAACATTCTCTAAAAAAGGCTTCAAAACTTGTTCCGCAGATTTTTTTGTCTGTTCCAAAATACCCATTGATTGGGCATTTTGTGCTATCTCACTTTCTGCTTTTTGGAAGGCATTATCAACTAATTTAGCTTCGTCCAAAAAAGCATATTCAGTATCGTAAACTTTTGATTTTGAGTGATCTATTTTATAATTGCAAATTTCGGGTTCGGGCAAGTGTACAACCAAAGTATCGCCATTTTCTGCAAGGTCGGTCGCTTTGATTTTAGTTAAATCTAAACAGCCCGTTGCTTCGCCCGAAACAATTAAAAGCACTTTGGCATCGGGCAGTAAATCTTTCTTGATTTTACTTTCTACGACATCTCTAAAATTGTATTTCACCAATTCCAATTTCCCCATCGACGAAATTTGTTGCAACAACACATTGTGCGAAACTTCAACGTCTCCACTACTAAATGGATTTTTAAAGTCTTTCAATTTCTCCCATGCGAAAATGGCAAGAAATACAACTAAGAAAAGGGGAATTAAACGAATAAGTCTGCGAAGCATAATTTTAATTAAAATATGCTCAAAGGTATATAATAGTCAAGGACAAATGGTAAAAATTACTAAAAATCAATTTATAAAGTAGGAAAATTGTTTATCTAATGAATTTGCAATTTTTACGAGTTCTGGAACAGTTACGACTGCCTTATCACTTTCAATTTTAGATAAATGAGATTGAGAAATACCGATTAAATAAGCGAGATAACATTGTTTGTAGCCTTTTTCTTCACGAGTTTTTTTGACGATTGAACCTTGAAATTTCATAGATTTTAGAAGTTGTTTTTAAATAGAACATTGATATAAGTTTAGTTATTAGTGGAAAGAAACGTTGTAAAACAAACACAACGTAGTAGATTAAGTAATTATGACAAGTGCTACAAAAGCGGGAAGCACGGCAAAAATATAATTTTATTTTTTTTGATACAATTAGTTAACGATTTTTTTGAAGATTTATTGAAATATTCTGTACGGAATATTTTTTAAGATTTTAAATTTTGCAATGCCATAAAAACCGTAAACCTTTGCAAAAGTTAAGCCCCATTCTAAGTTTGGCGACCAGATGGGGCTTAAAGGTCAAATTTCTAACAATTAAACCCAACACAAAGGTAATGAAAAAAACATTACAACGTTTGGGCATGGTGGCAGTTGGACTGTCACTATGCCTGTGGTCTTGTGATAAACAAGACGGATTAGTTCAACCTGCAGAGGTTCAAGAAACTCAAATTATTAATAAGGGAGTTACTGCTGAGAAAGGGCGAATTTCATTTGAATCAATTGATGCTTTTAAAGCAACAATTGAGGAATTAAAAATGATGACTGAAAAGGAAAGAGTAAATTGGGATAAGAAGATTGGCTTTGAGTCTATGCAAGAGTTTTACGACTCTCATTCTGATGGAGTTATTTTCAAAGAAAACAATCCTATTTTTAAAACTGATAAGGTAGATAAAGTATATATTCCTGATATGACTTTTTCTCATATTTTGAATAGTGATGGGGTTGTTAAAATAGGGAAAGAGGTCTATAAATTTACTCCAGATGGAAATAGATTGACTGTAAAAAGTGAAAATGAAAATTTGTTAGCTGATGGGGTTAAAGATTCAAGGGTAGTACAAGAGAAAATTGTTGTTAAACTTACTGGAGAAATCAATAAAGAGCAAAGTAAAAATGCAAGACCTAATACTGATTTTCCTATTACTGGAAGATCATTTGATGGAGACCATGCAGTGATTGCCGTTTTTTCTGAAACACAATGGTTTATCTTTTACACATCTTGGTCAATGAAACTAATGATGAGAGAATACCGTCAATGGTGGTGGTTTATTTACACATGGCAATCTGGAACGGCTCAAAATTTAGAATTAAGTAATGCGTCAGTATATTTTAATAACTGGGCTCAAGGTAATTTCGGAGGAGTTGGTAGCAATTCATGCAATGACTGTGAAGAAACTTCCGTTTATCTTGGGGGATTATGGGGACCGACAATTGGCTCAACAGATTTTGTTATTCATGCAAATTGCAAGGCAAAATGGAATAATCAAGATATTAATTTTAGTTTCTAAACTCAACTTCAATAAATCAATTAAATAATTAGTCTTAAAATATGTTTTAAGACTAATTATTTAATTGATTTTTACAGATTTACAAAATGTCTAAATTTATTGGATATATAATAATACTTTTTTTTATAAGCTGTAATCGAATTTCAGTAATTGATGATGTCGAATTTCCCATACCTGATATAAAAATTGCCGTTTTTTGTTTTCTAACACCATCTGATTCTATTAATGCATCAATCAAAGAAATCCGTACTTTAACAAATAAAAATAAAGAGTCTGGAATTGAAAATGCGGTGATTTCTCTGAAAGATAATAATACCAATGTCGAAATAAATTTAAAACATATTGCTAACGGAGGTTATTATGGCATAACACAAAAATTATTTAAAATTCAGGCTAATCATACCTATTCTCTGCAAGTTAATATTGTTAATTATCCCTTGTTAACTTCTACCTGTACTGTTCCTCATCAAAGTGCTACTTTTGAAAAAATTACCTATGGAGATCCTTTTTCAGACGGTAATTCGATGAGGAGAAGAATAGAAGCAAGGTGGAAAGATGTGTCTTCAACAGAGCAAAAACTTAATTATTTAATAAGTTCAGATGGAAAATTTAAAGATTCTTTTTCAGGAGAAATTCGAGATAGCCAACCTATCTTAAAACCTAATAAGGATATAACCCAATCTGACAATACTTTCTTCTATACATCAGCTATACTTGATGATGTATTCCCCAAAAATTACTATCTACATACATTAGAGCCTAATCTTTATCTATTCGAGAAAATGGCACAGCAAATGGATAATATTTCTAAAAAGGGTTCTGATAGTGTTTTGGGGTCTTATCAAGGTGTTATATCAGAATTTACAAATGTTCAAAATGGTTATGGAATATTTGGAGCCTACCTTACTACCTCACAAACAATTACTTTCAAATAGGCTTTATCTATGAAAAAACACTTCATCTTACTGTTCGTCTTATCTTTTTCATTTTCAACCTATTGCCAATTAGTTAGGTTTACAGGAAAAATAATTAATAAATCTACTAAACAATCTCTTGAAGGAGCTTTTATTAACCTAACTCCAATGAAAACTGTAAAATATACAAATGATAGTGGTGATTTTATATTTCCAAAATTTAAAGCTGGAAAATATGTCATCTCCATAAAATATTTGGGTTTCCTTAACTATAAACAGACACTCAATATCCAAAAAGATACTACGATTGAAGTTCAACTTACTCCATTTGCAACGGAACTTGAAGAGGTTGTTGTAAATGGTAAAACAGAAAGCTCCGTAAATAAACTGACTATTGGGGTAAATTCTTTATCAAAAGAACAGATTTTAAATATTCCCTCAATTGGAGGAGAACACGATTTAACAAGATTATTTACGCTAACTCCTGGCGTAAAAAGTGATAATGAGGGTTCTGCAGGTCTGTATGTGCGAGGGGGAACAAATGACCAAAATTTATTTCTAATCAACAACGCCCCACTGTATAAAAATAGTCATTTATTTGGATTTTTATCTCCTTTCAATAGTGATATGATTGAAAAGGCTGACTTATATAAAGGTAGTTTCCCTGCCCGATTTGGAGGACGTTTATCCTCTATTCTTGATGTTAAATTAAAAATGCCCAGAATGGATAAGTATAAAATTAGTGGTTCGATAGGTATTATTTCATCTAAACTGACAGTTGAAGTTCCATTGGTTAAAGATAAGGTTTCATTATTAATTGGAGGGCGTAGAAGTTACTTCGATATTTTTACAGCATTCTTTAATGGAACTGGAACCACATCTGGACCTTATTACAAATTTTATGACTTCAATGGTTCATTATCTTGGAAAATTAATAAAAATAATGTCATACAATTATTTACTTATCTTGATAAAGACAAGCTAACAGCTTCTTTTGATGGAGAAACCGAAAAGCAAGACTATAGTCAATCATGGAATAGTAATATTTGGGGGCTTTCACTTACAAGTTATTTTACGCCTAAATTTAATAATTATGTGGATTTTACACTTTCAAATTATAACATGAATTTATTTGTTGCAAGAAATCAACAAGGGGAACAATTTTCTAATACATTTCAATCACAAATAAATACTTTTGGACTTAAAAATACTGCTGAAATAAATGTTTCTAATAATTATTCTTTTAAACTTGGTGGGGCTTATAATCAATATTTATTTCAACCTGGGAAGTTAAAATATGAAGGGAAAGACCTTAATTTTTTTGAGTCAAAATTAGATTCAATTCAGGCAATTGAATCTACATTTTTTGTAGAAAATGAGTTGAAATTAAAAAAATGGATAGCAAATATTGGATTTAGATTTAATTCTTATAATGTCCAAAATCAAGCATATTATTTTAAAGAGCCACGCATAACATTAGGATATGTCTTTAACGAAAGTTCATCTATAAAAGTATCCTTTTCTCAGATGAATCAACCATTACAACTCCTAACCAATCCTGGGCTTGGTTTTCCTGTTGATTTATGGGTGTCTTCCACCAATAAAATTAAACCTCAACAGTCAAATCAATTTTCTTTTAGTTATAATCAAGATATGAGGCTAAAAAGAGAAAAGTTTCTTTCTCTAAGAATTGAAGGATATTATAAAGAAATGTCTAATATCATTTCATATCGTGACGGTTATAGTTCAACTGATTTCACAGAATTTTCTCAAAATAATGAAAGAGAATGGAGCAGAATTGTAACACAAGGAACTGGAAAATCTTATGGCATTGAAACGTTATTAGAAAAAAAATATGGTAAATTAAAAGGATGGATAGGATATACTTTATCTTGGACAACTAATAAATTTGACGATTTAAATCTTGGTAAAGAATTTTATGCTCGGCATGACAGAAGGCATGATTTTTCAGTTGTTGCAATGTACCAATTGAAAAAAAGATGGAGTTTGAATGCTTCATGGATATACCAGACCGGTCAAGCTATTACTTTACCTTCGGCTGTTTATTCTATTCCAACTTATAGCTTAGTTAGTAATAAGTTTATTGGATATTCTAATTTGGGGTATATAAATGGAGAGAGGAACTCGTATAGAATGATACCCACACATAGATTAGATTTTAGTATTCAAAGAAAAACGACCCACAAATGGGGAATAGGTCAATGGGAATTGAGTTTTTATAATCTTTATAATCGTCAAAACCCTTACTATTATTTCGTTGATTCTGGGCAAAGGGTAAAATCAGTTTCACTTTTTGGCGTTATACCCTCTTTCTCATATTCGTTTAAAATTTATTCTTCAAATTTTAAACACCCTCTCTGATATTCAAATCAGAGGTTTTTCTCTAATGAACATAAGCACTATTTGCTTGTTTTTCTAAATCAAATAATTCTGTAATTATATCTACCAATTGGTCAGCATCGCCACGTTTGCAGGCGGCTTTCAGGTTCAATACGGGCGATTTCATGATTTTTTGAACAATGCCCATCGTGATTTTCTCAATTCTTTCTGATTCTTCGGGCGATAAGTTTTTCAAATGACGAGCAATCTCATCTTTTCTGATTTGCTCTAATGAATTTTTGAGTTTGTTGATTGTTGGAGAAACTACCATTTCTCTTGACCAGTCATTGAAACCAACAATTGCTTCGTCGATGATTCTTTCTACATCTGGAATTGAGGCAATTCTAATACGTAAAGCTTCGTCTGCACGTTCACGAAGGCTATCAACGTTATAAACCAATGCCCCTGCTACTTCTTCTACGTTATCTTCTACACTTCTCGGAACAGATAAGTCAATAAAATATTTGAAAGTAAGAATGCCAATTTTATCAATTAATTCTTTCGTAATCAAAGGTTTGTCAATCATTACCGAAGAAATAATAACGTCTGCTCTTCTCACTTCTCTTTCTAATTCGGTAAAATCTGCAATTCTGAAATTATTTCCTTTTGCAATATCTTCTGCTTTTGCTCTGGTACGGTTCATGACCGTAATTTCTGCAAATTCTTTATCGGCAATGTTATGACAAACATCAATACCGATTTCTCCTAAACCTAATATTAAAACCTTTGGGTTATTAATGTTTTGGGTCACTTCTTCGGTAAGGGCAACTGCGGCATAAGAAGTAGATGCGGCACCGTCACGGAAGGAAGTTTCTTGGGCAACTCTTTTGTTTGAGAAGAAAATGGTGTGCATCAAGCGGTGAAGAAATGGCCCAGCCATGTTCAAATCTGCCGCAAATTGATACGAATGTTTGATTTGGTTGGGAATCTGTAAATCTCCAACTACTTGTGAATGTAAACCCGTTGCTACTTCAAAAAGATGCTTAACTGCATCTGCTTGAAGGGTGAATTGTTGGAAATGTACAAAATATGATTCAGTATCAATAATACCTTTGTAGGTAAGTAACGCTTTGATAACATCAGTTGTAATATCTTGCTCAGAAGTGTAATAAACTTCAGTACGATTGCAGGTTGAAACAACCAAACATTCTTGGATGCCAAATAAGTCCTTGATTTTCAAAGAGAAATCTTTAATTTCTCCCTCCGTCAAGGTTACTTGCTCTCTAACTGCCAAGGGAGCTGATTTATATGATAAACTGAATGCTTTGAATATATTTTGCATGGTTCCTTACGATTCCGATTCAATAATGACAATTAATTTTATACTTTTAAATTGTTAAATCATTGAAAATTAAACAATTATACTTTTTGGCAAATCCAAATTTATAAAAATTGTTTGGACTGCAAAATTACAACAAGAACGAATATTTTAGAGGGAAATGATACGTAATTTTTGGCGAAGATTTCTAATTTAGAATAGGTATAAATAGTTAGATTTTGTTGATGAAAATGTAATTCTCGAAAGTAGTATCTCTTAAAATAGTACAATATGACAAAAGTCAGCAAAACAGATGTCAGTTATCAGTAAACAGTTATCAGTAAACAGTTATCAGTTAGCAGTTTCAGTTATCAGTAAACAGTTATCAGTGAATAGTTATCTTTTACCACATTGATATATTAAAATAAATATCGCTATTAAAGATAGTAGGCATTAGTATCTAATGAGGTTTACTACTAAGCGGAACGCCGCCCGCTGAAACTGCTAACTGTTTACTGATAACTGCTAACTGAAACACTGATTATTGCCCTACAATATCAGCTCTCATGCCACCTAATGCAGTCAATAACTGAATTTTAGTTCTTGATTCAACCTTGAATTTTACTAAAGACGCTTGTAAATCTTCAACCAAAGCATTGAATTGTGCATCGGTAATTTTCATGCCTTTGTGAGCCGTTTTCATGTCAAGACCTGAATATTTTTCGGGACCTCCAGAAGCCTGTCCAACTTGATTGACAAGGTTCAATTTTAGACGATTCAAACGAGCTGGGTCAGCAGCAGCGGCAGCAAAAAATGCGTTAATACGTGAGTCTGCCGCAACTTTACCGATAAAGTCGTCAATTACAGCTGTGATTGCTGCATTTCCACCCAAACGAGCATAAAGTGTTGTTGGACCTTCCACGATGTCAGCTTTCATGCCAGCCAAAGCAGTCAATAATTCAGTTTTCTCAGTTGTTGGCACTTTGAATTTATCTAAAGCAGATGACAAATCTTCTACCAAAGCTGTAAAATGAGATTCTTCAATTCCCATTCCTTTGTGAGAAGTTTTCATGTCTAAACCTGTATATTTCTCTGTTCCACCTGTTGCCATACCAACTTGATTAATAAGGTTGTTACGCAACTTTGTCAAACGAGCAGGGTCAGCCGCTGCATCAGCAAAGAAAGCATTAATACGTGCGTCGCCCGCAACGTTAGCGATAAACTGGTCAATCACTGCTGAAATTGCAGCATTGCCTCCTAAACGAGCATAAAGGGTTGGCGTAACTGCGGTTTCCTCTTTTTTGCAAGATGTAAACAATAACGTTCCTGCCATGAGGAATACGCCCCATAGTTGCATTGATTTTTTCATGTTATGATAAGAAAAATTAATTACAAATTTGAATAAGCCCGTTTTATTCAAATTTGTCGATGATTTTAAAACTCGGGCAAGTTTTTAGAGTCTTAATGAACGACAAAAATGGGTTTTGAGTCGTAATATTATTAACGTTAATGAATAAATGTTGGAAGATATTATTGTGACTCCTGTTTGCATTTATCTAAAACAAAGTGCCTTTTTTGTATTGACGATAAAATCAATATATTCTGTCGGAACGGGGCATTGAGGCCCTTTAAAGGCTGTAAAATCCACTTTTTTAGCTTCAAATTTTTCAGCATAAATAGCTTGCTTTAGTTCATTTTCCGATGTTTCATCAGCGTGATAGGTAATACTGATGGTTTTTCCCTGTGCATTAATCGTTGAAGCGGTGATTCCTTTGTTATTAGCAAGGTTTTGGGCAATTTGTAAACTGTCCTCACCCGAAACCTCATGGCTGAGTGTAAAAACGCTTAATTCAATTGGTTTTAAGTCAAGTTTATCCGATAATGAAGGTTCTTCCCAGTTGGCATAAATAACCAAAGCGATAAAAAAAGACAATACGGTATAACCTGAAATTTTCAGTAATTTTTTAAACCTTTCCATGATGTTGATATATTATTTTTTAATAAGCTAAATCAAACATATCTACGGTAAAGTTTTAGGTTTGGATTTCGAGACAACAAAAAAAGCTCAAGCATTTAAACTTGAGCTTTTAAAATATGGAATAATTTAGTCTCTTAGAATTTCAGATTAACCCCAAACATGACGTTTGTTCCTGCCTGTGGATAATAGTAATTTTCTGTAATTGTCTGTTTTTCGTAAATATAGCTAAAAGAATAACCGTTAGACTCGTACAAGGTATTAAAGAGATTATTTACCAAGAAACTGAAATTTACTTCTTTCAATAATTTACCTTTTACCGTATAAATAGCTCTTAAATCGTTGGTGAAATAAGCGTTAATTTTACGTTTGTCGTTGGTGGTATTGTCTAAATATTGTTTGCCAACATATTTTGAGAGTAACCCAAATTCTAAATTTTTAACAGGCGTAAATAAAATTTGCGAACCTAAAATGGTACTCGGAGAAAAGGCAATATCTGTTTCTGCAAATTTGTTTACACCGTCTGCATCGCCGTCATAATTGGGAACAATTTCCTCGAAATTTTTAATTTTATTGCTCGAAAATGTTGCATTAGCATTCAATCTTAACGTTTTAGCTAATTGAACTCCTGCTTCAATTTCAAGTCCCAAACGGTAACTTTCTGGAACATTCACTCTGATTGCTTCCCCTACATCATTTACTTTTCCTGTTAAAACCAATTGGTTTTTGTAGTTCATGTAATATCCATTTACTGATAATGCCACATTAGATAATTGTGTTTTGTAACCAATTTCCCAATCGTTAAGGGTTTCAGCTTGCGGATATTTTGGAGCATTATCTACAAAATCTTGGCGACTTGGTTCTTTATTTCCTACGCTATATGACCCAAAAACAGTTGAATGGTCTGATAATGAATACGTCAATCCTAATTTCGGATTAAAGAAAGAATACTCTGTTTTTTGCGTAATATCTTGACGTTTGCTTGCAATGCCTTTCATATCATAATTAACCGTTCTGATTTGCAAGTCAGCATAGGCATTTAAGTTTTCGGCAAGAGCATAATTAACTTTTCCGTATAAATTAAAATCTTTCTTATTTGAATTATTCTCATACCAACGTTGTCCCAATGGAATATTTTGAGCGTATTTTGCCCAAATAATTTCCCCAAAATGTTTCCCTTCGTATTGGTTGTATCCACCTCCAATAGTAGCAGAAAGCTTGTTGTTTCCTTGATATTCTAAAGAGAAAGTTGTTCCGTAAAAATCATTATCTAACCATTTTCTACGAATTAAATCCGTTTTTTTGATGGTTTCAGTACCGTTTACAATATTAGGAAGTCCATAGTTTGAAAACTTGTCGGCTTCTTTGTATTCTTCATAATAACCTGCTCCTTTGGTATAATGTAAATTGAAGTTGAAAGTCCAATTTGAAGATAAATTATGCGAAGAAAGCAATTGGTAATGGTCTTGTTGATAATTATCGGTTTGGTTTGGATAGGTATAATAGTTCATTTTACGATTTACTAATAAATCGCTTTCTGACAAACCGTACCAAGATTGATACGTTTTTTCTTTACCCGAAAATACATTTAAACGCACAAAAGATTTTTTGCCAAAATACGCTCCCGAAAGATAAAATGATTTTAAGTCAGACGAAGCACGGTCAACATAACCATCTGAAATTAATTTAGATAAACGTCCATCAACGGTAAATTTTCCATTCAGTAAACCCGAACCAACCATAATTGTACTTTTACGGGTTTTGAATGAACCGATAGAGTTATTGATTTCTGCGTAAGGGTCTTTTCTAAACTCGTTGGTAGAAAGATTTACCGTTGCTCCAAAAGCACCTGCTCCGTTAGTTGAAGTTCCTACGCCACGCTGAATTTGTACCGAATTTGTTGAACTTGCCAAATCAGGCATATTTACCCAATATGTTCCTTGCGACTCAGAATCGTTAATCGGAATGCCGTTGACAGTTACATTAATACGAGTTGCGTCAGTTCCACGAATACGAATGCCCGTGTAACCCACGCCCGCACCAGCATCAGAAGTGGTAACTAACGATGGCGTGAAGTTCAACAATTGTGGAATATCCTGCCCTAAATTTTGTTTTTGAAGATACTCTTTGCTGATGTCAGAATATGCCATTGCCGAATTTGCATTGGCACGAGTAGCACTTACTACCACTTCGTCAGCCTCAAAAGTTGATTTTTGAAGAGAAAAATCAAGAACTTCGTCTTTCTGTAAATCAATTGCTTTTGAGATTTTAGTAAAGCCCAAGTAGCTAATTTTCAAAATGTAAGAGCCTTTTTTGAGATTTTTTAAAGAATAAGCCCCTTGTTGATTGGTTGCAGCTCCTCTCGACGTGTTTTCTAAAATTACGTTAGCTGAGGCAAGCGGTTTCCCCGTTTCGGCATCAGAAATTTTTCCAGAAATGGAGAGTTGAGCAAATGAACAGGTTACAGTTAGCAATAAACAGTAAATAGTAAGAAAATAGCGATTTGCGAAATGGCAAAAAATAGAAGATAAATAGTTGTTAGTCAGTGATTTTTCACTATTCAGCGACAACAGATAACTGTTTTTCATGCTTGAATTTAAGTTCAAGAAAGATAAGGAGTCAAATCCTTCAGATTTAACATACAAAAGACCATTAATTTTGTGATTGAACAAAATTCCCTTCGACAGCATTATACTGCATCAGGTTCAATGGGTATAATCTCAGCCCGTTGTTATGAGGCACCCCTTTTTGTGATTGTGGTACAAAGGTATGGTGTAAAAATGGAAATTCAAGGAAAAACATGATTTCCATAATTTACAAATGCTATTTTTAGTCGATGCAGAAGCATCGGAATATATCCTAAACCATCAATTTAAAACCCTCTCCATGAACATTAACTATTTGAATTTCAGGTTCTTCTTTTAAAAACTTGCGAAGTTTGGTAATATAAACGTCCATGCTTCGGGCGTTGAAATAGGTATCGTCTCCCCAAACCATTTTTAGGGCAAAGCTACGGCTTACTGAATTGCCCATATTTTCGCAAAGGAGCTTTAATAATTGCGATTCTTTGACGGTTAATTTTTGAGATTCTTCATGGTGTATGAGCGTTTGTTTCTCAGAATCAAAGACAAATCCTCTGATTTGAAAAGTAGTAATTTTTTCATTTTGCAATTCCTCTTTCTGACTTCTTCGTAAAACGGCTTGCAAACGAGCCAATAATTCCTCCATCGAAAATGGTTTCGTCATATAATCATCCGCCCCCAATTTAAAACCTTGTAGCGTATCTTCTTTCATAGCTTTAGCGGTCAGGAAGATAATAGGCGTATTTTTATCCGACATTCTTACTTCTTTTGCCAAAGTAAAACCGTCTTTTTTGGGCATCATTACATCAAAAATACAAAGGTCGTAAGATTGTTGAACAAACTTCGTGAGGGCATCGTCACCATCTTTTGCCAAAGTGGTTTCGTAACCTTTGATGGTTAAATATTCTTGTAATAATGTGCCTAAATTTGGGTCATCTTCGGCGAGTAGAATCTTCGTCATTTTGTTAAATTTGGTTTGATTTTATAATTTTCTCTAAACAGGCAACACCACCTCAAACTCACTTCCTTCACCCAATTTACTTTGCACATTGATTTTTCCATGATGTTCTTCTACCATCTTTTTTACGTAACTCAATCCTAAGCCAAAGCCTTTTACGTCGTGGACGTTACCCGTAGGCACACGGTAGAATTTCTCGAAAATTTGCTTGATAGAATCCTTTGCCATGCCAATACCTTTATCGCTTACTTTGATAGAAAGTCCCTTTTCGGTGTCTTCCGTCGTGATTTTGATAATTGGTTTTTCGGGAGAATATTTATTGGCATTATCCAAAAGGTTGAAAAGGATATTAGTCAAATGCACTTCATCTGCTTGAATTTCTACGTTTTCTGCCTGTAAATCTACCTCAATTAATCCTTCTCGAAGTTCAATTTGTGGGCTAATATTTTCCAAAACTCGCTCAATAATTTGATGAACATTTACCGTACCCAATTTCAGACGAACCTCTCCTCGTTCCATTTGGGCGGTTTGCAAAACCTTTTCTACTTGCGAACCAAGCCGTTTGTTTTCATCTTGAATAATTCCCAAATATCGTTTAAATATCGTTGGACTTGCTGCAACGGCTTCATCGCCAAGCATTTGCGTTGCCAACGAAATGGTAGAAATGGGCGTTTTAAACTCATGCGTCATGTTATTGATGAAGTCATTTTTAATATCTGCCAATTGTTTTTGCTTCAAAATCGTACTAACCGCTACGTAAAAACAACCTAAAACCACTAAAATCAACAACAAAGACGTGGCGTACATCATCCAGATATTACGGATAATATAACGGTCTTGGTTTGGGAAATATACCCGCAAATAATTCTCTGAATTACTGTAATCATTCGGGAAAAGACTGACCGTGTAAGTATCCTTATCGTTTTTCAAGCCCATCATTTTATACTTCATCGACGACGCATAATGCAAATAATTGGGGTTTTCTAAGCTACTAATTCCATACTCAAATGGAATGGTAATTCCCTTCATTTTGATTTCATATTTCAATAATGAATCCAAAATCTGATAATTGATACGGTCGTAAATACTACGTTTGGTAAACAAGAAATCATTGAAAACCTCTTTCGCCATTTCTGCCTTGTTTTTCACTTTTTGGGCAGTTTCTTCATATTGAATATGGCGGTCGATGTGTGGGCTACGCTTAACTTTCTTCTTTTTTGCGGCTAATTCTTGATAACGTTTTACCGAATCGTCAACCATTAAATTATGGCGTTGAATGGCTTCTCCAAAAATATCATCTAACTGTTTTTGACCACTCATTAAACTCACAACATCTTCATCTTTTAGGTCAATAGAAAACTCTTGATGCTCTCTGATTTCGCCATTTGGCAGAATTTCTACGCCTTTTGAAACCAAAATATCAGAAGGGAATTGTTTTTCTGTCATTTTACCCAAATTCATGGCTACACTTGGGCTTTTTTGAGCAATAGATTTAGGTTTATTTGGTGTGATTTTATGGTCTTCAGCAGGTTTTGAGATGGCTAATAACTGCTTTTTATTTTCCTCTGAAGCAATTTTTCGTTGCATAAAATAATACATCTCTTGTTGAGATAATTTCCGTACAACTTGTTGCATCGCATCACGTACATCGCTCCCGAATTGGTCATTTTTTGAGCGTACCGTAAAGCCAAGCCAATACATTTGAAAGGCAATTAAACCTAACAAAGCAAAAGCCATCAAAGCAATGATATATTGTATTTTCCGTTTAGTCATTTTCTTTTTTAGGTGTTAGGGGTTGGGGTTTAGGAGTTAGTTATTGACGAAATATTTTTAACTAATACCTAATACCGAAAACCTAATACCTCTCATGCAACATTCTAAAAACTTTTGTGTCTATAACTTGTCAGCAAAATTAACGTAAAAACTACCTCTTGTATTCGCTTTAACATCTTTTAACAGCAGATAAAGAATTGATATTGAGGAAGCTTCGTTTATTTGCTAAATAAGTACCACATGAATCTTTCCTGTGAATTAAACGAATCATATTTTAACCAAATATACCAATGAAAAAAATAATCACATCGGCTTTATTGCTCACTTTGGGAATGTCGGCAATGGCACAAAAAAACGTTTCTCAAAATATTGAAGAAAAAAACGGACAACTTAAAATTCATATTGAATCGTCGGAAAATGGTAAAAAAGAAGTTTTCGACCGTAGTTATAATGTGGAAGGAATGAGTGCCGACGAAAAAGATAAACTTATCAATCATATTTCAGATTCCCTTTTAACTGCCTCTGGAAATGGAGAACGTAAGCACATCAGAATCAAAATTAATAAAGATGGAGAAGGGGCAAGAATGAGGTCAAAAAATGATGAAGAACGCCCATTTTCGCATAATGCTCCACAAGGCAAGAAGAAAAAAAGAGTAGAGATTTACAAAGACGGCAAAAGAATCCAGAAAGATTTGGATGGCGACGGAGATAATGAAGATATGACTATTTTCTTTAAAGATTTTGGCAAAGATGTGGAAAAACAATTCAAAGATTTTGACCATAAAAAACTTTTAGGATCTCTTGAACCAATGGTGAAAGATTTTAGATTTAAGTTTGACGGAGACATGAAAGATTTTGATTTTATGAATGAATCAAAAACGGTAAAAGCCCTCAAAATTTATCCAAATAAGCCTTTTGACAATAAATTGAATCTTAAATTCTTTGCTCCTCAAAAAGGTGACATCAATGTAACTGTTACCGACATTAATGGAAAAGAAGTGGGTTCTCAGAAAATAAAAGATTTTCAAGGGGACTTTATGGGACAAGTTGATTTGAAGAAAAATGCCAAAGGAACAGTTTTCGTAACAGTAACACAAGGCGAAGACGGAACGGCTAAAAGAGTGGTGATTGAGTAATATATTGAGTGAATGGAAGGTTGAGTGATTGAGTGAATATTGGACAAACTAATCTCTCAACCTTCCATTCACTCAATATATTTTAGAGCCTAAAAATGAAGTGCGTTTGTAAAACATTTTCTTCATCAAATTCTACCAATGAAGCCCTCTGTCTGTGATTCCACATATAGCCCAATTCAGCCGTAAAATGAGGCGAAAAGTCATGATTAAAAGCAAAATAAAGCTGATTTTGACTAAAAGAGTTTGCAGGTAAATGCGGGGGAATATTATATAAAGGTTCTTCACTGACAAAAACAGTATTATTCTCGTCCCAATTATACCTTATTTGCATACGCAAACGGATTCGTCCTTGTTCATCTCCCCATGTGTCGTCCACTCTCTTAAAAATACGATACTCGTAACCAAATCGAGAGAGAAAAACCCATTTTTCATTTAGATTTTTTGACCATTCTGTAAAAAATGAAGGTCGTAATTCACTCCTTGCAGCAACACTTAAATCTTTTGTTTTTGCATAGAGAGGATAAGTGTGTAGAAAAAAAGGAGCAAACGAAAAGGCAAAGCCATGATTTCTATAAATAGTAGTAAAGCGATAACCTTCCATTAATTTCAATGAAAAAGGACTGTTTGACGAAGAAGTGAAATCATTTTGACGACGAATATGTACATCGCCCATTAATTCCCAATGGTCATTAATTTTTTTTTGAACTACAAATCTGTTCCAAGAAGAAAAATGAGAGTATTCTTGAGCATAACAATTGGCAAAGAAGAAAATAAGGAAGGTTGTGGTTAGGAATTTGTACATAAAAATAATTTATATAACCGTAAAATTATCTAAAATCACCCTTAAAACCTATCATTTTACATTTGGTTAACTTGTTCTTAAAAATATTTTAAAATTTATTGATTCTTATAAGTATAGTGTTGTCAGGCATTTATGGATATAGTTACATTTTTTTTATAATTTTTTTTCAAAAAACACTTGCATACAAAAAATGAAAGCACTAATTTTGTACCACAATTCACCAGAACAATATGCGAAAATAGCTCAGCTGGTAGAGCGCAACCTTGCCAAGGTTGAGGTCGCCGGTTCGAACCCGGTTTTTCGCTCAGCTTAAAAGAAGCACCTTTAGGTGCTTTTTAAGTTTAAGATGAAGGGTTTCGGCTCAGATTCATGCCAGGGTGGTGGAACTGGTAGACACGCAGGACTTAAAATCCTGTGAACGTAAGTTCGTACGGGTTCGATTCCCGTCCCCGGTACCATTATCCGAAAGGAGCAAATGTCAATTGATGTTTGCTCCTTTTTTGTTTTTATTAACTAATTCGATACTCCGAAATCTCCCCTCTTACAATTTCTAACTTTTCGTTATCATTACCTTTCTCAAAAGCCAATAGAAGTCTATCTTCCCAACCCGAAGGACGGTACATTTTTCCTGATAAAAATCTAAAGTTCTTTACGACAAAGTCTTCTAAATTTCCTTCTGGTTTTATGGTATAGAAATTATATTTCTTATCTAAAAACTCCACAATTTTCTTACGAAATAAACTTCTGGCAGAACCTTTGAATTTATCTCTTTGTGATTGATTATTGGCTACATAGGCGTTAAGTACAAACAAGAAATTGATATTATAGGTCTGTAAAATGAGTGTGTCCCTATCGAAAAGCCTATTTTTGAAATGATTATTTTGTTTGAAATCACTTTTGTATTCCAAGCCTTCTTTCTGAAAATCTAAGCTATCATTAAGCACCGCACTGATAAAAAAATTTGGTGTGATATTATACCCCTCAGTCAGTTCATCACGATAACGAATATTATTCTCCAAAATACCTTCTTTGTTCAATACATCAATGTTGTACTGAATTACGTTCTTTGCGTAAGTATATTGCTTGGCAATGGCATTTTGACCCGTCGTGGTCGTGTCTTTATAATATTTACTATCTCCAATATGGTAAATTTGGTCTTGGCTCGTCAATAAATCTTGATAAGGGTAAATATGGTCAATCTCTTTACCGTCTTTGTGATTTTTGAGGTGTGAAGGTAAATTTGGCTCTGATAAAAGCGTATCAATCATGTCCTCAAAAACGATATTGAAGTCTCGAACCAAAACGATTTCTTTGTGATGTTTTTTACTCTTTATTTTATCTTGACGAAGAAAATAAGCATACAATAAATCCCATAATTTCAATAATTTATCCGAAAAGTATTTGTACTTTATTTGCTTCAAAATCACCGTTCCACGCTTCATTAGGTTTTCTAAATCCCTGCCTTTATATGGTGTAAATAGTTGATTTGTAGCGATTTGAAAATAATATTTTTTATTAAAATAGCTTAGCACCGAAGATAAAATTACTAATAACTCTTCATCATAATTAATCGTTTTTTGCTTCGTAAGTGTCTCTACATATACGGGAGAACCATTTTGTAACGTTGGCATTTTCTTGGCAATGGTTTTGTGCCAACTTACTTGCTGATTTTGGGCTGAATTTGTCTTTTTAATGAAGGTAAACAAAGCTTGATTTTCACGATTGAAGCGGATAATACTCTGGATTAAATCCAATTCAGTAACATCTTTTTCTCCCAACGTTGAAATGACATTTGCTAAATCGCTACTTTCGGTAATAGTATTAGCTTGCTGACGTTTTTGAAACTGGCGAATTGCTAAATAATGCCATGTGGTGATGCTGAAAAGAAAGTCTAATTTCTTCTCTTTTCGCAAGGATTCTCGAATATCTGGATTATGGTCTAAATCAAAAATGTCTTCGGGGCTATATTTCCCAAATACTCGATTATTTTCAATAAAAACCTTTGGCAAAATCATCACGGGTTCGTTCATATCGGGTTCAAAATAGTAACCGATATAATTAACCTTACAACGCTGATTTTGAAGGGGAACGTAATATCGTTCGCTCAGAATGGGCGAAATTAAAGATAAGTCGTAGGCGTATTCTTCGATGATGATTTTCATTGAATAGGTTTTAGCAGATAATTCATGAACCCTTTTAGTTTTGTAAGTCCTTCACTTTCAAAGAGTTCATTAAAAGTGAAGTCTGTTTCATTTCCGTCTGAATTTTTATATTTGAAAATGCTATCGGCTGATTCATGTTCATCTTTAAAAATCTCTGACCATAAATAAAACATTACTTTGTTTTGGAATTGGGCTAAGGAAATGGTGTTGTTTTCATCAACTGAAACAAAATAAACGCCAATTTTTTTATCTTCTGACTTGGTAATCTCCTTGATTTTTTCGTTCACTTTTTCAATAAATAAACGCCAAGAATATTGCGTTTCATTATCAAAAACTATCTTAATTTCATTGGCTTTTTCATCAAATTCAATCGGTACGTATTGCCAATCCCAACGACGTTTGAAGGCTGCATCCATCGGGAAAAGCGATTGGTCGGAGGTATTCATCGTAGCGTAAATCAGCAAATTGGCAGGTAAAATCAGTTGCTCTGGATTCTCTAAACCCTGCGATGCTAAATAATTAGCCAAATCTGCATTAGCATCAATAGGATAACATGAATAGCCGTCTGGATTACGGTCAAGGCATTGGAATAAATCCCCGAAGATTTGAGCACAATTACCCCGATTTATTTCTTCAATTGCCAAGAGATAATTCTTATCTGGGTTTAGGTACGCCTGCACGTAAGCTTTCGTAAATGCCTGTGGGACAAACTGATAGGTGATTTTGTCGTCTTTCATCACGGGCTTGTAGCCACCTACGAAAGAATGATAATCCGTATCTGGATGAAAAGTAGTGCGGATAACTTCTAAACCATTTTCATTAGCAAATTTTTGCATTGCCGTTGATTTGCCCGTGCCTGGCGAACCGAAGTAGATTTTTTGTTTACATCTGATATTATTACTATTTATTACCACCTCTTTATAATTATTTTTTTGAATTTCAATGGTATCAATAAGCTGGAAAAGTTCAAAAGTTTTGTCAGTGATTTCTATCTTAAATAAATCACTATATTCATTATTTACTAAGTCTCGTACACTAATTATATCCAAATTCTTTCCATCTTTAAATCTCCATTGAGTCGAAAGATGAGCATAGAACTGATTATTTTGAAAAAAAGGCTCTATAAAAAATCTTATGTTATCGCCAGATACAAGGTCATCAGCTTTTACTTTATCTTTTGAAACATAGATAACATTTGTAAGATTATATTTGGGAATACTCCTTTTATTTACGTCTTTACTTTCTGAAATAAGATGCTTTAATCTATTCCATCCATCTTTAACATTCGAAATTTGTTTAAAAACTGTATTTGCAAATTCTTTGCGATTAGTTGTTTTGTAGAGGCTTTTCATCTATTGGTTTATTTGTTTTGCTTGTTAAAAGTTGCTTTTGATATTCGATTATTTCATTCTTTAACTCAACCTCTTTTTTTAAAAATTCAATTTCTTGATTTTGTAAAGAATGATTTAAAGAATTTTCTTCCAATCTTTCTTTTCCATCAATTAGAAAGTCATAAGTAATCTCAAAATTTGAAACAATATTTATTATCATGTTGAGCGTAGGATTGGCTACCATCGTTTCTATTTGTCCAATCATTGCTCTCGTGGAATTTATTTTATCCGCAAACTCTTGCTGAGTTAAGTTATTATTTAACCTCAATTGCTTTATTCTTGCATTAATTGAATCTATTTTGTTATTTTTATTCACATTTTGTTATTTTTATTTTCTTTTTAAAATAATTTATCCTATATTTGTAGTGTAATAAAATTATCAAATTATGCAAAGTGCGGTTCTAAATGAAAACATTGTAGGAATAATTATCTCTGATTCTTTTAGTAAAGAAAAGAATACTATTAGATTAGACTCAACAGATGTCCCAAAAACTGATTTAGAAAAAAAGTTAAAAGAAATCTTTAACATCAGATTTCATCTTTGTGGAAATTCACCAGAAGATTTTTTCTATTTTGAAAATATGTATTTCAGTAAAAATTATAGAGCCTACATACGTCCTTATGATACACCAGATGAAAGAAACATAGCTCATGAATTGTTAAACACAATTGTAAATTTTTACGGTTCTGCAACAGCGGTCAGTATTACTTATCTATACAAATTGGAAGTATGGGACGACCAATTTAAAACATTTTACAGAAATTTTAGCTAATTATAATTTGTCTCCCAATTCCCCAATTTCAACTTTTCGTTATTATTACTTTCTTCATCAATAATATCTTTTAGTATTACTCCTTTTCTCTTGCCCTCTGGAAATTGAAAATCTATATCTTCTTTATAACCAACGCAATACCATCTTTCTCTCGCTTGTGGTAATCCAAAATCAAGACTATTTAAAACTTTCCATTTTACTTTATATCCTTGTTCCTCCAATGATTTTATAATGATTTGTAATGTTTCACCATTTAGGTGAGACTTTAATCCCTTAACATTTTCTAAAAAAAACATTTTAGGTTGATGATACTCTATAATTCTGAGTACATCAAAAAATAGAGTGCCACGTGTTTTATCTTCAAATCCTTGATTGAGACCTGAATAACTAAATGGCTGGCAAGGAAATCCTGCCGTTAATATATCAAAAGAAGGTATTTCAGAAGCATCAATTTTAGTAATATCTCCGTAAGGTTTTTCTCCAAAATTTTCAGCATAAGTTTTTTGAGCAAATGAATCTATATCAGAAGAAAATACACAATCAATATTATTTCGCTCCATTGCTAATCTGAAACCTCCAATCCCGCAAAATAAATCTATACCTCTAAGTCTTTGATTATCATTTTTTTGAGTATAAATTATTTCCCTCTGAAAATCTTCCTCTTCAATCATCATCAATTTATCCTGTATTAAATAACTCATATTTTCTACTATTTTAAAACCCCAAAAACTTTTAACGATATTTCAGAGCTAATTTAATTAATTCATTGGTTCATTAAAATCATCAGGAATTGAATATCCTTTATCAGCCCAACTACCCAGACGTACTCCTTTTTTTGAGTTTGGTTCGTTTACAAAAGGCGTTTCAATTTCATCCATAAACATAATTAATACCTTTGATTTCTTGGTCGTTGGCGGAGTTTCTTGAAGAATAAACTGCCCATTTTCAAAAACTCCATTGATGGCTGTGTACATAATATGATTGATTTAAAACTCTAAAACCCCTTGTACGATGTTTTTAGAGCGAATGTATTTAATTTTTTCTTCGGCAACTCTCAGCACTTGCTCAGAGATGGGTTCTTGAGCTAATTGATACGCCACACGGTCGGAGAGAAACGCCAAACGTAATTCTTCAGTATTCAATCCAAAGAGTTCCGCTAATTTTTCGATGTGTTCACGGTTGGGATGTCGGAGGTTTTTCTCCATCTTCGAGAGTGTGCTGGTATCCACATCCAAAACCGCCGCTACCTTTCGTAAAGGCAGGTTTTTCTCTTCACGGCAATGTCGTATCAATTCCCCAAAAGTTTCATGCTGTATGATTTGCATTGTTGGATTGTTTGGAAATATTATTTTGGACTAATTTTGTCAAAAATAAATAAAGGTATAGTCACTCGCAAGTTTTTGAGGATATATTTAGGTTTTGTTCATCACAACCCATAAAAAAAGGCTTAGACAATATGTCTAAACCTTGAACCCTCTAACCACTAAAATGTATTCTTATGCTTCTACGGCTATCAAATTGGCTTCTATCAATTCTGATAGTTGTCTGATAGTCTGAACTTTATCTATTTCATTGTCTGGCAAGGTAATGCCATACGTGTTTTCTAAATAAACTACGACCTCTAAAAATTCCAATGAGTTCATTCCCAAGTCGGCGTAGAATCGTTTTTGGGGTGAGATTAATCTCGGATTAATATAAAAATTCCGTGATAAAAATTGAGTCAAAGTGCTTGTGTTGAATTTCATTGTGCTGAGGAGTTTAATGTTTTTGACGATATTTCTTTATTTAACGAGTATTATTAAAATTTAGTGCCATTAAAACGGTAATTTTTTACTGTAATGAATAAATATGCCTAAAACAGATATTAGAAAACAAAAATTAAGAATATTTAACTTTTCTAAGATTCAGCTAATTCCTAATGCCTGTTGATGGTTGGTGGCAAAAGTTTATACATTACTGGTGTTACCAAACGAGCCAACAAAGTTGAGCTGGTTATACCGCCAATTAACACAATGGCTAAGGGCGAATACAAATCGGAATATTCAATTACTAATGGAATTAATCCTCCAATGGCTGTAAATGAAGTGAGCAAAATCGGAACGAAACGAATTTCTCCTGCTTGATGGATGGCTTCGTCGAGTTCCATGCCTTCTTCACGTAATTGATTGGTAAAATCTACGAGTAGGAGGGAGTTTTTTATCTCAATTCCTATCAGTGCAATAAAACCTATGACTGAGGTAAAGCCAAGTGTTTCGCCTGCCATGAGTAGTCCTAAAATAGCTCCTACAATTCCCAAAGGAATTACTGAAAGCACGATGAGGGTCGATTTGAAATTGCCAAATTCAAGAATTAAAATGGCTATCATTCCGAAGACAGTTATCAAGATGATTACCCCTATGCCCCCAAAAGATTTTTCTGCATTTTCTGCTTCGCCCGCTACTTTGTACGAAAATCCTTTCGGAAATTTAAACGCATTTAACTTTTTGATGACTTCTTGATTGACTTGTGAGGTGTTGAACCCCGATTTCAAGAAAGCCGCAACGGTTACATAACGCTCTTTATTGTAATGTCTGATTTGGGTAGGAGAGGTTTCAAACTTAATTTCAACCAATTGTTTTAACGGAATTGCCGTTCCCAAAACGTTATTGACGTACAAATTAGAAAATACACTAAAATCTTGTTTTATATTGCTTCGTGGTATCGACACATTAATATTGTAGTCGTCAGTTTGTCCGTCTTCTCTAAAAGTTCCTACATTTAAACCTGCAATTCCCAAACGAACCATGCGGTCGATATCAGATGTATTTACACCTAAAAGACCAGCTTTTTCTTTGTTGACGATTACTCTAAAGTCGGTTGGTTGTACTTTTAGCGGGTTATCAATGTAAATTGTACCAGTTTGGTTGGCTAATATTTTCTCGATTTGTCCTGCTACAATTCTTAAACTATCCAGATTATCGCCGAAGATTCTATAAGCCAAAGGGGCTTCTAATGGAGGTCCTTGTTCAAAATCTTTTACCTCAATTTTTGCGTTGGGATAATTGACCAATTTTCCTCTGAGTTGGTCGATAATATCTTTTTTCTCTTGGGTTTCCATATCTTCCAAAAGGACAAATAATTGAGCAAAATTCTCCGTTTCAGCAGGGGAAATAACATTGTAATATATTCGAGGATTACCTTTGCCGATATTGGAGGCAATATTTTTGATTTCGGGTACTTTCTTTAATTCTTCTTCTGCAAAACGAACAACTTTATCGGTTGTTTGTAAATTTGTTCCCACAGGTGTACTGATATTGACGAGAAACATCGGTTTTTCGGAAGTTGGGAAAAGGGAGAACCCTAAAAAGAGTTTGGCAATAAACATGACACCAAAAAATACGCCCAAAGCTACCGTTAAGGTTGTTTTGGGGTGTTTTAAACACCAATCCATCAAACGCCCATAAGTAGCGGAAATCAATTTTTTCATGGCTCTCAAAATGAAATTCCCTTCTGGATTCTCGTGATTTGTTAAAATAACGCTTGATAAGAATGGAACAATGGTAAGAGCAACAAACATGGACGCCAATACCGTAACGCTTACTGCCATTGGTAAACTTCTGATGAATTTCCCTGCGGCTTCGGGTAAATTGGCAACGGGTAAAAAGGCAAAAATCAATAAAACTGTACAGCCAATTACTGCCAAACTGATTTGTTTGGTGGCATCAATGGCGGCTTGTTTTCGTGGTACGCCCATGCGTAAGAAACGCTCAATGTTTTCTACTACTACGATAGAGTCATCAACCAAAATTCCTAAAGCCACAATCATTCCTACGATTGAAAGTTGGTTTATCGTGAAACCTAAAATGTATAAAAGTGAAAGTCCAATGGCTAATGAAAGTGGAATGGAAATCATTACCACCAAACTCGCCCGTGAACCTAATGGAAGTAGTGTAATGAGAACCAGCAAAATAGCAATTCCGAAATCTTTGGCAAAACGAGCCAAACGCTTTTGAACTGACTCGGCTTGGTCGAAAACTTTTACCAAATCAACAGATGGAGGAAGTGTTTTTTTGAACTCCTCAATAACTGGTTCAGTCTGTGATTTTACTTTGATAATATTTTGCCCAAATTTCTGACAAGCCGTTACAAATACGCTGCGGTGTCCGTTCAAACGGGTTTGGTGCGTTTCGTCTTCGTAGTTGTATTTTACTTCGGCAATGTCTTTCAGATTAACGATTTTTGTTCCGTTGGTAAAGACAATTGTATTTTTTATTTCATCAAGATTTTTATAATTACCAGACGTTTTGACGTTGAATTTTTTAGCACCAAGATTGACCGAACCACCGGGAATATTGACGCTTTCTGACTGAATTGCTCCCAAAACACGATTTAACGGAATTTTATCTTGAGCTAATTTGTCTAAATTGAGTTCTACCGAAATTTTACGCTTAGGAAATCCCCATGATTTGATGTTTTTGAGAGCCGATACTTTTTCTAAACGATTTTCTAAATCATCAGCATATTTTTCTAATTTATTGTAAGGTAAATTCTCCGAAACTAAAGCATATTGATAGATATTTACGCCATCAGGTTGGTAACGTTCAATGCGAATATCTAAAATATCAGCGGGTAATTCCTTCCGAACGGAGTTCATTTCACGCACAATTTCTTGATATTTTTCTTCTGGGTCAGACGAAAAATCGTATTCAACCTGAAAAATAGCCGCACCGTCCACGATGGTACTGCGTACTCTGTCCATGTTGTCTAATTCATTGAGTTTTTTCTCAACAACGTCTGCAACAAGCTCTTCTACATCTTTCGGAGAAGCACCGGGATAAATGACGGTAACGCCAAATTGGGGCGAAGCAAATTCGGGGTCTTCGCCACGGGGCATATTCAGCAAGGAGAAAATACCGATGGATAATATGCCTAAAAACACGACCAGCGTGAATTGATAGTTTTTTACTGAGAATTCAGAGATTTTCATATTTCGAGTACGAAGTATTTTGTATTAAGTTTTAAGAAAGGATTACGAGTTTTGCCAAGGTAATCGCTTTTAAAAACGCCCAATTTATTTTACCACCTTTACTTTGCTACCTTCTACCAAATAGGCAGAACCGTCGGTGATTACCTGAGAAATACCAGCCAAACCGCTTGTAATAAAAGCACTTATATTATCCACTCCTGCTAATTGTACGGGAAGTTTACGTGCTTTCCCATTTTCTACAACATACACAGAGGCTTCATTTCCATTACCTTCCACGATGGCTTCAATTGGGATTGAAGTATGTTTTTGAATAACAGAAGGTGTAATTTGGGCATTTCCGAATAAACCCGTTGCCATTTTTTTGCCTTGCGTATTCAATTTTAATTCAGCTTGATACAAACCCGAACTTTGGTCTGCTCCTTGTGAAAGGTTGGAAATAATAGCCGTAAATGTTTGGTCTGGAAAAGCGTCTAATTTCACCATCGCACGGTCGCCCATACGCAAGCGAGTCCAATCTTTATCAGCCACGCCAACTTTAATAACCCAGTCATTAGCTCCAGAAGCATTCATGAAAAAAACGGGCGTTCCCGGTCCAGCCAATTCGCCTTCGTTCATCAGTTTTTTTACAATAACGCCATTGTTTGCAGCATAAATTTTGGAGTACCCTTGGTTGTAGGAAGCAATCTCAAGCGATTGCTTCGCTACGCTTAGGGCGGTGGTTAGGTTTTGTACTTGCTCTAAAGTGGCTACCGAGTCACGGTAAAGGTTGGTGACACGCTTTAAGTCACGTTCAGCCTTTTGTACGCTTTCGTTGGCTTGTTGCACCTGAGCATTAATTTCTGTAAGATTTAAAGTGGCTAATAATTGCCCTTTTCTAACATTCTGTCCTTCTTTCACAAAGATTTTTTCAATAATTCCACCAGTTTTAAACGAAAGTCGAGCTTCTTGTAATGAACCCACCAAACCCGATGCTTTGATAGCTTCGGTAGAATTTGCGTGAGATACATCCACCAATTTTACAGCAATGATGTCGTCTTCAATCAACGCTTTTTTAACTTCTTTTTTCTTTCCACAACTTGCTAATAGTGAAAGAATTAGGAATAATGGTATGAATATTTTTTTCATGTTTAATGTATTTTATGATTGACAAATATTGGCTATTGGCACGCAGATGACGCAGATGCCTACGGCAACGCAGATTTTCACAGATTTTTAAAAATTGACACTTATTTATTCGATTAAACATTTTATTGAATTTTCAGAATAAAAATCTGCGGAAATCTGCGTTACGAAGTATCTGCGTTATCTGCGTGCCATCACGATTGTATATTTATAATTGAAAACTTGCCTTCGCACGCTCCAATTCTACCCATTTTGTCCAGACTTCAAACAAAGAAATAGACTGCTGTAATTGAGCCGTTGTTATTTGGGTTTGTGCATCCAACAACTCAATAAAGTTCAAATTTCCTTCCTTGTATCTTCGCATCATATCACGGTAATATCTTTCCGAGGTTGACACTTGCGATGCTTTTGATTCGTAAATTTCTTTGGCTGAATTCAAAGAGTTTTTTGCTAATTCTGATTGTAAATCTAACTGATTTCGCACCTGTTGCATTTGAGCATCTAATGAAGCAATTTCCATTTCAGATTGTTTGATTTTCAGTTGATTACGCCCAAAAGAATACACAGGTAAGTCAAAAGAAATACCTAATAAAACGAAAGCATTGGGCGAAATGAAGTTTTTGTCAGCACCCGCAATTTGGGCAAATCGTCCTTGTGAACCTACGTCTAACGATGCTCCAATTTTCCACTTTTTATAAGATTGATTTAGACCCAAAATCTGACGATTAATTTCAATGCCTGTCTTGATTTTGTCTAATTCTTCCCGATGTCCGTCGGCTAAGTCAAATTTCAAACCTTCTTTACCTAAACTATCAAGGGTTATTTTCTCTGTGAAATCACGATTTAGCAGGAAATTAAAATAAGCTGCGGCATTTTTTTGATTGCTTTTGGCAGCATCAATTTCGGCATCGAATTTTGAAATTTCATTGCGTGTTCGTACCAAAACCGTTGGATTTGCCGAGCCGTTACGGATAAGACTTTCATTGACACGTTCTGATTCGTGGAGAAGTTTAAGCGTATTTTCGTAGATTTTAATCGCTTCAGTTGCTTTCAAATAATTGATATAAGCCAGTTTTATATCTTTTACTAATTCTCGCTTATAAACCTGAATTTCAGTTTGTTGTAATGATATTTGTTCATTCTTGATAGCTTGATTATACTTCAATTCAGCGTTCAAAAGTGGCATGGTTGTTTTTACACGCATATCATAAAAATCCTTCGGAACTAATTGTTCTGAGGTATTCTGAATTTGCGGAAAAGCATTGGTTTGCGTCAAAGCATTCAAGGTTGAGTAAACAGGGTTGACCAAATCTCCAATAGGGATTTCAATTTTTCGACCACCCTGAGCCGTCGAAAGTGTAGTATTGAAATTAATATTTGGCTTAAATAAAGTTTTGGCTTCACTGAGGGCAAAAACAGCTTTTTGCAACTGAAAATTTTGCTGTTTTAAGGTCTGACTATTCTTCAAACCTTCTTGTACATAGTTGTTCAGGATGTCGGATTGCCCAAAACTCCCGAACCCTATTAATAGAAAAATCAATATCTTTTTCATAAACATAAATTAATTACTGAACAGTGTTTAGTATTGGGGTATTTTTTTAGGATTAGGTTTTAGAGGTTGGGTTTTAGGTAAAAGTGTTCCTAAAACTTCCCAACAATAACTAATTCCTAATCCCTAATGACTATTTTACGACGTTACTCGTTGCGACTAAATTGGTGGTACATTTGGCAATAATTTGCCCTGCTTCGTTACGAATTTCGCCTTCTGCATGAGCAATTTTTTTGCCCATTCGTACAATGTTAGATTTTGCCGTTAGTTTTTCGTTAGGTTTTGCGGCAAACAAAAAATCAACGCTCAGATTGACGGTAGAATAGAAAATTTGGCTTCCCATCGAGAAAACCGTCATGCCGATTACATCATCTAAAATGCTTGTGGCAACGCCTCCATGCAGAATATGAGCAGGATTACACATATCTGTACGTACAATGAATTCTACCGTTAACGAACCTTCCTCAACTGCGGTTAAAGTTCCGTTCAACCAACGCCCGAAAGGAGAGGGGCTAACTTCTGCAGAAGTTTTGCCAATATTACTTTTAAAAAACTCTAAAGCTGGATTATTCATTTTGAAATTATCGCTATCATTTGTTCAACAGAACTTTTCATTAATTCATTTACGTGAGCTTCGCCAAATTTTTGGAAACGATTTCTAATTTTCAGAGAAACTAAACCGTGCATAAATGACCAAATAGACATTGATGCAATGTAAATATCATCGAATCTGATATAATTTTGGTCTATACATTTCTGAATGGTTTGGCACAGTAATTCAAAACATTGATGTCCGCAAGTCCAAACGCTTGATTCTTTGATACTTTCCATCGGAGCATTTTGAATAAACATCAAATCGTACATTTCAGGATTTTGAAAGGCAAATTTCATGTAAGCAAAACCTCTGGCACGTAGTTCCTCAATAGGGTCAGTAATACCTTCAATGGCGATTGTCATTTCAAGAATTAATTTTTCAAAACCCATTTCATGCACAGAAAAGAAAAGCTCATTTTTGTCTTTAAAATACAGATAAATCGTAGCAGGGCTGTATTCAATTCGGTCAGCAATGGCACGAATTGAAGCCTTCTCGAAGCCTTCTTCAATAAAAATTTGTTGTGCAGTTTCCAAAATTTTCAACCGCATTTCTTGTTTGTCTCTTTCCTTTCTTTCTATTATCCCCATATTATGTCATTCGAGAAAACGATTTCTCCAATTTTCATTAAAATTACTTTACTCTTGTCCAAACGGTGGTTCGTCCTAAAAGAGAAATTCCTACAAATCCCCTGATTTCAAGTTCATTCGCATTCTTCATTTTCATCGTGCATGAATAGGTTTTTCCATTGTTTGGGTCATAGATTGTTCCATTTTCCCATGCTTTTCCTGTAAAATCAAAACCTTTAAGTATGACCGAACCAACGATATTTTGTTCTCTTAATTTAGCATCAGGGTTATGAATATCTTTTTTTGCTCCATCTTTTCCCGAACTAACTTTTCCGAAATACTTTTCACCTTGTTTATAGACTAATACTTTCCCATCTTTACTTTCTGCCAGCCATTCACCTAAAATAGCATCTTTGCTAACTGACTGACCATAACCTACATGAGCGTATGCAAATGCAATAATTATTAACGCAAATAGTTTTTTCATAATTGAGTTTATTTAATTGAAACGATGTAAATTTACTGAACACTGTTTAGTTGAACAACTTTTTAAGTTTTTTTTTTTATAATTCTAAGAAAAGTTATTTTTGTAAAGATAGTAAGTATTTGATTATTAAATAATTAGATAGTTTAAGTATTGAATTAACACAAACTGCCCATAGAATAGGTTGTGGAATAAAAAGGTTATAAGTAATTTTACATTCTATAATCTGTTTTCAAGTATAAATGATACGTTGATAGATGTAAAATTATTTCTACCTAAATGTATTATTTGATAAAGATTTTAGGATACATCAACAAAAAATAAATAACTGATAACTGACAACCAATAAAGATAACGAAGAATATGAATTATCCACTTAACCAAATACCAGAAAGAACCACCAAACCACGCCAAAAGGGATATACTATGGTGATGGATAAAGGATTAAGTATTAGACAAGTAGAGGACTTTTTAGAAACCAGTGCCGAATATACTGATATTGTTAAGTTGGGTTGGGCAACCTCTTTTGTTACTCCTAATTTAAAAGAAAAATTAGCTGTTTACAAATCAGCAGGTATTCCTGTATATTTTGGAGGAACATTATTTGAAGCCTTTATTGTTAGAAATCAATTTGATGAATACCGTCGTGTTTTAGACCAATTCGGAATGGAATACGCAGAAGTTTCAGATGGTTCTTTGGAAATGGAACAAGATGATAAATGCGAATATATCAGAACTTTAGCTAAACAAGTTACGGTACTTTCAGAGGTTGGGTCTAAAGACGAAACCAAAATAATTCCTCCATACAAGTGGATTAAATTAATGAAAGCAGAACTTGAAGCAGGAGCTTGGAAAGTAATCGGTGAAGCTCGTGAGGGTGGAAACGTTGGTCTTTTCCGTGCATCAGGTGAAGTACGTCAGGGTTTGGTAGAAGAAATTTTAACTGAAATTCCAGAAGATAAAATTATTTGGGAAGCTCCACAAAAAGCACAACAAGTATGGTTTGTGAAATTGGTAGGTGCTAACGTAAACGTTGGAAATATCGCTCCGCACGAAGTTATCTCTTTAGAAACTATTCGTTTAGGATTAAGAGGTGATACTTTCTCTCATTTCTTAGATAAATAAAATTATAGTAAATAGTCGGGCGGCGAACCGCTATCATTCAGCAGTTATCAGAAGGTGGTGTAATCATAATTTCTGATAACTGTTTTTTCTTGTCATTATCTAACTAAGTAATTGATAGGGAGTAATTGACAATTAAGACACTGAATAAACAGTTAATTGCGATAAATGAAACCGTTGATTTTTTATAGCGATTGCTTATGATGAAGAAGTTCTGATAATTGTTTACTGATAACTGATAATTGTTTACTGATAACTAATAATTGTTTACTGATAATTGTTAACTGATAACTGAAAAAAATGGAAATTATTAACTTCGTCTTACAACTCCTTAAAGACCCTTTAGCTGCACTTTCGCAATTTATTGCTGAACACGGCACACTAACCTATGCACTTCTCTTCTTGATTGTTTTTGTAGAGACTGGGCTTATTGTAATGCCTCTTTTACCAGGCGATTCCCTTTTATTTGCAGTGGGTGTATTGGCATCTACAACTGGCAAAATTGAATTGACTTTTGTAATTCCTTTGTTGATTGCGGCTGCTTTATTGGGCGATAACGTCAATTACTTTGTCGGAAAATTCTTTAGTGATTTTATCAAGTCAAAAGAAAAGATTTTATTTTTGAAACGTAGCCACATTGAAGAAACAGAAGCATTTTATGAAAAACATGGTGGACAAGCGGTTATTATGGCTCGTTTTGTTCCAATCGTCAGAACGGTTGCTCCGTTTGTAGCGGGTGCTGGTAGCATGACTTACTCAAAATATATTACTTTCTGTATTTTAGGAGCTATTTTGTGGGTGACTGGTATTACTTCATTGGGGTATTTCTTGGGTACTAACGAATGGGTAAAACATAACTTTGAAAAAGTAGTTTTAGGCATCGTAGCAGTTTCTGTTTTGCCAATGATTATTGGTTTTGCAAAAGCGAAATTTAGTAAGTAAGTTTTATTTAGAGAATAGATTTTTAGAGAATAGAGAATAGAGAATAGAGAATAGAGGATAGATTATAGAGGATAGATTATAGAGTGTAATTCGATTCAAATATTTATAATCTGAATATTTTTTCTTAGTCCTTATAACACAAAAAAGGCTTCAAAATTCAATTTTGAAGCCTTTTTTATTATTCTCTATCCTCTATTCTCTATAATCTATTCTCTAATAACCTATTTCTGAACAACTTTTGCGAATCTGTGGTAGAAAGGCGTTTTGCTGTTTTCGTTTTTCGGCATGAATTTACCAGTTATAATTGGTACGTACATTACACGACGACGTGATTTTTCTCCCATGTTTGGAGAAACCTCAACACGGTGCCATAAACGTCCATCATGAACAGTTAAATCACCAGCGTCAATTTCAAAACCAACTTCACGGGCATCTGGATTGTGGTCAACAAATTGTTTTTTGCCAAACAATAATTTGAATACACTCTGATTTTGAGTTCCAGGTAATACTCTTAAACCTCCGTTTGATGTAGGGCAAGTATCCAAGTGAATACCAACGTTCAACATCGGAAGAATCTTTTGTCCCAAGAATAAGTCACGAGGGCTGTCTGTATGCCATCCCATTTGTGTGAATTTACTGTTTGGCGAGTTTACGTAGTGATTGAAAACTAAGCCATCTTTTTCGTCTTCGCTGATGCGTCCGTCATAAGGAGCTAATAATTCAACCAATAATTGCAAGCGAGGGTCTTTCAAAAATTCACCTAAAACTGGGCTATACTTGTTAGTAAAGCACATTCTTTGAATCATTTTATTACCCTGAGGGTCTTTCCCGAATTTCAAGGGAATTCCGTTTATTTTTTCAATGCCCTCATCCAACCATTTCTTTTCGATTTTATTTAATTCGTCAATAAATGTTTTTATGGTGTCGGCGTTGATGAAATTTTTAAATTGAATTACACCGTATTTACGGAAATAATCTTTCTGCTCTTGAGTTAGAGCCTCTCCGAATTGGAAGGTTTTGTACTCGAACTTTACCATGTTTTTACCCTTAATTTAAGTGGTTTACAAGAACTTTTTAGATTTGAAAACCTGTGATTTTTTGACTATTTGAAAATGATAATATTCGGGAAGCGAATAGTCGCATTTTCAAATTAGATAATTTTCAAATTGACAAACTTCTCGCTACAAAAACTAATCTTATATCTTTGAAATTAGCCTTGTAAAAAATTGTACAAAAGGAAGTTTTACTATTTTTCGACCTCTTCAATAAACTTAGTTGGGCAGAACTAAATTTACTTTCTTAACAAAATCAAAAAACAGTATTTGAGTTTTTGATAAAACGATGCAAATTAATGCAATGTAATTGAATTGTAATTTATTTGTTAGAAAATTGTTAATTAATCTTGGAAAGTTTATGAGATTTTCCGTTTTTTTACAATGATTGAAATCATGTTTTTTTGTATCATTTCTCTAACTCAACAAAATTACTCAGGATTTGGATAAACTTGTTCTTTCATTAACATAAAATAAGACCTTTCGTCATATTTGTACTAAAATAATGTTTAGGCTTATTTAGCTCCTAAAATAAATACGGTTTGTAAAACAACGTAAAAGCCAAACATAATGGTACAAGTTATTTGCCATTTTTTATGAACGATTTGGCGGGCAATTAGGTATGAAAGATACGTAAAAAAGAATGCTCCCAATACATCAACGGTGTAATGAACGTGTTGAATTAATAATAAAAATGCCAAGATAAAAGTTGCAATAGCAGCAATGAGTTTTTCATACGGTTTTTCGACGAATAGCCAAATCATAACCATTGTAGAAGTATGTCCAGAAAAGAATAAATCTTTCGTAATTGGTTCAGAATCGCCATAAATTAAAAGCTCGGCAAAGGTGTCGTGCAAGATAACTAAATCAGGATGTGGATTGAGGGGAACTAAATAAATGGTTGTCATCCGAAAGACCGTTTCGATGACAAAAGTTAAGGCAAAAAGTAAAAACAGTTGTGGATGTTTTAGTATTCGTAGAAGCATATAAACCAATAATCCATAAATAATAGCAAAAATTGGGGTGGAAACATCTATGGCTGGAATGTTTGTTAAGACAAAATCGTTAAGAACAGTACCTTGACGTTGCTGAATATTTCTAAAATATGTTGGAAATTGCATTGCACCCGACACAAAGACTGCAATGGCTGTGAGTAATTTTGGCGTAAATCCCGTAGAGGATAAAGAATCATTCCAGTTTTGTAAAGCTACTGGTATATAACTTTTTGACATCTTTTGTGGTTTTGTGTTAGGTGTGATTGAGTGAATTGTGAATTAATGGGTATTCTGTTCTGATAAATCACTAATTCACCATTCGCTCAATCACAAATAGACCGCAAAATTACATCAACTTTTAAATGTTATCAACAATGAATACAAAATTTAATGCACTAATTCTTGGAATAATTACATTGTTTACAAGTGTTTCGTGTGGTCAAAAACCTGAAAATCAGAAAATTAATAAAAAAATGAACGAAGAAAAAGTCAATCTTGCAGGTACAGAAACCATTACTTTTGGAGCTGGATGTTTTTGGTGTACAGAAGCGGTTTTCCAAGAAGTATCGGGCGTAGTTAAAGTAGAATCTGGATATGCTAATGGTACAGTTGTCAATCCAACATATAGAGAAGTATGCACAGGAAATACTGGTCATGCTGAAGTGGTACAGGTTGTGTATGACCCTAAAAAAGTGTCATTTGATACCATTTTAGAGATTTTCTGGAAAACACATGACCCAACAACACTAAACCGCCAAGGTGCAGACGAAGGAACGCAGTATCGTTCTGGTGTTTATTACTCAAACGAAGCTCAAAAAACAGCGGCAGAAGCTTGGAAGGCTAAATTGAATGCAGAACACGTTTTCCCGAATCCGATTGTTACCGAAATTTTACCTTTAAAAAACTACTATCCTGCCGAAGACTATCACCAAGATTATTATGCCTTGAATGGTCATAATCCTTATTGCCAAGTAGTTATTCGTCCGAAATTAGAAAAATTGAATAAGGTTTTCAAAGAGAAATTGAAAACAGATAAATAAGAAACGGAAAGATAAAGGGTTTGTCATAAGAGAAACGATAGACCACAGATTGAACGGATTATACTGATTTTCGCTGATTATTCTTTTATTTATCTGACTGCGTCACAGACTGTGCGTCCCAGACTGTGTGTCCCAGTGTAAATCTGTAAAATCTGTTCAATCAGTGGTCTAAATTTGTCTGCGAGAAATAGTTTAAAGTTCCGTTAAGAAATAAGGGTGATATTTTGAAATGATTGGTATTAAGCCTAAATCATTCAATTTAAAATCATGTTCATAGAAGAAAACGACATATTGTTGAAAATCAGAAAAGAAGAAAATGCAGCTTTTGATTTGCTGTATAAATTCTATTTCCCATCAATTGCTTATTACATTCAGCATAATTCAGGTAATACGGCAGATGCAGAAGATGTATTCCAAGAAGCAATTATTGTTTTGCTTCAAAAATCGAAAGAGCCACATTTTACGCTCACGGCTTCGTTGAAAACATATTTGTTTGCCATTGCTAAAAATATATGGTTGAAAAAGTTAAGAACTAATCAATTGGTGTATCAAGCAAATTTTGAAGATTTGGAAGAATGCGATTTTTGTGAATTAGAGGATTTTGAAGAACGGATTTCTTTAGGCGAAAAAATTTCAGAATTGATGTTCCGATTGTCCGTAAGTTGTCAGCGAATATTAAGATTATCATTTTGGTTTGGTGATTCTATAGAAACAATAATGGAAAAAATAGGCTATAAAAATAAACATTCTGCCAGTAGCCAAAAGAACAAATGTTTAGATAAAATGCGTCAGCTTTCGGAAGAAAATTTGACATCAGAGTGATATTTTCAAAAACCTGATATTAATGTTTGTAAATAAATTTTAAAACATTAAATCATGGAAAACACAAAGAAAATCACTCGCAAATCACAGACATTAAGAAAAACGCTTTTTGCTATTTTAGGTGGAATAGGCTTACTTTTTGGTTATTTGTTTATTGATGCAAATGCCAATGTTCCGACAAAATTGGAAGTTAATCAATCAATTCCAGATTTTACAACGACAGACGTTACGGGAAAAACCGTTAGTAGTACCACTTTAAAAGGGAAAAAGACCGTTGTTATTTTTGAACGCTTTGTGGGCTGTCCTGTTTGCAATGCTCATGTGCATCAGCTCATGCAGGAATACAAAAACTTGAAAGAAAAAGGAATTGAATTGATAGTAATTTATGAATCATCAAATGAAAACTTGATGAAATATGCAACTACCGAAGAAATCCCGTTTACACTTATCGCCGACCCAAATGGAACATTGTATGATACTTTTGGTGTTACAAAATCAATGGCAAAAGTGATGAAAGGATTTATTTTTAAGGGAGGCAAAGCCGCCGCCAGCGAAGGAACAAAGGCGTACAAAGGAAATTATGAAATGGATGGCTCAAAGAGTAGATTAACGGCAGAGTTTTTGATAAATACAGATGGAACAATTGCCAACGCTCATTATGCCCAATATTTGAATGATAATTTACCGATAGAAGTAATTAAAAATTTCTAATAAAAGTTAAATATAGGTCAGATGTTTGCAAAATAGGGCTACTTATTTTGCAAACCTTTTAAATGCAGTAACATATTATTAAATTTGCAATCAATACTTAATTATTAGCGTTTTACGTTTACAATTACGGAAATCTAACTAACCATTGATTATTTCCTTACAACCCATCTTCAAATGAAAAAGATATTTTTTAGTTTCATTCTTCTTTTAACGCTTGCTGTGAGCGTCAATGCTCAGAAAGTTACACCTGCCAAATGGTCTTGGGCATTATCAAAACCTAATCCTGCCGTTGGAGAAACTGTTGATATTATTTTTACGCTAAAAATGGATAAATCTTGGCATCATTATGCTTCAGATTTTAGTCCGAGCGTTGGTCCAATAGTTTCAACAATTAAGTTAAAAACTAATGATTCTTTTGAAGCAGTTGGAGGTTTAAAATCAATCAAATCAATCAAGAAACACGACGATATTTTTGATGGAGATGTTGCTTATTTTGAAGGAAAAGGCGAAATGCGTCAATCGGTTAAGATTTTAAAAGAAAAACCAATAATTGAAGGAACGTATGATGGACAAGTTTGCTCGGATGTAACGGGGCAATGTGTTCCTGTAAAAGGAGCTTTCAAATTAGAAGGAAAAGCAGGTGCGGCAACAGACGCAACTGCAAAAAAAAAAACTGAAGACGAATTAAAAGCAGAAGCTGAAAAAACGGCTGCTACCAATACAGAATCAACTCAACAGGAGGAGAAAGCTGTTCCGACCACTGCGGTAACTGAAAATGTTGCTGATAGTGTAGCGGAATCAGTTTCTGCTCCTGTTGCTGTTTCAGACTCATCTACAACGATTTCAAGTACAGAATCTACCGAAGAAAAACCAGAAGAAGAGTCAATTTTAACCTTTTTCTTGATTGCTTTGGGAGTTGGTTTAGCTACTTGTTTGACTCCCTGCGTATATCCGTTGATTCCGATGACGGTTAGTTTTTTCATCAAACAAAAAAATGGTGTTGGAAAAGCATTTCTTTACGGAGCATCAATCATTGGAATTTATGTTTTGTTCGGAACGGTGATTGCAGCTACTTTAGGGCAAGCCGCTCCCAATTTTATCAGTACGCACTGGTTTCCAAACCTACTTTTCTTCACGATTTTTATCATTTTTGGTTTATCATTTTTAGGTTTATTTGAAATTCAATTACCCTCAAATTTTGTCAATAATGTAGATGCACAGTCGGACAGAGGTGGTTTTATTGGTATTTTTTTCATGGCATTTACTTTGGCTTTGGTTTCGTTTTCATGTACAGGTCCATTTGTGGGAACATTGTTAGGGTTAGGAGCATCGGGTAAATTTGTAAAACCAATTATCGGAATGTTTGGCTTTGGTTTGGGTTTAGCTTCGCCATTTGTGTTATTAGCTTTATCGCCTTCATTGTTAAAGAAAATCCCGAAGTCAGGTGGTTGGATGAATACCATTAAAGTATTTTTCGGTTTCTTAGAATTAGCTTTAGCCCTTAAATTTTTCAGTACGGTTGACCAAACTTACCACTGGAGAATTTTAGACAGAGAAATCTTCTTAGCAATCTGGATTGCTACATTTACTTTGATGGGCTTACATTTATTAGGTAAATTCTTAATGCCACATGATGATAAAGTAGAGAAATTGAGCGTTGGTAGATTAGTGGTTGCTTTGTCGGTATTCTCATTTGTGGTTTACTTGATTCCAGGGTTATTTGGAGCTCCTTTGAAAGCTCTTTCTGGGCTTTTACCGCCAACTGAAACGCAAGATTTTGTATTGACAAGAAGTTCAGGAGAAGTAGCTGAAAGTTCAAATCCAGATTTTCCTAAAACGGTAAAATATAGTTCATTTTTGAAATTGCCACACGGTATTCAAGGTTTCTTTGACTATAAAGATGCCGTAGCGTATGCTCAGAAAGTGAATAAACCGATTTTCATTGATTTCACAGGACACGGTTGTGTGAATTGTAGAAAAATGGAAGCCAGCGTTTGGTCTGACCCAGAAGTATTGAAGCGACTCAAAAATGACTATGTTGTGGTTGCTTTGTACGTAGATGACAAAACAGAATTGCCAAAGAGTGAATGGTTTACGTCAAAAGATGATGGTTTAGAAAAAACAACACTTGGCGACCAAAACCTTGATTTTGAAATCACGCATTTCAATGCCAATGCACAGCCATATTACTGCTTGGTGAATCCGAATGAAGATGCTAAACCATTAGTAAAACCAAGAGCTTTTGACCAAGATATTAAGAAATTTATTGAATTTTTAGATGCAGGGAAGGCGAAATTTGAAGGGAAGTAGGGGGGGGGGTTAGTTATCAGGGGTTAGGTTTTAGTTGTTTGAACGCTACTAAAATCTAACCCCTAATTGTTTTAAATGTGTCTTCAAAAAATGAGTCCAGAATTTAGAGGAGAAATTCCAGTTTTCCCATTTTCCCATTTTCCAGTTTTCCCATTTTCCCATTTCCCAATAACTAATCACTACACTTAAAACTTCACCACTTTCCGAGTTACTGATTTTTCACCTGCTTGGAGTTTCAAGAAATACGTTCCTGCTTTCAAAGTTGAAAAGTCAATTATTGCCTCATGCGACTGCATACTTGGGCATCATCAATCTTTTGCTTAACTTTAAGTCTCAACAAAATCAACCCTATGAATAAACAAGAGCGAGTGGCATTAGCTATCAAAGAAGTAGTATCAAAAATGATGGATAGAGTAATGGAAAACGTTTTGGTAAACGACCCATTTGTCAAAGAAAAGCATCATGCAAGTAAACCACTTTACGCCGCCTTAGTTCCAGATGAAATCTTTAAAGGCTCACATTTTGAAAGACGTTTTGTAACTCCTTTTGGTGGTGTATGGGAAAAATTAGCTCAAGTTGTAGCCATTGAAGCACATGGAAATTGCTCAATGGGACATACCGTTGATGGAACTGTTGGAACTGAAAGTTTGAGAAGAATTCAAGAGGTTTTGAATAGATTAGAACACAGTATTAAAGGAAAAGATAAAGCAAAACCAGATTGGAAAACAGAACTTGAATATATAAGACAAGGCGGTGGTGAGCCTATTCCTGTAAGCGTAACTTGTGATATTTTTATTCATAATGAAATGACAAATACTAAATATGCTTTTGAGTTGGATAAAATGCCATCCGACAATTTTCAAATCAGGGCGAGTAAAGAGAAAATGTTTAAATTATTAGCCATGAATCCACCGCAAGTGGATTTTGTTTTTTATGCTCTGCCGTATAATATAGATGAAATTATTCTAACGAAATGGTTTGATATTCAAGAAGATAGTATAGTTTTGATTGGGGATGATTTTTGGAGTTTGATTGGTGGAGAAGGGATTTATAGCGAAATAACTAATGAGATAAATCTTTTTGGAGAAGAGTTTAAGAAACGAATTTTTGAAGAATATTTGTATGTATAATATTGTTAAATTCTGAAAATGTCAATAAAAATCTTATAATCAAAAATGTCTTTCCAACTAAAAAAACTACCTTTACCAAAAAGAAAAATATGGCTTACGAATCAGTAGATAAATTACAAAAAGTTTTAGCGGAAGAAGTATTTAAACATACCAAAGACCCCAAAAAGGCTTCTGGAAGAGCATTGGGGACATTAGTTGAAATCATCACCTACTATTTACTCAAAACTTGGGGACTGAATAATCAAATTTCTATTGAGCGTGGACTTGCTGAATACGGTAATCCAGACATTACACATAATGTAGAATATTCGCTTCATCCAATTGTGCGTAGTTCTTTTCTAACGATAGATAAATCTGAAAAATCTATAACCTCCAACATAATTTTAAAGGCACTTCAAGCGACAGGTTTTGATTTGACAGGTTTTGAGCGTAAGAATAATCAACTTTTGAGTAATAACATTCTTCGTAACGCCTGTACGATTGCTACATCTGAAAACTCCTTTCTCTTATGCAGTATTAAATCAGATGAAGGTAGAAATTTAGAACTTCATATTTACGAGCAAAATAGAAAACCTTATGCCATGTTTGAATGTAAGCGAGTTGGCGTTGAAGAAGGTATGACCAAAGGTCCGCAGACAATTGAAAAAGCAAAACAGGGTGCTTATGTTGCAAGAATGGCATCTTCCCTACAAAAAATTCGTTGTGATGTAGGTGAAATGCAAGGTATTATCTACAAAAGTGATGGTTCTTATATAATCAAACCTTATGTGAAATTGATGGAAGAGATTATTTTCTCTTCTGATAAAGAATTACTCCGCAGATTCATTTTAACGATTGGCATTGTTAGTAATCATGGAAATTGGATTAAGAAAACGTCAGATGGAGAGTTAAGTTTTAGCGAAGAGCATTTTCAAAAAGAGTTGATGGTTTTAGCTCAATCTTACGACTGGTTATTGTTTTTAACAGACCAAGGATTATCAGATTTTATTGATAAATTATTGTTGAACCCAATTCCAGAATTCCAATTTCTTAGAGATACATTTTTATCAAGTTACAAAGAAGATAAAAAGAAGAATCAGTTTACAAAAGTTCAGATGAATATTGAAGCTGACCGAATTCTACTGAAATATTTTAAGGATAACCTGAAAACGGTTGAAAGTTGGTTTAATGTCATTTCTCCAAGTAAAAAGAGTTTGATAGATTTGAACAATGAATTAGAAGAGTTAAAAAACAAAAACTGGAAAACAATTTTATAATGAGTGCAGGTAGAAGTATAATTACATTAAGTCAAAGTTGGGGTACACCACACAAGTACGTTAAAGCTGTAAAAGACTTTTACGGTGGTAGTATTGACCTCGACCCTTGCTCAAACGAGTATTCTGTTGTTAATGCTGAAACAGAATATAGACTGCCAGAACATGACGGACTGAAAGAATCATGGAATTATCCAACGATTTTTGTAAATCCTCCTTACGGAATAGATAAAGAAAGAGGTACTACTATCAAAAACTGGTTGGCAAAATGTGCCCATGCAAATACTGAATTTGGTTCACAAGTATTGGCATTAATTCCAATTGCAGCTAATACTTCACACTGGAAGAGGTTTGTTTTTACAAAAGCCAGAGCCATTTGTTTTTTATATGACACAAGACTAAAATTTTTAGAAAATGGTCAAGATATAGGAAAAGGTGCTCCAATGGCTTGTGCTATGATTTATTGGGGAGATAATTATTACAAGTTTTATGAGACATTTATAGAATATGGAGCAGTAGTAGATATTTCAAATTTAATAGATGAAAAGATTGGTTCAGACCGTAAAAAATTGGAATTGTTTCATTAACACAACAGTAGTATTTGCGAAAATAAAGAGTAGCCACAAAATAGGCAGAAGGTAATAATTGCGTAGATTTTTTTCATTTGTGTGGAATATGTGTAACACAGACTTTAGTCTGTAAGTTTACAATAGTCACAGGGGACTGTTAAAACTATTGAGGTGTTAACTTGACTTACAGACTGAAGTCTGTGTTACGTTAATCTGTGTTACTTTTAATATATCTTCGGGAAACGCTGAGGATTAAATTCGCTCATCATGGCGTAGGCTGCATCAAAAACGTTTTCTGCGTTTGGTTTCGAGAAGTAATCACCGTCTGAACTATAAGCTGGTCGGTGCGGAACAGCCGCCAAACAAACGGGTTTCGAGTCTAAATAACGATACGCATTTTGCTCGTCCAAAACGTGTTGCATCATATATGCCGACCCACCGCCTGGCATATCTTCATCGGCAAAAATCACACGGTTGGTCTTTTTGATAGATTCCACAATTTTGTGCGAAACATCAAAAGGTAAAAGTGTTTGAACGTCAATCACTTCTACCGAAATATCCATTTCTTCTAATTGACGAGCTGCTTCCATTACAATTCTACACATAGAACCGTAAGTCACAATCGTAATGTCACGTCCTTCTCTGATAACCTCAGGTACACCCAAAGGCACACGCATATCGTGGAGGTTATTTGGTAATTTTTCTTTCAAACGATAGCCATTCAAGCACTCAATAACAATGGCGGGGTCGTCTGAATTGAGAAGGGTATTGTACATTCCTGCCGCTTGGGTCATGTTGCGAGGTACGCAAAGGTGTACGCCTCTCAAACCACCTAATAATACCGACATCGGAGAACCTGAGTGCCAAATACCTTCCAAACGGTGTCCACGAGTACGGATAATTAAAGGAGCTTTTTGTCCACCTGCCGTTCTATACTGCAAACAAGCCAAATCGTCGGAAAGTGTTGCAAATGGGTAAAGGATATAATCTAAATACTGAATTTCGATAATTGGACGAAGCCCACGCATTGCTGCTCCGATTCCCTGTCCAACAATGGTCATTTCACGGATTCCCGTATCGGTAATTCTGAGTTCTCCGTGTTTTTCTTGTAATCCTGCCAGTGTTTGGTTTACATCACCAATTTTCCCAACGTCTTCTCCTAAAATAAAAATTCGAGGGTCAATTGTGAATAAATGGTCGAAGTTTTTATTCAAAATCTCACGCCCATCAATACTTGGCGAATTGCCATCATATTCAGGCTCAACGGCTTGAACTTTCAGTGGAGATTCGTCAGAAATACTAAATTGATGAGAATCAAAGCGTTCAAAATTGAGTTCTGCCGTTTTTGCCAACCATTCACGTAAGCCTTGTTTGGCAGGAGATTCTTCAAAACGTAAAGCTCGTAAAACTTTTCTTACTGCTACCACATTTTCGTGGTGAATAGGATTAACCGCTTTGCGTAAATCTTCGGCAATGGCTTTTACTTCTGCTCCGTTTTGGGTTTCGGCAGCCGCTTGGTACATCAACGAAAGAGCATCTTCACGTTCTGGTTTTACCGAATCTGCATAAGCTTGCCAAGCTGCTTTTTGGCAACGACGAGCTTCTTTTACGGCTTCTTTATCAATTTCTTGTAGCTCTTCTTCCGTAGCAAATCCTTCAGAAATTACCCACTCACGGAATTTTAAATTACAGTCAAAATCAAGTTCAAATTGTAGTCTTTCGGCTGATTTATAACGCTCGTGCGAGCCAGAAGCAGAGTGTCCTTGTTGTTGTGTAACTTCTTCAACGTGAATCAATGAAGGAATGTGAAAGTCACGAGCTAAAGTAGCCGCTTTTTGGTAAGTTTCCATTAAGCCGACATAATCCCATGCTTTTACTGTAAATATTTCTAAACCAGCTTCGTCTTCATTGCGTTGGTATCCTGCCAATGCTTTTGAAATAGAAGATTTTGTGGTTTGGTATTCAGAAGGAACAGAAATTCCGTAGCCATCGTCCCAAACCGACATCACTAAAGGAATTTGCAAAACACCTGCCGCATTAACACATTCCAAAAACATACCTTCAGAGGTAGAAGCATCGCCAATAGTTGAGAAACAAACTTCGTTTCCGTTACGGGTGAAATTTTCTGAAATGTTCTGTAATTCAGATTGTTGACGGTAAAGTTTAGACGCATACGCAACGCCAACTGCACGAGGCATTTGCCCTGCCGTTGAAGAAACTCCACCGATTGAATTATATAGTTTAGTTTGGTCAAGCCATTTGCCATCTTTGTCCAACCAACGAGTAGCGTGGTGGTTGTTCATGGTACGCCCGCCTGTGTGTGGGTCAAATTCAACGTCTGGATGTCCGTATAATTGAGAAAAATACTGAGTCCATGTCATATCACCAACTGCCGCTACAATGGTTTGGTCACGGTAATATCCCGAAATATAATCGCCAGCTTGCATAGCACGAGCCAGTGCTAATTGGCATAATTCTTTGCCATCGCCATAAATTCCAAACTTCGCTCGTCCTGCAAAAACCTCTTTTCTGACCAATAAGCTACATTCTCGACTCAAACGAATAATACGGTAATCAGCCAAGACCGACTCTTTGCTGAATGTGAGGACTTCGGATAGTAGTGTGTTTTCCAAGGCTGGGGTATGGGTTTTTCGATGTTCGAGATTTGAATTTCGATGCTCAATGTTTATGATTCGATGTTTGATGTTGGAATTACGTTATTTGAGCATAATATTTGATTCTAAAACAACCAAATATCAAACCTCGTAGTTCCAGATAGTGAATTTTGACCATTATATATGGTGGTTCAAACATCAAATTTCAACTCAAAAATACAAAAAATTAATTAGTACAACAAACATTGCTGTGGGGTGATATGCTTAATATCTATTGTTAATGATTTGTTAAAGATTGGCAAAGATTTTGCAAAGCTTTTCAGAGCATTTACTTTTGTTTCGTAGAATTATCGGAAGGGATGATTAAAGAGTGATAAGTCAAGGAATTAAAAGAATATTCTTCGCTTTTGTTTATCGAAAAATCTTTATTCAATTCTCTTAAAATTCTAAGATTTTTTTAAATTAAATTGCACTTCATTTGTGTAAAAAAGCACAAAATTTAGTTCTCAGTAAATTACAAGGTATCAATAAATATTTAACAACAAATCAAATTTAGACATGAAAAAATTACTTTTCGTTTTCGCATTTTTGTTCGTAGCAACCTTCGCTAATGCTCAAGGAATTATCAAATTCAAAACTGAATCTCATGATTTTGGTAAAATTGAAGAAGGAACACAAGCTACTTATACATTTGAATTCACAAATACAGGTACTGCTCCAGTTGTAATTTCAAACGCACAAGCTTCATGCGGTTGTACTACGCCAGACTGGACAAAAGACCCAGTAATGCCAGGTAAAACAGGAAAAGTTACTGCTTCTTTCAACTCACAAGGTCGTCCGGGTAACTTCTCTAAAACTGTAACAGTTGTAAGTAATTCAGAAAGTCCACAAATTGTATTATCAATCAAAGGAGAAGTGAATCCAAAATCAGCAGCTCCAGCAGCAGCAGCAGAACCAGCTCCAGCTCCAACAGTTTCTAAAACTGCTCCAGCAGCAGCTCCAGCACCTGCAAAAGCAGTAGCTCCAGCTAAGAAAAAATCAGGAAAATAATTCTATTTGCGAATTTTAAGCAATTAGGTTAGAAAATATAAAACCCCACAGATGGAAACATTTGTGGGGTTTTTTGCTTTTTTTTTCGTCTAACTAAATCCAACTACAATTGTTTACCGTAAATCTGTTTGTAAGTTCATTAATGATACACACAATTCATCATCAAATTAAAAACATTCATAAACATCACAAACAAATGAAAAAAGTAACATTAGTATTCGGATTAATATCAGGTATAGCATCATTTGCAATAAACGCTCAAACCGTTACAGTAGGTTCGGAAGCGATGTATCCAACAAAAAATATTGTTGAAAATGCCGTTAACTCTAAAGCACATACAACACTTGTTGCAGCCGTAAAAGCAGCAGATTTAGTAACTACTCTACAAACAAAAGGACCATTCACAGTTTTTGCCCCTGTAAATGATGCCTTTGAAAACTTACCAGCAGGAACTGTTGAAACATTATTGAAGCCAGAAAATAAAGCAACTTTAGCAAAAGTATTAACGTATCACGTAGTAGCAGGAAAATATGACTTTGATGCAATTGCTAAGGCAATTAAAGCAGGAGGAGGAAAGGCTACATTTAAAACCGTTAGTGGTGGAACGCTAACAGCTATGTTCAATGGTTCTCATAATATTGTGTTGAAAGACGAAAATGGCGGAATGGCAAACATTTCTACTTATGACGTGTATCAATCAAATGGTGTTATCCACGTATTAGACGCCGTAGTATTGCCTAAGATGTAAGGTATGGAGAGAAAAAAATGCGGGATAAAGGATTGAAGTACAGAATATTAATTAGCAAAGAGAGGTAATAATTATCCTGTCTTTTAATAAGTGGCGGCTTTATCGCTAATTAATATGTACTTTCCTTTATGATTCATTTTACGATTCCCTCCACGCCTAATAGACAGGTGTGGTTTAATAATGGGTAATACACAAAGGGCTTTCCAAAATGAGAAAGTCCTTTGTTTCTAAAATTACTCAATAAGCCATATTTAAGTATGTGACCTTTAAAAACATAAACTGCTTATTTCCAATTTATTATATTTTGTGAAATAACCCGAAAATTTCTAAATACCTATTTTTAAAGAACTTTAAACAATTTTTAAAACATATTGTTCATTATTTTATACTTTAGTCTTGAATAAAGTATTCCAGCGTTTTTTAAGATTAAATATTTTCCTTTGGAAACTCTCAATTATTACCATTATCTTTATTAAGCCATCAAAAATCAGAATGTGGTAAGTATGAATAAATATACTTCATTCATCGATAAAATACACTCATGTCTAAACGTAAAACGATTATAGCTGAAGACGCTCTGGTGGTGTTGCTGCAAAGCAAAGACCAACGAGGCTTCTCCATCTTGTATGATAATTATTCATCGGCATTGTATGGCGTTATTTTGAAAATAGTCCGCTCAGAAGAAATAGCCGCCGATGTTATGCAAGATTCTTTTGTGAAGATTTGGAAAAATATAGACGGCTATAACCGCTCTAAAGGAACTTTGTTTACGTGGATACTGAACGTAGCAAGAAATACTGCCATTGACCGAATCCGCTCACAAGAATTTCAAAATTCACAACGAAATCAAGACATTGATTCAAACATAAACGTGATTGATAATCAAGAAAATAGTCAGTTTGATGTCGATGCCATTGGTTTGAAAAAAGTAGTTGAGAATCTTCGCCCAGAACACCAACAGATGATAGAATTACTCTATTTCAAAGGTTATACACAGGCAGAAGTAGCAGATGAATTTGGAATACCTTTGGGAACAGTGAAAACTCGTGTTAAAGCTGCTATTGTGCAGTTGAGACAATTTTTTGTACAATTTGGACTTGTTTTGCTATCGGCAATTTTAGATAAATGGATATGAACACTAAGGAATATATAGAATCAGGCATTTTAGAAAGCTACGTGTTAGGTGTAGCTACTGCTGGGGAGTCGGCAGAAGTGGAACGTCTGGCACTGGAATACCCTGCAATTCGCCAAGAATTAGATGCTATTAGAAACTCACTTGAAACTTATGCTTTGCAATATGAAAAACAACCTCCTGCTTTTTTGAAAGATAAAATAATGGACAATCTTTTTAATGAGCATAAAACAGTTGAGCAAAAGTATTCAAAAGGGATTAACCAAACAGTAAAAGAAGACATTGAGCCTCGTGAGGTAATCAATCTCAATCAGCGTAACGAATCGTCAGCCTCGCAGAGGTCAATCTTTAAAATGGCGGCTTCGTGGGTATTATTAGCCCTAAGTATTGGGGCAAATATTTGGTTCTTCAAGAATTGGAAAAATTCGGAAGAAAAGGTATTAGCTCTTGAAAGTCAAAATCAAATTCTTGCCAAAGAAGGGCAGACCTTGAAAGCAAGCTATCAAGAAGAATTAGCAATTTTACAAAACCCTGATGTGAAGATTATTAAATTGTCAGGGCAAGAAGTTGCACCAGAAGCGAAAGCATTAGTTTATTTTGATAAAACTAAGCAAGAAGTATATCTTTCAGCGTTATCATTGCCAGAAGTTCCAACAGGAAAACAATACCAACTTTGGGCAATTGTTGACGGCAAACCCGTTGATGCAGGTATGATTGATAGCAAAGGAAATATTTTGAAAATGAAGTCATTCTCAAACGCAGTAGCTTTTGCGATTTCATTGGAAAATACAGGAGGAAGTACCACAGAAGCTGGTCCAAAAGGAGCAGTTTACGTAATGGGAGCCGTGTAAGATTTGGTTCAATTACCCATTCTTAAACTAAAAACCTTGATAGTAAATCGAACTGTCAAGGTTTTTTTTATGTTTGCCTTGGTAGTTGAAAGTATTTTTCTTTCCTATTTGCCTAATCCCTAATAACCGCTATATTTACCAAGAATCAAAAAGACGTAAGATGAACAAATATCAGGTAAGTGTTTTTTTTAGTATTGATGAGGATTTTATGAGTCTCGTTCCCAAACATCGTGGCGTAATTAATGAGCTGATATTGAAAGGAGTGATTGATTCTTACGCAATTTCTGCGGAGGTTGGGCGTGGTTGGATAACCATGAATGCCAAAGACAAACCCGATATTCATAAGCAACTCGAACGTTCGCCTTTATACAAATACTTTGAGTTAGAAATCGACCAATTGATGGTTTATGATTCTCAAATGTATCGTTTCCCGAAAATGGTTTTGAATTAGTTACTGGGAATTGGTTATTGGTTATTGGTTACTGGTTATTGGTTACTGGTTATTGGTTACTGGTTATTGGTTACTGGTTACTGGTTATTGGTTACTGGTTATTAGAAATTGGTTATTAGTTACTGGAAATTGGTGAAGGGGAAAACACGCAAACTAATTTCCAGTAACTAATCAACTGATAACCAATTAACCAGTAACCAATCTCCAATAACCAATAACCAGTAACTAATCAACCCGTAACCAATCAACCAATCATTTCCAAAATATCAACTTCCTGAATCGGTGGATTTGCTCCTTTGTGTGATGCCACCAAAGCACCTAAAGCACACGCATACGTGAGGGCATAATCAATAGGTTTTCCTGCTAAATAATTGGTCAAGAAACCCGCCAAAAATGAATCTCCACTGCCAATCGTATCCATTACCGTTACCTTAAAGCCGTTTGATTTGTAGAATCCTTGTTCTGCCAAAACCATCGCACCATCTCCTCCTTGCGTTACAATAAGCGTTTGTAAATTGAATTTATCTTTCAATTGCGACAATTTTTGTTCGTCATTGCCTTCCGTAAATCCGTACCAATTTGTGATGATTTCTAACTCATCTTCGTTCATTTTGACAATGTCGGCTTTGTGTAAAAACGTCTCAACCAATGCTTGTGTATAATGCGGAGGACGCAAATTGACATCATAAATTTTTAGCGGAGCAACTTCTAACAAGGCTAATAATGTATTTTTTGTATGCGTATCTCGGCAAGCTAATGTTCCGAAAATTAAGCCTTTAGCGTTTTTTACTAAGTCGATTGTTTCGGGAGAAATACTGATGAAATCCCAAGCCACAGGGTGAACGATTTCATAAGTAGCTTCGTGTTTTTCGGATAAAAATACGTTTACTTTTCCTGTTGGGTGGCTTTCGTCGGTTTGAATGAAGTCAAGTGTACAGTTTTTGTCTTGCAAAAATGTCTTGATTTCATCGCCCAATTCATCATTCCCAACACGGCTTATCACTACCGACGGAGTTCCTAAATTTTGTAAATGGGTGGCAACATTCATGGGAGCTCCTCCGGGAAGTTTGCCAGATGGTAGCAAGTCCCAAAGAACTTCCCCAAAGCAGCAGATATAATTTTGATTAAATGGCATTATTGTATTAATGTTTATAAAATGGTTATTTTTTGTAATTGATTATCGACTTCCAAAAATGGCAGAACCAACTCGCACAAGGGTTGAACCTTCTTCGGCTGCAATCATAAAATCGCCAGACATTCCCATTGAAATTTCACGGAATTGTAAGTTTTCGTTTGCAGAATATTCCGATTTCAGCGTTTCGAAGAACGTTTTTAAACTTCTAAATTCCAATCTGATTTGCTCTTGGTCGTCGGTATTGGTTGCCATGCCCATTACTCCCACAATTCGGATATTTTTCATGGCTTTAAATTCCTCTGAATCCAAAATCTCACGAGCTTCATCTTCCGATAATCCAAATTTGGTTTCCTCTTGGGCGATATAAATTTGTAGCAAACAATCAATTACTCGGTTATGTTTTGAGGCTTGTTTGTCTATTTCTTGCAACAATTTCAAAGAATCTACCGAGTGAATCATTGCTACAAATTCAGCCATGTACTTCACTTTGTTGGATTGTAAATGTCCAATTAAATGCCATTCAATATCTTTGGGTAACACTTCCCATTTTTGCACCATTTCTTGGACTTTATTTTCCCCAAAAATTGTACAATTGGCATCATAAGCGGCTTGTAAGTCTTCTAAAGGCTTCGTTTTTGTAACGGCAATCAATCGGGCAGAAGTACCTGCCAATTCAGCCTTGATTTTGTCTATATTTTCTGCTATATTCATTATTTGAATTGTTTTAAGCTATTGACTTTTGACTTAAAACTGTATAAATTAAATTATGTTTGTTTTCGCTGATTGTCGAAGTAAGTACAATGACGATTTAAGAATTACGATTTACGATTATCATAAACTTGATTATCAATGGTTTGTGATATTTTAAAATAGCGTTTTATTTTGTCTCATTACTTACGTCAGCCTAAAATAATTAGAAATACAATCTGAATTAAATGACCGATAACTCATAAGGATTAGTTGATTATTACAATTTTTTGCGTTATCAGTTGCAATAACTTAGATTTGTAAAATTAAACATTGTTCGTGGATTATTTTTTTAAATAAAAGACAAGAAAAAGCGTTTTTAAATTAACACGACCCATTAAATATAAAAAATCTGAAATGGAGTATAATCCGAATAGACAAAGCGAAAATAAACTGAAAATTGCTGTGGCAGTCTTAGGACTTTTAGCATTAGCATTGGGTTTTTTATACGTTCGTGAGCGTCAGAATAATCATAAAGCTGAAGAAATTACGACTTTACAAGCCAAAGAATTATTGCAGGCAAATACAAAGTTGGATTCAATCGAAAATCAGTTGAATAGCAAGATTATTGAAATCAAAAAACTTGGTGGAAATGTAGAAGAATTGATGCGTGCAAAAGAACAATTGCAGGCTGATAAACTTTCGTTGCAAAAAATGGAAGGATTTTCGGTGAAAAAATACCAATCGAAAATCAAAGAATACATGATTTTGTTGGGTCAGAAAGATGTAGAATTAAACAAATTACGTAGAGAAAATGGAATTTTAGTTGCCAAAAACGACTCATTGAGTAAAGAAACGCAGAATTTATTAGAAGGAATTTCTTACGCCCAAAGAGCATTGAGCGATTCGGCAATGAATTTTACTATCAAGCAAAAAGAATTAGCAGACCGTGCCAAAGAAGTAGAAGCTCGTAACCGAGAATTAAACGAAAAAGTGTCTCAAGCGGCTGCATTACGTGCCGAAAGTATCAATATTTATGCAATTTCAACGAAAGGAAAGGAAAGTGACGGAGGCGTTTATCGTTCAAAAAGAGTAGATAAAGTAAGAATTACATTCTATTTACAAGAAAATCAAGTGACGACTCGTGAAGCAAAAACGATTTTCCTAAGAATTATCGACCCATCAGGAGCAACGATTGCAGACATGGCAACGGGTTCGGGAACGTTCAACTACAAGAATAAAGAAATGACTTATACGGCAAAACAGAAAATTATCTACGACAATTCTCATCAGTCAGTAGAATTTGTTTACAGTCGTGGGTTATCATATAAAGAAGGAAAGCACATCATTGAACTTTACTCAGAAGGATATAGAATAGGAGAGGGCGTTTTTGAAGTTAAGTAGCGTGTTTAGTTATTGGTGGATTGGGAATGGGTTACTGGTTTTTAAAAATCATTGTATATTTGAGCTTCAACGGAAGTCGTCGTTCAAAACGACGACTTCCGTAAAACAACATTTTTAAATATACTCAAGAAAATAAAATGAATTTGAATAAAAAACAGAAACAATTAATTCCTTTTGTAATTGTCTGTTTAATAATGTGTTATACATTTTTCTCATTTATTTTTATTGAAAATTTCATCACAAATTATCAATACATTGCTCTTGCCTTTACAGTAATAAATGCTGTTTTGTATTTCAGAAATTTTGAATGGGGAGTTACTTTCACTGGACTACTTTTAGTTCTTGGACTTTTTAATATTACCGTATTTTTCCCTCATATCAAAAATTTTTCTGTTGGTTTTTTCATAAACCTTCCCAATAAAAAAACAGAAGTAAATACGCCCCCTATTAGGTTCGAAGTTCTTCTAATCATTATCTTATATTATCTAATTAATAAAGATGTATTTATTTCAAGGGTACAATTACTTTATAAATGGATAACTTCAAAAAAAGTTAAATAACTTCATTCCAGTAACCAGTCCACTAATTCCCAGTAACAAATCCACCACACCTATTCTCCCCAATACAAAAACTTATCAGGTTTTTCTATTTCTCTTGGCGGTTTTTGATTAATAGTTTTTCCATTCATCACCACTTCATAATACTTCAAATATGCCTCAGCGGTATGTTTGATAGTAAAATTATCCGCTACATATTCCGAGCATTTCTTGTTGTCAAAACGCTCAATATCGTTAATATTAGCAACCAATTCCGATTTTCTGTTTGATAAAAAACCAACTTCTGGCGTAATCAATTCGGGCAAAGAACCATACGGCGTTCCGAACACAGGCGTACCCATGTACAAACTTTCAATCAGAGCAATTCCGAAAGGTTCGTGCCATAAAACAGGGAATAATAAACCCTTAGAGTTATTCAACAATTGATTCTTTTCCTCACCGCCAACCATTCCGTAAAATTTAATACTTGGGTACGGCGTAAAGCGAAAACCCATTTTTAAGTTTAGTCGAGAACCACCTAAAACGGCTAATTTATTGTTCGTTTTTCGGGCTAATTCAATTGCTCCTTTTACATTTTTGAGTCGCCAAGCTGCCTTTGCCAAAAAATGTAAATGCGTTCTTTTTTGGGTGAAAGTAGGTTTGCCGTAGTCAGGTAAATACAAACCATTATGTACGAAAGCCTCTGAACCATAGCGAGTTGCCTGATTTTTAGACACGAAAATGGTATTCAAATCGCAATCTAAATCAAAACTCGGATTGCCTTGCATCATCACAATGTACGGCTTACGAAGCGGATGAACAGGCGTGTGGTCGAGGTGAACAATATCAATGTCATCAGGCACTTGCGAGTCAACAGATAAAGCAGGATTATACACAATTATATCGGCAAAATCACTTTGGGAATTAGCCTGAGCCAAAAAAGTAACTCGATGCCCCATTTGCGTGTATTGTTTACCCAACCAATAAATAATGCGTTCAGTTCCGCCGTATTTACTAACTGGTAATACCGAATTATGGAAAATTAAGATGTTCATGAATGTTAATTTTATGCGATTAATTGACCGTTATCAAACTTCCCAATTCTTCATCGTTCCGAACAGTCAAATAACGGTCAATTTCTTGTTGTAAATCTTCAACGTGTGAAATTACACCAACAATTCTATTTTCTTTTCGGAGAGATTTTAGAGTCTCGAAAACAACCTGTAAAGACTCACGGTCGAGCGAACCAAAACCTTCATCTAAAAAGAAAAAGTTGTGTTTTGATTCCGTCAATGTGTGAATATTATCCGCCAGAGCTAAAGCCAACGACAAAGCCGCTTGGAATTTTTGTCCACCCGAAAGCGTTTTTAAAAGCCTTGAACGTCCGCCATTTAGCACATCACGCACCCAAAAACTGTTGTCATCACCCAATTCAAGATGTAATTGTTGGCGAGTCATTTTATGAAAACGGACATTGGCGGCATTGCAAAGATTCTGCAAATGTACGCTCGAAACAAAATCAACAAAGCCATTTCCTCTAAAAAGCGTTGCTAAATCGCTCAAATGTTGTTCACGAATTTTGAGTTTTTCTTGCTCTTTCAATAACTCCATTTTCTTGGCTAAATCTTCTTGAGCCTTCTTCAAAAGCCCCCCAATTCGTCCTTCTTCTTTGCGTTGAATGTTGAGATTGTTTGTTATTTCCTCAATTTTAATGCTTACCGCTTTATGTTTTTCGGGGTCATAAGTTAGATTTTCGTAGTTTTTCTGATACGTCTCTAATTCTTGCGTTAGCGTTTTTAGAGTAGTATTATACATTTCAATTTCCGAACGTTCCAAGTCAATATCCAACGCTTCTTGGAGAATGTCAGAAATTTTATTTTCAGAATCAAAGTTGTTGATAACCAACAAGTTTTCTATTTGTTCTTGCGTGTTTTTGAGTTCGCATTGGGCTTCTTTCAAAACTTCCGATAATGCTTGTTGACTACCTGCAATGACATTTTTTTCTTGCTCAAAATCACTTACTTTTTTCTGCGTTGTTTCAAAATCATTTTTTAACGTTTCATATTGATTTTTGAGTGATTTTATTTTTGATAACACTTCCTCTTTCGACAGGTTTTCATAATCGCTCAATTGTATTTTACTCAGTTGCTTGCTTAATGTTTCTATCGTGATTTTTAAACCCGAAATCTCATTTTGTAAGTTCAATAAAGGCGTGTCAATATCCTTGATTTTAGCTTGACTGTCTTGCTCAAATTTTAAATCTAAATTTTTGATAAGTATTTCATTATCAGAGATTTGTTTTTGTAATTCGGTGATAGAATTGAATGTTTTTTCAAAGCCTTCACGGTCAGCTTTATCAAATTTTTCCCAGATAAAATTCTGCTCGTGAGTTTCAATTTTTGTCTTTATTTCATCCCATTTATTTCTTATAGCAGTTTTGTTTTTTTCTAAGTTAGAAATTTCAGAAAAAATCTTTTCAACGGGCATTTGGGCAGTACGTACACGAGAGGGCAGTTTCTGAAAATCGCTGATTTTAACCTTAATAATTGAGATTTCTTGCTTAAAATCATGCCCATTTTGCGACAAAGCAGGATGATGAACAGCTCCACATAAAGGACATTCGTCTCCATCTTTCAAGTCGGTTGCGTATTGCTGTAAAACCGCTTGCGTATTAAGATGTTCTAATTTTTCAGTCAGAATTTGTTGTTCCTGTTCAGCCTTTTTGAGTAAATCAGCAAAAGCATTTTCTAAGATTTCAGTGGTACAGTCCGTTGGAATTTCCAAAGAAAAATGTTGATTGATAGCTGAAATTTTCTCAACTCTAAGGTCTTGTTGTTTAACTAATTCTTTCTGTAAATTGCCTGCTTCATCATGCGTTTTTCTTTTAGTTTCTTGCAAAAAATCGGCTTCGTTAAACCAAGTTTTTATTGAGCTAAATTCTTGAATATTAGGGAGTTCAGTTTTTAGTTTGTCATTGGCTAAAACGGCATCTTGCTTTTGATTTTTCAGTAAACCTAACTCGTTTTCTTTCGTTTTTTGTATTTCTAAACCCCGTTCAATTGCTCCCGATTTTTTAGTTAGTTGAACCTGATTTTCGAGAATTTCAATGACTGTTTCTAATTCTTTAGCTTCAGTTAAAAGGGCTTCTTTTTGGTCATATTGTGGGCGTAAAATATCAAGTTTTTCTTTCGCCTCAATCAAGGACTTTTCGATTAAAGTTAATTGTTTCTCATTTTTTTGAAAAACCTCCTGATTTCGCTCCAAAACCGCCTTGTTCGATTTCTTCAATTCCAATAAAGACTTAAATTGTCTTGAACAGATTTCGTAGATTTTTAACGTTTCCTCTTTTTGCTTGAAAAAGTCTTTTTTATTCTCTAAATCAAGCACTTGAACGTTCAAAATCTGTATTTTTTCGGTAGCTTGTCGAAGTTCAGTGAGAGCTTTATCAAACTCATTTTCAACCTCCAATTGTTCAGTAAAAACCTTGATTTCTTGTCGAGCCAACTTTAATTCAAACTCATGATGCACAACCATATCAGGCGTAGCTTCGCCCAATGACATTAATTGCCCTTCTAAATTTGAAAGAGTAAGTTTATTTTTAGTATTCAGACTCCCCACTTTTCTACTCAAATCGTATTTATCCAAGTTGAAAAGCTCTTTCATCATCTTGGTGCGGTCATTATCTCGCAACTCAATAAATTCCTGAAAACGTCCTTGTGGAATAATAATTGTCCGACGGAAATTCTCATAACTCAGTCCAATAACCTTTTCAGCTACATCTTCTGCCGTAATCGGACTCCATTCTTCATTGAGTTTTAAATACGCCTTTCGTTCAAAGGTTTTTACATCTTTAAAATTTTTAGAATTACGTTTTCCTCGCACCGAAAACCGATAATGTTGAGCATCTTTTCCCGCCAAACACTCAAAGTCAATGCTCAAATCATCTGAACGCAGATTCATCATGTTATAAGTTCGGTCATCACCTTTGCTATTCAAACGCTCAGTATCTCCATAAAGAGCAAAAGTGATGGCTTCTAAAATTGATGACTTCCCACTACCAACCGAGCCAAAAATCCCGAATAGAGCCGCTTCTGTTAGTTGGTCAAAATGTATTTCTTGCTCGGATTTGTAAGAATATAATCCTTTTATTTTTAGGTATTTAGGTATCACTTTTCTTGAAATTATAAATGTGCTATTGTTAGATAATAGGTTTTTTAAAATAAATCCGTCCTTCATCACAAAGACAAAGGACGGACTTATTACTTTTTACAATGATTATACGTTAACTAATACTTTATTATCGTTATTCGATGTATAGCGTTTAGTCTTTTTTCTATTTTTCAAAAACTCAGATAATGCCTCTTCTATTTCTTTGGTGATTGGCTCTAAATTTCCATTTATGTCCAAGTCAGCCGTAGATAATTTTTTAAAATCAATGTTAGTTTTCATCTGGGAAGTATCTTTTAAAGAGCCTAAATGATTCAGGAGTGTCAATTATCATTACATTTCCCATGAATATTTTTGCTCCTAATGATTTTTTATAATGTTCAATCAATTTTGATTTTGAAGTAAAAGAAATGAATCCGTCATAGCCTTTTTCAAATGAAGTTTTACAAGCAAATGCTACCAAATTACCGGCTACACCATAATACGTTTTTTCTTTTCCTTTATTAAATTTTGCATTTTCAATAAGGTGCATATAAATAAGGTCGCCTTTGTCTTCAATGCTTATTAATCCATGAATTATGGATGGATTCTCCAATGTGACTAATTTGAAAATTTGCCTTTGTATTTCAGTCGATTCTTTAGTCCAATCAAACTTCCATTTTCCTTTTGAAAACCCTTTGTCATTCGGCAAAAAAGGCAACATGGTAGTCCTAAAACTTTCCCCTGATTTTACATTCTCAATTGAGTTTGTAAGTTTATCAATTACTTCATTAATAGGTGACATTTATCAAAAAATTAGGTAAACAAATATAAGAAATTACTCTTGAAAATAGGAGATTTATCGAAATTCTATTTTCAATCCTCTTCCCCCTGCACCTCTCTAAATATCGCCATCAACCCCTCCGAAGGCTCTTGCCCTTTCCCGATTTTATGTTGTTTGAAATAGGCAGAAAATAGTTCTTCCATGCCCATCGTCAAATCAATTTGAATACCCTCTTGGGCATCTGTTCCTTGCGATTTTATCTCTGGAATAATCTGAATTAATCCTTGATGGGCATCTAATAATCGTCGTTTGTCGGTTACTTCCAAATAACTTTCAGACACAATCGTGATTTCTACTAAATCATTCACGTGTTCCTCCAACCAAGCAACGGCATCATCAATGTTATGGAATTTTTCACGTAAAAGTTTTTTGCCTTTTAATAATGCAATGGGTTGATATTCAATAGGTTTGTTGGGTTCTGCATTGAGTAAAACTACAAATTTTGTCTGATTTGCTTCTGCAAAACTATATGCCAAAGGACTACTTGAATACACAATTGGGCAAGGACTTTTATCAATAATTTGGTAGCGATGTAAGTGTCCTAAAGCCACATATTGCGTTTGCTTGGGAATGTTTTCAGAATAAATTGCCGATGCACCGCCTACGTGTAAAATTGGTTTTTCGTCATCGGGTTCTTCGGGTTGTTCGCCTCCTTTTTTCATGAAAAATAGGTGACTTGCTAAAATATTAACGCCTTGATTGTCAAAATATTTATCGGCTAATTCTTGCCAATGATTTTGCAAATGAATCCGCAAAGCATCTTCAGAATCTTCTGCTCCTAAATCTTTTTTCAACCGTAATTCATTGGCGTAGGGCGTTAAGATTAAGCGTAAAGGAAATGGACTTTCGGGGAGTTTTAATTCTACAAAACCCTTATCTGTTTTGGTCACTTCCACGCCCGCTTGTGTACGAAAAGGCTTAATTTCAGTATTAGGATAACCTACGAAAATAATTCCACAGGCACGAGCCAAAGCGTCGGGAACTTCAATTCTTTCGGGAGAATCGTGATTTCCTGCAATGGCAATAATGGCACGTTTACCATTGTCAGACAAACGGTGTAAAGTGGTATATAAAAGTTCGGTTGCTTCTGATGAAGGGTTAAAGTTGTCGAATAAATCACCCGCCACAATGACCGCTTCAACGGCTTCACGGTCGGCAATTTCACAGATTTCTTCTAAAACTTCTCGTTGTTCTTCCAAACGAGAAAAAGTATCAAGTCGTTTACCCAAATGCCAATCGGCAGTATGCAGAATTTTCATCTGATTATAATGTTTAGATATTTTTAATGGTATTAGATTGGGACACAGTTGGAACGCCTAATAATTTCTTTATGTATCAAAGTTTTTTGTATGGGCGTTTCATATTTTGTTAAAATTTCAAGGTCGCAAATTAACGAAATAAGATATGTAAAGCACACTCAAATAAATTATTCTATATCTTTGTCGTGTGAAAAAATATGTTGCCATATCGCTCCTTATCATTTATATGTTTTCAACGACTGAATTGTATCAGGCGTTGAAACTTCCTTTTTTGATAGAGCATTTCATAGAGCATAAAGAACAAAACAGAAATTTAACGCTTTGGAAGTTCTTGTGTATGCACTACACGCCCGAAACAGTCAATGACGGAGACTATGAAAAAGATATGAAACTGCCTTTCAAAACGCATTTTCACATGAATTACGCCACTTTTACGGCAGATTTACCTACTCAAAATCTTACATTTCCAATATTCAATCCTTTTGTCGAAGCTAAAGTTGTGAATCGTTATCAACCAACTTTTTTAACGTCTTCGTTCCTTTCTTCTATTTGGCAACCTCCCAAATTTTGTTAATCCTTTCTTGATTTTATCATTGCCTCATGAACACGTTTGTTGTTTTTGAGTATCTATCTGTATTTCAAAATTACTTGACTGTTCGCTTTCAGTTATCAATGATTGTTAGGGTTATTCTTATTATTAAGAATTTCTGAATTCAATTTTTGATTGCCCATGTATGACAGCCGAAGTAAATAATTATATTACTATGCTTAACAAAATCATTCATTTTTCTATCGGCAATAAACTCATCGTTGGGTTATTTACCATTGCCTTGATGATTTATGGTAGTTTTTCATTAACCAAACTCCCGATTGATGCCGTGCCTGATATTACAGATAATCAAGTTCAGGTTATTACGGTTGCTCCGTCATTTGGGGCAACTGATATTGAGCGACTTATTACCTTTCCTATCGAACAAGCAAATAACAATATTTTAGGCTTAAAAGAAATTCGGAGTTTTTCCAGATTTGGATTGTCCGTAGTGACTATCGTTTTTGATGACGAAACGGATATTTATTGGGCGAGACAACAAGTCGCAGAACGTTTGCAAGAAGTAAAAGCTGAAATTCCACCAGAAATTGGTTTGCCAAAATTAGGACCTGTTTCAACGGGTTTAGGCGAAATTTATCAATATGTAGTCCGCCCAAAAGCTGGTTATGAAAGCAAATTTGACGAAACCGAATTACGTACTATTCAAGATTGGATTGTTCGTCGGCAATTATTGGGCGTTAAAGGTGTTGCTGAAGTCAGTAGTTTTGGTGGGAAGCTAAAACAGTACGAAATCGCTGTGAATCCCCATAAATTACAATCTTACGGTTTAACAATTGATGACGTTTTCTCGGCATTAGCAAAGAATAATCAGAATACAGGAGGTGCGTATATCGAAAAATCTTCGACTGCTTTATTCATTCGTAGCGAAGGATTGATTGGTACAATTCAAGATATTGAAAATATATCCGTAAAATCAACGTCAAGTGGTACACCTTTATTTATCAGAGACGTTGCTGAGGTGAAAATTGGTTATGCTACTCGTTACGGAGCTATGTGTTATAACGACAAGGGTGAAGTGGCTGGAGCCGTTGTAATGATGCTAAAAGGGGCAAATAGTAGTGAAGTCATTAAAAATGTAAAAGAACGAGTTGCCCAAATTCAGAAAACCTTACCCGAAGGTGTGGTTATTGAGCCATTCTTAGACCGTACCAAAATGGTAAATAACGCCATCGGAACGGTGGAGAAAAATCTTTTAGAAGGTGCTTTAATCGTCATTTTTGTCTTGGTTTTATTCTTGGGAAATCTCCGAGCAGGACTTTTAGTGGCTTCAGTTATTCCTTTGGCGATGCTTTTTGCCATTATCTTGATGAATACGTTTGGCGTAAGTGGAAATTTAATGAGTTTAGGAGCATTAGATTTCGGACTGATTGTTGATGGTGCGGTAATTATCGTTGAGGCGGTGATGCACCGTTTGAGCAGTTATCAGTTATCAGTTGTCAGTAAACAGTTATCGGAAGATAGCCAAGCAACAACCATCGACCGCTTTACCCAAGCTGAAATGGATACCGAAGTAAATTATTCAGCCAGTAAAATGATGAATAGTGCCGTGTTTGGGCAAATTATTATTTTGATTGTTTACCTTCCCATTTTTACACTTCAGGGAATCGAAGGGAAAATGTTTAAACCAATGGCTCAGACTGTTGCCTTTGCTTTGTTGGGAGCATTTGTCTTGTCGCTGACCTACATTCCAATGATGAGTTCTTTGTTTTTGAGTAAGAAAACGAAACATACACCCAATATTTCGGATAGATTAATGGGAAAAATTGAGCGTGCATACCAAAATACTTTGGCTAAAATTTTGGGACATCCCAAAATGGTTTTAGGCACAGTCATTAGTTTATTTATCCTTGCTGTTTTTATCTTGACAACTTTGGGCGGTGAATTTATCCCTGCTTTGGAAGAAGGCGATTTTGCTGTTGAGACAAGAGTTTTAACAGGTAGTAATCTTTCAACAAGTATTGAAAGTACCCAAAAAGCTGCCCATATTCTGAAGTCACAATTTCCAGAAGTAGAAAAAGTGGTTACGAAAATTGGTAGCGGCGAAATTCCAACCGACCCAATGCCAATGGAAGGTAGTGATATGATGGTGATTTTGAAAGATAAAAGTGAATGGACTTCTGCCGAAACCTTCAATGATTTATCGGAAAAAATGACCAAAGCTCTCGACGATGTTCCCGGAATTACGGTTGGTTTTCAATATCCTGTTCAAATGCGTTTCAATGAATTAATGACAGGGGCAAGACAAGACGTGGTTTGTAAAATATTTGGTGAAAATCTGGATACTTTGGCTTTGTATGCTGATAGATTAGGTAAAATCGTCAATACTGTTCAAGGAACAAAGAGCCTTTATGTTGAACCTGTAACGGGAATGCCACAACTTATTATTGAGTACAAACGTGAAATGATTGCTCAGTATAATTTATCAATTGCCGACATTAACCGAGTGATAAATACTGCTTTTGCAGGACAAAGTACGGGTTTGATTTTTGAAGGAGAAAAGCGTTTTGATATGGTGGTAAGATTAAATACCGACCAACGTAAAAATTTAGAAGATGTCCAAAATCTCTTAATTCCAACGCCACAAGGTACGCAAATACCACTTTCTCAATTAGCAAGTGTAGAAATCAAGAATGGTCCAAATCAGATTCAGCGGGAAGATGCCAAACGTCGAATCGTAATTGGCTTTAATATTCAAGACCGAGATGTTCAGAGTATTGTAACGGAATTACAACAAAAAGTAGAGACAAAATTGAAATTCCCAACGGGCTATTATGTCACTTACGGTGGTGCTTTTGAAAATCTCAATGCAGCCAAACAACGCTTAATGATTGCCGTGCCAGTTTCGTTGATTTTGATTTTTGTGTTATTATTCTTTGCCTTCAATTCGGTAAAACAAGGCTTATTGATTTATTCAGCCATTCCACTTTCTGCTATTGGTGGAATTTTCTTCTTGGCATTGCGTGGTTTGCCTTTCAGTATCAGTGCGGGCGTTGGTTTCATTGCCCTTTTTGGGGTTGCGGTATTGAACGGTATCGTTTTAATTGCTGAATTCAACCGACTCAAACACGATGGTATGACCGATTTGAAAAAGATAGTTTTGGAAGGTACAATGTTGCGTTTAAGACCTGTTTTAATGACTGCCTTTGTTGCGTCTTTGGGTTTCTTGCCAATGGCAGTAAGCAATGGAGCAGGAGCAGAAGTTCAACGTCCATTAGCAACAGTTGTTATTGGTGGTTTGTTATTAGCTACATTCCTAACGCTTTTCGTTCTACCAATTTTATACATCATTTTTGAAAAAGGAGTGAAAACATTAGACCTAAAAACAGCGACAAGCATTGTCATTTTATTGACTTTATTTTCATTGAATAATAACATCAACGCTCAAAACTCCCCTCTCCAACGGAGAGGGGCTGGGGCGACCGACGCTTCGGGTGAGGTTATAACTTTAGAAACTGCCATTAGTACGGCAATAAATCAAAATTTAGGGGTTAAAAGTGAAAAGTTGCGAGCTAATTATCAGGAGCAACTCATAAAAACTTATCATAATTTGCCCACTACCAATTTTGTAGGTGATTTCGGTCAAAACAATAGTATTTATTTTGATAATCGTTTAGGAGCTTCGCAATCGTTTAGTTCTCCCAAAGTGTATGCTCGCCAAAAAGATTTACTTACCGAAGAATGGAAAGTGGTAGCTTTGGGCGTAACGCTCAGAGAAGCAGAGCTGAAACGAGCCGTTACTGAGACTTTTTACTCGCTTGTTTATTGGAACGAAAAAGAAAAATTACTGCTCAAAATTGATACGATTTACGCAGAATTTCTCAGAAAAGCCGATTTGCGTTTAACAAAAGGTGAAACGAATATTTTAGAAAAAACGACCGCCGAAAGCCAAAGAGGAAATATCAATTTACAATTGAAAATGGTTCGTCAAGAGAAAGACGCAACTAAAATTCAATTCAAATTATTACTCAATACAGATGCCGATTTAGAACCTGACGCTAAAGAATTTAAAATTAAAGATATTTTAACGGCAGACGGCACCGCAATTGCCGACCATCCTTTACTCAAAATTTATAGTCAGCAAAAGCAATTAAGTATTGCCAATACCGCTTTGGAAAAAACTAAACTTTTGCCAGATTTCAACGTAGGGCTTTTTTCTGGTACAATTAGAGGTATTGGCTCAGATGATGTTTATTATTCGTTAGGTAGTCGTTTTACAACAGTTCAAGTTGGGGTAAATGTCCCGATTTTTAAATCTGCTACGAAGGCAAAAGTTGCCGCTTCAAAAATGTACGAAGAAGTAGCTGAAAGTGCTTTTTTACAACAAAAACAATCGCTTGAAAAAGAGTTTCAGAAGGCTTTTTTGATGTACCAAAACAATTTGGCAACCATTCAATATTACGAACAACAAGCCTTGCCAAATGCTACTCAAATTATCCAAACGGCAAATAAACAATTTACCAACGGAGATATTAATTATTTAGATTGGGTAATGCTGACCAATCAGGCAATTGGTATTCAGGCAAATTATATTGATGCTATTAAAGAACTTAATTTAAGCATCATTCACATCAATTATTTCACATCAAGAAATTAAGATAATATCATGAAAAATATAATCATCATTTCAATATTTAAAAAAGTGATAAAAGCGATTTATAGCATAATTTTAACGCTATTTAATAAGACGTTTTTTCGGATGAAGACTCCCTCTTTTGGAGAGGGGTTGGGGGTGAGGTTGTTATTAATTTCAAGCCTTATTTTATGTTGGGCGTGTGGCTCAAAACCTACTACTGAACAAGTTTCAGAAGCTAAAAATACAGAAGAAAATACCGTAACACTTACGGCTGCGCAGCGTAAAAATACTGAAATCGTTACGGGGAGTTTGGAACGTAAAAACATTTCTTCCATCATTAAATTGAATGGCAAAATTGACGTTCCGCCTCAAAATATGGTTTCGGTAAGTATGCCTTTAGGTGGATATTTAAAGTCGTCAAAATTATTACCGGGAATGTTTGTCCGTAAAGGAGAAATCATCGCCACGATGGAAGACCAGCAGTATATTCAGTTGCAACAAGATTATTTAATCAATCAATCGAAATTGTTTTTTGTCGAGAAAGAATACCAACGCCAAAAGGAATTAAATCAAAGCCAAGCCAGTAGTGATAAGGTTTTTCAACAAGCAGAATCGGAATATAGAATGCTAAAAATTAATCTAAGTGCATTGGCTGAAAAGTTGAAATTAATCAATATCAATCCTAAAACTTTGACCGAAGGAAACCTTTCTAAAAGTGTTCATATTTATTCTGCTATCAACGGTTTTGTTTCAAAAGTGAATGTTAATATTGGTAAATACGTCAATCCATCTGATATTTTATTTGAATTGGTCAATCCAACCGATATACATTTGAACCTTAGTGTATTTGAGAAAGACCTTAATAAATTGTCGATTGGGCAAAAAGTAATTGCTTACACCAATAATCAACCTAATAAAAAACATCAATGTGAGATAATTCTAATTAGTAAAGACCTTTCTCCCGAGCATATTGCAGATGTGCATTGTCACTTTGAAAATTATGATAAAAATCTTTTGCCGGGAATGTATATGAATGCTGAGATTGAAGTAAAAAACAATTCAGCCTTAACACTGCCTGAAGACGCAGTAGTTAATTTTGAAGGAAAAGATTTCATTTTTATTGAAGATAAAACCAATCAATTTTCAATTATAGAAGTCAAAGTTGGTAATAAAGAAGGCGGTTTCATCGAAATCCTCAATGGAGAAGCATTCACTAATAAGTCAATTGTAACAAAAGGAGCTTATACTTTATTGATGAAGATGAAAAATATGACTGAAGAGGAGTAGAGGATGTTAGAACTAAGATTGATACGATTGCAGGATTTTAAGATTACTAAAAATCCTGCAATTATTAAATCCAAAAAATCATAATTCAGATAATCCATTCCAAATAAAAAGGGCTTTTTCTCGAAGAAAAAGCCCTTTTTAATATTTCCTAACTCAGAGATTAAGCTAAAGCAATTCTTTTGAAAGAAGAGATACTTAAACCTTTTTGAGTTTGTTCTAATAACTGCTTAATGTTGATAGAACCGTCTTTTACAAACTGTTGGTTCAACAAAGTAGATTCTTTGTAGAATTTCTCTAAACGACCTGCAGCGATTTTATCCAACATTGCTTCTGGTTTACCTTCAGCACGAGCTTGCTCTCTACCAACTTCAATTTCACGCTCGATAGTAGCTGAATCAACGCCATCTTTATCCAAAGCAACTGGCTTCATTGCCGTGATTTGCATAGCGATGTCTTTTCCAACTTCTTGAACATCAGTACCTTGGACGTTAGCAAATGCTACTAAAACACCGATTTTATTATTAGAGTGGATATAAGAAACAACTTTGTCAGCTGTTACGTTTTCATAACCAGCGATAGTGATTTTTTCACCAATTTTACCAGTCAATTCAACCATTGCTTCTTGAGCAACACGTCCGTCAGCTAAAGTAGAAGCTAATAAAGCATCTTTATCAGCAACATTATTTGCAACTGCTGAAGCCAATAAAGCAGAAGCTAATTCAGTAAAGTCAGCAACTTTTGAAACTGGTTCAGTTTCGCAAGCTAAAGCTACTAATTTACCGTTTGTTCCGTCAGCACTGATTGCGATTAATACAGTACCTTCGTTAGTTTCGTTATCTGCACGTTTTGCTGCCACTTTCTGACCAGCTTTACGGAGAATATCAATAGCGGCTTCAAAATCACCACCTGCTTCAGTAAGGGCTTTCTTACAATCCATCATGCCCGAACCAGTCATTTGTCTTAATTTATTAACGTCTGCTGCTGAAATAGCCATTGTCTTGTTAATTTGAAAATTTGAAAATTTATTAATTTGAAAATAATTGTAAAGAAATTATTATTCAGTTGATTTTTTACTCAAATAGCCCACAGAAAACTATGGGCTATTTAGGCAAATGATTATTTTATAATTCTAAGAACGAAAACTAATAATTATTCATTCTTACTTATTCATTATATTAATCTTCTTTCTCGTATTTAGCCGCTACTTTAGCTGCTTCTTTAGCTTCTTCCTCATCAGCAAGACGTTTTGCTTCTTCTTCTTCTGCTAAACGAGCGTCATCTTTATCTTGTTTGCGTTCCATCAAACCTTCTTCGATTGCCTTACCAATTGCTAAAGTAATTAAAGCGATTGATTTGTAAGCATCATCATTAGCTGGGATTGGGAAATCCACTAAATCAGGGTTTGAGTTAGTATCACACATAGCAAAAACTGGGATACCTAAACGTTGTGCTTCAGCTACTGCGATATGTTCACGCTTAACGTCAACGATGAAAAGAGCTGCAGGAAGACGAGTTAATTCAGTGATACCACCTAATACTCTTTCCATTTTCTCCTTATCACGAGACATCATTAAACGCTCACGTTTTGCTAATGCTTTAACAGTTACTTCGTCTTTCAACAACTTGTCGATAGTCCCCATTTTCTTGATAGACTTTCTAACAGTTTGGAAGTTTGTAAGCATACCACCTAACCAACGGTCAGTTACGTATGGCATTTTCAAACGACGAGCTTCTTCTGAAACGATTTCTTGAGCTTGTTTCTTAGTAGCAACAAACATGATTTTACGTCCAGAACGAACAATACCTTTGATAGCATTGCAAGCCTCATCTAAACAACCTAAAGTTTTGTTAAGGTCAAGAATGTGGATACCATTTTTCTCCATGAAGATAAACGGAGCCATTCTTGGATCCCACTTACGTGTTAAGTGTCCGAAGTGAACACCAGCATCTAATAATTCTTTGTATTCTAATTGTGCCATTTTTTGTGTTAGGTGTTAGGGCTTGGGAGTTAGGGGTTAGTAATGCAACTAAAACCTAAAATCTTATACCTAAAACCTTGAAAGATTTAAAATGAAATATAAAAATATCAACAAGACACCGGTCACTGTAAGCCTTGCTAACGAATATAATAATAGTTATTAGTAATCAGCTACTGGTTATTGGATTAGAAATTTTCTAACAACTGATAACCAGTAACTAATAACGAATAACCAAATATTAACGTTTCGAGAATTGGAATTTACGACGTGCTTTCTTACGACCTGGTTTTTTACGTTCAACCATACGTGGGTCACGAGTAAGGAATCCTTCTTTTTTCAATGCAGGACGACGTTCTGCATCGATTTCTTGTAATGCACGTGAAATAGCCAAACGAAGTGCTTCCGCTTGTCCTTTAATTCCACCACCGTCAAGATTAACTTTAACGTCATAAGAACCTTCAGTTTTTGTTAAAGCGAAAGGTTGGTTAACGATAATTCTTAAAATTTCTGATGGAAAATAGTCTTCTAAAGTACGACCATTTATTGAGTATGCACCGTTGCCCGGAGTCATATATAGACGAGCAACAGCCGTTTTTCTTCTTCCTAATGTATTAGTTACTTCTGCCATTTTTTTATAGAGAAGTTATCAGTCATCAGTTATCAGTTATCAGTCATCAGTTGGTTGGCGAACCGAACCCCTAATTCCTAACTCCTAATCCCTAAATAAAAGATAACGATGATTAGAATTTGATTTCTTTTGGTTGTTGTGCGGCGTGTGGATGCTCAGAACCTGCATATACATACAAGTTTGTAAACAAACGACTTCCTAAACGGTTTTTAGGTAACATACCTTTTACCGCAGATTCTACAACTCCTCTTGGATTTTTTGCTAATACTTCTCTTGGAGTAGCAAAACGTTGTCCACCTGGGTAGCCTGTGTGGCGGATGTAAACCTTGTTATTCATTTTCTTTCCTGTAAAACGAATTTTATCAGCATTGATTACGATAACGTTATCTCCACAATCTACGTGTGGTGAATATGAAGGCTTGTTTTTTCCACGCAAAATCATTGCGATTTGTGAACTTAAACGACCAACAACTTGGTTTTCTGCATCAACTACTACCCATGCTTTTTCAACAGTAGCTACGTTTGATGAGATGGTTTTATAACTTAAAGTATCCACTTTATTATAGTTTAAAAGTCCGATAATATTTTCTCACGAAAGCACCTCTGCCAGAAGGTGTTACAAAATTCACATTTACGTTGGACTTTTATTAAGATTCGGAAATGTTTCATTTGTACATCAGATGTTGGAACGACTCTGATTTTCAATGATTTGACCTTATTTTTTTCTGAACGGGCATCCAGCTAAAATTTGGGAACGCAAAATTAGTGAATTTTTCGATATTTTACAAAGAGAATTGTAAAACTTTTCGGGAATGTTTATATAATTCTAAAAAAATATGAAATGATGACTCAAAACGATTTTAAACAAGCTAAATAACGATTGTTTAGTGCCTGAAAATAACCATGTCTGTAACACTAAATAATGATTTTGGAGAAAGAAAAAAATAGAAATTGCGTGGAGAATTGAGAAAAATGATGATAAAAGATATAAGCAAGAAATGCTAATATGCTATTTTATGACTTTGAATGTTTAAATTCTACGTATAGCCTAAATATGAAATAAAATTAATGATAAATTAAGAGAGATTTATTTGAATTTAATAGTGAATTACATAATTTTACCCTCTAATACAGCAAATATCTTAATAAGAATTGGTATCAGTCTAAACTTTGAGTGCATTAATAGCGTTGCTCATTGAGTGCCAATACCTCGTTTTTATTTAAGAAACCTTGAAAATAATCCGCCGATTCTCTCAATGTCTTAGCCTGCTGTGTTATATCAATTTATATATTCTATTCGAGTATCCTGTATGATTTAAACTGTGAGTGTTTGCCGTGATTGGTAAAGCATTCTCAGCTTGATTTGTATATTCCTTACCTTCCAAAAATAATATTCAGTATTCTGTGATATTAATTTATCTCGGCCTGTTCCGCTTTGGCCTTGAAAAATTGCCGCTTTTTTTTACGCAATTGCTTTTCACAACAAAAGTATTGTGGGCTTGTGTCTCTAAGTCAATTATGTCTTTGAAAATGCTAAACATATTTTCAGTGGATATAATTATTGGTTGCTTGTGTTTTGCATTTCGCAACAAATGCAAAAGGAATAATTGCACTCTAAAAGTGTTTGAATAACCCTCAAAAAATAAATGTTTCTAAAATTAAAACAACACAATAGCTATTTATGAAAAACTCTACTAAGTTTTTAAGCTTTAATTGTGCTGAAGTCGATTATCTGCCTGAGTCCAATCTATGCAAATCATCTAATTTCGGTATCAAAAAAGAAGCAAATTGTATGCCAAATGTGTTAAGTAGAACTAAAATGTGGAAGGTATTTCTACTTTTCTTTCTATTTAGTGCCTCTTTGCAGACATTTTCTCAAAATCTACTTTCAAATAATGGTTTTGATAGTGGTACAACTGGATGGAGTGCCTCTCCGGCAGGTTCTATTTTTACTTTTTCTGGACAATATGCTTACTCTGGAAATACACTTGCTTTGAATAATAATGACTCTTGGGGTAATTACTATACTTGGCAAACTATTAGTGCTACGGCAGGTATAAAGTATGATATTAGTTTTATGGCTTCAACGCATAATCCTGTATATTATGCTTCAGTTGGTTATGAATTCTATAATTCTTTGGGATTAATTATCGGTAGTAGAGTAGAAAAAAGAGTAACAGGTAGTGTTTATAATTCTTCAGGATATTCTAAATATGAATTTTTAGGTGTAACTGCTCCGACAGGAACAGCAAAGATAAGAGTGGTTGGTTATACAAATGGAACGGCTTTGAAATTGGATAATGTGTCTGTTTCTTTAACGTCAACTTGTAGTAATTTAACCTCAGGTGGAACAATTGGTTCTAATCAAACAGGTTGTAGTGGTTTTGACCCTACACCTTTTACAAGTGTAACTGACCCGTCGGGTGGTGCAGGGGCATTAGAGGTTATTTGGATGAAAAGTACGACTTCTTCAGTTTTGAACACAACAACGCAAAGTCAGTGGTCAATTATTCCTGGAGCAACAAGTTTAACGTATGATGCAGGTCCAATTACACAAACAACCTATTTCACACGTTGTTCTCGTCGTGCAGGTTGTACTGCTTATGTAGGTGAAGCAAATGTTATTACAGCAACTGTTAATGCAAATTGTCAAGGGAAAGACCCCGTATGTTTATCTCGTAAAAGTTCAGTATCAAGTAGTAGTCTTTGTGGTGATGCTACAAAGTCGTATGGTTTGTGGTTTTCAGATTTAAAGAGTAGTGCTAATGTTGCTTGTCCATCTCAATATTTTACAGTAAAGTCGGGTGAATTGACAGAGTTTTGCGATGGAACTGCTATTTTAAAAGTTGTAGGATGTGTAACAGGAGGTGGTGCAAGTGACTGTATTACGGCAACTGTAAATTATTCGGGTCGTACAGGAACGCCTCCCGCAGGTAGCCCACTTACCAATACACACTGTTCTGGATATGCTCCAAATGTAGGAAATTGGTACTATTATCCAACTTCAAATGGTACATTTTCTGGTACAGGTATTTTTGCAGGTTTGGCAGGAACTTACACGCAAAATATGGCGGCATTCCAAGTTGGAACAGGTGGAAGTTTAAATGATATTTCAAAATTTGGAGCAAGTAGTTGGTTTAAAATCAACCTCACAAGTGGAGGGACTAATAATTGGACGACTGCTTCAAAAGACGGTGACATTAATATTAATTTGGGAACTGCAACAAATATTGCTTCGGTAACTGCTACGGCAAATCCAACATCAATATGTAAAGGTTCAAATGTGGTATTAACTGCAACTCTTGATGCTGCGTCAAAATCAGCTAATTGTTCTCCAACCTATTCATGGGTTGGTTCAAATGGATTTACAAGTACACAAGCTACTGTAACAAACACAAGTGTACAAGCGGCAACTACTTATACCGTAACTGTAACTTTTACAGCGAAAAATGGTAGTAAATGTTCTGTGACTGGAACTACGGCTGTTGCTCTTAGTGCAAATTGTTGTGATAATGTTACAAATGGTGGTCAGATTGGTGGAAACCAAAGAAATTGTGGAGCGTTTGACCCAGCAGTGTTTACAAATGTTACTTCGCCATCTGGTGGGAGCGGAGTGATTGAATATATGTGGTTGAAGAGTACAACAGCTTCAACGTTTACGCAAGCAAATGCAAGTGAATGGGTTGCAATTGTTAATTCAAACAGTGCAACACTTGACTTAACTAACATTTCACAAACTACCTATTTTCAACGTTGCTCTCGTCGTGCAGGTTGTACGGATTTCGTGGGCGAAACAAATGTAGTTTCAGTAATTATTGACCCACTTCCAACAGCCCCGACAACTACGCCTGCATCAATTTGTGGAACGGGAACAGTTACTTTAAAAGCAACTTGTGCAACAGGAACAACGGCAACTTGGTATTCAGCTTCAACAGGTGGAACATCAATTTCAAGTGGAGCGAGCTTTACAACGCCAAGTTTGAGTGCAACCACAACATA
>NZ_QGGO01000027.1:0-2111 GCF_003148625.1 Arcicella aurantiaca | reverse complement strand
ACTTGTTACATTCGTTGTTCAAGATTATCAGGTTGTACAGATTACACAGGGGAATCCAATGCTGTTAAAAAGACAGTAGGTTCGCTTGGCGTAGCCCCAACGGTAACGGCAGGTTCAATTTGTGGTACAGGAACAGTTACTTTAGGAGCGACTTGTTCAACAGGTACAACAGCAACTTGGTATTCAGCTTCAACAGGTGGGACATCAATTTCAAGTGGAGCAAGTTTTACAAGCCCAAGTTTGAGTGCAACCACAACATATTATGTATCTTGTAAATCAAGTGCAGGTTGTGAATCAGGTAGAACATCAGTAGTAGCAACGGTAAACGGCGGAGCAACAGCCCCAACAGTTACGCCTGCTTCGATTTGTGGAACAGGTACAGTTACCTTAGGAGCAACTTGTTCAACAGGAGCAACGGCAACTTGGTATTCAGCTTCAACAGGCGGAACATCAATCGCAAGTGGAGCAAGTTATACAACACCAAGCTTAACGGCAACAACTACTTATTATGTATCGTGTAAGTCAAGTGCAGGTTGTGAATCAGCAACTGTACCAGTTGTAGCAACTGTCAACGGTAGTTTATCTGGTCCATCTGCTATTAAGAATGGTACTATTTGTGGAACAGGAACAGTTGAATTAGGTGCAATCTGTACAACAGGAACACCAACATGGTATGCAACTGCAACAGGTGGAACATCGTTTACAACAGGTTCAGTTTATGTAACGCCAGTATTAACAGCAACAACTTCTTATTATGTTTCTTGTAAATCAACGGCAGGTTGTGAATCTCCAAGAATTGAAGTTAAAGCAACAGTCATTGCTAAAATTACAAACGGAGGAACAATCCAAGCAGATGAAAGTATTTGTTTAGGAAAAACTCCTGCACAAATTACAAGCGTAACGCCTGCGAGTGGCGGAGATGCAAGTGCAGCGATTGAATATTTATGGTTACAAACAACATCATTGTCAAATGGAACTTGTCCATTGAATATTGTTGGTCAAAACCTTTATACAGAAATCCCGAACAGTAATTCTCCAAATTATCAACCATCTGCAATTACTCAGACTACTTGTTACATTCGTTGTGCAAGAAGAGCAGGTTGTACAGATTTTATCGGAGGAGAATCTAATACAGTGAAGAAAACAGTTTTAGCTAACTGCGAAGGAAAAGACCCAGTTTGTTTATCACGTAAAACAACCGTATCAAATAGTACACTTTGTGGTGATGCTACTCAATCTTACGGATTGTATTTTGCAGATTTGAAAGGAAATGTAGTTTCTCCAAATCAACACTTTACTGTGAAATCTGGAGAATTGACAGAATTCTGTGACGGAACAGCCGTATTAAATTATACTGCTTGTGTAACAGGTGGAACTTCAAATGACTGTATTAATGTAATTGTTAATTATTCAGGGCGTACAGGAACTCCTCCAACAGGTAGTCCAGTTGCCAATACACACTGTACAGGTTATTCGCCAAATCTTGGAGATTGGTATTATTATCCAACTTCAAATGGTACGTTTACAGGTTCTGGTATTTACGCAGGTTTGACAGGTACATACACACAAAACATGGCTGCGTTCCAATTAGGAACAGGAGCAAGTTTGAATGATATTACGAAATTTGGAGCAAGTAGCTGGTTTAAAATTAATATCACAAATGGTGGTACTAATAACTGGACAACGGCTTCGAAAGATGGAGATATTAATGTTACTTTAGGAACGCCTACAACAATTGCTTCGGTAACAGCTACGGCTAATCCTACTGCCATTTGTACGGGAGGTGATGTTAATTTAACGGCTACGCTTGATGCTAATTCTAAATCAATCAATTGTACGCCTACTTATTCATGGGTTGGTTCAAATGGATTTACAAGTACACAAGCAACAGTTACTAATACAAACGTAACGGCTTCGACAACTTATACGGTAACGGTAACATTTACGGCAGCAAATGGAAGCAAATGTTCTGTAACGGCAACAACTGGAGTAACTATTAATCCAACTCCTGCTACTCCAACGGTTACCTCAGGTTCAATTTGTGGAACAGGCACAGTTACTTTAGGAGCGACTTGCTCAACAGGTTCAACAGCAACTTGGTATTCAGCTTC
>NZ_QGGO01000026.1 GCF_003148625.1 Arcicella aurantiaca | reverse complement strand
TAGCCCAGACTTCAGTCTGTAAGTGACTATTAGTTTATTCATACAGACTAAAGTCTGTGTTACATTAACCCAAAAAGTAGCCCAGACTTCAGTCTATAAGTGACTATTGGTTTATTCATACAGACTAAAGTCTGTGTTACATTAACCCAAAAAGTCTGGGTTACATTAACTTAAAAAATATGCCTTGGAATTTTATTTTACCGCCCGTAATTGTCGCTCTAATCATAGGTTTTAGAGCAGGGCGAACATTGAAAAAGAAAAAACCGATTTCTCGAAAAGACTTGTATCTGTAAAACCTTCTATTTAGCCCTGCTAAGGGTTTTGTAAAATCTATGTTGAACGAAAAGGACTTCAAAAAACTACCAATTTTCATCATTTCTATGTCTCGGTGGGATGGAGATGTGTCGTCTGCTTCTTTGGCTTTAGCAAAGGTTTTAAGTAGAAATAACCCCGTTTTTTACATAGATTACCCATATTCTTGGGCAGACGTTTGGCGTGAAAGAAACAAACCAACCGTAAAAAAACGGATGGACGCTTTACTTTGGGGTAAAAATTATCTCACAAATATTCCAGACCAATCAGAGAATTTTGTGGCGGTAACTCCCAAACCTGCCTTACCCATTTATTCGTTACCAGCAGGTAAATTATATGATTTCGCCAGTCATTATAACGACCGCCAATTAAGCAATGTTATCAAAAGGATTTGTAGAGAAAAAGGATTTAAAAATTATCTATTTATCAATTCTTTTAATCCAAATTATTTAGCTAAAATTGATAAATATTTGTCGCCAACACTAAGTATTTATCATAGTCGAGATGCCATTGAAGAAGTAAAAGGACACGGTTTAGTCAAAGAAAATATCTGTGTTCAGCATTATGATATGGCAATGGCGACTTCTAAACAATTATGCAGAAATATTTCGGCAAGGAATAATAAAAACGTAAATTATTTCCCGAATGGTGGCGATGTACATTTATTCAAAAAGGCCTTTATAGAAACTTTGTCTAAACCAAAAGAATTAGAAAACATCAAAACGCCTATAATTGGCTACACAGGAGCAGTTTGTCAACGCATTGATTATGATTTAATGGTGAAAATTGCGGTACAAAACCCAGACAAAACGATTGTAATTGTAGGCCCCCGAAAAGACAAAGAATTCACAAATATTAAGCTGGACGATTATAAAAACATCGTTTTTGTGAGTTCTAAACGGATAGAAGAATTGCCTGCGTATTTACAATATTTTGATTGTACCATCATTCCATTTGCAAAAACGAATTTAACAGGCGGAATTTATCCGCTAAAAATCAATGAATATTTAGCAGCAGGCAAAGCAGTTGTTACCACCAATTTTTCTGAAGATATTGCCACTTTTGAAAGCAGTATTTATTTAGCTAATTCGCACGAAGAATTTTTAAAAATGATTCCGTTGGCAATAAATGATAATTCTTTAGAAAAAAAACACGCAAGATTTGAAGCCGCAAAGGGAAATTCTTGGGAAAATCGAGTATCGTTACTTTGGGATTTAGCTTGGGGAACATATAAAAAAACAATATAATTTACCGTCAAAATTATTATGAAAGGCATCGTTTTTACAGAATTTCTTGAAATGGTTGAAGAAAAATTTGGCTATACAATGGTCGATAATCTGCTGTCAACCACCGAATTACCATCAGAAGGTGTTTATACATCCGTTGGTACTTATCAGCACACAGAAATGGTTAGTTTAGTGATAAACTTGGCTAAGCAAACCAACATTCCAATCAACGAATTACTTAAAGTTTTTGGGGGATATTTATTCAAAACCTTTACTAAAACGTATAGCCATTTTATGGCAAAAGCTCCTGATGCTTTTACTTTTTTGGCATCAATCCATAATTATATTCATGTAGAGGTTCAAAAACTATATCCTGATGCAGAATTGCCCCATTTTGACATTGAAAGACCCGACGATAAAACGTTAGTTATGACCTATTCGTCTGCTCGAAAAATGGCTGATTTAGCCTTTGGTTTAATAGAAGGCTGTGTTGAATATTATAAAGAAAATGTCGAAATTTCACAGATACCAATAAATGAAGATGGAAGTATTACAAAATTTGTAATTATAAAAAAATAGTATGGAGGAGCTTGAATTACTAAAACGTCGTATAGAAAGGGAACAAAAAGCCCGTAAACAAGCCGAGAATATCTTGGAAGAGAAAGCTTTGGCTTTACACACTACCAACGAACAGTTAAAGAACCTCAATGAAAACCTTGCAAAACAAGTACAGTTAGGGATTGCAGAATTACAAAAAACAGAAAAAAATTATCAAGAACTCATCGAGTCGGTTCAAGATATTATTTATAAAATCTCTCCACAAGGCTACTTTACCTTTGTCAATAGCGTAGTCGAAAATCGTTTGGGTTATACCGAAAGCGAAATTATTGGTCGCCATTTTACAGAACTTATCATTCCACAATATGTTGAATCATTGATAACGGTTTATCGAGAAATGATTGGACAAAAAATGGAAAGTACCTATAATGAGTTTCCTGTCAAGACAAAAGATGGGAATGTCGTTTGGATTGGTCAAACTGTACGTTTAATTCAGGGTGAAAACACTGTTACTGAATTAGTGGCAGTAGCACGAGATATTTCAGATAGAAAAGCCACCGAAGACTCATTAAGGGCTACCCAAACTCGTTTGGCAACCCTTATTACAAATCTCCAAAAAGGCGTTTTAGTAGAAGACGAAAACCGTAAAATTGTATTAGTCAATCAACAATTTTGCGATACTTTTGGTATTCAAACAAAGCCCGAATTACTGATTGGCATGGACTGCTCAAATGCTGCCGAACAGTCTAAACATCTTTTTAAACATCCCAATATTTTTCTTGCCAAAATCAATAAAATTTTAGACAAAAAGCGACTGATTGTTGACGAAAACCTTCAAATGGCTGATGGTAGAATTTTACTGAGAACCTACATTCCAATTTTTTTGGAAAAACAATATAGAGGGCATCTTTGGGAATATTCTGATATTACCGAACAATATAATGCACGAGAATTAATCCGAAAAAGTGAGGAAAAATATCGTGGTATTATGAATAATATGGAGTTGGGGCTATTGGAGGTAGATAATAACCAAATTATTATTAGAGCTTATGATAGTTTTTGCCAAATGATTGGTTATTCTCAGGAAGAATTAGTGGGGAAATCTGCCCCAGCGTTATTACTCCCGAGTGATTCAGATGATACTTTAAATAAAAATCAAGAAGAACGTAAAAAAGGTAGTGCTTCTTCTTATGAATTACAACTAAAAAAGAAAGATGGAAGTCGCCTTTGGGTGATTATTAGTGGTGCTCCCATTTTCGGCGATGATGGCGAAGTTGTTGGCTCGATGGGAATTCATTATGACATTACCGAACGTAAATTGTTGGAACAAGAACTTGAACAAGCAAAATTAATTGCAGAACAAGCTCGACAATCTGAAAAGCAATTTTTGGCAAATATGAGTCACGAAATTAGAACGCCACTCAATGCCATTATTGGTATGACTCACCTGCTTTTTGATACACGTCCCAATAAACAACAATATGAGTATTTGGATATTCTTAAAACTTCGGCAGATTTCTTATTAACCCTAATTTCAGATTTACTTGATATGGCAAAAATTGAAGCAGGAAAAGTAGAAGTTCAAAATCATCCATTTGATTTGGCAGGCTTATTAAGAACAACCCAAAGATTGTTTCAGATTAAAATTGAAGGTCGTCCGATAGAAATAAACTTGATGATTGATGGCAGAATAACAGGGTATTATATCGGTGATGATTTGATATTGAACCAAATTTTGCTAAATCTTATTGGCAATGCTGAAAAATTTACAGAGAAAGGTTCAATTGATATTACCGTAAAACAAAAGCGGCAAGATGAAAAATTTGATTGGATAGAATTTAAGATTGAAGATACAGGAAGTGGTATTCCAGCAGAAAAAATGGATATGATTTTCCAAAAATTCAAGCAAATCAATTCTCATGGACATAAACACAAGGGAACAGGTTTGGGTTTGTCAATTACCAAGCAATTGGTTGAAATTCAGGGGGGAACAATTTCTGTAAACAGTGATGAGGGCGTAGGTTCAACTTTTACATTTCTATTACCGTATCAAAAATCTGAAACGGAAGCTTTACCCACAACCCACGAAATTCATTTTGCCCCTAAAAATTTGAATGGCTCAAAAGTTTTGGTTGCCGAAGATAACATCATGAATCAAAAGTATATCAGTAGTTTGTTAACCAAATGGGAAATAGATTTTGTGATTGCTTCTGACGGGAAAAAAGCGGTAGAGCAAGCACAGAAAAAACTTTTTGATTTAATTTTAATGGATATTCAAATGCCAAATATGGACGGCTATGAAGCAACCATTACTATTAGAAATACCAACAGTTTGAATCAAAAAACGCCCATTATTGCTCTTACTGCCTCAGCAATGTTAGACCAAAAAAGCAAGGCAATGTCGGCTGGAATGGATGATTTTGTGACTAAACCGTTTGCTCCTAACAATCTTTTGAGCATTTTACAACGGTACATCGGTAGCAATGATTCCGTCGTAAAACAGCCTGAAACCTTAGCAATTTCTTATGATTTAGACCAAACCAGTCTGGAACAATTATACGGTGATGACAAAGAATATGCCGCAGAAATGTTTGAAACTTTTTTAGAAGATGTTTTGCCTGATTTTTACCAATTACAAAACTTTGTTGAAAAAAAGGATTGGGAAAATCTTAGTAAAGAATCCCACAAATTAAAACCAACCTTAGCTATGGTTGGGCTTAATTTGATGGAATCAAAAATTGTTGAGATTGAAAAAAACGCCAAAGAACAAGCCAATGAAGATTGGCTGATTTCGGCGGTAAATACTTTTGTTGCTGAAATGGATGGGTACTTACCCACTTTAAAACAACGTCTCAAAACTTTACGAGAAGATTAAAATCAAGCTAAAGTTTTACACTAAATTTAGCAATTTTATTAAATAACTCTTTGGGATTGAACGGCTTAGTGATGTAGTCGTTCATACCAACGGTAAAAGCTCTATCCTGATTATTGAGTGTTGCAGATGCTGTTAGGGCTATAATTGGCACTTTGGTATCTATCTTTCTAATCTCCGCAGTGGCAGTATATCCGTCCATTATTGGCATCTGAATATCCATCAATACTACATCATATTTGCCAATGTCAAACTTTTCAAGAGCGATTTTACCATTTTCGGCAATGTCAATATTTACTTTCCATCGCTCCAAAAATTTAGTAGCAACTTTAATATTTACAGGGTAGTCTTCAACTAAAAGAACATTTACACCTTTTAAAATATCTTCTTCGTGAAACTCTAAATTTATATCTTTTTTAAATTTTTCTACGTCAGATGCAATTTCGAGTTCGACTGTAAAATAGAATTTTGCTCCTTTTCCTGCCTCACTTTCTAAATGAATATCACTATTATGAAGTTGTAATAATTTTTTGGTAATGACTAATCCCAAACCCGTTCCACCAAATTCACGAGTAGTTTCTGAATTAGCTTGGGTAAATTTATCAAAAATCAATTGTTGTTTTTTGGGTTCAATCCCAATGCCAGTATCGGTCACAGAAAACCCTAAAATGGCTAAATTACCAACACGTTTTTGAAGTGTCAATTCTACGGTAATACTTCCTTTTTTAGTGAATTTTACTGCATTTGAAACCAAATTTGTGATAATTTGACCTAATCTCAGAGAGTCACCAATTAGCCAATTAGGAACATCATCATCAATCATCAATTTGATTTTATTTTCTTTTTCTTCTGCCTTAACCTGATTTGCTTTTTTGATATTTGAAATCAATTGTTTGAGGTCGAAAGGAGCTTTTTCTAACTCTACTTTTCCCGCTTCAATTTTGCTGAAATCTAAAATATCATTGATTAAAGCATGAAGATTATCGGTTGAAAACTGTAAGATTTTAAGATTTTCGGCTAAACTATCAGAAACTTCTTCTTGTTGCATCAAATAAGTCATGCCCACAATTGCGTTCAGAGGCGTTCTGATTTCATGGCTCATCATAGATAAAAATTCAGATTTTGCCTGAGTAGCATTTTCTGCCAACTCCTTCGCTATACGCAATTCTGATTCAATTCTTTTTCGATTATCAATTTGAATTTGTAAATAATCTACCAATTTTGATAAATTATTTGAATCTATAATTTTTGAAGCATCTAATCCTTCCTTTTCTTCTAAAGAATAAATAGCGTCAATAAGTTTATCAACAGAAAGTCTTCGCTGTTTGATTTCCTTTTTTAGTTTTTCGTTAATTTCTGCATACTCTTTTTCATTTAATTGAGAAGAATGCTCAAACAACTCTTTATCACGTTCAAAGTTAAAATAAGACTCATTGACTGCTTTAATAAAATGTTGAAAAGGTTCTTGGTTCAAGCAATCTACACTGAGATATTTTGTAATTTGCTTATTGAGTAAACGGTGGAAATTTAGAGAGTCCATATATATTAAAGTTCAGAAAATGTAGTAATTGTCATAGTTTGGTTATGCAATTCACAACGAGCATTGGGATTGCGAGGAGACATTTCTCCGTAAGAATAAAAACCTGTTATAATGGTTTTATCACCAAAAATTTCTCGTACAGCTTCAACCTCTTCTTCTGTTCGCTGTCCCATTACTAATTTTCGCCCAACACAACTTATTAATATGGCTAATTCTGGTGCATCTTTAAAGGCTAATGTTGAGTTTTGGGCAGCCTCGGCAGAAGCATCAATAACTCTGTCTAAATTTGCCCTCATAAACCTTACCAAAGCCCCTACGGGCATATCACCTGCAAAGGTCATACTTTTTTTCTCTTCGTCGATTGATAGAATCGTCCTCACAACAGGCTCATCGTCTTCCGTAACTCGCATAGAAAGTGGAAATAACAAAGCTGCACCTGGTAATTCTTCAGCGTATTTTCCTAAATATTCTTTATAAATATCCAAAGCAGCTTTGTCACCAATTTTATACAAGACATTATATTCTGATTGTGTTACTTCTCTTTCAGGGCCAAAACCTTCCCATCCGCCCATTGAACCATGCCCAATTTTTAAACCATCTCCATAAAAACCAATACCAACAATATTTCCAGAGGTAGGGTTTTGGTTTAAGCCTACTAACGTTTTTTCAAAACGGGCATCATCTCCTGCCAACCCTCCCGACATAGGGATTTTATGCTTTATAATTTCATTTAAAGCCATAATTAATTCGCTCCCATTTACATTAGCACCATCCGAAATAATAAAAATGGCATTCAAATCATCTGCCATTAAATTTTGGGCTAATTCTTCACCTACTTGTGAACTTTGCAAATGGTTTTCAATGGTTACTTGACTGGTTTTAATAGAAATTTTCTCAAACTCAATTGCCGTGGCAATGATTGAATTATCATGAAGTTTGTCTTGATAGATTTCTCCCGCCGTAGAATTTATAACAATTTCGGCGTTAGGATACAAGGACCTTAAATGTTCATAAGGAGACATTTCTTCTAAATACTTTCGTTCGCCAAATGCCAAAACCAATTGGACGTTTGCTGTGTTTAAATCTCCTTTTTCGGAGATTTTTGACCAAATATTTTTCTCAAGTGCTATTTGCTGAATTTTCATATATTTAGAAGTTATTACGCTTAATTTTCTTAAAATTGATAAGATTTTTTTGAATTATTCATTTTTAGATAAAAATTATTCATTTTTAGATAACGTCCTGATTATTAGCTAACTACAAGATGTAAGCCAATTTGATTTTTTAAGTAAAATTTTCGTAAAAAACCGATAAAAAACGTTAAAAAAAAGAGATTTTATACATGACGGAAGAAATATACGTTAAATCGAACGAAAAATGATGTTTTGGAATAATTTTTGCTCTATTTATGCACAGATTACCTAACTCTTCAAAGTATTCAAAAATCCCAATAAATAGTCGTTTTTTTTTTCTTCATTAGCTTGTAATTACACTTTAACCACTGATTCTGAAAGCATTAATAATATAAATTTCAAATTGAATTTGTAGTCTTCCCGAATTAATAGCATGGAACAAAAAATAAAATTGTTAATCATTGACGATGAATCAAGTACTCGTAAAGTTTTAGAACATTTCCTTAATAAAGAATTTGAAGTAACACTCAAAAACGATGGAATGGAAGGTATGCACTGGTTAGAATTGGGCAATGACTCAGATTTTATCATTGCTGACCTCAATATGCCTAATTTGAATGGAAAAGAGTTTATCAAAGTAATTAGAGCGAGTAATCTTTATAGAGAAGTTCCCATTATTATTTTGTCTGGAACTGACGAAAGTAAGGAGAGAATTGAGTGCCTTAATTTAGGGGCTGATGACTTTATGCTCAAACCATTCAATCCGATGGAAGTTCATGCCAAAATCAAGGCAATTTTACGCAGAGTAAAACCTCAATAAACCAACTTATGGATACTATCAAACCGAGTGATTTGGAGCAAAATTCCTTCACAATAAAAGTTATTTTAGTTGAAAATGACCATTTGGCAACGGTAAATTTCTTGAAAAAATTTGGAGAAAAACTAAGCGTAAAAGTCATTGAAAGTGCTGAGGAATGTTTGGAGTTTATTAAAAATACTTATCCGCCAGATGCTATCATTATTGGTAGAAATATGGGTGGGTTGAAGTTTTTGGAAACCGTTAGAGCTGAAAGTTGGACACGCACTTTACCCGTAATTATTACCAGCGACCAAATTACACAAGGGCTAATTAAAGAAGTTCTTGAAAAAAAAGGAGATGATTTATTTCCCAAAGATTTTAGTGAAGGCGATTTGGTTACACGTTTGGAATATTTCATCAAACGTCGTCATTATGAAGCAACACAACAGGCAAAATCAAACATTTTAGCAGTGAAAATCCCCCTATGGAAACGCTCAATTGATGTTTTGTCAACAGGTTTTGCTTTGCTTTTTCTTTCGCCCATTCTGGCAATCGTGGCAATTCTGATAAAATTAGACTCAAAAGGTCCAGTTGTTTATAAATCACGCAGAGTTGGGGCGGGCTACAAAGTTTTTGAAATTTATAAATTCAGGACGATGCGTACCGATGCCGACCAGTTGATAAAAAATATGGGTGATTTGAATATGTACACCAAAGAAACCGCTGAGAAAAAGATTGAAGGACTTTGTGAAGATTGTGCTATGAAGGGAGTTTGTCAACAACAATTATTTTTTGATGGTGAGGTAGTTTGTGAAAAAGCATATTTAGCTGAGAAAAAAGAAAAAGTTGCTTTTATGAAATTTCAAAATGACCCCAGAATTACCAAATTTGGCGGTTTTTTAAGAAATAGTAGTATCGACGAGCTACCCCAACTTTTTAATATTTTTATGGGAGATATGTCATTAATTGGCAATCGTCCACTTCCACTTTACGAAGCTGAAAAACTCACAACCGATAAATATATTGAGCGTTTTGCAGGGCCGGGTGGACTTACAGGACTTTGGCAAGTAACCAAAAGAGGAAAAGGGAAAAAAGAAATGACCGAAGAAGAACGTATTGAATTAGACATTGAATATGCTCGGAATTTCTCTTTCAAATATGACATGAAAATATTTTTTATGACTTTTCCTGCTCTTTTACAATCTGAAAATGTGTGATTTTTACCGCTAAATTTTAAACAATGACACTCTTTCTGGAAATATGTTTTTGGTTTTGTATTGGCTTGGTAGTCTATACTTATCTGGGTTATGGAGTTGTGGCTTGGATAATGGTCAAAATTAGGAATATTTTAGGCAAGCAATTCAAGCAATATAACGACCCAAGTTTTCTTCCAAAAGTTACCTTAGCAATTCCTGCTTACAACGAAATGTCATGTATTGAAGCTAAACTACAAAACACTTTTAGCTTAGATTATCCAGCCGACAAATTAGAAGTGTTGTTTGTAACAGAAGGCTCAAACGATGGTACTTCCGAATTCATTTTGTCAAATTTGAGTAAATACCCAAGCATGAAAATGATTGGCGGAACCACTCGAAGAGGCAAGATTGAAGCGATGAATATGGCTGTAAAAACCATTGATTCGCCCATTGTGATTTTTACAGATGCCAATACAAATCTGAATAATCAGGTAATCAGAAACATTGTTCGTCATTTCCAAGACCCAGTTGTGGGAGCTGTGGCGGGCGAAAAACGTATAGAGACCCAAGGTTCAGAAGCTGCCGCAGGTGCAGGCGAAGGGCTTTATTGGAAATACGAATCATTTTTAAAGAAATTAGACACCCAACTTTATTCGGTTGTTGGTGCAGCAGGAGAACTTTTTGCAGTACGCACGCATCTTTTTGGTGAAGTCGAAAAAGATACACTTTTAGACGATTTTATGGTTTCGTTGAGAATTGCCGCCGATGGTTATCGAGTTATTTATGAACCAGACGCCTATGCAAGTGAACGCCCATCATTTTCAATTCAAGATGAAATGAAGCGAAAAATTAGAATTGCTTCTGGAGGTTTTCAATCTATTGCCCGTTTGGGTTTTCTTTGGAATATTTTTAAATACGGCTTACTTTCATTTCAATACGTTTCGCACCGAGCGATGCGTTGGGCAGTTGCTCCTTTTTGTTTACCTCTTATTTTTCTTCTAAATATAGCTTTGGTCATTTTTAAACCAACTTTCATATTACAGTTTTTTATGCTTGGGCAAATTGCTTTTTATATTATGGCAATTGTTGGGTATTATCTTGAAAATAAGAAAATTAGAGTAAAATTATTGTTTGTGCCATTCTATTTTTCTTTCATGAATTATTGTGCAATTAAAGGATATTTAAGATACAGAAATGGGTTGATTTCGGGAATTTGGGAAAAAGTAAAACGAGCAGAATAAAATGATGATTGACATTTCTATGCCCAAATGGGTAAAAAATATTCTACAAAAGCCAAACCATTTTAAAGAAATGGAAGGGACTGAGATTATAGAATTGAAAAGGAAATTAGCTCGTTTTTCAACGAATAATCCCATTGTTAGTGTAGTAATTCCTGCTTGGAATGAAGAAGACGGAATCCTGCACACGTTGATTTCGTTGGCTGAAACCAAGACAAATTACGATGTTGAGTTGTTGATAATTGATAATAATTCGACAGATGGAACGGCGTATTTACTCAATTCATTAGGCGTAAAAAATATTTTAGAAACCAAACAAGGCGTTGGTCATGCTCGCACACGTGGATTGCATGAAGCCAAAGGAAAATATATTTTGACGGGCGATAGTGATACACTTTATCCTGCGGGATGGATTACAGCAATGGTTGATGGAATGATAAACGATGAGCAAGTTTACTGTGTTCATGGAAGTTATTCATTTTTACCGAGCGACGAAACTCCACGTTGGCAATATGCTTTTTATGAGTTTTTGAGCGGTTTTATTATCAGAAAGAAAGAGAAAACACAGCCTTTTTTGAATACATTAGGCTTTAATTCTGGGTTTATTAGACAAAAAGGAATTGACGTCAATGGATATGATATTGAAACGCAAAGGACTTTTAGAGGAGCAGCGGGCGTTGTAGAACAAAACGCTACTGAAGACGGAATGATGGCTTTGAGATTGCAAAACGCAGGTGGAAAAATCAAAGCAATTGAAAGTAATAATGCCAGAGTTTGGACAAGCGACCGCCGTATTCAATTAGATGGCGGATTAAAAAATGCGATGATGATGAGAGTTAAAAAATACCTTTTCAAAAAATAAAAATGTCTATCGTTTCTACTATCAAATCGAATCAAAAATTAAAGCAATTTGTACATTGGTGCTTAATTCCCAAACATCAGGCTCGTCCGAGACTTTGGGTGCAATGGTTTGTTAATCCTTTTTTTCATAAAAAGGGAAAAGGTACTACCATTTGCAGACGTACACGTATGGACGTTTTACCTTTTCAACCATTTAATATTGGTGATTTTAGTACCGTAGAAGATTTTGCAACCGTCAATAATGGCGTTGGGGCGGTAAACATCGGTAATAATTCTCGCATTGGAATTGGTAATGTAATTATTGGACCTGTAACGATAGGAAACAATGTAATTTTGGCTCAGAATATTGTCATGAGCGGACTCAACCACAATTATACTGATATTACAAAATCCATTTATTTACAAGGCGAAACAGTAGCAACCATCACCGTTGAAGATGATTGTTGGATTGGTGCAAACGCTGTTATTACAGCGGGTGTTACCATTGGCAAACATAGCGTGGTATCTGGCGGGGCAGTTGTTACAAAAGATATTCCTCCGTATTCAGTGGCGGTTGGTAATCCTGCAAGAGTGATTAAAAAGTATAATTTTGATACGCAAAACTGGGAATCTATCAAAGCATAATTAGGTTTTATTCTACACTTTTTTAGTGAAATTTTGCTTCAATCCGAAGCCAATTTATTGTAAAATTCCTCAAAACCTTCTTGAAATTCCTTCCGAAAACGAACGATTAAAGTCGCCTTTATCGCCCTTTTTATCTGCTTTATTTTATTCTAAGCATTAGGAATAAATTATTTGACATTATGTATTGGCGTATAGCATACGCCAAAATTGTCAAAACATTGGCGTATGCTATACGCCAATACAAATCAACGACATTAATATTATTAAATAATTTATTCTTGGTACTTTATACTAATTATAAAAAGATATTGCGTGTATGAGTTTCGGCGGAAGTGGTTCTTTTGAATGCTACGGTTTATACACAAATTTATAGAATAAAAAAGCCGTAGGCTTGACCGATTTTGTAGCGGTGGGTTTTAACCCACCGAAAAAGAAAATGACCATTTTTTGAGTTCCGAAGGAACGAGGCATTAAAAATGGGTCGAGCCTATGGCTCTAAAATGGCTTTTCGCATCATTTTCGGTGTGTTAAAACCCACCGCTACAAAATTTAACCGAGCCTATGGCTCTAAATCGATATTCAAATACTTGTGTATAAACCGTAGCCTTTTGAAGGAAAACTTCCGTAAAACACGTATTAAAATATTTAAAATTGGTATAAAAACTGCTTCTAATCGCTCCAAATTGCCATTTTGTTCAAAATGAGGAAAAGAAAGTTCAAAATGAGGAAAAAAATCTTGGAGTTATTCTGAGGTGATATTTCTAAAATTTTCATTTTGTTCATTATGAGATAAAGATTGTTCATTTTGAGATAATACTTCTGTCATATTTTTTCAAATTTTGTAAGGCATATTCACTCATAACTCTTACCTCAATTTAGAGTGTGAATCTATTTTAACGAACAATTTAATCATACCAAAATTATGAAATTAAGTATTTGCTCAATGCACATTGCTCAATTTGTGTATTGAATCAGCTTCTTATTTTCCCAAATAGCACTTCCCATTCCCTTTAACGCACATGAAAACTTATAATCCTAAAGGCAATAAAGCCTTATTAATTCTTAATCATAAAACATCAAAAAAAGTATTAGTTGACGCCGTTGTCTTGTTGGAAGGCGATGTCAATTATACCATTTTTCATTTAGAAAATGGTAAGCAGAATCTTGTTGCCCACAGTCTCAAATTTTATGAGCCTTTTTTAGAAACACACGGTTTTTTGAGGGTTCATCGCTCATATATGATTAATCCAAATCATGTTGAGGCATTAGACAAACAGCAGTTTAAAGTAACGATGAAAAATGGACGAGAAGCGACGGTTTCACGTCGAAATAAGAAAGTATTTAAAAGATTATCTTAAAGAATCAGAACTAAAAGGATTTGTCGCAAGACAAACAATAGCCCACAGATGAAAGGGATTATATTGATTTTTCTTTATTTCATCTCAGTGTAAATCTGTAAAATCAGTTCAATCTGTGGGCTAAATTTGTCTGTGACAAATAGTTTATTGTTCTGTTAAAATTTAGCTTTACCCCTAATTAATCTGCGGTAATTCGTTTTGTAAAAAATCAAGTAAGTTGCAAACCTTTAGCTCATCGGCTTTCAAATAGCTTTCTCCGTTGGGAATAATAATAAACTTTTTCTCTGGATTTAAGTCTTTAATACTCTCATAAAAACCTTTCGAAACAGTTGGACTGTTGGATAACTTTATTTCTACAAAAATCTTTTTACCTGTTGGACTAATCATCAGTAAATCTACTTCTGCACCGACTTGTGTACGATAAAAAAATAATTGCCAATCATAGCCAATATTTCTTTTAATTTGCTCAATTACATAGCCTTCCCAAGATGCCCCAACGATTGGATTTTGTTGTAATTGTTCAAGACTAATTACCCGTGCCAATTGATGTAAAATACCCGAATCTCTGAAATATATTTTGGGTGATTTAACCAATCTTTTAGAAATATTTACATGATATGGTTGCAAGCGTTGAATGATAAAACTGCCCTCCAACAAATCTAAATACCTATTTATGGTTGGTGGACTAACGCCTAAAGACCTGCTTAAATCATTCATATTGACCAAATTACCATTTACATGACTGAGCATCTCTAATAATTTTCGAGTCATTTCTGCACTTACACCATAGCCTAAAGCTTGCAAATCTCTCTCGACAAAAGTCTGAATAAAACTGCCTAACCAACGAAAACTTTGAGATTCCTTTGGAGCATTCAAGGCATCTGGAAAACCTCCTTTTAGCCAATGATTTTGCATAGAAATTTGAGAGAAAACTTCTGTCAACGACAAAGGCGATAATTCCGTATAAGCTATTCTGCCTGCTAATGTTTCTGAAGCTCCTTTTATCAAATCTGGCGAAGCAGACCCCAATAAAATGAATCTTGCAGGGCGACGGTCTTGGTCAACCAAAGCCCTAATTAATGCAAAAATTTTGGGCATTCGTTGTACTTCATCAATGATAATACATTTTTCAGAATGGCTTTTTAAAAACGTTTCAGCATCATCTAAACGTCTCAAATCAGTATCCAATTCTAAGTCAATATATAGCGTTGATTGGTCAATTTGCTTTTGTAACCATTTTGCCAAAGTTGTTTTTCCAACTTGTCTTGGTCCAATGATTCCCACAACAGGGAAAAATGACAAATCATCAAGTAATTGTGAAGTAATGCTTCTTTCAAACATTGAAATTATAAAGTTTAATTTTAATTTTTCAATGTAAATATATTATTAAAATAGTTGTAAATCAATTTTTAAGACTTAATAAGTAGGGGGTGGGATTTAGGGGTTAGGATTTATTGTTTGCATAAACCATTGATAATCAAGTTTATGTAAACAATAAATCCCAATCCCTACTTAAAGCAGTGAAGTCTTTCTAACCAATAATTATGTACTTAAAATCCTGTTGAAGTAGCCAACGTTTCGTTCGCAGTCATGTCATTTTGAATGGCTACAATTTTTGATTTTGCCATATCATAAGAATCTTGTCCTAAAAATAAATGCAAAGGAGGATTTCCATTTTTTACAATTTCAATCAAGACCGATGCCGCTTTTTCGGGGTCGCCGGGTTGATTTCCCCTAATTTGATTTTCGTGCAATGCTTGAAGTTCTCTTGCTTCTTGATAAGCTGCAATTTCATTAATCGGCGTATTTAGAGATTCTTTCGATAAGAAATTGGTACGGAAATACCCTGGATAAACTACCGTAGCACTAATGCCAAATGCCTTTGCTTCTGCCGAAAGAGATTCTGTAAAACCCGCAACCGCAAATTTTGTAGCACAGTAAATTCCCCAACCTGGAAAATTACCCGTGAAACCGCCAACAGAAGAAATATTGAAAATTTGTCCAGATTTTTGGTTTCTGAAATGAGACATGACTGAACGAATTACATTGAGCGAGCCAAACACATTGACATCAAAATTTTGACGAGCTTCTGCATCGCTTAATTCTTCTAAAGTACCCAATTGTCCATATCCCGCATTATTCACCACTACGTCAATTGTTCCTAATTTTTCAATGGTTTCGGCAATGGCATTTGCTACGCTTTGCTCATTCACTAAATCGACCTGTAAGGGTAAAAATGTTTCTGAAGCCGAACCGATTTCCTGCGTTAAGTCACTCAATTTTCTTGAAGTTGCTGCTACTTTGTAGCCTTCTTGTAATAAAGTTTTAACAAGACTAAGTCCTAATCCTTTTGATGCTCCTGTTACAAACCAAACTTTTTGTGTATCCATTTTTGTGTTTTTTTTAAAATTTTTGATGACACAAAATTAGGATACACTCGTCATGGGCAGATTGTAACAAGCAAACCGATAATTGCAAAAATCAAACAGGTTGATTTTGTCGAAATGTTTTTGGGGTTACTTCAGTGTGTTTCTTGAAAAAATTAATAAAATGAGGAGATTCTTCAAACCCAAGACAAGCACTTATTTCTGTAATATGCCAGTCAGTATGTTTTAGCAAAGCTTTGGCTTCTTGTGCAACACGCTCGGCAATAACTTGTGAAGTGGTTTTGCCAGTAATTTCTTTCAAAGCACGATTTAGATGATTTACATGGACAGCCAATTGGTCAGCAAAATCATTGGGTGAACGAAATTTCATTTGCTGAAAAGGTGATTCAATCGGAAATTGTCGTTCTAACAATTCCATAAATACAGAAGAGATACGAGTTGCCGCATTTTGATTATTGTAGAGAATCGTGGCGGGTTGCATTCGTTGTGCTAAATGGATTAATTCAAGCACTGAAGCACGTATGGCGTCATATTTGTAAGTATAATCTGATTCTATTTCTTTTATAATCTTCAGATAAATCGTTTTAATTGGCTCTAAATCTTCGTCATTTATCAGAAAAACAGGATTTCCACCGGGTTTAAAAACGGGATATTCTTTAATATTTCCGAATTGATTAAAAAACGCTTCGGTAAAAATACAGAAATAACCAGCCTGCTCTTCTTGTAAATATTCCCAATTATATGGAATTTGGGGATTAGAAAAAATGAGGGCTTGTTTATCAATATCAATGGTTTTATCGGCATAATGAGCCTTATTTTTACCAATGATTAAGCTGATTTTAAAGAAATCTTTTCTGCTATACGGAATACAATTGGCGTATTTTGTTACAAAATCTTCCAATCTGAAAACGTTAAAATGTCCCATTTCTTTCCCAAGATTTTGAGGCATCCAATTCAGTTTGAGTTTATAAAAATCTTCGATGGTTTCTGTTCTGTTCATTTTGTAAAGTTATAAAAATCAAACAAAATGAAAATTGATTTTTTGATATTTTACAAAAGAAAAATGTTCGTTTTCAAGATTTTTTAATAATTGCCGATTGTATTTACTAAGAAATTAGCGTTTCAAGGTAGATAGGCAAATATTCACAATGTCATCAAAGACTTTCTTACCACTGTCTATTTTTATGGTAACTCGTAAACCATTAAACGAATTCATGATAAATCTTGCCAATGCACGAGCTGAATGTTGCATTGTGAAAATGCCTTTATCTTGTCCTCTTTGAATAGCGGTACAAATAGCCTCTTCAATATCAACCATAATAGAGTTGGCAATGGCAGCTACTTCGTCATCAAAAGGAGCTAATTCAACCGCTGAGTTTACCATGAAACAACCTCTGGCATAATTTTCTTGTAAAGACTCATTTTTTACTACTTCAAAGGCTTTTCTGATATATACTTCTACATCTTCGGCAACGGTGGCCTCTGCAATAACATTGTCGATTCGTTCTCTACGGTACTTTTTTAATGTTCGAACAAACAAACTGTGTTTGTCTCCGTAAGTATCGTATAAACTTGAACGACTGATTCCGAGTCCTTCAACTAAATCTTGGGCAGAAGTTGCATTATATCCTTTTAGCCAAAACAAATTCATTGCTTTGTCTAAAACTTCTTCTTCGTCGAATACCTTTGTACGTGCCATAAAATCTTTGTGAGACAGTTTGTATCTCACAAAGATAATTATACGGAACGATTGTTCCGTATTTTGGCAAAAAAATTATTGTCTCAATGGAGCATTCACACTTGCACCACTATCAATCGTATATTCAGCACCAGAGATAAATGCGGCATCGTCAGAGGCAAGAAAACCAACTAATTTTGCTACTTCTTGAGGTTGACCATAGCGTTTGAAAGGCATTTTGCTTCTAATAAAATCGTGGATTTCTTTGCTTTCAAATTGTCCTTGATAGATAATTGCCGTTTCTGTCATGGCAGGTGCAATGGTATTTACTCTAATTTTTCTATGAGCCAATTCTACCGAAACAGTTTTGCTGTATGCTGTTAAAGCTGCTTTACTTGCACTATAAATGGCTGTTCCCATAGCGTATGTGTAGGCACTTACGGACGTCATGTGAATGATTGAAGCTCCATCATTTAAGATAGGAATGAATTTTTCTGTTGTAAAAACTGCTCCTTTGAAATTGATGTTCATAATTTCGTCCAAAGTATTTTCTGTAACCTGTCCAATGTATTCTTGTAATGCCACACCTGCATTTACAAATAGAATATCTATTTTTCCGAAGGCTGATTTTACTTGTTCAACCAGACTTTCGATTTCCGAGATTTGGGCAACATCTGCACGAATACCGATTGCATTTTTTCCTAATTCTTGAACAGCTTCATCAATTTTTCCTTGATTACGACCTGTAATGACCACTTTTGCACCTTGTGAAATAAATTCCTTGGCAGTTGCAAAACCAATTCCTGAGTTGCCTCCTGTAATAACTGCAATTTTGTTTTCTAATTTACTCATTTCGTTCCTTTTTAAGTTGTTATTAAATGCGTTATTCCTTTATTTGGAACAAACGTTCCGTAAAGGTATAAATATTGGAATGATTATTCCAAATAAAATTTTAGAAAGTTGAAAAATCAATTTTATAATTCAACCGAATCTTTATGCTTGGAATATTTGTAGGTTGAGTCGGAACACAAAGTGGTTCATGTTAAAATTTGAGAAACAAAGTTCAAGAGCTTTAAAAGCTAAGCTGTATGCTAATTGAGGGACTTTGTAAGTAGCAAAATGAGGATTGATGAATGTATTGACGATTAACGAATTGGTTTTTAATCGTAATTATGGGTTTTACCTAAATCTCAATCACTATCTCTACTTAAAGCGTTCCATAAAAATGAGAGCTTTTATAAAATTGAGATTTTATAAAAATTAAAGTGTTTCAGACTATGCAAATTATGTTTGTGAATTTTATATTATTGATTTTTTAATCAAATTTTATTTTATGCTCAATAATTGAGTATTATAAAATTGATAATATAAAAGTAATTAGTTTAAGCAGGTTCAATATTTTGACCATTTTAAACTAATTTTGATAATAAATCATTTATTAAGTAGATGTACAGATTTAAGGTATAGTATTTAGTGTTGGAATGGGCTTGATAATGAATGAAGCTGTTTAAACTTATTGGGTTTGAAATTACGTTTGAATATTTCATAAGTAATTGATAATAAGGCTAATAATGAGATAATGCTAAACCCGCCCTTAAATGTCAATATCTACTTAAATATTGAACCTACATTATGAAAAACATTTTATTCTTTTTATTGATTTTTTTCTCATTAGCATCTAATGCTCAGGTACTTCGTAAAAGAACGACGATGTTAATGGGAGGAAGATTTGATATTTCGGTGGTTGCGAAGGATACGGCTTTGGCAGAACAAAGTATCAATGAAATTATTGCAGAAATTTCTCGTATCGAATATCTTATTTCAGACTGGAAAAGCTCTACCCAAATTTCGGAAGTGAATAGAAATGCAGGAATTAAACCTGTCAAGGTAGATGCTGAAGTGCTTGCTTTGACTGAAAGAGGGTTGTATTTTTCAAAAATAACGCATGGAGCATTCGATATTAGTTTTGCTGCAATGGATAGAATTTGGAAATTTGATGGCTCAATGACAGCTATGCCGACGCCCGAAGCCATTAAAAAGTCAGTAGAAAAAGTAGGATTTGAGCATATAGAGTTAAACAAAGCCAATAGTACCATTTTCTTGAAGAAAAAAGGAATGAAAATTGGATTTGGAGCATTGGGTGAAGGTTATGCTGCCGACCGTTGTCGTGAAATGATGTTAGCAAAAGGTATTCAAGCAGGAATAGTAAATGCCTCTGGCGATATGAATTCTTGGGGTACACAACCCAATGGAAGCCCTTGGAATATTGGAATAACCAATCCAATGCAAAAAGATACTGTTTTTGCGATTGTGCCTTTAATAAAAAGTGCGGTTGTTACTTCTGGGAGTTATCAAAAATATGTGGTTTTTAACGGAAAACGTTATTCTCATATTATAAATCCCGTAACTGGATACCCCGCAAGCGGTTTGTGTAGCGTAACCGTATTTGGAAGCAGTGCTGAAAAAGCCAATGGTTTTAGTACCTCAATTATGGTTTTGGGCAAGGAAAAAGGTTTGAAATTATTAAAAAAATATCCAGATTATAGTGCAATTCTTATCACTGATTCAGGAAAAGTAATCACAACTAAAAATCTGGATATTAATTCGTATCAATTAAAATAATACGACTTTAATAACAATCTGAAAGGATTTGGGCATGAGCTTGATAGTGACTTAGGGGCTGTCTGAGTTCATTTTCACAAATAGCTTTCAGTACCTCCATTACATCTCTTTGCATTGCTAATGACCCGCAAAGCATAATTACGCCACCATTTTTTAAGATATTGGCAAATTTGCTTGCATCTTTTTCTACTAAATTACCAACATACTGTTTTTCTATTTCTCTCGAAAATGCAAATGTTGAAGACGTAAGTTTATTTTGTTTTGAAAAATCGTCCAATTGTGGCTTATAGAGCATCATTGAGTTAGCATCTCTAAAGCCTGCATATAAATGACATTTTACATTTTTGCTACATTGACTAATCATCCCTAAAAATGGACCGATTCCCGTACCATTACAAATCATAACTACTTCTTTTGCTTTTTTGGGAAAATGAAAATGGCTATTATTGATAATCCGTACTTTAATATTTTCGCCAGTTTTTAATTCATGCAAATAACTTGAGCCTAATCCTTGGGGGTGTAATCTCACACTTAATTGGAGATTGTTTTTACCAACCATACCAATTGAGTACAACCTTTCACGATGGTCATTGGCAGGATAAATTGCTAATAAGTCTCCTGATTTTATACTGACCCATTTTTTGGCTTGAAAACGGATTAAAAAAGTATCGTTATGATGTCCTGAGGTATTTGATATAACTAATATTTTTTGAAATTTACTCGGTTGGCTTATTTGCGTTTTTCCCGAAATCGCAATTCCTGACTGAGCAGACCAAGCCTCTGTCCAACGTGAATATTCTTCGATAGATTTATCATTAACCGTATGAATATCTAACAAAGGTTTTGCCCAAGATTCATTACTCAACCAATCATGTAGTTCAAACGCATACTTACAGAAATCAGGATATGAATGTGAGCCAAAGCCTATAACAGAAATATTAATGTGTTGATTTTGAGGATGTTCTTTTAGTAATTTCTTGAAATTGTTGGCATTTGACGGAGCTTCTCCAATACCATAAGTAGAGCTAAAAACAATTAAATGTTCTGCCTCTGGATAGTTTTGATATTGATTTAATGAGTCAATAAAAGATTTTTTCCCTTGCTTTAACAATTGTTGATGAAAACCGTTGGCAAAGTCCCAAGTACCTCCATTTTCAGAGCCAACTAATATAATGTACTGACTTTCAATTGCTTTGAATTTGTTTTTTGTCTTTTTAGATACACGTTTATAAGTAATGACAAATCCAGAATAGATAAAAAACAAAATATTAATAGAAGCAATTGCCAAAATTAAAGCCCATAAAAGATTGGTTCTTCCTGTATGAAGTTCCAAACTAAGGGTTGTCATAATTTGGGAAAAAGGATACTTCTGTTCTGATAAAATCTCTCCTGTAATTTGATTAACGGCGAGTTCTCTATCGCTGAGTTTAAGCGTAAAATAATCTTCGGGGTCTTCAGAAAACGGAAATTCTATACTCTTTACTTCATCTAAAGTAATGCTTTGGAAAACCTTAAAATCGTGAAAAGCTATTTGTGGAGAAGCATTTATTTTATCTAAATCAACCTCTAAATTTACCTTCGGCGAAGCAAATATTTCAAAGCGAACCAAAGATAAATAACTACCCGTCAGAGCAATGATGAATATCGGAATTAGCATCCAGCGACTTAAAACGACATGATAATACTGTGCAAAATTTTCTTTGGGGATTTTTTTGAAAAAATTACGAATACCGCTTTGTCTTTGAATCAGTAAAAGTGTTCCCGAAATGGTAATTAGCCATAGCAAAAAGGCGGTAATTCCAACAAAAAAACGTCCTAATTCATGTAAAAATAAAGAACGATGCAAGGCTGTCATCCATTCAAAAAAAGGATTTTGAACTTGTGATTCACCTAAAAACTCCCCTGTTTTTGGATGAATGTATGCTGAGGGAATCTCTTTTGGAAAATCTGAACTTTTAGCGATGAGGGTCTTGAAATTATCAATTTCTATCTCACTGATAGAAGGATATTTTTTTTTCCAGATTGGAAGACTTTGAGCTAATGAAATTTGGTCGAGCGACTCAAGATTTGGGCGTTTGCTTTTTTCAACAACAGGTTCAAAAGCAAGAATAATCCCAGTAATAGTGGCTAAGATTAGAAAAAGAAAAGAAGATATAGCCAGTGTTAAGTGGCTATATCTCCAAATAGAAAGATTCATATTTTATATTAGTTTGGGCTAAATCTTACATAACGAATATAGCCTGTACCTTCATTTTTTGCGGATAAACTTTCGGTAGTCAAAGGAATTTCTAAATCTTTGACATTGTATGGTTTATCTTCAACGGCACTTTCAAATCTGATTTTGTAATTTGAATTAATTTTGGCATTCTCTATTTCAAGTACCACTACACTACGGTCGCCACCTGTAACGGATGCCCCCGTAATAGCACTAATATTGCTTGGTTTTTTTGAAAATGCTTTGTGCCATTCTTTGAGGTCGGCATACCATTTTTTATCAGAACCTAATACGTACAACGTTTTGTTATAGCCTCCTTTAGCATCAACCAACGACACAACAATGTATGCACCTTCGCCCATATAATTGGTCATCTGAATCATACATTTATACTTGGTCGTTCCTGTATTTTGTGCTTGCAAAGTTTTTGAAAACCCCACCAACACCAATATGATAAGGATTAATGATTTTGTTAATTTTAGCATTTTACTATTTTAAGAAATTGATAGATACATTTGATTTTGTGAGTGTTTCATTCTCTGAAGCTAAGTCGAAAGCTGTTTCTTTGAAATTTGTCACAACATTTTTTTCAGCACCAATTGACAATAAATATTTCAGAATGGTGTCATCTTTTGCAATCATAGCGGCTTTATGTAAAGCGGTTATTCCCTCCGTATTTTTGGCATTAATGTCTATTCCAAGTGGTTGAAGGCGTTTTAATAAACCAATATCACTTTTCATAATTGCTAAATGATATAAGGTATTTCCGTTTTTTTGTGGAGTGGTTGCCGCTAAACCTTTTTCTTGAAGCATTTTTAATTTGTTCTCAAAATCTTCAGGCTTTGAAGCATTGGGCCCTTGTCTTCCTTCTGCTCCTGCATACGACTGAATAAGGTAAGCCAGTACGTTATCACCGTCTTTGTTTGTCATTTTTACATCAGCACCTTTATCCAATAAAAACTTAACAACTTCTGGCGAATTTCCCTTTAAAGCTAAAGCAAGAGGCGTTTCTGATTTTTGATTACGTTGGTTAATATCTTTTACCTTGGCAGCAAGTAATTCTAAAATCGTTAAATCTCTATTTGAAGCTGAGGCGTTCATAAAAACGGTATTTCCTTCGCTATCAGCTTGATTTACATCAACTCCCTTTGATAAAAAGTGTTCAATTATATCTTTCTGATTTGGTTTACGAACGATAAAATGAAGGACATTTTCTCCACTTTTAGAAGTAACAGTAGGTTTAATGTTCAAACTTTCAAGGTATTCAAAAACCTCAATAGTATTGGCTGGACCTCTTCTCCCTTGAGCCGCCATGATAAGAGCATTATCAGAAACGGCTATTCCTTTCTGAATAAGTGCCTTTAACGTATTAATATTTCCCCCTCTGGCGGCATAGCTAAAAATCGTATTTCCATTTTTATCAACCGATTTTATATCGAGTCCTTTTGATACAAAATAATTTGTTAAAGCAAGGTCTTTATCACTGGTAACGGCTAATAAAAGCACATTTGCTCCATCACGATTGACATCGTTTTTAAGATTTGCACCACCTTTTACACATAATTCAACCCCTTGAATCGTTAATTGTCCACCCATCGCAGCAAAACAAAGTGGCGTAGTTTCATTTACGTCTTGCACATTGGCTTTTGCTCCTTTGTTTATCAGTTCTTCCATGATTTCTACATTACCCTTAAAGGCTGCCCAGTGCAAATAGGTGCGTCCTTCATGGGTCAGTCTATTAACATCTGTTCCTGATTGCGACAAAAGAAATTTTATCGTTTCATTGGATGCACCAGAATTGATAGCTATTGCAATGGCATCCATCATCATTCTGTTTAATTCCAACGGATTATTTCCTTTTAAAACTTCTGCTTTTACTACCTCAACGTTAGGTTGGTTTTTCCAGAAAGACTGGTCTAAAAGAGTATTTTTTTGTGCCTTTACAGTAAAGCTAAACAAAGCGAATACTGCAATAAAAATTCTTTTCATACTGTATTTTATTTAATGGAATGTTATGAATGGTAGCCTTTGCATTTTGAGTTTCTTCTAAGCAATGTGTTTATAACGCTTACCACCGATAAATCATAAAACGATTAATTATTATGTTTATTTAGAATAAATATAAATAATAGTGCAAATATAGGGCTTAAAATGATTGACGAACAAATTATTAAGCCTATTTTCCAATATTTAAGTAGGCTTGGGAGGATATGTTGGGATTTAGTATTATCATGAGATTGATTATCAATGGCTTATGGGATTTTCAAGGGCAGCGATGTTTGATTTTTCAGTAATAACGTCATTACCTGACTTAATAGCATGAAAAAAAGTACATATTGCCAATTTAACTATCAATTGGCAATATGTACTTTTTGAAAAAAGAAAGTGTTAAGATTCAATGCGTAGGAAGTCTATTTATAAAATAAACTACATCCTTTATTACAACTCACAAGTTTCATAATCTTTTCTGAAATATCGTACCAAAATATACCCAAAAGTAAGTAGTCCGATGATTCCGATAATGATTAAATCTATGGTAGCGTTGTAAAATATAGCGAGTGAAATTTGCATTAAAAATAATACGATTCCGAGTAATGTCTTTTTCATTTGTTACATGATTTTGGTTAAAAATTCTGATAATAAACCTGCTCCAATACCAAAAATAAAGGTAATCGCAATGATGATTAAGGGAACTTTGACCCCGCCTAATTTCTCTTTTGTCAATACCAGCGTGAATAAACCAAATGAGGGTGCAGTGAAAACCATTGCCGCAATTGCACCGTTTGAAAAACCTAAATTCAATAAAACTGTTCCTAATAAAATCTCAAATAACACAGGAATTGATAATAATGTGCCTATAAATGAGATAATTACCACAATAATAATTTGATTATATTCGGTGATATGATGCAATACTTCATTCGGAAAAATAACCCTAAAAATGGCAGTTAGTAACGTTCCTAACATCATTAAAGGAATCAATTTGTAGGCAATATTTCCAACGGCAATCAACCAATCTTCAAGGGCTTTGATGATAGTTTGTACCAATGATTTTTCTGGGAAATAACAAGAAATCAAATTGAATACTTTACTTTTTGCTTGAACGGTTTCATCTTGTTTTACCCATTTTGAAACAAATGGAACAACCACTAAAATCATCAAAGCACTAAATACAACCCTCGAAATAACAACGGCAGGATGAAACAAGCCGAACATCGTAACAATCCCAATGACGTTGAGCAATGCACCGCCCAAAATAACGCCTAAGGTTGCTTCTGCACTTCCACCTTGTGAGGTTAAACCAACTCCTGTAACGGCTGAACAATTGGCACACATATTTAAGGGCATTCCAAAAATACTGCCTAATGCAGCCCCTTTGATGCCTTTCATGGCTAATAATTCTTCTAACTTTTTCCAAGATAATAATAAGGATAAAGCTGCACCGCCAATAATTAAGGCAAAAGTCATTCCTGTGGCGTTAGCTTCCCAGAAATTTGCACAGCTTTTGGCTACTTTTATCACGAAATTAGTATCATGCTCAAGGTCAAAGCGTTCGTGAAAATTGAGTTCTCCGTGTTTGTGTGGCAATTTGCAAAGTCCTTCCGAACATTCTACCTTTCGCTCTTCTGCTTTGAAGCGACTTCCTGCCAAAAACAACACCAAAACGCTAATGAGCATGGTGAGTTTTATGATGTTTTCTTTATTCATTGTTTGTGGTTTTTACCGCAAAGACGGAAGGACGCTATGATTTTTTAAATAAACTTCATAGCGTCCTCCCGTCCTTGCAGTTATAAATTAGTTTCCTACCATCAATTTATTCGTTGAAATTTCACCGCTTGGGATAGGCCAAATATAATTGCTACTCGTTAATAAAACCAAAGGAGCTGTTCCGATTGAACCCGTTTTGGCTGGCAAGGTCTGCAATTTTCTTTGTAAATCAAAAAGTCTGAAACCTTCCCCTAACAATTCTATCCTTCTTTCTGTCAAAATCGTGCCAATCAAAGCATCTTTTGAACTTATATCAGCCTCTGGGAAAACATAACTTGGATTTGAACGATTTCTTACTGCCTTCAATAAAGCTGTTGCCGTTGTTAAATCATTATTATTGGCTGCGGCTTCGGCATAATTTAGCAATATTTCGGCATAACGAATTACGGGTACGTAGTCACGGAAAGGAGCTGTCGTAATGGCAAATTTGCGTAATACCTTTTGTTTGGCTGAATTGGTAGAAATCAAACTTGCCCGAGCATCAGCACTTGAATTTAAGGCTGGATTACTTGAAATGCCCGCTGTGGCAAGAAAAATAATAGGCTGACTCAAATAATTAAATGCTAAAGCACTTTGCGAAGGGGGCGTTTCGGTGGTTGTATTGGCAAAAGGAATTGAGAAAATAGCTTCTGAACCTGTGTAACTTCCTCCGAAAATAGTAGCAAAGTTTGCTTCTAATTTATGGGTCAAAGAACCCGCTGAATATTGATAAGGAGCAGTAGAAGAAACCAATTTTTGAGATTCTTTTACCACATTTTGGTAATCTCCTTGAATCAAATAAACCCTTGTTTTTAAGGCAATAGCGGTGCTTTTCTTCGCTCTCGAAGTATTTAATAAGGCTGTTGAATAAGCAGTCGGTAAACCTGTTTCGGCTTCGTTCAAATCCTTTAAAATTTGGGCATACACTTCGCCAACACTACTACGAGCCAAATCATTAAAACCTGAAGAAGTAATGGGCGTAAGTCGAAGGGGCAAACCTAAGGCATTTTTATCCAAATTATAAGGTTTTGAGTAGGTTTGAACCAAACTTAGATAACTCAACGCACGTACAAATTTGGCTTCGGCAGTATAAAGTTTTGCTACTGAATCACTCACGACGGTTGTTCCGTTGAGCTTACTAATCAAGATATTAGAGGCGTTAATTGCCGTGTAGCCTGCTCCCCAAACGTTATTTACAAAGTCATTGGTTGAAGCTACACTTTGTTGCCAAACTGCTGAACCTGTGGCAGCATTTCCGTCATTTTGTCCAAATTCGTCGGCACGTTGTTCGTTAAAAACAATGAAACGACCACCATAAAAACTGGCGTTTTGGAGCTGTCCGTACAGATTATTTACCTGAGCCAATAGTTTGGCAGGCGTACTATATGCTACGTCTTCGGCTACACTGGTTTTAGGTACAGTGTTTAGAAAATCGCTATTGCAAGCGGTTAATGCTAAAATACTGATGAATGCAAAAATGTATATTTTTTTCATTTTAATGTTTTACGTTTGAGAGAGATTGTTAAAATTTCTCAGAATTATATGATAGAAACGCTTAAATGACAATTTAATAAAAGGGTCTATTTCAAAAGAAGTTCAATACATCTTTATAAAGATTTGCTATCTTTGAATCATGGAAATAAATAAGCCTTTTTACCCCTATCAATTATCAGAAGATGCTTTACGTTTTGACTTTCATAGTGTAAGTAATACCAAAAGAATTCATAAAGTTGTACAGTACTCTCCTATTCCAGATAATGACTCTATTTTTCAATTATCTTTCGGTGATTTGAAAGACGATGATACACTTGATTTTTTAACAGTAAGTGATAATCAAGACATGAAAAAGATTCTAACTACGGTTATTCAAACTATCTTTAAATTTTTTGAATTGAAACCTGATAAAACAATTGTTTTTATCGGTAGTACAGAAACACGTACAAGGCTTTACAGAATAATCATCAATAAACTGATTGATGAAATGGAACTTTATTTTAATATCATTGGTATTAAAGAAGATGGAAATCAAGAGTCATTTATAAAAAATCAACAATATTTAGCATTTTTAATTTTCTTAAAAGATGAAAAATAAAGTAAGTCCTCCAAAAACAGACCCTTCAACTTATACCGTCAACTCTTCTTTAAAGAGCTTAGCAAATGACCCTTTTATTGTCTTACAACGTGAAAAACTTAGGGTTTTGTTGAATAAAAGTAAAGAGTTGAAGCTACAAAATAGTTAATTGTTAGGTAGCTTCAATTGCTATTATCTAAAATCCAACATTCAAGCCAACTGTAAATACCTGAGCATTAGGAGGTACGTTTTGGTCTTTGCCCGAATTAATGGAATTACCATTGATAGAAACCTCTGGGTCTGAACCTCTGTATTTTGTTAGCGTAAAAAGATTGCCTGCTTGCACATATACATGAGCCGATGAAATTTTATCTTTCAACAAGGTATTTTTTACTGGAATGTGATAGCCCAATGAAATATTCTTCAATTTCAAATACGAACCATCTTCTACTTTTGAGGTACTGGTGAAAGAAAAACCTGCCGAAACGTTGTCTCCGTAATATAATTTCTGAATTTCTGTGATTTGCCCCGGAGTCGTCCAGCGGTCTTTGATAAAGGTTGCGTTGTTAAAATAACGTTGGTCTGAATTGGTCGCTCTTGTTCCGTTATACAATTTATTGCCCCCAACAAAGGTTAAATTGATGTTCAAATCAAAATTTTTGTAACTGAATGAATTATTAAATCCTCCAAAAATAGTTGGTAATGAAGGTCCTTGTATCACGCCATCTTTGTAGTTATCAATAGCAGGAGCTGCTCCGCCTTCTACATACGTCCATTTCGGAGAACCTACATGGTTATATTGCACTTCTTTTCCTTCACTATTGATAAAAACCATTTGTCCATTCGCAGGATTTACACCCTTGCAAGGCACTGCAAAAATTGACCCTATCGAATAGCCTACTCTCGTCATATTTTGTACGCCAAAAACACTGGGAACAAATACATCACTTACCAAAGAAGTTACTTCGTTTTTGAGCGTCGAAATATTCAAGCCCATGTTCCATTTAAAATCTCCATAATTGGTAACAATGCCATTAATGCCCAATTCGATACCCTGATTGTATAAACTTCCGACATTGGCATTGATATAATTGTTCGGAATCCCTGCCGAAAGTGATTGTGGAGCTTTCAAAATTAAGCCATCTACTACGTTTCTGTAATAATCAAATTCAACGGTTAGGCGGTCATTGAACATCGAAAAATTAAGACCAAGGTCTAATTTTTTACTTGTTTCCCATTTCAAATTAGGGTTAGCCGTTTGCGAATAAGCTAACGTAGGCACACCTCCGTAAGTAGTTGAATTATACGTTCCAATGGCTGGATAATCGCCAATTTCGCTATTTCCCACAACCCCATAACTACCTCTGATTTTTAGATTTTGAACAAGATTTCCAAGGGGTGAGTTTTTGTAAAAACCTTCTTCCGAAATATTCCAAGCCACAGAAGCACCGCCAAAATCGCCAAATTTATTACCTGCTGCCAAAGCAGAAAGTCCATCTCTACGGAAATTCACACTTAAAAAATATTTCTTCTTAAAATCATAGCTCACGTTTGAAAAATATGACAACAAAGCATTTTCTGAGTATAAATTTCCAGCAGGAGCAATGTTGCTAAATCCACCTTGATAATTGGTATAAGAAGGGTCAGTAACATTAGTTTGAGATGCCCCCCAACCATCTGTAATGGTGTTGATTCGCTCTTGTCCTGCCAATAAACTAAGGTGATGTTGCTCGCCAAAAGTAGTTGTGTATGTTAAGGTATTTACCCAATCTGTTCTTAAAAACTTGGTAAAAGTATTGGTTGCTACGCCATTAGAAGCCGCTCCACCACCGTGTACAGGATTAAGGAATGATTTGTTGGTTACTTGTAAATTGTTGAGTCCGAAACTGGTTCTGAATAATAGATTTTTTAACAAATTAATTTCTCCGAAAATATTACCAATTAAGGTGTTGTTTTCAGAAGAACTCAAATCAAGACTCTGAACCATCGCTAAATTATAAGCGTTAATTGTTCCGACTGTGGCAGGAATATTTGCTCCATAACCTACGCTATTACCATTTTGAATACTGTATGAACCATTAGCATTATAAACAGGAACGTTAGGCGGTAACACATAGGTCATTCTTGCCAGAGGTTCATTGGTAATATAATTGGTATTGTAGGCAGACGAAGACATTGAATTACTGGCAACTGCTCCTGTATTTGGTCCAATGTTGTGGCTATTGCTATACATTACATTTGCTCCAATCTTTACCGCTTTATTCAATTGGTGACTAATATTCAGACGGGTCAAGTAGCGTTCAAAAGTGTTATTTTTGATAAAACTATTCTGATTAGTATAGCCCGTTGAAAAATAATAGCTGGTTGCTTCATTTGCTCCCGAAAGACTAATATTATGATTGTGCGATAAACCTGTACGGAAAGCCACATCATACCAATTAGTATTTACGGTGCTTCCATCTGCATTTTTCGACAAGAAAAAACCATCCGTTTTGCCTGCATTTCGCAAGGCTTCATTTTTGATAGCTACATATTCTTCAGCATTGAGCAATTCGGGCAAATTATAAGGCGTACTCATGCTAAACCACGTATCATAACTTACTTTTGGCTTGCCAATTCTTCCTTTTTTAGTGGTAATCACCATCACACCATTAGCAGCTCTTGAACCATAAATTGCCGCCGCCGAAGCATCTTTCAGTACATCAATTGATTGAATATCATTAGGATTAATGTCTGCTAAAGGATTATTGCCAATCAATCCACCGATAGAACCCACAAAAACAGTTACGCCATCAATCACCACCAACGGAAACAAGCCCGAAGTAATGGTATTAATACCCCTCACACGCATAACAGGGGTACTGTTCAGAATACTTGACGGCTGAATCATGTCGATACCCGTTGCTTGTCCACCCAATAATTGGTCGAAACTGGTAGCAGGGCGATTCTGTAATTGTTTGGGCGAAATCGTAGAAACTGCCCCCGAAAATTCCGTTTTTTTCTGAATCATGTAGCCACTTGAAACCATTACTTCGTCAAGTTGTTGCGTGGATTCATCGAGTTCAATACTTACAAAGCCTTCCGAAATAACGGAAATAGTTTTAGACGTATATCCAATAGAGCTAACAGTTAGAGAAACAGGGAGCTTTTGAGAAATTTTCATGCTAAAATTACCTTTCTCGTCAGTAATAGCACTTTGATTAGTCCCTTTTATGTGAATTGAAACACCGATTATTGATTTTTTGCTCTGATTATCAATTACTTTGCCGTCAATTTTGAGGTTTTGTCCATAACAATAGGACGCTATCAGAAGTTGAGAAATGACCCAAAATAACTTTTTGGTTTTAAAAAAGTATAATTTATTCATATTATAGTATTAATTGTTTTTGCTACCACGAAAGTACGGAGCAAAAAAGCATTTCCAAAATATTGGAATGTTATTCCTGTATTTTGGAAATTCAATAATAATGCCAAGAAAATATGCTTATACCAAGTTGAAAGTTATGAGGCTAAAAAATAATAGACTTTCGCAGGAAGTCTAATCTATAATTTGAGTTCTAAAGATAAAAATGCACTTCTGGCATCAGCAGGAATAATGCCCGGACCGGGGAAACCTAAAGCTCTTCTTGTAAAATAATGGTTATTGGTTAAATTATTTACGCTAAATCCCAAAGTCCATTTCTTATATTGGTAATTGCTTGATAAATCTACCAAGTAATAAGCAGGTATTTCGCCCACTAAGCCATCTGCTGTTTGGGGTGAATTGTAGGCGTCGGTAAATTGCTGACTGGTGCGGGCAAATTGTACGGTTGTTCTAAATGTTTTTCGCTGAAAAGTTAAGCCTGTTCTAATGATGGTTTTGGGAGCGTATTCTACTTGTTTTCCTACAATTAGGGTCTTTAAGAGTGGATTAATTGCTTCCGTATAAGTGGCATCGGTATAAGCAAAACTACCAAAAAGCGATACTTCATTTTTAGGATTTTGATGAGCCATTTTAGAGAAATTCAGCTCTCCAAATGTCTCGATTCCAATACTCCGAGAACGCCCCACATTGGTACGATACCTCACTACTTCAAGTCCATCGGCTGAGGCAATTCTGATGATTCCGATACGGTTGTTGTAGTCTAAATAATAGGCACTTAGGTCGTAATTTAACCAGTTTTTATAGTTTCCTCTAAAACCTAAATCTGCATTAAACCCTGTAACATCTTTCAAATTTGGGTCAACTTGAAAATTGGGTGTTCTGACTAAAATATCCGCATAATTCACTGGACTGTAATTTTGTGAAATATTGAAATAAATTTCTGATTGTGAAGTGATTGCATAATTTACGCCAATGCCCAAAAGAGGAAATTGACGAATGTTTTGTTGCTTGCCTACAAAGGTTTTATTGGTCACTTCATCATAACTATATCCGTCAGAATTAGAATTGATATATTCGTAACGAATCCCCGGTGTAATGCTGATTTTTTCGTTTAACCACCATACATTTTCCAGAAAAATAGCGGCATTGTAAGACGGAAAACGATAATCAAATTCGTCTAATTTTTGTGGATTTAGGAAATTAAAGTTAGCATCATTTCCTTTAAATCCTGTGCCTTGTTGGCGTTGCGTATTGCCTTGATAATAACGTAAACCCACCAAAAATGAAGCCTTTTTACTGAATAATGCGTAACGGTGTAATAAACGGGCTTCTGTTCCAAAATTATTATAGTGGTCATACGTTAATTGACGACGTTGGGTTGAGTCGGTTCGGTCTTTGATGGGGTTGATAATATTACCAATAGACCCTCTTTCAGCAATTAAACCATACGCTCGAACATTGAACTTTGTGCGTTCATCTATCTGATAATCAAGGGTAATGACGGGCATATTCCATTTGGCTTGAAACCAATTTCGATTGCGGTAACTTGCCTGTGGATTTTCATTAAATTGTGTGTCGGTTAGTCCACCAGGTTGTTGCATCAAATAGGACATAGAAGTTAATTCTGCTCCAATTTTCAATTTTTCACTCAATTGATATGCCAAAGAAATATAACCTGTATTGACGTTAAAATTGGTGTTTTGTCGCCAGCCGTCACCTTGTTTATGCGTGAAAAAGGCGTAATAATTTAACTTGCCAATTTGCCCCCCAACGGAATTAAAGGAGTTGAAAAGCCCGTAAGTTCCGCCTGTTTGTCGGCTTACAAATTCAATTTTTTTATCAGGGTTTCCTTTCTTAAACTGAAAATTGAGTAAACCACCAAATTGCGTTCCGTATTGTAAAGAAGCCGCTCCACGCACAATTTCTATGCGGTCGATTGCTTCTGTTGGAGGGGTATAATAGCTTTCTGGATAGCCAATTGGGTCGGCAGAAATGTCGTAACCATTTTGGCGAGTATTAAATTCCGTTGTTCGGTTGGGGTTCAAACCACGAGTAGCAATGCCCAATTGAATCCCTGCGGCATCATTTTCTATGATATTTACCCCCGGTACTTTGGCATAAATTTGTCGGGCGTTGTTGGTAGCTAAATTGGCATTTATTCCCCCCAAAACTACCACTTCATTTTTCTTACCTGCATAGATTGCCATGTTTTCAACATCATTCAATCTTCGCAAGCCATTTTGGTCGTTTCGTTTGCCTGCTACACTTACTTCATTTAAGGCTTTGCTATCGGTTTCTAAACTGATATTGAGTGTTAAAACTTGACCTTTTGTAAGTATAAATTTTTGTTTATCAGTAATATAGCCAACAGATGAAACGATTAATGTGTATTTTCCAGCAGGATGTTGAAGCGTATATTTTCCATCTACACTGGCAATAGTTCCTTTTCCTGATTCGTTTATGCGAACACTGACGAAAGGAATAATTTGCCCTGTTTTATCGGTAATATTACCCGTGATGGTAGCTGTTTGAGCATAGGAATTAGCAGTGAAAATTACTAAAAAAATGCTTAATAAAACAATCGGTTTTTTGTAGTTTTTCATGTAAATTATTTCAATTCATTCACCCAAGTTTTAGGTTGAAATCCTTCTTTTTCTTTAACTAAATCTATATTTGGATTGATTAATAACTGACTTCCTCGACCATTCAGCGAAGCATAGCACTCTACTCTTATCTCTGTGTCGCCAATGCCATTTTCAAGATAATATTGATGCAAATAATGGGCAAATTGAAGAATCATATCGGGTTGAAAACTCATTTGTCGGGCTTGAATTTTCGTTAAAAAGTCATTAGGATTTACGCTAAATTCTTCGCCTGTTTTCTTGATTTTTATATGATATTCAAGACTTGCATTTTTTTCCATCAACATAATATTCCATGAAAAACGGAAACCTTGTTCATGCCATAATACATTTCCTCCGTAAAAATACGACCTGAATGGGATTAGGCATTGTATGAGGATGAATAGTCCTAAAAAATATAATAATTTGATACTTATAGGATTAAAAAAACGACCTACGTTAAAATTAGTTTGGCAATTTTTACCCGAAGAAGTTTTGGATAACTTCCCGAAACACCTCCGTTGTGGGTTCAACTTTCGGGAAGTTGAACCGCTCAATACTCTCAAAACCCTTTCATGCAAGTCAGCAGGAAAAAATATCAAAGCCGTAAAAATCATCATCCAAGGGAACATTCCGATATAAAAAAGGTAATGTGTCAGTAAATGGAAGATTACGACAACGATATAAATAGGCAAGCGAGTTTTGCGAAAACTGAGCAGAAAAGGAGCGGATAAATCAAACATCATCGCAAGCCAACTGAGGGTAAAAGCCACCCATTTTTCAGTCAATAAATGCCCAACAATGGGTAAATGTTCGTTAGCAGAAAGCCAAATTCTGAGTGGTTGAGCTGTGAATAGCCAATCATATCTAAGTTTAGCGACTCCACCAAAAAAATATACCATTCCCACTTGAACACGTAATGCCCAGAGCATCCAGCTTTGAGTGTATGTATTTGATAATAAGAATGATAACTTATTTTTAAAGAGATTGTCCAACGAATAAACATGATTCATTGGCAAGAAACACATCAAAAAAGCCAGTAAGCTAACTTGGTAATAATGATTGAGATAGACGCTTTTATCTAATAATTCGACGTAGGTAAACAGGAGAAAAAACGCAACAATAGCAAAGCGATAAAAAAGCCCCAACGTAATGAGAATACTAAGGAAAACTAAGCCATAAAATACCCACTCAATATAAGGTTCGGGTAAAGGATGAATCCAGCCGAAGCCGTAAAAAGTAAAGAAAAATTGCGGTTTAACGTAAAAATCTGTTATCCAGCCTTTCAAGATAAACCGCAATTCTGCCACGAACATTAACAAACCAAAAGTAATTCGGAAGAAAGCAAGAGAACTACCAATATTGGCAAAAGCTGACATCCGAAAACCCAAAGCCGAAAGCCATTTAATCTCCGTCATTATCACTAAATGTTAGTAAAACGCCCAAATTATTAATCATATCTACCTCCAACATTACTTGTAAACGTTTAATTTCATCGTAAGCGGCTTGCACTTCTGTTTTGTTTTCGACAACAGCAATTGGCAGTGTTTTGGGAATGGCATTCAATTTTGTATAAACTAATGAAAATTGGTTTTTTATCTTTTTAGAAAGTAATTCATCACCTGATTTTGCCTCTAATTTATCTAATAAATCATCTAAGCCAATGCCCTCTGTACCTGTTGGCGTTCTCCCTAAGAATGCGTTTTCAATTCCTTTTAATTCATTGATTATTAACAAGATAGATGATTCGCTAACGACAGATTCCGCTAAGTCTGGTTGTGGTACGCCACCATTTCTATTACCTTTGGGAGCTCCCATTCGTTCATCTCTGACGGTATAAATCAGGTCAATTAATTTGTTTGATAATATGCCTAACGATGAATTAATATCTCTACTATCTGCACTAATAAAGGTGCTTACATAGCCATTTTTCCAGTCATCAAGAATGATTTTTGCTTGATTTTTTAGATTTACAGACAATGCTTTCAGATATGAAGTACGTTTTGCTCCTGCAATTCCTGTAAAACCTCCTATAATATTCGCATTGACTTTGGCTTTATCAAAAATCAAATACTCAATGGCATGAATACCTTTTACGGTTGCCCCTTTGGTTTCGATATAAGCATTGTCGATGGTTATGCCATCTGTGATAGTTTTCTCTAAAAGCGTAACATTGAGGTATGAGCCTTTTGACGAAAAGTCAATATTCGACAGTAAAAATTTATCTTCAATAGGCCCTTGTTTAAACACCGCAGCCTGTTTCCAAGCCTTTGCCATTTCTATCCATGCTAATTGAACAGCCACCAATTTTTGTTCATTTTTCAAATCAGCAGTATAGGCGGCAATGGCTATATCTAATAGGTCTGATTTTTGATAAAATGTGTCAAAAGAAGGAATAATGACATTATTCCCGAGATTGGTCAGCATTGACTTACGGTCAAAACTTTGAAAGGCATCAACGGGGTCATTTGTTTTGGAACACGCCCAAATCGCAATTATAACTGTAATTAAGATTACTATTTTTTTCATTTCACCGATTTTTTACAAATTTAATTCATTGTCAGTATTACGATTGCTGTTATTTATACAATCTGCTTTTTTACATTTACTATAAAAAGTTAGCGAATGATACATTATTTCACAATCAAAAACCTCATTTACCATATTTTGAATGACTTGCAAACGGGGGTCACAAAACTCTCGAATCTGCTTACAATCCAGACAAAATAAATGGTCGTGTTGTTTTCGTCCATACGCTTTTTCATAGCGGGCAGCAACTCCCTTATCAAATTGATGTTTTAGCACTAATCCACATTCTTCCAGCATTTCTAAGGTATTATAAACAGTACCACGACTAACAGGATAGTTTTTATCGTGCATCGCAAAATATAGTTCATCAGCCCCAAAATGGTCATTTCTACCATATATTTCTTCTAAAATGGCAAATCGTTCATTTGTTTTTCTGTACCCCTTTTGCTCAAGAAATACGGACAAATGTTGTTTAATAACTTTTAATATCTCCTGTGCCATTTTACAAAGAATCTATAAATTTCAAGACTTTAACTCTTTCGTCTTTTGATAATTTCATGTAACTATTTTTTGAATTTGCCCCCTCGCCACCGTGCCACAAAATCGCCTCTTCTACATTTCTGGCTCGTCCATCATGAAGCATATAGGTATGTTTATTCACTGTTTTTTGTAAACCAATTCCCCAAAGTGGTGCTGTTCTCCATTCTAAACCAGTGGCTTCAAAGTCAGGGCGATTATCCGCCAAGTCCACGCCCATATCATGAAGCAATAAGTCAGAATAAGGTCTTATGATTTGTTTGGCTAAATATTTTGGAGAGTCATATTCTGAGGTTTCCATTTTGGTGAGATGACAACCCGAGCAATTCGCTTTTATAAATAATTGTTTACCCATTAAAACATCTGAATCCGTCCATTTTCTACGAGCAGGAACGGCTAATGATTTGATGTAAAATACAACATTTTGTAAAGTTGTTTCGTCGATTTCGGGCGTTCCTCCATTCGGCAAATTTCCATATTTTTGTTTTTGAAAAGCCGTTAATCCCTCATTGGGAAATAAATTAGAAGTAATGCCAATATCTCCATTGAACGCCCCTGCGGTTTGTTGTTCTACATTGGGTTGATTGGCTTTCCAACCTAATTTGCCAATGCTTTTTTTCTGATTTTTTTCATCCCAAACGTAGTTGGCTCTTCCCGAAATTCCATCTCCATTAGCGTCGTTTATATCAACATTAGCCAAAATTGTTTTCTCCGAAACAGCATCTAACAAACCCATACCAATCATAGAAGGGGCAATTCTTGGCGAAATCATGGTGCCATTCATTGCTCCATAATTCAAATTGGTGAATTTATAGGTGGGTTTTCGTAAGCTGTAAGTTGTTCCATCTGGATATTTTCCTGCAATTTCCTCATAAGTTACCGATACCTCTCCTTCTGCATCTACATTTGGAATATTTCTTGGATTAAATTGTCCGCCATAATTGGGGTCATCTTTTGGTTCTCCATGTATGCCTTGTCCTTGAATTGAAAGGCGAAAAAGCATGGCTTGACTTATTCCAATACCGTCACTTTGAAAAGGGTTTCCTTTTCCATCTAAGGCATGGCAACCTGCACAGGATGAAGCATTTAATAAAGGGCCTAAGCCATCACGAGCAGCCGTAGATGAAGGAGCAATAACCCAATTATTACGATTAAATGAGTTTCCTATCACAAATTTATCTGTTTCATCAGACGAAAGATTTACCAAAGCATTACCAAAAGCATTAAAGGTTTCATCAAAAACCGTCCCTTCTCGTCCACCCGAAAACTCTTCATCGGTTTCTTGTAGCGTTTCGAGGTCTGTATTTTCCTTACAAGCGTACACCGTTAACAATAGACATGAACCTAAAAAAAAGGTCAAAAATTTATTCATAATCACATTTTATTTTGAAGAATAAAACTCAAATAGGGTAACGATATTTCGTTACCCTATCATAAAACAGACCCAATTTTTAATTAGTTTTTCTCAGGTACATTTAAGTTAATTCCTAATTCTTTGGCAACTAAAACCAACTGGTCACTTTGTTCTCTAAGTGATTTTATAGCTGCTTGCACCGTTGTTTTTGAGTTTAAAATAGCTTGGTCAAATGGCTTAGGAATAGCGTTAATGTTGGTTGTGGCAGCATCTAACTTAGCAATCATTGCGGTATTTTGTGTAGCATTTTTTGCTTTTACCAAATCATCAAATCCTGCTCCATCAATCGTTGTTCCGTCTGTTTTTTTGTAACGACCTAAGTAAACGTTGTAAATTCCTAATTCGTCATAAATAAAGTCATTATGAGTATTGTCAGAAAAACAAGAATGTTCATCTTCTTGGTCGCCAGAAGCCAAAACAACCGTCATTCTTTCTCCCGAAAGTTCACCTTTTGTTAATTTCCCTAATCCTAAAAGTATGCTTGTCAGTGCAGTAGTTTCATTGCCTACTTTTGTAAATTGAGCATAATAAGTACCTGTTTTACTGTCCCATTGTGTCGCTACTGCCTGTAACGATTCAATCAAAGCATTGGTAACAACTTGTAAATAAGTAGCTCTACGAGTTGCATTTTTAGCGGTAGTATAGTCTGTGAAGGTTCTTTGCCCTGCTGAAGTAGCATAAAAATCTTGTCCCCACAATAAAAATTCAATAGCATGATAACCTACACGTACATCGGTTTCACCTTCAGAGCCATTGGCATTAAAAATAATGTCTTTGGTAATGGTTGGATACGTTTTCAAGTCATTAATCATTCCTGAATTTGCATCGCCATCTACGTAATCAATATAAGCTTCATCTAAAGGCCAAGAGTTGATTAAACCCTCCAAACCAGCAGGTTCAGCATCAATAGGGCCATCATAAAAACGATACGCTTCTGTTTGTAAATAAGCAGGACGAGCATCAATCCATGCTTTTTGACAAGCAGCCAGACCCGTTGCCGACGGAGCTTTTACAAAAGCATCAACCGCCGTTTTTAAGGCTTGTACACCCGTAATAGCATCTGCATACGAAGCCGATACAATTGTGGCATAATTTAAAACGACATCTCTTTGAGTTGTTGCAGGCGTAGCATCATCAGTTTTACAAGCCGTAAATAATGATGCACAGGTTAGAGCTGTATAGAAAATCTTTTTCATTTTTAGCAAATTTTAGTTATAACCTCCCAAATGAGGTATTGTATTAGTTTAAAGTTTCTCTACAAATTTAGACTAATTCTAAATAATGAACAAATTTTATTTAGACTTATTTTAAATAACTTTTTGCATTTCAAATCAGACTTAGTACATTTGTATCGTAGTAGTTTAAAATTCAGTCAGAAAGGAAAAGTCTAAACCGCTTCATCATTAAGTAACCGAATAAATTGTATTATTAGATGAAATTAGTTGAAAAACATTTAGCAGAATTGTACCAAAACCAGAAAGGTATTACTTGGCAATGTGATATTACTAACCGAATTTACATGAAATTTGGAGAGACTTTAACGGCATTTAAAGTACATGACTTTTTGAGCTTTCGTAGAAAAGTAAATAAGGTTGATATTCATGAAATGATTTTTAATCTTTCGGACGATTATGATTTTGAATTAATTGAAGCCCCTCAAAATGGTTTTTCTTCTCAATTAACCCTCTGTGAAATTGTGCAGCTTCGAGACTTATTAGACGGCACAAAATTCTCACTTGATGTTACTTCTATGCTTTATGAAGTATTAGGAGAAGGTGCATTTGCATAATTCCCTTTTTAGAATCAGTTCAAATTTCGTAGATTTCCTGTCGAAGGTGTACGTTTTTGGTAGTTTCATTGTAGTATTGTAAAAATATTAATAATCAATACTGGCTATGAAAGACTTGGTTCGCCTCCGTACTTCGCTCAAAGAAGAAATTGAAATTGCCTTGAATGCACAGGCAAAAATGGAAGCTGAGGCTTCTCAAAAATATTTAGCAATGGCTTCGTGGTTAGACCGTAATGGTTACGAAAAATCAGCGGAGTATCTGTACAAGCAAGCCGAAGAAGAAAGAGAGCATTTCTTGAAAATTTTTAAGTATCTCAATGAAGTTGGTGGTACAGCTATTACACCAACTATTGGTGAAGTTCAGCAAGAATATAGCATTTTCAAAGAGATTTTTGAAGTGGCTTTACAAAGTGAAATTGCGGTAACAATTGCCATAAATAAAATTGTGACGAAATGCCGTGAGGTTCAAGATTACGCTACTGAAGAGTTTTTGATGTGGTTTGTGAAAGAGCAAAGAGAAGAAGAGAAAAACGCTCGCCGTGCCTTAGAATTAATAGAATTGATTGATGAATCAGGTTCGGGTAAATTTGTTTTGGATAAAGAAATTGCAAAAATTGGACAAGCAGAGTAACAATGATTGATAAAACGAAAAGCCTTCTCAGTTTGACTGGGAAGGCTTTTTTGTGATTAATCAAGTATCATTTCTTTAAAAATATTTTCTGCTTGCCATATAGAAACATCTGTAAACCATTGATTTTTAGGTTGAAAACACATGACTGGAGCGTGCTTACAACGGTCTGTACATTCAATTTTTACGATTTCAACGGTATTTTTTAATCCATGCGTTTTGATGGATTCTTTAAATATTTTACGGATTTCTTTATGCTTACCGCATTTGCTTCCATCGCAAATAAAGATGGATTTTTCGGGAAAATTTGGCTGGCTCATCGTTTTTTTTGGTAAAGATAAGCCATGCAATAAACAAACCTAAAACGAATAACTAAATTTATCTTTTCCAATTACACAGCTTCCATCTTTGAGCGTACAGGTTTGGTATTTTATTTTCCCTTCAATGACTGCTTTTAACTTTTTGATTTTAACTTTTTGCGTAAATTTAGCAGTGCCTATGAAATACGAAACATTGCCTTTCCAATAGTCATCAAAATGCTTTTGAGGTTTGATAGCCTGTAATTTTCCTACTAATTCAAAAGCGTCATTTTGAGTAAAACTGGCTTCTATTGGAATTGGACCGGGGTTTAAACTATTGTCAGTTGCGTATAATTTCCACTCTTTTTCAATGGTTGCTGTAAAAATCAGCGTTAAAGTTTCCCCTATTTTGGGAGTAGTTTTATTGCTTGTAAAGGTAAATTTTGCGGGTTTCATTATTTGAGAGTACCCAGCGTGTATATAGATAAAATGGAATATTAAAACGAGGATAATGGTATTCTTTTTCATAATTGAAGATTAATAATAGTTAAAAAACAGTCACCGAAAAGATGACTGTTTCAGCACTAATAAATGGATTCTAAATTGTTTATTAATGCGTTTGATTTGCCAAAAAACGTTCTGCGTCAAGAGCTGCCATACAACCAGAGCCAGCCGCAGTTATGGCTTGTCGATATTCTTTGTCTTGTGCATCGCCACAAGCAAATACACCTGCTACATTAGTTTTGCTCGACCCTTTGATTACCTCAATATAGCCTGTGGAATCTAATGCCAGATATTCCTTGAAAATACTTGTGTTGGGTTGGTGTCCAATGGCTACAAAGAAGCCCGAAACGGATATTTCGGATTCTTTTTGACTAATCGTATTGATTAGTTTTACGCCCTCTACCTCTTCTTTTCCTAATATTTCTACGGTTTCGGAGTTCCATAGAATTTCGATATTAGCAGTATTTTTAACTCTTTTTTGCATAATTTCAGAAGCCCTCAATTCATCTCTACGAACAATAAGGTACACCTTTTTGCATAGATTAGCCAAGTAGCAAGCTTCTTCTGCTGCTGTATCTCCGCCACCCACAATGGCAACCGTTTGTCCACGAAAGAAAAAGCCATCGCATACAGCACAAGCTGATACTCCACGTCCATTGAGTCTTTGTTCTGACTCAAGCCCTAACCATTTGGCAGATGCACCAGTGGCTATAATTACTGTTTTAGCCTTTAATTGTTGGGTGCCGTCAATGGTTACTAAATGAGGAGAACTACTAAAATCAACTGATGTGACCATGCCATAACGAAGGTCTGTTCCGAAACGTTCTGCCTGTGATTTTAGTTGTTCCATCATTTCTGGACCAGTTATTCCATTGGGATACCCCGGAAAGTTTTCGACTTCGGTAGTGATTGTTAATTGTCCTCCGGGTTGCGAACCTTGATATAAAATTGGATTTAGTCCTGCTCGTGAAGCATAAATAGCAGCAGTGTACCCCGCAGGGCCTGAGCCAATAATTAGGACATTAGTAGTTTCTTTTTCCATCGAAAATATATGTTGTGTTTATGAACTTCGTCCTATTGCCTATTTTCTTAAATCTATCAATGACACTATTCAGAGTCATTGATAGGCTTCTTGCGAATGTGTATTAAGCCGTAAAACAACATCTTTTCGGCTACCAATAACGAGAATATTTTTCAAGGGTAGCTTTGTTTTGCTTTCAAAATTCTCTCTATTTTCACTCGAAAATATACCATTTTATCTTCGCAAGAAGTCTAATTAAAAAACTGTCACGGCATTGCTGTGACAGTTTGATTAATCTCGGGTAATATTACTCTCTATCCAAATCAACCTTTAATACAACGCCCCCATCTCCAACGAAATAGCCTATACGTTCGGTTGGGAATGAAATATCATATAAAATTTCAGAACGCTGAGATTTACTTAACTCGTCTGACCATGTTTTTCCACCATCTTTAGACCTAAATATTTGTCCTAAATGTCCTGCTGTCCATAACTCATTGCCATCGGTAGATGAATGTACGCCGTAGAGATAAAAAACGGAGTAATATCTATTGGTCAAGTCCGTAAAGTTGCCATGAATATCTATTTTATAGACAAAAGCCTTATCTGCGTTAGGTGTATTGCCTTCACCACCACCAACAATGTATCCGTATAGACTATTGATAAATTTAATTTTATAAAAAGCTCTACTTCCCGGAGTGGTTAATTTTTCCCAAGTTTCACCCCCATTTTGTGTTTTGAGTAATACGCCATTAGGGCCAACAATCATTGCAGTTGTGCTACTGATAATGGTAATATCTCTTAAATTTGAAGTTACACCAGAAATCTGTTGTGTCCATGTATTTCCCCCATCATTAGTTTTATAAATTAGTCCAGTATTACCAATGACATAGCCTATGTTTTCATCAAAAAAGCGAATTGCTGTAAATGTTTTGACGGTTGCATCAAAATTTTTATTTACCCATGTTACTCCTCCATTTTGAGTTTTCAGCAAGGCTGTTTTTCTTGCGGCAACGGTTGTTGAAGTTGCTGTTCGTGCATTGTATGTGCCTAATATCCAACCATTTTGACTATTTTGGAAATAAATTCTATTATAAACAATGGTCGTGTCAATAATACTTTTTGCCGTATCCATTGGTATGGGAAAGGTTTTTGTCCAAGACTGTCCTCCATTAGCAGTTCTGTACAATCCACCTGTTGTTCCAACGGTTAGCCCGTTGGAAGCATCAAAAAAGTGAACTGAACGTAAATTTTCAGTTGTGCCACTATGTTGAAGGTTAATATAGATATTACTTTCGGCTTCTCCAGCTTCCACTTCTACTTCTTTACAAGCAGAAAAAATTAGCGAAAAAAGGGCTAAAATCACTCCCTTTTTCCATACTTGATGATTATTTTTCATTATCATTTAGTGATATTAAAATTCAAAACTTAATTCAGCAGTAATGGAATTACCTGTTAGCCCATCGCTTCGCTTATAATGTGCATATCTTAAATCTAATGACTTCACATTAAGAAATTTATGAAATGGAACAAGACGAAGCGTACCACCGATTTTTTGTGATTGTAGTTGCGATAAGTCAAAGTCGCTGGTATAATATTGGTCAGTCAGTAAATGACGTCCATAACCCGCAAAATAATCAGACGCTGTTTGGGCATGAACCTTTACAAATGGTGAAATAGTTACTGCCCGAGTTACTTTTACAGGGACAGTGAGGTCAAAAGTCGCAGAATTGATACCCCAATCATCTTTATATAATCTCAAACTTGTACGTAATACTACAAATTTATTGAGAAACCAGTTGAAGCGTCCGTAGATAGCCAATTTGTGTCTTAGTCGAGGCAGTTTTTCAATGGCAACGGTTTTAGAATATTCATCAATCACGCCATCTTTGAAATACACTCTGTAAAACGGTGTATTGAGAAGTCCTTTTTGAAAAATAGCATCAACCCCAATAAGAGCATTCATTTTTTTGTTAATATTGAATGCGTAATTTGCTCCGATAGCATTAGAATAACGATTATCTATGCCATAAGTTTTACCATCTTTCGTTTTGGTGTCTCCACTATTAACAATGGGTATTGCATTAGGGTTTATTTTAGTTCCTTTATCAGACGCACTTGTTCCTGCATCATATTCGTCGTTAGTATTTCTAAACTCCCCCGGATATATCAGCATCCAAGTATCCATAATAGAGTTAAGTTTAAACGACAACACAGACCCAGAAGTAGGGTTTATTAAAGAATGAGAATAACCCAAAGTAAGAGAATTGACATCATACTCCTTTGAAAAACCAACGTATGGAGACATGGTTTTGGTTTGATTTTTATTAGAAAAATCAATACCAATTCCTCCATAAGTACGGGTTTCATCTACGCTAACCCCACTGTTTCCAGAACTGGCAGAAGTTTTGTATTTATCAATATCTAAATAGGAAGCTGCCGTAAAATAATCTACTCCACCACTCAGTTTAACGCCAACACGTTTACTTACTGGTAAAAATATACTTCCTTCTTGAGTATAACTGTATAAATCCTGAGAGCCTTTTCCACCATTGGTTGCTCCATGTTCTCCGTCTTGTTCATAGTAGTTGCTTAATAAGCTAACTTTAATCGGTTTTTTCTCACTTTCTACCTCTTTAGTAGCCTGTGGCACTCTATTTTGTGAAAATCCGATACAGGCAAAACATACCAATGCCAGTGTTAGATTTAGTCTATTTTTAGTCATTTTCTTTCTTTTTATTGATTAATTACAGCCACATCCACCACCAATTTTTCCGCCTTCTCCACCAGAAGCCCCTTCTCTATAAGTAAATCCTTCTGATTCTGCTTTTTCAACAGATAATGGACTCTGGCTCATGGTATAGTCGTTTACATATTGTCTTTGATATGGTTTAACAACCGAACAACTACTTGCTCCTAAAGTAAATAATGCTAATAAAATGTATATACGTTTCATGTTTGCAGGGGTTAATTGGTTAATTTAATGTCTTGTACTTTCACGATAGTACCGTTATTTCCAACGAAATATCCGAGGTCAGGCTTTACAAAAAAGCATGAATAAAAAATATAAACTTGCGACGGGTCAACTTCTTGTCCCCAATATTTTCCGCCATTGGTTGTTTTATAAATGTATCCATGTTCGCCAATTGCCCAGCCATAGTTTTCATTTACAAAATATAAATCTCTGAAAGAACGAGTATTTGCTTTATTGGTTCTGTCTTCAAAAGTTCCATTAGTATTCATTTTCAAAATCATACCGTTTGCTCCACAAATAAATGCAGTATTGGTGGAAGGATATGAAATACCATAGACTGCATTTAGGCTTTCAGTTTCCATCCATTTCCAACTATTTCCACCATCGATAGACTTAAAAATATACCCAGCATTTCCTAAAATGTATAAATTTTTAGCGTCAATGGCATGAATATAGTTGAGTGTTGTACCGCCAATTGTTCCATTTGTTGTGCTTGTTGTGTTTTCGCCTGCCGCTATACGTTTACGCACCCAACTGCCACGCATTCCTAAAGTATCAATATTTGCTTGAATTGCCCAAGTGTTTCCGCCGTTGGTCGTATTATAGATTGTCCCATTTGCTCCAACTGCCCAACCTGTATTTTTGTCAATAAATTTGACGGAATTTAAAGCCCGAGCAGTACCGCCAACGGTTTGTCTTGTCCAAGTAGTGCCACCATCAGTCGTGTTCAGAATTGTAGAAACTGTACTTGTACCAACGGTAGTTGTTGCACCAACCGCCCATCCAGTTTTTTCGTCAATAAAGTTCAAACTATTAATCGCAACGGTAGTTCCAGAAGATTGTTTCGCCCAAGTTTTGCCACCATCAGTAGTTTTTAGAATAACGCCTGCTTGTCCTGAAACATAACCTATATTTTCATTCAAAAATTGGACTCTGGTAAGCCTATCTGTGACTCCGCTCGAAAGCGTCGTGAGAGTTGGTGTTTCATAGAGGGGGTCATTATCGGTGTTTGAAGTACACGATAAACCCATGAATGCTACAAAACCAGCTAATGCCAATTGTTGCATTCTTGTTAAAAATGATTTCATAATAAATAATTATTTTTGATAGTATCTTTTTTCTAAATTATCTGAATAATAGTAATCACCATTATCATCGACAATGAAGCAACGGATATCGTTAAAATTGTTTGCAAAATCTAAACCCTTCTTGCGTCCCATCAAGAAAATTGAGGTTGCCATAACATCGCATAATTCAGGGTCTGGACTCAAAACGGTTACACTTTTAATTCCTTTAACAGGATACCCCGTTTTGGGATTAATTATGTGGGAATATCTTTTTCCATCAATTAACGCAAAACGTTCGTAGTTTCCCGATGTAGCGATAGCTTCATTCTGAATTGGAAGCCAACCTATGTAGTCAGTGTTTTTGTTTGGGTCAGCAATTCCTACCTTCCAAATACCGTCAGGATGAATACTTTTTCCCCATGATACCAAATCACCTCCCGCATTTACCAATCCAGAATCAATTCCTAAACTTATCAATTTCGCTTTTATTTTATTGGCAATATACCCCTTCCCGATTGCCCCCAACTCTATTTTTGTGCCTCTATTACGAATAAAAATAGTTTTATTCTGTTCGTCTAATTCGATAAATTCGTAGTTGATATTTTTGATTGACGCTTTAATTTTATCATCTGATGGTTTCTCAACAAGTGGTTTATCGAAATACCAAATTTTATCAATAGAAGCAAATGTTACATCAAAAAGTCCATCTGTTAGAATAGATAATTTTAAACTTCTTTTTACTAAATAAAAAAGTTCATCACCTACTTTTACAGGTTTAATTCCTGCCTGTTGATTGACGCAAAATAATTCCGTTCCTTCTTGCCAAGCTGAAATTATATTGATTAAACGGTTTGCTTCATCATATCCTAACTGTATTAAACATTTTGCCTCATCGGGTAAATTTCTATCATGAAGTATTGTAATATCTAATGTCGAACTCATTGATTTTTTAGATTCCGAATAGACATTTAATATTCGAGGACTCGATTCAATCATTTTCCATTATTTTTTAATTTCTGGAATGCCAAGTCTTCCGAAAGTGTTGCATGAATTTTTTCTTTCACCACTAAATTTTCATCTGCAATTACCAACAATGGAAATTCTCCTTCTGGGTTGAGTTTGTCCGCCAAAAATTCATTATACTTTTCCAAATTCGGTTCAAGTTTAGTACGTTGTGGAAAATCCGCTACATAATAAACGTATTGACTTTGAAGGAGTGTTTCAACTTCTGTTTTCACCAGAAAACTTTTCTTGAATTTTGTACAGATGCTGCACCAGTCACTTCCACAAAAATAAACGACAATATTTTTGTGTTCACTTTTTGCTTTGGTCTGTAAGTCGATATTCGTGTCGGCTTTGAATGCCAGAAATGCTAATAAAAAGCTTAAGCAGATAAGTTTTTGTAAAGGTTTCATTATATTTATTTAGATTAATTAAAAATAAGCTAACAAATGTATTTACGCAAATTTATATTCACAAACAATAGAGAGTAAAAACACTTACTTCTTTGAAAAATGCAAAAAATTAGAAAATTCAGACAATGAACAGTAGCCAATTGGGCTACCAATCTGCTCGCCTTTAGGTGAAATGAGGACATAAAAAGGTTGTGCATTGTTATTGAATTTTGAAATTTCTAAGTCCATATTTTTATCTCCAACAGTGCTTTTTAATTCATCATCATATTTTGAAATATACTGTTTTGGCTTTGGTAACTCTTTTTTGTCGTCCACATAAAGTGATGCAATAACAAAATCATTTTTGAGTTTTGCCAAAATTTCAGGTTTCACCCAAACAGACTCTTCCATTTTGCGGCAATTGGCACAGGCATATCCAGTAAAGTCAATTAATACAGGTTTATTTACCTTTTGGGCATATTCCAAGGCATCTTCATAGTCAGAGAAACCAACTAAACCATGAGCCATTGGGCGAAGTTTATCTGCCGAAACACCTTCCAAAGTACCAATATTTTCAATAGGAGGTAAAATTCCAGAAAGCATTGGTAATGATTTTCCGAAAATACCCGTTGCCATATAACCCGAAAAAACAAGAAATAAACCCGTGAAAAAGAGGCGTGAAGGGGCATATTTTTTGATTTTTGAATCCTTGGGCAAACGCACAATTCCTGCGATATAGAAAGCAACAAAAGTGAAAATAAGAATCCAACAAATAAGAAATGTAGTACGAGAAATCAATCCAAAATGATAAGTTTGGTCAATATTACTCAAAAATTTAAGTGCCAAGGCAAATTCAGCCAAACCCATAACGGCTTTCATTTCGTTCATCCATCCGCCTGATTTTGGCAAACTTTTGAGCCATTGCGGAAACATCGCCAAAGAAGAAAACACAATGGCAAAAGGTAGCCCAAACGCCAACATTCCCCATAAGGGACGGAAGACTTCGCCCTGAGCCGCCATAACCAATAATGAGCCAACAAAGGGTGCAGTGCAAGAAAACGATACAACGACTAAGGTCAGAGCCATGAAAAATATGCCAATCCAACCACCACTATCCGAAAGTCCATCTACTTTATTCACCCAGTTATGGGGTAAAACAATCTCGAAAGCTCCCAATAAAGAAACCCCAAAAACGATAAAAACAATAAAGAATGCCAAATTAGGAATCCAATGGGTACTGATAAAATTGAGGAATGAAGCCCCCGTTATCATGGTTAAAAAACCAATTAATCCAAAAATTAACATAATGGATAAGCCATAAAAAAGAGCTTTACTTTTTCCATTGGTTTGTTTGGTGAAAAAACTGACCGTCATGGGCATAATTGGGTAAATACAGGGCATGAAAATAGTGGCAAGCCCAGCCAAAAATGCAACAGAGAGAAAACTTAATAGAGATTGTGAGGTTTGCATGGGTTTAAATTATAAATGGATAAATAAATTCTTTTAAAGTTGTACTTTGACAAAACACCTTGCTATTGAATCTGAAGCTGTTTAAACTTTCCCTTTCGGGTTAAACTAAGTATTTTAGAGTAGCTTGTTCCAAAATTTTCTCAACGTTAACGTTGCTATGCAACACCGCCTAAACAGGTTTATTCAATTAGTCTATTGTTAGGGAATATTGAGCAAAAAGAGTTTGTATTTTATTTGAAACAATCGTATTTGAAAGGGTAATACGTGATACTGCATTTTTATGTGCTTTTTGATAACGAATTTCGCTTTGCCGAAGAATAACTCTAATTTGATTCGGTTCTACCAATACTTGATTTGGAGAAAACATTTTTAACAGATTTACTTCTATTTGATTTTCATTCTCTGAAAATCCCACATCAATCCGCTTTATTCCTTTTGTTTGATTGGTGTGTAGAAGCACCGTTTTTGATACGTATTTATAAGGATGATACCCTGACATAATAAAGGGTAAGTTTAAATTTTGAGGAGAAAATAACCGCCAATGTATTGTTTGCAATTGTTCATTATGCCTCTTTAAACTAAAAATACGAGATACTTTAAATTCATTTTTTAACTTTTTATGCGTTGCAATTATATTATCAGAATAACAGGCAAAATCTAATATATTTTCGGAAGACACACTGTAACTACAAATTCTATTGAAGAATCCGCTTATAAAGTCCATAAAATGGGTTTTAGCTAACAATTGCATAATGTATGGAAATCTTGAAACATCAACTAATTCTATAAAACTTTCATCTTCAAAGTAAATCATGGCATTGTATGCTTTGTGGGCTTTTGCACCTAAACACACCGTGAAGCCCATTTCTTGAAAATCAGAAATGGCTTTTTTTAGATTAGTTGTGCGGATTAATACGTGGTCGATACGATTCATGTTAGCTTAGGGAATTATGTTAGTTTATCTAACTCATTTATGCTGACTAAATACCCTTGAGTTTTTGCATATTTTGGGAATTGATTGAGCAGTGTATTTTCTGTAAATGGTTCTATTTAAGCATACTATAAGTTTTTTAGCGTTTATTTGTTTTGAAACCACACTTCATCTAAATAGCCCATTCGAGGGTTGACAATACTGTTATACTTGCTACCAAAAGTATAAGTAAGCCCAAATTCACCCCAAAAGTTGTTTTTAGTCGCTAATTGTTGCCCGCCTAAAAGATACACATCGTCAGCCAAAGGTTTTTTTAATAAACTTATTTGGTCGTTAATGATTTCAAATTGCCCATTGACATTAAAAAAAAGCCCTTTGGCTAATCGAAAGCTGAACTCTGAGGAAAACGATAATCTATTTTTCTGTAAATCATTCAAGAAACTACTACTTTGTACAGTTCCTCTTATACTTCCCCAATTGCGGGTAATGTCTGTGAGTAAAGCTAATCTTTGATATGGGAGTGTTTCTTCTAATTTTTCATAAATTGTTTCGCCCAAGTAACGTTGTTTTTGCAAACCTATTTGATAAGCCAAACGCATCTGTTTTACCAAATTTTTGGAATAGGGGAATATATTGTATTCAATAATAGGGGCAATTCTAACACTACTTTTCAAATTTACATACTCGTTAGTTCTATAATGTATCATTGCTCCCCACGACCAATGTTCATTAATACTGCCAGCATATAACGGAATAATATCTAAACTTTTAACAAGAATAGACTGTTTTTCCTCATTGATTGTATAACTATTCTGTTTGAATCCTTGCTGAATATTTAGCACCCATTTATGTTTGGGCGTTATTTTTCTGGCAGTAAATTTGGGTTCAATATTATAGAATAGGTAGTTAGATTGCCCCTCAATATAGCCTTCAACACTTGCCGTAAAATTCCATAAATTCCAGGGGTCATGTTGTTGAGCTTGGTTGGGTTTGGGTTCGGTTTTTAAAATAGCAAGAGGCTTAATATCAAAGGATTGTGCAAAAATGGTATGATGAAAAAGATAATTTAACCCTTTTGAAATCTGTTGAACGATATTTGTTCTGATAAACTCTTCGGTTTGTCCTTGTGGTAAGTCAAACCAAAGGGTATCTTTTTTACCAAATAAGGTTTTCATTCCTGTAAATTCAAAATTGATTCTAAAACCTCCTTGTGAATTTTGTTTTTCTGATACCAAAATCTGAACATCGGCATTATTGGCATCCCAAACAAAATTACAATTACTGAGTGTTTGGAATAAATAATCCCGATAGCAGCGAGTCTCTGTTGTAGCACAGTTAATGAATACATTAGCTGTGCTTTGCGACATGATTTTCCCTGACAGTAGTTGTAAGAAAACCACCATCAAGAAAACCAGTCGATAGTTATAAATTATACTCAATGACCTTAAAATTTAATGGTAGTTTGTAAACGGAAATTGATAGGAGTACCCGGTGAATATACCCATTCCTGAGCATCTGGGCTGTAATAACCATTACTTACATATTTTTGATTTGTCAGATTATAGACATTCAAACCGATTGATATTTTTGAGAAATTGTAATTTACACAAGCATCGTAAATAGTATAAGTTGGTAGGTTTTTATTGCCAAATTCACTACCCCATCCTACATATACGCCACTCCTATTGCCCATGTGTTGTACGCCTGCTCCAAAGCTCAAACCTTTCAAAAGTCCTTCATTAAATTTATATTTTAGCCAAGCATTCATCGTTTGGTCTGGTGTACCATAATTTTTGATGCCAACAACTGTCGAATCTAAATCTTTTGTCACCCTTGCATTTGTATAAGAGTAATTAGCTATTACAGAAAGATTATCAGTAATATTTCCAATCATATCCATTTCAAAACCTTCACTTTTTATTTGTCCTGTTTGCAAATAAAACCCATCATGTATGGGGTCTGTGGTACTTACATTATTCTTTTCAATGCTGTAAACAGAAGCATTTAGGGATAATTTCTTATTGAACAATAATGCTTTTATACCAATTTCTTTATTACTTCCTGTCAGTGGTGGCAGACGACTACCCCCAAAAACTGCCCCTCTTTGTGGCAAAAAGCTTTGGTCGTAAATTGCAAAAATAGATAGATTGTCAGACGGTAAATAGGTTAGCCCTATTCGAGGAGTGAACGCATTTTCGGTAATTTCATACTCAGGGTCATCCACGCCACCATTATAATCTTGTCCTGTGGTCAGCATCGTAAATCTACCAGCTAAAGTAACGATATATTTTTTAGCAATTTTGATATGGTCTTGCACATATAAGGCTTGCCATTTATTAGTTGCCATCCAAGAACCTTTATTTTCAGCAGGGAAAGCCGTCAAACTATCTTTTGGAACATAATAAATAGGGTTTTTGATAGATAATTGTAATCTTTTGGGATTACTCCAATCTCCTCCATACGTACTTCCTTCGCCACCATCTCCAAAGTCTAAACCAATCAAAACTTTATGTTCAACGGCATTTCCTGTATTAAACTTTCCATCTGCAAATACTTGCATATTATACAACTTTCCGTACCAATCACTACTTGAATTGGTACGATAAATAGTATCTTTTGTAGCAGACAATCCATTGACGTACAGAGCCATTCCGTCCCAGTCGGTTGTCATGTATGCCACTTGAGCATTGAGTTTCCATTGGTCATTTATTTGATGATTAAAGGCAAGACGAGTATAAACATCTGCTCCCATAAAATTGCCAATATTAGGGTCATTCATTGCCATATTGTAAGGCAAGGCATAAAACTGTTCATTAATCGAAATTTGATTATACGCATTATGTGCCGATACCGCCTTGACATAGTTATGTTCTAAAGTAATGCTCGACTTATCTGTAAAGTCATATTTGAGAGCAGGACAAACGAAAAATCTATTAAAATTACTCAGTTTATAAAACTTAGCACTTTGCTGAAAACCTGTATTTAGTCGGTAGGTTAATTTTCCGCCCTCCGTAAATTCTCCTCCCAAATCAACCGCAGTACGCATCATATTGTAACTTCCCATTCCAAAACTAACCTCATTGATTCGTTCGTGGGTTGGTTGTTTTGTAACCGTATTTACTAAGCCTCCAGGTTCTGCATTGGCAAGCATAAAACCAGCAGGCCCTTTCACAAATTCTACACGTTCAATCATCGAGGCATCTTCTTGAGCATTCCACCAAATAGGTCCTCCAACGCCATTACGGTATGTGCTATACGTTGCGTTTGTTCCTCTTATCAAAAGACTTGCATCTAAGTCATCACCGTAAGTTTTAGTAATTCCACTCACGGCTCTAATCACATCATTTTTATTGAGCATTCCCATATCAATAATTGTCTGACGAGTGGCAACACTAATATTCTGTGGGATTTCAATGAGTGGAGCTGCTAATCGAAGAGATTGAGAAGGAACATCTGCAATATACTTTTCAGATTTTTGTCCAGAAACAACAACTTCATTGAGATTACGAGTGTTTTCTTTTAAGATAACTTTTTCAAGAATTTTATTTGCATCAGTTCTTACCTGAAATTTTATTTCCTGCGTGTCAAATCCAATACCGCTAAAAATAAGGGTGTGTACGCCAGCATTCAGATTGTCAATTTTAAATTTTCCTTCACTATCTGTTACTGTACCCCGTTTTGCACCCTTTAACTGTACATTGATAAACTCGGCAGATTTCCCATCCGAGACTGCCACCATACCCGTTACACTGGCGTTTTGAGCATATAAAACAACACTTAATAGTGTTATTAGTATTGTAAAGATTAGTTTCATAATTTATGGATTAATTTTTACTGATATAATTATTAACATAGTGTTGTTAAATCTTACTGGAAAAAAATTCTCCAGTAAGACTGTCATTCATAACCATTAACTAATAATTATTGGATTGTTAATATAAATGCTGAGTTATTAGGCATAGTCAAAAGATAAGTATGCCGTCGTATTAATTCACAACAAAAGTTGTTTCTGATTTATAACGGATTGATTCATAGTCTTTTCCCTTGAAATTCCCTTTGGTTGTATCAATCCATTCTGCCTCAATAAGATAAAGCCCTTTTCCTGCTAATGGAAACGTAACTGTGCCATCGGTATTGGTAAGGTTGGTTTTCTCCCAAGTTTGTGGATTGATGATTGTAACACTTGTTTTTTCTGATGGTTGTTTATCTTTAATGATGGTTATTTTTAAAACATCTTTCTGTAATTCGGCTACAATATCAAAAAACTGATATGTTTTTGACTGATTATTGGGAATATTTCCTGCAACATAATTTGTTCTTAAAAACTGTACTGGACGAGTAATTCCTAATTTGTGTTTCGTCCAATCTTGTACTTCACGAGTATCATTAATACCCAAAATTTGATAATTGCCTGCTGTTTTAGGAGTAAATGTTCCTTCCCAATGGGTATCTGTTTGGGTCATTTGAATATCTGTTTTATTTCCGACTACGTCAATAAGGGCTACTTTAATATCAGCCATTTTATCTAATTTTGTTCCCTTTTCACGAAGATTAGCCCCATATTCTCCAAAAAATAATAATACTTTTACGGGTTCGCCAACTTTGCCAGACCCCTTTGTTTCTAACCAATACCCATGTGCCATCGACAAAATTGGGAGCATCACTGCCATTACTAACATTCCTATTTTTTTCATATTTGTACTTGATTTACGAATTGTGTTGTTGTTACTTTCTTGATTACTTTTTTGCGTTTTCCCCACCAAATGTAAAAACCTGTAATGGGTAAACTTGCCCCAAAAAGACCTGCTAATAAGGCTAACAATTTACCCCCAAAACCAAACATTCTGCCGGTGTGTAAATCAAAATTGGACATTCTAATTTTATCTGCAATAGCATAATTTTTGTATAAGTCCTGACTCAGTAATGTTCCTTTGTATTGATCAAATACGAAAGTATTTTGTTGCCGTACCCATTGATAAGGATATCGCATGACAAAACGATAGGTACCAACGCTGTCTTTGGGTAATTGAATATTGGCTGAGATATATGCTCCGTAAGACGTTGCCACTCCAAAAAGAGAATCTAATGATACTTTCGGGCTATCGGGATTATAAATAGAGCTAACTTTTTTCTTGTAAGTCATCGGTATTCCATTCAACTTATAAATCGCTTCGGGAACACTCTCAAATACCCAAAATAACCCTGTGAAAGTAATGGGCAATAAAATCCAGAGAAAATAGAACCCCCAAACATTGTGTAAGTCGTAATTAATCCGTTTTTTGGTGGCATTCCATTTCATTTTAAAAGCAGACTTTAACTGATTTTTTTTGGAAGGAAACCACAAATAAAACCCAGAAAGTAACATCACAAAAAAGATAAGCGTATTCCATTTAATGATTTCTTCACCAACTTCACCCAATAATAAATTGATATGTAATTGGACAACAATCATCATAAAATCTCTATCCATACGTTTTTCTCCATGAATTTTACCCGTAAATGGATTCATCGCAATGGCTTTTCGTTTTTGGGTGATTATCAAAACAGCACTATTACTGGGTACTGTTTTGATTCTTATCTGACTAACTTTTTCTTTAGGGTATGCTTTTTTGAAATTAGCTAATAATACATTTGGTGTTAGTCGTGAATGGTTTGCCAAATCGTTTACATAGAGAAATTCTGATTTTGTAAAATCATCAAATTCCTCCTGAAAAGCATACAAAGCTCCTGTAATAGACACCACAAACATAATTAAACCCGATGCCAAGCCCAGCCAAAGGTGTATTTGTCCAATTAATTTCTTGATATTTTTCATCCTAAATGGCATAATTAATACTCAACATCCAAGTACGTGGAGAGCCTGGAAACATTCTGATTTTATCATATCCTCCTACCCAATACGTGGTGTTGCTTAGGTTATTGGCATTTAATTGAAGTTGACATTTGCCTACTTTATAATAAATAGCCCCTGTTAACAATTGATAGGCTGGAATTGCTTGTGGTGCTGCACCCGCTGCCACGATAGACCCCAAACGTTCCGTTGCGAAGTTTGTACCTAAACCGATGCCCAAACCACTTAAATTTCCTTTGCTGATAACATATTTTGTCCAAATATTCCCTTGATGTTTTGGGGCATTGGGTTTCTGACGACCAATCAGGGTTTCGTCTTTACTTTGCGTGAACGTGGCATCATTGTAAGAGTAATTGATAATTAAGTTCCAGTTGGTTGCTAATTGCCCAATAATATCAAATTCAATTCCTTTTGAAACTTCTCGTCCTACTTGCGTTAATAAATCAGGTTGTCCGCTTACGCCTGCGTTATACAAAGCTCCATCTACGGTTAGTTGATAAATGGAAACATTGGCAGTTAAACGCTTATCAAACCAATCTGTTTTTGCTCCAACTTCGTAAAGGGTGCTATAAAGTGGGTCAAATGGCCCACCAGCATTTACATTTGAAACCGCCGTTGAAGTCTGTGGTTGATACCCTTTAACAAATGTTCCATACGCATTAATATGATTATTGAGCGTATAAACCAATCCAACTCTTGGGATGAGGGCTTTTTGGGTTACTTTATTCTCGGTCGAAGTATTATAATTTTCTAAATCTGTAAAATAATCCTGACGTAAACCCAATAGCACTTGTAGGTTTTTATAGGTTATTTGGTCTTGTAAATAAATTCCTTGAGTGGAATAAAAAGTTGATGGATAGTCTGTTCGTTGATAGAAATACTTGCTCATATCAGCCAAAAAGTATGGATTGGTAGCTTTCAAATCATAATGAGCAACATTAGGAACGGGGTTTCCAGCGGCATCTAACAGATAATTAGCCTTTTTTGTAGCATCATACGTATTGATACTTCCTGTATTGGTGGCATTTCGGTATCCTCGGGCGGTAAGTTGTGAGCCTCCAGCGGCTAAAACTTCCTGAGCATAATCGTAACCAATAACGAGTTTATGGGCGGTTTTCCCTAAATCAACATCTATATTAAAATAGTTAGAAACATTATCTACGTTGAAAGTCCTTTTACGGATAAACACCTGCATTTCAACCTGTGAATCAATCAGTTTACCCGCAGCATCTTTGGCATAGGTATTGGCAGAACGATGTTCTAATAAATCTTCATCATACGAAGTTCTCATAAATGATGAATTAAAGCTGATACGATTAGAAAACTTATGATTTAACGATACCGTTGCATTATATACGTTTTCTTTTAAATAATCATTTGAACGATTTAATGATTTTGAAATTGGGGTAGAATATAAATCTCCTGTTCCCAAAACAGATTGTCCTCTATCTAAACGAGAGTCGCCATTTTGTAGAACAATATCAAAGTTTATACGGGTTTTATGGTTGGGTAAAAACGAGAAAGAGGGAGCAATGATGTAATTTTTTTCAAATTGCAAATCACGAAATGACCCTGAATTTTCGTAACCTACGTTTAGACGATATAACAAAGTTTTTTCTTCGTTCATTGGTCCTGTAAAATCTGCGGTAGTTCTGAAATTAGCGAAGCTTCCCATCGAGATATTAAAGGATTGACGTTTTTCGTCCAAAGGTTTTTTCGTCACACGGTTTAATGAACCACCAGCCGCAGCATTTCCGAAAAGTGCTGAAGAAGGTCCTTTAATGACTTCTACTCGTTCAATATGAGGTATCAATTGCTGTTTCCAGAAACTCGTAAATGCACGCATTCCGTTGACTAACATCGAATAATTATCGTTTCCACTTACTCGATGCCCTCTGATGGTGAGGTCATTATAAAAAGTAAACTGACTAACGCCACTCATGTTTTTGACCACATCATTCACCCGAAAAGCCGCTTGGTCTTGAATTAACTCTTTGGTTACATAGCTAATAGATTGAGGTAAATCTTTTAAAGCCGTTGCCGATTTAGAACCAATAAAAGTCGCACTGTTTTTATATTCAGTTTCTTTTCTTCCTGTTATTTCAACTGTTTGAAGTTCGGTTGAGGCTTCGTTTAATTGTAAAGAAATACTAATATTTGCTCCATCAATTTTTACAGGATGAAAAAGTTTTTCATATCCAACACCAGAGACTTCTAAAATATACTCTCCTTTCTCAATATTGGCTATGGAGAAAAAACCATCTTGATTACTTACTGTACCCCCTTTTGATGCTTTTATCTTTACCGTTATTCCCGCTAATTTTGTTTGTTTAGAATCTGTTATATGCCCCGATACATTATACTTTTGGGCAAATACAGTAATACTCAATAATAAAAATATATTTGTTAGAAAAAATTTCATAATTCGTAATTAAAATTTGAATGTAACACTACCCATTAAACGACGTGGCATTTGTGGCTCTACGGTTGACCACCCTCCGAAATACTCTTTATTGGTTAGATTATCGACTTTAAGCCCAATTCTGAACTTTTGAATACCATAAAAAACAGTAGCATTTAAAACCGTATAACTTGGGAGCGTAAATACACCTGTAATGGCATTATTGGTAATTTCATTTTTACTGACATAATTTCCTCCAAATCCTAAGCCTAATCCTTTTATTTTTCCATCAATGAAAGTATAGCTTGCCCAAAAATTGACTAAATCTGCTGGACCTGCACTTGTTGGACGGCGATTGAGCAAACTTTCTGCTACTTTTAATTGCTTGCTGTCATTATGAGCATAACCCAAAACGATATTCAACCCGTTAATTGGGTTTGCCACTAAATCAAATTCTACCCCTTTGCTTTGTTGAGACCCATCTTGAACTGTAACGTTATATTGTTTGCCATCACGAATTAAGACTTCTGAACGAGTCATATTATTAACCATAATATCATAATAACTTGCTGTCAAGCTCAAACGGCTTTGTAGAAGGTCAAGTTTAACCCCTCCTTCATATTGATTTGCTTGTTGTGGTTTAAATGTTCCGTCGAGGTCTGCTAAGGGTTGTATGACAGGGGCTACATTTCTAAAACCATTCATGTAGTTTCCAAAAAGGGAAACTTTATCTTTTAGTAATTGATAAACGATACCCAATTTTGGAGAAACAGCACTTTGATTGTAGTTGCCCGTTGTAATACCCGTTGCAAAATTGGTTGTTCCTATATTTTCAAAATGGTCAAAACGTAAGCTCATCATCAGCATCAATTTTTCGTTTATATTAACGACATCTGAGAGATATGCACTGTAAGTTCTTGAATCCGTTTGGGATTTAGTCGGAGCAGTATTAACCGCCAATTTAGCATCTAATGCCGCCTTTGTTAATAAAGCGTAACGGGTGTCATTGGCTTTACTGGTATTGACTTGGTCAAACTGAATATAATCAGTGCTATTATTGTGTGTGACAAGTTGTAAATAATCTAAACCAACAATTAAACGGTTACGAATTTTTCCAATAGTGAAATCTCCAATAAAATTTTGTTGAATATTGGTTGTTGTTCCTGTGGCATTTTGATTGCTAATGAAACGATTGACAAGAGTGTCATTGGTTGCCTGACGATACATAATATACGAATAGTAACCGTCTGATTTTCTAACACTTCTTGAAATATTTGTTTGAGAAGTCCATTTGTCAGAAATAGTATAATTGGCTTGTCCAAAAATATTTAACGTATTGTTTGTAATGGTTATATCATTGCTTGTATATGAACGCTTATAATCAAATTGTAATTCTGAAGGGTTTGTCGCAATTAATTTTCGGGTTCTATTCAGAAAAATCATGAGCGGATTCGTTCCCGTTTGCGTCATATATTCAGTTGTGATATTGAGTGATAGTTTGTCATTGACTTTATATGTTAGGCTCGGTGCAACGAATGAACTCTGTCTAAAACCAGCATCTTGGAAACTCCCCTGATAATTGGTTGCACCATTAATTCTAAATAAAGCTGTTTGGTCAGTACCAATTGGAGTGTTTATATCAAGCGTAAGACGGCTTAAATCAAAGCCCCCCATCGAATAACTGGCTTCTCCTCCAAAACTTTCGTAAGGTTTTTTCGTAACTATATTCAATAATCCCCCGAATGAAATCAAGCTACTGCCAAAGAGTGTTCCTGAAGGGCCTTTAATACTCTCAATTCGTTCAATATTGGCAGGGTCAATACCTCCGTTTGTTTGTCCAGCCACTCCATTAATCATTGTTGGCTGAACCGAAAACCCACGCATCGAGAAATATCCTGCTCCATCTCCCCCTCTTCCTGTGGCTGTCCAGAGTCGATTTACACCGGGAGCATTTTTAATAGCGTCATCAAAACTTGTAATAAGTTGTTCTTTTAACAGTTCTTTACTGACCACATTGTACGCCTGTGGGTTTTCAAGATTCTTGATAGGCATCTTTGCAATATAATCACTTTCTTTCTGGGCAAATTGATTTTTTGCAGAAATCACTACTTCCTGTAATTGATTGGCTGTTTCAGCTAAGGTAAAGTCAACAGTTAAGGTTTGTCCTGCTTTTACTTCAATTTTTTGTTCTTTCGTTTCTAAACCTATTAAACTTACTTTAAGAGTATAGTTTCCTGATTTTACACGTTCTATCCGATAGACACCATCGGCATTTGATATTGTTCCTTTATTGGTGTTACTCAACTGAACATTTACGGCTTCAGCAGGTTTGCCATCATGCGTCTGTATTTGCCCTTTTATCACTCCACTCTGAGCCATGCTCTGTAAAAGTGTTGCAATGCTCACTAACATTATTTGTAATATTTGTTTCATTATCTATGATTTTCAACTTCTATTTTATAATTGATGACACAAAGTTTATTTTTATTTAGATTAATTCCAAATAAAATTGCTTAATTATTTGGAATCATTCTAAATAAATAGCTACCTTTGGCTATGAAAAATTCAATAACTCTAAGATATTGAATGCGATATGTTAACTGATTGATGCAAAATTTGAAATTTAATAATGGGAAATAGTACGTAGATATATTATTCGTATAGGGTTGTAGGTGTATGATAATTTGCCTACAACACTTGATGAATGATAGTGACTCTCTATTGATTCCATTTAAAAATAAAACGAAACTATGTCGAGTTTAGCGGAATTGTCATTTACTACCCTGTCAGAGAATGCCCGCCCAATAGTACATAGTTCCTAAAAAAATGAATTGAATGAAATGTCAAAAGCCATTCAGTATTCATAATCAGGTAATAACTCAATTTTATTGAGCAACTTCCTAACGTTTTTTACTATTAAGTTATTTACAGAGCATTGGAAACGGTTCTGATGATGTCAGAACTGTTTTTAAATTTCTAAAAATTAAACAACTATTTGCTATGGAAACTGAATATAAAATTTTGATTCAGACACAAAACGCCTGTGTCTCACAATGTCATTGTTGTACCCAATTACAGGTTCAGTACAAGAATGTTATGATTTGTTTTGAGTGGAAGGATTTAATAGGTTTTCTACAAAGGTTAGACGAACTACCACCCAACGAACTTTATTACATTATCAATATTATCGACCTTAGGTGTTATCCAGCGGTGAATCTTGGGGTGTCGGCATCAGCAATGTGTTTGACCTTCAGTGAAGTGGAGGAGTTTAGAGCTATACTTTCAAGAGCATGTTTGAAAATGGATTTAGAAATGATTTTTAGAAAATCAATCCACAATAATTGATATGATTGAATTACAAAAAGCATCTCATTGCCCAATTTTTAAATTGATATTGGGTAAATATACAACTGTTCAGGATACGCAAAAATATTTAACTGAACTTAGTCTTAGAGTGGATAAACAAGACTTATTTGGCATAGTCATGGTATTTACTGATGGACAGCCCACTTTACAAAGAGGTTGTCAGAAATTAGAAAAAAATTGGTTGACACACCATAAAGATTCTTTTCATAAATATTGCTTTGGAATTGCAATGGTAACAAATTCTTGGACTATTCTCAATGTTTGGAGTCCAATTATTAAACAGCTCCTTAAACGGTTTTTAAAGGTAGAATACCATGTTTTTGACTGTAATTCAGATGCTCAAATATGGCTTATGGATAAGTATTTAGCGATAAAGCGTTTCTAAATGTTATCAGAAATTGTACCAAATAATTATCATTAGACTTCTTGCAAAATGGAAATACTTCATTTTAAAACCAATATTTCATCATATCTCATTGCTATATTAGACTTCCTGCGAAAGTGTTTTAAGTCGTAAAACAACATCTTTTCACTCGAAAATATACCATTTTTCAATCATAAAACACTTTCGCAGGAAGTCTATTAAATTACTCAAGAATGGTTGTACCAAATCCGCTACTTTTAGTGGCGGGTTTTTTATGGTAAGTAGGTATTGGGATTTAGGATTAGCTTAATTATCAATGGCTTATGAAATTTAAACTATATTTTGAGATTAGATAAGTTATTGATAACCAAGTTCATGATAATCCAAAATATCAAACCATACTTACTTAAATTCTAATATTAAAATAAACTTTCTTATGATTCACGAACACCAACTTAGAACAATTACTCAAAATAATAATGGATATATTGCTTATTGCGATGGTTGTAAAAAATATAATATTGCTTACAAAAATTCATTATTGGTTTTTACAGAATTGGAATTAGATGCTTTTAAACAACTCTTAGAAAATAGAATTGGAATTTATAGCTTTAGCACCACGCACGGCAAAGAATTATTCTTAAAAACACCTTTGTCAAACTTATTTATTCTCTTTACTGAAGTAGAATTAGAAGAATTGATAGATATGATAAGTAAAGTTAATTTTTTATTGAATGCTCATGTTAGGGCAAATAGTAATCCAAATTGAAACAGCATCTTCATAACTTTAATAGGGGCGACAAGATTTATATTATCAATTAATTTGTGCTTCTTATTTACTTTCAAATATTAGACTTCTTGCGAAAGTGTTTTAAGTCGTAAAACACTTTCGCAAGAAGTCTAATATGTTACAATATCTATTCTGTTATGCAGAATTCAAATATTCATAATCCCGAAAGTTTAAACAAATTCTATGAAAGGCTGTTGGTAAAAACGTTTACCCGTAGCTTTATAAAGTGCATTTGCCAATGCCGCATGAACAGGCGGATAGGCAGGTTCGCCCATTCCTGTTGGGTTTTCGGTGTTTTCTACAAAATGAATTTCAATGGCTTTTGGGGCTTCGTTGTGCCGAATCATCCGATAATTATGAAAATTATTTGACTCTGGAACACCTTTCGTAAATGACATTTTTCCGTACATGGCTGCTCCAACGGCATCAACAATGCCACCTTCCGACATATTTCTGGCGGCATCAGGATTTATCACAATGCCACAATCAATGGCACAAAAAACCTTATTGATAAGGGGCGAACCATCTTTTATTGTTAAATCTAACACATGAGCTGCATACGAATCATGACAGAAATAGGCTGAAAACCCTAATTTTTTAGATGACTTTGTGCTTTCCCAATTTGATTTTTCTTTTACCAATTCCAACACTTTTATAAATCGCTTGGCATCGTAATCGTTGTTTTTCCCAACGGGATTATCTTGGGCTTTTTTCAATAAATCAATTCTAAAAGCGATTGGGTCTTTCCCTGAGGTTTCGGCAACTTCGTCTAAAAAAGATTGTTCGGCAGCCGCCATAAAATTAGAATGTGGAGCTCTATATGAACCTACCGTAATGTTGGTTTCAAGCGTAAAATCTTCTGCTAAATAATTGTCAACCGCCCCCGCAGGAAAACGATTGGGTGCTAAAGGTGTTTGTGGCATTCCGCCTACTTTTACATGAAAACCTATCAAATTATTGTCAGCGTCGAGAGCTGCACGATATTTTGCTGAATAGCTTGGACGATAAATTCCTGCTGTCATATCGTCTTCACGAGTGTAAATGAGTTTTACGGGGGCTTTTACTTTTTGAGAAATTAAAGCCGCCTCTACCAACCAATGGGCATACGAACGACGACCAAAACCGCCTCCTAATCGAGTCAATTTAATATCTATTTTCTCCAAAGGAATTCCCAAACGTGTGGAAAGTGCTTGCTCGGTAAATTCTGGTTTTTGGAGTGGACCAGCAAGCCATACTTTTTCGTCGGTTACATGGGCAAAGAAATTCATCGGCTCCATGCAATTATGGGCTAAAAATGGCACATTGTAAGTTCTTTCGATAACTTTCGCTGCATTTTTGAAGGCATTTTCTACGTCTCCATCTTTTCTACGGACGTTGGCGGGTTTCGATAAACCTTCGGCTAATTTTGCTGAATGGTCGGCTGAATTTTCTAAACCTGCGGGTATTTTTTCTTCGATTTTTCTACCCAACATATTGCGTTTTTGAGTAAATGCAGTTTGTTCTTCCCACGAAACTTTCAAAGCATTTTTGGCTTGCATTACTTCCCAAGTGGAAGAACCTACAATTGCCACTACTTCGTTGAATTGGGTGGTATCAAAAAACGTTTTTTCGTAATCATCATTGAAGATTTTGATAAGAAAAATGTCTTTTATGCCTTTCATTTTCTTTATAACAACATCGTTCTGAATAGCTTTAAATTTCAAACCCATTGCTGGCGGATGCACAATCATGGCTATCAACATTCCGTCAACTTTGGTATCAATGCCAAAAAGGGGTTTTCCCGAAACAATTTTATCTAAATCTACATTTCGCTGACTTTTACCAATGATTTTAAAGTCTTTGACTTCTTTTAACTTTACGTCTTTCGGAACTGGAATTTGTGCCGCAGCTGTTGCCATTTCGCCATATTTGGCAGATTTCCCTGATTTTTTATGGAGCAAAACACCCAATTCTGTACTGATTTCTTCTACTGGCACATTCCAAGTCTTGGCGGCGGCTTCTCTCAACATCTGGCGAGCGGTTGCTCCTGCGGTTCGTAAGATTTGCCATCCTTGATGAATCGCTTGGCTACCTCCGATAAATTGTCGGGTAAAGTGTTTGGTATCTAAATCGGCTTGTTCGATAATGATTTTTGAAAAATCAACGTCCAATTCTTCTGCCACAATCATGGGCATAGAGGTTTTTACGCCTTGTCCGCCTTCTGGATTGGGCGACATGATTTTGATAACATTATCGGCTGTAATTTTGACAAAACCGTTGAGTTCGTTGAAATTCGAGGATTCGAGGAGTTGAGCTGGGGTTGCCTTCGACGTTGCGAATTTGTTTTCTTGTTTGGCAAAAACATCTTGATATAAACCTAACATAAAGCCACCACCCGAAAGAGCAGAGGCTTTGAGAAATGAACGGCGAGAAGCCATCAAATCGGCATCAGATGCCACTTTTTTTGGGTGATTTTTTATGTTTTTTTGCATAATGGATTCTTGAAGCGTATTTGAAAATCAGGAACAAAAAATACGTAATATGTTTAAATAATTTTCGCAATTCGTTTTAACAAATGAATTTACAAAATTTCTCAATATCTTCTTTTATTGTTTTTTCTACCGAACTTTTGTCGTCCAAAAAACTCTGAATTTCTACCGTATTTTTTTTGCCTTTTCGCCAAGTACCAACAAGTTCATTTTCAGATAAAATGGTAGGTTTAAAAATTCCATTACCTGTTTCTGCACTATCTACGCCTGCGGGCAATACGATATTTCTACCCTCCGAATAACCTACTGTATATTCATCATAACAAGGTAACAAGGCAAAACTTGGATGTTTTGGAATATTATTTTCAACTTCAAAATGATAATATTTCAGCGTGTCGTATGTAAATGAACGGAGCTGATTATCTAATTCTGTAATGCCAATTTTAGCATCATTCATGCCCAAACCACTCCACCAAACAAAATCTTTTAATGTGGCTGGTCCTCTGGATTTAAAATACAATTGGGCAAGTTTGACAATAGCTTCTTGTTTTGAAATGGCATTGGCTGTCGGTATTCTATTGTCAAATAAGGCATAAACATTCTTTTTGTTACCGTTACACAAAAGCATTTCAACTTCGGCTCGCATGATAATCTGTGTTGCTAATAAATGACTAACAACCATTTGCTGATTTGATAAACAAGATACAATTTCCTCTTTGGTCAGAAATTCATTACTGCTAAATTCTTGTTCAATTATTTTCCATGCTTTTAAAAATAGCTCGTCGGTCAGCCCTTGTTTTTTATCAATATACTGCGTTGCTTTTTTTACGTTGGGGGCAGATAATTGCATCATCCATCTAATATCTTTTTGATGAACCAAATGCCAAGTAGGTCGCAAAATATGCGTGCGGATAATTTTACCTGTATTAATGAGCTTTTCAATAGCAGTTTTATCAGGATTTTGCATCCGTAAGCCTATCGCCCAAAGTGACATGGAATAATCCTGAGCTTGCATAGCACCAAAATGAGCTACAATTTCCTCAGGATTATTAAAATAATTATCAGACAAACCCTGATTAAAAAGCCGTAATTGTATGATTTCGTCTCGATTCATTTTTTCACGTTAAAGCGTTCGAGCGTGTCATGGTCAACTACTTTTTTATCTGATGCGTATCTCTGACACTACTAAAAGTCAAAGCTAACATTTTCCAGTCTTTTTTCTGCTTTTGATACACTTCTGTTACTGTAAATTCGGTTTTGGCTTCTGTGCCTCTTACCATCGCAATTAAAGTAATTCTGTTCCAAACGATTGCCGTTTCGCCAGATATTTCAATGGCAGTATCATGTACTTGTGCTTCTTTGTACCAAATACTCCCTGTTTTGATGATTTCGAGTTCTTCGTCGGTTTTCCATGTGCCGCTCATATGTACAAATTTGGCTTTGGCATCGAATAAATCCTTCAATTTATCTATGTTTTTATCAGCCATCCATTGCCATTTGTCTTTGGATAGTTGAAGTACAGTTTCTTCGTCTTTTGTTGATTGAGCAAAAGAAAAACTTGTTCCTAAAAGGAAAAATACGATGATTAAATGTTTGATTTTCATTGTTTTATATATTTGTTTATTTTTAGAACGCAGATGACGCAGATACAAGTAACACAGATTTTACGGATTATTATTGAAATCTGCGATAATCAGCGTTCCATTTTATCATTTATAACTTCCTTTCCCCCAACCATTTCACCATTGCAGGGTCACGGTGGTCGAAAAAGGCACTTGATTTTGTGTCTAAGGTTTTGATGAGTTCGATTTCTTCTTGACTCAATTCAAAATCAAAAATGTTGAAATTCTCTGCCATTCTTTCTTTTCTGATTGACTTTGGAATAGCTACAACGCCTCTTTGTGTTAGCCAACGAAGCACCACCTGAGCAATAGATTTATCGTATTTTTTACCAATTGAACCCAATAATTCATTTTGAAAAAGATTATTTCTACCTTCTGCAAATGGTCCCCAAGATTCAATCTGAACATTATTTTCAAGCATAAATTGTTGATTGTCAATTTGCTGATGAAATGGGTGCGTTTCTACTTGATTTACGGCAGGTAGAATTTCATTATGAACTATCAAATCCATTAATCTATCAGGATGAAAATTACTTACACCGATTGCTCTAACTTTTCCTGCTTTGTACAATTCTTCCATCGCTCTCCACGAACCATAAACATCGCCATACGGTTGATGAATGAGGTAAAGGTCGAGGTAGTCTAATTGTAATGCTTTCAAAGATTTTTCAAAAGCTCTTTTTGTGCCTTCGTAGCCATCCGACTGAATCCAAAGTTTGGTTGTAATGAATAAATCTTCATCTCCTCAAATCCTCAACTCCTCAAATCCTCATCTCCTCAAATCCTCATCTCCTCAAATCCTCATCTCCTCAAATCTTCAACTCCTCAAATCTTCATCTCCTCATCTCCTCATCTCCTCATCTCCTCAAAAAATCAAATTCCTCTCGACTGAATTTTACCTCTGTATTTTACCGCTTTCTCTATTACATCCAATCTTGCTTTACGTGGGTCGGGTTTGCTTACAATTTTTCCGTCTAACTCTACATCAAGCATATCTTGATTTTTGTTATTGTAAAGTGTCCAATTGGGTACGCCTTGCCCGTTTGGATTACCTGTTTTAGCAAAATTTGTCCAATAGATATTCATGTTTTTTGCTAATTCTTTTTCTTGTGCGGTAGGTTCGGCAGGAGGTCCCCAACGAGCGTTTAAGGTATTGAATGCAAACGAAACCTCTGAACCATGACCAGCACCATAAGGCGAACGTTGTTGAGCATTAGCAGGCACATAACCAAACTGATACATATAAACGGGAGCTTGTTTTGCAAGGAAAACTCTCGCCGTCATGCGTGCAGGCTCTCCCCAAACCCAGTCTGTGTTAAATTTTGCAATCACTTCATTAAAATTTTTGCTACCATCTGCATCATAAGCGGTTTTTGCTTCGGCTTCTAAGTCGCCAAATGACGCAAATAATTCTTCTTTGGTTTTGGCACTACTTACAAAAGCTCCACCGATTTCAGCACTACAATTTCCTATCATCAAAGGCATTTTTGGCTGACGACCTGCCATATAGGCACTTTCGGCGGTTTCTACCACTAATTTTCCATCAAGAATCGGCCCTGAATAAGTACGTGGCCCGTTTACTCCGTCAGTTTCTTGACCGCTATCTATTATTTGTTCAACTTTTAACGCTCTTAATTTTGCTAATGCGGCTGCATCTGTGCCTTCAATTCCTTGTTTTTTGGCAAAATTCATTCCGATGGTTTCTGCCGAAACGGTATAAAAAATATCGGCATTTTCTTTGCTAATAGGTCTGCCTGTAAGTACACCGTCTCTTCCACCGCCAGATTCACTTATTAATTTATGAAAAAGCCCTTTAGCTGCAGGAATTGTCAAGAGAGAATGCACAGAAACACCACCCGCCGAAAAACCGAAAATGGTTACATTCTTAGGGTCGCCACCAAAAGCAGCAATGTTTTTCTGAATCCATTGAAGAGCTGCAATTTGGTCCATATATCCATAATTTCCTTTTAATTCATTTGGAAATTCAGCATTTAAAGCGGGATGAGCAAAATATCCTAAACGTCCCAAACGGTAATTAATGTTTACTAAAATTACCCCATTTTGGGTAAATTCATGACCAAAGTTTTGTGGACTTGAGCCACTTCCACCTGTAAATCCACCGCCGTGAATCCAAACCATTACAGGTAATTTTGATTTTGAAGTATAGTTTGCAGGCGTCCAAAGATTAAGATAAAGACAATCCTCTGACGAGCCTTCGGCGATTGTTCCAGGTTTTGCTCCCCAACCTGCCTGAGCACAGTTCGAGCCAAATTTAGAAGCATCAAATTCTCCTTCCCAATTTTTTACGGGTTGTGGTGGTCGCCAGCGAAATTCACCCACTGGCGGGGCAGCAAAAGGAATTCCTTTAAAAATAGCCACATCACCTTCCGTAGTGCCTTTAACAATACCATTGACTGTGTTTACTTTTGGACTAAGATTCTGAGCAATTGACGAGAACGCAAATGTTACTAAGAATCCAAAAAATATCTTTCTCATGATTAAATTTTGATTTACAATACAAAGGTCTTATCAATTTTCAAGAGGGATGGTATAAAAATTACTGCATTTTCTACCATTTTTACTGATTACTATTTCTTCTTCAAAAAAATATGGTTTGATTATTTAAGTTTGTGATAGCTAACAATTTAGAGAGATGGGAAAGATTGTCAAAATAGATAATATTAACGATTATAATATTGCTAATAATCAGAAGACCTTGCACCCTTTGGTGAGTGTGATTGATTTTTCAAAGGCTCAGCCAAGAGATTGGGGCGAAGCAATGACCGTAAAATTTCAATATGGTATGTACTGTATCTTTTTGAAAGATGTAAAATGTGGCGATATGCGTTATGGGCGTCATTATTATGACTATCAAGCAGGTACTTTGGTGTTTTTTAAACCTGAACAATCTGCTACTTATGACGTTCCCAGAACATACCAACCCATGGGGCATGGTTTAATTTTTCATGCTGATTTTTTATTGGGAACTTCTCTTGGTAAAAATATTCACGATTATAAATTCTTTGAATATCAATCAAATGAAGCGCTACATTTATCTGACGATGAAAGAAAAATGATAATGGATTGCTTCACAAAAATTGAATTTGAATTGAAACAACCCATTGATAAACATAGCAAAAAAATGATTTCTGCTAATATTGAGCTGTTTTTAAATTATTGTCAGCGTTTTTATGACCGCCAATTTATCACTCGTGAAAATGTCAATCATGGAGTTTTGGAAAGATTTGAAGAAAAGCTAAAAGTCTATTTTAATTCCGAAAAACCGCAAACTATTGGCTTGCCTTCGGTAGCCTATTTTGCAGAAGAGTTACACTTGTCAGCCAATTATTTTGGTGATTTAATTAAGAAAGAAACGGGACAATCTGCCAAAGATTATATCCTGAATCGTACTATCGAAGAAGCTAAAAATCGCATTTATGAAAATGACAAAACCGTAAACGAAATAGCTTACGGTCTTGGGTTTAAATATCCTCAACATTTTACACGTCTTTTTAAACAAAAAGTAGGGGTGAGTCCGATGGAATTTAGGGGTTTAAATTGATGTATTTCTTCATTTATTTGGGTTTGTATTTTACAAACCCAAATAAATGAAGAAATACACTTCTCGACATTCTGAAATTGAATGGAACAGCCAACAAAGAAACCACTGGAATAGGAAGAATATAGCCCCAAATGGATGGGTCGCCAAAACCCCAATAGACGGTTAGTCCCAAAAGCAATAAGATAAGGATTGAGAATCCATAACTTACAAACATAGCACCGTACCAAAAACCGGGTTCTACTTCAAAGTGCAAATTACAAACAGGACAATTTGAGTGCATATCGTCAAATTTATCTATTCGCCAATTACTGTATTTAAACATTTTTCCCTGACGGCACTGCGGGCAACGCATATCTACCATTGCCTCAAATCGTGAACGTTCTCTATCGAGTTTAATATTTTCGTATGCTTCCATAAATTTTTATTGAGTAAGTAAGTACAAGGACGATTTAAGAATTACGATTATCATAAACCCTAACACCTAAATCTCAATCCCTATATTAATGTGTTCTTTTTCTAAATTCTTCGGGTGTCATGCCCACCTGTTTCTTGAAAAATTTAGAGAAATAAGAATTATCCTTAAAATTTAACAAATAAGAAATCTCTGTAATACTAATTTGTTGATTGATTAATTGCCTTTTTGCTTCCAAAATAATTCTATTTCTAATGACCTCGCCTGCTTGTATGCCAAGATGTTCTTTACAAAGAGCATTCAAATGATTGGGGGTGACATACAGTAGATTGGCGTATTCCATCGGAAGTTTCAACTCTGTAAAATGCTTTTCAATCAGTTTTTGAAATGTTTTTAATAAGGTATAATTGTAAGATGGAATATTTTGCAATTTTGGGTTTGAACTTCCTTGATTAACTAAAATGAAAATCTGTAATAATAAAGCCCTCATAATGTCATCTTGAAAGATTGCCTTTTGACTATTATGATGAATGATGTCTTCAAAAAGCCCTTTAATTTTATCAGAAAGAGGATATTCTAAATTAATTACGCTATCATGCACAATACCATTGAAAAATGGAAATGAGTCTAAATAATCTGAACGAAGTAAAAAAGACTGAAAAAATGAAGGTGAGAAGTTTACCACATAACCATCAATTTCTCCCTCAAAATTCCAACCATGAACTTGACCCGGTACCATAAAATATATTTGGTTAGGCTGAGTTTCAAATCTCGTGAAGTCAATGGTATGAAAACCACCGCCTTTTGTAAAGAAAACCAAGTGGTAAAAGCTATGACGATGTGCCAAGTGTAAATTTTGGTGTTTTTCTAAATAACTACCAAAGCGACTGACCATGAAAATATCTTCTTTGTGTTCCGACAAAGTACATATATCGACAAGTGGAATATTTACTTTATTACCTAACATAATTGCTGACTTGCTTAATGGCTCAAAGGTATAGCCGAAAAAGGAACGAATTGTGGTGTAAAGTAAACCATTTGTGGTAATAATTACTGATTGTGTTAATTGGCGATATGATAGATTGCGAATAGATGAAGATTCAAGCGTATTCGGCTCAGTGTATCTACGCTGAAATGCTTGAAAGAGAACGTTAAATGGTATTTTTTACCGAGATGGTAAATCTTATGAAGGTACTTTAATACGCCCAATCATTTATAAAGTTGTTTTCTTTTTTACTAAACCCAGACAAGTTAAAATATACGCCGTCCGATTTTTAACTTTTGGATATAGCCCATTTTCAAACTCAATATTTAGCGTAACAAATTGGTCTCGTAGATTTTTATCACTCAGAATCATTTGTTTGTGGGTTTCTTTGAAATTATAATTTTTCGTTAAAATATCTTCCACTTTATTGAAAACCAAAGCGGGACTTATTTCAATTGCCTGCAAAAAGTCTTGTTTATCTGCTTGACTTAATTCAAAAGCTGTTTGAATTGAAAATTGTAAGTGTGTTACATTACGTTGTTTATTGCCGTAATGTTCGTACTCAAAATTGATGGGTACGCCTTTTGTGTTTTTTAATTCTTCACGAACAGGCTCTAAGACATTCTTTTTAAAGTCATTCAAATTAGGATATTTGTTTTCGGCAACTTGTAATAGTTTCCTCAATTCAACGATGCTATAAACAAATTTGGTTCTATTTTGCCCCAAATGAAGCTTAATCAATTTGTACATCAATGTTGAATATATTGATTTGAATTCCAGAATTGTCTTAAAATCGTATCTTGTGTATTGCGTTCCAAGACTTGCTAAATAGGGTGATAGCTGAGCGTTTGAGCGAAATTCTAAAAAACCATTGTTATTTTTATTATAGCTAATATTTGAGAATAAAGGAATATGCTCAAATTCAAGATTGGGCTTTGATAAATCAAAAAAGGTCATCACTTTTTGAGCCATTGATTTGGTAACTGCCAAAATTTGGCGAGTTGTAATAAACTCTTTTACCTTTGAAATCGGGATTCTTACTAATAATCCATGATTAATATTAATAGTACCGTGGTCTATCTGATTTACAAAGTATTCAAATAGCCTTTGTTCTACTCTTGAAAAATGAGTATTACTGACTACCAATTTATTCGGTAAATAGTTGTCCTTTCTGTTGGGAGTATATGGATGTTCTAAATATTTTTCTTCGCCTAAGTCTATGTGAGCCATGTCTTCTATAATAGGATTAATAGATATTTAAAGTTAATGTTTTTTTTGTAAAAAACTCGCCTTATGCGTGTAAAAAACTCGCCTTACAACGTGTAAATTTTGTAAAAAACTCGCCTTATGCGTGTAAAAAACTCGCCTTATGGCTTGTAACTATCTGATTACAAATAGGTTACAAGCCCCTAAATCAATCAAATTATTTTGAATAAATATATAAATCAAGAACAAAATTGCTAAAAATAATAGGTTGGCTCTGTTTCTCTGCTAAAAAACACATTTGTTGAGGGAAATAGCATCTTATTTATCCTTTATAAATGATAAAATATTAATCTCTAAGGCAAATTTTGTAAAAAACTCGCCTTAGAGATTAATCATTATTAATTATATTTCTAAGTGATTGATAATTAGGATATTACATTTGTAAAAAACTCGCTTTAACCTCATTACTATTTTTTGGAATAGTAATGATAAAATTATATGGTTGATTATCAATCAATTAAGAAAAAAGATGTAGCATAATTAATACCAAAATCGTGAAAAAAATGGGCATAAAATTTTGTAAAAAACTCGCTTTATGGTTTTTTCTTACGGTTTAGGTAATTAATTGGAGTTTTTAAAATAGATTAACTTGTTGATAATCAGTTATTTAGTTTTTGTAAAAAACTCGCTTTAATCAAAAAAAAGAAGATTTTTGGGCTTGTAAAAAACTCGTCTTAATTCATAAATTATTCATTTTTAGATATTTATGAGGAATTAAGTGGTTATATATGAGAGATATTGCACACAAGCTGATAAGATTTGTAAAAAACTCGCTTTAAAGGTTATTTTCACAAAAAAGCTGTACAAAAATGCAATAATTGGGTATTTATTTACCAAAAAATGTTATATTTGGGTATAATTTAACCGTGTAGATAATCTCAAATAATGACGCAAGAACTTGCTTTAAAATTCATCCGACACAACCCTGCTTTGTTAGTTAGTTCCCTCGAAAAAGAAGCTGGTATTCCCCGCCAAACCATAACGAGAGCCTTAAATGAGAATAGAGCAATTCCTGAGAAACACTTAGAATTACTGTTTTCTATTCTTACAAAATATGGATATTCGCCAACGCTTTATCAAAATGCTCGTGTTATTTCGGTAGTAAACCATAAAGGAGGCGTTGGAAAGACGACCACAACGGCATCATTAGGAGAAGCTTTGTCAAAGAAAGGTTTTAAGGTTTTGTTAATTGACCTTGACCCTCAAGGAAATTTAAGTCAGATTTTGGGAGTTGATATGCCTGAAGTTCAAGTGGCTGATTCTTTGATAGATAACGTTGAATTTCCTGTGGTTAAAATTGATGATAATTTAGACTTGTCGCCTTCTGATATTGATTTGGCTAACGTAGAAATGCGTTTTCATGAATTAACGGGTGGTGAATTTCGTCTGAAAAATAGAATTGCTCATTTATTAGCGAAGTACGACTACATCGTTATTGACTGCCCGCCATCGCTCAATAAACTTACGCTTTCGGCAATGGCAGCTTCTACAAGTTGTATAATTCCTTTACTTCCAGAAATGTCAGCCGTAAAAGGCTTGAACTCAATTTGGGGTAAAATCATGGAAGTTCGTAAAGATTTGAATGCCTCTTTACAAATTGATGGTGTTGTGTTTACGATGGTGAAAAAAAATACTGTTCACGACGGAATAAAGAATTATGTGAAAGAGGAAGTAAAAAATATTAAGATTTTTGATGCAGAAATTAAGCATTTGATTGATTTTCAGAAGTCGCAGATTGCCCAAAACTCTATTTCAAAATTTTCACAAGATTCTGAAGCTGCCAAATGTTATTGGGAATTTTGTGATGAATACATATCTTATCTTCAAATCGTGAAATAAACCTATGAAAACAGACATTAGAAATATTCTTGCTTCAAAAACGAAACAGGCATTATCCAGTAATATTCTAAATGCCGACAATATCAGACAAAATATTACGGTTTTAGACGAACTTAAAAATCTGATTCCGCCGCTTTCTGATGAAGAATTTGAGCAGTTAGAAATTAACATCAAAAAACATGGTTGTCAAACGCCAATTCAGCTTTGGCAAGCTCCCAAAAAAGAATTAGGATTGCCATACACACAAATTGACGATTTGGTTTATGTACTTATTGATGGGCATAACCGTCATAAAATATGTACTGCCAACAATCTTGCTTTTGAGGTTTATATGCTCTCTTTTCAGACTTTGAAAGAAGCAAAAGACTACATGATAAATTTGCAATTGGGACGTAGAAACTTATCTCCTTCTCAAATTTCTTATTTCAGAGGCTTGCGTTATAACAATGAAAAAACATATAAATCGGATAATTTGAATTCAATTCTCCCGAAGGGTCAAAATGTCCCTTCGGGAGAAAACGCTCAAATTGGTACAAATTTATCTGAAGACATTGGACAAAATTTCCCGAAGGGTCAAAATGTCCCTTCGGGAGAAAACGCTCAAATTGGTACAAATTTATCTGAAGAGATTGGACAAAATTTCCCGAAGGGTCAAAATGTCCCTTCGGGAATTTCAACGGCTGAACGCTTAGCTACTGAATATAAAGTGAGTGCCAAAACTATCAAGCGTGATGCAGAATTTGCTAAAGGCTTAGATAAATTAGACATTGAATTGCGAAATGATATTTTGACAGGGCGTGAGAAAGTTGATAAAGGAATTATTCAAAAAATTGCAAAAAATGATAGCATTGTAGAGCCAATCAGTAGTTTAGCCAATATTCTGAGTGATAATACCGAAAGTGTAGTATTTGATTATACCGAAAAGAATGCTAAAACAGCTACAATCAAAGAAAATACGACACAGATAATTAATATTTCAAAAAGATTTGCCAAAACGAATAAGAAAAGTGATTTAGAAAATATTATTCAGATAGCACAAAATATGCTTGCTTTAGTTGATTAAGATTTAAAGTAAAAACTCGCTTAATATTGAGCGAGTTTTTTTACTTTAAAAGAAATAGATTCTTCAAGTCTGCTGATGTTGAGATGAAAATACCTCTCTCTACTTAAAATATTGACAATGGTACATTTTTTGCTTTGTATTTAGCAAAAATACAACTATGTCCGCCATTTCACATCCTTTATTGGATTCTAAGTACCTCCATGAAATTTATGGAGGAGACCAATCTATTATACAAATCATGTTTGAAACTTTCTTGGAAGATAGTTTGACAACTTGGGACGAAATTTATTTAGCCATTGAGCAGAAAGATTTCTTAAAAGTTGGAGCATTATCTCATCAAATAAAACCTTCATTTTCGATGGTTGGTTTGACGCAATTCCATGCTAAAATTCAGGCATTTGAGAATTTATCAAAAAATAATTCAAGTCAAGAAATATTAATGGCAAATTATCTGGAATTGGATACTCAAGTAAAAGAGGCAAAGAAAGTAATAGAAACATTGTTAAGTGAAATGAATTAAGATAAAATCAAGCAAAATGAGAATTGGAATCGAAGCACAACGACTTTTTAGACCACATAAGCACGGCATGGACATCGTAGCTTTGGAATTGATTCGTGCCTTGCAAGTGATTGATAGTGAGAATGAATACTTCATTTTTGTAAAACCTGATGAAGATAGAAATTGCATTCAAGAAACTCGAAACTTTAAAATAGTAGAAATATCTGGGCTAAATTATGTGGTTTGGGAGCAGATTATGCTGCCTTTTTATGCTCAAAAATACAAATTAGACATTTTACATTGTACCAGTAACACAGCTCCATTATACTTACCAACTTCATTAGTATTGACTCTGCATGATGTCATATTCATGGAAAAATCAACCCAAGAAAATACATCAACCAAATACCAGAAGTACGGAAATTTATACAGAAAATGGCTTGTTCCAAAAATCGTTAAAAAATGTAAAAAAATTATTACGATTTCTGAAGTAGAAAAAGCCAATATTGTAAAAACATTAGATTTAAAAGAAGATGGTATTACGGTAATTCATAATGGTGTAAGTCGGAGATTTGGCATAAAACCAAGCCCAGAAATTGTTAAAGAAATCAGAGTAAGATTGGGCTTAACGAAAGACTATTTTTTATTTCTTGGAAATGTAGAGCCACGTAAAAATGTCAAAAATACCGTAAAAGCTTTTGTCAAATTTGCGGAAGAAAACCCTACCGTTAAATTGGCAATTACAGGATTGAAGGAAGGTTTTATTGTAGATATTTTGACGGAAATTAATAAAGTAGCATTACTTGATAGGTTTGTTTTAACAGGTTTTGTTGATGATACAAGTCTTCTGGCTTTATATTCTGAAGCTAAAGTTTTTTTATATCCGTCTCTGCGTGAGGGATTTGGCTTACCCATTTTAGAAGCCATGTCTTTTGGCATTCCAGTAGTGACCTCAAATATTTCTGCCATGCCAGAGGTGGCAGGAGACGCTGCATTTATGGTTAATCCATACTCCGTTGAAGAAATTACGGAAGAAATGACAATTGCCTACAAAAATGAAGGTTTGAGAAAAGAGAAAATAACTTTGGGTTATGCACGCCCAAGTCTTTTTACTTGGCAAAAGACCGCTTCTAAAGTTTTATCCATTTATAAACTATTGAAAAATAGATAGTTAAAAGGCACAATATTTGCTAATATTATTGAAAGTAGATTTTAGCCTTAACTATTACTCAAATGTTTAGGAATAAAAAATATGGTTTCATCTTCATAATTTGGATTATAGCTACAATAGTCCCTTGGCAATCAAATTCTCAAAAGATTTCGACAGATTCTTTATTGACCAAAGCTTTCACAAACGACCAACTTTTACCACAATTAATTACGGCCGCTCAAAAGTATTCTCCCGAAATTAAAAGGCTTTCGAGTGGGGTAGATTTTGCCACAGCCAATCAGAAAATTAGTAAAAATGCCATTTTTGATAGACTTTCAATGTTAGCGAGTTATCAATACGGAACAAATTACGCTTCTGTTAATGAAACCAATTCATTAAACAGATTCACGACTGTACAAACTGGTTTTTATAATTTGGGAGTTGGGTTACAATTGCCGATGTCTCAAATTCTGAATCGCAAGCATTTTGCTAAAGCCACAAAATCACAGATTGAAATGGCAAATTATGAAAAAGAAAGTAGCAATTTATACGTAAAACAAAGAGTTATAGAATATTATCAAGACTTGAAGTTAGCACATAAATTGATGCTCATAAGCAGTAATAACCGTCAGGCGGCACAAGTGAATTATAAAATGGCTGAGCGTGATTTTTTACAAGGACAAATCACCTTGGAACAAAACGCAAGGATATTAGATATTTACAATAAATCAAAAATTGAGTTCGAAACGTATCTGAATAAATTTCAGACCAGTTTAATGGAATTGGACGCCTATACAGGTATCAGTTTCGCCTCTTTATTAAATCAGGTAAAATGAGTTTTTTGCATTTTTTAAAATTAATTTCAAAAAACCTACTTTGGCTGCTGATAATCCCTACGATTTTGGCAGTCTCAATTTTCTATTTTACCCGAAACGAAAAAAAAGTTTACTCTTCAGAATCAACAATTTATACAGGAATTGCTTCGGGATATAGTTTAAATGGAAGTACAAAAGCAGACTTTTATTCAACCAGTAATGCTTTTGATAATCTACTTTCTTTGATAGAATCACGAGAAACAAAACAAGATGTATTGATTGACTTATTGGCAGAGCATCTTTTTTTGAAAAAACATGACCCCAATATTTTGACTTGGGGAGCGTATGATGAATTACAAAATTTAGTTCCAGAAGATATTAAACGCCAGATTGTGAAACCAACTTTGGCGGCAACACGTGACGCCGTAGCCAATTTAACACAACGAAGCGACGATAATTTAATCTATAAAATCATTTATTCGGGCAATCCATTTTATTCCCTTGAGGCACTCAAAAGCATAAAATCATCTCGGATAAGCAATAGTGATTTAATCAAAATTTCTTACGAAACCAACGACCCTTTTATTTGCAAAAGAACGCTTGAGTTGCTGGAACAGTCGTTTATGCGAAAAAATAAATTATTGCGTGAAGGACAAACAGGCTCGGTGGTAAGTTATTTTGAAAGCGAAACCAAAAGAGCTTTTTCAAAACTTGATTCTACCGAAAAGACGTTTTTGGATTTTAATAAAACCAATGACATCATTAACTATTATGAACAAACAAAGGCTGTTGCGGGCGAACGTGAAGATTTATACGCTTTGAATCATAATCTGGAAATGGATAAAATGTCGTCAAAGTCTTCCTTAGAAAAAGTTAATGAAAATATAAAAGGTAGAAATAGTCAGTTCACAAATGGTTCAGAAATTATTAAAGAACGTGAAAAACTATCGAATATTTACAACAAAATTGCTTTGAGCGAAACCGTAAATAATGACGGAAGTAATCAAAAACAAATAGATAGTTTAAAAAACCTTGCTTCAAGAACCGAAGGAACGTTGAAAAACTCTTTGGATAAATTATATCGAGATAGCAATACTCCCAACGGAATTCCTACCAAAAATGTGTTGGACGAATGGTTAAAAACAACGCTTGCTTATGAACAAAGTAAAGCGAAATTGACCGTGATGGATAAGCGTAAGAAGGAATTTGAAGAAGAATATCGCCGTTTTGCTCCATTGGGTGCGATGTTGAAGAAAATAGAAAGACAAATAGGCGTTTCTGAACAAGAATATTTAGAGCTTTTACACGGCTTGAATATGGCAAGACTGACTCAGCAAAACACAGAATTAACCGCCAAATTAAATGTTGTTGACCCTCCATATTTACCGCTAAAACCTAACGCTTCAAAAAGAATGGTGATGGTAATTTTGGGTTTTGTCATTGGCTTAGTTTTGGTTTTGGCTTTTATTTTAGCGAATGCTTTGATAAACAAAACATTGCTTGAACCATTAAGAGCCAGAAAAACGGTTGATGCACCATTGTTAGGCATTTATCCATTGTTAAACGGAAATCCAGATTTTGTAAAAAAAGCTAATTTACGTTTGTTGCAACAATTTTTAGCTAATGTAGAAACCCAACAAAAACCAATTGTCGTTGGAATTTTGAGTACACAGACGGGAGAAGGCAAAACGACCATCATTAATTTGTTGGGACAAGAATTGATGAATTTGAATTATACCGTTGAAAAACAATTGTTAATCAATAATTCAGCGGGAACATCGGATACGTATTGGCCAATTACCATAAAAGAACCTGAAAAAAAAGCGTTTGGGGTTTCATTTCCAGATAGTTATGAGGCTTTTTTGGAAGCAAGAGAAAATAAATTGAAAAATATCAAAGACTTTGTCTTGATTGAATTTCCGTCTTTAGATGATATAATTATAAAACCCGGACTTTTTCCAAAATTGAATTATGCCATTTTATTATGTCGTGCCAATCGGGTTTGGGGCAGAGTTGACCGTGATATTTTAACTATTTTTCGTAAAACAACAGGTAATAATCCTCAATTTATTTTGAACGGAGTTGATAATGATTTTGCCGAAGAATACATTGGCGAAGTTCCCAAAAAACGAAATATTTTCAGGTCAATATTGAAACGTCTCGCAAAATTTGAGTTTGGTAATAGAAAGAAAATTCGATAATTAGGGATTAGGATTTGGGGATTAGGCAATAGAAAACAATCCATTAAGCCCATCATCGGATAATTTGTTAGTGAGAAAACTACCAATGACTAAATTCAAATCGCTATTATGAGTAAGAACAAAAGTCAAGCTACCATTCAAGGATTGGCATTTGCCAGCCAGCTACTTCCTGCCATTATTGGTTTGGGGTCGTTTATGTTGTTGGTACGAGCGACCAAGCCAGAAATTCTCGGCGAATACATCGTTTATACCACAGCGGTTATTTTATTTGAGATGATAAAATCGGGCGGTTTGCAGTCTGCTTTAGTCATGCGAGCATCTACCGACGACCACCAGCAACAAAAAACAATCATTGGTAGTGCTTATTGGCTTGGAGGATTGATTTCTTTCAGTATTTCAGTGGTGCTAACTATTCTTTTTTTCTCAGGAATTTTCGCCCAAAATGCAGGTATTCAAATATTTTGTGGTTGGTATGCCGTTTTAGGAATTGTCACCTTGCCACTTCACATTGCAGAAGCTGAAGCAGTCGCCAAGCAAGATTTAAAATTTCTTTTATTTCTAAGAATTACCCAAAGTGCCAATGCTCTAATCATCGCATTTTATGCTTTTTTGAAAGAAGGAAGTTTAGAAGAATTTGCCACGGTACATTTATTATTTAATGTTTGTTTGTTGATTTTTGTTTTGATATTCAAGAAAACAAATCCCTTGAATATCAAATTCAAAACCTTAACAGAAGTAAAAGCATTATTCAATTTGATAAAATATACGTTGGCAACTTTGGCAACCACAAATGTTTTGAAAAGTGCTGATACTTTTTTGATTGGCAGTATTATGGGGGCATCTTCAGTAGCAAAATATGCCATTCCATTAAAATTGACCGAACTTTTTGAAATTCCGTTACGAAGTTTAAGTACAACTGCTTTTCCTCAGTTGGCAGCAAAACACAACGAAAAAGACTATCCTGCTTTTCAAAAAACATTGGTTCAATATCTTTCTTGGTCGTATTTGCTTTACATTCCGGGATTATTATTTGCCTTTGTTTTTGCTCCATATTTGGTTTTGATAATTGGTGGAAAACAATACGCTGACACCACGCCAATATTTAGAGTGTTCATTTTATTTGGTTTATTGTTGCCCATCAACCGCATGACGGGAATTTGTTTAGATGCCCTTCAATTGCCCAACAAAAACTTTATAAAAGTCCTAATCATGGCAATTGTCAATATCATTGCTGACCTTTTAGCACTTTATTTAACCCACGATTTAGCTTGGGTTGCCTTTGCTTCGGTCATCAACGCCATTATTGGGGCAACTTTGGGTTGGTGGATGCTTGATAAAACGGGAAGATTACAAAACACTAATATTTTGAAAGAAATAATAGATTATTGTAAAGAATTTATCGGGAAAATGAGACAGAAACTTGTTTCATCGCCAAAACAGTAATGACAAATGCAAGCAAATACTTTATATAATACTAACCGAATTGGGCTGAATAATCGCTGGTTAATCATTGGCGTATTATTGAGTGTTGTTTTGGGTTGGTTAATTGCAAAAATGGGAATTACGATTGCAGGATTATTATTGGTTTTGCCCTTCGGAATTGCCTTTTTGATATTACTTTTTCTCAATCCACGCATCGGCTTAATTTCATTTATTTTCTATTGTTTTTTAATGCCGACCATCGGGAAACATATCGTAGGGCCTCAATTTGGGCTTTTGGTAGATGGTTTATTGGTTTTGACTTGGTTAGCAGTATTTTTTTATCAGGGAAAACGATTCAGATTTAGACATCTTGACATTGATTTAGTTTGGTTTGCCTTAATCTGGTTTGGCATTACCGTTTTAGAAATTGGTAATCCAACACGACCAAATATTCAAGGGTGGTTTCAAGAAATGCGTTCTTCATCTTTATATTGGCTTTTAACGGTTCCATTGGTGATTTTAATTTTCAAGAAGAGAACCGATATTGGTCTATTTCTGCACATCATCATCATTATGTCAGTTTTAGGAGCAATGTATGGAATGAAACAATTATATCTTGGCGTTGACTCAGCCGAACATCGTTGGTTGGAAGAAGGAGCAAAAAAAACGCATATTCTTTTCGGAAAATTAAGGGTGTTTTCCTATTATTCTGAGGCGGCACAGTTTGGAGCGTCACAAGCCCATTTAGCAGTTATGTGCATTGCTTTGACGGTTGGACCTTATTCTTTCGGAAAGAAATTGTTGTACGGATTAGCTGGATTATTAATATTTTATGGGATGTTGATTTCGGGTACAAGAGGTGCAATGGGTGCTTTGGTGGGTGGCGGTTTTATTTTCTTGGTTTTGATGAAACAAACCCGCATCTTAATTCTTGGAATGGTAATCGGTTTGGGCTTTATCGGAATGTTAAAATTTACCTCAATTGGTTCTGGGAATGACCAAATCAGAAGGCTACGAAGTTCTCTCGACCCAAACGACCCATCGCTTCAAGCCAGACTTATCAATCAAAGAATTTTGAAAGATATAATGGCAAGTAAACCGATTGGAATGGGCGTTGGGACAATCGGACAATGGGGACGAACCTACAACAAACACATTGCTACCGCCAATATTCCCCCCGACAGTTTATACGTGAAAATGTGGGCAATGTATGGCGTGATAGGTTTTATAATTTGGTTTGGAATGATGTTTTATATCGTCGGGAAATCATCTGGAATTATTTGGGAAACCCGTGACCCTGTGCTGAGAAATCAGCTAATTTCGCTCTGTGCAGGGTCTTTTGGAAGCTTAGTTTGTAGTTATGGCAACGAAGTAATGAACGCTTTGCCTTCTTCGGCAATCGTTTATATCAGTTGGGCATTTGTATTTATTAGTCCAAAATGGGATACCAAGGAGTTGAAGGTATAAAGCGATACTTAAAATTAAAACAGAGTTACTTACGAATTGAATAACACCAACAGCCTACCATTGAACTTCCCGAAAGTTCTAAAACTTTCGGGAAGTTTGTCCAAATCAAACATGGTAGGATTTTTCTAAAAAACGTAATTCAAAAATGTCAAAGCCCTTAGTTTCTATCATAACCGTCAATTATGACACGCCCGAAGTCACTGCTGAAATGTTGCGGTCGCTTTCGTTGGTGGCATATCCTAATTGGGAAATTATTGTGGTTGATAATGCTTCACCTAAAAAATCATCAGCTTATTTAAAGCAAGAATTTCCATTTATCAAACATATCAGCAGTCCCGAAAATTTAGGTTTTGCAGGCGGAAATAACATAGGACTACATTTTGCAAAAGGGGAATATTTATTTTTTGTCAATAACGACACCGAATTAACGCCCAATTTAATCAATGAATTAGTAGAATATTTACAGAAAAATCCACAAGTTGGCATCGTTTGTCCGAAAATAAAATACCATTTCATGCCCGATACCATACAATATGCGGGGGCAATTGGCTTGCATCCACTCACGAGCAGAAGTTATGATATTGGTTATTTCCAAAAAGATGATGGCAAATTTGACGATACTCGAATCACAGATTTGCCCAACGGTGCAGCCATGATGATTCCTGCCTCAGCCTTAAAAAAAGTGGGACAAATGAGTGAAATTTTCTTTTTGTATTACGAAGAATTGGATTGGGCTGCAAGGTTTAAAAAACAAGATTACGAAGTTCATTACGACGGTAAAGCAACTATTTATCATAAAGAATCAGTTTCGACAGGAAAAAACTCGGCTTTCAAAACCTATTATTTATACCGAAATCGACTTTTGTATATTCGTCGGAATTATTCGGGTTTCAGATGGTTGGTTGCCAGTGCTTTTTTTGTTTTTATTTCGTCGCCAATTCATATTTTTAAGCATTTTTTCAAGCAAGAAAACGCTCATGCAAAAGCCATTTGGAAGGCTTTTGTTTGGAATATATCAAACTCTGGAATACAAGAACCTCAAAACCACTCTTCCAAATTAATAGGAAGTTTAAAAATTGATTAACATGATACAAACGATACTCCATTTTATAGAATATTTCATCTTGATTTACCTCTTAATTCAAGTGGCGTATTTGTTGTTTTTTTCAGTTTTAGGGAAAATTTCCAAGAAAAGAATTTTCAAAAAAGCTACTCAGTTACGTAAAATACGCATTTTTGTACCGGGTTATAAAGAAGATTCGGTCATTATTTCAACGGCAAAAAATATCCTCGAACAAGATTATCCAACAACATTATTTGAAGTTGTCGTCATTGCGGATTCTTTTAGCGAAGCCACTTTGAAAACCCTGAATTCTTTACCCATAAAAGTGGTGGAAGTTCATTTTGAGAAAAGTACAAAGGGAAAAGCCTTGCAAAAAGCCATCGAAGCAACTCAAAATATTTCAGTTGATATTGTCTTGATTTTAGATGCCGATAATCATATTGGACAAGGTTTTTTACACGCCATAAACAATGCTTTTGAAGCAGGTTTTCAAGCTGTTCAAGGGCATAGAACTGCCAAAAATACGCAAACGCCTTTTGCTTTGTTAGATGCCTGTACCGAGGAAATCAATAATCATATTTTCAGAAGAGGACACGTTGCGGCGGGTTTACCTTCTGCTCTTATCGGTAGCGGAATGGCTTTTGATTGGCAATTATTTATCCAACTTTTAACCGACATTGGCGAAACTTCTGGAGAAGATAAAGAACTGGAATTCAGATTGATGAGACAAAGAAAAGAGGTTGCTTTTTTAGATGGCGAATACGTTTATGATGAAAAAGTAGCCAAAACAGACGTTTTTAGTCAGCAACGAAGTAGATGGTTAGCCACCCAAGTGGAATTTTTTGAAAAATACTTTATTGAAGGTTGGATACAGTTATCAAAAGGGAATATTTCATTTTTCAATAAGGTTTTTCAAACGTATTTATTCCCAAGAGTTTTGTTAGTTGCCGTTTTGGGTTTATGGATAATATTTTGTTTCTTATTTGCCAGCCATTTATTGATTTTTAGCATTGTTTTGTTCATTGCTTTAGGTATAGCTTTGCTCATGGGCATTCCCGCAAAATGGTATAATAAAGATTTAGTAAATGCTTTTTTACAAATACCCATAGCTATCATTTCTATTTTGAAATCAGCCTTAAATATCGGAAAAGCCAGAAAACAATTTATCCATACGCCACACGGCGAGGATTCAGAAAAGTAGCACAGACTTCAGTCTGTAAGTGACTATTGGTTTATTCATACAGACTAAAGTCTGTGTTACATTAACCCAAAAAGTAGCCCAGACTT
>NZ_QGGO01000025.1 GCF_003148625.1 Arcicella aurantiaca | reverse complement strand
AGTATTAAGAAAATGCTTGAAAATGAAATCAATAAAGATCAAGATAAAAAGCAATTAAAAACTACAGCCAAGCCTTATAAAAGAGTGAATAAGAATGCACCTAAAAATATCGACCTCAATCAAATAGCTTATCAATATTTTGGAGGAGTAGATTTAATGGCAATAGAAGGCGTAAGCCATAGTACCATTATGGGCATTATGAGTGAAGTAGGACTCGAAGGATTCTCAAAATTTGCCTCAGCCAAACATTTTACCTCTTGGATGCACTTGACACCCAATACTAAAATTACAGGTGGGAAAGTCATCAATAGTCATATCCCAAAAGGAGGAAACAGACTAAAAATAATCCTAAGAAATGCAGCCAATGTCATCGGTGGATTAAAAGATACCCATTTGTCCAACTTTTTTAGACGAATACTAAATAAATCAGACCGTGCTACTGCCATAAGTGCCACTGCAAGAAAATTAGGCGTAATTATTTACAATATGATTACCAAAAAAGAGCCTTACAAACCACCAACAGATTATTTATTCTTGGATGAAAAAAGAAAACAAGGATTAGTAAAACAAATTAGAAAACATATCCATAAATTTGACTTGACTCCCGAAGACTTAGGCTTAAAATCAACCTAAAAAGTGTACGTTAGTCAGAATCTTAAAAGAAGAAATTCGACAGAATAAACTATAAAAATAATATTAATGAGGACACTAATATGGAATGAAATGTACTACGCAAAGAAGAATGACGAGTTCATTTCTATCTATATTTCTTTTCTCAAATCGACTAAAAAGTTTTTTGAAATAACAATTTTACTTTTGAATGCAACGGGTTTTTTAACATGGATTTCAACAAAAAACACAAACTCTCTTCTAATTGGGCTGAGTATTGGACTTACTACATTCTTAAAACTCTTAGAATTAATACAAGATAAGTTAATTGCCAACGACGAATATATTGACGATGTCATCGAATTACGCAAAAATTGGATTATCTATTTTGACAAGCTCGAAAAAGTATGGCTCGACTTAAATCACAAAAGAATAGACGACAACAAAGCATCGGACGTATTTTCAGAAATAAAAACTTTGAAACTATCCATAGAACAAGCCGACAGTGACATTAAGCTCTGGAACTTTTTCTTCCTTAATCGCAAAGCTGACAAGTTAACAAACAATTTTATGACAAGATACAATGGCTAAAAACAATGTAACCCCAAGACCAGTAGCACCTCAGAATCCGTTTGACCAATCGGGCAAACATACAGGTGGACAAATTAGTCCAGTTAGAGACCAACTACCACCACCACCACCCAAAGAAAGTTAATCTTTCATTAGTGAACAAGGTAACGGATTTCCACTTTACTTATTTGCGTACTCCATTGTCAGTCGGACAAGTCAAGTTCCTGTTCCGACTGAACAGTTGGTTTCGTTGGATAGTTGCCACAACTCATACTTTTTATTAAATTCATAGTTTGATACTATGATGATACTCTCGTCAAAATCTTCTAAAATATAATCACCTATGCTACAGTAGCACCTACCATAAATTCTTTGAATGATAATATCTCCATTATCACAAAACTTTAATGGATTTCGGTCACTGATAAAAGATTCAACTTCTTCTTTGTTATCGCCAGTCCATTTGATGGCATTGTATATTTGTTTTTTAATTTGGTAAGTTGCCATTTGGTTGTTTTTTTAGTTGCCAGTAATATGGTTTTTCTTTGACTACTTTTTTACGACATTTTATACACTTTCCTTTATGAAAAACGTTGGTGATGCCAACGTTGTAGGAGCAAAAATCTGTTTCCATAACATTAATCATAAACTAACGACCCATCAAAATACTTTAAATTGCCTTCGTCATCTGTATCATCAAAATGTTCTTCACAACCATATTCATCATAAAATTTATCACAGAATTTGCAGTAATCTAACGAATAAACTTTTCTTCCGTTTTCAAATGGATTTGAATTTCCATTGTATTGGATAGGAGCATCCAATTGAACACAATTAATTGGGAAACGACCTTCTTTAAAATTTGCTTCTGGATGTATCCAATAAGATGCTATTCCGCAACTTTCATCATAGTGAGGAGCCTGTATTTCTGTAATTTTACCGCCACCTCCAGACTCAAAAAACATAAATTCATCTGAACTATGACAATCTTCTTCAAAGTCGAAGAATGCCATAAACCCATCGAAATTATCCGTAATGACTTCGTGTGGCTTGCCATTTTGGTATTCAATATAAACTATGCGGTGTAACTCGGTTTTTCTTCCAGAATTAACCTCAAAAGTCATTTCGGGTATTTGATTATCAATTTTCATTTTGTGTGAGTATTTTGTATTGATTTTCTAAATCATCCAACTCTGCATTTAATTGTCGTATTCTTTTTACGGTAGCTTCATATTTTGGATGTTCGGTAATTGGAAATAGACTATTATAATTTTTCTGAAACTCTGTCCATTGATTATTTGCCTGAGTGACTAAAGCTTTACGTGCAATAATCCTATCTTTTAGCCTTTTAGTTCTTTGTAAATTGTCTGGAACATAATCATAAGAACCAGTTGAAAATTCAACAAAGTGACGAGGATTCTCAACTTGAAACTTGGCTGCCAAATATTTAAAATACCAACTCCATCGCCAATAAAACTCAAATTCCATGTCATTTTTGTGGTACACTATTTCTGCCAGTGATTGATTTTTGCCCATCCTAATTTTAACCCATTGTTTTTTCCAATATTCAGTCATAACTCAGTTTAATTAAATTTTAGATTTTACACAATGTCCATGAGTCATTCTATAATTTTTCAGTTGTGCATCGCTCCAATGTCCGTACTTTTTCAAGGCTTCTTGTAAAAATTGTTCGAGTGGTATCTCCCCCTTTACGCCAAGATTTCGTTCCTTCGATTGATTTTTCAAGAGTTTTGCTTTTTCCTTTGCTACCCATATTTGCCAACGCTCTGGGTAGAATCTATGTAAGTACACAACCTCAGCTTCGTTCTGGAAAGGACACATCATGCAGTTGGAAGGCTGTGGAACTTTCATGTCCAAACTTCTGATATAATCCTGACAATCAAACCTGTCCATCAACATAGCTATTAATGGGTAAAAATGCTCCACACATTTTTGCATATACACTGGTCGGTCATCTTTTAGCGTTTCGGGAAATAAATCGAGTTGAGGATTTACCGCCATTCTGTTTTCTTCACCTTTGGCAAACCCAATGATTGACACTAACTTCCCGAATTGTTGCCGATATTCATAAAAAGCACGTTTTCGTTTACCTTGATAGCCGTAGTATTTTTTCAAATAATCTTCTAAAAAATTGTAGCAGACTTTAATCTTCAAATTGTCAGTACAAGATTTTGGGAAGGCAACTGACATAATGGTGGAATTCAAATCCATTTGGTGACTGAGTGATTGCCAAGTTCTACCATGAAAGCCCATGTCTGGAGTGATGAAATGAAACTCGATGTTGGCTTCCACACAAAACAGTTTCAGAAATTCAACGTGTTCGTAGGTTTCTGGATATTCATCGCCTGTGTCAGCCATTATCGCCACTAACTTGGCATCATTTTTCAACCATTTCTCTCTGAAAAAACTATCAAAGGCAAACTTGTAAAGTAAGGCGGTTGAATCCTGTCCACCGCCAACCCAAAGAACTACAAGCGGTTTATCCATTTCCAATTAAAGCATCAAGCAGTTTAATTACTTTGTCTTCATCTTCCGTTTCCAAAATATTAATGGCATTCAAAAACAGATATTCATCTTCAACGTCATTTACAGCGATATGCCAGCGTTTGCTTTGATAAACTGAAACAAAAACAATTACAGGAAGCCTACTATTATTGATAGTTTTACCCCATTTTATTCCCCTCCTTCCATGATTATCAAATCCGTTTAATTTTAAATATTCTTTAATTTTTTCCATGATTTTTAGCGTTTTATTTGGGAGAAATCAATCGTTATACTGTGAACAGGCGGGAAAGTTGACTTTGTGGTCAGTTGCAGTTCCGTTGGTATCTCCTCTGAGTTCACATTTATAGTATCGTTTTGAGAAAGACTTGTAATACAGGTGTTTACAGGTTTTACAAGTTCGGTTCTGTTTGTCTGCTCCCCATCTGGTGACCATTGGGTTTCCTTTTTGAACTTTTCCATTTGAGAGGATTTTAATTTTGTTGCCGAATAAGTCAGTTTGTATTTCCACTTCAATATTTGATTGATTCGTTCCAACAAATGATTTGTCCTTCAAAACCTTTAAATTTGGGTGTTTTTGTAAACCAGTCAATAAATTGTTGTAATGAAAGTCCATCATTTTTAGCAATCACTTCCAATTCTTTTTCAGTTAATAGTTTATAATTTTGAGTATCAAAATATTCATTATAAATCCACCAGCTTAGAGAAAAATCATCTTCAAAATCAACCGCAAAATTCCAAATCTTAACAATCTCTAAATCATCTCCCAAAGAGTTCTGTTTGCTACAATATGGCTTGTCTGACCATTCTCTTGGAGAAAACTTATCTCCAACTTTCCAGCGATGTCCTTTCCGAATGGTGTGAAATTTGGGAGCAGGAAGAACCGTGTATTTTTTTGAAAGTTCTAAGAGATTTGCCTTTCCTAAACCGAGTTGAATCTTGTCTGCAAACTCAGTAGGTTTTCCAAAGTCCGAGTGGTACTTTGGAAAACTTCTTGAAAATGTGATAACTTTTGTCATTGTGAGAAATCGTTAGAATGGTAGGTCATCATCTCCAGCATTATTCGTTGGGAATGTAGGAACTGGAGCGAAACTTGGACTTTCTGGTTTTGGAGTGGCTGGCTGTTCAACTTGGTTATAAACCTGACCAGACTTTACGTATTTCTTGAAATCAATAAAGTTTTGACAAACCTCTCTTAGTTTCAAAATATTGGCAAGTGCGTCAGTAATTGGTCTTTGAGTTAGCTCAACTGCAATAAAAGAAGGGTAGTATTGAGCATCCATTTCTCGCCATTTTTGCGGTAACTCTAAATAAATATCAGGATTGTAGCAGACTGGCTTGTATGAAATCTCGTAGTCTTCACAATGCTTGATAAATTTCTTTTCATCGCATAAGAAAATTGAAGGATTTGTTTTGATTTCAAAGACACCGTCTTTCGTAGCAATCACCACAATTGCAAAAGTTTTACAGTCACCAGTTAAAGCCTTGATATGCTCTCGGGCATTTTCGGCAGAACCTTTAAAATCTTTTACTGACTGGCTCAATCGAGTATCTCTTTTGGTACAGTAAAGTTTTACAGAATCCGTTTTATTGAAATATGGCGTTGAATTGATAGAAGCTTCATCAATCTTTGAATACACTTCCAATTTGTAATAATGACCGATGTAAACGCCTGTTCTGACGGTGCCAATATCGGTTAATGTTTCAAGCTTTGTTTCGAGTTCGTATTCACGAAACTTCATAATTCCGTCCACTTTTTTAGCTTGAATTACCTTTACTGGGTTAATTTTAGGTACTACTGACTTTTCGTCAATTTCGTTTCTTAGTTCTTTCCAAGACATGATTTTATTGATTTATTGTTAATTGATTTGATATACTTTTTTGATTAATCTTGAGTAAAGCTTCGGCGGTTGAGTTGACCCATGACATTACAGTGTGCGGTTCAACTGAATTACCAATGAATTTCTTTTGGTCTGCTTGAGAACCAACGAGTTGATAATTGGCAGGAAAACCTTGAATTCGTTTCAACTCAACTATCTTCAACATTCGCAGCATGACATCCTCAATTCCGTACTGAACCATGAAAGTTTTGAGTTTCTTCATTGATTCCGAATCCTCTGGTTTAATTTGTACTTTTGGATTTCCTGCTACTGTTGATACCATGTAAGGCGGAGCTTTGTCCATTCTGGCAATCAATGTGAAGCATGGTTTATCAATTGAGTGTCCTTTACTTTGGTACTGAGGATTGAGCAGAAACTTACAATTAACCAAGCCGAATGAATCGTGTGTTCTAAGCGTTCCAGCAGGTACATCTATGCTTTGATGATTATTTGCACCTGAGTAATACTTTTTCAGAAATACTACTGACAGTCTGTTTTGGGTTGTGATGGTAAGGCAAGGTTCATCAAGTGACTTTCCGTTGTTGATGCCTGTTTTCACGTTGTTTCCCATGTACTTCATCATAAAAGCAGCTTCCGATTTCTTGACAGTTACCAAGCTTTGATGCGGAACGGTGGTGATAGTGCCACAAACCTCATTGATGCTACTTACCTTATGTTCTGGATTGCCTGAATAATAATTTTGAATAAATGCAGTATCTCCACCAGCGACATATTTTATCATTCCTGCCAAAATTCGCTCTATGGTTTTGTCGGCAAGTGGCTTTGTTCTATCAAAAATTGAAGTCCCTTCATCTTCCAAGTCCAATACTTCTCGGACTGGCTTCCACGGTTGAATATTATGGAATAAATTGGACTTCAAATTTTTGGAATGGGTCGGCTCTGGAAAACTTATCGGAAAATCATCTTTGGCAAAAATCCCGAACAAACGGTTTCTTGAGGTATAAGCTCCGTAATTCGCTGAGTTCAACTTTCGCCATTCGTCTCTGTAATTGAATTGGTCTTTAATAAACTCCTTCCACTTCCACCACTCAGTACCTTTATCTCTTGAAATTGGTTTGCCATGTTCGTCCATTTCCCCCCAAGCCATAAATTCTACTACGTTTTCAATCATTACCGAATCAGGACCTAATGCTTGAATGTATCTGGGTAAGCACCAAGCCAATGTTCGGGAGTCGGCATCACGTGGTTTTCCACCCTTGGCGTTTGAAAAATTGGTACATTCAAGTGATGCCCAGAGAATCAATTTTGCGTTTGGGTATTGGATTCGAGCCTTTTGAACAATTTCAATTAAATCAGTTAAATCGAGTGTCCGAATATCTTCTTCAAAATGTTTTACGTCCGGGTGATTGAGCCAATGGCTTTCGATGGCATTTTTATCGTGATTGACACAGGCTAAAACCTTTGTGGTTTTTCTTCCATTAATTTTCGACTTTTCGAAGGCAAGCGTTGTTCCTCCTGCTCCACAAAAAAGGTCAACTAATAGAAATAGTGGTTCGTTTATTTCATTCATGTTTCTTAGAATTATGAAAATCGTTTTTACATTTTGGCGTACAGAAGCGTTGCGTTTTCCGTTTTCTTTCAAAAGCTTTTGAACATGATTCACAAACCGCATTATTGCTTTGAAACGCTTGTACACTAATATTTTCCGTTTTAAACGTTTCTACGGCATGCGTTTCTGGAAGCGTTTTATTTTCGGCTTGCGTTTGAATTGGAACGTCTTGATACTTTCGCCAAAGTCCTGTTTCTTGCCAAAATTCAAAATCATATCCGAATAAGTGGGCAATTGCTGCAACTTCTTGGAGCTTTATTTTTACGATTCTTTCGGCTGAATACATTTGACATTCTGCCGACTTCTTCAGTAAAACTTGTAGCTGATTGTATTCTTTGTTTAAGTCCATTTAGTTTTCTGAAAATGGGTGAAAATCGCTAACCTCTAAGAAATTGAGGTAATCTTTCCGACACTTAAATTCTGAGATTGAGATAAGGTGAATTTTTGAAGGTTTTATTCCGTATTGTCTCAAAATCAAATCTGTCTGTTTTTCTTCCAATTCTTTTCTGGTAGGATGTTTTTTCGAGTTTTGTATAAATCCAGAAGAACTGATAATTGATGATTTATTTTCCAGAGTTACCCAAAAACTTATAAAGAAATATCGTCTATTGTCCATGCTACTGATGATTAAGTTGAAATGTTACTGTGTCTAATCCAATGAGTTGAGCAGCTTCAAAATATGCTTCTATAAAATCCATTCCCCAGCCAACACCCACTGCAAACAAGAACCAGTTTTGTTCGGTAAGTCTATCAAAAGTTATCTCAAAACATTCTGTGTCGTTAGAGATGTCACCAGTGATGTGAACCTTCCAGTTTCCGATTGTCTTGTGTATGGGATTATCGTTTATCACGCTGCAATCTGTGTGGTACTCGTATCGGAATTGCTTCCGTAAATCATTTGAAAAATATTATCGTAATGGGCTAAATACCGCTTTTCTAAGGCTGGACTCACTTTATGCAGGAATTCAACCTGTTTGATTGGCTTGAAGTATTTAAGCTTCTTTTTGGTTTTGTGATGGACTTTTACCGCATATTTTCCGAGTGGAATCACCTCGCAGTAATCACTTTGAATGATTTCTGCAATCCTTTTAACTTCTTCTTCTGGAATCTCCTGCTTTACATTTTCTACATACTCCGAAACGTCATCATTGGTACTCCAGCGAGTTATTTGCCTACCCCAAACCACATCGTCAGCGATGATTTTGGTTTCGGTAACGAATTGAGCAGCTTGTATTTTCTTCCCATCTGCTCCGTCTGATAGGTTTCTGCTTTTGCCCCAAATCCTGCCTCTAACCTTTCTTGAGGTAAATGTTATCTCGTAAAGAGGAGCATTTTCATCGTAGTAATCGAGTAAATTGTCCCAATCTCCACCTTCTCGAAGGGTATAAATGCGTCTCTTTCCATCCTGCTCTTTGATTAAGGCTCTTTGATTTTTCTCAAGTTTTGGCTCTACAATGTCCGATTTTGAAACGTACTTTTTGATGTAAGCACTAATAGAACTAATGTTGCCAAGCTTGTGAATATCAGTGGTGTTAGGGTTCGACCAGCCTTCATTTTTACCGATTTCGTAAGCTTTCAATTGCATCTTGTACACCAACATTCTCGCTACTTCGTCACTCAGACCAAAGCCAGAGAGTTTCTTTTTTTCGGCTGCTGGCATCATTCTATAATCGTTGATGATTTGATTAAGCGTTTCCCGAACCATTGGGTGATTAACGTACTTCGTGTCTGGAATCATTTTATTGTCTTCGATAGCGTTTTGAAGAACATATTGAAGCCTTTCAATCTGTTTTTGAGCCTGTTCTTCTCTGAACTTGAAACCGTCACGGTAAATGTATTCTTGCGTTTTTTTGTACATCGTGACGTATTTCAATCGCTCAATGATTTGATTCCATTTGTTGCGGACCAAATCAGCCACAACCCATCTATCAAGAATCAAGTGGAAGTGAATATCTCCGTTTTTTTGGCTTTCGGCTCTCCACAAATAAGCGTCAACACCTGCTCCACTTCGCTTATTTTTCTTTTCTGAACTTCTCAACCACTCAATCATCGGGTCCAGACATTGATTTTTGATGTAATTATCTCCGTGAACTTGTTTGCATGGCAGTGTAAGAGTCAGAAATGTTACATAGACCTGGTCATTGTAGTCTTTTTGTTTATTTTCTTGGTTTAACTCGATGGCTGTCAACCAGTTTTCAATAATTCTGTCCACATATCTTCCTGTATTTCTTGACATATAACCGTTATACTCACCAGTATTCCCTTTCACGTTTTCTCTTGAATTTTCATGCTGACTTTTGAACTCTGGAATGTAATGGGTAGTCGTAACGATTTGGTGATTCTTTAGCGATACCTTTTTTTCAATTGTGGCGACTAAGGTATTTTCTCTCTGAGTAGTCGTAACGGTTACTGGTTTCGTTCTTGGGACATTCGTAGTGGTCGTGTTATTCGGAACAACAGCATTATTCGACTGAGACACAACTTTTCTACGTTTGCGTCTATGTTCTTTGATTTCGGTTTCACCACCAAGTATATCGTATTGTCTCATTTGGGTAATTTTTGTGTCTTTATCGAATTCTTTGAGGTTTGCGGGAACTATCGAGCCTTAGATAAACCAATAGGCTGTCGCACGAATTAAGCGGTAAAATCAGGCGTTATTTGCTCCGTTTTCAATAGTTCATAGACGTATTCGAAGCGTTGAATCACTTCATCCAACCCAAGACAAACATTTTGGTCTTCAAATTCGTCGTTAATGGTCTGGAATAAGGAGTGTTCAACATTGAATCCGTAGAAAAGGAAATCAATAATTTCTTTCGATAAACCATGATAAAAAATCAATCCTGCACTAACATCCCCAAAGTCACCATATTTAACTATCATGATAGGAGGTTCTTCAACACTTTTCACATAGCGAAATCCAATGATTCCCCAATTGGGATAATGCCCCACAACGCAACAAACTGTCCCACAATGATTATTATAGTCAAAGTATCGGACATAACAAGCGTAATTAAACTGCTCTGGCTTCAATTCTTTTGCCTTTTCTATGGTAAAGGCAAGGCGTTCTAATACGAGTTGTAATTCCATGTTATTTTAAATATTTGGCTGGTTTAAAGAAATATGAAAACCTGAGTCATTCCGTAAGCATCATTCACAGGCTTCAACTGTAATTCTATCTTATTACATTTAACGGAATTCAACTTTCCCCAAAAAAATATAAAGTCACATTCCAATTCTACGAGTCTAACTTCGAGAGTATCTCCAACTTGTAAATTCTCAAATGATTTACCTCCATTAAACTTTAGGGGTAAGTCCTTGTATAAATAATCTGCCATTATGCTTTAAGGTTATTTGTCCAGTTTGGGTCGATAAGGTTTTGGTCTATACGGCGATACATCGCCTCAAAACGCTTAATTAATTGAACTCTTGAAATAGTATTAAATGACTTAAAAACCGTCTTATTGGGCTTATTTGCGTTGATAATTAGTATTTCTCCAAAGAAAAGACAACCAATAATTGTCTTTGAAAGTCCGTGCCATTCGCACAAACCAGAGACTATGTCTTCTCGTTTTGAACTTCCTTCATAAGTGACTACGACATAAGAATTTTGAACTTGATAATCAAATTCAGACTTTGGAAACCATATCGGATACCACTCGATAAAGTCACCTGAGAGAGGTTTTATTTTGACCGTATCATGTTTTGAATCTTTAGGAAATAGATATTCTACACGAAAGTTATCGAATGAAAATTCCCAAGTTTTCAAAAGGTTAGCTTTGAAAATCGTATGTTGTAATCGTTTAAGAATGAGTTTCTTTTGCATTTTATCTAAAAAAGAAACTCCAACTTTTCAGTTGGAGAGGTGATTTATTCTTTGTTTTTAAGGATTTCCTGTAAGAAATTATCGGTTATTGATTCGTTGAATTGGTCAATAAGCTTCACGATAACATCTTGCTTTATTTTTGGCACAAAGTCCTTTTTTATCAATCCTATGGTTTCATCGTACAGGTTTTTATACTTTGTCGCATAAGCAGTTTGGGTACGATGAAAGAACTCCAACTCTTCAATGGTATCATTAATGAAGTCGTAGTTTCGTCTTTGTACCTCATTCATTTGCTCAATATTTGGGCAAGTATGAAGTAAGCCATCCTTTCTTGCTTTCAAATAAGAGAGCCTCCTACGAAACAAATCTTCTCCTTCCATTTGGTTTTTATGGAGCATTTGCATCTCGGCTTTGTGCCTTTCTATTACTTCGTTAGCCATGAATTTTCTATTTTTTGAAGTGCTACTAACAAATATTTTGGTGGTAATCCACTCAAAATTCTTTGCTTAGTGATGATTGTATCTTGTAACTCAAAATAGTCGTGAAGGAGGGAAAATGAACGAGTATTGTCGCTCATGAGATATTCTGAAAAGATGTGCTTTGCTACAATTTCAAGCTCTTTTATTTCTTCAGAAAGATGTTCGTGTAAGTCAAAATAGTCCATATTTGTACAAAGTAATATCTAACGTGTTCGTATATACGGACACCCCAAAAACCTACGCTTTCATAAATTCAAAATTGGCTTAAATATGACGGTAAAGCGGTTTTACAAAGTAGGTACACCGCATGACGATGTACCTTGCCTATAAACCTAACCACTAATGAGTTTGAGACCACTCCGCCTAAAACTTTTTGTTTCGGGAAGGAATCACAAAAAACCTTCCCGTGGAAACAACCGCCATCGTTTCCATTGTGGCAGGATAAGGAACGAACCTCATTCACCAAGAGAAATGTTCTGCTCAACTCTTGTGACCTGCCTAAGTAATCAGACTGAATATCAGCATGATTAAGTAACAATCCTTACTTTGTATCTTTTGCAATTCTATCTGCAAACGCTCCTGCTATGCAAAAGAACGCTACGATTGGAATTGCGATTAATGCGAGTTCAACGATTCCGTCTGCGACTGGAATATTAAAATGGATATGATTCATCTTTCTGAAATTTTAGAAATACCACCTATGAACAAAATAACAAAAGCCATAAAAAACATAACTGCCATATCTATTCCTAACTTCAAAATTGGGCTTATAACAACTAACGACAGCATTATTAAGCTACTGAATAAAAGGATAATACCGATAACGGAAGATAATCTCATGATGATTTTGTTTTGTTGCGGGGGAAGGACTCGAACCTCCGACCTCCAGCTTATGAGGCTGGCGAGCTGACCATCTGCTCTACCCCACTTTGTTGTTTGTGAAATATACCCCAGCGATACACTGGGGATATTTGGTCACGTCTAAACCTATTTAACTATGAAATTCAATTTGTCAAATTTGGAGTAACCCGAAGGCTACTCCAGTTACTACTACTCGGCGTTTTCCTCTTCTTCTGGCTCTTCTTCTTCTTTTTCTTGCTCCTCAACGCCTTCTTCTTCTACTAACACATCTTCTTCAACTTCTGGGTTTTCTACTTGCTGTGACATTTGGCTTTAAAATTAAATTGTGAAAGAAATTATTTATAATCATTCCCGAAGGATAAGATTCAGATTGATTTGTAAATTCTGTCAAAGAGAAAAATAAAAACTCCAAGACTAAATGCGAATGCTAAAACGATGTAAAAAGAACTCTCAGGCGAAATAATAAATAAGATTGTTTCAATAGCCATCGCCACAACGTCAAAACATAAGGCAATAAAAAGGAAAATGAGTCCGAAAATTTTCAAGGCATTCATATATTTAGAATTTAAACTGTTTCACCGATGAACTCCATAAATTCGTCTGAACAATCAAGCATGACTTTGCCGTTTTCATCAACTTCTATGAGGTGTTTTGCCAGAGCATTTCTTTCAATTGCGTCAAACTCCATACTTTGCTGACCAATTACATTTTTAAATCTACTTTCAGAAGCTTTGGGGAAGTGTTTATAAAATGCTCTTCCGACTAAGGCTCTATCGGCTTGATTTAAAGATTTGATTGCCGACTTTACATCTATAATTGCCATATTTTTATAAGGACTATTTTAGTTACTAATCTGGTACTTTTCACAAGACTTGTATTTGTCTTTGTATTCTCGTTCTTCTAAGCAATAGACAATTGTAAGTTTGTCCGTAGTTGTTTTTTTGCTATTCGCTAAACCGATTAAAGCCTGTGTTACTCTTCCTTGTTGACAACTTTTACAGGCTTTCATAAATCAAGTTTTGTTTTAAAGAAACTACCGTTAAATAATTTTCAAACTTTTTAATTCAAGTAATCAAATCTTAATCTATATTTACGCAACAAATGATTTACTTGTGCGTTTTTCTTATACAAAGATATATGCAATTGAATATTAATTACAAATTATTGCGTAATTATTTTACGCAATAAAATAAAATAATTTACAAGCAACTAAAAATCAAATAGTTATGAAAAGTACAATCAATGAAAGAATTGCTTTTCTGGTAGAGCAATTATCAAGAAATCAATCCGATTTTGCAAGATTGAGTAAAATTTCTACTCAGACGTTGTCAAGTATTTTAACAAGAGGGAGCAAGCCTGGTCCTGATATTTTAGAATCAATACTTCTATCGTTTCCTCAAGTGGATTCTCTTTGGCTTATTTGTGGCATAGGTGAAATGCAAAAAGATTTATCTCAAACTAAGCAAGTTGATGAAACTGATTTGGTAAAAACATTAAAAAGAGAAAATGAGATTTTACTTAGAAATAATGAGTCACTTATAAAAGACAAAGAGAGACTTTGGAATATGGTGGAAAACAATTCATTACAGGGAAAGCTTGAGTCTAATGAACAAACACGTGATAGTAATTTAGTTGTTTTAGATATGTCAGAATATAAAGAAGTGGCATACAAATTGACAGCTTAAATTTCTATTAGCTCATTAGACAAGGGTAAAAAGAACGCCCTACGTGTATTGATAACCGTTTCCCGCTGGTTTTGCCCGAATCCCAGCGGGATCACAAAAAGTAAAACCATTACAATAACACTGTAATGGTTTTTTTGTTTTTTATCGATATTCAATCTTTCAGCTTCATGAAACGGTCGTAAATTGGTTTTAATTGTAAGTCTCCGAAACCGTAAACCCCTTCCCTTTCAGAGAATAAAGTGAACACTGAATAAAAGTCGGTTGTATCATTTTTCATGATTTCTTGAATAACTCTTTCAGGTCTGCTCAAAGCATTACCACTGGGAAATCGCTCGATGTGAGCTTGTATAATTTCTTCTAAATACTGAAAGCACGTGGAGTCAATTTTCGATAATTCTTTCAATTCTCTAAAGTCATTTTCTTGATACGCTTTCCAAAGGTTTACTCCTAATTCAATATCATGCTTTTGAAAAATAGTTTTTCCTGTGTACGACTGTTCAAGACTTAAAGAATCTACCATGGCAAATCCTTTCCAAATATCTTTTTGATTGTCAACTATGGGAAATATTCTAAATATCTTCAAATCTGACCGATGTGTTAATAAGGAAAGGCAAAACCACATATTGACCTGACAAAACAAATCATTCTCAAACCAAAGACAAACTTCTGAACCTTCTGGAAGATTAAGTATTTGATTGAATTGACTTACTGTTTTTGTAAAATACTCGTCTTTTGAAACATGATAAGTATCTGCAATATGACTTGCTCTTATCTCCCAAAAATCTCTAAGGTCTTGTGCTTTTACTTCGCCATTTATTAAACATTCTCTGCAAATGATAAAACTATCGTCAATTGATGTAGTTTTTATTTGTTCTAACAGACAATCGCCATTTAAAATATGAAATTTTCTCATGTAAATTTTGTGATTTATTAAACAATTTAACATAAAGGGACTGACAATCAAATTTTCTAAGTCTAAACACCTTCAATCTTCATTAATTACCAATCCCAACATCAAGCATTAGTCATAATTGAACATCAAATATTATTATTTGAAATGCTTTTTTATCAAGTAAAAAGTGTGTCTATTTGCATTTTAGAGAAAACTATCCTTTTAACGACTATTAAAACACATTACGATGAAAGAAAACAAACCTAATTACCTAATCCCATTTATACTTGTTACTTGTTTATTTTTTTTATGGGGAATTGCCAATAACCTAAATGGTGTTCTTATTCCGCACCTCCGCAAAGCACTCCAATTAAGTAATATGCAATCTACTTTTGTAGATACCGCTGTTTATATGGCATATTTTATGGCAGCAATTCCCGCTGGTATGATAATTAAAAACTATGGTTATAAAAAAGGGATTATCACAGGTTTGTTGGTTTTTAGTGTCGGGGCTTTTTTGTTTATTCCTGCTGCCAATACCCGAACTTACGAAATCTTTTTATTGGGTTTATTTATTATTGGTTGTGGTTTGACTATTCTCGAAACCGCTGCAAACCCTTATGCGACCAAATTAGGCGACGCAAAGGACGCAACCACCCGTTTGAACTTGGCACAGTCTTTTAATGGCTTAGCCGCCTTTATTGCCCCTATGGTTGGGACAATCTTTATTCTATCAGGAAAAGAATTTAGTTCTGAGCAATTATCGCTTATGCCTGAGGTGGATAAAATTGCTTATTTGACTTCCGAAGCGGCATCGGTAAAAATGCCTTATATTATTTTGGGAAGTGCCTTATTAATTTTAGCCATTGTGTTTTTAGTGTTAAACTTTCCAGAATTTAAGGAGGAAAACGAAAGTGAAGCCAAAGGCGGTATTGCTGAAGCATTGAAACGTAAGCATCTTGTTTGGGCTGTGGTAGCTCAATTCTTCTATGTTGGGGCTCAGGTATGCGTAACGAGTTTTTTCATCAGAATGGCGATTTCTGGAGGTGGAGTGGACGAAAAAACGGCGGGGTATTACCTTGGTATTTATGGTTTGCTATTTATGTCGGGGCGTTTTATCGGCACAATTATCATGCGTTATATTCAACCTGCTCGATTATTAACCATTTATGCAGGGTTGTGTATTCTACTGAGTTTAGTAGCTGTTTATGCAGACGGAAAGAATGTTGTCTTGGCTTTAGGCGGCTTGGGTTTCTTTATGTCAATTATGTTTCCTACAATTTTCTCATTAGGTATCAAAGATTTGAACGAAAATACAAAACCCGCTTCGTCACTAATTGTTATGTCTATTATTGGTGGGGCAATTTTCCCTGTAATTATGGGCAAAGTAATCGACTCGTTCAACGATAATATTCAAGTTGGTTATTGTGTGCCTTTAACTTGTTTCTTCGTGGTATTTTATTTCGGATTAAGAGGCTACAAACCTGTTAATTAGTCTTTTACAAAAAATAAAACGAGCCATCAAATTTATTTTTGATGGCTCGTTTTGATGTAAGTAGATTCGTGGAATTGTATGTTAAATTACCACTTTCTAATATATCCTAATTGTTCGTCTTCATCTTCGTATTCTAACTCCGCATCTTTTTCCCAAATTTCCATTTCACACGGTTTACAGTTGAATTTAAGTTTGTATTCATTTTCTCCGTGCTTCAATGTCAAAGGTTCTACTAATTTCTCTCCCATTGTATCACGTTGAAACCTTGCACATTTACCTAATTCATATTTTACGCAATATTTCGTGGTCATTACACGTGCTTTTCCCGGGTCCCATTGCAATTCAAAAGCCTTTTCAATTTCAGTAACTCCGTGACGCTTATAAAATGCTCTTGCCATTTTATTCGACACATTGTACATAAAATCAAGTTTTTGAACAGGATAAGGATGCTCTGTTTTTGTTATTTGGAATTCTTCTCTGTGATAATCTCTCACACGAATATCAACTAATTGTTCTAACGCTTCACGACGAATTTCGTTGATTTTTGAGATTGGCAAAAACCAATTTTCCGACAATTCTACCTCCACATTATCAACTACAAATGGCGTATTTCCTGTTTTGGCAAGATTCTTTTTAATATTCGGGATAACTGATTCTGCACTTTTAGCCAATTCTTTAACTGTCTCAAAACTTTGTACACTTTGATGTCCGTCTTCGTCAGTAACTAATAATTGGAAACCATTTGCTGTTTCTGTAAATTTCAAAGAAACGCCAATTTTACGAACCGCACTGTTTTCCTTTTCAACCATTTTATTGAATTCGGCATCAGAATTTCTATAAATGACTGTTCCAAGTGGCAACGATTTGAATGTATTTGGAACGACTACATCATTTACAATGATATTAATTTGAGCTCCGTCTGGTTCGCCATTTTCATTGATAAAATACAATCCATCTCCATTATTAAGTTTTTCGTAATTCTCAATAACATAGCCGTTTGCTTTCACTTCCAATAACTTACCAATCAATTGTCCTTGCGATTTTGGACTTTCCCACGAACCAATTTTTTCTTTACGTTTATTGACAAAATAATCGGTATAACCTCTATTAAAACTTCTATCCATTTCTGGCTCAAAATTGTAAAAAGTTCTTCCCGAAGATGCTTTTTCAAATTTCTCATTGCCTTCCAAGAAGCTATCCAATTTTTTACGCAAATAAGACGTATTATTTTTTACGTAAACAATATCTTTCAAACGCCCTTCTATTTTAAAAGACGTAACACCTGCTTCAATTAAATTGGGTAATTGGTCACTCAAGTCTAAATCCTTAATTGACAATAAATGGCTATTAGCAATTAACGTTTTACCCGTTCCATCAATTAATTGATAGGGCAAACGGCAATTTTGGGCACAAGAACCTCTATTTGCACTACGTTCACCATTAGCAACACTCATGTAACAGTTTCCACTAAAAGCAACGCACAAAGCACCCGAAACGAAGAATTCCAATTCAACGTCGGTTGCTTCACTAATTTCACGAACTTGGTCTAAATTTAATTCTCTTGCTAATACCACACGTTTCATTCCTGCATCTTTCAAGAATTTTACATGATTGGCGTCTCTATTATTCGCTTGTGTACTTGCATGGATAACAATTGGAGGTAAATCCATCTCCATAATTGCCATATCCTGAATAATTAGGGCATCAACGCCAATATCATACAATTGATAAATTAGTTTTTTACACGCATCTAACTCATTATCATACAAAATTGTGTTAATTACCACAAAAACTTGAGCCTTAAACAAGTGAGCATATTTTACCATTTCAGCAATATCCTCAATAGAATTGGCAGCATTAGTTCTTGCTCCAAATTGCGGAGCTCCAATATATACAGCATCTGCACCCGCATTAATGGCAGCCATCCCTTGGAAAAGGTTTTTAGCAGGGGCAAGAATTTCAACTTTCTTTTTCATTTTGTAATTATTTGTAATAAGGTACAAAATTACGGAATTATCAGTAAATACTTGCTTTCTCCTTTGAATTGGATAAATTTGTAATAATATATAAGCTGATTTAAGACAAGTAAAATTTTATTATTGGACAAATTAATTTTCTTATACGTAATTATAAAATTTAAGATTATGACAATTAAAATACATGCCATTTCAGCAAAAAAAATCGAGTTAATTAATAAAATCCTAATCGCAGGAAATTATACCTTTAATGAGATTAATGTGCAAGAAGAGGAATCAGAAAAAAAAGAATTGACGGTAAAAGATTTTCGTTCAATGATTAAAAATAGACGACCTCAAATGCTTGGTAAAACTCTACAAAATTTATGATAGGTAAAATTTCTCCTCTTGAAATCATTGAAGCTAATTTTTTCTTTCCAAATGAAGATGTTTTTAAACCACACCCTGTTTTAGTAGTATCGACCACAGAACTTTTCGAAGAAGAAGAAATATTTTACGGCGTTTTAATGACGACTAAGAATATTTTGCCCAAATATACGATAAGAATTGAGCCAACATGGTTAACAAAATCATCAACGAAAGAAGGATATTTTGCAACTCACTTTATGCAAATATTTACTATGGATGATGTTACCAAACGCTCTAACACTTTCTTAAAAGGAGAGTACTTTGATAGAATAAAATCTAAAATTATAAATTCTGTATTTCATGAAGTCTAAAAAAATATATGAGGTTGTAATTGACAATCCAAAGACGGTAAAAGCATTTGGGGAGTTAATGATTTTACTGGGATTTGAGGAAAAATCAAAAAATGAATTTATTGAAATAAGTTCTTCTTTAAGTAAATCAAAAAAATGAAGGACTATATATACACCATAATAATCTGCCTTCAAGCAATTTGTATAATTTTAATTTTGTTTTTTACATTTACATTCTTAGTGGCAAATGGTAGCGGGCATAATATTCCAAGAAGTACCAATGTTTTCTTTGGAGGTATGTGTGTAACCTCATTTGTGAGCTTTTGCCTTCTGAGTATTTGGAAAGAAAATATTAAACGAAAATAATTCTAAAATACCTTAAAATCTTTTTAAAGCCGCAAAACCTTAAAATCCCAAATCTCTTGATGTGAAAATGTAGAACGAAAGCCAAAATATGATTTACTTGGAAAATGTTCATCATTTGCTTCAAAAAACTTCTCCCCATCAACCCAAAAACTCGTTATTTTATCCTTTACAATAATTTTAATTTGATATTCATGATTGGGCTTTAACAAATATTTCGCTTCGTTTTTCTCTGCCAAAAGTTTTCTTTGCGTATTGGCTTCATATTTTCTAAATCGAGTGGTGGTGTTGGTATTTCCGCCCATACCAACGTAATACATATTTAGAGAATCATAATCTTCAAATTTTCCTGTTCGAGTAAATAAATTGGTATTATTGGGAGTTTCTGCCAACCAAAACACGTTTAAGTCCGACAAACGGTCATTTTTCCCATCAGCAACAATTATTTTTCGTTTAAATAAAATCTCATAATTGCCCGTTAAAACCTGATTATACCAAACCGTTACCCCTCCTTTGGTATCTAAGATTAGTTTATTTTCTTGTGTAAAAACCTTTGAATTAGGCAATGGTTCTATTTCTGCAATCCATTTTTGGGTATTTAACGGAGTGTAAAAATCTTCTTTAAAAAGAATATTTTTCATTCTATTTTGACCAATACATGAACCAATAAACCCGATAATTGTACAAAGGCAAATTACTCTCAATATTTTCATTTTAAGGATAAATTTTAATGATGAATTCTCAGGAAATCAAATCTGTATGTCTAAAATCCTATTCAAATCATTGATGATTAATTAATACTATTTTCATAAGAATAGGGTAAAAATATGGTTAAAAATGCTTTTAAAGCTATTATCGACTAAACATATATTTCCAAGATAAAATATGAAATCTCCCTTTTCTTTTACTCGTAGAGCATTTGTAAAAAACTCAGCAATGGCTATCACGAGTTTACCTTTGGCTTCAACTTTTGCAAATAATATTGGTCAAAAAACAACTTTACCTCCTACTGGAATTGTGCCGTTAAATTGGTTAGATAAACAAAAATCTGCCTTATTTACTGGTACTACTTGGGGTGTACCTTGGGCAAAAGGACAAATTAAAAAAGGAACAGATTTTACGCTTACAAGCAATAATAAAGCTATTCCTACTCAAACTTGGCCTTTGGCATTTTGGCCAGATGGTAGTCTAAAATGGACTGCTCATGCCGTTTCTTCGCATGAAAATTTATCGGATAACTTACAAATAAGCATTGGGAAATCTATAAAACCTAAGCAAGCTTTATCTGTTCAAGAATCAGAAACAAGTATTAAAATTGATACGGGCAAAATACAATGTGAAATCAACAAAAGTGGACAGACTATCATTAAAACTTTAAGTAATAATGGACAAGTTGTTGCTCAAAATGGCAAATTAGTCTTATCCGTCCAAGATAATGTTGACCAATCAGAATCTTTCAAAATTGAAAGTTTTGAGGGTAAAATCAACAAAATTTCTGTTGAACAATCGGGTGAAATTAGGGCTGTAATCAAAATTGAAGGTTCGCATGAAAACACGGCTAATAAAAAGTTATTGCCTTTTATTATTCGCTTATATTTTTATGCAGAAACTGAATCAATTCGTATCATTCATACCATTATTTATGATGGAGACGAAAATAAAGATTTTGTAAAAGGATTGGGTATTCGCTTTTCTGTGCCTTTGAAAGAGGCTTTATATGACCGTCATATCAGATTTGTAGGCGAAAATAAAGGTATTTTTGCAGAAAGCGTACAAGGATTAACAGGTTTACGTAGAGATGCTGGGAGAACTGCTTTAGATGCACAATTAGCAGGAAAATCAGTGACTCAGATTCCAGAAAATGTCCTTAAAAATATAAAATATATTCCTGCTTTTGGCGATTATACCCTTTTCCAAAGCACACCAGATGCCTTTGAAATACAAAAACGTACAAAAAATGGGCATTCTTGGTTACAGTCTGCTTTTGGTGGACGTGCCAATGGAACAGGTTATTTAGGTACTCCCAAAGGTGGACTTGCTTTTGGTATTCGTAATTTTTGGCAAAGTCATCCTGCACAATTGGATATCAAAAATGCTCACACCGATTTAGGCGAAATCACGATGTGGCTTTGGGCTCCTAAATCCTCTGCAATGGATTTACGTGTTTACCACGACGGCATGGGACAAGATACTTATGCTAAACAATTAGACGCTTTGGATATTACTTATGAAGACTATGAACCCGAATTTGGGCGACCTTTTGGCGTAGCTCGCACCAGCGAATTACAAATTTGGGCATTAGCAGAAACACCTTCTAAAGCATTACTTTTAGATATTTCTGAGCAAATTCAGCATCCTCCGCTTATCGTTGCCAGCTCTGAATATTTATCTAAAGTAGGGATTTTTGGTAGTGGATTTGCCCTTTCAGACAAGTCAAGCCCGAAAAAAACTGAGATTGAAAACCAATTAGATTTTTATTTCGATTATTATAAAAAACAAATTGACCAACAAAAATGGTACGGATTCTGGAATTTTGGCGATGTCATGCACACGTATGACCACGACCGCCATGTTTGGAGATATGATGTGGGCGGTTTTGCTTGGGATAATTCGGAGTTATCAACGGATTTATGGTTGTGGTATTACTTTTTGAAAACGGGTAGAAATGATGTTTTCAGAATGGCAGAAGCTATGACACGCCACACAGGTGAAGTTGACGTACATCATATTGGTCGATTCAGTCCTTTAGGTTCTCGTCATAATGTTCAACATTGGGGATGTTCAGCCAAACAATTACGCATCAGTACGGCAGCTAACCGTCGTTTTTACTATTATCTCACTGCCGACGAAAGAGTCGGAGATTTAATGAGAGAACAAGTAAACGCTGATAAAACACTCAGAAATATCGTTCCTGGAAGAAAAATTGGGCAAATTGCAGCAGAAAATACCGCTACTTCCGAATTAGCAAGTATCTCTTTTGGAACAGATTGGGGAGCTTTATCATCTGCATGGTTTACAGAATGGGAACGCACTGAAAATCCCAAAATAAAAGAGAAACTATTAAACAGTATGCGTACCATCGCTGAACAACCACATGGTTTTTTCACAGGTGGGGCAATTATGGATTTATCTACGGGCAAATTTCAGTTAGAAAATCCAACTAAAATTTCTGTTTCACATTTAAGTGCAGCCTTTGGCTTAGCAGAAATTTGTGCTGAACTCATAGAAACTGTGGATATGCCAATTTTCGAGAAAGCTTGGTTACAATATTGTCAATTATACAATGGAACTGCCGAAGAACAAAAAGCCGCTATGGGAGAAGCTCTTTCTAAATTAAATTTACAGCAAGGTCATGCTAAATTAACGGCATTTGCAGCAAAACGAAATAAAAATTCAGTTTTAGCACAAAGAGCTTGGAAAGAATTTTATGCAGGTGAAGGCGGTATTAAAAAACCGTCTATGCAAATCAAAAAGATTGAACCACCAATTGTACTTAATCCGATTGAAGAGGGCGTATCAATTTCTACTAATGCCGTAGCTCAATGGAGTTTGGCAGCGATGCAATGTTTGGCTTTCGTGGGTAAAGATTTAGATTAAAATTGTTAATCTCGACCAATAAAAAAGCCTCTGCAAATAAATTTTGCGGAGGCTTTTTCTATTATACTCAAAAAATCTATCCTAAATAAGTCTTCAAAGCCTTACTTCTTGAAGTATGACGTAAACGACGAATTGCTTTTTCTTTAATCTGACGTACACGTTCACGAGTAAGATTAAATTTCTCACCAATCTCTTCCAATGTCATAGCGTGTTCTCCATTCAATCCGAAATATAAAGTAACTACATCAGCTTCACGTTGAGTTAAAGTTGACAAAGCTCTTTGTACCTCACGACGCAATGAATCGTTAATCAAACCAGAATCTGGCTTATCTTCTCCGTCATTTTCTAAAACGTCTAACAATGAGTTTTCTTCACCTTGTACAAAAGGAGCATCCATTGATACGTGACGACCAGAGATTTTCAAAGTATCAACAACTTCACCTGTCGAAATTTCCAAAACCTCAGCTAATTCTTCAGGAGTTGGCTCACGTTCAAATTTCTGTTCTAATTCTGAAAACGTTTTCGAGATTTTATTTAAAGAACCTACACGGTTTAACGGTAAACGTACAATACGTGATTGTTCAGCCAAAGCTTGTAAAATTGACTGACGAATCCACCAAACAGCGTAAGAAATAAATTTAAAACCACGAGTTTCATCAAAGCGTTGTGCTGCTTTAATCAAACCTAAATTTCCTTCATTGATGAGGTCACCTAAACTAAGACCTTGATTTTGATATTGTTTAGCAACAGAAACCACAAAACGCAAGTTTGCTTTTGTAAGTCTTTCTAATGAAAGCTGGTCACCATCACGTATTTTTTGAGCTAAAATAACTTCCTCCTCTGGCGTTAACAAATCCACCTTACCGATTTCTTGTAGATACTTGTCAAGAGATTGACTTTCTCTGTTAGTAATCTGCTTACTAATTTTTAGCTGTCTCATATTTTTTAATTGGTTAACAAAACCGTTCTACTGTTGTAAAAAAAGTGGGATTCCGTGTAAAGCGAGCGTTAATTCGCTTAGGCACAAAACCAAACAATTATATAAGCATTAAAACTACTTTTTATAATCGTTTGGTATTGAATATCTTAAAAGAATAACGTAAAAGTTTTAAGATTTGTTCTAATTCTTTTCTGGTTTAGGTAAAAGAGCCTTTCTTGAAAGACGGAATTTACCAGTTTTCTTATCAACCTCAATCAATTTCACTTTTACTTGCTCACCGATTTGAAGAACTCCTTCAACTGTTTCAAGACGTTCCCACTTGATTTCAGAGATATGAAGTAAACCATCTTTACCCGGTAAGAATTCAACGAATGCACCAAATGGCATAATTGATTTTACAACACCGTCATAGATTTCACCTTCTTCTGGAATCATTACAATACCTTTTACCATGCCAACTGCTTTGTCCATAGACTCTTTGTTAGCAGAGAAGATAGAAACATATCCCCCATCTGGTTTTTCTTCGATTGTTACCGTTGCACCAGATTGTTTTTGAATATCTTGAACAACTTTTCCACCAGGCCCGATTACTGCACCAATTTGCTCTTTCATGATTTTGATAACCATCGCTCTTGGTGTTTGTGGTTTCAACTCAGGTCTTGGCGTAGGAATTGCCTCTTTCATTTTACCCAAAATATGCAAACGTCCTTGTTTTGCTTGATTTAATGCTTCAACCAAAACATCGTAAGAAAGACCATCAACTTTAATATCCATTTGACAAGCAGTGATACCATTTTCAGTACCAGTTACTTTAAAGTCCATGTCTCCTAAATGGTCTTCATCACCTAAAATATCAGAAAGAACCGCATATTTACCAGTTTTAGGGTCAGAAATTAAACCCATAGCAATACCAGAAACTGGAGCTTTGATTTTAATACCTGCATCCATTAATGCTAACGTTCCAGCACATACTGTTGCCATTGATGATGAACCATTAGATTCAAGAATATCAGAAACTACACGAATAGTATATGGATTTTCAGAATCAGGAGGTAATACCTTTTTAATGGCACGCATTGCTAAGTTACCATGACCAATTTCACGACGTCCAGGACCTCTGTTTGGCTTCACTTCACCAGTTGAAAAACCTGGGAAGTTATAATGCAACATAAAACGATTGTAACCAGAAAGCATTGCTGAATCAACAATTTGCTCGTCCATTTTAGTACCCAAAGTAACCGTAGTTAATGATTGAGTTTCACCACGAGTAAATACCGCTGAACCATGTGGAGAAGGTAAGTAATCAACTTCACAAGTAATCTGACGGATTTCGTCTAATTTACGACCATCTAAACGGTAACGTTCGTTAAGAACCATTTGACGAACCGCTTCTTTTTCAATATCATGGAAATACCATTTTGCCAAAGCTTTACTAACAGTAGTGTCTTCTGGCAAAGTTGCAAAATATTCTTCTTCAATTGCTTTGAAAGACTCTCTACGACCACTTTTACTTGGATTTGCTAATTTAGCAACTTCATAGTATTTATCGAAATAAGTATCCCAAAGTAATTTCTTTAATTCTTCATCATGTGTTTCGTGGTTATATTCACGTTTAACAGTTTTTCCAACCATTTCCGTTAATTCAACCAACGCTTGACAGTGGATTTTGATAGCATCATGTGCAAGTCTCAATGCCGTTAACATATCTTCTTCAGATACTTCTTGCATTTCGCCTTCTACCATCAAAATATCGTTTGCATTTGCAGCAACGATTAATTCCATTTCAGCACTATCAATTTGAGAATATAATGGATTGACAATAAATTCACCATTAATTTTAGCAACACGAACTTCTGAAATTGGTCCATTAAAAGGAATATCAGAAACCGCTAAAGCTGCTGCTGCTGCCAAACCAGCAAAGGCATCTGGAGCAACTTCTGTATCAGCAGAAATCATTGAGATTGCTACTTGTGTATCTGCGTGATAGTCTGATGGGAATGTTGGGCGTAATGCTCTATCCACCAAACGGCTTACCAAAACTTCATAATCAGACAGTTTTGATTCACGACGTAAAAAACCTCCTGGAATTTTACCAGCAGATGCAAATTTTTCTTGGTAATCAACAGATAAAGGCAAGAAGTCTGTTCCTTCTTTAGCTACTGGGCTTGAAACAACCGTTGCCAATAACATCATATTTCCGCTTCTTACAACAACAGAACCATCCGCCTGTTTTGCAAGTTTGCCTGTTTCGATGGTAACTTCTTTACCATCGGGCATTGTTATTTTTTTCGTAATTACGTTAAACGACATATTTTTTTGATTTTACCTTACTACTTAGAAAGATGCTACTAATGGTAGAAGGATTTTGGTGGATTTGATTCGCTAATTTCTTTCTTGTCAATCATTAAATTATCATGTAGTCGTTTAGAGCAAGAAAGTTTGACAATATCATAAATTAACGAATTACCCAAAGAGAGGAAATAAAAAGTAGGCAATTGAAACAATTGCCTACCGAAAATACTATTTTCTGATGCCAAGTTCAGCAATGATAGCACGGTAACGAGAAATATCAGTTTTGATTAGATAATCTAACAAACTTCTACGTTTACCAACTAACTTTAAAAGACCTAAACGAGTAGAGTGATCTTTTTTGTTTTTCTTTAAGTGTTCTGTCAAATGATTGATTCTGAAAGTGAACAACGCAATTTGCGACTCAGCAGAACCAGTATCGATTTTTGACTTCCCATGACCACGAGATTCGAAAATCCCTTGTTTTACTTCTGAAGTTAAATACATCTTCAACCAGTTTAAATTGTTAATAATTATGAAAACGTGCAAAAATAGCGTTTTTCTTAGCCTTTTGCAAGTCTTATCCCAAATTTATTCAAAATCCAATAACCAAATTTAGTTTTCCCAATCTTTTCCTTAAACTTATTGAAATAAACCGCATAAACATCGGATTCAAACAACCTTGAATCATTCCGAGCTTTATTTAAAAAATATAAACCAATTAAAAAAAGAACAACATTAGAAATCCACGCTCCTACTTGTACAATTACTCGACTTTCTTTGGCTGCTTTATCTCCTTGTTGAGTCATCACATACATTAAGATAAAGAAAATAATGGCTACTACAACCGGCAATCCAAAACCTCCTTTTTTAATGATTCCCCCTAAAGGAGCTCCAATTAAAAACATCACGAATACCGCAATCGCATTGGTAAATTTATGATGCCATTCCAAATCTGTTTTGTCATAATCTTCTTCCTTAGCTAATAAAGAAGTATGACTTGATTCTGCGAATGACTGTAAACTACTTGCCTGAGAAATGGCAAAATCTATATTTTGATAAGGATTCGCATTTAAGTTTTTGGCAAACTTTTTAGTTATTAATGAATCAACCCAATTTCCTTTATTTTGTAAAATACGTTTTTGCTCTGAAGATAGTTTTTTGGGGAAAGACTTTAGTTCATAACTATAATAAGTTTGTGCAGAACGAACAAAACCATCTTTTATCAATTGATAAGATTTTTTTAGAGAATCAGAATCACTTCCTAATTCTGAAAGCCCACGCATTATTTGGTGGTGTTTAAACTGGTCTTCTTCTGTTTTGTGCATATCAAAAGCCGACAAACTCATAATAACTTTACTTTTTGTAAAGGAGTTTGTTGCCATGTCGGTTTGATTAGAATTCCCTGTTTTGTCGGCATCTTCAGTGTAATCGTTCCCATTAAACAATTCAAAAATCAGATATTGTTTATTCATAATGGTGTACATCAAGGCAGAATCAGCAACGGTAACATGACGGTCGCCATCTGACTTTGTATGGTCAAAAATGATGATATTTTTCAACGTCCTGTTATCGGGGTACTTTTTCACCACTTTAATACTATAACCCGGTAAATCATTGTAGAAAATACCTTCTTTAATATTCAAGGTAGTTTTAGTTGTTTTAATATCATACAAAAGGCTATATCCCTTTAAATTCGCCCATGGTAAAGCAACATTATTAAACCAAAAGGCAAAAATGCTTATTATCACCGCTACTACAAACATCGGTTGCATGGCTCTTGTAATAGAAATACCCGCACTTTTAATGGCTGTTAGTTCAAAAAACTCTCCTAATTTTCCATAAGTCATCAATGTAGATAAAAGCATGGCAAGCGGCAGAGCAATTGGAACGGTTATTAAACTGAAATAGAAAAAAAGCTTCAAATACACTTCTACGCCTAAATCTTTACCGAATAAATCAGCAAAGTATGCTACAATGAGTCTCATTAAGAAAATAAAAATTACAACTGCCAATGTCATCACAAAGGGTTGCCAAAAGGATTTCAGAATGAGTTTATCAATTTTTTTAATCATAATAAGGTCAATAAAAATGCTCGTGAATCTGTATGAAACACGAGCATCGTGCGTTATTTACAACGCAAAAATACATGAAATTGATTTCTTTAAATAGTTAAATACTCTTAATTCCCGACGATTTCTTTCAATTTGAATATTAAGTCTTCCCACAACTCTGACAATTCTTCATCATCTGTATTAGCTGAATAATCAACAATTTTCAAATAAGTTGAACCTGTCAACTCACTAACCTCCATTTTAAATTCGAGGTAATTGTGGTCACGTTCATCAGAACTTGAAGGAATAAAATCAAACTTGGCTGATTTATTTAAACGTAATTGAGAAAGCTTAGCAATATGACTTTCACCATCCCAATGAAAATCAAAAGTTGAACTATCTTTCAAAGTAACTTTTTCTGCAAACCACTGCTGCATACCCGAAGCTGAACTTATGTATGGGAAAAGCACTTTTGGAGATGCTCTTAATTCAAACTCTGCGACAAATTTATGTTTACTCATATTTGTAAAAGATTTAGCGTATTCTGAATCGGCAATTAACATTCTTTTCAAAATACATAGGCAACCAAGTCGTTAAACTCTCTTTTGGCAAAGGTATAAATGTTAAAGAAATTCGCAAGCATTTTTTTTATTTTTACAATACTAAAGTGCTAAACAAAAGCCTTTTATATTGAAAATCAATTAGTTACGACTTAAAATAATTTAATTTGTCGAAAAAAATATTTTCACAAAACACGCCTTTTAAGTAATTGATTATCAATGAGTAACAAAAAACTTTCAAAATAATGTCAAAATCATTTGTCTTGAAATATTAAAATTCTTAATTTTGCACCACATTAATACTGCGGGATAGCTCAGATGGTTAGAGCGTAGGATTCATAACCCTAAGGTCGGCAGTTCGATCCTGCTTCCCGCAACTAATAAAGCCCTTGCTGAAAATTCAGTAAGGGCTTTTTTTTGACTTCTAAATAGACCACAGATTTTACGGATGATACAGACTTACACTGATTTTTATAAAACTTTATCTATGTAAATCTGTAAAATCTGTAGTCTACTTTTTATCGCAAATCCAATCTTACCACGTTTTCAACATGATGGGTCTGCGGGAACATATCAACTGGTTGCACGGCAGTTACTGCATACTTTGCATCTAAGAGTGCTAAATCTCTTGCTTGCGTTGCTGGGTTACAACTCACGTAAACAATTCTTTTAGGAGCCGCTTCTAATAGTGTTCTTACCACTGGCTCGTCCATTCCTGCACGTGGAGGGTCGGTAATTACAGTATCTGGTCGTCCATGTTGGCTTACAAAATCATAACTTAACAACTTACGCATATCTCCCGCAAAAAACTCTGTATTGGTAATATTATTGATTTGAGAGTTAATTCTGGCATCTTCCACAGCCATTTCAACATATTCTAATCCAATAACTTTTTTAGCTTGACGTGCTACGAAATTGGCAATTGTTCCTGTTCCTGTATAAAGGTCATAAACAAATTCATCGCCTGTTAAATCTGCATAATCACGAGTGATTTTGTATAATTCAAATGCTTGTTTTGAATTGGTTTGAAAAAATGATTTTGGACCAACTCTAAATTTCAGCTCCTCCATTTCTTCAACAATATATGGCAAGCCTTTAAAGTTAACCACTTCTAAATCAAAGAAAGTGTCATTTCCTTTAGTATTCACAACATAGTTTAATGAAGTAATTTCTGGAAATTTTTCAGCCAAATAATTCATTACTAAGTCAATATCTTCTGGTTGACAATAAGCAAATTGTACAATTACCATTAAATCTCCTGTATTGGCAGTTCTGATAACGACGTTTCGCATTGCTCCCTTTTCTTGACGAATTTGCTCGTAATAATCAAGGTTGTTTGCTTGTGTAAAATCTCTCAGAGCCAACCTGATAGCATTTGAAGGGTCTGGTTGTAAATAACAATGGTCAATGTCTAAGATTTTGTCATAACGTCTTGGAATATGAAAACCCAAAGCATTTCTTGAAAAATCTTGACCTGAATCTATTTGTTCTTGCGTTAACCAACGATTTTGAGAAAAAGTATATTCTAATTTATTTCTGTAATAGAAAGTCTCGGCAGAAGGGAAAATTGGTTTAATTTCAGGCAAATCAACTTTGGCAATTCTTTCTAAAGCGTCTGTAACTTGCTTAGTTTTGAATTGCAATTGTACCTGATAGTCAATGTGTTGCCATTTACAACCTCCGCAAGTTCCGAAATGAGAACAAATCGTTTGTGTTCTAAATTTTGACTGTGGACGAATATTAAAAGCAACCGCCTCCATAAAACTTGATTTGGATTTCATCACTCGTAAATCCGCATAATCACCTGGGGCAACTGGACCTTCTATAAATACAACTTTGTCATTAATTCTGCTTAAACATTTTGCTTCTGAGGCAAAATCTTCAATTAAAATATTTTCAAAAATGATATTCTCTTTTCTTCTCTTTTTCATTCTATTGGGTAAAACGAACAGCTTTGTTCGATGAAATATAATAAATAAGCGGAACAAACCGCAGTAACATAAAAGCACAAAAGTACGTAGTAAGAAAATTATTATTGACAAAAAGGCATGAATTTTCGGAAAATGAAGGAATTTTGTAAAATATTCAACCACCATAAAACTCTTTTATGAAAGATAAAGTCGTAATTATCACGGGAGCATCCTCAGGTATCGGAAAAGCCTTAGCATTTTCATTTGGCAATGAAGGGGCAAAAATCGTAATCACAGGTAGAAAAGAAGCCCCTTTGTTAGAGGTAAGTCAAGAACTTTCAAAATTAGGTATCGAAAATTTAGCCATTGTTTCAGACGTAAGTATCGAATCTGACAACGCTGATATGGTTCAAAAAACGATTGATAAATTCGGAAAAATTGATATTCTGATAAATAATGCAGGTATTTCAATGCGTGCTATGTTTGAAGACTGTGACCTTAATGTTATCAAAACATTGATGGATATTAATTTCTACGGAACTGTTTACGCTACCAAATACGCCTTACCGTACATCAAAGCTACAAAAGGCTCGATTGTAGGCGTTTCTTCAATTGCGGGTTATAGAGGCTTGCCTGTACGTTCTGGCTATTCAGCGTCTAAATTTGCGATGAATGGCTTTTTAGAGGCTTTACGCACTGAACTTTTACATACAGGTGTTCATGTATTGACTGCTTGCCCCGGATTTACGGCATCAAATATTAGAGTTGCATCTTTGGGAGCAGACGGAAGTTCGAAAGGGGATTCGATGAGAGACGAAGGCAAAATGATGGCGTCGGAAGAAGTAGCTGATAGAATTTTGAAGGCAGTGAAAAATCGTGACAGAGGAATGATTTTGACTTTACAAGGAAAAATGGCAGTTTTAATCAATAAGCTATTCCCTAAATTAGCTGACAAATTAGTTTATAATGCTTTGGCGAAGGAAAAAGATTCTCCTTTGGCTAAACAGTAAAAATTTGAACTATGATTTTTACGATTTAAAGTTGTTGGATAAACGGTATTCCTTAAATCTTGCAATCGTAAAAATCATAGTTTAGACAAATTACAATAACTCCCCAATATCCTCATACATTTCGTGAAAACGTTTTATTACTTTTTTAATAAATACGTCGTCAATTATTTCTTTAACAGTATCTTCTGAAGCGTCCATTTCTGAAATTTTGTAAACTTGCTCTAAATCAGCCGTTTCAAATTTCACAAAAAACTTTGCGTTCCATTTGTATAAAGAAATCTTCATGTCAGGACTTGAGCCTGTCAGTTCACCGATAAAATACATGCTTTTAGAAATTGGGGGTTAGGATTTAGGGGTTCAAATCTCAAAAGAAAGTATGTATTAATTTCTTTTGAGATTTGAACCCCTGACAATTATTTTACGCAACTTCTTCAATAATCGTAATTTTCTGAATATGGTCACCTTCACGGATAGCATCAATTACTTCCAAACCTTCAACAACTTTTCCGAAACAAGTATGACGACGGTCAAGGTGAGCTGTTTGAGTACGGCTATGACAAATAAAGAATTGAGAACCACCAGTGTTTGGTCCACGATGAGCCATTGACAATACACCACGGTCGTGGTATTGATTATTTCCAGTTAATTCACAAGGAATTGAATAACCCGGACCACCAGCACCAGTCCCAGTTGGGTCACCACCTTGAATTACGAAATTTGGAATAACTCTGTGAAAAGTCAAACCATCATAATATCCTTTTTTAGATAAATCTACAAAGTTTTTTACGTGAATTGGAGCATCTTGCTCATAAAATTCAATCACCATTAGACCTCTATCGGTCAGCATTTCAGCTTTAATCATTTTTGTATTGTATTTAAAATCTCAATATTTTCTACAAAATTAGGAACAAAAGCCCTCTTGTCATAGTTCAAATTTTGACTTTCCCTCTCAGAATATCAAAAAACATGATAAAATCACTGGCAAGACTATAAAAAGGATGCTTGAAAGTAGCAGGTTTATTTTTCTCAAAAAAGAAATGTCCAACCCAAGCAAAACCGTACCCAACCAATGGAATAAACCATAAATATTGAAACGTGGAAGTCGTTAACGCAAAAATCAAAATGAGAATTATGAAACCTGTTCCAATAAAATGGAGTAATTTTGATGTCGAATTTTGATGTTCTGTTAAGTAATATGGATAAAACTCCTTTAAACTCTCAAAATTTGTAGTTTTGAAATCTTTCATTTTTATAATTATTTAAAGATTAAACTTGTATATTTCGTGAAAATAGCAAAATATTTATTCATTTTCAATATTGTAGTTTTTCTTGGCTCGTGCGGGACAGATAAAACAGAAGAATCTATAAAATTCTTTAAAAGAGGTAATTATAAACTCAAGGATAAAGAATACCAAGAAGCAATTCATTGGTTTGATGAGTCAATTAAGCAAAATCCCAAATTTGCAGATGCCTATAACAACAGAGGATTAGCAAATCAAAAATTTGATAAACTGGACGATGCTTTGAAAGATTTCGACAAAGCGATTGAGTTAGATAAAAAATATTGGGAAGCATACTATAACCGTTCTGAAGCACTTGCACAGAGAGGCGATTTTCAAAACGCATTGACTGATTTAGAAAAAATTGCTATTCCATTTAAAGATTCTTCGTTTTATTACGTTAGTAGAGGAAATATTAAAACACAATTGCAAAATTTGTCTGGTGCAACTGCGGATTTTGAAAAAGCAATTCAGCTAAATCCTAAAAATGCAGAGGCTTATACCAATCATGGCGTAATTTATTTTGAAAATAAAGAGTATAATTTAGCAAAAAAAGACTTTTTAAAAGCAATTGAGATAAATTCTGCACAAGATTTTGCTCTAAACAACGTTGCATATATTCTTGCTGAGGAAAAAAAGTTTGAAGAGGCTCTAAAATATGTTGATGCAGCTTTAAAAATAAACCCTACACAACCCTACTACATTAATAACAAAGGAATGATTTTGTTAAATTTAGGGAAATTAGATATTGCCAAAGAATTAATCGAAAAATCAATTCGACTTGATGATAAAAACTATTTAGCATATCAGAATTTAGGACATTATTTTGAATTGAAAGGAGACAAATCAAAAGCAAACGAGAATTTTGAGAAAGCAAAAAACTTAGAGTAAAAGTGAAATGGCGATTAGTGGGAATCATTGAAAAATTAGCCGAGTTGTCGAAAAGAAAGTCCAAATTGTCTATTAAGATTGTTCGATTCGACACATATCTACTTAATTTGTAGGGTAATTCATAAAAATGAATTTTAAACTCTTATTCTCACAATCAAACCAAATCCGGAAATGAAAAAAATCGCTATTTTATCATTGGTAATGTTGGCTTCATTATCATCTTTTGCTCAAAAATGGAATGTAGATAAATCACATTCAAAAATCGGTTTTACCGTTACCCATTTGCTTATTTCAGAAGTTGATGGTAATTTTAAGAAATTTGATGCAACAATCACTTCATCGAAAGATGATTTTTCTGATGCAGTATTTGACCTTACAGCAGACATTAGCAGTATTTCTACAGATAATGAAATGCGTGATGGTCATTTGAAAAAGCCAGATATGTTTGATGCTGAAAAGTTTCCTACTTTCACTTTCAAAAGTACTTCTATTAAGAAAATTGACGCTAAAAAATTCAAATTAGATGGAAATTTAACTTTGAAAGGCGTTACAAAACCCGTTTCATTTGATTTAACATTAAGTGGTATCGGTAAAAATATGAGAACTCAAAAGCCTATCGCTGGCTTTAAATTGACAGGAACAATCAAACGTACAGACTTTGGCGTTGGTGGAATGCCAGATTCAGTTGTAAGTGAAAATATCGAGGTTAGAGCAGTTGGTGAATTCGGTAAAGAATAACTAAAACTTCATCCATACAAACAAGTAGAAACACAGCTTTAAATTGTGTTTTTAATTGAAGAAATGAGAAAGACCTGCTGTTTTACGGCAGGTCTCTTCTTTTGTCTTAACTAAAAATTGGTCTTAAACTCTTTGAATACTTCTGTATTAATCTTCGAATTAGTTTCTATTTCTAAGATTTTCGATTTCCCTTCAATGTCTAAAAACAAAACTGATTGATTTATTAACTCACTGTAATTAATCACTTTAAGATATTCTACCTCAGCATCAAGTGCAGTATTTTGAGCATTCATCGTTTGGAGAGTTTCAAAATAATCGTTCAATTCTGGTTGCTTACTTGGCCCATCAATCATTCTGAAAATACCTCCACCATGATTATTCAATAAAATTATTCTCAGATTTTTAGGTAAATATCGATTCCAAAGACCATTTCTATCATAGAAAAACGCCACATCGCCCACTAATAAAAATACCAATTTATCGGTACTCAAAGCTGCACCAACAGCTGTACTCACACAACCATCAATGCCACTTGTACCACGATTAGCAAAAACTTCTATATTCTTTTTAGGATTAACTCCTATGTAATTGGCATATCGAACAGACATTGAGTTTGCTAAATGTAATTGACAATTAGCAGGTAAAGCATCCATTAAATATTTTATAGCAAAGAATTCATTAAAATTTTGAGGTTCATTTTGAAAGAAACGTTCAAGATAAATATTTGCTTTCTGTTCAAGATTAAACCATTCTTTTTTAAAACTTTCATTTCTTTCTTCTTCACCATTTCTAAATTGTTCGAAATCTAAATCTTCGTAAAGTTTTGTAAAAAAATCGATTGGTTGTAGAGGAATAATTTTTGTAACAGATTGAAACGTATCAATTAAATGGTCGCCAATCTGTAAATGCCAATGTTCAATTGCCTTATTTTTTCTCAAAAATGTCTTTAATCCTTTCGAAATAAATGATTTCCCATAAGTAATTAATAAATCAGGTTTAAGGTTTTCAGCATCAACTTTTAGAAATAAATCATGTTTTGAAATTGCCTCAAACCCCATGTTTGAAATAGAATCACCAATACAAACTATTTGAAATTCGTCCTGAAGTTTATTTAAAACTGATGCTAAATTATCATTTTTGTCGGACTGCCCTCCTGCAATTAGAATATTATCATAGTCTTGAAATTGCGTTAAAAGTTGATGCCAACTTTCTTTAGATAAAGTTCTTTCACTCCTAACAATTTCAATTACTCTTGAATTTACATTAAAACTAATCTCCTCATTTTCAGCAGGATAGAATGGCTCACGTAAAGGAATATTAATGTGAACAGGGCCACAAGGTTCTATATTAGCAAGATTTACGGCATCATTAATTGTTCTTTCTATTTGCCAAACTGCATCAGAATGTGAATAATCCGCACCAATTTCAAAGCTTTTTTTAACGTGTTTTCCAAAAATATCCGTTTGATAAATCGTTTGCCCATCATTTTGATGAATCCATTCTTTGGGACGGTCGGCAGTTAAAATAATCAATGGTATTTCTTGAAAAAAAGCCTCAGCAACGGCTGGTGCATAATTGTAAGCCGCAGAACCAGAAGTACAACATATTGCCACAGGTTCTTTAAGGTTTTGAGCCATACCTAAGGCAATAAATGCCGCAGAACGTTCGTCAGAAATAGATTTTGTTTCAATATCGGGATGACGTACCAAGGCAATCGTTAGCGGTGCATTTCTCGAACCCGGAGAAATAATCGCATTTTTAACGCCTTTTTTAGCTAAAATATTGATGAAATTGACAATGGGTTGAAGTAGCATAAGTAAGGTTTATACATTTTCAAGAAAATGTTTTTGATTTAACGACAAATTAACCTTATTCCAGTCAATATCAACTGTTTTAGGTACTTGTCGGATTGGGCAATTTTCAATTTTACAATAATGACAACATTCTGGCAAACATGGGTCGGTATGAATGAAAATTTCAACGGCGGAATTAAAACTTTCGCCAATAATATCTTCAAATTCATGAACTACATCATGCACCTTTTCAAGATTCCAATAACGTGGCAATGTCAAATGTGCATCAATATGAATATCAGCACCATATTCTTGAATTCTTAGATTGTGCATATCAATCCAATCATTTTTTTGATTAGATTTTAATATATCGACCACTTTTTCTAAGACTTCCTCATTGGTTTCATCCATCAAACCTCCAATTGATTTTCTAATGATTTTTATGCCATTCCAAGCCATAAAAACGGCAAAGATGATAGAGGCAACACCATCAATCCAAACAATATTTGTGAGGTAAACCAAAATTACGGCAGCCACTAAAATTAAGCCACTCACAGCGTCCAATTTCAAATGTTTTCCATCTGCAATAAGCGTTGGGGATTTTTTCACAACACCCTCTATTTCAATAAAATACCCTAAAATATAATTTATAACTGTGCCTAATGAAATTATGGACAATCCAATTTTCAAATCTTTAAAAAGCGTTGGATGAATAAGACTTTCAGTGGCATGAAAAACAATAAAAACACTGGCTAATACGATTAAAACACCCTCCAAACCTGCCGAGAAAAATTCAATTTTCCCATGCCCATACGGATGATTCAAATCTTTGGGTTGTGATGCTAAATAAATGGCATAAAACGCAAATGCACTTGCCACAACATTAATAATAGATTCCAAAGCATCTGTTAAAATTGCACTTGAATAGGTGGCATAATACGCTATAAATTTGGCAATCATTAATAGGGTACTCACTACAAATGACAAAAAAATCCATTTGTATTTTAGGTAAGTATTTATCAATGGGTTTGCGTTTGAAACTTCAACCATATTTCCAATTTTAAACATTTGTATAAATTTTGTGTAAAATCAATAGATGAGGCGTACTTCAAAAGTGAAGCACAAAGTTACGAAATTCAAATTTTAATATTCATACCTTCTGTTTACCTTTGCAAAATGAATATTTACGAAAATCCGTGGAAAAAAGTTTCTTCTCGTGAGGTTTATGACAACCCGTGGGTAAATGTAAGACATGAGGAGGTGATTAAACCAAATGGTCAGGCAGGAATTTATGGGGTTGCTCATTTCAAAACAAAGGCAGCCGCAGTTCTTCCTTTAGATGAAAATAATAATACTTGGCTTGTAGGGCAATATCGCTATACTCTGGAGGAATATTCTTGGGAAATTCCAATGGGAGGCGGAAAATTGGATGGCGATAGCTTAGATGCAGCCAAAAGAGAGTTGAAAGAAGAAACAGGAATGACTGCCCAAAAATGGACAGATTTGGGTAAATTACATACTTCTAATTCCGTTACAGACGAATTTGGTTTTATGTACTTAGCCGAAGAATTAACTTTTGGAGAAGCTGAACCTGATGATACTGAAATATTAGTTCTCAAAAAAGTAAGTTTACAAGAAGCCGTTAGAATGGTTATGGATTCAGAGATTACTGATTCTTTGAGCATAGCGACAATTCTAAAAGTTGCTCGTTTAAAAGGTATATAAATTTACGAAGGATTTAAGATTTAGTCGAAAAACACTACTTTTCAACAAGTCTGATTTTCGATTTTAAGAAATGCCTAAATCCCAACCCCTAATCTCTACTTATGTTTCAAGCAATATTTTTTGGATTTCTTTACGGTTTCATTTTATGCTTCACGTTTGGCCCTGCATTTTTCAGATTAATACAAACCAGTATTGACAATGGCTTCAAAAGGGGAGTTTTAATTGCTTTGGGCGTAACCATAGCGGATTCGATATTAATGTTCTTTGCCGTTTTTGGAACAAGTTTACTACCTGATTTAAAGCATTTTGATGATGTAATTTCGATTGTCGGAGCGAGTTTATTATTTATTCTTGGTTTTATTAGTTTGTTCAAACAACAATCTCAATTAGTGTATCCAACCTCAAAATTTGGGTCATTTCTTTATTATTTCACTTCTGGATTATTTTTAAATCTGCTCAATCCTTCCAATTATGTGGCTGTTTTTGCCACTTCAGCCTATTTAGTTGCCAAAGGTTTAACATTAAATGAACGAATCGCTTTTTTTCTTTTCAGTTTAATTGCAACGATGATTGCCGAATCATTAATTGCTTTTTATGCACAAAAAATGAAACGATTATTAACCAAAAAAGTCCTGAGACGAATCAATCAAGTTGCTGGCTTAATTTTCATCGGTTCAGGACTTATGATACTTTGGAAACAATTCGGGAATTAATTATCGAAACTATAATTGGTTTGTCACATGACAAACGATAGCCCACAGATGAAACGGATTGTACTGATTTTCGCTGATTTTTCTTTATTTTATCTGACTGTGAGTCCCAGACTGTGTCCCCCAGTGTAAATCTGTAAAATCAGCTCAATCTGTGGTCTAAATTTATCTGCGACAAATAGTTGACAATTCCGTTAATTATTTGCTAAATAATTTTCCCACTCTTGTATTTGTACTGTATTTTTCAGAACTCTTGGAAATTTGTTTTGTCCGCCAGTTTTTCCTTTCGATTCCATAAATTGGTAAAAGGTTTTTGTTTTCAAAACCTCCATTTTTACTTCTCTGAGAGCGTGTTTTCTCTCTACGGGATAATCGTCGTTGATTTCACAAAGCGTTTCATCAATAAAACTCATTAAGCCATTTGTGTCAACAACATCGTCAGTACCAACATACCAATGATGCCCAAATGTGCCATCCATTTTCTTTCCAACCACTGTAAATTCTCTAATATCAATATCGAATTTTTTACAAGCCAACTCGATTGCTTTATTCATATTATCAACTGAAAGATGTTCTCCGCAAAGACTTAAAAAGTGTTTTGTTCTTCCTGTTATTACAATTTCGGCTTTCTTTTTATTGGTAAATTTGATAGTGTCACCAATTAAATAACGCCACGCACCCGATACCGTAGAAATTAAAAGAGCATACTCCACTCCTTCTTCCACTTCGTCAATCATCAGTGTTTCTGGTTTTTCAATCATTACACCATCATCATCGAAATTATCCTCATTAAAAGGTATAAATTCAAAGAAAATGCCATTGTTTAACACCAAAGCCATGTCTGTATCGGGTGCAGTTTGATACGCCATGAAACCTTCTGATGCCAAATAGGTTTCAATATAGATGATTGGGCGACCCAAAAGTTTTTCAAAACCTTGTTTATAAGGTTCAAAACTTACTCCTCCGTGACAAAAAATCTCTAAATTTGGCCAAACTTCATGGATATTTTTAACATTATATTCCTTGATAATTTTTTCCATTAAAATCTGAATCCACGCAGGAACACCAACGATAAATCCAATATCCCAATCTTTAGCTTTTTTGGTAATTTTATCTAATTTTTCACTCCAGTCTTTTGTTTCGGCAATTTTTTTTCCCGGTTTATAAAATCTTTCAAACCAAAAAGGGATTTTACCAGCCGTAATCCCACTTAAATCACCTTCAAAATAATCTCCTTTATCTTGCAATTTGGTACTTCCACCCAACATCAAATATCCTTTTTCAAATAGTTTTGAAGGAAGGTTTTTGTACGCAGAAAGAGCCAAAATTTGGCGAATTGAAGTTCTGTGAATTGCCTTTACCATATCTTTGGTAACAGGAATATGTTTGGAAGCAGCCTCCGATGTGCCTGAACTTAGGGCAAAATACTTGATACTACCAACCCACGAAACATTCTTTTCACCTTCAAGGGTTTTATGCCACCAATCTTTATACATCTTATTGTAGTCATAAACGGGGACTTGCTTTTTGTATTTCGTATAAAATTCTTTATCGCTCGAATACAAGGCTGCATTCATAATATCTTCAAAACCAAAGGCTTCTCCGAATTGTGTAAAACGTCCTTTATTTAATAACTTGACCAACGTTTTTCGTTGAATTTTTGCCAAATTTGACTTCGGTCGTTTCATTAAGCCCGAAAGTCCAATTCCTCTTTTTACAATATTTCCAACTATTGCCATGGCGTGGTTTAATAATTTAATATTCTTTTCACTAATCTTTTATAAATGATTCTAAAACCAAGATTTCATTTTTTCAACTGCCTGATAATCAGTCAAGTCAAATTTCACAGGAACAATTGCTACATAATTTTCTTTCAAAGCATCTTCGTCAGTTCCTCCGCCGTTATCTTCATTTTGCAAGAAACCGTCCATCCAATAATAAGCTCTTCCGTAAGGGTCTTTACGTTCTTCAAATGATTCACGGAAAAGAGCATCCGTTTGACGGCAAATCTTAACACCTTTGATGGGTTCTTCAGACAACTTTGGAAAATTAACGTTCAAGGCAACGCCCTGAGGAAGTCCATTTTCAAGGACTTTCAAGGATATATTTTTGACATACTCCTTCGTATGAGAGAAATCAGCTTCTGCACCAAAATCACACAAAGAAAAACCGACAGCGGGAATACCTTCAATGGCTGCTTCAATAGCTGCGGACATTGTTCCACTATAAATTACCGCTATGGAAGAATTTGAACCATGATTTATACCCGAAACGACTAAATCAATTTTTCTTCCTTTTAAAACGAAATGTTTACCAAATTTTACGCAATCAGCGGGCGTACCACTACATTTGTAGGCTTCGACGTTTGGTAAAAAATCTTTGACTTTTGAAACTCGTAAAGGACGGTCGAGCGTGATGGCGTGTCCCATACCTGACTGGTGTGTATCTGGGGCAATTACAACAACTTCACCAATCTCAGACATCACTTCTGCTAATGTTTTGATACCTTTTGCAGCAATCGAATCGTCGTTGGCAATAAGGATTAAGGGTTTTTGCATTATATTTTAGATAAATAAATGGTTTAACTTGAAACCGAAATCAAATATAGGTAGATTTGTTTTTGAGACCAATTAACCATCCTTTTTATGTTAAAAATCATTAGTCGTTTCTTATTAACAATTTCTGGTTGGAAAATAGTAGATTCAACGCCCAAAGGTGTGATAAACTACCATAAGGCTGTCATGATTGCTGCTCCTCACACCTCTAATTGGGACTACTTCTATTGCATGATTATTTTACTAAGGGTTGGACTTCCATTCAAATACTTAGCCAAAGATTCTCTTTTCAAATTTCCTTTAGGTTTAATCATTCGTGGTTTGGGAGGTATTCCTGTTATTCGTTCTCAAAAAAATAATTTGGTCAACGATATGGGAGAAATGATAAAAAATAATCCCAAACCAATTCAACTTATCGTACCAGCAGAAGGAACTCGCTCTTATTCAAAAGAATGGAAATCTGGGTTTTATCATATTGCTGTCGCTGCCAATGTTCCAATAATCTTAGGTTTTTTAGATTTCAAGAAAAAAGAAGGAGGTTTCTTAAATGTCTTTTATCCCACAGGAAATTATGAGCAAGATTTATTAGAAATTCAAAAACAATACGCTAATGTCACTCCTAAGTTTCCGAATGATAACTCATTAAAAGATATGACGTTTCAATAGTCTATCGCAACCTTTGTAATACTTGTTTAATCAACGTATCAACTTGTTTTTCTGGATTTGCAGAAAATTCATGCGTTTTTCTACTCGCTAAAATAGCACTGATTGATAAAACTTGATGACCTAATAATTTCCCCATTAAATAATAACCCGCAGTTTCCATTTCGAGGTTTGTCAATTTAATTCCATCTATATCAAAAGCACTCATTTTTTCCATCAGATTTTTAATTTTGGCTTTGTAGCGTAAAACTCTGCCTTGTGGAGCATAAAATCCGGGGCAAGTAACTGTCGTTCCTTGAAGCCAATTTTCAGGAGCATCATCCATAAAATAATTGAACAAATCTGCTCCTGCAGGGTTACAATAAGGCGAAAAATCCAAGCCGAAACTACTTTTCATTTTATCGGTTATATTATTGCCAGACGTTTCATAAAAAAAGCCTAATGCGTCCATTCCGATTCCTAAAGCAGACACAACTACACTATCAATTGGAATGTTGGATTGCAAACTGCCCGAAGTGCCAATTCGTATAATATTGAGTGTTTTATGATAAAAATTTACTTCACGAGTTCTAAAATCTACATTGGCAAGTGCGTCCAATTCATTCATTAAAATCTCTACATTGTCTGTACCGATTCCGCTTGAAATTACCGAAAGTCTTTTTCCAGCAAGATAGCCCGTATGGGTTACAAATTCTCTTTTGTTGACTTTAAGCTCAACTTTGTCAAAATACTTAGAAACCATCGGGACACGCTCTGGGTCACCTACGGTAATAATGGTATCAGCAATTTGTTCTGGACGTAAATTAAGATGGTAAATACTGCCATCAGGGTTGATAATTAGGTCTGTTGGGGAAAGCCTCATGATTTTCTTGTTTATTGATGAGATTAAATTTATTAATGTTTAGTAGAAAGAAAATAAAGTCATAAGTTAAACATTTGATGCACAACTTATGACTTCTCTAATTATAAGTAATAGTTAAAATTAAAAAAATATTTAAGATTCCATAAACCATTGATAATCAATCTCATGGCAATGCTAAATCCTAACACCTAAATCCCAACACCTACTTATTATCAAAATTAATACACAACTTTTGTTCTTTGGCGACTCTTAAATCCAAATTCAGCGGTATAATTATCTGATTGTTTTGAATAATATCCCTCTGGATTATATGGACGCTTTCTTGGATGTTCTTTACATTCATTAGAACAGGCTCCGTCCATCTCCTTCAAACAACTTGGGCAAATCGCTAAATGCTCGTTACACTCAGGATTAGCACAATTTATCATGTGGTCAGAATTGGTATCACAAATATGACATTTTGAAATCACTTCAGGATTCACCGAATTTACTTCTGTGGTTACTCTATTATCAAAAACATAACATTTCCCTTCAAAATCTTCTCCACCTTCTTCAAGTCCATATTTAATAATTCCACCATGCAATTGATAAACATTTTCGAAGCCTTGGTCAAGCAAATAAGCAGAAGCCTTTTCACATTTGATTCCACCTGTACAGTACGTAATGATTTTCTTTTTCTTCAAATGCTCAATCTCACTTATATGCTCTGGCAATTCTCTCAATGTCTCCATATCAAATGTAATTGCCCCCTTAAAACGACCGACTGAATGTTCATAATTAGACCTCATATCTACCAAAACAACGTCTGGGTCGTTTTTATACATATTTTTGAAATCAGCAGGTTCAAGATGCGTACCTGTTCTTTCTAAAGGATTTACGGGTAAATCAGAGTTAACAATTTCCTCTTTTACTCTTACATGAAGTTTATTGAAGGCGTGTTTCTGGTGAGATTCAACCTTAAAATCAAAGTTTGTACCAGCAAAAATTGGGTCGTTCTCAAGCCAATTCATGTACTTGTCGCAATCTTCTTTCAGACCAGAAACGGTGCCGTTTAGTCCTTCAGAAGCTACAATAATCCTACCCAAAAGATTATTTTCTAAACAAAATAAGTGGTGTTTTTCACGGTACGCCTCCGCATCAGGAATGGGCGTGTAATTATAATAAAGAATTACACTATACTGATTCATCTTCAACATGAGTTACAGTTTTTTTAGTGAAACAAAAACAATCGGAGTATTTCAAATTGTTTTGTAAAGTTACGAAAGCATTGATTCATTTAAAACAATATGATTCTTCTTCTGCGTTAATTGCTTGAAAATCATACAATTCAAAAATTAATTATTTGCTTTGTAATTTCTTAGCTAATTTTTAATGAAATTTGCAAAATAGAAACCCTAATTATCATCACAAAATAAATCATGCACATTGCAATTACGGGAAATATTGGAGCTGGCAAAACAACTTTAGCTGCCAAATTAGCTGAACATTTTGGCTGGGAAGTTTTATACGAAGCGGTTGAAGGAAATCCATATCTTCCACCCTTCTATGATGATATGCCTCGCTGGGCTTTTCATTTGCAAATGTACTTTTTAAAAAGTCGTTACGAACAGGTTTTACAGATACAAAAATCTAATAGAAGAATTATCCAAGACAGAACTATTTATGAAGATGCTTACATTTTTGCGATGAATCTGTATAAATCTGGAATTATGTCTGCTAATGATTATACAACCTATCGTGGAATTTTTGATTTAATGATGAAGTCGGTTAAAGCTCCTGACCTAACGATTTATTTAAAAGCAAGTTTGCCAAAATTGGTTTCACAAATCAAAAAAAGAGGTAGAGATTTTGAAGCTAATATTTCAGAAAAATATCTTGAAGATTTGAATGAACATTATTCAGAATTTACGGAAAATTATAAGGAAGGTAAAATTTTAGTGGTAGAAGTAGATAGTCTTGATTTTGTAAATAATCCCAAAGACTTAGCTTTTATCATTAGTAAAGTTGACAAAGCACTTTTATACGAAAAGCCTCCTCAGCTAAATTTTACAGAATAGAATACAAACAAAAAAGTCCCTTCAAAATTAATTGAAAGGACTTTCGTGACGACGGGGAGACTCGAACTCCCATAGGATTACTCCCACTACCACCTCAAAGTAGCGTGTCTACCAATTCCACCACGTCGCCATTTGATAGCACAAAATTAGATAAAATTTAGTTATTTGCAAAGGTTTTAAGTATGCGGAAACGTTATTAAATCATTTTATGTTTTAAGAGTCTGATAATCAATATAATTATAAAAAATAAAAATAAAAATGGCTTTAGAATTCGAAGGAAATTTGATTAAAGTATTACCCGAAGTAACGGGTCAAGGGAAAAATGGGGTTTGGGTTAAGCAAGATTTCGTATTAGAAACAGAAGAACAATATCCTAAAAAAGCTTGTTTTACAGCTTGGGGAGATAAAGCATCGGACTTGAAAACTTATTCTTTAGGAGAAAAATTAAGAATTTCATTCAGTGTAGAATCACGTGAATATAACGAACGTTGGTACACAGACTTGAAAGCATATAGAATTGAAAGTGCGAGTGGAGCTTCAAGTTCTCCTGCGGCAGCATCTGCTTCTCAGGGTTTTAGTGCAGCACCAGCACCAAGAACAGCTCCTCCTGTGGCAGATTTGCCATCTTTTAGCTCTGACGACCAAGATTTACCTTTTTAAAATAGGTTTTAAGACTTAGTAAACAATAACGTCGGCGAAATTTTGAATCACGCCGACGTTATTGTTTTTTATGCTCCAACGGCACAAAGCCATTCTGGGCGAGTTGTTACAACTTTTGCTCTCAATTCATTTAAAATTGAATATAAACCAAAATATGTTCTATTGATATAAAGCCCATGCTGAGAACCTCTGGCTACTTTAGCATTTTTCAGTTCATCTAAATTCTGTAATTTTTCTGCGTACTGATAAACACTTTCAAAATAATTATCATCGGCAAAATCAAATTCGTCAGTTGCGAAAGGTTTGCCTAACAAATAAATCATTTCTTTGAAAAGTTTTGTAAAAAATTCAGCTTCTTGTTCAGAATCAACGGCAGTGATAAAATCTAAGGTTTTGAAAATCTCAACGGTTCTTTCGTGGTCTTCTAAAGTATCAAAATTGATTAAGGCAAAATAATTATCGTAAAAAAATGCTGGAATTACTTTTATACATCCAAAATCAATAACGCCTAACGTCCCATCTTGACGCATCAAGAAATTGCCTGGGTGTGGGTCTGCATGAACTTGTTTGAGCGTATGAATTTGAAAATCATAAAAGTCCCATAGCAACTGACCAATACTGTTTCGTACCTCCTGCGAAGGATTTGTATTTAAGAACTCGTTTAGATGTAGTCCTTCCAACCAGTCCATCGTTAGAATTTTATCGCAAGAAAATTCGGGATAATATTTAGGGAAAAACAAACCTTTAATATGAGAGCAAGCTTCTGAGATTTCGACAGAACGCTTCAATTCAAGATTATAATCCGTTTCTTCAATCAATTTCTCTGCCACTTCTCCCATGTATCTATCCACATCTTTGTCATTTAGCCCAAACATAGCAATGGCAATCGGACGAATCATTTTTAAATCACTTCCAATACTTTCTGACACTCCCGGATATTGAACTTTAACGGCAAATTCTTTTCCATCTTTTGTGGCTTTATGAACCTGTCCGATTGAAGCAGCATTAGCGGCATTCATACCAAAAGTATCAAACATTTCTTGGGGCGATTTTCCAAAATACTTTTTAAAAGTCTTAACAACCAAAGGTCCAGAAAGTGGAGGAGCAGAATATTGAGACATCGCAAATTTTTCACGATAGGCTCTTGGTAACATTCCTTTATCCATGCTCAACATCTGAGTAACTTTCAAGGCCGAACCTTTCATTTCACTTAATGAAGAATAAATATCGGAAGCATTGTCTTGGTGTAATTCATCTTTTGTAGTTTCTGAATCAATTATTTTTTTAACGTTATATTTCAAATAATTACCACCAATTTTGACTCCAGTTTTAACAAATTGAGTAGCTCTGGCTACTTTTGAAGTAGGTATCGAGTTTTGTTCTTTCATTACTTTATTTGAAAAAGGTGTTAGTTTTAGAGTATTGGCGTATGGAAAAATAAATTCTAATACCCAAAAACTAACAGCTACTTTTATCTATTTTGATACATAAATTTGGCAAAATCAATCACTGAATCAAGTGCTGACGAACTAATTAAATCAAATGAAGTATTTACAGATTTCTCAATCATGGCATCGGTCTGTTCAAAACCTTTTGATTTATCTTTAACCCAAAAATCAAGTACTATTAAAAATTGAAGCCAAAAGGCATCAGGATAACGTTCATCTAAATATTTACGTGGCTGAACTTCTCTGCTTTCTTTTCCTTCCATCACTAAATCACGAGTATATTCCTTGAAAGCAACTTTTAAATCTGTCATAAAAACAGGCGTTTTCAACTTTCTTTTATCAATAAGTTTCCATGTTTGCGAGACATAACTCCTATTTTCTTTCAAGACTTCAATCCAAGTATAATAAAAGGCTAAAAGTTTCTCACGAACGCTATAAGTTCCATAAACAGAATCAGCTTCAATTTTGGATATTGTCTCCTTAAAAAAACCAAGCCAAATATCACTTTCTAAAAGCTCAAATGAATTAAAATAGTCATAAAACTCTATTTCTTTCATTTTCAGCTTTTTTGTAAATGAAAAAATTGAGGCAGGTGCAGTTCCGTTTTCCAAAAAGAACTCAATGTAGGAATGTTTAATTTTATCTACTTTTTCCATGTTTGTAAAAGGATTTGTTGTAATAAGATAACACGTGTCAGAAAAACTTTGTTTCTCAAAAGAGACATTATTATCAAATTAGACATAAAAAAACTGCTTCCATTTATTAGAAGCAGTTTGAATTTTATTTTTGAACGACAATTTTTTGAGTAGCTATTTCCGAACCTGCTAATACTTTAACAATGTACTCGCCACTTTTTAGATAATCATTTTTAATTGAGAAGAAATTACTTTTTTGATTAGCAAAACTCTCTTGATAAATCAGCGTTCCTAAAAAATCATAAACGACTATACTAACATCTTTTTGCCCTGTGAATTGTGTTTTTATAAATGAGTTATTTTTGGAAGGATTCGGCTCAACATTTATCGTTAAGTTATTTGTTTCGGCGAGTGTTTCTAAACTTGCTAATAATCTTTTTCTTTTTAAACTTAACTCTAAGGCTAATCTTGTACGAGTTTTTTGGTCATTAGTAAAAATATTCATGCAACGGTCTGGAGAATAATCCATATAGTTTTCAATCATATTGGTACGTTTTACACCGTTACAAGTTGAACTAACAGACACACAGGTCGTATTCAAATTCAAGGCTTCAATCTGTGGCGTGTCATCGCAAAAATCATTTCCACAAGGTTCATCGGCGGTTGTATGCAATAAACCTAACCAATGCCCAACTTCATGGGTAGTTGTTCTTCCTAAATTATAAGTCTGACTTAATGTACCACAACAAGTTCCAAAATTTCGATAATCAATAATAACACCGTCAAAAATATTCTGACCTGCAATATCACTGGCAGTAGCTTCTAAACCTTGTAATTGACTATCATAAGGAAAAGCTGAATAACCAATTGTTCTGCCGTTGCTTCTCACCACCCAAATATTCAGATAACGTTCATAATTCCAATGAATTAAATTTGCTATACTCTGATTTTCAGTAAATAAATCAAAACTTTGCTGAGTAGTATAAGTTCGTGTTATACCCGTTGAAGGATTTCCATTAGGGTCGGTTGTAGCCAAAACAAACTCAATTTCCATATCAGCACCAACGGGATTTGTATTATATCCATTTGTGCCTGACTTTCTTCTATAATCATCATTTAGCACTTGAATCTGAGAATTGATTTGTTGGTCTGAAATATTAACATTATTTGCTCCACCAATTACAGATGCTGAGTTGTTATGAATAACATGAACAACCACAGGAATTTTATAAACCTTTGCCTGAATACGTGAATTAGCGTTTTTTTCTTCTTTCTGACGTTCTCTTAACTGAAATTCAAATTCAGCTTTTTGTCTTAACCAAACTGGATTTTTAGCCTTATTTTTTTCATTCAAGCCGAATCCACAACGTTCTTGAGCAAAACTAAATGTTGCGACAAAAAGAAAAATCAGTACAAATATTTTTTTCATAATTCCAATATACTCCGAAGTTTAAAAATCAATTAATCAATGAGCAGCTTTTTCAGCTTCTGATTTTTCATAAGCCATAATAATATCCCGTACTAAACGGTGACGAACCACATCTTTTCCATCTAATTCAACAAATGCAATTCCTTTAATACCGTCTAAAATACGGTTTGCCTCTGCCAAGCCCGATTTAACCTTCGTCGGTAAATCTATTTGCGTTTTATCACCCGTAATAATTACTTTAGACTGAATTCCCATACGAGTCAAAAACATTTTCATCTGCATTGGCGTCGTATTTTGGGCTTCATCCAATAAAATAAACGCATTATTCAAAGTTCTACCACGCATATACGCTAAAGGAGCAATTTCAATAACACGATTTTCAATAAAATATTTAAGTTTTTCGGGTTGAATCATATCATCCAAAGCATCATAAATTGGACGTAAATACGGGTCAATTTTTTCCTTTAAATCTCCCGGTAAAAACCCTAAATTTTCGCCTGCTTCTACGGCTGGTCGGGTAATTATTATCTTCTTAACTTCCTTATTTTTAAGAGCTTTTACGGCAATGGCAACCGCTGTATAAGTTTTACCTGTTCCTGCTGGTCCGATTGCAAAAACAATATCGTTTTTGGCAGCCGCTTCAACCATTTTTTGTTGATTTGGCGTTTTAACTTTAATTACAACACCCTTTGTACCGTACAACAAAACATCTTCCTCTTCTTTTAAATGTACTTGAGGTTCTTCTTCTGGGTGTTTTTCGAGAGTTAAATAAGAACGTACTTGCTCAGTAGTTATTTTACCATATTTTTGAAAATGCTGAACTAAAGAATCAAGAATTTCATTTATTCTGACGATTTCTGGCAATGAGCCTCTAATCGTAATTTCGTTTCCTCTTGAAATAATTTTACTTTGTGGAAATGCGGCAGCAACTTCTTTAATATTGCTGTTTTCTACGCCAAGAAAGCCGACTAACTCAACGTCTTCTAAGGTTATAATTTTTTCTGTCAAAATTTGGTCTTTTAATAGTTGGAGCAATTGTATTTAATAGCAAACAATTGGTTTTTATTTAAAACGAATAAATCTATCATTTTATATCATTCAAAATGAATTTATTCAATTTATAAATCTACTAAAAAAAGAGTTGTATTGTTTTAGAAATACAAGATAAAAATATTCCTTATTGCTTTTGTTTTGAAATTCAGTGAATTAGCTTGAAATGAAAATTTGTCCAATCGGAAATCTGAATTTATTTTTGTAAAATTGTATAAAAAACTGCTTCTGAGTGTAAGCTATCTTCAATGGAACAAGCAAATCAAAATAATAATAACTTCAAAAAAAATGGTACTTATGCAGGTGGACGCATAACTGCTCAAAATCGTTGGCTTGACACAGGTTTAGGAAAAATTCCCCCTCAAGCAACTGATTTAGAGGAAGCAGTTTTGGGTGCATTGATGTTGGAACGTGATGCCTTAACTGATGTCATTGATATTCTTAAAGTTGAATCATTTTATAAAGAAGCCCACCAAAGAATCTATGGGGCTATTACTCAGCTTTTTGCTAATTCAGAACCAATTGACCTTTTAACAGTTAAAAATCAATTAGTTACAACAGGTGAGCTTGAGATGGCTGGCGGTATTCAATATTTAGCTGAACTTACACAAAGAGTGAATTCGGCTGCCAATATTGAGTTTCACGCACGTATTGTGGTTGAACACGCCCTAAAAAGACAACTTATTCATGTTTCTGCCGAAATCCAAAAAATGGCTTATGAAGACACTACTGATGTTTTCATGCTTTTGGATAAAATTGAACAAGAATTATTTAGAATTTCAGAAGCGAACATCCGTAAAAATTATGCCGACATGGGGCAAATTATGCGTGCGGCTTTAGTTGAATTAGAATCTAAGAAAAACCAAAAAGAAGGTCTAACAGGTGTTCCAACGGGTTTTACCGCTTTAGATAGAGTAACTTCAGGTTTCCAAAAAACAGAATTAATCATTATTGCGGCTCGTCCGGGTATGGGTAAAACTGCGATGATTCTTTCGGCTTGTAGAAATGCTGCCGTTGACCACGGACAAGCCGTAGCTTTCTTTTCTCTTGAGATGTCATCAGTTCAGTTGGTAAATCGTTTGATTTCTGCTGAAGCTGAATTGGAGTCTGAAAAATTAAGAAAAGGGAATTTACTACCGCACGAATGGGCTCAGTTGCACGCAAAAATCGGTAGATTGACCAATGCTCCTATCTTTATTGATGATACTCCTGCCCTTTCTATCTTAGAATTAAGAGCAAAAGCAAGACGTTTGAAAGCACAACACGATGTACAAATGATTGTGATTGACTATCTTCAATTGATGTCAGGAGATTCGGGCGGAAAAGGTTCTGGTAACCGTGAACAAGAAATTGCGAATATTTCACGTTCATTAAAGCAATTAGCGAAGGAATTAGATGTTCCTGTAATTGCACTTTCACAGTTGAGCCGTGCGGTTGAAACTCGTGGTGGAGATAAAAAACCTCAGCTTTCCGATTTACGTGAATCGGGGTCTATTGAGCAGGATGCCGATATGGTAATGTTTATTTACCGTCCAGAATATTATGGTATTACCCAAGACGAAGCAGGAAATTCAGTAACAGGTATGGGAGAGTTAATACTTGCCAAAAACCGTGCGGGGTCTTTAGATACTGTTCAATTAAGATTTATCGGTAAATACACAAAATATTGCGATTTAGATTCTACCGATTATAGTGGAGGTGGTTATGGTGGTGATGCTCTACAATCTTTTGCTCAGGTTGAAGATACTGCAAATACCTTTGAAAGTGGAGCAAAAACAATGGGAAGTAGAATTAATAATTTACCGCCTCCTCCTCAACAAAACCCATTTGGCAGTACAGCACCAAATCAAGATGTACCGTTTTAGTGATTGGTTAATACTAAGCGAAAAGCGAATGAAGATAATAAAAAAGGCAAATCTTTCGATTTGCCTTTTTTATTATCACTATTTGTCTCAGACAAATTTAGACCACAAATTGTACTGATTTTATAGATTTACACAGAGATGAAATAAAGAAAAATCAGCGAAAATCAGTATAATCCGTTTCATCTGTGGGCTATCGTTTGTCTTGTAACAAACCCTTTTTGTTTTATCTTGGGTTCAATCTAAAACTAACCGTTCCTGTTGAAATATCAGGTTTGTCTCCACCAGAAGTTGGTTTAAACTTTGTTCTTTGTACGGCTCTTTTATATTGTTGTGCTACCGCAGGACTGACTGTACTTTCTATTTGTTGAACATCAACTACATCTCCATCGGCATCAACTTTTATTCTAAATCTAATGATTCCTGTTTCGTCAGAATCATCATTAACAGCAGGCTTACTTGTCCAAGTCCAACCTGTCATACTCAATGAACTTCCTCCGCCATTTGTTCCACCTGTTCCACCATTTCCATCTCCAACAGGTCTTTTTTCATAAGTACCACCTTTTACTACATTTCCATCTGGTTGTCCTTGATTTCCTTTTCCTCCACCTGTTCCGTCAGCAGCACCACCGGGATTAGGATTTGAGCCTGTTGTTCCGTTTGAATTTGATTTGCCTTTTTTAGTAGGAAACAATCCATCTGAATTCACTTTGGGTTCTGGAGCAGGTTTTGCAACAGGAGGAGCTTCAACAGGTTTAGCCGATGGTTTTGGGGTAACTTTTGCAGGAGGAGTTTCTTTTACTACTACTGGACTTTTTACCTTACTTGCTACAACTGGTGTTTCTTTTACAGGCTTTGGTTTTACGGGTTTTGCTTTGACAACTTCTGGAACTACTACGGGTTTATTAACTACCTTTTTGATTTCCTTCGTTTCAGCAGCTTTTGAATCTACTTCATTTTTCAGAGGACTTGCATGGTTTTTTGTAAATACATTACCGCTTCCTTTTTTATCAGTTCCAAAATTCACGATAAAACCGCCACCTCCTACTAATTCTTCTTTTTTATTTTCAGTAGCTGTCCAAATCGTAATATACCAAAATAGGAACAACATGACTGCATTGAAAGTAAAGGTTGTAAAAAAGGCAATCTGTCTATTTTTACTTTCTTCGGCTTCTAAATTATGATGATTCATAGAAATAAGGATTTTCAATTAGAGTTGCCAACACAAAAGCTATTTCTTGTAAATCCAAGTTGATTGACTTGTAGCGTTGTTCACTTTAAGAGCTTCAGATTCAGCTTCGAATTCATTTGCAAAACCACCCGCAGAAACTTTTATTAATTTTTCACTATGTTTTGGGAAAATCAATTTTGCATCTTCAAAACCTTTATTTTTTAAAGCATTTAAAAGTTTTTGTGCATTTTTCTTACTTCCAAAACTTCCTGTAATAACAAAAAAACGTTTTTCAGATTCAATTATTGTTTTCTTAGTTTCGATAACTGGCTCTGGAGTAACTTCTGTTCCTTCAAAAGGTTTTGCTTTGATAGTCGCATCAATATTGGGAGCAACTACTTCTGTTTTCTGTACAACGGGTTTAGCCTCTACTTTTACAATACTTTGAGATTGAAAAGGATTTAATGAGCTCAAATTTGCCTTTGGATTATCATACAGATAAAGAGCAGAAACTAAAATTGCCGTTCCAAATAAACCATAAATTGCAGGCAAAACTCTACTAAATTTACCTTTTCTCTTGGCATTCACCGCTTCATCTTCCATGACTTCAGCCATTGGTTCTCTGTCTTTCGAGGCAAAAACTTGCTGAATTGTTGTATTTGAAGCAACTGGTGGCGTATGAACAACTTGTAATTCTTGATTTGAAGCATCTAACTTTTTCAAGAAAACGGTTTCCATTCCAAAACTTTCACTAAAAAAATTATTGGAAGTTTTTGGCTGAAATTGAATCTTACTTTCTTCGTTCTGACTGAAAGTCCCTAAACCTTCAATTGTGTAATTTTTATCGTAACTGATGTATCTTTTTGTCTCTTCTACAAAAGCTCTCACTTTTTGGGTAGCTTGCTCACGAGAAATTCCTTCTTGAGTAGCAATATAATTTGACAACAAACCATCGTCATTTTTCAATAACGAATTAAAAGCAAGCCATTTTTGAGGAGGTGTAAAAAAACGATTAGTAAGGTCAACTTTAGCACAATCAAAGTTGGTTACAAATCCACCAAAGTCTGGAATCACTACACAGTCTTGCTCAAAAAGAAGTTCTTTAATATGGTTCTGAACGGTTGTCATAATTTTAAGTATTTAATAAATAACCCTTATTTAACACGAATTTAGAAAGAATATGACAAACCTCCAAGAAAATTTACTCCCTGTGTTGGATAGTATAAATACCTTTGATAGTTTTTATTGAAGACATTGTTAGCTGAAATAAAAACATCAAAATGCTCGGTAATCAAGTAAGTAAATTTAAAGTTAAGGTCAATGATTGGGTCTAATTTTACTTCTTTGTTGGTCAAGAAATTATTGCCTTTCATTCCTGTCAAGAAATACAAATCAGAACTAACCAATAGCTTCTGCTTGATAGTGAAGGTGTTATTCCAAGTAGCGGTGAAACTTGGACGATGCCAAGCGTTTTTCAAATTTCCTAAACCACTAAAAATATTGACATCAAATTTCAAATTTGAACGGAACATTTCTGGAATTTGATAGCTTGCTTGTGCCGTAAAATTGGTCACTTTTACTGTGGTTGAATCATCTGAATAAAGAGCTTCAAATCTTGTACTATCAGTTCGAGAATTATTAAAAACATAAAAATCTTTATAATTCGCATAGCTTAATTTTGCTTCAACATCTAAACCATTTTGTAATGACGCTTTTCCTCCAACATAAAAATCATTTGTTTTACGAGTATTTCTTAATTCTGTAAAACGGTTTAACCATTGATTTTCGAGAAGAAATGATGTCAAGTTATTCGCATAAACATCGCCTTCATATCCTGCAAAAACTTTGATACCTTGCATTGGCTGAACATCAAGTTTTATGATTGGATAAACATAGCTATTGTTGAATGTATTTTTCTCACGGTCGTTAATAACATTTAAACCTGCCGTGACAGTAAACTTATCCGTTTTGTATTGAAAAGTAGGTTTCAATTTATACAAATTGCGGTACAACGTTAAAGAATCTTGACGTTGAGCTAAAACCAAAGTACCATCAACGATTGCCGATAATTGTTCTGTTACAGGAAAAACTGCACTTCCAGAGCCTTTCCAAACTAATTCGTTTGCTTTTAAATGTGTAAAAAGATAGGACAAATTAGATTTGAATTCGTAATCAACTTTTGAGTCTTTATTAGAATTACTGATTACACCGTTGAAATTAAATTTATTCCAAGAATTATAAATTTGAGATTCAGGAAAATCATAGTTTTTAGGGGTAAAACCATAAAAATCAAAACCTCTTCTCTCCCATCCTAAAGCTCCTTCCAATTTGACGGCATCAAAAGAGGTACGACTATGAACTTTTACGATATTTTGAGAAACGCCAGAGTAATTGGCTCCGACTGGTCCAAGACGAAAATTATTGTGCTTTATATAAATGCCATGATAATTATCTTCTCCCATCGGTATTCCTGCGTGAGCCTCCAAAAAGGTATGCCCATAATTGCCCATACCCACACGAATAATATTACTGTGCTTTGCCGCTTTAGTGTCTTCTTTAGATCCACCATCAGGCATATTTACAGTTGGACTAAACTCAGGAGTTTGTACGGGTAATTTGCGTTCTATAAACTCATAACGGATTGGTTTACGAGCGTTATCATCAGCACTGATTGGTACTTTATCGAAAATTCTATTGGCTTGTGGTAAAACCACTTTTGTATCTTTATAAATTTCAATATCGTCAGTTTTAACCTCGCCTTGTTGCTTTTGAGCAAAGGTTTGCGAAACAGTAAAAAAAGCACCTAATATTGAAAGGGCAAATATTTTATAAGAAGGATTCTGCATAATATGTTTATTTTTCAAAGAAGGATAAGTACATTGACGATTTAAGAATGTATGATTTACGATTGTCATGGATTTGATTATCTAACATTTATGAATTATCAAAATGACACTTTATTTTGTCTCAATACTTACTACTTTTTTTCAATTGCTTTTAATTTGATTTTGGCATCAGTAACGATATTTTTATCAGGGTGATTCTCAATAATTGAATTGAGCGTTGCACGAGCTTGAACCATGTTATCAAGTCCGATAAAGTCGTCTGCTAATAAAAGAAACGCACGTCCTACAATTTTATCGTCAGCATCAGCAAATTCATTTCTAAATTTTGCCATAATTAAATCAGAAGATTCTTTATATTTTTTCTGATTATACAAAATTTGAGTAATTAAAAACTGAGCTTCCGCCCCGAAATCATCTTTTGAAATGGCAATTGTTTGATTAAATGCTTCGATAGCTTTAGGATATTCATTTTTCGCCATGTGAATTTTACCCGTGTAAAGACTCGCTTTGCTTTTCGCTCCCAAAACTACATCGCCCGAATTGGCTACTTCTTTGGCAAAATAAAGCGTTGAATCGGTTTTAGTAGTCTGGTAATAAGATTCCATTAAGCCAATTAAGGCAGTTTGTTGGTCTTTTTTGTCGGAAGCACTTGCTAATAAATTTCTGTAATTGCCGATTGCCGATTTAAAGTTATTTCCCGCAAACTCGATTTCTGCGGCTTTTAAAATAGCTCTGTTAACAGATTTATATTTTCTATCACGAATCACTTGATAATAGTACGAAAGTGCTTGCGGTTTATCACCTAATTTAAAATACGATTCTGCTACCAAATATTTAGCTTCGTAGGCTTCTAAACTATTTGGATATTTACGGATATAGTTGTTCAAGGCAGGAATTGCTTTGTCAAATTTATCGCTGTAATAAAGTCCTTTTGCAGATTCATATTCAAGCCCAACAGTTTGAACATTTGGATTTACTTGTTGATAATCATTTAAGATTTGAGTAAACTCTTCTGGACGACCAACTTCGTTCAATTCTTCTTGAATACCTGCCAATGCGTCTTTACTTTGAGATTCAGTAGGATAGTTTTTAAGAATTGAGCGATAATCTGCAATAGCACCTTCGTGATTTGCCGTATTTTGAAAAGCACCTGCTCGTTTTAATAAAGCGGCTGGAATTAATCTACTTTGTGGTTTGTCGTTAATCAACTTTGTAAAACCTGTAATGGCAGGAATGTATCTTCCAGCAGAAAAGTCAATATTGGCTTCTTGGTAAATAGCATTATCAACATACAACGATTGAGGGAAATCTTTCTGTACCTTTTGAAAAGCACTTTTTGCTCCTGCTTCGTTGCCATTCAAAACCATTACCAAACCTTTTTGAAAAGTAGCATAATCTTTATCCGCTTTATTGGCTGCAATGGCTTGGTCGTAATATTTTAAAGCTTGTTCATAATTCTTGGCAGCAAAAAAAGTATCTCCTAAACGGATTACTGCATCTTGGTAAGCTTGTGAATCTCCCGAAGACTTCATTCTATCGGCATATTCACGGAATAATTGATTCGCTTTTGTGTAATCCTTCGTATTATAATAAGCATACGCCAAAGAATAACGACTTCTACTTTGTAAATCAAACAAATTAGGGGTTGTATTATCTACCGAAGAAATAATACTTTGGTAAATCGGCATGGCTTCGTTATACTTTTTGTCGGCAGATAGAGCTTCGGCTTTCCAAAAATTAGCAGCATATTTTGTTTCGGGATTAACAGGAATAGTTAAAGATTTATCAAAGTATGGAATTGCATCAATATATCTTTCATCGTTGTACATTTTCACGGCTTGATTGAAAGCAATTCTTTGATACGCAGAATTTGTTCGGGTAGAACGTCTTTTCAAGCCTTCTATATATGCAAGAGCAGCTTGATAATTATTTGACGACAAATACGCTTCACTTACTAACTCATTTGCCTCATCTTCGTATTTTGAATCAGGATATTTAGACAAAAATCCTTCAAATGCTTTAATTGCTTCATTTCCACGATTAAGGTCTAACAACACTTTGGCATGGTTAAAGTCTGAATCTTCCGTAACTGATTTGTTGTAATTACTTTTTCTGGCTTGGTCAAATGCACCTAAAGCATAATTGGGGTTATTCGCTTTCAAATAACAAACGCCCAAAATAAAAGCAGCATATTGTCCCAAAGTATCTTTTACAGCGGCAACATTTTTCAGTTGTTCGGTAGCAGGAGAAAATTGGTCTGTTTTGTACAAACTATAACCATAACGATACGCCACAGCAGGCAACATTCCTTGCGACTTATAATTCTTGTAAATGGTATAATAGCTTGCAGCTTTCTCATAATTGGCTTGTTGGAAATACACTTCGGCAGTCAAAAGAGCAACGTCTTCCAATTTTCGCCCTGAGTTTTTTTCACGTAATAAAGGCTCTGTATAAGCTAACATTTCGGCAAATTTGCCTTGTCTGTAATAACTATGAGCTAACCAACCCGGAATTTCACTTCTATAAGTTGCCGATTGTTCTGCTTTTTTGAAATCGGGAATGGCAACATCATACTTTCCTGCACGAAAATTAATTATTCCTGAATAATAAGAAGAAGAAACACCATAATCAGAACTACTACTTTTTATTTCATCAAAAATGGTAAGAGCTTCTGAATATTCTTGTAAAGAAAAATGAGAAATTGCCAAACGATATTGAGCAGCTTCGTCAGACTTTGGGCTTTTTTTCAAATAATCTACCGCACGTGCATAATCACCTTGCTCGAAGAAATAATTACCAATTTCTTTAAATAGATTTCCAGCTACGGGATGCTCAGGATAATTTCTAACGAAACGATTTGCCAATAATTCCGTTTCTGAATATTGTAGATATAAACTACACATGACTACGTAATATTCTGCCCAGACTTTATTGCCATCTTCTTTTTCAAGAATTGCTTTATCAGCATTTAGAAACAGATTAAATTCTGCACGGGCAGCTTCGTAATTTTTAGATTCAAAATGCTCTTGACCGTTTCTAAAATGGATAGAAACTTCCGTATTATTGAGGGTGCTTTGTGCAACAAGCGGCGTGTTGAAAGCAATAGCCAGAAAAAAGAAGCAAATTGATACTAACGACGAGATTTTGTTCATTAGAATTGAGATTTTTAGGGTATTTTTCTTGAGTAAAATTATTATGGGCAGTAGCTCAATCAGAAAAATATTTGTTAAACAAGTAAGGTAATATTAGTTTTGCTTTAACAGTTAGCTCGTGGCTTTCTGCAATTGGCGTTTGATTTTCTAACTCAAAAGCAAAAACAACAATTTTTAAATGAATTGGGCTTTTAGCAAAATAATTATTTAGCCGAAACCCAATGTAAAACGTTCATTACAAACATTAAATTATGAAAAAAATATCATTTTTCGCTATCTATCTGATTTTTAGCCACTTTGCATGGAGTCAAAATTCTTCAAGCCAACCCAAAATAGAGTATTTTCTTTCAATGGAACAACCTCAAACGCACTATTTTGACGTTGTTATTAAATTATCCAATTTTGATGCCAAAACAAAACAACAAGGTTTTGTAGATTTAAAGATGGCAGTTTGGACACCAGGTTCATATCTTGTTCGTGAATATGCGAAAAATGTTGAAAGTGTTTCCGTAACAAGTGGTACTGCAAATTTAAAGTCTGACAAAATTAATAAAAATACTTGGCGTGTCCGTCTTTTAGCGGCTGCAAATGAGGCAACCGTAAAATATAAAGTCTATGCCAATGAATTAACGGTAAGAACTTCGTTCCTTGATGATTCGCATGGATATTTGAATCCTGCCAGTGTATTTATGTACGTAAATGATTGGAGACAAGTTCCGTCAACCATCAATATAAAACCTTATAAAGATTGGAATTCTGTTTCAACTGGCTTAAAATCACTTGGTAACAATACCTTTGAGGCTGAGAATTTAGATATTTTAATCGACTCCCCAATCGAAATTGGAACTCAAAAAGTTCTTTCTTTTGATTTAAAAGGTATTCCTCACAAAATTGCGATGTATGGCGATGTCAAATTTGACGAAACAAAAGTAACTAATGACTTCAAGAAAGTTTGCGAATCTGCCCTGAGTGTGGTTGGCGAACATCCATGTAAAGATTATACATTTTTGATTCACAATGTTGGTCTTGGCGGAGGTGGTTTAGAACACCTAAATTCTACCACTTGCCAAACATCACGCATGACTTATGCAAGTGAAAAAATGTATCAAGGTTTTATGAGTTTAATTGCTCATGAATATTTTCACCTTTGGAATGTAAAGAGAATCAGACCAAAAGCACTTGGCCCATTTGACTATGAAAATGAAAATTATACTCATTTGCTCTGGTTTTCAGAAGGTTGCACAAGTTTTTATGAGAATTATATCTTGCGTAGAGCAAATATGATGACTCCCGACGAATACTTGAAGGCTTATGTTACTGAAATCAACGCTATTGAAAATCAACCGGGAAATAAAGTACAATCGGTAACGGAATCAAGCTGGGATGCCTGGATAAAATATTATCGTCCAAATGAAAATTCTAAAAATAGTACCGTTTCTTATTACGACAAAGGGGCAGTTTTGGGAGGAGTTTTAAACCTTTTAATTTTACAATCAACGAATGGTTCTAAAAATTTAGATGATGTTATGCGACTTTTGTATCAAGAATATTACAAAAAACAAGGACGTGGATTTTCTGATGATGAATTTCAAAAAGCTGTCGAAAATGTTGCAGGAAAATCAATGAATGATTTCTTCCAAAAATATATTTCGGGTACAGAAACAATTCCGTACAATACTTTTCTTGAAGCAGTTGGAATGAAATTAGTTGATAAAAACGCTGAAAATACAAGTCCTGCTTTGGGCGTAGAATGTAAAGTGGGTTTAAAAATATCATCGGTTTTGCGAGACTCTCCTGCTTACAACGATGGACTGAACGTTGGCGATGAAATCTTACAAATTGATGGCTCAAAACCTGAAGATTTAACGAAACTGATTGCTAACAAAAAAGTAGGTGATGTTGTTGAAGTTAAAATTAGAAGAGACGGTTTGGATAAAAAATATAACGTAACCTTACAAAGAAATCCAACTAAAAGCTTCTCAATTGAGCCAATCGAGAATGCGACCAAAGAACAAAAAGATTTATATAAAAAATGGATGTTCTTGTAAAAAAACACAAAATAAAACGGGCAGTGAAATGGTATTCACTGCCCGTTTTATTTTGTGTTTTTCCTATTGAGCACCAAAAACTCGCTTCAAAATATCAGAAACTCTTGCCGCTGGGTTTTCTCTAATTTTTTGTTCTTCCTGAGCAACTAATAAAAATAATCCGTCAACTGCTTTTTGGGTAGCATATTGTTGCAAATCTGGATTGATTTTTTGAGTGAAAGGAATTTTATTGTACGTATTGGCAATATCACCATACAATTTTGTTGCACCCGTTGTATTGATAGCCTCTTGCATAACAGGGGCAAAAGCATTGGTAAGAGCTTGCGATGAAGTTCTTTTCAAATAATTAGTTGCTGCATCTTTATCACCTTTCAAAATCCCTAAAGCATCTTGAATTGTCATTTTTGTGATAGCATCCACAAAAATCGGCACTGCTTTTTCCGCAGCTTTCTCTGCTCCACGATTCAAGGCAGTAATAAATTTATCACATTCTCCTCCGAGTCCAATATCACGCAATTTTTGCTCTACTTTTTGGGCTTCTGGCGGAAACAATAATTTAATAGTTTGATTTCCCAAATATCCATTTAACGCAGACGCTTGTGATGAACTATTTTTGATGCCAACTGTTAAAGCCTCTTTCAAACCACGACCAATTTCTTCTGTTGTTAAAGCTCCTGATGTAGTTCCACTCAAAACATCATTTGCTTGTTTTAAAATATTTCCAAAGTTTTGTGATTGACAACTACTAACGGTTGTCATGAAGGCTGCTGCTAAGATTAATTTTCTCATTTATAGTGATTGTTAAACATTATTTTAGTTGAGACGCAATAATTTAAAAAATGTCATTTGTCAATAAACGTTAAAACGCTTCAAATTGTGTAATTTTGGGCGAAAATAATGAATTTGTCTCATGAATAAAGTATTTGAGATGAAGTATTCTCGAAATTTAGCCGATAAAAGTAACACAGACTTTGGTCTGTAATAAATTTAAGATACAGGTTGAAGCCTGTGTTACCTTTCAAAAAAATGATAAAAGCAGAGATTATTACCATTGGAGATGAGATTCTTTATGGACAAATTACCGATACAAATACCCAATGGATTAGTGCCGAATTAGATAAAATTGGAATCAGAACAGTAAGAAAATCCTCAGTTGGAGATTCCGAAGAAGCTATTTTGGAAATTTTTGAGGAATCATCTAAAAGAGCCGATTTAGTAATTGTAACAGGAGGTTTAGGACCTACGAAAGACGATATTACCAAGAAAACTTTCTGTAAATATTTTAACTCTGAACTTGCCGTTCATCAAGAAGCGTTGGCAGATTTAACAGAATTTTTCAGGAAAAGAGGTCGTGAGGTGACGGGTTTAAATGTGGGTCAAGCAGAATTACCAACTAACGCTACTTTCATCAGAAACACCATGGGAACTGCCGCAGGAATGTGGTTTGAGCAAAATGGTATTGTTTATATTTCTATGCCAGGTGTTCCTTTTGAAATGAAAGGAATGATGACATTAACACTTTTACCTAAATTACAAGAGTATTTTAAAACGCCTGTAATTTTCCACAAGGTTATTAGAACAATTGGTATCGGTGAATCATTTTTAGCAGAAATAATTGAGCCTTGGGAAGATGCTTTACCCGAAAATATAAAGTTGGCGTACTTACCTTCGATGGGAAATGTAAAACTACGTCTGACAGGTTTCGGAGAAGATTTAGCCACAATTGAAGCAGATGTTGAAGAACAATTTCAGAAAGTTTTACCAACCATTCAAGAATTTGTTTACGGTTTTGGGAACGATGAAATTGAAGAAGTTTTAGGTAAAATCTTGACCGAGAAAAAACAGACAGTATCCGTTGCAGAAAGTTGTACAGGAGGCTATTTAGCACATCAATTTACTAAAGTTTCTGGAAGCTCAGCTTATTTTATGGGCGGTATTGTTTCTTATGATAATGCTGTAAAAATAAATCAATTAGGTGTAAATGCTGAAACTTTAAATACATTCGGTGCTGTTTCAGAAGAAACAATCGTAGAAATGGCTCAAAATGTAAGGCAATTATTAGGCACAACGTATGGATTAGCAACAAGTGGAATCGCTGGGCCAAATGGTGGTACGCCAGAAAAACCTGTGGGAACGGTATGGATTGCCATTGCTACGGAAAACGAGACAATTACTCGTAAATTGACATTAGGAGGTTTCCGAGAGCAAAATATTCACATGACAACAATCAACATCCTGAATTTATTAAGAAAATTATGTCTTTAATCGAAATCATTATGCCCAAAATGGGCGAAAGTATCATGGAAGCCACTGTTTTAAAGTGGTTGAAAAATGTAGGCGAAAAAATCGAAGCTGACGAATATTTATTGGAAGTGGCAACCGATAAAATTGACACTGAAGTACCCTCTTCACACACAGGTATTATAAAAGAAATTCTTGTTCCAGAAGGCGAAGTCGCAGAAATAGGTAAACCGATTTGCCTTATTGAAACCGAAGGAAACGCAACGCAAGATTTACCACAGCCTGCCCAAATTTCAACTAAATTAGAGCAAGAAATTGACGAAATAAAAACTCTGACAGGTATAAATATTGACCCAGTTCCAGTAATTGAAACCTCAAACGGTGGCTCAAGGTTTTATTCGCCTTTGGTTTTAAGTATTTGCAAAGAGGAAAATATTTCCACCGCTGAATTAGAAAGTATCAATGGAACAGGTTCAGATGGACGAGTTACCAAAAATGATATTTTCGCTTATTTAGAGAAACGAACTTCTCCAAAATCGGCAAGTCAACCAATTATAGAAACGAAGCCTCAGCCAGTTGTTGTTTCTGGAAATGATGAAATAATTCAGATGGACAGAATGCGTAGAATGATTGCCGACCGTATGGTTGAATCTAAACGTATTGCTCCGCACGTAACGTCATTTGTTGAAACAGATATGACTAATATTGCCATTTGGAGAAATGGTATTAAAGATTCGTTTAAAAAGGAATATGGAGAAAATATCACCTATACTCCTATTTTGGTTGAAGCTATTGTAAAAGCAATTAAAGACTTTCCGCAAATAAATGCTTCTGTTGATGGTGACAAGATTATCGTTAAGAAAAGTATTAATATTGGTATGGCGGTTGCCTTGCCAAGTGGTAATTTAATTGTTCCTGTAATTCACAATGCCGATTCATATAATTTGGTTGGACTTACAAAAAAGATAAACGATTTATCGAAAAGAGCGAGAGAAAATAAGTTAAAACCAGAAGATTTACAAGGCGGAACGTATTCATTCTCGAATATAGGAACTTTTGGAAATATCATGGGAACGCCAATTATTATGCAACCACAAGTAGCAATTATGGCATTCGGAGCTATTCAGAAGAAACCTGCGGTCATAGAAACCCCACAAGGTGATTTATTAGGCATTCGTCAAAAAATGTTTATTTCTCATTCTTACGACCATCGTGTAGTTGACGGTTCATTGGGCGGACAATTTGTCAAACGTGTTTCTGATTATTTAGAAGCCTTTGAAATTGATAGAAAACTTTTGTAGAAAAGCTCTGAAAATAAAAATCCCGAAAGATAACCTTTCGGGATTTTTTATATTAGACTTCCTGCGAAAGTGTTTTAAGTCGTAAAACAACATCTTTTCGGCTACAAATAACGAAAATTTTTCAAGATTGGGCATCCCCCCATTTCTCTGCTATGCTTTCAAAATTCCCGCTATTTTCACTCGAAAATGTACCATTTTTCAATCATAAAACACTTTCGCAGGAAATCTATTGAAACTATTTGGTTTTCATTACCAGTTTTCTAATTCTACTTTGGCACTCTAAATAAATGGGACAAATTTGACTTTGGAGAACTTCCCGAAAGTTCAAAACTTTCGGGAAGTTGAACGGTAAATGTCCAAATTTTTATCTTTTTTTAAAGTGTCAAAGTAGAACTAATCACCTGTAACAATCCTAAAACTCAGCGTTAGCAGGTTTACTCAAATTTGGTTTAATAATTTTTAACCAAGTAAGTAATTTGATAACTGGATAAGTTGGGTCAAATTCATACCATTTTGAAGCGAAATTCATACTGTTCGGCAACTTGTGATGATTGTTTTGGAATAATTCTCCCATCATCAAAAAATCAAAAACTAAAGAATTTTTTGACTTATCATTATTGTCATGATTTTGATAACCATACTTATGTCCAGACCAGTTTACAATTGCACCATGAACAGGTCCCATCAAAAAGTGAATTGGCAATAAAAAGAAAAATGCCCAGTGCATATCAAAATATATAAAAGCGATAACATACATTGTTACATAAGCAATTCCCCAACTCAATCTTGAAATCCAATGGTCTCCAATAATTTCAATCGTTTTTGAGAAAGGATAATTATGGTCAAAACGTTCTTCAATTTTTGTTTTGCTATTAACTAAAGCATTATAAATATCCTTTGTTTTCCACATCATTGTAAACACATTACTTGAAAAATGTGGAGAATGTGGGTCTTTTTCTGTATCACTAAAAGCATGGTGCATACGGTGCAAAATGGCGTAAGCACGTGGACTTAAATATGACGAACCTTGAGAAATGTAAGTAAGAAGATAAAAGAATTTTTCCCAAAATTTATTCATGGTAAACATCTTATGTGCCGAATACCGATGTAAAAAAAACGTTTGGCTAAATAAAGATAAATACCAATGAATAATGAAAGCGGGCAATACTAATTGCATGAGTTATGAATTGTTGTTTAATGTTTTGCAAAATTACACTTTGTCTGAGGAAAAGGTTTATGAATTCCATTAATTCTGACAAATGTCAGTTTTAATCAACCGTCAGAGCGTAAGATAATAGATTTGCTCCCATTTGAAGTGCTTTTTGACGAATAGAATCTGGGTCATTATGCACAGATTGGTCTTCCCAACCATTTCCCAAATCGCATTCAAAGCTATAAAAACAAACTAATCGACCTTGATAAATAAGTCCAAAGCCTTGTGGAGGCTTATTATCGTGTTCATGAATCTTCGGTAAACCACTTGTAAATTTATATTTTTGAGAATAAATCGGGTGATTAAATGGTAATTCTATGAAACTCAATTCTGGAAAAACCTTCTTCATTTCTCTACGAATAAATTTATCCAAACCATAATTGTCATCCACGTGTAAAAAACCACCACTGATTAAATATTTTCTCAAATTAGCAGCTTCTGATTCTGTAAAAACCACATTTCCATGACCAGTTAAATGTACAAATGGATACGTAAAAAGCTCAGGACTTGAAGGCTCCACAATGTCTTCTTCTGGAGAAATATTTGTTCTTAAATTACTGTTACAAAACTTGATAAGATTTCCCAAAGAGGTTTTATTACAATACCAATCTCCTCCACCTCCGTACTTCATTTTGGCTATTTTAAAAGAACTTTGAGCGTTTGTCAGTGAACAGTTAACAATTAACAGTAAACAGAATCCAAAACGCAAAGTTGACTGAGAAAGACCAACTATTTTCTCTAAAAACCAGTTTCTCACAACTGATAACTGATAACTAATTACTGATAACTGTATTTTCATATCTGATTAATAATATTTAATGTATGACAAGCCACTAATCCTGCGGTTTCAGTTCTCAAACGACTTTCTCCCAATGTGACAGGAGCAAAACCTTTTTCGATGGCTTGTTTAATTTCTTCTTCGTTAAAATCTCCTTCTGGTCCTATTAAAATGGCATATTTTCCTTTCGGCTGAGCAATTTGTTGGATTAATTTTCTATCGCCTTCTTCTAAGTGAGCAATCATTTTTTGATTTTCAGAAATGTCTTTTTTCAAAAATTCTTTCCAAGAAATCATTTCGTTGATTTTGGGTAAAAATGCCTTTAAAGATTGCTTCATCGCCCCAACCGCAATTTTTTCAATTCTAACCGTTTTAATTTCTTTTCGTTCAGAATAACGAGTTTGAATAAAAGAAATTTCATTGATGCCAATTTCCACACATTTCTCAACCATCCACTCAATTCTATCTAAGTTTTTGGTCGGAGCAATGATTAAATGGATATAGAAATCTCTAACACCAAAATTGAGTTTTTCTTCAACAATTTTTATCTCACATTTCTTTTCGTGAGGCGTTTTTATTTGACAAGTGAAAAAACCTCCTTTGCCATCAACTACATTGAGCAAATCTCCTGCCGAAAGTCGCAAAACCTTAATGGCATGACGAGATTCTTCTTCGTTAAGTTTGAGTGTTTGCTTTATATTTGGTTCGTAAAAAATATTCATAAATAATCTTTGTACTAAGATTCATTTGATTTTAAAATGTAAGGATTGTATTAAACTGAAGCTGTTAAGAATTACGGTTTTCAGGTCGAAATATCTTAAAATAATTAAATCATAAAAATCATAGTTCATACCTAATTTTACTATTTTTCAGACATTTCATTGCCTGCGTAATTCCCGAAATAGTCAATGGAAACATTCTATTTTCAGACCAATCTCTGATAATTTTAATGCTTTGTGTATATTGCCAATAACTTGAAGTAGTAGGATTTAGCCACACTAAATTGGGAAAATGGTCACTCAATTTTTGTAGCCAAGTCAAGCCCGATTCTTCGTTATAATGCTCAATACTACCACGTGGTGAAGTAATTTCATAGGTTGCCATTGAGGCATCTCCAACTATCACAACTTTCCAATCTTGGTTATATTTATGGAGAATTTCCCAAGTCGAAACTCGTTCTCCCCTCCTTTCATTATCTTTCCAAAGTGTCTCATAAATGCAATTATGAAAATACAAATGCTCCAAATTTTTGAATTGATATTTTGCAGCAGAAAACAATTCCGAACACAATTCAATATAATCATCCATTGAACCGCCGACATCCAAAAGCAACAAAACCTTTACTTTATTCTTTTTGGAGGCTTGCATTTTAATATCCAATAATCCTGCATTTCGTGAGGTTTCTTGAATTGTTCCCTCTAAATCCAGTTCATCTTCAACGCCTTCACGAGTAAGAATACGCAAACGACGCAAAGCCATTTTGATATTTCGAGTGTTTAGTTCAAGGTCATCGTCATAATTTTTAAATTCACGGTCTTCCCAAACTTTTACAGCACTCCTTTGTCCTCCCGATTTATTATTTCCAATTTTTATTCCTTCTGGATTATACCCATTATTACCAAAAGGCGACGTTCCGTTTGTGCCAATCCATTTATTTCCTCCTTCGTGACGCTCTTTTTGTTCTTCAAATAATTCCTTCAAACGCTCTAAAAGTTGCTCAAAACCTCCCATCGCTTCAATTTTAGCCTTTTCTTCTTCCGAAAACTCTCGACTCAAATTTTGTTTCAGCCAATCTTCTGGAATTAAAGCAAACAACTCTGCCCCAATTTTAGAAACATCTTTAAAATACTGTCCGAACAAGACATCAAAGCGGTCTAAAAATATCTCATTTTTCACAAAAACTGTTTTACTCAAGTAATAAAAATCAGTCGTATCATATTCCACAACGTCTTTATCCAACGCCTCCAAGAGCGTCAGATATTCTGTAATGGTGACAGGGAGTTTGTTATTTTTTAAGTATAAGAAGAAGTCGAGGAACATTTGTAATTGGGAACTTAGCTTTTTTTACTTTTGAAAACCCAATACCAAAGGGAATTAAAAAGCAAAATCATGAAAATTTGTTCGATTATTGATATTATTAAAAAACCATTTGTCTTCGTTTTTTGAGTCTGAAGAATAAGTTTATCATTTTCTTGCAAGTACCAAACTTTTACTGAATCATCGATAGAGAGTTTTTCATCTTTAAAATCATAAAAAGTTTGCGTAGGTAAAAAACCATTTTCATTGGAATTATTTTTCAGTAATACTCCATTGTATCCCAAAAATATTTTTCGACTCCCTTTCCTTTTTTCAGAAACTCTTTCTTTTAGGATAAACAAGCAATCTTGTCTTAAAGTAAATCTATTCAGTAATTCAAAATTCTGTTTTACTAAAAAAATAAAGCCAAGACTACACAATGTAAAAAGTATTGGAGTAGTTAATGCAGCCTTCTCTTTACTGTAATAATAACTAATGTGTAGCCCCACAACAATTAAGATTGAAAAAACTATTACAAAATAAAAAGCAAGCATTAGTATAGAATAATTAGGCTAAATTTTTAGAATTCATTTCTTCTTGCAAGATAAAAGATTTAATTGGAAATTTACCGCTTAAATTTCAACCCTATGAATGAAATAAATAAAGCACATGATAAATTTTTCAAGGAAACGTTCTCTCGTTTAGAAGTTGCCGAGAGTTTTATCAAAGAAGTTTTTCCCGAAGAACTCAAAGAAAGATTAAACTTCTCTACCCTAAAGCGAGTAACAGATTCTTACACTGATGAAGAATTAGACGAATATTTAGCCGATGTCGTTTATCAAACAGAATATGCAGGTCAAAAGACTTTAGTAACGCTTTTGTTTGAACATAAGTCATACGTTCAACAATTTCCACATCTTCAACTCTTACAATACATTCTGAATGTTTGGAAAGAAGAACGCAAGCAGAAAAAGAAATTATCGGTCGTGATTCCCATTATTATTCATCATGGTAGCGGAAAATGGAAGTACAAATCGATGAAAAGCTATTTCAAAGGATTGCATCCGACTTTGGAAAAGTTCGTTCCTGATTTTGATTATCTCTTGTTTACACTTGATAAAATTGAGGATTATCAAATCGCTAATTTTCAAAACATTTTATTGAGTATGACTACTATGTTATTGAAACACAGCCATGATACCGAAGAAGAGTTTTTAAAATTAAGTTCTTTCTGGGCAGAAAAATTGAATCGTTTGGATGCTGATAAACAAATTGAATTCATCAAAACAGTGTTTGTCTATATAGAAACCGCATTGAACTTGACAGAAGAAAATTTAACGCCTATATTTACAGAAGTTTCTGAAAATGTAAACATTATTGCTATGACTATTGCAGACAGAATTAGAACTGAAGAAAGAGAAAATAACTCGTTCAAGCATATCAAAGGTCTTTTTAAAAAAGGGTTTGATGCTGCATTTATTGCGGATACTTTTGAAATGCCTTTAAAAAAAGTAGAAGAAATCATTCAAAAAATTATGATTTCGTCCAAATAATATAAGAAGAGTCTCTTGAAGTTCAAGAGACTCTTCTTATATTAATAAGGGCGTTTAGTCTTATTTCTCAAAGCCTCATACAAACCTGAATCTTGCTCATTTTTCAATAAAGCTCCAATGAAAGGAGGAATTTCTGTATTCCTTTGAAAATCTTCTAACAAATCTGCTGAAACTTTACCCACTAAAAGTAATTTTATCCAATCAATTAATTCCGAAGTTGACGGTTTTTTCTTCAAGGCTTTTATATCTCTAATACCATAAAATATTGACATTGAATTGGTTATCAATTTTTCTTCTAAGTCTGGATAATGAACATCAACGATTTGTTTCATCGTCTCTCTGTCAGGAAAAGAAATATAATGGAAGAAACAACGACGAAGAAAGGCATCGGGCAATTCCTTTTCGTTATTGGAAGTGATAATAATAATTGGACGATGTTTGGCTTTAATAGTGCGTTTTAGTTCATAACAATAAAACTCCATTTTGTCCAATTCATTCAATAAGTCATTCGGGAATTCAATGTCAGCTTTATCAATTTCATCAATCAATAAAACAACTTGTTCTTCTGAATCAAAAGCCTCCCAAAGTTTACCTTTTTTGATATAATGTTCAATATCATTGATGTTACCATCACCCAATTGAGAATCTCTCAGACGGGCAACGGCGTCATATTCATACAAACCTTGCTGAGCCGTTGTGGTAGATTTTACATTCCAAGTGAAAAGTGATTTTCCTAAGGCAGCAGCCACTTCATAAGCCAAAAGTGTTTTGCCTGTTCCAGGTTCGCCTTTAATTAATAGCGGTTTTTGTAAAGTTACTGCTGCATTTACAGCTACTTGCAAAGCACGAGTTGCAATATAATTTTCTGTTCCTTGGAAAGACATTGAGAAGGTATTTGGGGTTAGGATTTAGGGGTTAGATGGTTCACAGAAATCTAATTCCTAAAACCTAAATTCTAACCCCTAAAAATTAGTCTTCAAAATCCGTTTTGAAAGAATATAAAGTTGGGTCTAATTTTAGTGTCCCTGCTAAATAATCATTTACAAATTTGGCAACTACAGCATCATCCACTTCTTCAACATTTAAGCAAACATCTAAGCCGATTCCATATTCAAAATTTTCATCAATTTCTAAATGTTCAGCCAACTTCACTTCTTCGTTTTCCTCAATTTCTTCAATCAATTCTGTGATGTATAATTCTACTTCTTCATCCATTTCGTCATTGGCTTCGTAAGTCTCATCACGATTCTCCATCGGCACATACAAAGGATATGTTTTCAATGCTTTTCTTTCAGCAGTTTCGTAAACGATACTGTTAAAATGTAAACGCAAAGAATAAATAACTGCATCAAAAATGGCTTCTTGACCTTTGTAGTTTCCAACAAATTGAACATGGACAAACTCTTCTACGTGGTCGGGTTCATCGTTGAGTTCTTCTTCAAAATATACAAATTTTGCTCCTGCCTCAAGGCACTCTTTTTTTAGTTGTTCGATTTCCTTTGGGTCAAGTCCAGGATTATTTTTTAATGACATCTTATATAAAGTTGATTTAGCTTCAAAGATATAAAAAATTGACGAAAAAGCCCCCATTGGTTAATGGAGGCTTAAAGTTTGACTATCTAATCAATAACATTTCACGATATTTTGGTAAAGGCCACTCATCATCATCAACGATGAGTTCTAATTTGTCAACACAGTAACGTATTTCTTCAAAATACTCTTTTACTTTAGTGCTGTACAATCTTGCTCTTTCTACTGAATCATCAATGTTATTTGCCTCTTTTCTTGCTTCGGTCATTTCATCAACTAAATTGGTAATTTTTGACGTATAAATTGAAATTTTCTTAATGATTTCAACGGTTGGAGCAAAATATTGTGGGTCAATACCAATCTCTTGTTGACCACGCACGTTATCAACCAATTGAGTTTGATATTTTAAAGAGGTTGAAACAATATGATTAATTGCTAAATCTCCAATTACACGAGATTCAATTTGAATTTTTTTGATATAGTTTTCAATTTCAATTTCAAAACGAGCGTGCATTTCTACTTCATTAAAAATACCATGTTTCGAAAACAATTCAATAGCAGACGGGTCTAAATATTTGGCTAAAGCCTCTGGCGTTGTTTTCAAGTTTGATAAACCACGAGATTCTGCTTCAGCAACCCATTCGTCAGAATATCCATTTCCTTCAAAAAGGATTTTCTTAGATTGTTTTACATATTTTTTAAGCACTTCAACAATTGCCAATTCTTTTTTAACACCTTTTTCAAGATATACATCAACTTCTTCTCTAAACTTAAATAATTGATTGGCAACAATTGTATTCAAAATCGTCATTGGCGTTGCAGAATTTGCAGATGAACCAACAGCACGGAATTCAAATTTATTTCCTGTAAATGCAAAAGGAGAAGTTCTGTTTCTATCTGTATTATCCAAAAGAAGTGCTGGAATTTTATTAATTCCTAAACGTAAATAAACGTTATCTCCCTTTTCTAATTTAATATCATTCATTTCTGAAAGATTCTCCAAATCATTCAAAACTCTTGCCATTTCAGTACCGATAAAAATAGATACAATAGCAGGAGGAGCTTCGTTTGCTCCTAAACGGTGTTCGTTACCCGCAGATGCAATTGATGCTCTTAATAAATCTGCATGGTCATGAACCGCCTTGATAGTATTAACAAAGAATGTTAAGAAACGTAAATTTTCTTTTGGTTTTGTTGAAGGACCTAAAAGGTTTATTCCAGTATCAGTAGCTAAAGCCCAGTTATTGTGTTTTCCAGAACCGTTAATACCTGCAAATGGTTTTTCATGGAATAAAACTCGCATTTTATGTTTTGCGGCTACTTTATTCATCAAATCCATCAATAAAGCATTATGGTCGCAAGCTAAATTTGCTTCTTCAAATGTTGGAGCAACTTCAAATTGTGCTGGAGCTACTTCATTATGGCGAGTACGAACTGGCATTCCTAATTTTAAGGCTTCCAATTCAAAATCTACCATAAAAGCATTTACTCTTGAAGGAATCGAACCAAAATAATGGTCTTCTAATTGTTGTCCTTTGGCTGGTGAATGTCCAAAAACTGTTCTACCCGACATCAATAAATCTGGACGAGCATTATATAATGCTTCATCAATCAAAAAATATTCTTGTTCTGCTCCTAAAGTTGCGGTAACTTTTGAAACCTCTCTACTGAAGTATTCATTCATTACTTTCGTAGCAGCCTTATCAATTAATTCTCCTGATTTCAATAAAGGAGTTTTATAATCTAAAGCCTCGCCTGTGTATGAAACAAAAACCGATGGAATACATAAAGTAGCAGTTCCCGCCAAGTTTTCCATAATAAAAGCAGGAGACGACGGGTCCCAAGCAGTATATCCACGTGCTTCAAAAGTAGAACGAATTCCTCCGTTTGGAAAAGAAGAAGCATCTGGCTCTTGTTGTACTAAAGCTGAACCTTTAAATTTCTCCATTGCTTTTCCTTTATTAGTAATATCAAAAAAGGCATCGTGTTTTTCAGCGGTTGTACCAGTAAGCGGTTGAAACCAGTGTGTATAATGAGTAGCACCTTTTGTTAATGCCCATGACTTCATTGCTGCGGCAACTTCGTCAGCTGCCTCTCTATCTATCTTTTTCCCATCTTCAATAGCATTCGTGATTTTCAAATAGGCTTCAGGACTTAACAGTGAACGCATCACTTCATCGTTAAATGTATTACTTCCGTAATAATCTGTAACTTTTTCGGTTGGCACTTTCACGACGATAGGTTGTCGTGTCTGAGCCAATTCAAGGGCTTTAAATCTTGCAATAGCCATACTTTATTTATTTTGTTATTTATAGTTTTCAAACTTGATGATAAAAGTAAAAGAAAAATCTATTTATCGTAATTGGAATGCAATTTTTTATTAAAAAATATAATTTTCACACTTTTTTATGTCTCCTTGCTCAGACTTCAAATATTACAATTTTGATTTTAATTTAACATAGCAAGAAATAATTTAACTATTTCAAGAATAGTATATTTTATTCTGCATTTTACTTGTTTTACAATATAATCTATTGTAAATTTGAGTATAGCAAAATTTAATTACTGTCTAATTAAAAAGATTAAACATTGATTAATTAGAATAATTCAAAATCACTATAAAAAGAGTCATTCGTTGAAAAATTTGATAAAAATTTAATATTTCTTGTGTTTTTTCAATTTTCACGTTTACTTTTGTATCAGAAATTCAAAAAAATAACCGAATAAATAAAAATCCAATTACAAAATCATGTCAAAAGCTAAACTTGAATACATTTGGCTCGATGGTTATAAACCAACACAAAGCCTTCGTAGTAAAACTAAAATCGAAAACAATTTTAGTGGAAAATTAGAAGACTGTGATATCTGGTCTTTCGATGGTTCTTCAACTCAACAAGCTCCAGGTGGCTCTTCTGACTGTCAATTGAAACCAGTTTACATTTGTAAGGATCCAGAACGTTCTTTATTAGGAACACCTTCTTACCTTGTAATGTGTGAAGTTTTAGATTCAGATGGTAATCCACACGAATCAAACGGACGTGCTACAATTGAAGATGATGATAACGATTTCTGGTTTGGATTTGAACAAGAGTATTTCTTGTATGATTTGAAAACTAATCTTCCATTAGGCTTCCCTGCAAACGGATATCCAGCACCACAAGGACAATACTATTGTTCAGTTGGAGCGAAAAACGCTTATGGTCGTCATATCATCGAAGAACACTTAGAATACTGTTTACAAGCTGGCTTGAACGTTGAAGGTATCAACGCTGAAGTTGCTGCTGGTCAGTGGGAATTCCAATGTTTTGCTAAAGGTGCAAAACAAGCTGGTGATGAAATCTGGGTTGCAAGATATTTATTAGAAAGAATTTGTGAAAAACACGGTGTTTGGGTTAACTACCACTGTAAGCCACTTGGCGATACTGACTGGAATGGTTCAGGTATGCACGCAAACTTCTCTAACACTGCATTGAGAACTGCTGGTAACAAAGAAACTTATGACATTATTTGTCAAGCTTTCGAACCTTTCGTTAAAGAACACATCGAAGTTTACGGAGCTGATAACCACTTACGTTTAACTGGTAAGCACGAAACACAATCAATCGATCAATTCTCTTACGGAGTTTCTGACCGTGGTGCTTCAATCCGTATTCCTATTGCTGCTGTGCAAAAAGGATGGAAAGGATGGTTGGAAGACCGTCGTCCAAACTCGGCTGCTGACCCTTATAAAGTTGCTGCTCGTATCATCAAAACTGTTAAAACTGCTAAAGTTTAGTTTTTTTGATTCAAAATATAGAAAGCCCGTCTTTGAAGACGGGCTTTTTTTGTTGTGCTTAAATCCTTCCGTATCTTTGCAAAATGAAAAAGGTAGCATTTTATACATTAGGCTGTAAACTTAATTACTCAGAAACTTCAACTATCTCAAGAATGTTTGAATCGAAGGGGTATGAGAAAGTTGAATTCAACCAAAAGCCAGATATTTTTATCGTTAATACCTGTTCGGTAACAGAAAACGCTGATAAAAAGTGTAAGAAAATAGTAAAAGAGGCAAATAAAATTAATCCTGATGGTTATGTAGCAATTATTGGTTGTTATGCACAATTAAAACCACAGGAAATTGCAGATATTGAAGGTGTAGATGCAGTTTTGGGTGCGGCAGAGAAATTTCAATTGATAGATTTATTAGATGGATTCGTAAAAGAACCTTCGAATAAAACGGCTAAAATATATAACCAAAATATTGAAGAAGCGATTGATTATCATACTTCATATTCTTTAAATGACCGTACTCGTACATTTTTGAAAGTACAAGACGGTTGCGATTATCCTTGTGCATATTGTACCATTCCGCTCGCACGTGGAGCAAGTCGTTCTGATAGTATTGAAAATGTATTGAAAGCTGCCAGAGAAATCGCTGAAAGTGGTGTGAAAGAAATTGTGCTGACAGGCGTAAATATAGGTGATTTTGGTTTAAAAAATGGCAAAAGAGAAGAAACGTTCTTTGATTTGGTCAAAGCTCTGGATGAAGTGGAAGGCATTGAAAGATTTAGGATTTCATCAATCGAGCCAAATTTATTGACCGATGAAATTATTGAGTTTGTAGCACAATCGAAACGATTTGTTCCACATTTTCATATTCCTTTACAATCGGGTTCAAATAAGATTTTGGGGTTAATGAAAAGACGTTACAAAAGAGAATTGTACGTTGATAGAGTTAATAAAATAAAAACCTTAATGCCAGATTGTTGCATAGGAGTTGATGTTATTGTAGGTCATGCGGGTGAAACAGAAGATGATTTCATTGAAACTTATAATTTCTTAAATGAATTAAATATCAGCTATTTACACGTTTTTACTTATTCAGAAAGAGAAAATACAACTGCCATAAACATCAAACCAGTTGTACCGATGAACAAAAGGTCTGAAAGGTCAAAAATGTTACATATTCTATCTGATAAAAAACGTCGATATTTTTATGAACAACAAATAGGTAAAACTTTCAGCGTGCTTTTTGAAGAAGATATTGAAAATGGCATGATGCAAGGTTTTACAGAAAATTATGTACGAGTGACTGCAAAATATGACCCGCTATTAATCAATGAAATCAAACAGGTGGCTCTGGTTTCAATAAATGACAATATGATAGTTGAAGTGGAAGAAGCAGAAGTTTTTGAAACGCACTAAAAACGAAAAAAGGCTATCCCAATTGGGTCAGCCTTTTTTTATAACAAAACAAAACCACAAGAATTGACCTGTGGTTCGATAAAGTTAAAACTTAAATTTTAGATAACTATAAGGGTTTACCACTGAAATTAAGATTTCTCGGTAAAATATAGTTAAAAATAAAATATATCCTATCAAATTAGTATATTATTCCATTTTCGTCAATAATAGTTGTAAATAAAATTGAACTCGTCTATCAATTCAATTTATAAACCAAGCCATTGATTTTTAAAATTTCTTCTAAAAATTCATTTGAAGGAGAAATTTTCCCTTTTCTGGACATCATGGTAACCTCAACTCTCTCATCAGGGTCATAAACGGATACGGTCAAACTGCAAGTCCCATGATTTTTTGAAACCGCTTGATTTAATTGATTTATCACCTCCTCATTTATCATTTGTAACCCAAGCGTAATTTTCAATTCTTTAGCAAACTGATTTCTAATTTCGGAAAGTAAACGAACACTGGCAGGTTTAAACTCCCATTCGTCTGGTCGTCCCCATTTATTTTTGATGACGCCTTTAATATACAAGAAACGGTCTGGTGCTATATATTTGGCAAGATTCACGAAATCCTCGCCAAAGAGGGCAAATTCATAATTTCCGCTATAATCTTCTAAAGTAAAAAGCATAAACGGATTTCCATTCTTTGAAAATCTTTCAATGGCTTTGGTAACGATTCCTCCGACCGCAACTTCCTTTCCTCTAAAAATAGGTTCCATCACACGGTCGAGGGTACATGAACAAAAGCTATCTAACTCTAAACGATATTCGTCCAAAGGGTGACCAGAAATATAAATTCCGACCACATCTTTCTCGAATTTCAGTTTTTCCATTTGTCCCCATTTCTCAATATTTGGGATTTTTGGGGTAGCAATTGCTCCTCCTCCACCGTCGCCCATCATTCCAAATAAAGAAGCCTGTGCAGAAGCGGCATCTTCAACTGCTTTATTGGCATAACGGATTAATTTTTCAATAAAATTAGAACCTTCTACATCTTCAAAATAAATGGCACGGTGTAATCCGTTTATTTCTTCAAAACAGTCAAAACCACCTGCATACGCTAAACTTTCAATCGTTTTCTTATTTACAGTTCTAAGATTTACTCTTTTTACAAAATCATAAATATCTTTATAAGGTCCATTTTTATCTCTTTCCTCAATGATACTTTCTACGGCAGCATCGCCCGTTCCTTTGATGGCAGCTAATCCAAAACGAATTTCTCCTTTTTTATTTACGGCAAATGAACGGTAAGATTCATTTACATCTGGCCCTAAAACGGGTAATCCCATTCTACGACATTCTTCCATAAAGAAGGTAATCTTTTCAATCTGTCCAAGCGAGTTAGACATTACCGCCGCCATATATTCAGACGGATAATGTGCTTTTAAATAACCCGTATGATATGCCACAAAGGCGTAGCAAGTTGAGTGAGATTTGTTGAAAGCATATTGTGCAAATGCCTCCCAGTCAGTCCAAACTTTATTTAACTTATCTTCTGGATGTCCTTTTTCCTTCGCTCCTTCCACAAACTTACTTTTCATTTTATCAAGTGTGTAGCGGTCTTTTTTACCCATTGCTTTACGAAGTACGTCGGCATCTCCTTTCGAGAAGCCTGCAATTTTTTGGGATAAAAGCATTACCTGCTCTTGATAAACCGTAATTCCATAAGTATCAGCCAGATATTCTTCCATCTCTGGTAAATCGTAAACAATTTCTTCACGACCATGCTTACGGGCAATAAAGTTTGGAATGTAAGCAATTGGCCCTGGACGGTAAAGTGCGTTCATGGCAATTAAATCCGAAAACTGGTCAGGTTTAAGGTCGAGGAGGTGTTTTTGCATACCGCCCGATTCAAATTGGAAAGTTGCGTTAGTTTCTCCTCTCTGATAAAGTTCATAGGTTTTTTTATCATCTAATGGCAAAGTATCCAAATCAATATCAATACCATGATTTTGCTTAATTAATCGAATAGCTTCTTTGAGAATTGAAAGCGTTTTCAATCCTAAAAAGTCCATTTTAATTACGCCAGCATCCTCAATGATTTTTCCTTCAAATTGTGTAATTAATAGGTTTACCTCTTTTGAAGTAGCTACGGGTAAAATATCCGATAAATCTTTGGGAGCAATGATAATACCTGCCGCATGAATCCCTGTGCCACGTACAGAACCCTCTAAAATTAATGCTTCTTCTAAAACTCTTGAACGCAAAGAACCTTCACGGCGAATATCTCTCAGTTTTTTAATATTTTCGAGGTCTTCCGCCTGTAATCCCTCTTTTTCAGCTAATGAACTCGCTCCTGTCATCGGTGCATTCATTACCCTATTTAAGTTTGTTCCGGGTTTATCAGGCACTAACTTTGCTAATTCGTTAGATTCATTCAAAGGTAAATCCATCACACGAGCAACGTCTTTGATAGACATTTTGGCTGCCATTGTACCATAAGTTACAATGTGAGCCACCTGCTGTTTACCATATTTTTCTACCACATAATCAATTACCTTTTGGCGACCTTCATCGTCAAAGTCGGTATCAATATCGGGCATTGATTTACGGTCTGGATTAAGGAAACGTTCAAAAAGTAAATTATACTTAATAGGGTCAATATTTGTAATACCAATACAATACGCCACCACTGAACCCGCAGCCGAACCACGCCCCGGCCCTACATAAACGCCAATTTCTTTCCCTTTGTTGATAAAATCTTGAACAATAAGAAAGTAGCCTGCAAATCCCATCGTCCGAATTGTGTGCAATTCAAAACCGATTCGCTCTTTAACTTCTGGTAATTCCCAATTATCTCCGTAACGTTTTCTTGCACCTTCCCAAGTAATATGTTCAAGGTAAATATCCTGTGTAGCAAACTCTTTGGGTATTTCATAATTGGGCAACATAATGTCCTGCTTTAATTTCAGGGTATCAATTTTGCCTACAATTTCATTCGTATTATCAATCGCTTCTGGAACATGGCTCCAGAGTTTTGTCATTTCTGCGGTATTCTTGAAATAAAATTCATCATTATAAAAAGCAAAACGTTTTCCTTTGGTTGATGTTCCTGCATCATCGTCAATGTCTTTATACGTTGGTGTTGCTTGTTTTTCACCCGTGTTTATGCAAAGCAAAATATCGTGTGCATTGGCATCTTTTTGGTCAAGATAATGTGCATCATTTGAAGCAATTACTTTTACATTATACTTTTTGGCAAAACGTAACAAAACCTCATTACACTTCAATTGGTCAGGAATTTGGTGATTTTGCACCTCCACATAATAGTCCTCCCCGAACAAATCTAACCACCATTTGAATTCTTTTTCAGCGGCTTCTTCCCCATCTCTTAAAATAGCTTGAGGCACAGCTGCACCCAAACAACAAGTGGTGGCGATAAGACCTTTATGGTACTTTAAAATTAATTCTTTATCAATACGTGGATATTTACCGTAAAGTCCTTCAATGTATCCTAAAGAACACATTTTTACTAAATTAGCATAACCTTCCGCATTTTTAGCGAGCATTAATTGGTGATAACGTTTATCTTTTTGTTCTTTCGAGAATTGACGTTTATGACGGTCTTCAACGACATAAAACTCGCAACCAACAATGGGTTTTACGCCTTCATGTTTACCAGCTTCTGCCACAAATTGGAACGCTCCAAACATATTTCCGTGGTCAGTAATGGCAACCGCAGGCATATTATCAGCTTTTGCTTTGGCAAAAAGTCCAGAAATTTTTGAAGCTCCATCAAGAAGTGAATATTGTGTATGACAGTGTAAGTGGGAAAATTGCATTGAGTAAGGGAATTAATTTTATTACAAAGTAAACAAAAAAAGCGACTGATTAGGTCGCTTGGCGTGTTAAAGATTATTTTCTTTCCATTTTCACATATCTTTGAGCTTCTGGATGATACCAAACCCAAAAATCATTAAAAAGTGGGATTATCTGCTTATTCTGAATCATCATTAGATTTATAGGGTCTGATTCAGTAGTATTTATAAAGTAATTTACAATTTTCTTAGTTTCTGCATCGAATAGAAAAGCATAGGAAGTAGTACCTGTTGCAAAGTAGGTTTGATAACCTGAATCTGCCTGAGAACTTAAAGCCCCAATTAATCCTCCAATTGCTCCAAATCCTACCCAAAAAGCTTGTCTTTGATTATTTTTTTGAACTTGAGCTTGTCTTTTTATTTCATCTTTCTGAGTTCTGGTAAACCCGTTATTGACTATACAAAGTGCATATCTAAGATTATTTGATTTTATGACATTAGCCATAAAATCATAGACCCTCATTCTTTCAAGGAATTCCTTCATTTTAGGTTTGCCATATGAGTTATACGGATTTTGTGATTTTATGAAGGTAAAATAGTATTGAATATCTTTTAAAAAGATATTCATTGAAGTTGAATCTAGCTGTATCTTTTTTGATGGTAAATTTATTAGTCTAAATAAACTATCTAATGACTGCTCTGTAATGTTATTTGTAATTGAATTCGTCTCATTAATTAATTCTTGACTTACTTTTTCATCATCAACTTTTAAAATATTTATAGAGCTAATAATAGGCAAAATCCCAATTGTGTTAATCTCTTTAGCTTTGACATTAACTATTTTATTAGCATTTTGCCCTAAACAAATATTAGAAAATAGATAAGTAATGAGAACATAAACGTAATTTTTCATGATATAAGTATTAATTTTAAAATGTAGTTTTATGGTAAGTAAGGGGTAGATTTAGTATCTTCATAAACATGGTTATCAATTGCTTATGAAAATCCTAAATCCTAATCCCTACTTATTTACTTTGCTGTTATCGTCACTAAATCGGGCAAAGCATAAGATACTCCATCTAAAAGAACAGTTAATGTCCAACGATAGGGAGCAGGAAATGTAGTTTCGATTTTATATTTAATTTCAGTTCCTTCAGCATTCAAAACGGCATCTTTCAATTGAGTTGTGCTACCCAATTGTGGCTGAAATCTAATCTGAACCTTTGTAGCTTTTATGTTATTACCTGTAATAATTAAGTCTTGTCCTCTAATATATGCCAAAACCGTCATTCTATCGATGATAATTTGTGTACCTATTCCTGTAATTTTCAAATCTAAAGTACGATATTTTACTTGTCTTCCATTTACATCAACGGTTATCGAATATAACCCAACTGGAACATCATGCGGAATCTGAACTTTTGCTTGGGTTGTGGTTAAACTCACATTTGACAAATCATACGTTTTACCTGTCAATTTAGAAGTTAAAAAGAATTTTGTAATGGCACCTGTACGAGTCAAATTCTTTCCATAGATAAAGAATGAATCTGTCGTTTTCGCTGAAATCGTTTCAATTCCTGTAATTTCTGGGTCAGTTGTCAGAGCAACCTCAACCGTTACTTCAAAAGCTCTTTTGGTACAATCTGCCGCCGTAACCATATATGTTACAGGTTTAGTAAAATTTTGAGCCACTAATGACTGAGGAAAAGACGTTGCCTGAGAAGAAACAGTAAGTGTAGGAATTAACGCCGTAACTTTTGTACCAACTGGCACACGCACTTTTACTTTTCTGGTAGAAGTATCAATATCTCCATCTGCAACAGGATTAAAATCAAGAAACTTAAAACTTAGTAATTGTTTTTGTGAGCTTTGAGGAACTTTCAATTCTGGTAATTCCGAAGAACAACTTGATAAATAAACTAAAGAAGGCAAAATAAATAAAAATGCGTGTAAATATTTTTTCATAGCAAATTAGTGGAAATGTAAATTTAGTTTTTCTATAAATCAATTTCAGGTTCTTGATGTTCAAAAAATACGTAATTTAAAAAGTCTAAAAAGGGTTTCAATGTTCTACAAACTTCTGTTACTTTTTTTACAAAATCAGGAGAACAAACTTCTTCTTTGGTGAATTTATGCCAATAAAACATTTGTTTTTTACGCAATAATTCAATTTCTGGATGTTCTTTGGAATAGCCTTTTGGGGCAGATTTTACAGCTTCTCCCTCTGCTTCACCAAAAACTCTTACAAAATCTGGATTGTAAATAATATCTTTTAATTCTTTAGCATTATAATCAATTTCTTGACGAAGCTTTGCTAATTGCTCAGGCGTTGGCGAATACATTCCTCCACCTAAAAAAGACTCTCCTTCTTGAATATGTAGATAATAATCCATTTTACCAGACTTTCTACCTCCTTCTGAAAAACTGGCAGAAAGCCATGTTTTATAAGGGTCTTTATTCAGTGAAAATCTTACATCACGAGCAATTCTGTAATTACAATCTTTTACTTGTACGCCCGTCATGTTTTCAAATTCGCCGATAGAAACAATTAACGCTTTGATGGTTTCTTCAAAATTTGCTTTTACAGTATCGTATCTCTTCTTATTGGCATGAAACCACTCACGATTATTATTATTTTTAAGGTCTTGTAAATATTCAAAGGTATTATTGGTAATTGACATGATGAGGTTGATAATTAGACAATTAAAGGATTAATATGGTTGCTTTTAAAATCAAAGATAATGATTTACACAAATATCCTCATGCTTGATTTGATGGATTGGTAGTTTTTTGTGAATTTTGCAGATACAAAACTTATAAAAACTACGAACATTTCGTTCGTGCTTCAAAAAATGCGAATTCTAACAGGCATACAAGCATCAGGCAGACCACACTTAGGCAATATCCTTGGTGCGATAAAACCCGCTATTCAACTTTCGAAAAATCCTAACAATGAATCATTTTTATTCATTGCAGATTTACATACGCTAACTTCTTTGAAAGACGGCAAACAACTACGTGAAAATACGTATGCCATTGCAGCAGCATGGTTAGCTTGCGGATTTGATGCCGATAAAAACTTTTTTTACCGTCAATCAAAATTGGCAGGTTATCATACAGAATTGATGTGGTATTTGAATTGCTTTACTCCATTTCCAATGTTAGCAAATGCTCATAGTTTTAAAGATAAATCTGAAAAATTGGCAGACGTAAACGCAGGACTTTTCACGTATCCTGTTTTACAAGCGGCAGATATTATGTTGTATGATGCTCATTTGGTGCCAGTTGGAAAAGACCAAAGACAACATTTGGAAATGACTCGTGATTTGGGAGGAGCATTTAATCGTCAGTATGGAGAAGACACGCTAATTCTTCCAGAAGCAAAAATTGATGAGTCTGTGATGACAATTCCTGGAATTGATGGACAAAAAATGAGTAAGTCGCTGAATAATTACATTGATATTTTCTTGAATGAGAAGGATTTATTGAAAGTTGTTAAAAAAGTGGTAACTGATGCTACTCCTTTAGAAGACCCAAAAAATCCAGATACGGACAATGTTTTCAAATTGTATTCATTAGTTGCTAATCCAGACGAAATTGCAGAGATGCGTCAGAATTATTTGGCTGGCGGTTACGGTTATGGACACGCAAAAAATGCTCTTCATACAGTTTTAGTTCGTGAGTTTGCGGAGGAAAGAGAGAAATTTGATTATTATATGAATCATATTGAAGAGTTAGAAGAAAAACTACAAGCAGGAGAAGCAAAAGCAGAAGTTATTGCCAAAGCCACAATGGAAAGAGTACGAAACCGTATGAACTTATAATTAGCGAATAACAATTCTGTGATTTTCAATATCTTAAAGTAAAAACTTTGTATATGCGTTTAAATGAACTTGATACACAAGCATTTTTGTGGCTAAATTCTCATCATAATGAAAGTTTTGATAAAATCATGGCTTTTGTTTCGGGCAAAAATGAGTGGATTCCTTTGTATGTACTCATTATAGGAAGTATTATCTGGAAATATCGACAACAAGCTATTGGAATACTTTTATCAATAATTATGAGCGTAGTAATTTCTGATAGAATTTGTTCAGGAATTCTTAAACCATTGGTACAACGCTTAAGACCTTGCCATGAATCTGCCATTCAGCAATTAGTTCATGTTGTGGGCGACTGTGGCGGGCAATTTGGCTTTTGCTCATCTCATGCGGCCAATTCGTTTACCTTAGCAACCAGTCTTTTTCTATTATTTGGTAAGCAAATTCCATCACTCAAATATTTTTATTTATGGGCAATAATTGTTTCATATAGTCGTATTTACGTGGGCGTACATTATCCACTCGATGTACTTACAGGTGCAGGAATTGGCGTTTTAGCAGCAATATTTTGTAATATAGTGTACAATAAATATAAGCATTTTTCATTTTCTAAATAGAAAGTTTTAAAACAATAGCTCTTTGATTTATGAAATTTCCAAAAATATTTTTATTACTTTTTATATTTTCAAGCTTTTTCTCGTTTACTGATGATTCTGAAAAAATCGTTGGAATTTGGTTTACAGAAGGTAAAGGCTCAAAAATTCAGATATATAAAGTTGAGAAAGAATATTTTGGGAAAATCATTTGGATAGCTCCTAATGCTAAAAAAGAAGATTTGAAAGTAAAACCAACTGTCGGTTATCAGATATTTAAAAAATTTACTTACGAAGAGAAAAACCTTTGGACAGGCGGACAGGTTAGCGACCCAAGAAGTGGCATGACCGTTTCTGGCAAAATGACTTTAAAAGATGAGAAAACGTTAAGTGTGAGAGGTTTTGTGGGTTCACCAATGTTTGGGAAAACAGTTATTTTAACTCGTGCAGAGTAATTTGTAACACAGACTTCAGTCTGTGTAAAATCATACAGACTGAAGTCTGTGTTACGAATTACAAACTCAACAGAAACGCCATTGTATCTACGCCATCTGCATAATCCCAGAGTTTAGGTTTTTGGGCATCTCCAAAATTAAAACTTCCTTCAAACCATCCATTTTTTGAAACAACACATTGAATTTTGTCTATTTGAGACGAAATAATATTTTTCAAATCTTCTTGACTTTCATAGTTTTCGTAAAAAACAACAGAAATTGGTGATACCAAGGCATCATTTGGGGTTAATATCAAAAATCCATTATCATAATGATGAATTTGATTTACCAAATAAATTGACTTGTTGTAATCGTAATTGTTTTTGTACTTATTATGATAAAAAATATCCCCTAAAGATTCTATTGAATCGTAAAATTTGGTAAAATCATAATCCGCAGGTACGTACATTTTAGAAATATTCCGACATCCTAATCCAAAATAATCAGTAATATCTCCTCCTAAATTCAAGAAATCCTCTTCTGTTTCCTCTCCGTTCAGAATGGCAACAGAAGTTCTATTCTGACGAATTATATGTGGTTTATTTCTGAAGTAATATTCAAAATATCGAGCAGAATTATCTGAACCTGTGGCAATTAGAGCATCTACTTCATTCATTTTATCCGCTAATCTGATTTCTAAATTTGGCTCAATTTCTAACAATTTTTCAATGAGAGCCAACATCAAATAAGAATCCTGAGAACTTACTTTTGCTACACATACATGACCCGATAAAATAATAGTCAGCAAATCATGAAAACCAACCGCAGGAATATTTCCAGCCATAATAACGCCAACACTATTGATAGTTTTAGGAGTATCAGGAATCTCATAAAGGTCAGTCCATTGCGTTAACAATTCTTCAGTCAAAAAGTATTCAGAGATACTTTTTAGGGCTTTAAAAGTATTTTCAACTGTAAACCAATTATTTTGATGTGAAGCCTTATCCGCCCAAAGTTCAATTTCACTTCGATTATTTTCGTCTCTCAAAAATCGTCCTAATTCAGCAAATGCCTTGATTCTCGCTTGTAATGTCATGTTTTATCAATTTTTCTGCAATTTACTCAAAACTTATCAAATAAATATTTTACAATAGTCTCGTAGGTTTATAGGCTATTCAAAATTTACCTATTAAATTTGCTTAGAATTTGAGTTTTAGCATTCGCTACCAATAATATAATCATAAAAAAGGCAAAACGATATTTACGCTAAAATTCATAAACTTTAATAATATGGCAATTATCATCACAGAAGAATGTATAAACTGCGGGGCTTGTGAACCAGAATGCCCTAATACCGCTATTTATGAAGGTGGCGTAGAATGGACATGGTCAGGCGGTACAAAATTAATTGATGTAGAATTAGAAGACGGTTCCGTAATTGGAGGTAAAGACCCAATGACACCAGTTTCAGATGAATTTTATTACATCGTTACCGATAAATGTACCGAATGTATGGGATTTCATGAAGAGCCACAATGTGCAGCAGTTTGTCCAGTAGATTGTTGTGTCCCAGACCCTGACAATGAAGAAGATGAGGAAACTCTTTTAGCAAAAAAAGCTTGGTTACACAATGAATAGTCTATTCATTTAGCAATAGACTTTGATAAAATATAAAAACGCCCTGATTTGGAAACAAGTCAGGGCGTTTTTTTTCATTGAATTTTAAATTATGTAAATTGGAAATTAAGTAGTTAAGCAAAATTAATCGTGTATTTGCTTCCTACATTTTCAAATATATTTATTATTGCTTTTTTAAGCGTATTTGCATCTTCATAATC
>NZ_QGGO01000024.1 GCF_003148625.1 Arcicella aurantiaca | reverse complement strand
ATTGAGTATGATGGAACATTAGATTTCTTTGCTAAACCTCGTAATAATACCCAAAAGTCAAACCAAAAATTTATGCCTGATGAGGCTAAAAAAATGGCAAAAAAAAGACCCATTATTGAAACGGTTATTGGACTTCAAAAGGGTGTTTTAGACTTAGAACATACTCGCCATAGGTCGGCTTTAAATGCTTTTACTCATATGTTGGCGGCTATGTGTGCCTACTCTTTTTATCAAAGAAAACCAAAAGTTTCTATTCAGACTCATAAAGCTTTGAAGCAATATAATGGATTGATAGCCGCTTGAAATCTGAAAAGTTCACGTTTCTTTTAATATTTTATTGTAATATTTCAACTGTTCGTCCGCAATCGTAATAGACTCTATGTCAGAATCTTGCAATTCAATTTTCAAACGCAACAATTCAAACAAATCATCTTTTTCATAAGCCTGCGTAACCAATTTCATGATTTCGGTTTTGCGTTCACGTTCAGTTTCATCTTGCTCACGGTCGGGATGAAATGCCTTTACTAAGTCCGTATAAATACTTCGTGCAACTTTACTTATATTTTTGGCTTCTTGTTTTAGTTTTTCTTCTTTTTCAATTTGCTTTGCCGTTTTTTCTTTCGGAGGGTTTTGGGAATGGGCATTTGTTTTCTTTTCCTCCAATTTCAATGCAATATAATCTTGTATCTTTTGAGGGTTACTCAAATCTGCATTTTTATCAACTTCAATTCCGTATTTGGCTTCTATCATATTCTTCATCAAATCTGCCGTGATGGTATCAGCCTGAGAATTTACTTCGTCATAAGAACGATTGGCGTATTTTTCATAAAGAGGTTTCAAATTATCCATACCCAAATTTTCAATCAATTCTACCGTTCTGTCAATGATAAATTCAGCCATTTTAGCTCTCTCTTTTTTCTTGAAAAATGGATTATCATAATGTCTGTCAAAAACATAGACCAGTTCAATCAACTGATTATTATGCTTATGTTCAAGCGGTACAATTTCTGCTTGAATCCGAGTCATAATTCGTCGAAGCATTTCTTTTTCTGAAACAATATTGGCTTTCAACTCTTCTATTTTTTTAACATTAGCATTAAATTGTTTTTGGAGTTTGGATAAATCTTTAGCTGATTTTTTAGTAAGTATTAGAGATTGGTACGACATTGTTTTGAGTAGTTATTTTGGTTTAGATTTAAAAAGTAAAAAACCGTGAAATATTGCTACTTCACGGTTTTTATTTGAGTGATACTTATGAAATTTTGCTTCGTAAGTAGCCAACCAATATTTCAAGTCCTTTTTCAAAGTGAACATTGTTTGGAATGACCAAGTCAGATGCCTTTCGGTAGGGCTTTACATATTTCTGAAAAGCAGGTTCAACATGATTATTCCAACGGTACATCACCTCTTCACGTTCACCGTAGCCACGTTCTTCTGCATCACGTCTGATACGGCGGTCGAGTCTTAGTTTACGTTTGGCATCAATAAAAACCTTCAAATCTAATAAATCTGCAATTTCTTTAAAATAAAAAACGAATAAACCTTCCACCACGATAATTGGTTTAGGTTCAAAGGTCAAAGTTTTTGGAACAATATCAGGATTATTGAAAGTATATTCTTGTTTGTTGAAAGGCATTCCAGAGCGAATTGTCTGAATATCAAGAGCATACTGATGTAAATCTAAAGAATTTGGTTCATCAAAATTAATGTATCCGTGTTCATCAACTTGCTGGTCTTTGCGGTCACGGTAATAATTATCTTGAGAAATCAGGCAAATTTCATCTTTAGAAAAAGACTTCAATAATTGATTTAAGAATAGAGTTTTACCCGAAGCACTTCCTCCAGTGATGCCAATAATATACGGTCGTTGATTTGGTTTCATGCGAAAATTAGTCGTCGTGAATTTTCTGCAAAGGTCGTAAAGAATGTTAAAATTAACATCATATTTACTTCAAAGAGGTAATTAAAAAGTTTTTAGAAGGTTTTGATTAGTGATATCTGCTTAAAATGGGGGATTTTATTAAAATTAATAATTTGTTTATCACCGAGTTGTAGGTCTTTTTTATTATAAATTGTATTTTTGTTTAGCGTTGCCTATTAGTTCATCCTTCATTGTATTAAGCCTTTCATCCAAGTCCTACATTATCATACAAACTTAAAAAATCAATCATTCAACTAACTCATTCTATTGATAATGAAACACTTCGTCAACCAAAATTTCAGAAGCGTGCTTCTGAGCGTTTTTTCTTTGCTGTTATTTCAGACAGGATTTTCACAGGTAAACCCGACTCCACTTATTTTAACATCTAATTCTCACAGTATATTTACAAGTTGGGCTAATACTTCCACAAATGGTACTTTCCCATCAAATATGGCATTTTGGGTTGCTGGAGGAAGACAAGAAGTAACTCCACCAACAGTTGTTGGTGATTGGAATTGTGTTTATAATCTTACGTCTAATTCTCGATTTGTAGGAAAGGGTAGTGACGGAATAAGTATGGTGAATACGGGTACAGGAGCGTTAACAACTTGCTCAAATCCAACAAGTTCGGCAACTGTATATCCTTATGCAATCGTTTTGGCACTCAATACTACAAATAGAGTATCATTAGATATTGTTTGGACTGGCGGAACAGTTTCAACAGGACAAAGACCTTATATTTTACAATTACAATATAGAATTGGTAGTACGGGAAGTTTCATAGATATTTCAGGAGCGTCTTACAGCGGTTCAACCACAGGACATTCTCAAGTATTGACTTCAACATTACCAAGTGCTTGCGAAAATCAATCATTAGTACAACTAAGATGGATATATATCCAATCCGCAACAGGCTCAGGAACTCGTCCAGAACTTCGAATAGATGAAATATCTGTTAATAGTATTCCTGCATCCCCTACTCTTACGGTCAATCCAACCTCTTTAACAAATTTTACTTACGTTGAAAGCAATGGACCATCTACCGCAAAATCATACACGCTTTCAGGTAGCATTTTATCGCCTGATGCAGGAAATATCACTGCTACTGCTCCTACAAATTTTGAAATTTCAACAACTTCTGGCACAACAGGCTTCGCAGATAGCCAAACGATTCCATACACAGGCGGAGCATTCACAGGTACAACCATTTATACTCGCTTAAAAGCAGGATTAGCAGTTGGAACTTATAGTGGCGGAAATATTACTCATAGTGGCGGAAATGTGGCAAGTCCTCCAAGTGTTGCTTTATCTGGTTCTGTAACATCAGTTCCTCCGCCAGTAGTTACCACAACTGGTACGTTAACAGCATTTTCAACATTCGTAGGCAATCAAGCAACGTCTCAATCCTATACCGTTTCGGGTACAAATTTGGTTAGCGATATTACAATCACAGCTCCTTCTGGCTTTGAAATTAAAACAGGTTTAGGTACTTATGCTTCTTCATTGGTATTGCCACAATCAAGCGGAAGTGTTGCATCAACTACCATTGATGTAAGATTGATTAATACAACGGCTGGTACATTCTCTGGAAATATTACTCATGCTACAACCAATCTTACGCCTTCTCCAACTGTTGCAGTGAGTGGAACGGTTGTAGCAGCTTGTGCTACTCCAACTAATATTTCGGTAGTTCGTGCATCTATTCCAGAACAAGCATCTTATACAGGTGTTTCACCAAATTCTCCAGCTACGGTAGCTGGGCGTGTAACGGCAATCTTCGGTACTAATAAATTTTATGTGCAAGATGCAACAGGTGGACTTGCCATTTTTTCAACTGCCAACGGAGGGGTTGTAGCTGCTAATGGAATTGCTTTGGGTGACTCTGTAAAAGTTACAGGGCCAACTGCCCGTTTTAACGGAGAAGCTGAATTTAATGGGGTTACTTGTGTTAATAAAGTAACAGGAAGCGGTGTAACAACAACGCCTCCTGCAATTGTTTTTGATGCAAATAATCCGCCATCGGGTGTTAATTTACCTACATTCTTGACAAACAATGAAGGAAGATTAGTAAAAATAATAAGTAACAATATTAACGTTACAGGAACTTTTGGCTCAGGTACTAATTACTCTATTACTGCTTGTAATTCTCAAGGTGAAGCAGAAATTAGAGTTGATGCCACTGCAACGACTATCCCTTCTCAGCCAATCCCAACCGTTACTCAAGATATTACAGGGGTGATTGGTCATTATATCAATGCTTCGGCAACCGTTAATATTTTACAATTATTTCCAAGAACTATCTCTGATTTCAGTAACAGTGCTATTACTTGTGTAACTCCTGTACCAAGTCCGAGTGCAAGTTGTGGTGCTATTGCTTCTACAAATGTACCTGTTGATTCTACGCTTGATGTTACTGCATGGAACGTAGAATGGTTGGGAAATACAACAACTTCACCAAGTGCATTAGGGCCAACAAATGACGCCCAACAAATGACCAATGTTATCTCTGTTCTCAATACATTAAAGTCAGATGTATTTTGTGTAGAAGAAGTTTGTGACCATAAACAATTTATCGCAAGAGTTGGTACAGACTTACCAGATTATGGTGTAGTATGCCAGACTAAATATTACTCTCACTTTTTTGACTCGCCAGAAACAAATAGTGCCACTTCATTTGGACAAAAAGTATGTTTCTTGTACAAAAAGAGCATTGTAAGTTATGTTGATACATTATCTCTTTTAGCAAGTCAATATGGATATAACGCAACGCCTGTGGCAACTCCTTATCCAAACAACTGGGCTTCGGGACGTTTACCGTATATGTTTGTTGCCGATATTACTTTAAATGGACTTACAAAAAGAATCAACTTTGTAGGACTTCATGCTAAATCGGGTTCAGATGCAGCAAGTTATAACAGAAGAAAGCAAGACGTAATTGACTTAAAGGCTGAATTAGACACTAATTATCCAAATGCAAATATTATCATGCTTGGTGATTATAACGACGATTTAGATGGCTCTATTTATGTAGGACAAACTTCTACTTATGCGAATTTCGTTTCAGATAACACAAATTATGTTCAAATATCAAAATCGTTGAGTGATTGTGCTGTTTCGAGTACTGCTTCATACGCTGATATTATTGACCATATCATGGTTTCAAATGAATTTGGTGTAATTCCTGTAACAGGTCCAAACCCAGCTCCATCAACTTCTGGCATATACTATTTGGAAAAAACAGTAAACGTTTCAAGACCAATCAATTATGTGGCAGGATATACATCAACAACTTCTGACCATTACCCTGTTAACGCTCGTTTTAGATTTGGTTTACCTCCTGTTGCTCCTGCTACCATTACAAGCATAGGCACAGGCAATTGGTCATCACCAAGCACTTGGGACTGTAACTGTGTACCAACATCTGCAAGTGATGTAATTGTTGATACTGCCCATACCGTAACTGTTGATATTGCTTCACAAGCTAAAACGTTAAATTTGAAAGGAACACTTAATTGGGTGGCTACTTTTACATTATCATTAGGAATGTAATTGAAATCTAAAATTGATTGAAAAAGGTTCAAACGATTCTGTTTGAACCTTTTTTGTTTGATAAATGACTGATTATTTGTAGGTTTGGCATGAATCTATGACATAATCCATACCAACGTTTTTCAGCATGATTATTCCAACTTTACCAATATGCTCAATTTTTCAAAAAAGCCTTTTCACTTTGCTTCTATTGAGTTGTATCTGTTTAAATGGATTTTCTCAACGAAAAATCTTAATGCAAAACCCCAATGAAGCACAATTAATTGGTCGCCAAATTGAAGTTTTTGAAGATAAAACCGCTGAACTGACTTTTGAAGAAGTCAGCAAACGTTCTGATATTGATGCACGTTTTACGCAAAGTATTCAGCCCAATCCTAATTTTGGAGTGACCTCTTCGGTTGTTTGGGCAAGATTTACGCTCCAAAATAAATCTTCTCAAAAACTCTATCTTGAAATTTCGGAACCCGTTATTGATAGTATCGACGTTTTCAGAATTGATGCTAATGATAGAGTAACGCACAAAAAAGCAGGCGTTTATATTCCTGTCGGAAAAAGAGATTTTCATACCAATTTTTATTTATTCGACCTCAACCTCAGTTCAGAACAAACCTGTACGTATTACATTCGCTTCCAAAATTCATTGCCTTTATTGTTCCCGATACGAGTAGCCCCGCTAAAAGTGTATTTTGAAGATAATCACTCCAAAGACTTAATGCAGGGAATTTACTTGGGCTTGATGCTTGTCATGGCAATTTTCAACTTCTTTATTTATTGGACAGTTCGTAGCAAAGAATATCTTTATTATGTATTATACGTACTTTCTTTCGCTTGTTTTTTTGCGTATAACAAAGGTATTTCACATGAATTTGTCTGGAATAATGCCCTGTGGTTCAATCGTTTTACGCCTATATTTATTTCATCAGGCGTAATTTTTGGGCTACTCTTTGCCAATAGTTTTTTGGATGCAAATCGTTATTTACCCATTGCTCAAAAAGTTTCAAAAACACTCATCATTTTAATTATTGTTTGCTTAATATCATATTGGATAGGCTTGGGTTCATTAAGCATTACCTTGCTACATCTTTTTGCTTTCTTAACAGTCATTTATGTACTGATGATAGCTACATACGGATGGATGGAAGGCTCACAATCAGCGTTATTTTTCTTGATTGCATGGTCAGTTTTTTTAGTAAGTGCCTTAATTTTTATCATGCAATTATCGAATATTCTGCCAAGTGATAATTTCACCAGAAATGCACTTCAAGTAGGTTCGGCTCTGGAAGTTGTCCTTCTTTCATTTGCTTTGGCTTACAGAATCAATGCCGACCGTAAAGAAAAAGAACAATATCAAGCTGAGGTAATCAGACAATTACAAACTAATGAGCAGATGCGAAATCGTATCGCCCGAGATTTGCACGATGATATTGGTTCAACTTTGAGTAGTATCGGGATTCTGAGCCAAGTAGTAGAAAATCAGATGGGAGAAAACTCAAACGCTGTCAAAGAAATGGTAAAACGCATCGGCGAAAGTTCTCAGAAAGTTCAACGTTCATTGAGCGACATCGTATGGACGACCAAACAAACCGAAGATAATTTTGATAATGTTTTGGTAAAAATGAAAGAATTTACTTCCGAAATGTTAGAAATGAAAGATATATTTTACACTTTCAATACAGACTCGTTACCCGACGTAAAACTCTCTCCTTCAAAACAATACAACTTTTATTTGATATTCAAAGAAGCCATAAACAATATCGTAAAATACTCAAATGCTGAGGAAGTCACGATAGAATTAAATCGTCAAGAAGACAATTTAATTTTAAATATTACCGACAACGGCATCGGTTTCGACGAAAAAAATATCAAGTCAGGAAATGGCTTAGGAAATATGCGAAAACGAGCCGAAAGTCTGGGCGGAGAAATCAAAATTAACTCCAAATGCAAAGAAGGAACACAGGTTAGATTGACGATACCGGTATCATCTCAAATATAAGAATTGTATTTTTATTATTTCAGCCCGAAAAAACTTATTTTAAATCCAAATACTAACGTTTATCGAACAACTATTAAGTATTGATTTACAACAACTTAACGCTTCTGACGATAAATACTTAATCCAAATTATTTCTTCATTATTTTTTCTAACAAATAGTATTTTTCTAAGATAAACTCCGTACCTTTGCACCCTGATTTGGTTGCTCGGTAATCTGTTATTGATTGTCAGTTATTAGATACGGTATTTCATTGTTCTTTCTTTCATGCAAGAAGATGATTTTATACGTTTCAAATAACCAATAGCCGAAGACTAATAACCGAACACTGATAACATAAATTGAAATCATGCAAAGTATTCGTAACATCGCCATTATTGCTCACGTTGACCACGGTAAAACTACCCTTGTCGATAAAATCATCCACGCTTCAAAGTTATTTCGTGATAACCAAGAATTCGGAGATTTAATCCTTGACAACAACGACTTAGAGCGTGAACGTGGCATCACAATCGTTTCTAAAAACGTGTCTGTTCGCTATAAAGGCGTAAAAATCAATATTATCGATACACCTGGTCACTCCGACTTTGGCGGTGAGGTAGAAAGAGTATTAAAATTAGCTGATGGTGTTTGTCTTTTGGTAGATGCTTTTGAAGGTCCGATGCCACAAACTCGTTTTGTATTGTCGAAGGCAATTCAATTAGGATTGAAACCAATCGTAATCGTCAACAAAGTAGATAAAGAAAACTGTCGTCCTGACGAAGTTCACGAACAAGTTTTTGACTTAATGTTTAACCTTGAAGCAACAGAAGACCAATTGGACTTCCCAACACTTTATGGTTCGTCAAAACAAGGATGGATGAGTACAGACTGGAAACGTAAAACTGAAGACATCACCGAATTATTAGATGTTATCATTGATACGATTCCTCCTGCACCAGTAAACGAAGGAGCAGCTCAAATGCAGATTACTTCTTTAGATTACTCTTCATTCGTAGGTCGTATCGCTATCGGACGTGTTCACCGTGGAACTTTCAAAGAAGGACAACAAGTTGCTTTAATGAAAGCAGATGGTTCTGTAAAAAGAATGAAAATCAAAGAACTTCAAGTATTTGAAGGTCTTGGAAGAGCCAAAGTTACAGAAGTTTCAGCAGGTGAAATTTGTGCAATGACAGGTATTGAAGATTTTGAAATTGGAGATACTGTTGCAGATTTTGAAACGCCAGAAGCATTACCAAGAATCTCGATTGATGAGCCAACAATGAATATGTTGTTTACCATCAACAACTCTCCATTCTTTGGTAAAGAAGGTAAATTCGTAACATCTCGTCACTTACGTGACCGTTTATACAAAGAAACTGAGAAAAACTTGGCATTAAAAATTATGCCTACTGACTCGGAAGATAAATTCTTAGTATTCGGTCGTGGTATTCTTCACTTGTCAGTATTAATCGAAACGATGCGTCGTGAAGGTTATGAATTACAAGTAGGTCAACCACAAGTAATTTTCAAAGAAGGAGAAAACGGAGAACGTTTAGAACCAATTGAAACTTTAGTAGTTGACGTTCCAGACGAATCAGCAGGTAAAGTAATTGAATTAGCAACACAAGGAAAAGGAGAATTGTTGATTATGGAACCAAAAGGTGACTTACAACACTTAGAATTCGACATTCCTTCACGTGGTTTGATTGGTATGCGTTCAAAAGTATTGACTGCAACATTCGGAGAAGCTATCATGGCTCACCGTTTCAAGTCTTACGAACCATACAAAGGACCAATCGCTGGACGTATCAACGGTTCATTAATCTCAATGAACTCTGGTTCAGTAACCGCTTATGCAGTAGATAAATTACAAGATAGAGGCGTGTTCTTTATCGATCCGGGTGAGGAAGTTTACGCAGGTATGGTAGTTGGAGAGCATAACCGTCAGAATGACATTGAAGTAAACCTTCAAAATGCTAAGCAATTAACAAACATGAGAGCATCTGGTACAGATACAAACGTGAAAATTGCTCCGAAAATCCAATTCTCATTAGAAGAATCAATGGAATATATCCAAAAAGACGAATACTTAGAAGTAACTCCTAAGTCAATTCGTATGCGTAAAATATACTTAGACCCAAGTGTACGTAAGCGTATGGAGCAAAAAACTGAAATGGTTTAGTCTTCCAAGAATGATAAAACAACGAAAGCCTTCACATAAAGTGGAGGCTTTTGTTGTTTAAAATTAAAAGTATTTTCAAACAACTATGTCTGTATCAAATTAGTAAGTGTAAATTTGTATATTGAACTCTTTCAATCAATATATTTTCTACAATTTCTTATTCATAAGGCAATCAGATTATTTAATAGTTCACTCAATGGAAGAAAAACCATATAAATTCAGTAAAAGAGAAGATAAACGCTATGAATTTTATAGTGAAAGCGAGAATAGAAAAGTAAAAAAATTAGTCATATTTTCGGGTAGAGACGATAATCATGTTTATAATTTAGCCTTGTTAGATGTATTAGAAGATGGTCAGTACAGTGATATTATAGTAACAAATAACAATGACTTTCAAACAGTTATGGCAACTGTTATTGACATTTTGAAGGACTTTTTAAATGAATTTCCTCAGAAAATTGTTACTTTTAGAGGAAGTGATGAAAGAAGGCAACGACTGTACAGAATTATCATTACTCGTGAATTAGATATAATCAAACAAAGTTTTTCAGTATTTGGTCTTAAAAATGAGCATATTGAGCTATTTGAGCCCAACAAAGAATATGAACTTTTTATAATCACAAAACGATGAAAGAAGGATTAGATAAAGCAAAAAAAAAGTCAGGTTTAAAAATATATAAATCACTTGACGAAATTATTGAAAAGAAATTAAATGAATCAGAACGCCTTTTGAAAGGCGTTGATTTGAGTATGTTAAAAATATCTCAATTGAGATAATAAATGAAAGAGTGTAAAATAAATTCCACTCATAACTAATAACCAACAATGGGATTATTTGATTTTTTTAAGAAAAAAGAAGTATTAAATACCGAGGAAAAAGAAACTCTCGACAAAGGATTAGAAAAAACCAAAGAAGGGCTTTTTTCAAAACTAAGCCGTGCCGTTGTAGGAAAGTCGAAGGTAGATGAAGATGTATTGGATGAATTAGAAGAAATTTTAATTTCGTCGGATGTGGGCGTAGATACAACCCTAAAAATTATTGAAAGAATCGAAGCTCGTGTAGCCCGTGATAAATTCGTGGATACAAAAGAGTTAGACAATATTCTTAGAGAAGAAATCGCTGAATTATTAGCCGAAAATAAATCGCAAGATATTACCAATGCCTTCAAAATTACAGACGTAAAACCTTATGTAATTATGGTTGTTGGTGTAAATGGCGTTGGAAAAACGACTACGATTGGCAAATTAGCTTCGCAATTTCATAAAGCAGGAAACAAAGTTATTTTGGGAGCAGGCGATACTTTCCGTGCCGCAGCCGTTGACCAACTGAAACTTTGGGGACAAAGAGTAGGTATCACCGTAATTGACCACGGAATGAATACAGACCCAGCCTCAGTAGCATTTGACGCTGTAAAACAAGCCGTAGAGCAAAATGCGGATGTTGTAATTATTGATACCGCTGGACGTTTGCACAATAAAGTAAACTTGATGAATGAACTTTCAAAAATCAAGCGAGTGATGCAAAAATTCCTACCCGAAGCTCCACATGAAGTATTATTGGTTTTAGATGGTTCAACTGGGCAAAATGCTTTTATCCAAGCTCAGGAATTTACAAAAACTACTGAAATTACAGCTTTAGCCATTACAAAATTGGACGGAACGGCTAAAGGTGGTGTAGTTATCGGAATTTCAGACCAGTTAAAAATTCCCGTAAAATACATCGGTGTTGGTGAGAAAATAGAGGATTTACAAGTTTTCAATAAGAAAGAATTTGTGGATTCGTTGTTTAAAAGGAAATAATTCAATTTATCATGGCATATCGTGACTTTACGTTTTCAGACCTTTATACAAAATTTGGGATTCAACAATCTCGAAAGAAGCTATTTGTTAATGTAACTCCAGAACAACCAAGTGATTTATTATTGGCATATTTAGATACAGCTTCAGATGCAGCTCTTTCAACCGAAAAAGCGGTGTCAGAAGCGTTAGTATATCCAATTTTACAGGAAATAAGAATCAAAAATAGAGAAGAACTCAAATTATTTTCTGGTGAAAATTTAATGGGTGATAAAAGCAAGGGCTTGAACGGAGAATGTGATTTTATTTTATCAAAATCTCCCAGAACGCTTGATTTAGGTTCGCCAATTATTAATATTACAGAAGCAAAACAGGGTGATATAGAAAATCTAAAATCACAAGCTCAAGCAGCCGCTCAATTATTAGGAGCAAGATTCTTTAATCAACATCATGGTTCGTCTGTTGAAACTTTATATGGAGCGTGTACAAGTGGTTTCACATGGGTTTTTTTGAAATTAGAAAATAACGAAATCTTTATTGATACCGACCGTTATTCAACTTCAAATCTCCCACAACTAATAGGTGTTCTTCAAACAATTATCAATTCATATAAATGAAAATATCATCACTAATTTTATGTATTTGTTGTTTCATGACAACGCTTTCTTTTGCACAAAAAGCTAAAAAGAAGGTGCATAAAAAAGTGAAAAAAGTAAAGATAGTTGCCAAAGCTAAACCACAACCTGCCGTAGAAGAAAATACAGCAAGCTCTTCAACAACACAAGGAATTTGTGGTACAATTGTCTGGAAATCAGGCAATATGATGCCTTCGCCAGACCGTCCGATTCCTCCTCCTAAACCCATTGAGCGTGAATTATTAGTTTATGAACTTACCAATATTGCTCAGGCAACGCTACAAGATGGTTTTTATACTGCCATTGCTTCAACATTGATAAAAACAGTAAAATCTGATGTTCAAGGAAGGTTTTGTGTGGATTTACCCGAAGGAAGTTATTCACTTTTGGTACGTGAGGGAGAGAAAGGATTATTTGCCAATTCGTTTGATGATAAAGGGAATATTTTGCCTGTAACTGTGGGTAAAGATAAGGTTTCAATTATTGTCTTTACCGTTGATTATCAGGCGGTTTATTAGTAACACAGACTTCAGTCTGTAAATTTAGTAACACAGACTTTAGTCTGTAAATTAATGACATACAGACTAAAGTCTGTGTTACTGAACTACTTCTTAAAGCTATCTTTCAAACCTACGGTACGGTTAAATACTAAATTTTCAGGCGTTGAATCCGTATCTAAACAGAAATATCCTTTACGCATAAATTGGTAATTTGTGCCGATTTTAGCCTCTTTCAAACTTGGCTCTATAAATACCTCTGAAAGTACCGTCAACGAATCTGGATTAAGGAATTTTTTGAAATCATCTCCTACTTGCGAAGCGTCTTCTAAAATCAATAATCTATCATACAAACGTACCTCTGCTTTGTGAGCATGAGCTACTGAAACCCAATGAATTACCCCTTTCACACTCACACCTGAAGTATCTTCTCCCGAACGACTATTTTCGATATAACTACAATGTAATTCTGTAATATTACCGAATTCGTCTTTCACAAAATCATCACATTTGATGATATACGCCCCTTTCAAACGAACCATTAATCCAGGTCCTAAACGGAAAAACTTCTTCATCGGTTCTTCCATAAAGTCATCACGTTCAATATAAATTTCACGGCTAAATGGTACTAAACGGCTTCCTGATTCGGTATCTTCTGGATTATTTTCGATTGATAGTTCTTCCGTTTTTCCTTCTGGATAATTCGTAATAACCACTTTCAAAGGGTCAAGAACCGCCATAACACGAGTAGCAGTTTTATTCAAATCTTCTCTAACACAGAAATCTAAAACACTAACATCAATCAAGTTTTCACGTTTACCAATACCAATTTTTTCACAGAAATTACGAACTGAGGCAGGCGTAAAACCACGACGACGTAAACCCGAAATCGTTGGCATACGTGGGTCGTCCCAGCCTGACACTAAACCCTCTTGCACTAATTGTAATAATCTACGCTTACTCATGACCGTATTTGTCAAGTTCAAACGAGCAAATTCATATTGTTGAGAAGGAAAAATATTGAGTTTTTCAATAAACCAATCGTATAAAGGACGGTGAACGTCAAACTCTAAAGTACAGATTGAGTGTGTAATTTCTTCATAAGAATCTGACTGTCCATGAGCAAAATCATACATTGGATAAATACACCAAGCATCGCCAGTGCGGTGATGATGAGCGTGTTTGATACGGTACATCAATGGGTCACGCATGTGCATATTGGGGTGAGCCATGTCGATTTTTGCACGCAAAACTTTCGCTCCGTCTGGAAATTCTCCCGCACGCATACGAGCAAATAAGTCAACATTTTCGGCAATCGGACGATAACGATATGGACTGTCTTCCCCCGCAAAGTTTGGATTTCCTTTTTGTGCAGCAATCATATCAGCAGGTTGGTCATCAACGTAAGCCAATCCTTTTTTGATAAGTTCTACGGCAAATTGATAAAGCGTTTCAAAGTAATCAGAAGCGTATAATTCTTGGTCATTTGTCCAATTGAACCCCAACCATTTTACGTCCGCTTTGATAGACTCCACATATTCTGTTTCCTCCTTTTCTGGATTGGTATCATCAAAACGGAGATTAGTTTGTCCGCCATATTTTGCAGCTAATCCAAAGTTTAAACAGATAGATTTGGCATGACCGATGTGTAAATAACCATTTGGCTCAGGTGGGAAACGAGTAAGGACACGTCCGCCATGTTTGCCAGAGGCTAAATCTTCTTCTACAATTTGTTCAAGGAAATTCAGTGATTTTTTTTCTTCTTCCATATTTCAATATTCGATGTGACCGTTTTATGGCTCGTATTTCGATGTTTGTTGTAACTCTATATGCTTGATTCGATAAATTTACTTTATAAGGACTACTAAATTACGGAATTTTTGGGGAATGGGCTTTGCTGTGGGAGTGGTTTTATCTTGTTTTAAAGATATAAATAGCTTCATCACAAATTTATCCCTCAAAAATTCATTTATTTTTAAAACCGTTGAGTGAACGGTATGTTTTTATGTTGGTCTTTTGGTAAATTTGCCCAAGAGATTTTTTCTTCATCACAGCTTCTTGATTATTATATTCTACTCAATTTTTCTGATTTCGCCCAAAGTATATTTAAAAAGATGATTTTCTGAAATCGATACTAACGCATCGGTTAATAAAACGTGTTCAAATATTTATGAAACTAAAACTTACCGTTTTTTTTATCATTCTATCTGCTATCAATTTTAACATTCAAGGACAACAAACAGTAACTTTTGGACTTGGTAATGTTAAAAATGTGACTGTTTCGTCATCTTCAAACAGTACAGATGGAACAAAAACATTGTTGAGTTCGGGATATTTACCCAATTATAATTCGGCTTCACGGTTTCTGTCGCACGCTACGCTTGGAGCAAAAATGACTGATATTCAGAGTGTTGCTACTTTGGGAAAAGAACAATGGATTGACAATCAACTCAATTTGTCAAACTCTTTTAGTACGGAAACATATTTGAAAAGCCTCCACCAAATAATGGTCGATTCTATGCTTCGGGATAATCCTGCTGGAGGATATACGCTTGATAATACGGGTGTACAAAATTGGCATTTCGATGCGTCGTGGTTTCAAGGAAGTATGACTGCCCCAGACGTACTACGTTGGCGAGTGGCATTAGCATTGAGTGAGATTTTTGTTATTTCTCGTATTTCTGGTCTTGATGGTCAACCCTATGCTTTGGCTAATTATTATGATGTTTTACTGAATAATGCTTTCGGAAATTATCGTACAATATTAGATAAAATCACCTATCATCCTGCTATGGGTTCGTATTTGACTTTCTTGAATAATCATGCTACCAATACCACCAAACAAATCTATCCCGACGAAAATTATGCTCGTGAAATCATGCAATTATTTTCTATTGGTTTGTACAAGCTCAATTTGGACGGGACTGAAATAAAAGATGCCAACAATAAGTCTATTCCAACTTATACCAATACTGATATTGCCGCTTTAGCGAAAGTTTTTACGGGTTTGGGTTGGGGAGACAGACCATATTTAGGTCATTATCAAAAAGATAAGTGGAGTTATACCAAACGAATGAAGTTCTTTCCGCTTGATTCTCTGGAATATTATCAGGGTTGGTGGCAACCCAAAATTTATAATGGTCACGAACCGGGTTCAAAAACTTTTTTAGGAAGTACCATTCCCAATCGTCCAGTAGTACAAGGTGAACAAGATATTCAAGATGCTTTAAATATTATTTTCAACCATCCCAATGTTGGTCCTTTTATAGCACGTCGATTAATTCAGCGTTTGGTCGCTTCTAATCCTTCTCCTGCTTATATTCAACGAGTTGCCACAGTTTTCAACGATAACGGAAGTGGTGTTCGGGGTGATTTAAAAGCGGTAGTCAGAGCCATTTTGTTAGACCAAGAAGCTTGCGACTGTAACCCTGACAATAACAATAATTATGCAGGAATGCTCCGTGAGCCTTTCGTTAGATATATGAACTTAATGAGGGGATTAAAATTGACAACTCAGAGCGGTGTATATCGAAATGTCATGTACACCCTGTATAATAGAATTGAGCAAATTCCTTTGTATTCACCAACGGTTTTCAATTTTTTCCAACCTGATTATTCGCCAGATGGAGAGTTGAAAACAGCAAAAAAATTCGCTCCAGAATTTCAATTACTCAATTCACAAACACTTACTGCTTATGTAAATGCTTTAAATAGCTGGCTCGTCAATGATGACCCCGTAGAATTTTGGGGACTTTTCAATAATGAAACTTATAAACCCGACCAAGACGCAAAGTTTGATTTATTGGCAGATTCTACTTTAGCCATCAATGCAAAAATTCCGCAATTATTAGATAAATACAATTTGATTTTGGCACATGGAGCAGTCACTAAAGAGAACATTGAAATAATCAGAAAAGCCATCGTCAGTATGCCTTATACCTATGATTATTACGGACGACCATACAGTGAGGACGTTTACAGAAGAATTAGAATGGCAATTTTACTCATAATGGTATCTCCAGATTATTTGATAAACAGATAATTTTAAATGGTGAATTAGTGAGTTGTGAATCGTAATTCACTAAATCACAACTCACTAATTCGCAATTCTCAATTGAATATATGAACAGAAGAGATTTTATAAAACAGACCAGTTGTGCAGCTATGGGAACAACCACCCTATTAAGCACTTTGGCTAATTTGACAAGTCTGAATGGAGCTTTAGGGTCTGATTTGGTAAAATCCTCGCCTCCCTCCGACTACAAGGCTATTGTCTGTATTCTGCTTTCTGGCGGACTCGATTCTTACAATATGTTAGTCCCAACAGGTACAACTTCGGGAGGAGATAACGGTTATAACGAATATAAAGCAGTACGTACTGACCTCGCATTACCCAATGTAGGTTCGGCTGGCGGGTTATTGTCTCTCAATAATCCACAATGTAGCAGTTTTAGAGGAATTTCATGTTCTTATGGTTCATTTGGGGTACATCCAACCATGACGGGTGCAAGAACATTATTCAATAGTGGCAAACTTGCTTTCATGGGAAATATCGGTACTTTGGTTGAGCCTATCGCCAATTATACGCAATATCAAAGTGGGCTGAAAAAACTACCTGTTGGGCTTTATTCGCATTCAGACCAATCTATGCAATGGCAAACGTCTGTACCACAAACACGTGACGCTTTAGGTTTTGGCGGACGACTCGCAGATTTATTGAATGCAGCCAATGCACATCAGGAAGTATCGATGAATATTTCTTTAGCAGGAAAAAATATCTTCCAAAGAGGGCAAGGAATTTCAGAATATGCTATCAGAAATGATGTAAATGCCAGTAATGTGGGTTTTGAAAGTGTGCCAACTTGGTGGGGAAATTCGGGTTTATTGACCCAAACCAGAAATAATACGATTGACAGTTTGGTATCAAAAACATATTCTAATTTACTCCAAAAAACCTATTCTACTACCACCAAAAACTCTATGGCATCGTTTGGGGTTTTCAAAGATGCTTTACAAAAAGTACCTACCCTTACCACCACTTTTGCCAATAATCAGCTCTCAAATGACCTTGCCGCCATTACAAAAATCATGAGTGTTCGTAATTTTTTGGGAGCAAAAAGGCAAATTTTCTTTATTGATTTTGGTGGTTGGGATATGCACAGCGACTTGATTGCTGGCTTAAATAGCCGACTTTCCATTGTGAGTCAAGCCCTAAAAAGCTTTTATGATGCAACCGTAGAATTAGGAATATCTGATAAAGTTACCACTTTCACCATTTCTGATTTTGCCCGTACCATTACTTCAAACGGTGGCGGAGCAGACCACGCTTGGGGTGGCAATACAATGGTAATGGGAGGAGCAGTAAACGGTGGAAAAATCTATGGAACATATCCTAAAATGGACGTTCTGAGTGCTTCAAATCAGCAAAATGTTTCTTTTAGAGGAAATTTCATTCCTTCTATTTCAACCGATGAATTTTATGCAGAATTAGCCCTTTGGTATGGCATCAGTCCGTATGATTTGTGTTATGTGTTGCCCAATCTTGGTAATTTTTATAGCTACTCAGCTAATAATTATCCTGTTGGCTTTATGAATTTTAATGGAACAAGTATTTCAACCGAAAACCTCCCCCAAGATTGCTTAACGTATTGAGTTTATTTGTGATTGAGTGAGTTGTGAATTAGTGATTGAAAATTATTGAAAAAATGAAACTAAAGATATTTTACATATTAATCATTTTAACTTTAGCCCAAACTTCGCTCTACTCGCAAAGTAGTTGTGTGGGTACTCCCGGGCAGGTGAAATGGAGTTATTGGCTAAATTTCTCTTCGTATCCTGATAGTTCAGATTTGACTGCTTTAGAGAATTTCCCAACTCATCCCGACGGCACACAGCTTTTAGGTTCGCTGAAAATGCCCCAAAACTTTGCCGATAATTACGCTTCCATGATTAGAGGATATATTTACGTTCCTCAAACTGCTACTTATAAATTCAATATTACAGGCGATGACAGAGTAGCTTTTTATTTAAGCACCGACGATAATCCTGCGAATAAACGAAAAAAAGCAGAAGTAAAAACCTACACTGAAACCGACGAACACAATAAAGAAGCGAACCAAACATCATCGGCAATAACACTAACGGCTGGTCAAAATTATTACTTTGAAATGTATAATTATGAATCAGCTTGGAGCGACCACATGACCCTTTTTTGGCGAAAAACCGCTAATCCAGATACTACGTGGCTCGTAATAGATTATAATTATTTGAAAGAATACGTCTGCGGACAAAACTGTGCCGTCAGAGGAACGCCTTGTAATGATGGTAATTCCCTCACGAGCAACGACCAACAAGATGGATTTTGCAATTGCGTAGGAACATACCCAACCACAAATACTTGCGTTGGGCAAAAAGGGCTTACAGAAGCCTATTATTACGATAATATCGTGGGGAGTTACGTTGAACCAGACTTAGTAAATGCTGCAAAATTTCCACTTGTACCCGATAGAAAAGAAAATTTATTGGGTGCTTATGGACCTTTAGTACCTTATACCAATGATAATTACGGCACTTTGGTACAAGGCTTTTTGACTGTCCCAATTTCTGGAATGTATGAATTTAATATTACGGGAGACAATCAGACCTATTTTTTCTTGAGTAAAAATGACTCTATCCAATACAAACAATATCACCAAGCTATCGTAATTTATGGCGTAGATGAAAACGAGCATAATACTTCCAGTTTTCAGAATATTTCACCACTTTATTTAGAAAAAGGGAAATATTATTATTACGAATTTAGACATAAAGAAAACGGTTGGCGTGACCATTTTAATCTTTTCTGGAAAACACCATTTTATGAAAGTAAAGAATGGAAACGTGTTCCTAATTTTTATTTATACGATTATAACTGTGAAATTTCATGTATTTCGCAAGGAACGCCCTGTAATGATGGAAATCCATATACCAAAAACGACCAATATAATAACAATTGCCAATGCGTAGGAACGCCATGTTCGGGTACAGATTGTGACGATTTATCCGTCAGTTATCAGTCGTATGAAAGTTGTGCTGCTACCAAAAACCTCCTCAATAATGCAGAAGGCTCTTGGGTTTCATGCAATACAAGTCCAAATCCCAACTCAGCCCGTTCAACGCTAACAAAATGGATAAAATACGATTTTGGCGATGTGCATAAATTTCAAGGAACACGAGTTTGGAACTACAACGTTGCCAACGAAACCAATAAAGGATTTAAAAACGTAACGGTTGATTATTCAGAAGATGGAACAACTTGGCACGCTCTCGGTACAAGTTATTTATGGCAACAAGCTCCGGGAACATCAGATTATTCAGGTTTTGCAGGACCAAATCTCAACGATGTCAAAGCACGTTATATCCTCATTTCAGCCATTGATACTTGGGGAAATTCGTGTGCTGGATTTAGCAAAATTACCTTTGACGCTTCGTTATGCAGTGCAAAAGGAACTGCCTGCGACGATAAAGACCCACTCACAAAACATGACCAATTTGATGCAAATTGCAACTGTCGAGGCGTAAATATTAACTGTGCAACCGATACGCTAAAATTGGAAAACCTCACACTTTCTGAAGCATCATACAAAGCCGTAAAAGAAATAAAAGCGACCAGTCTTGTACCAAAACCAAAGAATATTTCATTTACTGCGGGTAATGACATTGTGCTTTTACCGGGTTTTGATACCAAAGATAGTACCGTTTTTTCAGCTGATATTGCCAATTGTTTACAAACGGCTTTTGTGCAAAATAAGTTAGAATCGAATAAATCTGTTGACTCAACAGCCACTGAATTTTCGGCAAAAGATACGTTGAATAATAAAACCAAAAAGATAATTTTCAGACTCAATAAACCTGCTCAGGTAGTCTTGACCGTGAAAAATGCAAGCGAGCAAATTGTCACGACCATTATTGATGATTATTATCAAAATTTAGGAACACAAATTAAGTTTTTGCCCACCAATAAATTAGCCAAAGGACAATATTGGGTAGAATTAAAAGCTGATAAAGAGGTTTTACGAGAAAGTTTAATTGTGGATAATTAGCCAAGTGTTATTGAAGAAGAAAAGGATTGAGAAATCATACCTAATCTTCATTATAAATCATGAAGTATTTTTTTTATATTTTACTATTTATTCTATCGTCAATCAAGTGTAAAGCTCAATTAGATTCCATGAGTTTTACACCTGTAAAGGATAATTCCATTTATTCTGAAAGCTCAAATTTGAGTAATGGAGCAGGAAATAACCTTTTTGCTGGTAGAACTCTTTCTTCATTAATGAGAAGAGCTTTATTAAAATTTGACTTCACAGCCTTACCTCAAAATGCTCAAATTCAGAATATTACGCTAAAATTACCTATTTTGCAGTCGTCAGGAAATACCACTATTCCGCATAGTTTCTCATTACATAAACTAACTAAAAATTGGGGAGAAGGCACATCAGCAGGAAGTGGACAAGGAGCAGCCGCAACTACAAATGATGCTACTTGGGGATATAATTTTTATAATTCGAGTTCGTGGACAAACGCTGGAGGTGATTTTGTGACTACTGCTTCTGCTACTTCAAACGTAACTTTTGCGATGTTTCCTCTGCAATTTGGTACTTGGAGTAGCTCCAATATGATAACAGATGTGCTTGACTGGATTGCAAATCCTAATAATAATTTTGGGTGGATTCTTAAAGGCAACGAAAGCCTTAGTGGTTCAGCCATGAAGTTTTCTTCTCGTGAAGAAACATTTTATCCCAAACCAACTTTAATGGTTTATTACACCTTTCCTGTCGTCGAAAAAGTTTTGATTAACGAAGTCAATCCGCAGAAAAAATGGATAGAACTTTACAATCCTTCAAGTCCTTCTATCAACTTAAATAATTATTGGCTTAGCAATGGAAATTCCTCTGTATCATTGGCAAATGTTACCGTTTTGAATGGGAATTTAACCTTAGATTCTGCTAAATATGTCGTTCTGAATTGGGTAGAAATTGGGCAAAACGATGGAGAATTGGCACTTTTTAACGGAAATCCAAGCAATGCCGAAATGAAAGATTATGTACAATACGGTTCAGCAAATCATCAACAAAGTGCCGCAGCAGTAACGGCTCAGGTTTGGGATAATATCAATAACTTTCTACCAAGTATTGCTACCGATACATTAACTTTTTCATTAAAAGGAAACAATATTTACACTTCTGGGAAAGCGACAAACTCAACTTCTTTTGTAACTCAGCGACAAACCCCGACTTACAAAAACCTACTTTGTCCGCCCAACCTCTCACTCTCAGGCAACATCATTGATGCCACCTATTCCACGTCAGGAAGTTTACAAATGACGGGCAGTCTTACCCCCACTTCATTCTCAAAATTCATTTCAGAATCATTTATTCAACTCAATCCAAACACTTTAATAGAACAAGGAGCTAAATTTCAAGGGCAAATTTCGGGTTGTTTGAATAATTGATTTTAAAACATAATCCCCAAACCAATAGTTATCAAAAAGTCGTAGCAATTGTTACGGCTTTTTTATTGACGAAAAATGAAATTAGCAAAACCCGAATTAACCGACCAAGAAATTGACCGTATTGTAGAAATGGCATGGGAAGACCGCACGCCTTTTGATGCTATCCTCACCCAATTTGGACTAAAAGAACAAGAAGTTATTGAATTAATGCGACGTGAAATGAAACCGTCTTCATGGCGAATGTGGCGTGAGCGTGTACAAGGGCGTGCCACTAAACATCTTGCAAAAAGTGCGGTAAATGATGCACGCTTTAAATGTACTTTACAAAAGAAAATTTCGTTAAACAAGATTTCTAAACGCAAATAATGCCATTTGCAAAAGAAGATTCTGTTTTACCAATAAACCAATTATCAAAATAATTCTGTTTTTACCGAATTTTATACCAATTTAAGCTAAAATCTACCACTTAATAAAAATATTATTCTTCCATATTGCATTTCTGTAAAATTTCTTAGAATTTTTCAAGAAAACTAATTAGCTTTGCAAATATTCCTATCCCACCGCTGATTTAAAATCAAGAAACGTATTTTCAAAAAATCATAAACTCTTTAGTGATAATTAATTACTGATTAGTTGAATGTTTTTCATTCTCTAAGTTTGGTAATTTTTCATTATACAAATATTCTAAACGCTGCATAAAATGAGCATTAAATTAGACTTAATCGACCATAAAGTATTAGAAATTTTACAACAAAACGCTAAAATTACTAATGCTCAATTGTCAAAAGAAATTGGTTTGTCACCAGCTCCGACATTGGAACGAGTAAAAAAATTAGAAATGTCGGGGATTATAGAAAGTTATCACGCACAATTGAACCGTGATAAGGTGGGTTTGGGCGTAACGACTTTTGTAACTATCACTTTGATTGGACATAAAAAACAGGTGACAGAATCATTCGTTTCTCAAATCAATATGATTCCAGAAGTTATTGAATGTCACCACGTTACAGGCTCAGGAGATTTCCTTTTAAAGATAATTGCCAAAGATATTGCCTCTTATCAGAAATTGATGTTGGAGAAAATTAACGAAATCGAAGAAGTAGCAGGAACGCAAACAATGGTTATTCTTTCAACTTTCAAAGAAAGTAAAGTATTACCAATTCCTTGATACAGTTAGCAGTTAGCAGTTAGCAGTTAGCAGTTAGCAAAAATGGCGATAAGGAAGTTAAAGTTCCTTATCGCCATTTTTTATTTTCTGGTAACTGTTTACTGATAACTGTAAACTGTCATTAAACTTCCACCATAATATAAAAACTAAAATCAAGCGGGTCAAAGACTTCTGCAACTTGGGTCAAGAATGCAGGGTTATTAAGTGAAAAATTCAAGAAATTTTCGGCTCTTTCCTGTGGTACGCCATTCGGGAAGAGTTTTTGTTTTAAGCCCAATAATTGATTTACTTCTACTTCTTGGTTACGCTCTTCTGCTTTTTTAAGGCGTTTTTCAAGGTTTTCTAAAGCATTTAAAACCTTTTGTTGTTCTCCCTTTACCGCACCTTCTAAAGTCTTATCAATTTTGACAGCCTTCTCCAAAATCTTATCGAATACTTTGGCAAAGTCTTGTCCTTCATCGGTTAAGCTTAATGTATTTTCAGAATTTCGTTCCACAAAATTCTTTTTCAAACTGATTTCATCTAAGAATAAATCGTTGGCAGATAATCCTAATTTCTCAATTTTCTTAGCTGATGGTTTATTAACTACCAAACCAAAATTACGAGGCATTAAAATTGGGAAAGGAATTTGATGAATTTCAAATATTTCTTTGAGTTGAAGCCAATAAGGAACTTCAGAAGGACCCCCAATATAGGCTAAATTCGGAAGGATAACTTCCTGATAAACAGGACGAAGTACTACGTTTGGACTAAATCGTTCGGGTTCGTTTTCAAGCAATGTCAAAATTTCACTTTCCGAAAACTGAATATCCGTATTTAGAACTTTATATACATTATCTTCTTTTACAATACGTTCACGAACACCGTCAACAAGGTAAAAAAAGTTGATTTCTCTTGGAGCAATTTGTGTTTTGTAACCTAAATTTTCAAGTTCTTTGGTCGTTTTTGTTACAACATCAAAAGCAGTATGTTGCAATAAATCGTTCTTGATAATTGGGATAAATTGTTTTTTCAGTTCACGGTCGTCGGCATCAATACAAATAAGTCCTTGACTACCAAATAGTTCATGAGCGTAACATCGAGCGGCATCTGCTAAAGTTTCATGATTCAAATAGGCATTTTTGAAAATGGTAGGACATTCAGTCATTTCTGAAATCAAGGTTTCTAATTCCTTCGGATTCATACGTCCAACTGCTCCTGTTTGCTGAGTTTCCCAAGCTAAATTTTTCCCAAATAATGAAAAATGGTTGATTTCAGCAAAATCATGGTCTTCCGTAGCCATCCAATACACAGGCACAAAATCATAATCTGGAAAATAACTTTTCAGCTTTTTCGCCAAATTAATCGTCGTAATCATTTTATAGACTACGTACAAAGGCCCTGTAAAAATATTGAGTTGATGTCCAGTGGTAACGGTGAATGTATTTTCGTTTAAGAGAATATCAAAATTGGGCTGATTCGGAAGGTTTTTATATTGGTTTTTGAGGGTTTCTACTAAAACCTTTCTTTTGTTGGCATCTAATTTTTTAGTAGCAATTTGTCGGTTAAATCCATGAATATCAGGGAAGTTGCTATAAAAATCTTTTACTTTAGATGATTGTTGGATAAAGTCTAAAAACAGAGAAGAAAATTGATTTACTTCCGAAAGTGGCAATTGATTAATTTGCATGACTTAAAAAAACAGTGAATGGTGAACGGTGAACGGTGAACGAAATTTGTTTACCACGCCTTTTTTTTAACGCATATTGGGGGCAGTTTGTTCCGTGAATAAAAAAGCGGATAATAATAGTAGATATTTAGCGTATTGGAACTATGATTGTTTAGATTTATAGATTTCAGAATTAACGTTTCTCAAAATCCCAAAATCTAAGAATCTGAATAATCTTAGTTCCAAACTTTCTTATTTCTTACTCACTCCCAGCAAAAACAAAACCCATCCAATCATCAAACTTGTTCCGCCGATGGGTGCTACTGCTCCCCATATTGTTACGCCTGTTGCACAAATTAGGTAAAGCGAGCCTGAGAAGATAACTGTTCCAATCAAAAAGGCATTGCCTGCCCAAGACAGATATTTATGCGAAATTTTATCGGTTAAAATTCCCACTAAAATCAAAGCCAAACCACCATACATTTGGTAACGTGCGGCAGTTTCAAAGGTTTCTGTACGATTAATTGCTTCTAAAGCTGCCTTAAATGCGTGAGCTCCAAAAGCACCAAGGGCAACGGACAAACCCGCTAAAACGGCTCCTGATTGGATAAAAAATTTGTTCATCTTGAAAATTATCTATGTGTTTGAAAATGATTCTAATTAGTCCTACAAAGGTAAATGATTTGAACGGAGGAAATCAGTTTTTAATCGTAAATCAGACGAATCGTAAAGCGTAATTATAGTACGAATTCATAAAAAAAATCACTAACTCCTATTTATTCTTCTATAAAACAGGTATTTCTACCCTTTTAAGACATCAATATTTCTCGGAGTTTTGTAAAAAGGTGTAAGCAGAAAAACCGTTTAAGAGAGTACGCAACAAAAAATCTAAATACTAAAACTATGGCAACCCCACTTTCATTGTACATTCCAATCAAACAAGATGCTGCTTCTCAGGCATCAGCCCAACATTTATATAATGATTTCATGAACATTGTAACGCCTATTCTTACTGAAATACAAATTGTGCATTATGCACGTTTGATATTAATTCCAAACTCAACAGGAGAAGGCATCAATTCAATCATGTTAATTACAACATTTGATGGAGCAATGAATCCGTATCTTAGCACATTTTGGAATTCTGGACCGGGTTTTAAGGGGTTATTAAACGCTATTGCAGCCATTGCTGTAACGCATCCTCCGCTACCAATAGTTTCATTAAGTGTTTTTGAAAATTTCATTAACAGTAATAATCTTAGTCAGCCAACAGATTTATATCAGGCTTACACTTACACGGTAGCACAAATCACCGAAGATTAAGAATGATTTTCATTTTGGGTTGTGTTGAAGTATAGATTAGGCATTGGGATTTGGGTGTTAGGGTTTAGTGCAATTTGTTAAAAATACTTTTGCCTAATAACTAAATTCTAACACCTTACCACTTCTAAGTACAAGGACGATTTAAGAATTACGATTTACGATTGTCATGAATTTGATTATCAATCATTATGAACTATCAAAATGGTACTTTATTTTGTCTCATTACTTAACTTCAACACAACCCTTAAAACCACTTAATAATGGCTGGTACAACTCCTCCTCCTCCCCCTGACAATTCAAATATTCAGGGTTTGCTCATTCGTGGCTATACACATCCGTATTCTTGTCATTTACTATTCAGTTTTCAAGCGGCATCGGTTACGTTAAATACCAAAGATTTTTTTGCTGAATTATATCCAAAAGTACAATCTGCGGTAGATTGGGGAAATAACAAGCCTGTTTCTATGCTAAATATTGGCTTGACTTTCAATGGTTTATCAATGCTTGGCGTTACCCAACCTAACTCAACATTTCCTGCGGAATTTCAGCAAGGACCTTGGTCGTCGGCATCACAACAGTCTTTGGGCGACTTCAATGCAAGTTCTCCTGATAATTGGTGGTACAACAACTTTTCAAATACCGCTTTACACTGTGTTGTTCATGCCTACGGACTAACGAACGATGCTTTGAATGATTTGATTTCTTTCATTACAAATGCAGCCTTAGCCAATGGTTTAACCGAACTTTTACCTATTAAAGATGGTGATGGCAGACTTTATCAGTCAATTATTGATGATAATCCTGCTAAAATTCACTTTGGATATGTTGATGGGATTTCTGAACCTGCACTCAGTATGCCAAGCAACCATTCATCCCGAAATCAGGCAGATTTAGATAATTTCTTGATTGGTTATCCACAATATTCAATTATTGACCCAAGTCCGTCGGGCGATGCTTCTACCAATTCGGAAGCAAAATTTGCCTTTGATGGTTTTTATAATGCTTTCAGAATTTTGTATCAAGACGTGGCAGGCTTCGATAATTTCTTGATTGCTCAAGCCACCAATCCTAATAATGTAGCAAAATTGGCGTATTTAGGGTTGAATCAAGATGAATTGGTGGAATGGTTTGCGGCAAAATTAGTGGGCAGATGGCGAAATGGCTCTCCATTGGTATTAAGTCCAAATGCTCCAGACCCTGCAACCGCCAAAAGTGAAAATTTTGGCTATGCAACGGCAGGCGTCCCAAGTCCAAACCAAGATGTTCCGAGTAGTTTTAAATGTCCATTTTCTGCTCATACACGAGTTTCTAATCCCCGTGACCAAACGCTCACTCCAGGAGAAGGCAATTTAGGCCCTGTCAGAATTGTTAGACGAGGAATGTCTTACGGAAAAGAATTAATTGGAAATACCGATGATGGCGTTGATAGAGGCTTAATTGGCTTATTTTTATGTGGAAGTATTGCTCAACAATTTGAGAAATTATATGGGTGGATGAATTACAATAATTTTAGTCCGAAGCCAGATTTTTCAGTCAAAAATCCTCCGCAAGATGCCTTATTGGGAAATCGTCCAACGGCTCCAAATTTGACTAATTATCCCGGAGTTGTCAGTACATTTACCATTCCGATTCAAAATCCAGCCACACCAGACCAACCTGATTCAATTGTCATTAGCGGTTTGCCCGAATTTATCCAAACCAGAGGAACAGCTTATTGTTTAATGCCAAGTTTGAATGCTTTAAACTATTTAGCAACTGGCGTGATGGCATAAGTTTTACTGATAAATACAAAAGTCCTACTTTAACATTTTAAAATAAAGATGAGAATTGGGGAGTTTGCTATTCAACTTGCCGAAAGTTTTGAACTTTCGGCAAGTGCGTAATTGAATTTATCTATTTCAAGTACCAAAATAGGACTTGATACAAAATCTATTTCTTACGTTTCAAAGCCAAATCATGGGCAGTATCGTAATAGCTTCTCAAATTACTCCAATCAAAAGTTTCTGAAATACTTTCTACACGGTTACGTTGCGTAATACGCTCACGAAGCGATTGTTTTACGAATTTCAATAACATTTCTGAAAGTTGTTCAGCCGCTTTGTGGAAATCTTGCGAAGTACGATTTACCACCATAACGCCCCATTGTTCATAGTCACGCATAATTTGCATCATATAATCACCAAAACCCGAAAGGTCGGACGTAATAGTTGGTACACCACGAGCAATACATTCAAGTGGCGTATATCCCCAAGGTTCATAATAACTTGGGAAAACGCCCAAATTACAGCCTCTCACAAACTGTCCATAATCTAAACCGAATAGCGGATTAGTAGAAACAATAAAGTCTGGGTGATAAACAATTTTCACTTTATCGTCAGGATTATTCATCAAGTTTGCCTTGCGAGTATAATCTGTAATTCCGTCTTCTTGCTTCAATAAGTGTGTTACCACTTTCGGACGTTTATTGGTTTTCCAAGTCTGAATAGTTCTACGCAAACGCAAACGCCAATATTCGTCAATAAAATCATTCAAATCAGGCATTTTCAAATCAGTTGCCATTGCCGAAGCTTTGAATAATTTTTCTCCAATTTGTTCCTCAATTGAATTACAAGTTTCATGAATTTCGTCCATTACGGCTCTTGATTGCAAAACTTCTGGGTCGATAGAATGATAAGGTTGTTTGGTGATAAAAAACATCACAACGGTTTTATCAATCTTTGCTTGTTTCATTTTCCAATTCAAACGAGCAAGGGCTTCAAGGGTAATATCATATCCTTTATTTGAGAATTCGTAACGTCCCGAAGTAAAGAAATAAAGCGTTTTTTCGAGGTCAAAAGGTTGACTTTGGAAGAAATGCCCCATCACAAATTCATTGATTTTATCTTTGAATTTTGTATGAAGATTTTGATGCTCGTGCATTGCCGAGAAACGAGTGATATTCAAACCATTAGGCAGAATTAAATCAGGAACTTTACCTAACAAAAATTCACATTCCCGAGCCGTAACATCACTTACCGTAGTCATCACATTACAGAGATTTGCCGCCAAACGTTCAATCGTTGCTTGTGCTTCAATACCATAATGACGAGCTTCATCTAACCAATTGAAAGTATGCAATTTATCATAAAAATCAGGCACATTTCCTGCTAAATAACGACCTAACATCGTAGCGTGAGTAGTAAAAACCGTTGCAATTTTCACACCGTCCGCTTTCAAATCAGGTACACAAGTTGCCGCCATCCACTCATGGATATGGGCTGTAACTTCCGCTTTATTGGCTTGGTCTTGGGCTAATTCAGTCAAGAAAATACGAATCATTTCACCAAACAAAACTGTTTGATTTACGATGTCTTCAACATTCAAAGTAGAAACTTTATGTCTTTCCCACAATCTTGCTTTCAGTTCGTTAATTTTATCTGCTACCGAAGCTAAATCAAAAAGTACAATACGAGGTTTTCCAGTAATCAACCAATAGCCGTAATGAACTCCTAAACCCGCTGCACGCATTTTTTGAATGGTTTTTCCGAGTAAAGAGTCGTCCAAATCATGAATCGGTTCAAACTCTGCTGAAGCCGTTTGAGGGAAATATGGCCCCAGCAAGAAGTAATTATCTCCCCATTTTTCTACCATCGAAGGCACTTTTGTTCTGATAACGGTGTAAATTCCGCCTACTTGATTACAAGTTTCCCAAGCAATTTCGATTAAGACTTTTTGCTTATTCGCAGAAGATTTGAGAGGGTTTTGAATTTCCATATATTGGAGGTTGGGTAATTTTATCTTATAAAAATGAATAATATTATCAAATATGTTAAATTATTCCGTAAAGTTTTCCTGAAATGTGAGTTTTTTTAAAAAAGACCTAATCTTCTAAGATATTACCCATAAAAGTGCTTTTTAAGGCAAAAGAAATCAAGAAAAATACAATTGCCCAGCGTAAATATGGATGATAAAAATCTTGGACGTTTCGATACTGATTTTGTTTGATTTCTCCTTTCTCTAAACGGTTAATTTCTTTAAAGATATTTTCTAAAGAACGAGCATCTCTTGCACGGAAAAACTTTCCTTCACTAATTTTTGCAATTTCTCGAAGCGTTCCTTCATCAACTTTATCCGTAGTCGTTTTTTCACTTCCTACGGCAATGGTATAAACTCTCACGCTAAAGGCTTTTGCTAATTGTGCCGAAGTTACGGGGTCGAGGTTTCCTGCGGTATTGTCTCCGTCGGAAATCAAAATAGCTACTTTACTTTTAGAATCAATTTCTCTCAAACGATTTATACACATTCCGAGAGCATTGCCAACTGCCGTTCCCGACACGTTAATATGGCTTGACGAAATATCATCAATATAATCTTTTAGCATTTCATAGTCCGTTGTGAGTGGACAAAGAGAATTTGGTACTCCCGAAAATATTACCAAGCCAATTCTATCTTGTTTACGCCCTTTTATGAATTGATTTGCCACATTTTTAGCCACCGTCAAACGGCTCGGAGGAATATCCTTATTATCCATTGATTTAGAAATATCCATCGCCAACATAATATCAATGCCTTCTCCAAATTGGTCATCTTCAGAAATAGCTCTTTGTGGACGAGCCAAAGCTAAAATAATAAGAGCCGTTGTAAACATTAGAAAAAAACCCGGAACAAAACGTAAAAAACTAATCCAGTTTGACTGTATTTCATTGGCAGGAAATGCCACATTTAGCTTTTGGGTAGAATTATTCCGAAGCCAATCTCTCAATAAAAATAAAATGGGAATCAACGGCAAACTATACAAATAGAAAGGATTAGCCCAATCGAAACTCGAAAGGGTTGAAGGCAAAAACCAATATTTTGAAAACCAATCTTGCATAAGTAGGAATTAGGATTTAGTATTGAACCTCTCTAATAATCAAGCTATCGCAACAGAATCAAACCTAATCGCAGCGGTGAACCGCCTAATTTTTAACGGATACATATTGTTAAAATGGTGATTAGTTATTGGTAATTAGAAAACTGGCAAATTAATTTAAGAGAGTTTTATACAAATCACCAATCAACCAATAACTAATTTCCAATAACCACTCCTTGATTACCAAGGGCTAATTCTTGCCTACGTTCAAGGTAAAGTCCTTCTGCCAATTCTTGAAGAATCCGTAAAGAAGCAATTGTTTTATTTGAATAAACGCCTCCATAAACTGTTGCATCAATTTCTCTCAAAGCATCCGACAAACGGTTATCGTCTAAATTATCTAAAATTTCTTTTGTAGTAAAAGTTGTAAATGGCTTATTTTCAAGACGTTCAATATATTTTTTCCAAAGTACAACCGCTTTTTCAATATTTTCCAAGCGTTTTTGAGCATCATCCGTTCCACGACTAAGGCGTTGAAAAAGTTTCTGAAAATCGTCAAATCGTCTTTTGAAGTTAAACAATTGGATTTGTCTTCTAATTGGCTTTCCAAAAAACCAAAAAATCAGAGCTGCCAAAATCGCTAACGCAATAAAAATCAATAAGATAAGTGGTACATTAACCTGTTGTTTGATGGGGACTAAGTGAGTATCTTTTTTGAGAAACATTGTATCCACATCGCTTTCAGTACTGATAACACTTTCCAGAATTACTTTATCCATCGGAGCAAAAACTCGTGTACAGTCTTGTTTTGCACGTACATACACGGGTAAACTCAGTTCTTGAACAGGCAAAACTTCAAAAGAAATCAAAGTATAAACAACGCTATCCAAACTTCCATTTTGGTCAGTGATAGTCGGAAAATACTCCCGATTTACCAATTCAAAAGGAGCAAAATTATAAGACGAATCAGGAAAAAAAATATCCGCAGTTGCCTTATGACGATAACTGAGAGCATATTTTACAGGCAAACCAACCTTAATACTATCACTCAAAAATTTCCCTTTGGGTGGCGTCCAACTGGGGATTTGAGCAACAGTAGTAAATGAATAAAGAATAGAGAACAGAGAATAGAGAATAACCATCGTACCTAAAAGCGATGTTTCATTCTTTATTCTTCTTTTTGACTCTCTATAAATTAGCTTATAAAATCTATTCATTATTCTCTAAAATCTACTCTAAAAAATCACTTCCTAACCTTAAACAATTTAATCAACTTCGGGACGTAATCCTCTGAAGCATCAATGGCTATGTAATTGGCTTTGTTTTGCTTACAAATTTGGTCTAACTGCTCTGAATTTTTCTCAAAAAGGTTTTTCATTCTATTTCTAAACCAATTTGAGGACGCATTCACCCAAATGGTTTTACGGCTTTCGGTATCAAAAACAGGAATGATGCCTAAACGTGGTAAATTGGTTTCTCTTTGGTCGTAAAGATGAATTACAATAAGGTCATGTTTTCGAGCAAGAGCTTTTAAATTTTCTTCATAGCCCGAATCAATAAAATCTGACACTAAAATCACTAAACTTCTTCTTTTCAAAACATCCAAAGTAAAAAGAATCATCTTTTTCAAATTCGTTCCTGCTGAGTCTGTTTTGAGTTTAAAAAGCTCTAAAATCGTCCTATAACCGTGTTTGAGCGTATTGGCTGGTTTTATATATTTCTCCTTTTGGTCTGAAAAACACAACAATCCAACATGACTCGCTTCTTTAATGGCTGAAAATGCCAAAACGCCACAAATTTCCTTACTCGTATCCAATTTTGACCGATTCGAGCGTCCAACATCCTGAGAAGCACTCACATCCAACACAAAAAAAACGGTTTGCTCTTTTTCTTCTTTAAAGATTTTCACATACGTTCCGTGACCTTTTGCAGAAGTGTTCCAGTCAATCAAGCGAACGTCGTCTCCATATTGATACAAACGTAAATCACTGAATTCCAAGCCAGAACCCTTAAAAATAGAATGAAAGTTCCCCCGCATTTGCGATGTTACCGCCTTGCGAATTTTGATTTCATATTTATGAAGTTTGGATAAAAACTCGTTTGGATTCATTTTTTGTAATACGGACAGCCTTGTCCGACGTAAAAATAAATTGATTATTTACCATCGAACAAAGCTGTCCGTAGCACATTTTCAGAACTCAAAAATAAGCATTTAAGCCTGATAAGTCATTATTATACTACTTATTTATCAAAGCTATATTTCCGCTTGTCCAATGAAAATTGTAAAGAAATAAAATTCATTTCTTAAAAAAAACTATCTTGCATTTATTCCATCAACAATCAAAAACAATGAATATCCAATCTCAAACATCTCATCAAAGCCTTCTTGAAGAAAGAAAAAAAAGGCTTGAAACAATTAAGCTCGGCGGAGGACTCAAAAACATTCAAAAACAACACGAACGTGGCAAACTTACTGCCCGTGAACGCATTGATTATCTGATTGATGACAATTCTGATTTTTTAGAAATCGGGGCTTTTGTTGGTTACGAAATGTATGCCGAACATGGCGGTTGCCCAGCAGGTGGCACCGTTGGCGGTTTAGGCTACGTTTCTGGACGACTATGCGTTATTGTCGCCAACGACCAAACCGTAAAAGCGGGAGCATATTTTCCGATTACGGGTAAAAAGAACCTTCGTTTTCAGGAAATTGCCATGCAAAATCAACTTCCAATCATTTATTTGGTGGATAGTGCAGGTGTTTTTCTACCCATGCAAGACGAAATTTTTCCAGACCGTGAGCATTTCGGAAGAGTTTTTTACAATAATTCGCTCATGAGTGCGATGGGAATTACCCAAATTTCAGCCGTTTTGGGAAGTTGCGTAGCAGGTGGAGCGTATTTGCCCATCATGTCCGACGAAACGCTAATGGTTGAAGGGCAAAGTTCTATCTTTTTGGCAGGGCCCTATTTGGTAAAAGCAGCCGTTGGTGAAGACATTGACGCCGAAACGTTAGGCGGTGCGGTTACACATACCGAAATTTCAGGAATTGCTGATTATAAATTCAAGACCGAACAAGAATGTTTAGACCAAGTCAAAAGAACAATTGGTAAATTAGGCAAAAAATCAGAAGCAGGTTTCGACCGAATTGAGTCAAAACAACCTGTAAAAAGTCCAGAAGAAATATTGAATTTATTTCCAGAATTAAGAACGAAACCTTACAATATGCTCGAAATTATTGAGCGATTGGTGGACAATTCTGAATTTGATGAATTTAAAAAAGATTATGGAAAAACCATTATTTGTGGATATGCTCGTATCGACGGTTGGGCAGTTGGCATTGTCGCAAATCAACGCTTAGTCGTGAAAAGTGCCAAAGGTGAAGTCCAAATTGGTGGTGTGATTTACAACGATTCAGCCGACAAAGCTGCTCGTTTCATCATGAATTGCAATCAAAAGAAAATTCCTTTGGTTTTTTTGCAAGATGTAACAGGGTTCATGGTCGGTAGCCGTTCTGAACATTCGGGCATTACCAAAGACGGAGCGAAAATGGTTAATGCCGTTTCCAATTCAATCGTTCCCAAATTCACCATTATCATCGGAAATTCTTACGGAGCAGGCAATTATGCCATGTGTGGAAAGGCGTATAATCCGAGTTTTATTTACGCTTGGCATTCAGCAAAAATAGCGGTAATGGGCGGAGAACAAGCCGCCAAAACACTTTTGCAAACGCAAATTGCTTCCATGAAAGCAAAAGGCAAAGTATTGAGTAAAGAAGAAGAGGACGAAATTTTACAAGAAATCATGAAGCGATATAATACACAAACAACACCATATTATGCAGCGGCTCGTTTGTGGGTAGATGAAATAATTGACCCAATGGATACCCGAAAGGTAATTTCAAAAGGGATTGAAGCCGCTAATCATGCACCTATTACAAAGGATTTGAGAGTTGGGGTTTTTCAAGTTTGATAAATTATGATTAAAATAAAGTAAAAATCTATTTACAAGTGCTTTATAGTATAAATAATCGAAAATTGTAAAATATTACTCATAAAGTAAAATTGGGATAACCACTGATTATAAACGGTATATTGAGCTTCAGGACTCTTTATACCGTTTTTTTATTTTTATTAATCTCGCCTCATTTATTCATCAATATCTTCTCTTTATCTCAAAAAACTGATTACAAGGGTAAAATTCAACTTGCATTTATCAAATATTTTGTATAAATTTTACTTCCTAATAAAGACCCTGTTTAAAACTAAAACTAATCGGTTATGAAAAAAGTCTCCAATCTTATTTATCACAAAGGAAATACCGTTACGGTAATCGACGCATCAAAAACGGTTTATGATGCCTTAGAAATTATGGTTCAAAAAAATATTGGAGCATTGGTTGTTTACGACGAAGATAAATTCGTTGGGGTAGTGACTGAGCGAGATTATGCCCAAAAAGTTATTGTAAAAGGCAAACATTCGCATGATACTTTAGTTTCTGAAATCATGCAAGTATCGCCTACAACCGTAAAATTTGAAGATTCTATTGAAAAATGTATGGAGTTAATGTCCGACAAACACATACGTTATCTGCCAGTAGTTGCCGATAGCCACGTAGTTGGTTTGGTTTCGATGGGTGACGTGGTAAGATATATTATTGAAGACCAGAAAAATACGATTCACCATTTACAGAACTTTATTTCTGGAGGAATGTAAGGATAGATGATAGTTTAAAGAGAATAGTGAATAGTTTAAAATGCGGTATATTTACTATCACCAAATACAACTATTCACTATTCTCTTTTAATTATTCTTTAACTAAACGTCAAATCCTGCTAAATCTTTAAATTCTGCAACACGAGCCGTCAATTCTTCTTCTGATAAATCTAATAAACGTTCTGTTCCGAATTTTTCAACGCAGAAAGAAGCCATTGCTGAACCATAAACGATTGCACGTTTCATGTTTTCGAAAGAAATATCATCTGTTTTCGCTAAATAACCGATAAATCCACCAACGAAAGTATCTCCTGCTCCTGTTGGGTCAAAAACTTCTTCTAATGGCAAGGCTGGACAGAAGAACATTTTATCTCCTTGGAATAACAATGCACCATGCTCTCCTTTTTTGATAATCAAGGTTTTAGGTCCCATTGCCATAATTGTTTTTGAGGCAGTTCTCAATGAATAATCTCCTGATAATTGGCGAGCTTCTTCGTCATTGATACACAATACGTCAACCATTTTCAAGACAGTTTTCAAATCGTCCATGGCAATATCCATCCAGAAATTCATAGTATCCATGGCAATCAATTTCGGACGATTTTCCAAACGGTCAATTACCGTTTTTTGAACTGCTGGCGTTAGGTTTCCTAACATCAAATATTGACAGTCTTGATATTCAGCAGGAACGATTGGGTCAAATGTTCCTAAAACGTTCAATTCTGTCACCAATGTGTCACGAGAATTCATATTGTTGTGATAACGTCCAGACCAAAAGAATGATTTTTCACCTTTTTTAATTTGAAGACCTGTCGTATCAACACCTTTATTTTGAAGTAATTCGATATATTCTTGAGGGAAATCTTCTCCTACTACGGCTACTAAGTTGATAGGCGTTTTGAAATAAGATGCCGACAAAGAAATGTACGTACCTGCACCACCAATAATTTTGTCTGTTTTTCCGTAGGGAGTTTCGAGGGCATCAAACGCCACCGAACCGATTGCTAATAAACTCATTCGTTGATTTTAAGAATTAAAGTTGAGGATAAACCTTGTAAATGTAAGCCAAAGCACTATTGCTTAGGTTTTTATGAATTCACAAAGGTACAATATTGTTCTGAACTATGATTTATGGGTTTACTGAAATTAAAAATATTGGTATGAACTATGATTTATGGTATTGAATGATTTTAAATTTTGGTCTGAACTATGATTTATGGGATTGAATGATTTTAGGATTACAAAATTCACTAATTTATAACCTACTAACTCACAATTCACCATTCACTAACTCACTAAACCGCTTCAATTAATGCTTCACTTTTAATTTGTCCGCCTTGTGGTTTCAAATCTCTCGACATATAACTATACACCGCAGGAATAATGTAAAGCGTTAAGGTTGTGGCAAATAACATTCCTCCTACTACGGCAATTCCCATCGAAACTCTACTTTGTGAACCCGCACCCAAAGCCAATGCGATTGGTAAAATACCTAAAATGGTACAAAGCGAAGTCATCAAAATTGGGCGAAAACGAGCCACTGCGGCTTCTTTAGCAGCTTGTAGTTTTGAACTTCCTTGTTCTTTCCGTTGATTGGCAAATTCTACAATCAAAATACCATTTTTGGTAACTAAACCAATCAATACAATAATTCCGATTTGTGAGAAAATATTTAAGGTTTGTGAGAAATCCCAAAGTGATAATAATGCCCCTGCAACCGCCAAAGGAACAGTCAAAAGGATAATTAATGGGTCAACAAAACTCTCAAATTGAGCCGAAAGAATTAAATAAATCAGAATCAAAGCCAAAGCAAAGGCAAAAACTAACGAAGAAGACGATTCCTTAAACTCCTTCGACTGACCATCATAAGCCGTTGAGAAAGAAGGGTCTAAAACCTCTTTGGCAATTTTATCCATTTCGTCCAAAGCTTCGCCTAATGTCACTCCTTTAGCCGCTTGTGCTTGTACCGTTGCAGCCACATAACGATTGTATCGGAATAATTGAGGTGGTGTACTTTGTTCCGTAATTTTCACCAAATTGTCTAATTGTATCAATTCATCACGATTACTTTTTACGTACAATGAACGTAAATCGGACACGTCATTACGCTCAGGACGGTCAATTTGTCCAATAATTTGGTATTGCTTTCCATTCATCAAAAAATAACCAAATCTACGTCCAGAAAGCCCCAATTGAAGCGTTTGAGCCACATCTTGGATTGAAACTCCTAAATTTTGTGCCTTTTCACGGTCAATTTCTAAGCGTAATTCTGGTTTAGTAAATTTCAAATTTACATCGGCAACTTCAAATTTTGACGACTCCCGAACTTTAGCCATAAACTCTGGAATTGCTTTTTTCAGTTTGTCAAAATTTGCCGCTTGAATTACAAATTGAACTGGCAAACCTCCGCCACGTTGCCCTGTTTGTATGGTTGGCTCTTGGATAACAAACATTTTTGCCCCCGTATATTTTTTCAATTTAGGTTGAATTTCCTCTACAATTTTCTGTTGTGGTCTTCTGGCAATGGTATCACGCAAAACCACACGCATCGTTCCTGTATTTGCTCCACCATTTCCAAAAGGTGGCGAAGTTACCGTTACAACGCCCACTCGTTCGGTTGGTGATAATTCCTTCATCAAGAAATTTCCCATTTCGTCGGTAATTCCCAACATATACTCAAAAGTAGCTCCTTCTGGGGCAGTTGCCGAAATTCTAAAACCGCCTCTATCTTCCATTGGAGCAAGTTCTGAAGGAATTGCATCAAATTTGAATAACGAATAAATGATGCCAATAAACAAAATCATTAAAACCCAAGCCGTACCTCTAATGCGAAGAAAACCAGCCAATGAATTTTCGTAAGCATTGGTAAATCCTTGAAAAAATGGTTCTGTAACTCTGTAAAACCAAGGATGATGATGCCCTCCTTTCAGAATTTTAGAACTTAACATTGGCGTTAATGTCAGCGAAACAAAGGCTGAAATAATTACCGAACCCGCTACGACAATCCCAAATTCACGGAAAAGTCTTCCTGTAATTCCTTGTAAGAAAATTACAGGTAAAAACACCGCAGCTAAAGTAACAGTCGTAGAAATTACGGCGAAATAAATCTCTTTTGAACCTGCCAAAGATGCTTCCCAAGGCGACATTCCTTCCTCGATTTTGGCATAAATATTTTCCAAAACCACAATGGCATCATCTACCACCAAACCAATTGAAAGAACGATTCCTAACAAAGTCAATACGTTGATAGAAAAACCCATCACGTACATAATGAAAAATACGCCAATCAATGAAACAGGAATAGCCGTTAATGGAATGAGTGTTGAACGCCAATCACGCAAGAAAATGAAGATAATTAAAGCAACAAGACCAATAGCGATGAAAATGGTTTCTTCAACTTCAGTAATTGAGCGTCTAACAAATTGCGTATAGTCAAAACCCAAAGTAATTTCAACGTCGTCGGGTAACGAGCTTTCTATTTGGACTAATTTTTTCTTTACATCATCAACAATTTGAATCTGATTTGCCCCTGGTTGCGGAATTACTGCTACCGCAATCATCGGAGTCATATCTCTTTTGAAGAAAGTTTTTTCATTTTCAGGAGCGAGTTCCGCAAAACCAACATCGCTAAATTTTACAACTTTATCAGCTTCTTCACGGAGAATTAAATTATTAAAATCCTCGGGAGTAGTCAAGCGTCCTTGTGTACGAACCGTTAACTCAGTCATTGCTCCCTCAATACTTCCAGAAGGTAATTCAATATTTTGCTTAGTTAAGGCACTCACAATATCTGGAGCAGTTAAGCGATAGGAAGACAATTTTACAGGGTCAATTCTCAAACGCATGGCATATTTTTTCTCCCCCCAAATTTGTACTGAACTCACGCCTGCTACGGTCTGAAATTTCTCTTTGATATTTCGAGTAACCAATTCGTTCAACTCTAATAAATCTCTTTTTTCAGATTTAACATTAATAAAATAGATAGGATTTGAATCGGCATCGGCTTTGGCAACCACTGGAGGGTCAACATCTTTCGGAAGATTTGCCAATGAACGAGCCACACGGTCTCGGACATCGTTAGCAGCATCTTCAATATCGACAGTTAAATCAAACTCAACGGAAATGGTTGAACGTCCATCTCTACTCGAAGACGTAAGTGTACGAATACCCGCAATACCGTTAATAGATTCTTCTAAAGGCTCAGTAATCTGCGACTCAACAATATCTGCGTTCGCCCCTGTATAATTGGTCAGAACAGTTACTACGGGCGGGTCAACGCTTGGAAACTCTCGAATACCCAAATAAGTATATCCAATTACACCAAATAGAATAATTAAGATAGACATTACAACCGCTAAAACGGGTCGTTTAATACTGGTTTCAGAGATAGAAGCCATAATTTTGGATGTGTTTGATGAAGTTAATTTTCAGTAAATTATAAAATTACTGACTGAATAGCATTGTTTATTCTTTCCGAACACTGTTTTAGTGTCCATTTTTGCTGAACATTTTGAATGGAAAATTTTGCCATTTCATTTCTTAATTCTTGATTTTCAACCAATTGCTGAATACAATTAGCCATTTCAACAGGATTCGGATTCGTTAAAAATCCATTTTTACCATGAATAATTGTTTCTCTCAAACCACCTTCAGCAATCGCAACAACGGGCGTTCCGCAGGCATTAGCTTCTAAAGGAGCAAAACCAAAAGGTTCAAGATTTGATGAATAAATCATGCAAGTTGCTCCACTTAGCAATGTTACCAAATAATCGTCTGCAACCATTTTTTTCAGTTCCAATTCAACCTTTAATGATTGAGCTAAATCTTGCATTGCTTGATAATAATCTTCATCAACCAAATTGCCTACCCAAATAAGTTTTGGACGTTTTTCTTTAATCTCAGCGATGGCTCTTATGGCTAACTCTTGGTTTTTATGTTTCATAAATCCACCAAGACCAATTACGTAAGATTCTTGTTTTTTACTTTCAGCAGGTTTAAATAATGAATTATCTATTCCTAAATAACACACTTCAGAATTTAATCCATAAGCTCTTTTACAGCTTTCCATTGAAAAGTATGAATTGACCAATACTTTATCAAATGCTTGAAAATTTATTTGTTCCTCTCGAACATACACCCTTAACTTATGTGTACGCCATAGGTCACTAAAAAAGTAAATCCAAAACTTAGGACTAAGTTTATTTAAAATCCTTTCTGGAGCCGACCAAACTTGTCTTGGCATTGCTTCATATAAATACCGATTGGGTTCATGCAAATACAAAACACTTGGAATATCCAAATATCTTGCAATAAATGGAGCTGCATATAAGTAACAACTATGAGCAAATAATACCTCAAAATTACCTTCCTTTATTTCAGAGACACACTCCTGACAATGTTCAATCATTGCTCGCATATTAGCATCTTTATTAAAAAACAAAGAGTCCATTCTTTCGCTAAAAGTAGGTTGTTCGTTACTAAGATTCAATGCTACTTTATGAAGTTTTACATTGGTTGGAAGTTTCATAAATCCCTCAGCATCTGGGGAATTTGCCCAAACTTCTACTTCATGTCCATTTTCTACTAATCCCTGAATATGATATTGCAAAGCTCGACTTGCTCCGCCACTATGCAAATTGTGCCAGATGGCTATTTTCATTTGATTGTTTTTAAATTAACTGATAAAATATTTTACACGTAGCGGATTTTTTCACAATGGTGTTTAAAATTCTTAATGTACTGTAAACTATTAATCGTTAATTATAAATTTATCAAATGCCAATTGGCTCAATTAGGGTGTATTTTTCTTAGAAATTGATTAGGGTTTGTAAAAATGAAAGTCTTAATTTTAAGATTTCAGAATCATTATTATCTATTTAATGACTTCCCTTATATCAACGTCCCCGTCGGGTTTAACTTGTAGAATACCCGTTGTAATGAGCGTATCGCCCATAGTCAAACCAGAAATTACTTCAACCGTTTTTTCACCTCTAACGCCTAACTGCACTTTCATAGGTGTTGCTTTGCCATTTTTAACAACAAAAACTTTACTTCCTTTCAATTCTGGAATCACCGATTCAGTCGGAATCATCAAAGCAGAACCTTTGCTTTTTAGTACCAATTCTACTCTTGCAAAAGACCCCGGAATTAATTTCCGACTTGGGTTAGGTGCAATAGCTCGAATCTGTAATGTTCGAGTATTCGGGTCAATTTTAGGGTCAATGGCATAAACTGTTCCTATAAATTTCTGTTCAGAGTTTTCAACGGTAAAGTCGATTTTACTTCCTGATTTTACAATCGAGGAGTATTTAGCAGGGATTGCGAACTCAATTTTAGCGGGATTTGTATTGGTAAGTGTAGCAATTTTTGTGGTTGGTGAAATATAGCTTCCCAAACTTACAAATCTAAAACCTATTGTTCCATCAAATGGAGCTTTCAAAGTCATTTTTTGGATTTGGGCAGAAAGGTCTTCAATATCAGCCGAAATAGTATTCACAGAATTGACAGCAATATCGTATTCTCGTTGAGAAATCGCTTCCTTATCAAGAAGCTTTTTTTGGCGAGCTTCATTATCTTCAGCTAATTTTTTATTAAAGCCCAATTTTTTCAAACGAGCCTGTAAATCTTCATCATTGATATGTAATAAAGTTGTGCCTTTACGCACAAAATCGCCTTCCTTGATATTAAGTGTTACAATTCTACCTGAGATTTCACTACGGATTTCGACCTCCTCATTTGGGAGTATCGTTCCGTTGGTATTCACTAAATCATCAAGACGAGTAGGTTGAAGAATAGTCACAATTACAGATGTTTTTCCTCCTCCTTTTGCTCCTCCTGAGATTTCTTTCTTGTTATTTTCCTCTTTAGGCTTCAAGAATTGCTTAATCTTTGGGAAAAAAAACAAACCTATTATAATAAATATAGTAAGTACCGTCAGAATATTCTTCGTAATTTTTGACATAGATTTTAGAATTGATGAATTGAATTTAATCCCGAAAATACGTAAATAATTATTTTAATCAATAACTATCAACCATTTAAAGGTTGAATCAATGACATTAGAAGAGTTTATCAATCAAAGTCATCCATTTTCTCTACTATCAAAACACTTTGTTTATTCATAGTACCTTTACCTATCTTTTGTTTAGCCATTTCATAGTAATACTGAATTATCGCAAAAATCGAAATGTAGAAAAAAATAACTCCTAATGTTTTATAGAAACTCCAATGATTAAGGATTAAATCATCAAGCATTATAAATATCACCAAAGCAGACAATGACGAAACACCTATCAATATTCTTACCACATTCTTATCTGACATTCCCAAGTAAGCAAAATGATGTGTCGTATGGTCACGCCCGCCCACAAATGGCGAAACACCACGAGCCAACCGTCTGATTGTTACCGTTGTGGTATCAATTAATGAAACGATAAATGCTAAAGCAGGAACTAAAAATTGATGTGCTTGAAAACCTCCAGTTGTTTCATCTCTAAATATCCAAAAATATTGAATACTTACCCAAGCCAAAAATGCCCCTAAAAATTGACTGCCTGTATCACCCATGTAAATCTTAGCAGGATGCCAATTAAAAAATAAGAAACCAATCAAAGCTCCAATTGTTCCAATAATCAGAATTACATCTACCAAGTTCAGACGCTCTAACTTTATCATTATCATAAGTGCTACTAATAATGATGTAAGAGAAACACCTGTTACAACACCATCCATATTATCCAACATATTGATTGAGTTCATCATACCCACAACCCAGACTATTGTAAACCAATTATTCACCCAATCAATATTACAAATGTGTATAAGATTTTCAGAAAGCATAAAAAACAATCCACACACAAATTGCCCTACAAACTTTACAAGCGGACTTGTATTATAACTATCATCCGCTAAACCAACAAAAAAACCAATAGTCATTGGTAATAATAAGCCTACCATTAGATAATTAGAATCCCATTTAAGGATATTAAAATAAGCTAACGAGCTAATCAAAATCATTAATAGAATAAATACTGCATAAAATGACATTCCCCCCAAAGGAGGCTTTGAGGCACTTGCCCATCTAATTTGACTACCTCCTTTATTTTTCCCAAAAGATGAAGCATTTTTAAGGAAAAAGTTATTAACCCCATAAGATGTACATAGGGAAATGAAGATTAATACTGAAATAATTATAATAATTGAGTACAATTCGGTCATAATTATATTAAAAATAATCGGAAGTATGTACTTCATGTCGCAAAACCTCACCCGTGCGACGGTCGCCCCAACCCCTCTCCGATGGAGAGGGGAGAAAAATGGGGTCGAATGCTCCCCTCTCCATCGGAGAGGGGTTGGGGCGACCGTCGCACGGGTGAGGTTTTTTCGACTCAAATTTAACTTACGACATTAAGTATATACTTCCGAAAATAATAGAACAAGTCATGTCATTATTTATTAAACAACTCCAAAATCCTATCTATACCATCAGAAAGAGGGAGTAATTCTCCCTGTAAAATTTGCTTCATTTTAGTATTATCAGGTTTTCTACGAGTCATATCTCCTTCCTTAAGAGCAGGCAAATGAATGATTTTTGATTTAGAATTTGTTTTGTCAATCACTAATTTTGCTAAATCTAAAATGGTCATTTCAATATCAGAACCAAAATTGATGACATCATTTATTACCAAATCGTCATTCAAAATTCTAATAGTAGCTTCTAAATTATCTTCTATAAAGCAAAAGGTTCTTGTTTGGAGTCCATCGCCATAAATGGTAATATCTTTATTTGACAAAGCTAATTTAATGAATTTGGAAATTACAAAATCAGCACTTTGCTTAGAGCCATACGTATTGAAGAATCTAAAAATTGTATAGTCCAAATTGTATTCTTTTTTATATGACTTCAAAAAAGCCTCTCCTATATTTTTCACAATAGCATAAGGAATTTTAGAGTTTAAAGGCGTTGTGTGTTCATTTTGAGGAAATTCAACAGGTTCTCCATACACTTCAGAAGACGAAGAAAAAAAAACTCTTTTCACCCCTGTGTTTTTGGATAGATTCAATACATTTTTGATACCCTCTATATCTTGTAATACCAATAAAGGATAATCCAATGTTCTGGCTACACCAACAACAGCCGCATAATGAAAGACATAATCAAACTTATATGCCAACATGATGTCTGAGAGATGTTCATGATTATTTACATCACATTCTATAAATTGGTAGTTATTAGGGAAAATTGAAGGGATATTTTCTCTGCATCCAGTTGAAAGATTGTCAATTGAGACAACAAAATAATTGGGATTGACGATTAGTCGTTCTGCCAAATGGCTTCCAATAAAGCCAGCTCCGCCAGTAATTAGGATTTTGAACATTCTTTGAATAAAATAAATATAGAATAACGTTATTTTGTGTGTAAAACAAAAAATGACGAACCTTGAGAGTCCGTCATTTTTGCAAATATTATATGCTACTATTTCTTAGATAATTTCTTAGAAACAGCACCAGTTTCAGTCTTTAATGTATATAAGTATGTTCCAGAATTTATTCCTTCTCCCGAATATTTAACGGTATGATTACCTTCTGATACTTCTTGGTTATCCACTAAAGTTGCGATATTTAAGCCCATGATATTTGTAATTGATAGGCTAATTTTTCCTGCTTTAGGAACGTAATATTCAATCTCAACAGCCGACTCGAATGGGTTTGGATAAGCATACATACTTACTTTATCACTTGTTTCAGCCCCAGCAATTCTTGATGAAGATGCAATTTTAGCAATATTTGCTCTAAAAGTCGAACCACTTTTTGCTGAAAATCCAGGTAAAAGCGTTACAGACTTTCCAGCTTCATAATGAACTTTTGCTTCTTCACTTACCACGTTAGAAGCACTAATTCGTTCAGTTGCTACTTCGTGTTTGGTAGTCTTATTGATGTTATCAGTAATTTTCAAGTTTACATCTTGAGCAGAAGCAACTCTCACCGACATCACACAAAAGAACATTCCAACTATTTTTAGATAAGTTCTCATCTGATTTTAAGTTAAAAGGTGTTAAGCATTTGGCGATAAGGATTAGTATTTCACGTAAATACTTTATACCTCATACCTTATACCTCATACCTAAGTGAGTGACTACTTCTTTCTCAATTTACTCATTTGTTTCTTCAAAGACTGAATTTCTGCAGATTGAGCATCATTAGCTTTCTTCATTTCTAATAAATAAAGAGTCAACTCCTCTACTTTCTCCAACAATTTAATGTCCGTCTTATTCAAATTATTACCAGTTGACGCCATTTCAGTAGCACTTGGTACATTTGGTAAGTGTCCGTTGATAGCAATAAATTTATCAACTTCTTCTAATGACATTCTTTTATAAGAAGGCTTGAAAACATAATCAGGCCAAGACTCAGCACCTTCAACTTTAACATTCACTTCTTTAGACAATACACCACCTTTAACGATAAGAGCATTACCATCTAAACCAGCACCATTGATAACAACACCATTTGTGCTATTGTTATACAAATAACCATCAGCATTCTTCCAAGTGCTTTCAGCAATTGGATTTGTGGCAGTAGTTGTAGCACCACCAGCTAAAGCAACTAAAACAACATTACCAGAGCCATCAACGCTCAATACTTTAGGAGAACCACCTGATGCAACAGTAGCACTTGAAGAGTTCAAATTAGCAAATCTTAAACCTGAAGCTCCTGCTGCTAAACCTTGTCCTGTGATAGTTGTTGCTGCTTGTCCTAAGACTACTGTGTTGCTTAAAGTCGCAGCTGCATTAGCTCCTATAGATGTGCTATTAGATATGCCTGAAGAACCTACAGCTACCCCAGAAGAAAACCCAATAAAAGTATTATTGTATCCTGTTGTTAAATTTTTGCCCGCATAAACTCCTATTCCAGCATTATTCACTCCAGAAGTTAAAACTTCTGCACTTGCAGCACCTAAAAAAGAATTAAAGTCACTGGTACTATTAGCACCTGAATTTAAGCCAATAAATGTACTTGCATTACCAATCGCATTTGCAGACCCAGCATTTGTACCGATATACAAATTATTACCCCCAACTGTGTTAAATCGTCCAGCACCAGCACCAATAAATGTATTTGCAGATCCACTACTATTACTCACACCCGCAGAGGTACCTAAAAACAAATTTATATACCCTGTTGTATTTACTAAACCTGCTTCTTTTCCAATAAAAGTATTTGATGTACCTGTATTTGATAAACCTGTCCCTTCACCAATAAATACATTATCTGTACCTTTATTACTTAGAACTTTTTTGCCACCAATTTTAAATTCGCTATCAGTAAGAATATTTAGCCCTCCACCAGTTACATCAACTGCATTCGTAATTGTCAATGACTGTCCAACCGGAGCAGTAATCGTTTGAGCATTTGCAGACAATATCCCTAAACAGCATATAAGTCCAGAAAGTATTTTTGTTTTCATGATTTTCTATTATTAAAAAGTTTGAATGTTTTTCTATAAACGAAATTCTTTATTTTCTTTCAATTTACCAATTTTGTAAGATTATATATTCAATATAATTTATTATTCGGAATTTATTGAATTTTAACCTTATCTAATTCTTCATAAATAGAATTATTACTAATATATTCAGGAACAATACTTTTAATCTGACCAATTAATTCTCGATTATTACCTTCATACAATAATCTTTCCAATTCATCTAAAACAATCTCCATCACTCCAAAACTTGGCGTAACTACCTTAGCACACATAATTTTAGGATGATGGGTAGAAAGCGTATTTTCATTATTATTCAACAATTCCTCATATAGCTTTTCTCCAGGCCTTAATCCAGAATACTCTATTAAAATATCTTTACCTTCTCTCAAGCCAGAAAGGGTTATCATCTTTTTGGCTAAATCGGTTATTTTGATAGGTTCTCCCATATCAAATACAAAAACCTCTCCACCATTTCCCATGGTTCCTGCTTCCAAAACTAACTGGCAAGCTTCTGGAATAGTCATAAAATAGCGAGTTATTTCAGGATGAGTTACCGTAATTGGACCTCCTTGTTCTATCTGTCTTTTAAAAAGCGGAATTACTGAACCGTTAGAACCCAATACATTACCAAAGCGAGTAGCAATATATTTAGTATTCACCCCACTTACATAATTCATACTTTGGGTGTACATCTCTGCGACTCTCTTAGTTGCTCCCATCACATTGGTAGGATTAACCGCTTTATCAGTCGATACCATCACAAATTTAATAGCCCCAAACTCAGCCGAAAGCTCAGCAATTATACGAGTTCCTATGATATTTACTTTTATTGCCTCATAGGGATTATTCTCCATCATCGGAACATGTTTGTACGCAGCTGCATGAAAAACAAGATGTGGACGTGAAGCCCTAAAAATACGACTCATGCGAACTTTATCCGAAACATCCCCTATCGCTATTTGTATGGTAGTATTATTGGGAATTAATTTCTTGATTTCAAACTCTAAATCATACAAAGTAGATTCAGCTTGATCTATCAACACAATTTTAGCAGGAAAATAACGTAATAGTTGCCTAACTATTTCACTTCCAATTGACCCTGCTGCTCCTGTCACCATGATAACTCTCCCATCAACCTCTTTACCTATTAATTGGTTATTTATCTCAATTGAATCTCGTTCCAACAAATCCTCAATCTTCACATTATGAATTTGGTTGACTGAAAATTCTCCATTAACCCACTTTTCAACGGGTGGTAAAGCTTTCACCACAATTCCTTTCTCCAAGAAAAAATCACTAATTTGTCGCTTAGCCGAAGGAGTTATTTTCTTAATCGCAACAATTACATCAATATCCTCTATATCTTGACCCAAAAACTTATCTACTGCTTCTTCACGACTATATACTCTTATTCCTTCAATCGTTTTATTCACTTTAGCCTGATTATCATCTATAAATCCCAATATATGATATCCTTTAATTTTATCATTCAACAATACATTTTTAGTAATTAATCCAGAATACCCAGCTCCATAAATCAGTACATTCTTTGAAGCTTTAAGTTCAACAATTAAAGACTCATAAATAGATTTCACCAAAAAACGGCTTGAAACCAATAAGAAAAGGCATATAAAATAATCTATCCCTAATATAGAGAATGGCACATAATAGGGTGTATCAAAACCATATATATATCGAATAATCAAAGATAAAGTGCCTGCTACAAAGGAACTGAGAGAGATTGTTTTGAGGAGTAAAATGGCATCTTCAATACTGGTATGGCGAATAATCCCTGTGTAAGAGCGAAAATAGAAGAAACACCCCAGACGAATGTATAGCATGAATAGGAACTGTCTGCCAACTATTTCCCCATTAATTGCATTAATGTGGAAATTATGCCTTAAAACATTTGCTATAACGAATGAAAGAGACACAATTATAACATCAACTGCTAAAATGAGCCACCGAGAGACAAATTTATTCGAATATTTTGACAGTAAATGTTCGGACATAGAAATGTAGTTTTTACAAATTAGAAAAAGTATCGGAACTATAAATGGTTTGTCACAAGACAAACGATAGACCACAGATGAAACGGATTGTACTGATTTTCGCTGATTTTTCTTTATTTTATCTGACTACCTCCCAGTGTAAATCTGTATAATCCATTCAATCTGTGGTCTAAATTTATCTGCGACAAATAGTTGATAGTTCTGAAAAATATTTAGTAAATAGCCATATTTATCAATTTTACCACCAATTTAACACTTTTCCAAATACCAAATGCTTTAACTTATTAAACGGTTAGTAACATAACCTTTCGTTTGATAATAAAATATAATACAGAAAGACTAATTATGATACCAAAACTAACAAGCCATTGTGTTTGCTCACTACTTTTTAAATTAAAGATTATTATCACACAGATAATAGCTTGTAGCAACATATATAATGAAGCCATAAGTAGATGAGGTATTTTTAAGGTATGCACAATTACTTGAAATAAATGAAGACGATGTGCTTTAAAAATATTCTCTTTTAATAATAAGCGATGAATGATAGTTAAAACACTATCTACCCCATAAACTGCCAAAAAGAGGATATAAATTGGATTATAATCTTTTACAATAAGTTTTATCAATAAAAATATAATAATAACTGCGATTGAAATACTACCGACATCTCCGGCAAAACATTTTGCTTTCGTTCTAAAATTAAAATAGTTAAATACTATTAACCCCATCAGAATAAAAACAAAGAATTCGTTATCCATAAACTTTATGTGATAACTATTAATGAACCATAATGCCCCAATAACCACCATACTATATCCACCCGTTATACCATTAATACCATCCATGAAATTGTACGCATTAATAATACCAACACCAATAATTAATACTCCAGTCCATATCCACATTGGATTGGAGAAAAAGTGTAATTCAACTAAAATTAGAATAATGGCTAAAAATTGGAAGGGTAATCGGTAGCGATTTGGAAGGGTAAAAATATCATCTAAAAAGCTAATGACTGCAATGGCTGTAATACCCAAAAAAAAGAGAGGGTATTCGAAATTAGAGTAAATGAAATAAAATAGAACTGACATAAAAAAAATAACACCTCCACCTCTAATAGTAATGTCAGTATGTAAACTTCGAGCATTAGGTTTATCAATGATGTTAAAGCGTTCAGCTACTCGAAAGTATATCAACTCTGTAATGAATAAGCAAAGGGTGACAAATATAAATATCATTTATTAAAAGATTCAATTGTTTTTCTTAGACCATCTTCAGACGAAACAGGTAAATTTTTACCCAATGCAGATTTTATTTTTTGATTTGAAACTACGTAATTTTCTGTCATTTTCATTACTCTTTCTGTATTTAGGGGTAATGGCAAATAATCTCCAATTTTTGCAATGAGATTTATGATAAATTTAGGGATTTCCCAGATTAAAATCTTTTTATTTGTTACTTCACTAATTAGCTTTATTAAATCTTTGGTAGCAACTGGATCATCATCAGCTACATGATAAATTCCCGAAGAAATATCATTTCTTTCAATAAGCTCTTTTATTACAAAGCAAAGATTTTCAACACTTAAGAATGACCGTTTATTATCATAAGCACCTAATGGATAAGGTATGCCTTTTTTAACAAAATTATAGAGAAGTGTTAAATTTCCTTTGTTCCCTTCTCCATGAACCATACAAGGACGTAGAATATAAACTCTTTTATCTTTTGGCAAATTGGCTAAAATGTATTCTTCTGCTAATCGTTTGGATTTGCCATAATGAGTTAACGGATTGGGAATAAAATCTTCCGTTAAAATCTGTTCTGAAGTGTCAGCTACAGCTTTAACCGAACTTAATGTAATAAAGACTTTGGCATCAGAATCCAAGAACGCATCAAAGACTTTTTTAGTTAGTTCTGTATTTACTTCGTAATATTCTTGTGGATTTGATATACATTTTAAATCGTGTGCTTTTCCGATAAGATGTATGAAGGTGTGTGCATTATATTTTTTTTCAATGGAAGTTAAGTCAATTAATTGTTTTTTATTAATTGTTTTCAAAGAAAATTCATAAAATTTAGAAAAATATTTAGAAAGATTAATTCCAATAAAACCAGATGAACCTGTTACAATAATATTTTTTATCATTTATTAAGATACTTGACTATACAACAATTTGTGTTCGTCAATGAATTTATTTCTTGAAAAGTTTTCTCTATCCTTTATTGCATTATTACTTAATCGTGTTTTAAGAACACTGTTATAGTACAATTTTTCAATTAAGGAGATTATAGATAATATTGTTTCATTGATATCCAAGGATGGATTAATTAGAAATCCATTGTAACCATCTTTAACAAGATCATTATTTCCTCTTGAGTCCATAGTAATAACAGGAACACCCATTGACAAAGATTCAAGAACACAAGTAGGTAAACCTTCTTTTTTACTTGGAAATAGAAGTGCATCAGATATAGCTAAGTATTTTGGCACTTCACTCGTGTAACCAATATTAATTATATCTTGATGACTATCCATTTTTTTTTGTTCAAATTCATTAAGTCCGCATGAATGAATACTGTCTTTCCCACCTAAAAGTATTAATTTAAACTTTTTAGGATATTTTTCTGAAAGATAAAAAAAGGATTTAATGACTAAAGAAAAACCTTTAAACTCAACAAATCTACCAGTAAAACATATTACGAATTGTAAGTTAACATTTAAACTATTTTTAAGATTTTCCCTCATGCGTATTGAGAAATTGTTCTTACTAAATTTATCTATATCACATCCAAACCCTTTACAATTATATTTGTGAGCAGGCAATCGTTTTTTGCTATTTAATAATAAAAAATCTTCATTATTAACAAGAAATATTCTATTTAATCGCAAAAAACATAAATTTTCCACTACTGAGAATAATAAACGTCGAAATCCTTCACTTGAATTCAGTCCAAGACCATGAAATGTTGCCCAATAAATATAAGAATTATTTTTTAAAAGAATAGTAGGAAATGTGCCTGTTGTAAAATGCGAATGTACAATATCTGGTTTAACCTTATCCAATATTTTTCTAATAAAATAGGCAGCTTTTAATTGAGTTAATATATTTACACTCCGAGGAATATCCAAAAAATGTAAATAAAAATTAGAATAATTAAAATTATTTTTATCAGGAATATCGATTACTTTATAATTGGAGCAGATTATATGCAATTCTATGTTGCTATCCTTTATTAACTCCAGTGCTAACTCTGATAAAAAATTATTAAAACTTCCTAGCTCTGTTATTACAAATACAATTTTCATTTTTTAGAGTATGTTTTGGAATTATAACTTATTAATAATAAATGAGATAAATGCGATTTGTAACATAGCCTCAGCCGAAGCTATCGTTTTTTCCACGTCACGAAACAACCTTCGCCTAAAATTTAGCCAACCAAAGCTTCTTTCTACCTGCCAACGTTTTTTTTGTGGAATAAATCCTTTCGTTGATTCTGGTTTTTGTGCAATTTCAACCTCCCACTTATAGTTTACTTCAATATATTCTTGGAATGTGTTTTTATAGCCCATGTCTGCTATTATTTTTTGTAATCTTGACACTTTTCCTTTTAGCAGATCTACAGCTAATATACCTGCCTGATTGTCTGAAATATTTGCAGCAGTAACCTTAATTGAAAAGGGTAATCCTAAAGTATCAACAAGTATTGTTCGTTTTCGTCCATTTACGTTTTTATCCCCATCAATGCCTGTTTCTTGATTGATGAACTGGACTATTTTAACAGACTGACTATCAATAGCTAATAAGCTTGGAGTGCTTTCTTTTCCATTTCTTTTTCGTTCCATAATTACTAAGAATCAAGGATTTCGTTCCAAATACCACGTGCTTTTAATTCAGTGAAATGATAAAAAAACAGTTTCCCATGGGGGATATTTGCTGTCCAAATTTCTCCATTGAGTACCTGTGTTATTTATGGAAAATATGGCATTTATAATTGTCCTTAAACTATGCTTTCGCTTTCTTTGGTCGTTAAGTATTTTCTCAATAACTTGCCACAGTGCGACTGTCCGATGAGAATCGATGAATTCTTGAAATTTCTTTTTCATTTACTTTAGTTCTGATTAAACCAAAGTTACACCGATTCTCATTTTATTACAATTTTAACAAATTCCAAAACATACTCTTAGCTAAATAATAAAATATTAATATGTTAAATGGACGTTAATTTTTTGAATATTTTGATGCACCTACTTTACCAAATAGTCCATCATACCACCATGCATGTAAAATATATTTCAAATATTTTCTTTTAAGTATTTGGAATAATGTATTCGATAATAATGTAGGGGCGTATAGCATAACCCCAAATGGTCAGAACGTGGGCGTATGATATACGTTCCTACGATTTGACATTATTTTTATAATATCAATTAATTTGTTTTTCTTACTTAAGTAATTAAGCAGAATTAAATTATATTATATAAATTTACGGCATGAGCCGAAAGCAAAAATTTATCAACTTAACTGACAGCGAGCTTAAAACCTTGCGAGAAGGGTCTAAATATCATCCAAAACCTGAGTTTCGGATAAAGTGTCAGGGTTTATTATTGAACCATTCAGGCATGCAATTTAAAGACATAGCCAATTATTTGGAAGTTAATATTAATACCGTTGGTAATTGGGTAAAAACTTGGGAAACCAATGGTATTATGGGTTTTGTCCGTAAAAGTGGGCAAGGCTGTAAGCCTATTTTAAGTGTTACTAACCCAACCCATACCCAATTATTATCAAAATCAGTCGATGCTCACAGCCAAAATGTAAAAGCCATTCAAGCGGAGTTAATCAAAGAATTAGGAGTTGGTATGGGCGTGGATACTGTTAAACGCTTTTTAAAAAAAATAATTATTCATGGCGACGTATTAGGCGTTGTACCCACAAAGGGCAAGATAAAACCGCTTATGTCGATAAATACGAACGTTGGAAAATGCTCATAACTCTTTGGTTATTAGGCTATATTGAACTTTATTTTGCTGATGAGTCTGGCTTTACTATGCAACCATACGTTCCCTATGCTTGGCAAAAAAAGGGAGATACTCAACGTATTTTTGCCCGAAATAATAAAAAACGATTAAATGTTTTTGGACTTATGACTTTATCAGGCAAATTAACAGTATATCATAGCGAGCAATCTCTTGATGGACAATTTATTAAAAATGCCTTGGAGGATTTTGCCCTAAAACCCCATGAAAAACCCTATGTAATTGTACTGGATAATGGACCTATACATCATGCTAAAATTGTTAAAAACGAGTTTGATAAATGGGAGAAAAACCAAATGTCTTTTTTTTTCTTACCTACTTATAGTCCTCATTTGAACCCCATCGAAATACTATGGAAATCATGTAAATATAGATGGCTCAATAAAGTGAATTATAAATCGTGGGCAACCCTAAAAAAGGCAATAGTACTAATCTTTAAACAATTTGGCACATTATACACCATCAATTTCAACGAACTTATTATTAAAAATATTATCAAATTTAATTCTGCTTAATTACTTATGCTTTAGAAATTGAAAAATGAGATTGACATCTCTATACTCTTTTTTATGTTAATTTACCTGACACACCTTTAAAACCATCTCTCATTCCTTTAATCAGGTATCTAAGTCTTTCAAAAAAATTACCGGTATAAATAGAAATAGCAAAAACAACTACAATTCTAATTAATATCTCTTTTAAAAAAAACCAACCCTTTTTATTGTTTCTCTTAAGTGATAATATTAAATTTCTGATTTGATAATAATGTCTGTATGTATCTGATATTGGGAATAATCTTTTTTTTAAAAAAATCACGTCGCCAACTCCGACATTATGAATAAACTTTGCATTTTTATCTACATAAATTGCCAAATTATTTTCCCAACACCTCATAGAAAAGTCCATATCAATATGATCAATAAAAAAGTCTTCGTAAAAAAAACCAACTTTTTCAAAAGTGGTTATAGGTATTAAAGAAAAACTACTTGGTACTTGATGAACTTTTAAAAGGTTAGAATAATTAGAAACTCCGTGTCGCTTTCGAATTCTATATGGCATACCATTTTGTCTCATTGCTGTTGCAGCAATAATCCCAAATGGTTCTTTTAAAAATAACTTGTTAAACGATTTCTCAAGATTTCTTACAGCCTCTAAATTAACTTCACTATCCTGATCAAAAAAATATATTCCTTTACAATCTCCTTCTCTAACTGCTATTTTTACCATCTGATTAAAAGGATAGCCTAAGCCTACATTTCCTTTAGCTGATTTTAAAACAAATACATTGTCTCCAAATCTATCAAATAATAATTGTTTATTATAATTTAGACATTCTAGTTTCGTTGAATTATCAAATACTATAACTTTAATTTCACAAGATAATAATATTTCAATTGACCTTACAAATAATTCGTTTTCGGGATTAAACAATATAATCCCAGCATAAAAATTTTTTTCATTCCCAAAATTATCAGTTGTACTTAAAAGTTGTTCCATTTATCTGTAAGCTCCTTTTTTATTTAATATTCCATCTAAAATCCCCTTAAATGTAAATTTAACATATTCTTTCTTAAAAGAAACATCAAATAAATGTATTGACACATTTAATACTAATCCAAAAACTATTCTGGCCCTATATCCTAATGGCACCCATTGAATTTTGGAAAGAATCAGATTATTTCTAATCATGTAATATCTTCTTAAAGGAGAATGAATAGATATTTCTCTGCCAAGAGACCTCACTCGTTTATCTCCTATAGCGTGTGATATTTCAGTACTCTTGGAGGCAAACAAAAGATAACCTTTACTAGCAGCCCTAAAACACCATTCAATATCAACACAATCTATAAATAAACTATCATCCATTAATCCTACTTCCTTTATAGTTGAAGTTTTAATTAAAGACCCCGAAGCAATTATAAAACTAGCTTTAATATTTTTTTCACTCTCTCTTTCAGGCCAAACTTTTTTAATAAAAATACCTTTTATTCTTATTAAAGGGTAGAAGTTTTTTGTTCTAGGATCAATATAAACGGGACCAATAGCTCCTACTTTATATCCCAAAATATTCAATTCATTCTCTTGTTCTAGTAAATTTTCAACAAAATCATGAGGTATTTTACTATCTTGATCAAACAAAACAATATGTGTACAATTGGATTCAAAAGCTTTTTTTATTCCTTCATTTTGAGCATAAGCTATACCTTCATTTTTAGTTAAATTAACAAAAATGATCGATTTTTTCTTTGTCAATTTCTGAATTAAATCATGAATTTCTAAACTGTTATTTGAATCATTATCAACTATTACCAAAGAATCAACATTTGTATTCAAATGAAACTCTAGAACATCTGCAAATTGAAGTAAATCTGGATTAAATGTTACTATTATAGAAAATATTTTATTTGTCATTCTAAAAGATATAATTGTGCTACTATCAAGCGAGTTAGTATTATAATTGTAAGTATTGCTTTGAGCATAAAACTGGTTATTGGGGTAAAAATGATATTATTTGGTCTCGACAATCTAATTATAAAAATCGCCATTATGATACATTCAAATGGTGCTGCAATATCAGCTAATCTAGAAGCAATAGGGTATATATCGTGAAAAGCAGCATAAAAAAATAAGCTAAATAAAAAAACAATTCCAAATCTTAAGTAGTCTTCTTGAAACTTCATTTGTTTTATTGTTGGTTTATGATACACCAATAAACCCAAAGCAAATATTTTAAGTAAAAAGAAAATATCTGTATAAATTTTGGGAGCTTCAAAATCAGATTCTTCAATAAAATAATTATATAATCTAACATCAGGAAAAGTTGAGAACATGTCAACTATTGATATTTTGTTTAATAAAAACGTTGACAATAGCAGGATTGCTCCTACTGCAAAAAATGAATAGTTAAAAGAAGTTTGTAAAAATTTATACGGATCTTTTACTAAGGCTGCAATCAATATCACTGGTATATAAATTAAAGTACTGGTATGTGACATAATAGAAAGTATCATGAATAGAAAACTATACCAATACTTTTTCTTAATCAAATTTTTATATGCAACTAAAACCATTGCAATACCAAATGATATTCTCACTTGTGTAACATCGTGAACTAAAAAAAATCTAGCAAAATAATATGATACTGCAATAAAGGCAACTGAACTATCCTTAACAAGGAAAGAAATCTTAATTTTCAATGCGATAATTCCTATAAGAAATGAAGTAATTAATATATTTTGCGTTAAATATGCAAAACTTGTATAAATTATTTCCGGACCAGCAATTGAGTCAAAAAAAGAATTAGCATTAGAAGCAATATCAAATATTTCTTGATAATTACCCCAATCTCTAGAAAAAGGCATTAAATTTAATGCGATAATTGTAGCAACTAAAGAAGTTAATATTGATGTAAGATTTTGTCTTAAAATCATAAATTATTACTTGAAATAGTCTTGCAAAATTTATTTGCAAAAAAAATCTGATAATCCTTTTTTAATTTCTATAAAATAGAAAAATACAAAACCTACTATCAACCCTACATAAAAATAGGGGTAGTAAGCATATTCTCTAAAGATTATTGACCATGAGTTTTTATTATTAAAAGGAGTTATCCCTTTATAACCAATTGCCAGCCAAACAACTCTGATACAAATAAAATATCTAAAAAGCCTATATTTATCAATTTCAAAAGCAAGTAAATCAATAAATTTTAAATGATAATATTTTCTAGTAAAGCTTAAATAATTAGAAATAAAAACTTCAAATACATTGTAACCTCCTTTATCACTTGCAGAGAAAACATCGTAATAATTTCTGAAATAAACAATTGCCTTGCCTTTTGCAGACGCTAAACTAAAAGTCCAATCAACCTGCATTAAAAGAGTATGAAAATTCCTGTGAAGAGGTGAGATTTCATCCAAATCACTTCTCCAAATCCCAAAATTGCCAATCCAAGTACATGTAAAGGTTACGGTTTTTAAAAAATCATTAAAATTTAAGCATACACAATCTAAGTCATTATAATTTGAATAGTTTTGATAAAAAAATATAGGCTTTTTAAATTCAATGTTTTTCTCAATCGTATTGAGCATAAATCCTAAAGCATCTTTTTGAAACTTAATAGTATCATTACAAAGTTTTAAATACACTCCAGTTCCTGCCAATAAAGCATTACAGATATTCATTTCTGCTCCAATATTTTTTTCATTTCTAACATAAACAATATTTGAATATTTTTTAATGTATTTATCAGCAATAATAGAAGTATTGTCTGTAGAACAATTGTCTGAAATAATAATTTCAATACGTTCATCAAAATGTAAATCGGACACAATCGATTCTAAACTTTTATCCAAAATATTACCCCTGTTATAAGTGGGGATAGCTAATGTTAATATTCTTTTCATTGTTTTGAATGAATATTTTTTTTAAGAAAAACGGAAATAGGGAAAATTGAAATTAAAAAACAAATTAATAAATTGCTATTTGAAAATTTAATATACTTTTTATATTTAGTAAAAACTTTAAAGGAATATGCCTTAGCTGATTTCTGATAAAACAAAGATTTTACTGAAAAAATCCCTGTCATTTTATCATGATTTTTAATACATTGAATTTTAGTTTCTAAAGAATATGAACTTGGTAAGGAAAAAACTGTATCTGCCCAATTTTTCATGAAATACTCCCATGCTTTATTGGGATACCAAGTATTGATTTTCTTTGTTTTTGGTTTATTGATGTAATCATTATCATCCCAATAAACCTTTATAAACTCCTGTAGCCCTAAATACTCAAAAATAATCCCGAATTGAAAAAAAGATTTATTTTCATATCGTTTAAAATAATTGTTATTAACAATTCGTTCAGAAACTATTAAAGCAGGTAATTGTGTCATATGCCATCCCAACTTCAATAACAAATCTTCTCTTTCGACAAATAATTGGCTTGGCAAATTCTTTACTCTTGAAGAAACATTTATAATATAAGCATCCGGATTTTCAACAGTAAGAAAATTTAAAATAGGAAGTAAAGATTTATTTTTTAAACAAGCAGAATCGCCAATAAGCCAATAGTAGTTAGCCTTAAATAATTTTAGAGTTGATTGTATATTTTTATCAGCTCCTAAATTTTCTTTTTGCTGATTATAAATTATATATTCATATTTCAACATATATTTATTAACGATTACTTTAGTATCATCTGTAGAAAAATTATCGCTAATCAAAATAAAAAAACTATAATCTTTAATTTTTGAAATCAAATCCTCTAGTACTTCCTCAAGAATTTCAGAACGATTATATGTTGGTATACAAAATGCAAGTAAATTATTTTTAATTGATTTTTCCAATTTAATAAAATTTAAAATACTATAAGTGCCATTTGTTTTTACAATTAATAAAAATAAAATTTGCCCAAACTAATGAAAGCAGAGTTATAATAAAATAACCTAGTGTAATACCGATTACTCCAAAAAAATTTCCAAAAACAATAGTTGAAGTCAGACACAAAATACCAGTTACAATAGAAAAAACAAGATAGGGTTCCTTATTGTGACATCGTAAATAAATAGCCCATGAAGAAACAAATTGATTCAAAAAAAGGGCACCCATCATTAAAACTAATGGACCATAGTCCAAAAACCTTTCTCCAAGAACATTTCCTGTGACCGTAATTTTGTAATACTTAATAAAATAAATTGTTAAAAACATTAACACTAATAGTGAGCCATTAATTATTGAAACCTGTCTTAATGTTGTATTAAAAACAGAATCTAATTTTTTATATTCTTTTAATGCTACTAAATTTGAATACTGAGAAACTTTTGTACTCATCCAACTCAAAGACAAAGAATTGATACCATTTAAAAGAGCTAAAACTATACCCATTTGACCTGCAATCATTGGTCCATCAGTTGCAAAAAGTACAGGATTGAATAATTGAAAAATAAAATAGCCACTAATCCAACTAATAGAAATTTTCCATTGATATGGAAAAATTTCTATTCTGTAATTAATTTTCCATTGACCTAAAAGCTTCCATATTTTAAGAAGTACAGTTCTAAAATCTGAAAAAATAAATACAAATACTACAACTAATAATGAACATAATCCTGAAATTGGGGCAGAATAAAGCTTTCCGCCATTAATCAACATTGTCCACAATATTATTAAGTTAATTATTTGCTGCAATAATCTTAATTTAGCAGTTTGTTTTATTCTTCCAATACCTTCCAAAAAAGAAAAAAGAGGTGATATAATGAATGATAAAGAGGTGTTAATAACTAAAATCAGCCATGGTAACTGCCAATTTACGGCATTAACAACTCCAAATTTATTAAAGAAAAAATATCCTATAAAAAGGAGAGCAAAAAAAAGTACAAGACTAATCTTTAAAAATATAGCAAAACAGAAATATAATAAACTTGCCAATCTTGATTGGGCTTTTGATTCTAATCGATCTACTGAAATATCAAATGTAGAAATGTGGACCATTTCATGCGCTGCAAACTGAGTTATTACATTGTTAAAGCCTAGTTCAAAAAAGACTTGCAAGGCTAAAATACTACTGAATGTATAATAAAAACCTTGCTCTTCTTTTGTTAAATATAAAGCAATAAGATATAAAGAAAAAAAGCTGCCACCTGCTTGAATTATTCTTGTCAAAACAGTATACCCAATTGGTCCATCTATACCTATTTTGGTTGTAATTCTTTTTATCCTATACAACATATAATACTATGAATTCAAATAATCTCCAATTATACTAGCAATATAATCATAATGATCTTCTTTTAAACCAGGCCATACACCTAACCAAAATGAATCATTCATTATTTTATCAGTATTGGTTAAATCTCCTACAATTCGTTTCTGTATATTAGCGTAAGCTGGTTGTTTTACTAAATTTCCTGCAAATAATAAACGTGTACCAATTTTATTTTGTTCTAAATGGCTCACTAGTTCATTCCTATTTATTAAAGTGGCATCTTTGATTGTTAGCAAAAATCCGAACCAACTTGGGTCTGAATTAGGTGTAGGTTCGGGAAGAATAAAGTACTCCTCAAATGGTTTTAATTTTTTATAAAGCAATCCATAATTATATCTACGTGCTTCTACAAATTGATCAGCTTTTTGCAGTTGGCTCAGACCAATCGCAGCTTGCATATCTGTTACTTTTAAATTAAATCCAATATGAGAATAAGTATATTTATGATCATAACCATAAGGTAAATCACCAAGTTGCCATTCAAACCTTTTACGACATGTGTTATCACAGCCTGTTTCACAGTAGCAGTCTCTCCCCCAGTCTCTGAAACTTTCGGCTAACATTTTTAACTTTATATTATTAATAAGTACTGATCCTCCTTCGCCCATTGTGATATGATGAGCGGGATAAAAAGAAACTGTCGCTAAATCGCCGAATGTACCCGTTTTTTTACCTCTATAGGTTGCTCCTAATGAATCACAATCATCCTCAATTACCCATAAATTATACTTTTTTGCAACTTCCATAACAATATCCAAATTAAATGGATTTCCTAATGTATGAGCAAGCATGATTGCTTTAGTTTTAGGAGTTATAGCATCTTCTATCAATTCTGCTTTTATATTATATGTTGGAATGTCAACATCTATAAAAACTGGAATAGCACCGTATTGAATTAATGGGTTTACAGTTGTTGGAAAACCTGCTGCTACTGTAATAACTTCATCGCCTGGTTTAATTTGACGTTCCCCTAATTTAGGTGAAGTTAAAGCATAAAATGCAATCAAATTAGCAGAAGAGCCAGAATTAACCAGTAAAGAAGCTTTTGAACCAAAATACTGAGCAAACTGATATTCAAATTTTTTACCAAAACGACCAGTAGTTAACCAGCCATCCATTACTGCATCAATCCCATATAATAAATCATTCTCATCTACTACTTTACCAGAAACAGGAATATAGTCTTCACCTGCAATAATTGTTCTGGTTACGTTTTTTGTTAGTGTAGGCAGAAGTAATTCGATTAAATTACTTTCAAGGTTTTTGAATTGTGAAATTGATTTTTCCATTTATGTTATGTTATGATTGTATGTTATAATCATAAATCATTTTTATTAATAAAAATTAAAAATAGAATCTATGGTAACAAAATACTTACTAAGTGCTTTCCATTGCTATTGGCTTAGAAAAAGGCTCCATTTCTGTAATTGGTTTACCAAATGCAATCTTTGGATATGTATTTGTATGAGGATCAATCATTACTTGGAGTAGTACTGGTAATGATAAATTTTCTTCATTCCACATCCAATTAACAGCTTCTAATATTTCTAATTCATTTGTAACTGTTTTTGCTGGAATACCATAAGCCATGGCTACTTTTTCAAAATCAGGAGCAGAATACCCCCACCAGGTTGATTGATATCTGGATTCAAAGTATGAATCCTGAAATTGACGAATCATTCCAAGATTTTGATTATTCATTACCACAATCTTTATTGGAAGTTTATTACGAACAATTGTTTGTAATTCTTGAATATTTATTTGCATACACCCATCACCAATTATTGTAACTACCGGCGATACATTTAAAGCCAAACAAGCTCCGATTGATGCTGGTAATGCAAAACCCATTGCACCCATACCTCCCGATGTTAAAAATAACTGTTTATTGTTAATTTCTATTGATTGCGCTGCCCACATTTGGTGTGCTCCAACGTCAGCTAAATAGGCTTTAGTTGCAACAGAAGCTTTGGAAAGTTGATGCATAAATACATTTGGATTTATGCCAGCAGTATTTAATTCTCTTGTATCAGGCCATTTAAATCTTAAGTCTTCTATATAATTATACCAATCCGATTTTTTTTGAAAAATTTCTCTTTGAAACTTTTGATTAAATTGATTTAAAAAAACTTTAACATCTGAAACTATTGGAACACATTTTTTTACTCTATTATTTATTTCACCCTCTTCACAGTCAATATGATATATTATTCTATCTTCAAAAAACTTGGTATCTGCTCCAGTTTGTCTTATGTCTAATCGACTGCCAAGTACAATTAATAAATCGCATTCTCCGAAAGCGATATTTGCCCACCTGTTGCCATAGCTTCCAATAAACCCTATTTTTTGCTCATTTACAGAATCTAATGAGTCTATTGCTAAAAGAGTTGTAACTACTGGAATTTTTGTTAATTGCAGAAAGATTTTTAATTCATCATCAGAAAAGGAACTTTTGATACCTCTACCAATAAGTAATAAGGGTTTTTTACTCGTTGATATAGATACTGATAATTCATTTAATTTGCTTAATTCCAAATTGTAGTTTAGGTTTTTATCTTCACAATCGAATATTATTTCTGCTAAAGGGATATTTTCTCTTTGAATATTCATTGGTATATCAATAAGAATCGGTCCTGGCCTTCCTTCTGTAGAGATTCTAAAAGCTTCATTCAAAATTTGAGGTATATCATTAACATTCTCAACACGAAAACATTTCTTCGTAATAGGTTCTGCCATCGAGACAATATCAGTTTCTTGAAACCCCAATTGTCTTATAGACCTATTCCCTTTTTGTTCATGTAGATTAACTTGACCAGTAATAAATATTGCAGGAGATGAGTCAAAATAGCAACTTGCAATTCCAGTTAACAAATTCGTAGCCCCTGGCCCACTGGTTGCTAAAGCTACACCAGGTAACCCCGTAACTCTTCCATAAGCATCTGCAGCAAATGAGGCACTTTGTTCATGATGCATGGTTACTACTTTGATAGAAGTTACTTGATTTAGCGAATCAAGTAAATGTGTAATCATACCTCCTGAGAGTTCAAAAACATAGCCTATGCCTTTTAATTCTATAAACTTCGCAATATAGTCAGATGCTTTCATTTTATTTCACCAATGAATTGAGTACTATAATAAGCAATAGTACTTTCTAAAGCCACCTCAAAGGGTGTATATGGTACCTTACCAACTTTTGTAAAAAATTTATTCATAGAACCTTCAATAAATGAAGATTGATTCTCTCGTAAAGGCAATGCTCCAAATTTCAAATCTATGTCTTGATTATCAGATAAATGTACAATTTGCTGTATAATGCTTTTTAAACTTTTGGCATTAGCTCCTGAAATATTATATATTCCAGATTGCAAATCTTTCTTACATGATAACATATATACTGAATTAGCAAAATCTTTACAGTACATATATGCGTATTGTTGAGTGCCAGAACTTAATTTTAATTCTTTATCTTTTGAAAGAACTTTCTTGATAACTGATGGAATCAACCATTGTTCAGACTCTTTCTCACCAAAAACAGAAAAAACTCTAAGCCAATACCAATTGATATTATTTAATTCACAATAGCATCGAAGAAGTTGATTGGCCAATGTTTTAGTAATACCATAGATGTTATCAGGATTTAAAGGATGTAATTCATTAGCTATACTATCTAATTTACCATATTCAGCTTGTGAACCCAATGCAATGAACTTAATAACAGAAATTTTTTGTGCAACTTCCAATAACTCAGCAAGCATAGTTATATTTCCCATCTGTAGAGCAAGCTTATTTCTTGAATCAGACGTAACACCATTCCAAGCAGCATGCAATATTATAGAAGGATTTAAATAAATAACTTTAGATTGCCAATCTGGTTCATCAACATTGATCCAATTAATGTCATTTAAATATTCACTATTTCGCCATGTATCAGAGTTCACTCTCTTAAGACCTATTACATTAAAACCTTCTACTAAGAATTTTTCAGCAATATGAGAACCTAAAAAACCTGTAATACCAGTTATAAGTATTGATTTAGACATTTGTGATAAATGATTTTATCTGCTTTTCAGTAAAGTCAATGATACTGTTTTTTTTATCAAAATAAGCTTTATACCAATCGATAGTCATAGAAACTGCTTCGGACGCATTAAATTGAGGATTCCAATCTAACTTTTTTAATGCTTTGCTAATATCTAATTTCAGTAATCCAGCCTCATGGAGTTGATTACTTAATAATTGTATTTCGTAAGTACCCAATCCCCAACGTTCGATGGCTATCTTTACCATTTCCTCCACAGACAAGGCATCCGAAGAATTGGGCCCAAAATTAAAAGCTTCAGAGAACTTTAGGGGTGTTTGGTGAAGATTTATGCCTAATATTAAATACCCTATTAATGGTTCTAAAACATGTTGCCAAGGACGTACCGAGGTAGGATTTCTAACAATAATAGGTTGTTCTCTATTTAATGATTTTACTATATCTGGCATTAATCTATCTTTTGCCCAATCACCGCCTCCAATTACATTTCCTGCTCGCCCTACTGCTAAAGCCTTATTATGTATATTATAATTAGAAAGATTAAAAAATGAATTTCGATATGAATCTATTATTAACTCCGCACATGCCTTACTGGCACTATAAGGGTCATAGCCTCCGAGTTTATCATTTTCTCGATAAGGATAATCCCACTCATTATTATAATAAACCTTATCTGTAGTTATTAATATTACGGAGCAAGGATTTTCTAATGTCTTGACCGCATCTAATAAATTAGCAGTACCAATTGCATTTACCTCAAAGGTTTGAGAAGGAATCTCATAAGATAATCGTACTAAAGGTTGAGCTGCAAGATGGAAAACAAAATCAGGTTTAAAAGTTTTTACTTCGTTTAGCAATTTCTCTCTATCCAATAAATTCCCAATTATGGATTGGCATAGCGTTTCCCCATTAAGCAAATTATACAAATCAAATTCGCTTTCTGGTGCTAATGAATACCCTTTTATATCTGCTCCAAATAAATGTAGTATTTTTAAAAGCCAACTTCCTTTAAATCCAGTATGTCCAGTAATAAATACTTTTTTTCCTTTATAAACAGAACTTAAATTTATCATTTCCATATTTTCCATTTTGCATTTTCAGAATTCCATTCTTCTTCTAATTCAATTTTATCACGCATTGCATCCATACATTTCCAATATCCTCTATGGCGATAAGTTGCCAACTGTCCATCATTAGCAATTTCAATTAATGGTTTCTTTTCCCACTGAATATCGTTCATATCTCCTTCAACATAATTGAATATACCAGCATTTAAAACGAAGAAACCTCCATTTATCCAAGTTCCATCTCCTTCGGGTTTTTCTTGAAATTTTAATACTAATCCATCTTGATTGGTTTCAATATTACCAAAACGGCCTGGTAATTGAACGGAAGTAAGCGTAGCTAATTTGCCGTGACTTTCATGAAAATGTAACAACTCTTTAATATTTACATCCGCCACCCCATCTCCATAAGTCAACATAAATGTTTCTTCACCAACGTACTTTTTTATCTGTTGAATTCTACCAGCCGTATTTGTTGTTAAACCTGTATCAACTAAAGTAACTTTGAACGATTCTGAATTAGAATAGTGAATATCTAATTTATTATTATGGAGTTCAACTGTAATATCAGAATTATGGAGAAAGTAGTTTATAAAATATTCTTTTATTGTGTATCCTTTATATCCTAAACAAATTATAAAATCATTAAAACCATGATGTTCATATATTTTCATAATATGCCATAAAATTGGTTTGCCACCAATCTCAACCATAGGTTTAGGCTTCAAAGACGTTTCTTCACTAAGACGAGTACCTAATCCACCTGCAAGAATTACAACTTTCATAATAATATTTATTCTTTAAAATTGGTATAATTTCTTTAATATTAATTTTGGGAGGTTACTAGTATGGCTTTACCAATTCTTCTTTAAACCCAAGTAAAAACCAACACAGTCTTTATGTAACTCACCACTATCAATTGCAAAAGACAATTGAATTATTGTTTTTTCTAAAAATAAGGGGGAATAATTTAAACTAATTAATCCAGAAAATTGATTCTTTACTTTCAAAAAAGACGATTCATATGTACCAGCATTTTTGATATTAGCAATTCTAATTTCTGAACTTATGTTATTATTAATTACACCTAAGACTCCTAAATAAAACGCTTCAGCCCGAGTATTATTAAAAAATAAATTTGTAGTATTCGTAATGCCTGAAAGATTATTAATAAATGACGTACCTAATGAGGTTTGGTTGTAAGACCAGCCATTTTTATAAACACCATTATTAAAATAATTATCTCCCCCTCTTAATCGAGCATCTGTATTATCAGAGCCTCCAACACCTCCTTGGCTGGTAGTATTCAAATACTCAACCACGACTTTTTGTATTCTAATCTTAGCGTCAGATGTTTTTTTGATATTTATAGAAATGCCATTCAAACCATCAGCAATATTGCTCAAATAAGCCAAAGATCCGTCTTCATAAATGTTTTGTCTATAACATAAAACCGAAAAGTCTTTAACATTTATTTCAAATCCAAAATCAAGTGTTCCTAAATGATTTCCGGAACGATTTAAAGCATCATTAGAGCCATTTTTAGTAGTATCACTGGCACCTGCCAAACTCCTTCCCGTAACAATATTGAGATAATCGTTAAAACTGGAGCCTACTTTTCCATTGATTGCAAATTGATTCTTTGGATCTGGATATAATAATTCCCCCCCCCACTGCACTTGATGATTAAATCCTCCGTAAAAATGAAATTCCCAATCAGGTTTACCTAATCTGAAATATAAACTCTTTTGATGCAAATAAAAGTTTTTCACATCAGTACGAGAGTTTTCAAACCAACCATGAGCGTAGTTTCCTTTGAAGGATAAAAAGCCTTTAGTAAATCCCAAAGGGACAAAATTGGGTGTTGAAATTTGTATTTTAGGCATTGGCAGTGCATTACCTGACCAAATGTAAGAACCTGAAGATAGTGTCGTATCAACCAAACCAACTATTTCTTTTCTTCTTCCTGCATAAATTTCAAATGCTCCATATTTGGCTTTAATATATGCTTCAGGAATAAGTATCTGATTCTCTTTGCCAACATTCCCAACGACATTTAAACCATATCCCCAATCAAATTTTGATAATTTATAATGGTCTTCTTTAGTGACTGGTTTTTTATAATCAGAAGATATGCTTCCTCGTAATGTTAAAATCGGAGCTTGTGTAGGTACAATTCCATATTGATTCGCCCTCAACCAAAAAGGTGTTTCTCCTGTTGTTGATAAGATAGTACCAACTTCAGCGGTATATTTAATTTCTCTTTTAATCTCTTCATGCTGTCCGAAAAGATTAAATATGATAAAAAAGAAAAATATAAATAGCCCTGCTTTCAAATTATTTATTTTTAAAAATAGCAATATCAGCTTGCATCATATCATCTACCAGAGCATTAAGGTCATATTTAGGAGTCCAACCTAATTTAGTCATTGACTTTGTTGGATCGCCTATTAATAATTCAACTTCAGTTGGTCGGAAGTATTTTTCATCAACTGAAACAACTATTTTACCTATTTCTACTTGATATTCGCTATTATGACAAGCAACTACTTTCCCTACTTCATTTACGCCTTCACCTTCAAAGGCAACCTCTATGCCTAAATAAGCAAAAGACATTCTAACGAACTCTCGCACTCTCGTAGTTACTCCTGTGGCAATTACATAATCTTCTGCAACTTCTTGTTGCAATATTAGCCACATTGCTTCTACATAGTCTTTGGCGTGTCCCCAGTCTCTCTGTGCATCTAAATTTCCAAGATACAATCGTTCTTGTTGTCCTAAGGCAATTTGAGAAACAGCTCTTGTAATTTTACGTGTAACGAAAGTTTCTCCTCTTAAAGGAGATTCATGGTTAAATAAAATTCCATTAACGGCAAACATATCGTAGGCTTCACGATAATTAACAGTTATCCAATAACCATACAATTTAGCTACGGCATAAGGAGAACGTGGATAAAACGGCGTTGTTTCTGACTGAGGAACTTCTTGTACTAAACCATATAATTCTGACGTAGATGCTTGATAAATTTTGGTTTTCTTTGTTAAACCTAATAGTCTTACTGCTTCCAAAATTCTTAAAGTACCTATTCCATCTACTTGAGCTGTGTATTCTGGTTCATCAAATGAAACTTTCACATGAGACATTGCTCCCAAATTATAAATTTCATCAGGTTGTACTTCTTGAACAATACGAATTATATTGGTTGAATCACTTAAATCGCCATAATGAAGAATAAATTTAACATCATCTTCGTGCAAATCTTCATAAAGATGGTCTATTCTCTGAGTATTAATCAAAGAGCTTCTACGTTTAATGCCATGCACTTCATATCCTTTTGAAAGTAGTAGCTCTGCTAAGTATGCTCCATCTTGTCCTGTAATACCTGTAATGAGTGCCTTTTTCATTAAATGTTAAATATAATTAGGATATTACCTAATTTAGTCCTTCTTAAAATAGTAATATATTGATATATCTATTCTGAAATACAGAATAAAATCACTTGTGTACAAAGGTAATAAATGATTAGGTCTAAGACAAAACAATATTTCTTCTTTGTCAACCAACAAAAATATAAGGTAATGACATTCAGACAATTAATAACGAGCAAACAATAAACAAATCTATTAAACGGCAAAACATTAAAGTCTTGCATCAACTAATGATTTATCTAACACGCCTTTTATATCAAATATTACTGCATTATCATTTTTGAAGTTTTCTAAGTTGAGAGTCTTAAAATCATTGTGAGCAACTGCTAATAATATCCCATCATACTTAGTCTCTAAAATATTCAGGAGATTAATATTATACTCATCTTTAACTTCATGTTTATCAGCCCAAGTATCATAAACATCTACATTTATGCCAAACTCTCTCAATTCATTATAAACATCAACTACTCGTGAATTACGAATATCGGGACAGTTTTCTTTAAATGTAACTCCTAATATTAGTACATTGCTTCCTTCTACTTTATGCCCTTTTTTAATTAACAATTTAACTAATTTATTTGCTACAAAAATCCCCATATTATCATTTACTCTTCTTCCTGAAAGAATTACTTGTGGATAGTACCCAAGGCTTTCTGATTTATGAAGTAAATAATATGGATCAACACCAATACAATGTCCGCCTACAAGTCCTGGATTAAATTTCAAGAAATTCCATTTTGACCCTGCGGCTTCTAAAACTTCTGAGGTATCGATTCCCATTTTATCAAAGATTAAGGCTAATTCATTTACAAATGAAATATTCACATCTCTTTGGGCATTTTCAATAGCTTTACTGGCTTCTGCTACTTTCATGGATGTTGCTTTATAGGTTCCTGCTTCTATGATTGAACCATATAAGGAATCTACAAAATCTGCAACTTCAGGAGTTGAACCAGAGGTTACTTTTTTAATTTTAGTGAGCGTATTTACTTTATCTCCTGGATTAATCCTTTCTGGTGAATAACCACAAAAGAAATCTTCATTAAATTTCAACCCACTTTCCTTTTCCAAAACAGGAACGCAATCTTCCTCTGTACATCCTGGATAGACCGTTGATTCATAAATAACTATATCTCCTTTTTTGAGAACACCTCCAACCGTTTTACTGGCAGATAAAAGTGGTTTTAAGTCTGGTTTTTTATAATTATCAATTGGCGTTGGAACAGTGATAATAAATATATTACATTCCCTAATATCCAAACTTTGATTTGAAAATTGCAAGTATTTGGCAAATAAAATTTCTTGTGAATTCCTCTCACGTGTTTTATCGTAGCCCTCCTTCAACTCTCCTATCCGAGTCGCACTAATATCAAATCCAATCACAGAATATCGTTTCCCAAATTCTACTGCAAGTGGTAAGCCTACGTAGCCAAGGCCAATAATCGCTATTTTAGTATTTGGAATATTGAACATACTATTTTCATGTAATAAGATAAAACTTAGATTTTAATAATTTTAATAGAGTAGTCTTATTTCAGGTCAAAGATAACTCTCTATATTGCATGTATCCAAATACCATGTCTTATTATTGATATTTCTATTCATTTGTCAAGTTATGAGAACAATTCTACCCATAATAAATCATTGTTATTCTTGTACTTTTTCCTAAATTCGGGAAAAAACTATCTAAGAAAATTAATCCATTGAATACACAAACTACTCACAACCCTATCCGTTGGGGAATACTCGCTTGCGGAAATATTGCTGAAAAATTTGCTGATGATTTAGTTGCTCATGTGCCTGATGCGGTTGTTTATGCTGCTGCTTCGAGAGATATAAATAAAGCTAAAGCCTTCGGGGAACGATATAATGCTACAAAAACATTCGGAAATTATCAAGAATTGGTTGATTGTCCTGAAGTTGATGTCATTTATATTGCATCACCTCATGCTCAACATTATGAACATACGCTTCTTTGTCTGGAAGCAGGCAAACCTGTGTTGTGTGAAAAAGCCTTTGCCATTAATACGGGAATGGTTTCAGAAATGATTTTGAAAGCTCGTGATAAAAATTTGTTTCTAATGGAAGCAATATGGACACGATTTCATCCTGCTATCGCACAAACTTTAGACATCGTACAATCGGGACAAATTGGCGATATTATTCACCTCACGGCAGATTTTGGCTTTTTAGCAACTTATGATGAAAATGCGAGATTATTTAATCCGTCGTTAACGGGTGGTTCTTTGTATGACATTGGTATTTATCCTTTATTTATCAGTAAATTATTATTAGGAAATCCAAAAGAAATAAAGGCTTTGGCTACGCTTGCTCCTACTGGTGTGGATATGAATACTTCTATGACACTAAATTATGAAAGTGGTGCAACGGCTTCTCTATTTTCAACTTTTGCCGCACAAACTGATTCCACTTGTACTATTTACGGAACAAAAGGAAAAATATTCTTGCATGGTCGTTTCCATGAAACTAAAGGTTTGACTTTACAAATTGAAGGTCAAGAACCTCAGTTTTTTGAAACAGAAAGATTAGGTCATGGCTATTCGTATGAAATCGAGGAAGTACAAAGATGTTTAAAAGCAAGCATGACTGAGAGTGATAAATTACCGCTTCAATTCAGTTTGGAATTAATGGAATTGCTTTGTGAAATCAGAAGCCAAATAGGTGTAGTATATCCACAAGAAATCTCTTAAAACTAAAAGGCGACTATGGTTTATTTCATAGTCGCCTTTTTAATATCACAAACAGAAAGGTAATAGTTTTGCAAAATCCATCATGGTAAGTAAATTTATCTTTTTACTTAATATCAAATCGCTAATAAAGAGCGTTTAATGCAATTTTATCATAATTTGAGAATGGAACATCACTGCCTGCACAAGAAATCATAAAAGAAGCATTATCAATGGTTGATGGTGTTCCGGGAATTAAAATTGCTCCAACACCTGCTGTACCTTCATTACCACCTCCGCAAACACGAGCCATATAATCTGTATGGCGGAAACCAATACAGTGACCTACTTCGTGCGTTAAGACGGTTGCCACAAATCCTAAACTTGGACTTGCCCCAAATGTTGAAGGCTTCATTTTAACCGTTCCATAAGGATTTCCCGAAGATGTTGGAAAACCTGCCGAACCTAAAACGCCACTTGGTAAAGTCTCATCTTTGGTAATATTGATAGTCGCTGTTCCACTGGTAATACGTTGAAATGTCAATAATAATCCTTGTGAATTGTAACGTGCTATCATCTCATCTGTTGCTTGAACAAAAATAGTTGGAAGTGTTGTTGCCACTTTTACTTTAATCACTCTTGGCAATCCTGTTACTAAACGAGTAGTACGGTATTGCTCTTCTTTGGGAGCAGCCTTATCGTACATCAAAGCACCTTTCGCTAAATCTTCTTCAGTTAAAAGTACATCTTTTTCTACTAAATAGCCTTCTGCTACTTTCAGAGCATTATTTGGATTAAATCCCAAAGCTTTTATTTTAGCTGCGGCAACACTTGATATTGCTTCTTGTTTAGGAGCAACTGACGACTCACTAATGTCTGAACACGAAGCAAAAAAAATAGAACCTGTAATTAAGGTAGCGGTAAATAATCTTAGATTCATAATTGTTGTTGTTTTAATAATATGAAGTTTGCGATATTACATTTTGAAAAGCATTGAGATTTCACCCCTTAGAGATTATATTTCTAAGAGCCTTTAAGCTAACAATAAAATTTTAAAGGAAACTATTTAAGGAAGATTGCGGATATTGTTGTTTGAAAACAACTAAAGCAAGTTATGTGTTTACAATATGATAAACAAATGTTTTGAGAATTATTTTTAAAAACCATTTAGTGAAAACGCAAAAAATAAGCATTAATCGGCAAAATTTCCATGTAATAAATAGGAACTGGATTTTAAGAATTAGGATTTAGTATTATCATGGCTTCATTATCAAACCTATGAAAATCATAATCGAAACGGCAAAACGTTCTTAAATCCTCACTGTACTTACTTAATAGAAATCATATTGATAAGTATCTCGTTCTAATCAGTTTATCATATTACCCAAACTACATTTAAAAACAAAAACGTTATTATTATTATTCTTAGAAAATGTTTCTATTACCTCAAAACCAATCTGGGTTAATAGTTTTGATAGTTCTTCTTTTGTAAAAAGTCTTTTGCCACAACCTTCGTGTATTTCGCCTACGGACATTCCGATTACTTCTTCAATAAATAATATTCCGTCTTTTTTAAGAATATTTAAAATATCTCGAAGAATTAAAGAAGGAGAAGAAAACTCGTGCAAGGAATTAATTATCAATACTTTATCAAAAGTATTTTGGGGCAAATTAGTTTTTTTTTGAGTTCCAATAATAGGAATAAACTTTCCATTAATCTTTTTTTTCAACAATTTCTCATAATACTGAACGCCATAATCTATTTCTTCTTGATTACAGTTTTGTTCATCAATATCCTGAATATAAAACGTCAAATTATCAACCTGAGAAGCAAACCAAATTTCCCAAACGCCACTGCTTGCCCCAACAGAAGCAATGGTTTCATTTTCTTTAAATTGAAAGGTTTGGAGAGACTTTTGCATTTGGGTTTATTTTAGAGAATCAAAATTATATCAAAGATTAGTCAACTTTTAAAAAGTTGACTAATCTAAACTTATGATTGGTAGTTATTAAAGTTTTTGAAACAAAAATGGTGAATATAGATTAAAGTTTTGAAAACTTCTGAAATCTACATTCACCATTTTGAATTCTGAATTATTTTTTAAAATTAATTCTTCGCACCCTGCACAGCATTTGGTTTTGATTGTTGTTGCATTGGATTTGGTTGTGCTGGACGAGTTTGTTTGAATACTTGGAAACGAGTAGGTTCTTCTGGTTCACGTGGGAAACTGTTCGTTTTAGTATCAATATCTGCCGTTTCGAAGAATGGGTCAAGTGTCCATTTTACTACTTTTTTATCAGTAGGAATTACTTTCTTGATTTCTTTGTCGTTCAAACGCCAAATTTCGGCAGGAATTCTGATTACTTCGTCTGTTCCGTCTTCGTAATTCATTTTGATGATTACTGGACTTGGTAAGCCTCCAACGTTTTTCAAATTCACAACATAGAAGTTTTTATTTGATTCTACCAATTTCTTTTCGTCTTCTGCTAAACCTGACATAGCTTGGTCAAAACGTTTTTTGTCAGCTTCTGAAGTAGCAAATTTGTCGTAAGAATTATAGAAATCTCTCATATCAGGGTTTTCTTCTACCACCGTTTTTTGAATATCCTTTTTGTTACGAATATTACTGATGGTCTGACGTTTGGCATCTGCTTCAGCTTTTGCTTTTTCGTTCTTTTTTTCTGGCGTAAGGTTATCTATTCCAAACCATTCTACATTTTCAATTGATAAATCCACAGGCTCAACACCGTAGAACCAACCTTTCCAGAACCAGTCTAAATCAACGCCCGAAGCATCTTCCATTGTACGGAAAAAGTCTTGCGGAGTTGGGTGTTTGAAAGCCCAACGACGAGCGTATTCTTTGAAGGCTGCATCAAATAATTCACGTCCCATTACGGTTTCACGAAGTACCGTTAAAGCTGCCGCTGGTTTTGAATAAGCATTTGGGCCAAAAGCCATAATATTGTCAGAACTCGACATAATTGGTACTTGTTGCGTTTTATCAGTACGCATATAACCAACAATGCTTTGAGGAGTTCCACGTGTTTCAAAATCTCTATCCCATTCTTTTTCAGCGAGTTCCTCACAGAAAGTATTTAAACCTTCATCCATCCACGACCATTGTCTTTCGTCTGAATTAACAATCATTGGGAAGAAATTATGCCCAACTTCGTGAATAACTACACCAATCAAAAAATCTTTTGTTCCTTCTGAATACGTTCCGTCAGCTTCGGGTCTTGCTCCGTTGAAAGAAATCATTGGATATTCCATACCACCAACTGGACCATGAACAGACTGAGCCACAGGATATGGATAAGCAATCGTATGTTTTGAATATGAACGAAGCGTATGTGCAACCAGCATCGTTGAATATTGTCCCCAAAGTGGATTTGCTTCTTTCGGAAATGCCGACATTGCCCATACTTTTTTCCCTTCAACATCTACTTGCATGGCATCCCAAAGAAATTTTCTTGACCCTGCAAAAGCAAAATCACGCACATTTTGAGCGGCAAAAGACCAAGTTTTCTTTCCACTTGGTTTTGCTTGGGCGGCATCCCGCTTTTCTGCTGCCGTTGCCTCTTCTTGCGTAACAATCATTACGGGACGAGTGGCAGTTTTGGCAGTTTCTAAACGCTTCAATTGTGAAGCAGAAAGCACCTGAGCAGCATTTTGTAATTCGCCAGTACCCAAAATTACAAAATCGTTTGGAGCAGTGATTGACACTTTATAATCCCCGAAAGGAACGGTAAATTCACCTTGTCCTAAAAACTGTTTGTGTTGCCAACCGTTCACGTCGTCATACACGCACATACGTGGAAACCACTGAGCCAATTCGTACAAATAATTTCCATCTTTCGGGAAATATTCATAGCCACTTCTTGCTCTTGTAGCAACTGCATCAGTAATATTAAAACTCCAATCAACTGAAAATGAGAAACTTTGACCCGTTTTTAAAGACGTTGGCAAATCAACCCTCATCATGGTTTCGTTGATGGTAAATTTCAATGGGTTTCCTGCACGGTCTTTCACTGAAATGATTTTGTAGCCGTATTCTTTCCCTGCTAAAACATTCGTTGAAGCATTTAAACGGGCAAACGATGTACCTTGTCCACTAACCGACGAAGTAGAAGTCAACTGAGCAATTCCACCTTTTTTGAAGTTATTTTGGTCTAATTGTAACCATAAATAACGAAGTTCATCGGGCGAAAAGTTTTTGTACGTAATTACTTCCGAAGCCGTCATTGACTGATTTTGGTCGTCCAATTCAGCTTTGATGTCATAATCAGCACGGTTTTGCCAATAATCTTTTCCCGGAGCTCCCGAAGCAGTACGATAAGTGTTCGGCGTAGGCAACAAAGTACCAACTTGCTCGAAACGAGTATTGCCATTAAATTGATTCGTTGGCTGTTGAGCAAAAACGGTAATGCTTTTTATCGACGAAACTAAAAGTGATAGTAGGAGAATTTTGCGATTCATTTTTTAGTTGATGATTTTAAAATGCGTTAAAGCTTTGAAGTTAGTCAAAAAACAAAAAAGTTTTGTACAGATTTACAAAATCCTTGATGAAAACTTGATGAATGGTTTTCAATTTTCGTCATAAATTAATGACGACTCTTTCTTAATTACTGATAATGATAAAATACTTTCTGCCATTTTAGTCATAATATTTGTTCGGTTGAATTGATGAATAAATTGCTCACGACAAATATTCTGTGGCTCATAATTCTCCACAACGTGAATAAATTCTTCAATATTACAAGGCTGAAAAATAAGAGAATCCACTAAATATGTTTGCAAAAATTCCCTTGCGTAGCCATTCACACCTGCAATAATTGGCTTTTGCGTTGCCCCATATTCAAAAATTTTGGAAGGAATTACTTTTTCAAAAGCCTGATAATCATTCAAGTGTAAAAATATAAAATCGCTTTTAGCATAATATTCCATCAATTCAGAACGCTTCATAGGCGGAAATAAATTGACATTATTTACTTTCAATTCAGTTAATTTATCCACTAATTTTTGCTTCGTTCCTCCATCTCCAATCACATTGAAAATATATTTACCTTCTAATCTTTTTGCTGTTTCTGGAATAATTTTCTCTAACCCTTGCCCTTCACCAATATTTCCTGCATACGTAATTATTGGAATTGTATTATGTGAAGATTTTGCAAAATCAACTCCTAAAAAATCTTCATCAATTCCATTGGTAAAGAAGGTTACATTTCCGTTAGACTCAGTAAAACTTCCCCTAAAACCTTCTGAAACTAAATTGAGATGCGTTGCAGATTGAATGGTATATTTCTCAATACGCTTGATAATTGGCAATAAAAAGAAGCGAATCCATTTATTCTTAACAACATCTTTGATGGTATCACTCAAAATATCTCGAATGTCTAAATACAATGGAACTTGCTTGTTTTTAGCCATTTTTGCCCCTAAAAAACCCGTAAATAATCGTGATGAAGTAGCGTAAATGAGGTCATAATGCTGATTTTTAGTAAGCTGAAATACACCTTTCCAATATTCCCAAAACGCCAATATTTGGTCAAAAAAACCATTATTATGGTCAGGCATTGGGATTCGATGAATCGTCAAATTTCCAATTTCTTCATACGTTTCTGCCTTTTCTCGCCTGCTTTTATAGCGATTTGGCATCGTTGTAATTACTTCCAAAGTGTCATTTTTACTCATTTTGCTTTGCAAAGCATTGACCAAAGCAGTCGTTCTAAAAGAGCCAGCACAGAAATCAGGCTGAAAATAGAAGGTTAGAATTAGTATTTTCATGTTTTTTGGTAGAATCAATTATCGTTTTTAAAGAGTTTGTAAAATATATTGTCAGCATTTTAGCAGGAATCGTTTTATTAAATTGCTCAGCGTAGAAGTAGGTATTTTGTTCAATTCTGGAAATATTTTCAAAATAAATTGTTCCTAAATTGGTCGAAATAGTATTTTCAAAAACCTTAATTCCAACATCGGGATGAAAATGCAGATAGGCTTTTACGGGGTAATTCGTTCCGCCCAAAACCTTATCAACAATAATAATTTGGCGATTTTCAATCTTAAAACTACGTTGATGAGCAATACCAATTTTCTGAAATCCATCGTGCAATGCCAATATTTCTTTTTGTGAATCGGTTAAAATTTTCACTTTTGCTCTTCTTCCAATTCTAAAACTACTCCAAATTTCAGATTGCTCAAAATCACCAATTTGGACTGTATTATGAGCCACCGTTGAACGTTCAAAATGTCTTCTTTCATTGTTTTGGTAAGTTGAAGTTCCAGTATCTACAATAAAAGGTTTTTCGTCCACATAAAGGATAAAATTGAAAATATCGCAATGCGAATGGGCAGGTAAATAATCTGGTGAAGCCCTGCCAACATTAAGCAATAACTCCACATTTTCTTCTTCAAATTTACGATAGTCACTTGCAGAGAAATCAATTTTTTGAGCTTCAATATTCAGTAGTTGAGCATATTCTAACAATTGAAAAGTAGTAGGAGTAATATTTTTTGCGGCATCGCCCATTAAAGGAATTTCACCATTTTGAAAGGTAAGTGTTTGTAAAAATCCTAACATTTTTTGAGCATAAAAAGCTATCTCATTTTCAAGTTCAACAAGATTTAATGCTCGATTATTTTGGAGCAAATTCAAGCAATCCAACAATCGAAAAAGGATAATTTGATGATACATTACTGACCTTTCAAAATGACAACCATCTGCTAAAATCTGTTCCGACAATTCCGTTTTCAGAATATTCTTTGCCAATTTCAAAAAAGCTTCTTTTCTGAAATAAACACCGCCAAACAACAACGAAAAACCATTTTCTAATAAATGATTTCCCATTAAATGATATTCCAAATTATCAGATAATCGGACATATTTAGCCATTAAAAAAGCGTCTATTTCAGTATCTTGAATTTGATATTTACTCAAAAATTTTATCCAATTTATATTTCTCAATGATATTGGATAAGATTCTAAACCTGTTTTAAGCGTTGGATAGGCATATATATAGGCACGTATGAGGGCAATCCCTTTGGCTTGAGAAAGGTCTTTTTGACTCAAAAAATCAAAATAATTGAGGTTATACGCCCATAGTTTACCGAAGATTTGTTCGTCATTCCAGTTGATTTGTTGTTTTGGGAAAACTTGTTCTTGGTTTAAGAAACAAAAACGATTTTCATTCGGGAAATAACTTTTATTGCTTGAAATAGAAGGTTGTAAGGAAATTGAAAAACTTTGAGCATGAATAAATTGAGGATATTTATGACCAATTATCTTCCGAAATATTAACCTGATTTTGTTGAAAACTTGGTAATAAATCTGAATTGGGCGAAGGTGGATTATCGTGAAGAAATATAGGTGAATTGTTTTCATAAGATTTTCGTAACACAAACTTTAGTCTGTAAGTTTTCAAAACAGACTAAAGTATGTGCTACGTTTGTCAATGCGGAAAGAAAATATAACTCACCCAAATAGCTGTAATGATACTCACCAAATCAGCCGTAAGTCCTGCCCAAAGCGTATAACGAGTTTGTTTTATACCCACTGAACCAAAATATAAAGCCAATACATAAAAAATGGTATCAGAAGAACCTTGAAAAACGCACGATAATCTGCCTGCAAATGAGTCTGGACCCGAAGTCTGCATGGTACTAATCATCATCGCTCGTGAACCACCCCCACTCAATGGATGCATCAAAGCCGTTGGTAAAGCATCCGTAAAGGCAGTATCAATTCCCAAAAGGGCAACGCCATCTTTTATCACTCCTACAATCAAATCCAATGTTCCTGCATTGCGTAAACAACTGATTGCAACCAACATTGCTACTAAATAGGGAATAATTTTAACAGAAGTTTCAAAACCACCTTTTGCACCTTCAATAAAGGCATCAAAAATGTCAACTTTCTTCCAAACTGCTCCTAAAATAAAAGCCAATACAAAGCCGTAAAGGATAATATTACTCACAATTTTAGAGGTTGATTGTACTTCTTCTTGCGGTAAACTTGAAAAATACCAAAGGACAAAACCCACAAAAGCGGTAATTCCACCTAACCACGACATAACAACTTTATCAAAAAGATTAATTTTTTGCTTGATTGCTACGAATATTAATCCCGTCAACGTAGCAAAATAAGTCGCAATTAAACAAGGAATAAAAATATCAGAAGGGTCTTCGGCTTTGTAAATAGAACGCTGAGCCATGATACTCAAAGGAATCAAAACTGGGCCTGCCGAGTGCAACACCAAAAACATAATTTGGGCATTGGAAGCCACTTCTTTATTAGGATTCAAATCTTGTAAACTCTGCATGGCTTTTAGTCCAAAAGGCGTTGCAGCATTGTCTAATCCCAACATATTGGCGGAGAAATTCATAATCATTTGTCCACTCGCAGGGTGATTTGCAGGAACTTCTGGAAATAATTTACTGAAAAAAGGTCCTACGATTCTTGCTAAAAAACCAATGGCACCTGCTTTTTCTCCAACGGTCAACAATCCCATAAAAAAAGTCATTACACCCGCCAACGGCAAGGCAATTTTCATGACGGCAATTTCCGCAGAATCAAACATTCCATCTACAATTACTTTAAAAAGTTCATTTTTTTGCTCTTGAGGAATATCAGGATTTGCCCATTTTATCAAGGCTGTAATGAAAGCAGCCACAAAAAATAGCACCCACATGGCAGAGAGTGGACTTTGTTTTTTGAGCGTAATAAAATTGAATAGTTTTTGAGATAAGTTTTCCATTGATTTAGTGGGATAGTCAAAATTTCTAAATTACTGACTAAATTTATGCCATTATTTCTTACTAAATGACCTAAGTTATGAAAAAAACATCATTGTTTTTAATATTCTCACTATTTTCAGTTTCAGTACATTCTCACCAAAAAGTAAAACCTAAAACATCTAAACCAAAGCAAGCTTGTGAATACGAACAAAAAATGCGAGAGCAAGGATTGGTAAATATTCAAGAAATTGACCCTTCTATTTTAGTAGAATTAAAATATTCCACCACAGATAATTTTGTCGGAAAAGATGTGTACGGGTGTATTACTCAATGTTTTATGCAGAAGCGTCCTGCCGAAATGTTGGCAAAAGCCTGTGAATTACTCCAAAAAAAATATCCTAATTATCGACTTTTAGTGTACGATGGCGGGCGACCTGTTCATTTCCAAAAAGTGCTATGGAATTCTTTACCACAATATGCTCCAAGAGAGCGTTCAAAATACGTGGCTAATCCATCGGCAGAAGGCTCAATTCATAGTTATGGAAGTGCGGTTGATTTAACCATTGCTACAACTGATGGATTGCCTTTGGACATGGGAACAAAATATGATTATTTCGGGGAGTTAGCCTATCCTAAAAAAGAAGCTTATTTTTTGAAAACGAAGAAATTAAACGAAAAGCAAATTAACAATCGTTTGATTTTGAGGTCAGTTATGAAAGCCGCAGGTTATATGCCTATCGACTACGAATGGTGGCATTTCAATGCTTTTTCTCGCCATACTGCCAAAGCCAACTATCGAATCATACAATAATTTGACAGATTTAGGTCTAAAATCAATTGTTCGGTTATAAAAATAAAGTGTTCGGAAACGGACACTTTTATTTTTACAAAAAACAACATAAAACCATAAAAATCAACAACTTAACACTTCTGGTTCATTATTTGAAACATTTATAATAGTTAGAAAATATCGTAAATGGCTCAAGATTCGCTTCAAATGCTGAAATATCTTCATATTTCCATTTATCCATAAGAGATAGCCGTTTATCCTAAACTTTTTTAAATCAAAAATTATCATTCGTAACATTGAACCATCAAATGAAAAACAACATGAATCGTTTCCTATTATTCGCCCTCACAATTACCTGTTTAACTTTCCAAACGAAAGCTCAAAATGCTGTACAAGCAAGCGGTAATGAAACACGATTGAGTTTACAAGACGCTGTCAATATTGCTCTTAAAAATAATATTTCTGTTAAACAAAGCGAAAACCAAGTTTTACTCAATAGTTTACAGTTACAACAGTCAAAGTTCAATCAATTACCCAATGCAAGTGGAAATATCAACGAATCCTTCAATTTTGGACGTAGTTTAGACCCTTTTACTAACACTTTTGTTGACAGAAATATCAATTATAACCAATTGAGTTTAGGTGGAAATGTTACGATTTTTAATGGTTATCAGTTGAAAAATACCATTGCTCAGAATGACTTGTTATTGAAAGCAACTCAATTTGATTTACTTGCAATGAAAGAAAATATTTCATTGCAAGTGGTTTTGGCTTATTTGAATATCATGAATGCCGAAGACCAACTTGCCATTGCCCAAACTCAAACAGGAATCACAAAATTACAAATTGATAGAACCGATAAATTGGTAAAAGCGGGTTCTTTACCGCAGTCAAACTTATTTGATTTAAAAGCTCAATTAGCAACTGAAGAAACTACAGTTATCAACAACCAAAGCACTTTAGATTTAGCCAAACTTTCGCTTTTACAATTACTAAATGACAAAAATATAGCTGATGTAAAAGTTGATAGAATTTCTGTTCCAACGCCTTCAACTGCAGGATACGACGCAACGATTAGCAAAATTTATGAGATTGCACAAGAAAGTCAGCCAACTATTAAAGCAGCCGATGTTCGTATTCAAGGAGCTGATAAAGGTATAGAAATTGCAAAAGCTGGCTTTTTACCAATTATCACAGGTAATGTTAATTTAGGAGCAAATCAATCTAATGCTCAAAAGGATTATACATTTAAATCTGTTACTTCTGACCAGAATTTAGGCGTTGTAAAGTTTCAAGGACAAGATATTCCATTAATTGTAACGACAACGAATAATGTACCCATAGATAATGGAACAACAGGCTACTTTAAACAACTTGGAAATACCTTTAATTATGGTTTTGGTGTAAATGCCAATATTCCAATTTTCAGTAAATTCGCCAATAGAAGTAATGTTTCAAGAGCAAAAATTCAGAAAGAAAATGCTAATCTGAACGCTCAGCAAGCACGTTTGACTTTGAGACAAAATATTGAGCAAGCTTATACAAACCTCAATAATTCAGCAAAAAGATTTGATGCTTTAACTATTCAGGTTTCAGCTTTGGAAGAATCGTTCAGAGCTGCAGAAAGCCGTTTCAATGCAGGAGCAATTGATTTTGTAAATTATAGTTTACAAAAAACAAACCTCGACAAAGCCAAAGCCAATCTTGTACAAGCAAAATATGACTTTATTTTCAGAACCAAAATTTTAGATTATTATCAAAATAAACCGCTTACCTTTTGATTAGTGACTGGTTAATTAGTAATTAGTATCTTAAATCGTTACTGATAACCTCAAATAGCTCAATTTAAACTTGATAACTATACATTGAAAACTAATAACCAATCTCTAATCACTAATAACAAAAAAAAATGGCAAAGAAATCTTCAAATAAAATCTGGTGGATACTCGGTGGCGTTATTGTCCTTTTGGGCGGTGGCTTATTTATCGCCAAAAAGCAAGGACTTATCGGTAAAGAACCTGCTACCGAAGTAGAATTTACCAAAGCAAAAAAAGCTGACATCATCGAGAGAGTTTCAGCTTCTGGAAAAATTCAGCCTGAAATTGAAGTAAAACTTTCGCCAGACGTTTCGGGTGAAATCGTAGGTCTTTATGTAAATGAAGGGGATTCTGTAAAAGCAGGACAATTACTTTTAAAAATTAAACCTGATAACTACGAATCACTTTTGGCTCGTGCTGAAGCACAAGTTAATTCTGCCAAAGCATCTGTTGAGCAATCAAAAGCACTTCAATCGCAGTCAGAATCTCGTTTGTTAAAAGCAAAAATCGATTACGACAGAAACAAGCGTTTGCATGATGATAAAGTGATTTCTGATGCAGATTTTGACCAATTTAATTCTCAATATCTTGTCGCAAAACAAGATTTAGAATCTGCAAAAGCCAATGTACAATCTGCCAGTTTTAATGTTAAAAGTTCGGAAGCAGCTTTGAAGGAAGCCCGCACTAACTTAACAAAAACAACCATTTATGCACCACAAAGCGGTACAGTTTCAAAACTCAACGTAGAGTTAGGAGAACGTGTGGTTGGTACTTCGCAAATGGCAGGAACTGAGTTATTGAGAATTGCCAATCTGAATAAAATGGAAGTTCGTGTAAATGTTAATGAAAACGATATTACACGTGTTTCAATGAACGATACTGTAATTATTGACGTTGATTCTTATAGTGCATCTGGACGTAAATTTAAAGGAGTTGTTTACGAAATTGCCAGTTCTGCCAATGGGCTTAGTACCACTTCAGCAGCAGCAGTTTCAACCGATGCAGTTACAGAATTTGAAGTAAAAATCAGAGTTTTACGTCAATCATATTCAGATTTAATTGTAGGGAAACGTTCTTATCCTTTAAAACCAGGAATGACAGCCTCTGTTGAAATCATTACAGATCGTAAAAATGGTGTATTATCAGTTCCACTCGCATCTGTTACCACTCGTGACCCGTCTTTAAAAACAGATGGTGGAGATAAAAAAGAAGGCGAAGAAGACAATAATCAAGAGCCAGAAAAAGTTATTAAGAAAGATAAAATTAAAGAAGTTGTTTTCGTAGTTGATAAAGCGAATAAAGCGAAGTTGAGAGAAGTAAAAACGGGCATTTCCGACTTTGAAAACATCGAAATCTTATCTGGTTTAGCTGATGGAGAAACGATTATTTCAGGACCTTATATTACGGTTTCTAAGAAATTAAAAGAGGGTGAAATTGTGACGAAGAAAAAAGCAGAAGAAAAGAAAAAGAAGTAAATATACTTTTAAAAAACAATAAATTAGTTTGGTTTAGGGTTTATGAAAAAGCCGTCTCAGAGTATCTGGGGACGGCTTTTTTGTATTTGTAAGCTACTAAAAAGGCTTCTTTGAAACCAAAGAAGCCTTGAAATCTAATCTTTAAAAATCTATTCTCTGAAAACTACCCCACCAACTCTTTCAAATCTTCATCATTCAATTGCTTACGTTCATCAGCCATTAAAAGAAAACGAGTATAAAGTTTATCCAATTCTGGCTTTTCAAAATCAAAACCAATCAATTGCAAACGGTGACGAAGTGCCGCACGACCTGAACGAGAAGTCAAAACAATTGCCGAAGATGGTACACCAACATCTTCTGGCTTCATAATTTCATAGTTTTCTGAATGTTTCAAGAAACCATCTTGATGAATTCCTGACGAGTGAGCAAAAGCATTTGCTCCTACAATTGCTTTATTTGCTTGCACAGGCATTCCCATCAATCCAGATACAAACGTTGAAAATGGATATAAATGTTGTGCGTTAATTCCTGTATGGAAACCTAAATCTTTGTGCGTATTTAAAATCATGGCAACTTCCTCCAAAGAAGTATTTCCTGCACGCTCTCCAATACCATTAATAGTCACCTCAACCTGTCTCGCTCCCGCCTGAATACCTGCAATTGTATTAGCCGTAGCCAAGCCTAAATCATTATGATTGTGCATCGAAATAGTAGCCTTGTGAATATTTGGCACGTTTTCAAACAAATAATTGATACGTTGGAACATTTGATGTGGCAATAAATAACCCGTAGTATCAGGTAAATTCACCACCGTAGCCCCTGCATTAATAACAGCTTCCGTCAATTGAGCCAAAAATACCAAGTCCGCACGACCTGCATCTTCCGCAAAAAACTCAACGTCTTCCACAAACGATTTAGCATATTTAACCGCCCAAATACCACGCTCAATCATCTCTTCACGAGTCGAATTGAATTTATATTTAATGTGTGTATCCGACGAACCTAAACCTGTGTGAATACGTGGATATTTAGCGTGTTTCAATGCCGCCGCAGCCGCATCAATATCTTCTTTTTTAGCACGAGTCAATCCACAAACTGTCGCATTCTTAACCAACTTCGCAATTTCCTCTACTGAACGGAAATCTCCAGGAGATGAAATTGGAAAACCTGCTTCAATAATATCAACGCCTAACTGCTCCAGTTGTTCTGCAACCTGCAATTTTTCCTCTGTGTTTAACTGACATCCTGGAACTTGCTCTCCATCACGTAAAGTAGTATCGAATACTTGAATTTTCTGGCTCATGTGTCTTATTTTGTTTTTTTCTAAGTCAAAAATACATCTATACGATAAAAAAAACAAATCTCTTTTCTCCTCTAAAAAGAATAAAAATCTACAAAACACCAATAAATAACAATACTAAGAATTAAAATCTAAACAATAGAATTAATAAAGATTTATAGTCTTAAAAACAAAACACTTCAAGAGAAAATATTTTTCTATACTAATTTATCAAAAATTGTATATTTTTAATATTTTTATCATTAAAACAGGTTTCATATTTTCGAATAGAAGAAATAACGAACTTTTCTTCCATTTTATTTGGTACTGACATTATCAAGCCCCTCCAAGTTACCCAAAATTAAAAATTTATTGTCTGACACGTTAACAAAATCGGAGGTGTGAAAACGGGGGATGAGTACTGAATAGCAGCTCCATTTTGTTTGAGAGCTGGGAACTCCAAATATAATGTCATACCTGATTTACCTGGGTCTGTAATATTATCAATGGCGGAGTTTCTACAACACTTTGCCCAAGACATATAATATCCTCCTGCATCGGTATAATTATCCAAATTTAGTGTTACTTCTTTTGAATATTGATACTCTCTGGTTTTAAGATTTCGGATTTTTGCACAGGTTTCATTGTCGTAAACTAAGTCTTGAAACTTCTCGAAGGGTAAGGCTATTTCTGCTATCTGTGCATTATCTCTTTTTCTAAATATCCGAATCGTTACTGGTGTTTTTTGTAGGTAAGTATCTTCACTGGATGGCATGATGATAAAATCAACAAACATATTCAGGGCAATTTTAAACTTCCCTGCATCCTTGTCCGTTTGAACCATATACAGATTACCTCCGTAAATATGCTCGGCTTTAACCTGATTTTTGAACGTGAAAAATATCAGGATTATCAGAAGGTAAGTGTGAAGTTTAGTGTGAAGCATGAAACGGTGATTATGTGCAAGAATACGTCAAATAATTCAATACATGAGTACGTAATTTCCAAATGCTTTTCTTCGGACTACCGCTTTGATGATACAACATAATAGAGACGAAGAAAAGAAATTATTAGCCATAGTATCAATCATTGTTGATTGTATTAATACAGTCGAGGATACATAAGTAGTCGTTAATAAATAAACGACGTTTTATTTTGATTACTTTTGTGTTATGGGATACAGATTTATACAATTAAGTCCATCGGAAGTAAGTCTTTTGGAAAAGACCTCATTTCCTTGGTCGGTAGCCCCTCTTTGTCCGTGGCTGAGTCTCCTGACCAGTCATCGTGCGACAGCAATTTTCTGAACAAATATTCCTTCCTTTTTTTACTTTTTCCCGACCAACAACACATGTTTAAACAATTCACCAAATATAATAAATATTAACACTCAGTGTCTGAGACAAGTTTTCCAATCATCTACTGGCATAGAAAATTCGTCAACTATAAAATCAAAGAACATATTATTAATAATCCAATTAGTCATTAAACGCAAAAATCCCCTTATACATTTCAGTAAAGGGGATTCTAATAGTATTTGGGGTTTATTTACTTTCCCGCATGTGATTGCAGTATCATCAACGGCAGTAGGCTTAACTTCTCTGTTCGAGATGGGAAGAGGTGAACACTACTCCTATCAACCCCATAAGTTCTTTGAGCTTAAGCTCTATATCTTATGGATGTTCATGTAATATTGTGAAAGATTTTGAAGAGCAAGAGCTATACTTGACTATCAGACAGTATAATTTAATAAGCTATTGGGTAATTAGTATTGCTCG
>NZ_QGGO01000023.1:92275-92493 GCF_003148625.1 Arcicella aurantiaca | reverse complement strand
TGGAAATTCGTTCCATCTTTAGAATAGGTATAAGCTGATGTTCCCCCTGTTGCGGTTAAAGCTATTTGTCCCGACGCATTTGTTTTACAAGTCAGATTTGTAGGCGTTGCCGAAAGTGTTAAAGAATTTGGTTCCGTTAAAGTTACGGTCGTAGTTGCTAAACACGCATTGGCATCTTTCACCGTCAAGGTATAAGCTCCTGCTGAAAGTCCTGTGAA
>NZ_QGGO01000023.1:85435-92265 GCF_003148625.1 Arcicella aurantiaca | reverse complement strand
TATGAATAGGCAGTTGTTCCTCCTGTTGCGGTTAAAGCAATTTGTCCCGAATTATTTGCTTTACAAGTCAGATTAGTAGGCGTTGCCGAAAGTGTTAAAGAATTTGGTTCTGTTAAAGTTACGGTCGTAGTTGCTAAACACGCATTAGCATCTTTTACGGTCAATGTATAAGCCCCTGCTGAAAGTCCTGTGAATGTATTCCCACTTTGGAAATTCGTTCCATCAGTCGAGTATGAATAAGCAGTTGTTCCACCTGATGCGGTTAAAGCAATTTGTCCCGAAGCATTTGTTTTACACGTTAAATTAACTTGATTAGCTGATAAAGTCAGGGTATTTGGTTCCGTTAAAGTTACGGTAGTTGTTGCTAAACACGCATTAGCATCTTTAACAGTTAATGTATAAGCCCCTGCTGAAAGACTTGTGAAAGTATTGCTACTCTGGAAATTCGTTCCATCAATCGAGTATGAATAGGCAGTTGTTCCACCCGAAGCTGTTAGCGTTATTTGTCCTGAGGCATTTGCTTTACAAGTTAAATTAGTATGAGTTTCGGTTAGACCTAAAATGGCAGGTTCAGTTAAAGTTACGGTTGTGGTAGCCGAACAAGCATTGGCATCTTTGACAGTTAATGTATAAGCCCCTGCTGAAAGCCCTGAGAAGGTATTTGAGCTTTGGAAGTTTGTTCCGTCAATAGAATAAGAATAAGCCGAAGTTCCACCCGAAGCGGTTAGCGTAATTTGTCCCGAATTATTTGCTTTACACGTCAGATTTGTAGGCGTTGCCGAGAGCGTTATGTTTGATACAGTGACAGTTACTGTATTTGAATTATTACTTAAACAGCCATTTTCTGAACAAGTCGCATTGTACCCAGTCGTAACTGTTGGAGAAACATTTAGTGGACTTCCTGTTCCTACCACTGCGTTTGTCGTGGCATTTTTCCAAGTAATTGTTCCTGTGCAACCCGAGGATAGAATTAGGTCTGTATTTCCTCCTTTGCAAATGACAACTGAACCTGTTGCAACGGGCGTTGTTGGTGTTGAATTTACCGTAATATTGACAGACGTTCTATCTGTTTCACAAGAAATTAAAGGAATTGAACCTACCACAGAATAGATTCGAGCAACATAATAGGTTTGTGAAGAATTTAAAGTTGGTGTATTATATACTTCATTACGAGTGCCAGAGGTCGGAGAAAGCTGACTTAGGCTTGTAGGTGTATTGTACCAATTAAATGTTCCCAAATTTGATGTGCTACTTGCTGTAAGTCTAACCGTTCCACTTCCACATATTGCTGAAGATGATGGTGTTACTGTTGGTTGTGCTGATAAATTATAGGGGTCATTGACCGTGATTGTATTGGAAGTTTTTGTACAAAATTCTGAAACAACCGTAACGGTATAATCTCCTGCATTTGAAGCATCATACGTTGAACTTGTTGCTCCTGAAATGGCTGTTCCATTCAAATTCCATTGATAAGAATATGAGCCTGTTCCTCCAACTGGAGATGCCGTAAGAGTCGTAAATTTATTGATTTGACCTGTTCCACAAAAAAAAGTATTACCCGAAATGGTTACAATTAAAGGAGGTGTAACGGCTATTTTGGCAATTCCCATACTATTACACCCAAATTGTGATGTCACATTGGCAATGATTACACTAATTTGTGTAGATGAGGTAACATTGGTTACTATACCGCTTATCGACGTAACGCTTCCTCCAACAGCAAGTCCTGTAAGATTTGATGTGTTATCTCTACTCCAACTATAACTTGTAGAACCTGAAACAGCCTTTTCGTCAGTGATACTTAAAGACACATTATCTCCACTACAAATATTAATTACATCGGGCGTTATGGTTGCTTTGGGAATTGGATTGGCAGAAATCGTAAAAGTCTTCGCAAGACCTACGCAGGTAAGTCCATTATTTGAATATGAAGGTGTTACGGTTATTGTTCCTAAAATAGAAGTAGAACCTGTATTGGTAACCGAAAAAGCAGGAATATCTCCTGTTCCGCTTGACGATAATCCGATACCTATATTCGAGTTTGTCCAACTGTAAACTGTGCCTGCAACACTACCCGTAAAACTTATGGCTGATGTGGTAGCTCCATTACATAAAGATTGATTGGCAATATTATTAACGGTTGGTGTTGGGTTAACGGCAATATTGAAACTTTGAGACGTATTCGTACAAGTTACCCCATTATTGGTAAAGTTAGGTATAACTGTTATTGTGCCAGAAATAGGTGAATTTGTTGAGTTTTGGGCGGTAAACGATGGAATGTTTCCACTTCCACTTGCCGCTAAACCAATATTGGTGTTTGTATTTGTCCAATCATAAGATGTTCCTGCAACTGCTCCAGAAAAACTTACTGCGGTGGTTGCTGAATTATTACAAACAAGTTGGTCTGAAATTGCATTTACACTCGGAATAGGATTCACTGAAATGGTAAAATTTTTCGATGTTCCCACACAACTTACCCCATTATTGGTGAATGTTGGCGTTACCGTAATTGTTCCTGTACTTACCGTTGTTCCTGAGTTAATGGCTGTAAATGCTGAAATATTGCCAGTTCCATTATCTCCTAATCCAATGCTTGTATTGGTATTTGTCCACGAATAAACGGTATTACTTACATTGCCTGTAAAATTGATAGCAGTCGTTGAAGTACCATGACACAATGTTTTATTGGTAACTGTATTTACTGTCGGAATTGGATTGACCGTTATGGTGAAATTTTGAGATGCTCCCGTACAAGTGACTCCGTTATTTGTAAATGAAGGTGTTACGGTTATCGTTCCAGCAATTGAAGCATTTGTTGCATTCGTGGCTGTAAATGTTGGAATATCTCCACTTCCACTTGTGGCTAAACCAATACTTGCATTGGTGTTTGTCCAAGCATAAGTTGTTCCTGTAACTGCTCCTGTGAAATTTACGGCTGTGGTTGCAGACCCATTACAAAGTGTTTGGTTTGAAATAGAATTGACAGAGGGTGTCGGATTAACAGTGATGGCTACATTTTTAGAAGTGCCTGTACAAGTGACGCCGTTGTTGGTAAAAGTCGGCGTTACCGTAATTGTGCCAGAAATTGGAGCATTCGTAGCATTTGTTGCTGTAAATGTAGTTATATTTCCTGCTCCACTTGATGCTAAACCAATATTTGCATTGGTGTTTGTCCATGAATAAATTGTTCCTGTAACTGCCCCTGTAAAATTTATGGCTGTGGTGGCAGAACCATTACAAAGTGTTTGATTTGAAACGGTATTTACCGTTGGAATTGGATTAACAGTAATGGTAAAATTCTGAGAAGTCCCTGTACAAGTAACCCCATTATTTGTAAATGAAGGAATTACGGATATTGTACCCAAAATGGTCGAATTAGTAGAATTGGTAACATTAAATGTTGGAATATCTCCACTACCACTCACTGCTAAACCTATATTTGAATTTGTATTTGTCCAAGAATAAGTCGTTCTCGAAACCGCACCTGTAAATCCAATGGCATTGGTTGCCGAACCGTCACATAATGTCTGGTTACTAATTGGATTTACTGTTGGTGTTGGATTTACGGTAATGGTGAAATTTTGAGGAGTACCTGTACACGTAATGCCATTATTAGTATAAGATGGAGTAATTGTTATTGTTCCCGAAATAGGAAGTACACCCGAATTTGTGGCACTAAAACTTGCCATATTGCCAATACCGCTTTCTGCCAAGCCAATATTTGGATTTGTATTTGTCCAAGAATAAACCGTCCCTGCAACTGCCCCTGTAAAACTGATTGCCGTAGTAGATGAACCATTGCATAAAGTTTGATTGGCGACTGCATTGACAGTTGGCGTTGGATTGACGGCAATGGCAAACGTTTTTGGAGAACCCGTACAAGTTACGCTACTACTTGTGAATGAAGGCGTTACGGTGACATTTCCAGTAATAGGGCTTGTTGTTGAGTTTGTGGCACTAAATGCCGTAATATCTCCTGTACCACTTGCCCCCAAACCGATATTTGTATTAGAATTTGTCCAAGAATAAACAGTGCTTGCAACAGTTCCAGAAAAACTAACGGTTGGCACTGTTGAGGTATTACAAGCCGCTATATTGGTTACGGTATTTACGGTTGGAATAGGGTTTACGGTAATGGTAAAATTGGTTGGTAAACCTGTACACGTAACTTCATTATTTGTAAAAGTAGGCGTTACCATAATGGTCCCATTGATAGGAACAACTCCCGAATTTGTACTTGTAAATGGAAGAATATCTCCACTTCCTGATGTCGCCAAGCCTATATTTGCATTGTTATTTGTCCATGAAAAAATGGTTCCTGTATCAGCTCCTGAGAAAGCTATGGCAGTACTCGAAGTTCCTTTGCACAAAACTTGATTAGAAACCACATTGACGGTTGGAATTGGATTTACGGTAACAATCGAAGTTGACGAAGAACTTATACATTCTACACTCGCAATTTCACAAGTAGCATAATACGTTGTTGTTACACTTGGCGTTACCGTTGTGGTTGAAAGAGGTGTTGTCAATGAAGCATCAGCATACCAGTTAATAACCCCAGACGAGCAAGTTCCAGAAAGTGTTGTGCTTTCTCCAAGACAAATTGTTGGAGAGGTTGTTGTGGGTGCAGATGGGTTTTCAGTGATAGTTACTGTTAAACTTTTCATACAATTTCTTGCATCCAAAACATCAATTGTATAAGTTCCAGCAGACAAACTATTAAAGGTATTTCCGCCCCAAGTTCCTCCATTAATTCGGAAATTGTAGGGCGATGTTCCTCCGTTTCCTACTACGGTAATGCTTCCTGTATTTCCTACAATACAATCATTTTGACTATCTAATGTTATTGTAAGGTCTGGTACTGAATTTACAGAAACACTATTGGTTAATGTACATCCATTTGCATCTTTAACACCAATTGTATAAACACCTGAGGACAGATTTGAAAAAACCGTAGATGCCCCATAAGTTCCTCCGTTCAAATTGTAGGTCAACGGAGCTGTTCCTCCAGAGCCTGAGACTTTGATTATTCCGTTGTTACCCAATGTACAATCATTGGTTGTCTCAGATAAAAGAACGATTGGGTCGCTTTGAGTAACTACGATACTTTGTGTGTTAATACAACCTTTACTATCTTTTGCGATAATATTATATGTGCCTGCATTGATGCCAGAAAATACATTTCCCGATTGAAAAGTTACACCATTATCTTTTGAATATGTATATGAAGGCGTTCCTCCTGTGGTATTGGCAATGATTGTACCCTTGCCCGAACCTGCACAAGTTATGTTTCCTGCCGTTAAACTTAAAGCAGGATTTTGATTAACAACTACTGCTAAAGTAACTCTCTCTGTTTCACAACTATTTAAAATTTGAGATACATAATAATTAGTAGTTCCCGCAGTTACTGTTGATGGCGTTGGTGCTGTTGTTGAACTTGTACCGCCAGTAGCAACATTATACCATAAAACGGTCGCACCTGATGAGGCTGTCACTACAAGTTGAGCGGGTGTATCTCCTTGACAATATTGTACCGAATTGACAGTTGGTAAAGGTGGTGTTGGATTAACGGTGATTCCAACATTCATGGCACTACTTTTACATCCTGTACTACTTACACAGGCTACATAATAAGAGGTTGTTGAAGTTGGACTTACTGGACTTGTAACAGTCGTTGTTAAACCAGCATTAGTGTACCATATTGCCGTCCCTGTTGCACAAGTTGCAGAAAGTGTTGAAATTTGACCAGAGCAAATGGTTGTAGGACTTGCTGATACTGCCGTTGGAGCCGAGGGCGTTTGGTTGACTGCCACGCCAACATTCACAGAACTACTTTTACAGCCTGCCCCACTCACACATGATACATAATAAGACGTATTTGCCGTTGGGCTTACGGTTGTACTTGATAAGACATTCGTTAAGGCTGCATCGCTATACCATGTTACTGTTCCTGTGGTACAAGTTGCAGAAAGCGTTGAGCTTTGACCCGAACAAATGGTAGCAGGACTTGCCATAGCATTGATTGGTGCAGATGGCGTTGGATTTACCGTTACGGTTATATTTCCCGACGTACTTTTACATCCTGCATTACTCACGCAGGCTACATAATAAGTGGTTGTGGAAGTTGGACTTACTGGACTTGTAACCGTAGTTGTTAAACCAGAATTACTGTACCATGTTGCCGTTCCCGTAGCACAAGTTGCAGAAAGCGTTGAACTTTGTCCCGAACAAATAGTCGCAGGACTTGCCGAAATAGCCGTTGGAGTTGTTGGTGTCGGATTAACCGTTACAGTGACATTTCCAGAAATACTTTTACAACCTGCACCACTTACACAAGACACATAATAGGTAGTTGTGGAAGTTGGATTTACAGGACTTGATACGACATTGGTTAAAACTGCATCACTATACCAAGTGGTTGTTCCTGTGGCACAAGTTGCGGAAAGCGTTGAACTTTGTCCCGAACAAATCGTTGCAGGGCTTGCCGAAATAGCAGTTGGAGCGGTTGGCGTTTGATTCACAGTTATCGTTACGTTTCCACCAGAACTTTTACAACCTGCACTACTCACACAAGCAACATAATAAGTGGTTGTGGTGGAAGGCGTAGCTGGACTTGGACTTGTAATAATATTTGTTAAACCCGAATTACTGTACCAGGTGACAGTTCCTGTGGCACAGTTTGCGGAAAGTGTTGAACTCTGTCCCGAACAAATCGTTGCAGGACTTGCCGAAATAGCCGTTGGAGCATTCGGCGTTGGATTTACTGTTACGGTTACACTTCCCGACGTGCTTTTACATCCTGCCCCACTCACACAAGCAACATAATAAGT
>NZ_QGGO01000023.1:0-85165 GCF_003148625.1 Arcicella aurantiaca | reverse complement strand
GCCGTTGGAGCATTCGGCGTTGGATTTACTGTTACGGTTACACTTCCCGACGTGCTTTTACATCCTGCCCCACTCACACAAGCAACATAATAAGTAGTTGTAGAAGACGGAGTCGCAGGACTTGGACTTGCAATCACGGAAGTTAAAGCGGCATCACTATACCAAGTGGTTGTCCCTGTTGCACAAGTTGCGGAAAGCGTTGAGCTTTGTCCCGAACAAATCGTTGCAGGACTTGCCGAAACAGAAGTTGGAGCGGTTGGCGTTTGATTAACAGTTACTGTTATGTTTCCTGATGGACTTTTACACACTCCACCACTTACGCAAGCAACATAATAAGTGGTAGAAGCCGAAGGACTAACAGTATTTGTTATGGTTGTGGTCAAATTGACATCGCTATACCAAGTTGTTGTTCCCGTTGCACAGTTTGCGGAAAGCGTTGAACTCTGTCCCGAACAAATCGTGGCAGGACTTGCCGAAATAGCCGTTGGTGCATTCGGCGTAATATTAGTGGTTGAAACATTGGCAGTAGTCGTTGCCGTACAACCATTCGCATCTGTTGCTGTAATCGTATATGAGCCAGCAGTAAGATTATTGAACGTTCCAGATGGACTTTGAGAACCAATACTTGGCGAAATCGAATAGCTAATACTTCCTGTTCCTCCCGATGCTGATACCACTATTTTACCATTGCTATTACCTGTACAAGTTACGTTTGTGACGGTTGGGCTACCAAACGAAATACTTGTTGGTTGACTAATGGTTATGGAATTAAATTTTGTACAAAAATTATCTTTTACATAAAATGTATATGTACCCGCACTTAAACCCGAAAATACATTACTCGCTTGATAATTAACTCCATCTTTGCTATAAGTAGCAGTACCAGTTGGTGTTCCTGTATAACTGACTGTTGCTGTGGAAGTTCCACCGTTACAGGTGATTGCCGTTGCACTTGCCGTCAAACCTGTTAGTGTACAACAACCAATAGAAGCAGTCCCCGAATTAGAAGGGAAATTAACCGTTGTTGCTCTATTAGAATAATTAGTAATAACAATAACATAAACTTTTCCAGCAGTTACCGAAGCAATAGTAAGCGGAACATTTGCAGAAGTGCTATAATCACAAGATAAAGGAGAACTTTGAGTGGCTACACAGGCATCTGCTACTGAATTAACTGGTCCCCAAACAGCACCATCAATATCAACACCTGCTGTATTTCCAATAGCAAATGATACCGAACCAGAGGTAAGCGGAATAAAGTAAAACCAAGATTGGTTCGGGCGAGTTCTCAAACAACCCCAAGTAGTAGCACCTGTCCCTCCATCAGTTGTATTGTTCACCAAAGCAGGAAACGTAGTGTTACTACACAATTGAGCATCACTCGAAGAAGCCATCGAAGCACACGAGGAAGCAGGTGTATTGGCTGCAATTTTTGCTCCCTTTTTTACTTCTGGTATGTTATTAATCTTATTTTCAGCAACCAAACGAACCGTTACAGGCTTCCAAGCACTTACACAACCACTTTCAGATTCTTCATATCTTACATAGTACGTTTGTGAGTCAGCAGTAGGTTTTATAAGTGTTTCGTTTCCAATACTATTCTCATGTTTCCAACGCAAAGGAGTTGTATTTGAAGACTTCACGCCAAGATAAAAAGGGTCTTTAGAAACAATTTCATAATTGGCAGGTGTATTAGGTAAACCATTGAATTTAGGCGTATTAACATTCACCGTAAGTATATTTGATGTTTTACTTTCTACATCAATCGCTTTACAAGTTGCAAAATAACTGGTAGTGACTTTGGGTGAAACATTTACCATGCTACCAGTACCAATAATATTATTTTGGGTTGTTTTCCAAATTACTTTTCCAGAACACGTACCTCTTAATCTAAGGCTTGTTTTCGTGCCAAGACAAATTGAAGAGTTGCCTATAATTGAAATCGAAGAATTGACAGATTGAGTATTGCTTGAATCAACAGACTCTAAAGATATAATACCGTTAGTTTGTGCCTGTAAAGACAACCCTGATACGAGCAGGTAAAAAAATAATCCAATCAATTTGAAAACACTAATCCGATTGTGTACAGTCTGGTAAAGATTTATCATAAAAAATAGAATAATAGAAATAATTAAGGATTTTTAATTATTTCAAAGTTGACGGCTTGATAGATGACATTAAAAACTATTTTGCTCACTTGTGTACAAAAATGTCGCCAAATATATTTGTAAATTTCTAAAACATAAACATAGAAATTTCAAACAATTGGCAAAATTCAATTCACACAATTCTTTTGTTCACTTAGGCTTTTAATTCAATGGGAAAGGATAAATATTATATCATATTAAGGGACGAAATCGTAAGGTCTTTTTATTCGCAACTTAAAACTTATAATATATTAGGGAGGTAGGATTAAATATGATGATAGTTAATCCGATTGTAAAACTATTACTTTTTACAATAATATCGCTGTAAAAAGACACAACTTGATAATATTATTGCAATATCTTTCTATTGTTGAGTGTTTTTTAAATAGAAAATAAGAAGTCTATTAAAATCATAATGCCTACTTATATAATACTATAAATCCTTTGAGCTTAGACGAAAAAGATAATAATAGTCACACACGACCATAAATAGAATCCTTTTTTGGAGAAAAATTGTTGAGAAAACGCTAAAAAAGAGATTTCTCTTACAAATTTCAAACGGTTAACTATAAAAGATAAATTTATGATTAAATTTTGTATATTTACCATGAAAATTGAAAATATAATTTACATATTTCATGGATATAGTAAGAAATATAGAGCCGTTGTTAGCTGAATATTTAACGATTTTTCCTGTGGTTGGACTTATTGGCCCTCGGCAGGTTGGGAAAACTACTTTGGCTAAAAGTTTGGCAAAAAATCAACCAATTCATTACCTTGATTTGGAATCAGCGGCTGACCGTCAGAAGCTGTCTGACCCTGTTTTGTATTTGCAAAATCATCAGGATAAACTCATTATTTTAGATGAAATTCAGCAAATGCCACAATTAATGGCAGAATTACGGGGAATTATTGATGCTGATAGAAGAGCTGGACGCTTTATTATTTTGGGTTCAGCTTCGCCTACGCTGATTAAAAAAAGTGCTGATTCGTTGGCGGGCAGAATTGGATATATTGAATTGCCATCGTTTACGCTCAATGAAGTTGGTATCGAAAATGAAACAAAACTTTGGCATAGAGGTGGCTTTCCGCTTTCGTATTTGGCTGGTTCAGAAAGAGGAAGCATCATTTGGCGAAAAAACTTTATTAAAACCTATATTGAAAAAGATTTGGCTTTGTTAGGTCTAAGTGCTGAACCACAAACCATTGAGCGTTTTTGGCGAATGTTGGCAAGCGTTCACGGTAATTTATGGAATTCTGAAAGTATAGGTCGCTCAATGGGCTTGACGCACCCTACTATCAATCGATATTTAGATTTAATGGAAGGGGCATTTTTGGTTCGTAGGTTACAACCTTATTTTGTCAATATTTCGAAACGTTTGGTAAAATCGCCTAAAATTTATTTACGTGATAGTGGGATTCTGCACGCTTTCAGAGATATTATTCAACAAAAAGACCTGATGGACGACCCACAAGTTGGTGCATCTTGGGAGGGTTTTGTGATTGAACAAATCATTGAGACCATGCAAAATATATTAATGGACGGACAAGCTTTTTTTTACCGAACCCAACAAGGAGCAGAATGTGATTTGATTATTGAACATAACGGGAAAGTAAAAGCTGCTATCGAAATTAAAATTAGTTCAGCTCCACAAATTAGCAAAGGATTCAGAATAACAATGACTGATACCAATGCCCAACAAGGTTTTGTCATTGCGAAAACCAATGAAACCTATAAAATTGAAGAAAACATTACAGTGACTTCATTGAGTACATTTTTGCAGGATTTTTTACCCAAACTTTGAGTAAATTTTATGCTAATGATTGCTAATCAATTCTTTAAAAACGGTGTATAGAATGAAAATACTCACTTTCCAATCATAAGCCAAAAGGGTTCTCAGGGTAGAAAAAGCTTTTTGAAGATGATTATAAACAGATTGCGTGTTTATATCCATTACATTGGCAATTTCTTCATGACTTTTGCCTTGGAAAAATTTTAAAAAAAGGGCTTCTTTTTGTCTTTTAGGTAATAAATCTAACGCCTTACGAACACGAAGTTCATTTTCTGAAAAAATTTCACTTTTAATAATACTGCCTTCAATTGTTGAATAGTCAGTTAAATTATTTTCTTCGTCTTCAAAGTAATTATTGACGAAGTTGAATTTATTTTTTCTTAATTGGTAAAGTAAATTATTCCTAAGTGCTTTGATTAAATAAATGCTCATGGCATTAATATCGCCCAAAGTATTACGTTTTTCCCAAAGCCCTAAAAACAAATCCTGAATAACATCTTTTATCAATTCTCTATCGTTGGTAATCGTAAAAGCATAGTTAAAAAGCATACGGTAGTGGTTTTCACACAGAGCGTTAAATGCTTCTCTATCTCCTTCTTTTACATTGTTCCACAATGCAATAAAAGTATCATTTTTAGCCTTTATTTTTTGGTCATTTACCACCATTTCAAGATTTGCTTAATTGATTAAGCAAATATAGTTAAAAATATGTAAAATGCTATTTTTTTACGATAAAATAGTATCTTTTGAAGTATGAAAAGCGTTGGGACTTATGATAATCGTAATCACTACGGCGAACCGTTCTTAAATCGTTCTTGTACTTACGTTAACTCTACTTTTTTACTTTAAAATTGTCCTAAAAGAGCCGTAGGCTCGGGCGATTTTGTAGCCCCTAAATTTATTTCGGGGAAATAACGAAAATTGAATCAAAGGTTCGTAGGAACGAGGTATTTAAAGGTTGGTTTATATAAACTGTTCCTACGAAACTCAATGGTTTATTTTGTCATTTTCACTCCGAAATGAATTTCAGGAATACAAGATGGGGCAAGCCTACGGCTTTTCAAGAGTGCCAAAGTAGAATTAAATCCTACTTCCTTTATCTTCCAAAATCATCTTGAATTCTTACGATGTCTTCTTCGTCTGATGGGTTGTTGATGTCAGTATGTTGCCAAATTTCAGCAACTACGCCCCATTCTTCAACTCCAATGAGTCGGTGTCTTTCGCCTTGTTTTAAAGTCACAGGAATGTTCAGTTCTAAGTTTTTGACTTCCTTTTCCACATCGTTATCACTCCTAACGATTGCTGCATTTCCACCGATTAAAGTCCATATTTCGGAACGCCTAAAATGATATTGCCATGATAATCTTTTGGTTGGAGCAACTAAGAGAATTTTTGGACTTAATTTTTCAAATCCTTTAAAATTTTCTACGGATAATTCTGGGAAAAATAGATTGATGAATTTTGAGGTTTGTGTTTCATCAATGACTAAAAAACCACCCCACGGGCGACTTAAATCTTCGTTGGCAATTACGAACCCTTCTGAAAGGATATAGGATTTAACATTCGTGAATATTTCGTCACGCTTTAATTCTGTTGTAATAATCATGTTTAAATTTTAAAAATTATTTCAAGTCCCAATAAATTACGTAACGTTCTCGGTGAATATCGAATAAAGGTTTCAAGATAATTCCATCTTTTACAGTCTTGAAAATAAGCGTTTTAGCCTCCAAAGATTTTATTTCATTGGCTAAATTACGTTTATCAATACCTACCTTTTTGATAAGATTTTGAGGAACGTTGTAGTTATAAGTATAATAATCGTTGTATAAAGTTGGGTTTGAATAAGGAGCAGGAGAAATCATGTTTTCTGTCCCCATTTCTCCCGCCAACACAATTGGGCCATATAAAAATGCTACTTTGTCAGGATTATCATTGGTAGCCTGTGCGGATAACTCCATTGGGAAAGTAACTTCTACACGGTCGTTATTCTGCCAAATACGGTTAAGAACAATGTACGTTCCAGCCGATTGTTTTACATTGATTTTCTTTCCGTTAATCAGTACAATTGCTCCCTGTTTTGCCCAAGATGGATAACGAATATTTAAGATAAAGGGCTGTTTTTGAGTTGTTTCAATGGTAAATGTAGATTTGTCTGAATTCGGGAAAGTTGTTTCCTGCGTTACTTGTACGCCTTTTTCTTTCCAATTAAGTCTTGACGCAATGAAAAGATTTACGAACAAAGTATTTTCATGATGATAATAAATGGCTTCTCCGTATTTGGCATGATTCTCAAAACCACTACCCACACAACACCAAAAAGAATCTTCGGGCGTACTATAAACTTTGTGAGCTCCTGCAAGCATGGGTAAAAAATAAGCAACCATTCCCGTTTGTGGGTCTTGCTGCCCGAGTATATGATTGAAAAGTGCTTTTTCATAAAAATCTGCGTACTTGACATCAGCCGTATGCGTAAATAAATGGCGAGTCAATTTGAGCATATTATACACATTGCAAGTTTCACCCGTATAGCCCGTTAAGTGTTCCGAAAGATTATCTTCCTTAAAAAACTTCTCTTTATCACTATTACTTCCTGTTACAAACGAATGATGATTAATTACCGTATTCCAGAAAAAGGTAGCAATGCTATCTCCTTGCCCTTTTCCTTCTAATTCATAGTCACGAGTAACTCCCAACAGTTTGGGAATGTAGGTATTAGCGTGTTTTTTATTCAAAATATCTTTGCCTTCTTTCAGTGGGTCGAGCATTTCGTTATGATAGAAAAACTCGGCTAACCATTGGTACTCTTTTTTACCTGTGATGGCATATAAATTATAAAAGGCTTCATTAATTCCTCCAAACTCATTACGAAGCATAACCGCTCTTTGCTCTTGGGTGACAGGTTGTAATTTTTTATAAGCCCATAAACCCATGTTTTTAGCGACTTCCAACGCCTGCGGATTGTTACAGTACAGGTAATGGTCAATCAGTCCCGAAAGAATTTTGTGCAAGGTGTACCAAGGAGCCCAAACTCGCTTTCCTGCAATATTTCGATTGATTAATTCTTGTGGGAAAGCACTTAAATAACCGTCTTGATTCAATACTTTTTGTACTTCTGCCAAACCCGAAACAAGGCTATCGGCTTTTAATTTAAAACGTTCGTCGCCCGTTTGTGCATACATTAATGATAAACCCGAAAGTAAATGCCCCGTGCTGTGTCCTCGTAAATCGCAGTCGAGCGATTCCCAACCGCCTAATTTTTTTACCTCAAAATATCCGCCTTCGTTGGCATCAAAAATGCCTGCATTGGAACGAAAACTGTGTAAAAGTCGCTTGGTACTCAATGACAAAAGCCAATTTTGTTCACGTAACATATTTTCTTTAAAACGACCGTCCAACAAGCGTACATCTGATAAATCAAAGCTATATGCAAGAGGTTTTAGTTTATCTTGTAAAGTGAATTTATCAAGATGTTGCCCCTGATAATGCGATTGCCCATAGAATTGATTTACCCAAAATATGAGTATGACTATGAGTTTAAATGATATTTTCATGATTGAATAATGTTTATTTTTCAAGCTTAATTTTGAGAATCCCCTCTGCAAAATCTATGGGAATCGGTTTTTTGTCGAGCATTACATTTGACGGTTTTTTCTCCAAACCAAACGACGCATTCATAAGGGGCTGACCGCTGATATTGACTTCAAACGTTTTGTCTTTCTTCTGAGCAATTAAGAACAATTTTGAAAGTGAATGATATAAAACTTGTTTGTCTTTTCTCAGAAAACTACCATAACCAACGAAGTAATCGGTCAATTCATTAGGATTATTTTCAGCGTAACTTAAAGCCGTTAAATACGCATCAGTTGTATAACCATTGAATGTTTTTATGGAATTTAAGTGCATCAAACGTCCATCGGCTTGTAAATTCAATAATATTTCGGTCACTTTTCCATTTTGCTTGATGCGTACTCCCAACATATCATCGCCTTTAAAACGCTCTATTTCAGGCAAGTTTTTATCATTTACGGAATCTTTCAAGATGATAGCCGTAATAAATTTTGTTTGTCGTACCTGCTCAGGATAGCCAATGGAATAATATTTTTCTTGCTCTTTTACGTTATCTTCTCTCGGAGCAAATATTTCTGACAATACCATTTTTTCAGGAAAATCATGATTATATCCTGTCTCAACTAATGTTTCGGGGTAAAGTGGACGCACCAAAACGGCTCCGTTTTTATTGACAATACTAATATCCCCTCGGTCTTTTTTCGATTCACCTTCTGGATGCAAAAGCCATTCAAATTTGCCATTTTCGTAAGCTTTCAAATCATCAATGACTAAAATGACTTTTCCTATCCATAAAAAATGACGAAAATTTCTGGAATAAATCGTAGAAGTTGGCCCTGTCCCATTTGCCATCACATATTTAATTTCACCCGCATCTAATAATTCACTCACACTGCCATCTAAAGGTGAGCCATGATATTGTTGTTCTTTGGGTTGATATTTTCCGTTGAAAGTCACCACATTATGAGCAGAACTTTGAAAGAAATATTCGGGATATTCTTTTGTTCCGTAAGAAGAGTTTCCCGCATCTTTAATGACAGGTTCACCTTTATGAAACAGGATAAACGAATTGGCATCTGCATGAGCATGATTCCATGTATGACCCGATTTTACCGCTAATAAAGTGGCATCTTTTTGCCAACTGTTTCGCATAGTTGCCCATCCCATATCTTTAAAAATGGCAGAAGTATGAAGCGATGGCAAAACAGGGGTTTTCCCAAAGTCAGGATGATATAAAATCCCCAAAGGAGCATTTTTAAATAAACCTTCCCGAAGTTGCTGATTTTCAATTTGACTCAAATACCAAAGCATATTAGGGTCTTGAATACCCAAAGCCCAAAGTAATTTCAGCGGTCGTTCACCTACAATATTTTTATGACTATCCCCAAAATTGAGAGAATACATCATGCCTTGTCGAGGATAACCTGCGTGCATGAAAAAATTAGGTATATTTTTCATGACTGAAATATCTGGTTGTTTTCCTTTGGGAAAAACGTTTTGATACGCCAATCTAAAAAATAAATACTCCGAAACGCCAAAAGACGCATAATTGACGCTTTCGTACATTCCGCCAGCAACATCCCATGTTTTGGGTTTGGATTGTAATAAATCTCCCGAAAAATTAAACCATTCTTTGGAGGCTTGGTTCAGCGTTTCAATCCATTGATTTGCTTCTGGAACGTCATCTTTGACCGCCAAACAACCTAACCCTGCCATATATACGCAAGCCGTCCACCAGTTATGCCCCATCGAGTTTAAAGAGTGAATACGAGTTTCGGGTAAAAGCCACTCATTCAGAGCAGGGCGTACACCGTTTTTCATTAATCCATTGACAATTATTGTCCGTTCCTCTCGACTAAGTTCGTCGTAAATGGCATCTAAACCAATGGCAACTTCCCAACACTTTTCGGCAGTTTTTAAATCCGAAGTCCAAGCGGGTTGACGTTTCAACATTTCTGGATTCGACCATGTTTTTTGAGTGGTCAAATCTAAGAGTATTTTTTTAGTGGCTTCTGCAAACTTTTTTTCACCTGTTACTAAATAAGACAAAGCCACATAATCAATCTTTGTGTGGTCATTTTTAGTAAGTTGTGCCGTTGCTACTGAATAAACATCATTCCAATTATTTGCCGTTTCAGAATCGGTTTTTATTCTTTGTTTTAATTCTTCTATTTTCAATTTTGTGAAAAATAGATTTTGATGTTTCTGCCCCATGCCAATTATCGGAAATAGACAGCAGAATAACGTGAGTATTTTTATGTGCTTTTTCATGGAAATTGATTAGTCAATTTTACGGTTTCGTCATTTTGTACACCAAATCCCACTGCTCCCATCAAAGCTGCATTTTCATTCAAAACAGATTTTTTTAACCTAATTTTAGGCGAAATATTTGATAATTTTTGCTCGATAGTAGGGAAAAAGAGAGGTGATGCTTCAGCAATATTTCCACCGAAAACAATTATATCAGGTTGAAATTTACCGACAAATTCCTGCATGAAAAGAGCTATATTTTGAGCAAATTCATCAAATATTTGTCTTACTTCGTGTTGTTCATCGTAAATATTTACTAATTGCTTCACGCCTTCCACTTTTTTATGCGTTAACTCAAAATAACGATTTATAAACCAACGAGTCGAAATAAAGTCTTCAGCAACGCCCTTGTGTAATGGGTGAGTGATGCCCAAGCCCATATCTGTGGCAATACCATCTGTAAAAATGGAAGTGCCTAAACCTGTTCCAAGCGTAATGCCCATGCCATTTTCAAAGCCTTTACCAACACCAAAAAGCATTTCTCCTTCTAAAAACGCCTCAGAATCATTTCTAAAAAAGATATTTTCGGAAGAAATCTTTAAACGTTCTGCCAAGACTTTTTTGATATTTATGCCGTACAAGAACTCATATTTATTCACATTTTTCATGAGACAAATGCCTAATTCATAGTCAAATGGACCTGGCATAGCAATACCTAATTGATAATTTGACATTTGGGCTTTGTTGGCAACTTCTTGCATTGTATTCGCCCAAATTGACAATATATCTTCCGCAGGAGCGTGTGAGTTTACGTGCTTCCGAACTGAAGTTTCAGAAATTAGTAAACCATTTTTTACATCTACAACGGCAGCTGTAATATGCGAGCCACCAATATCAACACCGATGTATTTATCCATTTTTTTATTGTTCATGTAACCAAATGGCTTGACCACCTTTTGGTTTTAGGTTTATCGTTAAAATGCTTGATGAATCTATTATTTGTGTGGTAATTCCGACTTGTGTTTTCGTTTTTACTGTGTCATCGTCGGCGTATATTTTAGCTACGTATTTTTTATTTTTAGGTAAAAAATCGAAGTTTATGGTTAAATTTCGTGCTTCATTATTGGTTAAAGTTCCTAAAAACCAATCATTTCCATTTCTTCTGGCTGTGGTAATATATTCACCAATTTTACCTTGAATAATTTTCGTTTCGTCCCAAGTTGTAGGTACTTTTTCAAAGAATTCTACTTCTGGTTCACCTTCATAAGCGGTTGGTTTATCGTACCAAAATAAGGTTTGAATTGGGCTATACATCACAACCGATAAAGCCAATTGATGGGCGTGTGTATTTTTTAAGCGTTTATCGAAATAACAAACCGTATAATCTCCTGCTCCGCAAATTCCTCTTGTAAATGGTAAAGTTGTATTGTGGGTAGCATCTGGAAACTCTTCATTTCCTCTAATTCCTTCGGCAGTCATTAAATTCGGATAAGTACGCATTTCTCCAGTTGGTCGCCAATCATCATGAATATTTACCATTAAATTATTGTCAGCACATTTTTTTATCATGTCTTCAATCCACGTAGTCCAACGGTGCGAACCTACCTGCACAAAACCAAATTTCACCCCTTTTATTCCCCATTTTTTATAAAGAGGAAATAATTCTTCGCCTTGTTTTACTAAAGCTTGTTTGTTAACATATAACCAAATGCCAATGCCTTTTTTCTTGCCATATTTTACGATGGCTGGCATATCCATTTTAGCTTTTACTTGGGTAGCATCTGAGTCCCATGTAAGGGCAGGGCCGTACCATTTCCAGTCGAAAAGGATATATTGCAAATGGTGTTTTGCTGCAAAATCAATGGCTGAGAATGCTCCTTCGGTAGTGAGCGTCATTTCTCGCATGATTTTACCTGCTTTTATCCAATCCGTATTTTTAATTTTATTGGGTTTATTCAAATTCAAGATTAAGTGATTATTTTCAATCAATTGCCCTGCCGTTTCACCGATTATGATGGTTCTCCAAGGTGTACCAAAATAGCTAATGGCATCAACTTTGTCATCCATTGAGGTTAAAATAGTATTCTCCTTTTCGGTACTTAATTTGAATTTTGTTCTCGAATAATCAACCATCGCAGCTTCTGCTAAACTGACGAATAAACCGTTTTTGAGGCTTAAAGTAAGGGGTCTTTCTGCATCATCTACCCAATTTTTCAAGGGTAATGCTTCGTATTTTGCCTGAGCCCAACGTGCATAATAAGCCGTTGAACCCTCTGGCATGGTGAATTCTGTATTTTCTGCTCTAATCTGATAGTAACTTCCTTTAGGATTTTCTGGAAAATAATAGCGAATGGCAACGCCTTCGTTATAAACTCTGAAAACGAATTGAATAGTGTAGTCGTTATTATCAGCTTTTTTAAATGAAAAAACGGTTTCATTGTAATTATCTCTAATGAGCGATTTTTCACCATAAATGGGTTTCCAAGTGGTATCTTTTGAAATAGATTTTTTCCCTGTAAATTCTAAATTGTCAAACCATTTTGTTTGCTTATCCACTTTCAAAGCCATCGCCAATTCCGACAAATGGTTGTCGATAGCTAAGTCTAACTTTGATTCTAAAATAACCGATTTCCCTTTGTAAGAAACGGTATAGAAAAATTCGGTTTTTCCTTCGAGAGAATTTTTCTGATAAAATGTCGTAAAAATTTGTTTATCAGGCGATTCAATAACGGTTTTGTTGATTTCTTGTCCGAAAACGGTACAAGAAATCAAACAAATTATGAGTGCCGATAATTGTTGAAATACTGTTTTCATATATTTTTAAGTAAGACAAATTTCTAATCTGTCAGTAATGAAACAGGCTGAAAACCTGTGTTACTTATGATAATTTTTGAGTCGGGTTAGGGCTTCGATATAATAATAATCTGCATAAATTATCGACGCATCTATTTCTCCATTGATGGGTCTGTTGCCTGTGGAATGCAATAAAAAAGCATCATTTTCTCCACGACTTTGATATTCTTTGGACGAAAGAGAAGCCAACATTTTAGTAGCTTTAGCGTAGTATAAACTCGCCTTTTTGCTATCTTTTACCATTTTTGATAAATCTAAAAGAGCTGATGCCGTAACACAAGCAGCAGAAGCGTCTCGGGTTGTATTGGGGATTTCGGGCGTGTTAAAATCCCAATAAGGAATCAAACTTTCATCGGGCAGATTTTTTAAATAAACATCCGTCACTTTTTGGGCGAAATCCAAGAATTTTGGATTTTTGGTTTCTTTATAACACATCGTAAATCCATAAATTGCCCAAGCTTGCCCCCTTGCCCACATGGTATTATCGGCATATCCTTGATGAGTCATTCCTTTGAGTTTTTTTCCCGTTAAAGTGTCATACAAAACAACGTGATAAGAGGTGAAATCATCACGAAAATGATTCTCCATTGTTGTTAAAGCGTGTTTTTCGGCAATTTTGTAAAGATTTTTATTCCCTCCATTTTTAGAAGCCCAAAACAATAATTCCAAATTTATCATATTGTCGATGATGGTATTGTGAGCTTTAAATTTGGCAACTTCACGAGGCCAAGATAAAATTGTTCCTACTTTGGGATTGTATAAGGTTGCTAAAATATCGGCTGTTTTTAGAATCACTTTTTTGTAGGCAGGATTCTTCGTTAAGCGGTAACCATTGCCGTAACTACAAAAAATCTGAAAGCCTAAATCGTGGTCGTGAGCCACTTTTTGTTGTGATAACGGCAATAATTGCTTATCAAAAAGTTCAGCTTGTTGCTTAAAAAATGGTTTTTTAGTGCCTTCGTACAAATACCAAAGCGAACCCGACCAAAAACCGCTACACCAATCTTCATAATTAACCAATCGCCAATCTTTGCTATTGTTATTTATACTTCTCGGAATGTTCGGTTTTCCATCTTTTGGTAATGTATTTATCGTTTTTTGAGCTTGTTCAGCACAATAATTAATATTTTTTTGGGTATCAAATTTCTGACTAAATAGAAGTGATTTAGCCAAAAATAGCATGGTTATGGTAAGCGATAATGATTTCATATTCAAGTTTTTGTACTTACGAATCTGTTATTTTTTGGAACGATAAAGGGTTTGTCTCAGACAAACGATAGACCACAGATTATACAGATTGAACAGATTTTTGCTAATTTTTTGATTTTAAGTAAGAAGAACATATTATTGATAATATAAATATTGTCATCATGACGTAGGGGCGTATCGCATACGCCCACATCTCGACCTTTTGGGCGTATGCGATACGCCCCTACACAATATCAATTTATTTATTCCAAATAAGTAATGAGACAAAATAAAACGCTATTTTAAAATATCACAAACCATTGATAATCAAGTTTATGATAATCGTAATTCTTAAATCGTCCTTGTACTTACTTATCCGTGTAAATCCGTAAAATCAGTTCAATCTGTGGTCTAAATTTGTCTGCGACCAATCGTTTATCGCTCCGTTATTTTTTGATTTGAAGAGTCTCTTGTTATCAATTTTGCAGGTAAAGAAAACTGCTCAGGAACATACCTTTGCGGGTTTTCCATGTGTTTTAAAAGTGTTGTAATCAGTTGTTTTGACATCTCATAAATAGGCTGGTCAATAGAAGAAATCGTTGGTCTGTGAATTCTGAATAAATCATTGTCGTCAAAAACCAGCACGCCCATTTTCTCCCCTATCGAAATCCTCAAATCGTTTAATACTTCAATACCACTCATGGCTAAATAGTTTGTACCAAAAAATAGAGCATCAATTTCTGGGTGCGTTGAAAGAATGGTTTTTATTTCATCAGTAATGCCTCGTTTCCTTGCTTCCCAATAATCAAATTTATACACGATAGCGTTTTGCTTATTTTCCTGAATTGCCTTTTGATAGCCTAAAAGGCGGTCATTCATCTGATTTTGAGTGGAATCTAAAGTCAGAAAAGCGATATTTTTATAGCCTTGAAATATCAAATATTTAACCCCTTGATAAACACTATTAAAATTATCTACACCAACATAGCTAATTTCACTATTAAAAATATTCCTATCGAAAAGAACAACAGGTAAATACTTATCAATCAGCGAATTAATCGTTTCTTCTAATGCTTCCGTTGGCGTTATAATGTAGCCGTCAACGTTTCTTTCTTGAAAAGTTTTGATTAATTCAATGGCTTTTTGAGTGTTATTTTTGGTACTACTATAAATGATTTTGTAGCCATTGTCGTAAGCAATATTTTCAATATTGCCTGCTACTGCCGAAAAAAAAGGGTCTGCAATATCTTCCACAATTAGCCCGATAACGTTGGTTTTTCCTGTACGTAAACTTTTGGCTAAATGGTTGGGTTTGTAGTTGTGTTTTTCAACAAATGCAATTACTTTTTTGCTTAAATCGTCACTAATTCTTTTCTCTTTGGCTTTACCATTTAGGATGTATGAAACAGTGGCAGTTGAAATTTTCAAGGCTTCTGCAACGGCTTTTATTGACATTTTTTTCATTGGAAATCGTTCTTTAAAATCAGTTTATTAGGTTATGATTGATAATGAATCTGTTTAAACTTTCTCTTTCGGTTAAAATCAAGTCTTTTAGAATCCTTCAAACCAAAATTTTATCAACGTAGCTCTGCTATCAGTTCCACTGTGGGTTTAAAAATTTTAGTTCAAAGACTTCAAAAATACACTAATTTGTATCTCAAAACAGAAAGTTTAAACAGGTTCATAATGTTCTTCACAACTGTTTGTAAATTAATTGGTTATTCTGATTTTAATGTATCTTATTGCAATGAATGTAATGTCAATAGCAATTAAAAGCCTTTCCTGTTTAGGAAAAAGGCTTTTAATTCAAATTTCAACAAAATCAAAATTACCAACCTGTATTTTGTTTCAAATTAGGATTCAACTGGATTTGTTGAGAAGGAATTGGCAATAAATAGTTTTTTTCTACCCATTTTCTGTTGGTTTCGATACGATAAATGCCCCCAACGATATTTGATTTAATGCCTGTCCAATAGGTTTCATACGCCGTTCCCGTCCAAGTAACGCCTTGAATATCCATTGGCATTTCTGTTTCGGCAGTTTTCCAACGGATTAAATCATCCCTTCTAAATCCTTCAAAATAGAGTTCTATGGTTCTTTCTCGACGAATTTCTGTACGCATATCTAAACTTTTCGTTCCTACAAAACCATTACTAAGTTTTGGCATTGATTTATTTACACGATTACGAACCAAGTTTAAAGATTTGTCCAAATCAGCATCAGAAATACTTCCATTTCTTTCGTAAATAGCTTCAGCATAATTTAAAAGCACTTCTGCGTAACGAATAACAGGGTAATCATAGCCTTCTTGATTATCGTCGAGACGGCGTTCTGTTGCCCATTTTTGATTGGCATATCCAGAATTTGCATTAGATTTATGCTTTCCTCTCGAACCTGTAATATCTGCGGCATCACTTTTCCATGTAATTCTTGAACCCGGGTTTTCATTGTCCCAATAATAGCGACCGTCGAGCATTAGGTTGTATCTCATTCGGTTATCTCTATTTTCATACTCAGAAGTTGTCGTGGCAAATCCTTTGAATAAGGGCGATTTATCAATTGGCAAACCATCATTACATAAGTACATCGACGCAAATTTGCGAGTTACCCAATAAACGTTATTTAAAGAGGCGTGGGTGATATTGGTACGAATTTGACGTGAATTAAAATCATATCTATTCGCTAAAACATATTCTTTATTGGCAGATTTGATAATATTGGCAGGATTCGACTGTTGATTTTCTAAAATAAACATATATTTCTGAGCCGAATCTCCAAGTGCTATTGGGGCAAACAAACTGTATTGATTACTTTTAATAACCGCATCTGAACTGGCTATTGCTTTGTCTAACAGGGTATTAGCACGTGTAGCGTTTCCTCTGAATTTTTGCCAAGTTCCTTCATACAATGCCACACGACCCAAAAATGCCTGAGCCGTTCCGTTGCTAATTCTTCCTTTATCTGCTGCCAAAATATCACTTTCAACAGGTAGGTCGATGATAGCAGATTCCAAATCTTGAACAATCAAATCAACCACTTCTGTTCTTGTATTTTGAGAAGCCGTTAATTCTGGCGAAGTTGTCACGAGTGTTTTAGTTACAAGTGGAACTTCTCCGTATTGTTGAAGTAAATCAAAATAAATATAGGCTCTAAAAAAGCGAGCTTCTGCCACATATTTCTTTATTTCAGCGGGTTGTGCATAACTTGAAGCCTTTTCAATTAAATTATTAATGGCTCTAAGCCGACTGTATGCGGTATTCCAGTTGGCGTCAGAGGCTGGTAAAGTATTTGTTCCATTACTAAATGCTGAGCCACCAGATACATAAATGAGGTCGCTTCTGCGGTCAGAGTGTGGTGCATCATTTAAAACATCTGTAAATGTGCGTAAATAAGTATAAAACTCATTGGTAGCCAATTTGAATTGGTCAGCCGTTTTCCAATAATCTGCATCCGATATTTCATTGATAGGTTTCATATCAACTAAGTCGTTGCAACTGATATTTGTTAAAAGCATTGTAACACACAGTGCTTTTATATATATGTTTTTGAATTTCATTTCCGTCAAATTTTAATTATTCTACAATTGAAAAATACCGCTTAGAATGTAAGATTTACTCCCACTGTGTAATAGCGATAGAAAGGAAAACGCTGACTGGTTGTACTTACACCCAAGTTGTCTGAATCTCCTGCATTTGATACTGTTCTTGGGGTTTCTGGGTCCCAACCGTCTCTGATATTTGAAAATTCAAATAGGTCGTTTCCTGAGAAATACACTCTCAAACGCTCAATTTTAGCCTTTTTAGTAATTGTATTTGGAATGGTATAGCCTATTACTAAATTTTTAAGTCTCAAATAAGAGCCGTCTTCCGCTACCCAATTTGATGGAAAATAATTGTAATTGTTGATAGTACCTGTTGAAGAAATACGAGGTAAAACGGCATCTGTTCTTGTTGGAGTCCACCATTGGTCAACAAAAGCTGCATTTTGAGCTTGGAAAATAACGGCAGTAGGAATACGCCAGTTACCATCACGAACAATTGTTCTTTGCCCCACACCTTGAAAAATGAAACTAAAATCTATGCCTTTGTATTCTAAACCACCATTGAACGAATACGTGTATCGAGGTTTATCAGTACCCAAGAATACGGCATCTTCGGGGAAAGTTATTTTGCCATCTCCATTTAGGTCTTTAAACATATTGTCGCCTAAGGCAAGTCGGTTATTGGCTTGAACAGTCTCAGCCCCCGACGGCATACCGATATTATTGCCTGTGATAAATTTACGATAAGCAGTTAATTGTTCTTGCGTTTGGATACGTCCATCATAAACCAAACCAAAATAAGAATCTATCGGATAACCTTGCACGGCAGAATTGAAACCTCTGTTTGTACTACTAATAATGGTTTGTCCTCCAAAATTGACTAATTCATTTTGATTATCAGAAATATTACCACCGATTCGATACGTTAAATCTCCAATTTTATCTCTCCAATTCAATGAAAAATCCCAACCCCAAACTTTTAAATCTCCATTATTCCCTTTCGGGGCATTTGCTCCCATCACTGCCGAATACGTTCTACTCAACAACATATTGTTATTTCTTTTCCAGAAATATTCAAACGTACCTGATAATTTTCTGTTGAAAAGCCCAAAATCAACGCCTAAGTTTTTAGATTCTAAGTTTTCCCAAGTACGGTCGTAAGCTACCAAAGTGCTTGTTGGGGATACTCTTACGACAGGACTTGTACCCAGAATTGGATAGTTGGCATCGGTAGAAGAAGTTGAGTACGCAAGATTCAAAAACTGGATATAATCATAATTGTCAATACCGCTTTGATTACCCATTACGCCGTAAGATGCTCTTAGTTTCAGTTCATCAAAAAGGTTTAAATCTTTCATGAAAGTTTCTTCCCCTAAACGCCATCCTGCTGAAACTCCGTAAAATAATTTCCAACGGTCTTCTGCTCTAAATTTTGAAGAACCATCATAACGAGCATTCGCTTCCACAAAATATTTATCTGCATAATTGTAATTTAAACGTGTAAAATACCCGCCCAAAGCCGTGTGCGTTTGGCTTTCGGTCACGGTTTTTGAGGTTGCGTCGCCTGTACTAAGAGCTAATGATGGAGGAACATTTGCCAAAACATCAAAAGTTTTTGCGATATAAAGATTTCTCTCAAAACGTTCAAATTGAGCTCCAATAACGGCTTTAACAGTTTGATTTTGAGCTATTTGTTTTTCATATTCTAAATAGCCGTTCAAATTATAGTTTGCTTCTTGTCTTGAAGAACGTTGATAAAAACTACGAGTTGGTAAGTTAGAAATGATTACGTCGCCTGCATAATTGTACCAAGGAATAGAATTTCCTAAGGTTTTAATATCCGTATTCAACAGATAATAACCCACAAAACCAACTGCTTTTAAATTTGGATTGAAAGTATATGTCAGATTTACATTGGTATTCAAGCGGTTATTATATTCGTTGTTGTCGCCCCCAAGAAGAGCAATTTGGTTTACAGAAGCGTTTTGAATACCAGAACCCCACACATAAGGTTTTCCCGTTAATCCTAACCCGCTCAATGGTTTTCCGGGTTGATTTCCGTTATTGACCACATCCCCTAAATAAGTTGGTTGAGTAATATCTTGTTTTTCAAAAGAGAGATTGGACTCCATTTTTAGTTTACTCGATAGTTGATAGTCGTGTGCTAAACGGAAATTATAACGATTTGCCAAATTATTACCTACTTTCAAAAGGCTACCATCGCTTAAATAACCCAATGAAATACGATAACCTGCTTTTTCAGTTCTTCCAGAAATACTTAATTGATGTTCGGTTGAGTGTGCATCGCCCCAAAGCATATCTTGCTCAGTGCCATTGAAAAAAGTAAAGTCTTTAACATCAGCAAATAATGAAGCCCCATTTGGACTTAATGCGTCATATTCTGCTTTGGTAAGCCATTGTTTTCCAGAGGCTAATGCTAAACTTGCTACATTTCCATAGTTATACCAAATATCTGTTGCAGGAAATCCATCTGTTGTGCGAGATTCTTTTACCATCGGAGCCCATCCGTTAATGTCAACCAATTTAGGTAAAAGCCCTATTCGTTTCATCGAAGTAGAACCGTTATACTCAATGGTTACTTTACCTGATTTTCCTCTTTTGGTTGTAATTAAAACGACTCCACCCGCTGCTCTTGAACCATAAATGGCGGCTGAACCATCTTTCAAAAACGATATATTTTCAATGTCGTTTGGGTTAAAAGAATTTAATGCTCCAACGCTCGGAATTGGTACTCCATCCACAATTACTAAAGGTTCGGTGGCGTTGGCAGATGCTGCTCCACGAATTTGAAAATTCCAACCTTCACGTCCAACTTGAGAGGAGTTTCTGCTGACGGTAACACCCGCTACTTGTCCTTGTAAAGAAGCTAATGGACTTGAAACAGGACCTCTATCTTTGAAAACAGTGGCATTTACCGTTGAAACTGAACCTGTAAGCGTTGCTTTTTTGGCAGTACCATAACCAACCACAACTACTTCGTCTAATGATTGATTATTGCTTTTTAAAATGATATTGACGTTGTTGCGTTTGCCAATAAAAACTTCTTGTTTCTCATAACCGATTGAAGAAAAAATCAAAGTTGTGTTATTATTGTCGGCAACTTCAATTTTATAAAAACCATTGGCATCGGTTGCTGTGCCTTTTTGTGTTGTTTTTATCAATACACTTACTCCCGGTAATGCGTCGCCTTTTTCGTCGGTAACTTTCCCTGAAATAGTTTCTTCAATAGTGGTTAAACTTGTTGTTGTTTGAAAGTCTTTTCTTTCGATTGTTTTTAGCCCTTTTTTTAGAATGATATGTTTTCCAACTACTTCATAATCAATCATTAGTGGACTGAAAACTCTTGTCAAAACTTTGTCGAGTTTCTCATTTTCTACCATTAACGTCAAAGGCTCATCAGATGAAAATATCTGATGATTGTACATAAACTGCACATCTGATAATTGTTCAATTCGTTTTAAAACCGTTTCAATGTTTCTATTTTTTATTTGAATAGATATTTTACGTTCTAATACTTCCTGAGCCTTTGTATCATGTGCCTGTGCCACTGTGCAGAACACAATAGCCAAAAAGGCTTGAAATAAGCTAATCCTCATGACTTTTAAGATTGTTTTCTTAAATTGTAATCCTTTTTTCATACATTTGTTAGTTGTCGTTTTGTAAGATTTCGGCAATACAAAGCCCCTCCGTTAATTTTAACGGATTCTGTTCTGTGCCAAAGAACTTGGGGTTTCCAAGACAAAGGTGGTACCAACACCTTTGTCTTTTTACTCAAAAAAATATGCTTCTTTTATGCTTTATCGTTTATGCAAAATGAAAAAATTATAGGCATCCTTTGCTGTAAATAATGATTTGAGCGTCTATTTGCTCATAACGAGCATCAATTGTTTTACAAATTAGATTTAGTTTTTCAAATAAAGGTTCATCATTCAATGAGGCTGTTAAGTAGCACTTTTTCATCACTTCGGCATCATAAACGATTTTCAATCCGTAAAATCTTTCCAAAGTGGCGAAAACCTCATGAATAGGCGTTTTCTCAAATTCAAACTGTTCTTGTTTAATGGGTAGTTCAACTACATTGGGCGTTTCTACGAGTGTCCTTACTAAATTGAGGTCTTCTGAATTAAACACCACTTGCTGATTGGGCGTTAAAACCAATCCTGCCAAATTTGAATTTGCTTGTTGCTTTTCTAAATTCTCTTCTGTTCTGGCAAAAACAGAAACTCGTCCTGTTTTTACAATTACTTTTATGTTGTTTGTCTGCTTATCTTCTTGTATTGAAAAACTTGTTCCTAAAACCTTCGTAACCAAATTGTTAGTATAAACATAAAAAGGCATACTTGGGTCTTTGGCAATTTCAAAAAAGGCTTCACCCGACAGAATAACTTCTCTTTTGCCTTTACTAAAATGTTTTGGATAACTAATACGACTTCCCTTTTCTAAAACAATTGAGCTTCCGTCTGAAAGCGTCACAACCATTAATTTATCTCCCGAATTAACCTTTTCAATGCGTTCGTCCTTTTCAATTAAACTGGTTAATCCGTCGTAATTTGTTGTTTTTGACTGTGAATTATAATTGTAAAACCATAACCCAAAAGCAAAAGCCAAAACAGCAGCAACTTGCCACCAAATTTTCTGGAAAGGCAGTTTCTTTATACTTTTTGCGTTTTCCTTTTCATCAATTTTAACATTGAGATTGGCGATTTCTTGCTCAATTTCTTCATCACCAATCTGATTAAACGCATTTATGATTGACAACAGAATCTCTTTTCCTTTCAAAATTTCATCCTTCTTTGAAGGATTCATCAAAATCCATTCATTCCAAAATGAAATATCCTCTTCGTCAGTTGCTAAAACATATCTTCTAAAAGATAAATCTTCGGCAAAGTCTTCTGCTTTAAATGTGCTGTAATCTTTCATAATTTAAACTTCTAATCTTTAAAGGGATATTGCCCTTAGAGGTATATTACACGGCTTTCCTTATGTTCACAACACTTTTATTGTTGTTTCGCAATTTTGTAAAAATCAAAGTTGAAATTGAATCAAATCAATATTTACATAAGGATGCACTTGATGATAATATATACCCTTGTTATTTATATTTTTTTTTGAAAAATTAAAAGTAATAAAAAAATATGGAGAAAAAGGTTTGTTGTAATGCTCAGGAAGAGAATATTTTACCCTTCTAAAGGCGTTCTAAAATTGGAAGTTCGAGCGTTTTTGAATCCAAACATATCATGAAAATTTCAAGGTGTGTTTTCTTCTTCTTGAAATATTGGCTTTCAGACCGTTAATCATCGTCAAAAAATCATGCGATTCGCTACACTCTTTTATAAAATTAGGATTGATGATATACGAGCGATGAATTCTTAAAAAACCATGTGTTTGAAGATAGGCTTCAAAAAATTTTAAAGTTCTTGCTACAACTTTTTTATTTCCATTTTTGAGATAGAACGTTGTATAATTAATGTCGCCTTTTAATAACACAACATTGTTTATCAATACTTTAGAAGATTTCTTTTGATTAATCACAAGCAGCGATTGATTGCCTTTAGGTGAATATATTTTCATGATTTGAGAAAGAATAGTATTTGAGAAAAGAAATACTGGAAGAAATTTTCGTGAAATAAATCTGGTTAAGCTCAAATTTATTTCATGAAAATTCTACCTATAAAATTCTTTGAATTGCCATGTTCCCTAATTTCCCATGACTAATTTGGCGGTGGTATTCGCAAAATTAATTTGAGCATTTTGTCTATATGCTAACTTATTGGCAGTGGCATTGGCAGTAGAAATTGTTACCGTATGGCTCGAATCTATCACCACAAAATCGGTTGATGAAGGAACTCGGTTGAGATTCCAAGTGCTTGCATTTTCCCAATCTCCAGAAGCAATACTAATAATGATGCTTCCAACATTGACGGTAATATTGGTAGATTGACTGCTTAAACAAGTAAGTCCATTCACCGTTTGAGAGCATTTTGCGTAATAGACTTGTGTGCTTTCGGGTGCAATTGGCATGGAAACTTCTTGATTATTTCCTGCATTAAACCATATTAAAGTACCCTCACAACCTGTTGCGGTAAGCGTTGTTGGTGTTTGAGAAATAATAGAAATATCGTTGGCGACTGTCGGAATGTTTGGTGAATTTACCGTAACTGTTGTTACCAAACTTGAATCACTATTACATCCATTTTCTGAACAAATGGCTTTATAATTACTTGTTAACTGCGGATTTACCACTAATGAATTGCCCGTTGCTCCTGTTGACCATGTAACTGTTCCTGTACAATTATTTATCGAAAGGGTTGCGTTTTCACCCTTACAAATGAGCGAGTTTGATACACTAATTGTTGGAGCTGAAACACCAATTTGTACCGTTTTGGTATCTGTACTTTCCCCGTCAGAATGCGTATAAACAATGGTGTGTGTGCCAATACTTAATTCATTTGGTTTTAAAGCCGTAGCGGCATTTCCATCAATTGTGAATGTGCCGCCTGTTGGAGAAGATGTTAACAATACTTCTGAAGCTGTTTGGCAATAAAATGTATTCAGATTGGTGATGCTGACAGGAATGGTGAAAACATTTCCTAAAACAAATGGAGAAAAACTGCTTATGTTGTTATATGAAACGGAGTAATCTGTGCCAATACCAGCAACAGGCGTTGAAGATGCTAAATTTTCCCAAGTTGCATTGGTTTGATTGTAGTGTAACAACTTCATGCTTGAAGCGGGATTGTTCCCTGTATTCTTATCAGTTGCATTGTAACCAAAGCTCAAGGTTGATGATGAGGCAATTGTTGGCGTAATATTCCAAGTTCTATTAATTGCTTTTTCGGTTGTGGCAGTTAATAAACCAGATGGAGAAAAACCATTTTGAACTTTTACTTCAACGGTGGTTGAGGTTGTGGGATTAATTCTCAAAGGATTATAATTTGTATTGGTCGTACCAACCCACAACGGAGTATTTACACCCGAAGAAACATTTTGTTTATAAATTGCGGAAGGTGCTAATGTAAACCACGATAAACCCGAATTGTTGGTTGTATGTCCGTTGGCACTGACAGGAGCAACGGTTAAATTTAGGGGTGCGGTTGTGGCATCAATCACGCCACCATCTGCTACATTTACATATATTTTTTGGGTTGCTACGCTTTTTGCCATTCTTATATCAGAACCTAATTTTAGTATTCCCTGAGTACCTACATTTACCGTAAGGATTTGACTTGCCGAAGGATTTGACGTATTTGTATGATTATAAAGCACAAAATGAGCTAAACTAACATCAAGTGTACCGTTAATGTTGTACGTCATATTTCCGTAGTTATTTGTTCCTCCTAATTTTAATGCAGCCGTTGTATTGTCCTCAGTTGCATTGGTTGGAGAATGAAAAGAACCGCTCGAATTCGTAATCTTGACCGTTTTACCTGTATTTATGGTTAGAGTTTTTGTACCACTTCCAGCATTCAGCGAGAAGGTATTTACTCCACTTGATTGAACACTATTATTGCCCAAATTCATATCAATATCAATTACAAAATTTTGGACATTATTATTTCCAGAAACGGGTTGAAATCGAGCAATATTGACAACGCCTGTACCTGTGAGCGTTACAACGCCTGTTCCTCCAAAATATAATCTTAGCCCCTCTCCTACTGTGCTATTGCCAGAAGTTGTTCCGCCAAGAGTACCATCAATTCTGACAATGGCATCATTTCCGTTGATGGTTAGGCTAAATACAGAACCACTTGGAGCGGTAGATGATTTATATACACCCGAAGATTGTAAAGTAAAGCTTTTGGCAATGGTTAAATTTCCAGAAGCCGTCCAGATTCCGCCCACAAAAACGTCTGAATTGGCTGTTATGGCAGCGGTATTGGTCATTGTTCCGTCCATTACCAAATTTCCTACTACTGTTAAAGCAATTGTTTCTGTTAAAGTAGCTCCAGACTGTACCGTTAAACTTTTGCAATTTCCTGCGGTGGTGGCAAGTGTTACCGTATGCCCACTCAAAATATGAACATTTACCGCAGAAGTTGGTGCGGTGGTAGTGGTGCCACTAACGCCTCCATTCCCGTCTGAAATACTCCATGTTCCTCCGTTCCAATTCATATTTCCAGTGGATATATAATCGCCTGCCCCGATACCCGTTACTAAAAATGTACGATTGATACTGGTTGCTGGAGCATAATTTTCATCGCCCCCTTGCGATGCCGTGATGGTAGTTGAACCACTACCAACAATATGAATTAGCCCATTGACGATAGTCGCCACAGCAGGATTTGAACTCGTATAAGTTATTGCTAAACCCGCACTTGATGTGGCATTTGGGTCAAAATCGGCTGTTCCAATTGTTTTTGTCGTAATTGAAGGAAACGTAATTGTCTGAGTTGGTAAAGCTCCTAAATATGAAATGGAAAAATTGTTTAACTGAAAAGCATTACTGTTTCCCGATATTTTTAATCTCATGCTTTGAACTCCCGCATGAAGCGTGAAGTTTGGTGCAACCGTCAATGTTTTCCAATCTTGAGAGCCTGTTGAATTGACGCCACCAAAGGGAATATCAAATTCACCTGTTTTGTCAATTCCTTTATATTCGATTTTTATTTTGCCTCCTGTTGCCATTGAAGCATATCGAATATCAAGTTTATAACGTCCCGAAGTCGGAACATTGACCGTATAATTTACCCATTCTCCATTTTCTAATGACGTAAGATTATTCCCGCCTTCAGTACAATCCTCAATATCAACAGCCTCCGTAGTTCTATATTGTCCGCCTATATTGGTAGAAGTATTTTCAAAATATGTTTTATCTTGCCCATCAATGGGAATAAAATCAAAATTTTCAGCTTCAATAGTACCGGGAATTTGATTGATGGCAAATACTCGTTTTCCATCTACTATTGAGCATGGGTCACCTGAGCATAAATTTGGGCGGTGAAACGTTAATCCTCCCCAACCCGGGTAATCCACATCAAAACCCTGTCCTTCGTAACCTAATTCCTGTGTTGAAATATCAAAGGCTCTTTGCGTCCATTTGTATTTGTCGGAAGTCAACCCAAGTCTGTCTCTATAATGTCCCAAAGTCATTTCACCGATGGGAGCTTTATCAAATTTAAAACCTACTGCACGGCTTGTTGCAGTCATACCTTCGTTAGTAGGATTCATCTTCAAGGACTGCCATCTTCCTGTGCGTTCTCTTCTATCGAAAAATTCGCCAGAAGCAACTGTTGGCTCCCAAGGTGTTAATTGGTCGGGATATGAATAATTAAGCGAAACATTATATCGGTAACTGTATTCCATGCCGAGTAAAAGCCTGTTGTCTAAAAATCCATAAAGGTCATCGCCCTGATTCCAAGCCATTTCTGCAATGGTCAAAATGTTACCGATACCATTTAATGAATGACTTTGGTCACGAGCACTTTCCTGACATTGTCCGTTTTCATAGACATAATTAGCAATCAATTCATTATAGCCATAATCTTCTACGGTATTTTCAAAACCGCTTAATGAGTACACATTTAAGTATTCATTAGAGGCACTTGTAGGCGTTGCTCCATTAATTGGCGGGCCACTCGGATACGCCAAATCATCTGCTCTGTGGGGTAAACCTTTTAAATATCTTATGGCACGGTCGTACATTACTCTATTGTCCAAGAAAATACCCATTGCTGCAATGCCTCTCATGCCAAAAATACCTTGATTTCCGTGTCGTCCAGAGTCACCGTTATACATAAACCAATAGAAAGAAACTTCTTCATTATTGATAGCCGTTGTAGGAACGGTCGTTGTAGAATATCCCGGATACACGAGCATTGCTTTGAAACGATTTTGGTCTGCAAGTGACCAACCACTGTATGTACTTTTGATAATTTCTGCTCCTTCAAGCATTTTCCAAATGACCCGTCCTGCATCTAAACTTCTTGTTCCCGATGTTTTAATTGCGGTGATATTTGACCAAGCATTAAATATTTCAACGGCTTTTTGGGCGTGTCGTTCGTCTCCTGTAATGTACCACATAATCGCATTGAGATGTGCCGCTAATCCATCAAATTTTATACTTTCATAATTAAAACCACTCATTGTTGATACATTTATCAATTGAGTTGTTGAGGAATTTCCACGAACAGAATAATTATAACTTGCATATTGACTTGATGCCAAAGACAGATAAGAGGATTTCCAAGGTTCAATACCAGCAGCGACCATAGATTTCATTCGGTCGAGGTCAGATTTCTTATGAGAAATACCGGGGTGAATAAAGGTACTTTGTCCGTTTGACTGCCAACCTGTAAGAAAAAAAGCCGATAGCAATAACACACGTAAGAAAAGGAATATTTTTTTCATGGTTTATTTTTTAAGAGTATGGAGATGCTGAATGCGATTAATGTATTCGTAGCGAAAAATATTCTTCAGTCGAATTTTAAGGCATTTCGAGTTTAAGGATGTCAGAAAGGTTAGATTATACCCTTTTATTTTTGTATTTTATCTTGAATGAGTTGGAGAGAGTTCAAACAACATGGTAATCAATAAGCAGTGAGTCCAAAGAGTTTTATGATTAAATCGCTTGATAATTAAGGATTTACACAACCTGTACTTGACGAATTGGGTGCTTGTAACCTATCTAAGATTTGTTCTAAGCGAGAATAGATGTACAGACTAATTCACCTGATAATTAAACCTTGTGTATGAATTTGGGAGTTTTAGAAGAGAAAATAGAAGATAGAAATATTTATAATTCGATTTCAATCTTTTAGAACAAATTATGCAAAAAATGTACTTTATTTTAATTTTTAGATAAAATATTGCATATTTGTAAAAAAAGATATTGATATGATTACTCCAGAAAAAGTCTTAAAATTTTTAAAACACAAACCCGCTTTAAACTTAACGCAAGTGGAAAAAGAAGCAGGTTTACCTTCTCGAACGTTGCATAAAGTTGTGAGTGGCACGCTTCGTTTAAATGAAAAACATTGTCAATTTTTAGAGCCTGTTTTAAGAGAATATGGCTACGCTGATGAATTGTTTTCAAAGGCGAAAATCATTTCAATAGTCAATCACAAAGGAGGTGTCGGTAAAACTACAACGACTATAAATTTGGGGAAGGCTCTGGCTATTTCAGGTTTTAAAGTTTTGTTAGTTGATTTTGATTCGCAAGGAAATACGTCTCAATGTTGCGGGGTTCACGAAACAGAAAGTCAAGTTATAGACGCTTTATTGAGCAAAGAGGACTTGCCAATTATTCCTTTAGCTGAGAATTTGTCTTTATCGCCTTCTAATATCAAAATGGCTTATCGAGAATTGGAACTGATAAACTCAATTGGCAACGAAAAACGTTTAAAAAATAGACTTCAAAAAGTAAGTGAAGATTTTGATTTTATCTTGATTGACTGCCCTCCTGCTTTGAATATTTTTACAACAAATGCCTTGGTTGCGTCTGATTTGTGTATAATTCCGCTACAACCTGAAGCCTCAGCTTTGTATGGTGTTGATAGTTTGTTTAATCGTATTTATGAAGTTCGTGAGGAATCAAACCCTACGCTTATTGTCAAAGGAATTTTGTTTACAATGGTCACCGAAAATACTTTGGTGCATAAACAAATGATGGATTATGTGAAAACAGAGTATAAACACATTCCAATTTTTAATATTTTTATTGAACGAGCAACCATTATCCAACAGTCGCAAGTGGCACAACAAGATATATTTTCATATTCTCCAAAATCTCCCGTTGCACAACAATATGCGGAGTTAGCAAAGGAATTTTTCATTATCTAAATACTTATTTCAATGGCAAAAAACTTTATGTCTGCAATGGTTAATACAAAAGCATCTACGCCAGCAGCGATGTATTCTCAGACTGAAAAAATAAAAAAAGATATAATCATTTTAGAAGAGATAAAAAGATTTATTCCGCCTCTTTTACCCGACGAAAAAAAGCAGCTCGAACAAAATATTTTGGAGTTTGGCTGTAAAGATGCTTTAACCGTTTGGGAAACTACACTTAATATTGCTCAGCCTAATGCAGGTTTATCTGACGAGCCTTGTTTTGTTTTAATTGATGGACATAACCGTTATGAAATTTGTCAGAAATTTAATATCGATTTTAAAATTGTAGTGGTAGAATTTGCCAATTTCGATAAGGTTTTTGACTACATGATTGACCATCAATTAGGACGAAGAAACTTATCGGTAGAACAAATTTCTTATTTTCGTGGATTAAAATATAACTCTCTGAAAAATAGCCAAATACAAAGAGGAGATGGAGGAAAATTTACATCAAATCCACCGAGTGGACAAAATGTCCAGACGGTGGATAATACGGAAGAAACACCTCAAAACGATGACCAAAACCAACCGAGTGGACAAAATGTCCAGACGGTGAAAAATACAGAAGAAACATCTCCGTTTAATGAGCAAAATCAACCGAGTGGACAAAATGTCCAGACGGTGAAAAAAGCGAGTCTTTCAGAACAATTAGCGGAACAATTTAATGTAAATGAAAAGACGATTCGCCGTGATGCAGATTTTGCAAAAGGATTAGACCGACTTCCTGCTGAAATTAAAAATGATATATTACAAGGGAAATCGCCTGTCAATAAAAGTACAATTATTGAAATCGGGAAATTAAAAGAATCGGATACTCTTCTGACCCAAATTGATGATTTATTGACCTCTCCGAATGTTAGCGTTGAAGTAGCAAAATTGGAAGTTCAAACCAATAAAAATCAAGACAAACTTATTCAAATGGTCAAGACGATAAATCGGGCTGAAGACTGTGATAAATTGATTGAGGAAATCTTAAAGTATAAGAAAAAGTTAATGAAGAATTAACAAGAATAGGAGAGGGGTATTAATGTATTGTACATTGATGCCCCTCTTTTTTGTGTAAAGTTATCTTGAAATAGATTTTAATAAAAACTCGTCATTCATAATTCCATAAATCCTTTTTCCCGAAGCTGTTTAATCCTTGCTTACAGCATTTATTTTTGTATTAATTAAACCTAAGCAAGCCAACATCCATTTCGTTTTATTTCTGATTTGTGGGTGTATTCCTGAAATAATTTCAAGATGTAAATTGATAAAAATATTTAATAACTCCTGTGTATCAATGATTTGTTGTTGTTGTGCCTTTGAGAAAGTATATTCAGAACGAATAATATGCTCAATTTGAGCAAAAACAGCTTCTGGATTTTGTGCCACTGCGAACTTGAAATCTTCTTTCTCTTTTCGACTAATATCTAAAGTCGTTGTTATTTTAAAATCAAAATGGGTAACATTTCTAATTTTTCCGCCTGTATTGGTAATTTCTATTTCGATAGGAATTGGCATTTCTGCTAATTCTTTAATGGCAGGAGCTAATACATTTCTTTTTAAGTCCTTTAAATCATCATACTTTTTATCTACTTGTAAGAAGGCTTTCAGACCAATAACGGAATAAGTGAAATTTGTTTTGCGTTGCCCTAATTGCATTCTTACTAATTTGTACAATAAAGACGAATAGATTGATTTAAAACCCATAATTGTCTTATAGTCATACTTTGTGTATTCCGACCCTAAACTGGCAAGATATGGCGTAAAAAGGGAGTTTGTTCTAAACTCCAAGAAGCCAGAATTATCTTGATTATAAGCGACTAATGTAAAAATGGGAATGTGGGCGAATCGATGTTGTGGATTATTCATGTCGAATAATGTCATCACTTTACTTGCCATAGAGTGCGTGACTTCCAAAATTTGACTTGCTCTAACAAACTTTTTAACCTCGACAATCGGTATTCTCACAATTAGAGAATGATTTGCCTTAATCATGGCGTAATTTATTTGATTCACAAACATTTCAAATAGTTTCTGTTCCACTCTCGTGAACTTTGTACTACTGATAATTATTTGATTTGGCAAATAATTTAATTTTCGATTAGGTATGAATGGGTGCTCTTGATAAGTTTCTTCGGTACTTTCAATATGTATTAATTCTTCCATTTAGGTATTAACTTTTAGGTTAAACAAATATAAGCAATTTTACAAAAAACTCCGCTTAACGCTACAAAAAACTCCGCTTATTTTTGAAATTTTTACAAAAAACTCCGCTTCGCTTACAAAAAACTCCGCTTAATGCCAGTAATATATTGAAAATCAACAAGTTAGAACGCCCTAAATCAAACAAATTATTTTGATAAATTAAATAAAAATCAAGAGCCAATTACTAAAAATAATAGGTTTTAGCTTTTGTTTGGTAAAATATCCACAGTAGAACTTAATAAGAAAGATAATTGACTATTCAAATGCTTACAAAAATCTCCGTTTTATCGCTAAGTGATTGATTTTTAAATAAATAGAAATAATATTTTTTACAAAAAACTCCGCTTATGACATTTATGAGATAGAATAATTTGTTGTTTATTGAAAAAAAAGTATTGAATATTATCGACATGTATTTGTAAGTAGTTCATTTACAGTAGATTACGAATGATTGTTTTTGCAAAAATCTCCGCTTATTATAATTTAGAGCCTATGGGAAAAACTTAATTATAAATAGAAGAATTTTGTGTTTTTCCACAATTGATGTAAGTGGTTGATTTTTAGGTTGTTAAAGATATGTTTTGTGACAAAAAACTCCGCTTGAAGAAATGTATTTGCATACTTTAAATAGATTTTGCCTTGTTTTAATTAATTGTGATAAAATAAATAAAACGCAAGTGTTTGATTATTAGTTAATTAAGTATTATTTTCTTTTGCAAAAATCTCCGCTTAATGTATTTTTTAGGGAGGTTTTGCTCATTTGAAAAATTACAAAAACCTCCGTTTAAAGCTATCGGTGAGTATTGCAAATAGAAAAGGAATAGTAACTTCGTCGGGCAATAGAGCTTTAATAGACTTCCTGCGAAAGTGTTTTATGACTTAAAACACTTTCGCAGGAAGTCTATTAAGTACATTGTAATAGTATTGACCTCTTATTGAACAAAGACTTTTAAAGAAGTTCTTAGTTCTACTTTAGCAAAGTAAATAAATAGCCAAATTACCCTCTTTTAGAGACTAAAACCCTCTTTTTTACGTATTCATTTATAAAAACGGTTTCTTTCAAATGAAAATATTACTAATAGAAGACGAAAAAACTTTGGCATTGGATATTATCAATTACTTGAGTAATCAGGAAACTATCTGTGAATGGGTGGCAACTTTTAAAGATGCCAGCGATAAAATTCAGAGTTATGATTATGACTGTATTTTGCTTGACCTCAGTTTACCCGACGGAAATGGAATGGCTCTTCTCGAACAATTGAAAGAGGCTCAAAAACTGGATGGCATTATCATTATTTCTGCAAAAGATACTTTAGAAATCAGAATTGAAGGGCTAAATTTAGGAGCAGATGATTTTTTAATGAAACCGTTTCATTTAGCAGAATTGATGGCGAGAATACAAGCCGTTATTCGTCGGAAAAAGTTTGAAGGAAATAATACCCTTATTTTTAACGAAATTCGGGTTGAGATTTTGGCAAAAACCATTCATGTCAATGGACAATTAATTGATGTAACCAAAAAAGAATTTGACCTAATGGTTTATCTGATTGGCAATAAAAACCGTGTGCTTTCAAAAGCTGTTTTAGCAGAATACCTTTCTGGAGATATGGCTGATATGCTTGAAAACCACGATTTTATCTATGCACATATTAAAAATCTGAAGAAAAAAATATCAGCCGCAGGGGCAAACGACTATATAAAAACAGTTTACGGATTAGGATATAAATGGCAAAGCTAACTACCAAAAAAGAATCAAAATTGTTAAATCAAACGCTCAAAGGCTATTTGATTTTTGCATTTTTATTGTTGTTACTTTTTATCCCTATTATTTTCGTTTGGTTTCAAAAACTGTATCTCGATGATGTTGATGAAGGGCTGAAATTAGAGAAAAACGAATTTCAGAAATACATTTTACCAAAATTAAAGACAACAGATATTTATCAATGGAATCGTTTTAATCGTGATTTCAAAATAACTGATACTGCTCAAATTATCACCAAAGATTATATTCAACAGCAATTTTTTTACGATACCCTTGTAGATGAACATGAGCCTTATCGAGTTTTATATTCTTCGGTTTTAATAGAAAACAAGCCCTTTACCGTTCAAATTAAACAAAACCTCATCGAAGAAAGAGATTGGTTTGTGAAAATTATTCAATTTATCATCGTGTTATTGATTTTCATTTTATTGGGGACAATCTTGATAACTCGTTGGCTCAATAAAAGGATTTGGCAATCATTTTACCAAAATTTAGCAGTTTTAGAAACCTTTGAAATTGAGAAATCGGAAACATCTCCCCAATTTTTTACGTCAAATATTAATGAATTCAATCGTTTGATGTCGGTTTTAACTGATTTGGTAAATCGTGTCAGTAAATCGTATAAAATTCAACGTGAATTTGCCGAAAATGCTGCCCACGAACTCCAAACCCCCGTAGCCATATTAAAGTCGAAGATTGATACATTTTTACAAGTTCCAGAACTTACAAACCAACAAATGCAACTTTTGGAGCAGCTAAATGAAGCTACTTCTCGGCTTAGTCGGTTGAATAAAAATCTATTATTGCTCAGTCGGCTCGACCAACAAATATTCGATAAAAATGAAGTTAATTTGAATAGCCTATTAATCTCAAACTTAGATTTTTGGCAAGAACAATGTGATACTAAACAAATAAAATTAAACATAAAATCTGCCGAAAAATCTGTTCATTTTGCTAATTTTTCCCTTGCCGAAATATTGATAAATAATCTACTATTCAATGCAATCAGGCATAATGACGTTGGTGGTAGTATTGAAATATGTTTAAATCAAACGAGTTTGGAAGTAAAAAATACAGGCAAAAATGAGGCTATTCCACAAACTCAACTTTTTCATCGTTTTGCCAAAACCAATGTTTCTACGCAAGGAAATGGCTTAGGTTTAGCCATTGTGAAGAAAATAACCGACCTGCATACTTGGCAAATCAGCTATTCTTACGAAAATGATTTTCATATTTTTAGGATAATTTTCTAAAATTCAAAATTTCTTCAAAATTCAGTAAGTGATTTGTGCCATAATAATTTAAAATTCTAAAAATGAAGAAATTTCTGATAATCATTATTCTGTTCGTAACGAGCATAACCTCTTTTGCCCAAAAAAATATAAGCCTTTCTGGAAGAATCCTTGATAAACAACAACCTGTCGAATTTGCGAATGTTACCTTGTCTAAAATGATTGATACAACCAAAGTTCTGTATTTTGCTGTAACCGATTCGCTTGGAAAATACCATTTTCAATTGCCAGAACAGGGTGATTTTTTAATGAAAATATCGCTGATTGGTTATTTGTCACAAAGTAAGAAAATCAATAGTTCTGTGGTTAATTTAACTGATATTCAGCTTTTTACAGATACAAAATTGTTGAATGAAGTTGTGGTTACTACTCAAAAAAAGCTTATTGAAAAAACTAATGAAGGTTTTGTGGTAAATGCTGCTGCCAATATCGCACAAATAGGAGGGACAGCAACCGACCTATTAAAAAGTACACCAACCATTGCCGTCGATGCCGATGGAGCTATCACCTTGCGAGGAAAAACACCCTTGATTTTGATTAACGGGCGAAATTCTAAACTGGCAAATGCCGACCAAATACCCGCCAGTAGCATCGAAAGTATTGAAGTTATCAACAACGCATCTGCCAAATATGATGCCAACGCACAGAGTGGAATTATCAATATTAAACTCAAAAAAAATAATCAAAGTGGCACAAACGGAGCTATTGTGGTAGGAGCAGGCTTTGGTGCGAGGGGTAGAGCGAGTAGTTCTCTGATTTTAAATCATAAAACGGAGAAATGGAATATAGGTTTGGGATATGATAATCGTTTTGCGGGAAGAATAAAAAACATTACTTCACAACGTACTAACTTTAATTTGCCTGATACTTACCTGATTAATCAAAATAGAAAGGATGAAAGAATGGAGCGATTACAAAATCTAAAATTGAACCTTGATTTTTCGCCAAATGAAAAAAATAGTTTTGCTTTTGAAGCGATTGGGAATTTTAAAGCACAAGATAATGATGAAGATTTAGTAAGTATTATTCAGAAGTCGAATAATGGTTTTGTCTCTGGAAATGACCGTCATTCATGGGAATATCAAAAAGCTAAAGTGGGTGAATTTGCTTTAAATTATACCCGAAAATTCGATAATCCACAAAAAACTTTCTCGGCAAATATTACAACTTCCCTTGAAAAAAGTAACGAAAATACAGATATTGTCACCCAAAATTTAGCGGAAAGTTTAGCTTTGGCAGGAAGCCCTTTTTTACAAAGAACGCATAATAATGAAGATTCTAATATTTCAAATATCATCATTGATTATGGCGTGCCACTTACCACCAACGGTATTTTAGAAACAGGTTATAAAGCTACTTTTCGTAACATTACCACTGATTATGAGGCTGCCGACAAGAAAGATAATGTTTATGTAATTAATACAGCGACTACTAATATCTTTAAGTTCAACGAGCAAATTCATGCTTTTTATGCACTTTTTCATTCGTATATAGGTAATTCTGAGGCTGGAAAATTGAAATATGAGTTGGGTTTAAGAATGGAAAATGTAAACAATAATGGAGAGACAACGAATAAAAGCACTCAGTTTTCTAATCAATATTTAAAGTTTTTCCCAACGGCTAATATTAGTTATGCCATAAATGCGTCTGAATTTTGGAAATTGAGTTATGCCAAAAGAATCAACCGTCCAGAATTAGATGAATTGAACCCATTTGTTGATATTACTGACGTGCTAAATCCGCACAGTGGAAACCCTTTTTTAAAGCCTGAAATTATTCAAGCTCTTGAAATGGGCTATAATAAAGAATGGGATAATACAACGCTTTCTACAAACTTGTTTTATCGTCATTCTGAAAACACCATTAGAGCTTATTTACAATCAATGGGAAATGGAGTGGTTTTGCGTTTGCCTGTGAATATTGGTACTGCCAATAGTTATGGTTTAGAAAACATTTTTACCACAAAAATTGGGCAGTTTTACGACTTAAATGCCAGTTTAACCTTGTTTCAACAAGAACTAAACGGTAGTAATATTGCAACAGATGTTGTGCAAAGTTCTTTTAACTGGTTCGGAAAACTTATTAATAATTTTAATGTTTCTAAAAGGGGAAAATTACAGATTATCGGCAATTATAATTCTGCTCAAACAACGCCTCAGGGGCGTTTAATTCCACTTTATAATGTTGATTTGGGTTTTCAGCAAAAACTTGGAAAAGGAAATGCAAGATTGGGTTTAGTGCTTGTTGATGTTTTTAATACGCTTCAAAGTGGTACAAATGTTTATAGCACAGATTTTAATAGTGTTAGAAATCAAAAAGCCGATACCAGAGCAATTATGATTACTTATGCGTATTCCTTCAAATCTTTGTTGAAAGACAAATTGATGGAGAATAAGTTTTCTAAAGAATTTTAAACAACTAAAATTATGCTAATGGTAAAAGTAAGTAGCGTACAGTTTAAAATATAGTTCAAATTGCATAGTCCATAGAGTTGATAAAACACTTTCGCAAGAAGTCTAATATTAAAATGACACTTTAATTTGTCTCATTACTTATCGCCTAATTTCTATTGAAGGGGCTTTCTGAGTAAATTTCCCATAATTCATAACGTAATAAACCAATCATTTTGTGACTTCTATGTTCACAAAAATGATTGGTTTATTTTCGTTCAGACCAATCCCGTTTATACATATTATTGATGAGCGTTGCCATTCGCTTTTGCTCAATCATCTGCTTCGATAGCCTATTTTTATATTCTTCTTATTTTGAAAGGCTTGATTAAACTCTCATACTCATTATTACTTGAAACTAAACTTTTCATAAGTAATTTTTGCCGCATTCTATTTGATAAGGGTTGGTACTTATTTTCTAACAATTCAATAATAATACAATTTAAAAAAGGTATTGCGTAGCTGAGCCTCAACGGAAGTCGTCGTTTTGAAAGCTACGGTTTATACACAAATTTATAGAATAAAAAAGCCGTAGGCTTGACCGATTTTGTAGCGGTGGGTTTTAACCCACCGAAAATGAAAATGCCCATTTTTTGAGTTCCGTAGGAACGAGGCATTTAAAATGGGTCGAGCATCTGGCTCTAAAATGGCTTTTCGCATCATTTTCGGTAATTTAAAACCCACCGCTACAAAATTTAACCGAGCCTATGGCTCTAAATAGATATTCAAATACTTGTGTATAAACCGTAGCCTTTTGAAAGACGACTTCCATAAAGTACGCATCAACTCTTTAAAATGGGTATAAGATTGGTAATAACTGAGGGTAAATTTTTCTGAAAAGCAAAGGCAATTTAAAAGATAACGTCTCTTAATATAAATCACTAATCTTATAATTCCGTGATATTTTAGGAAGTGCGTCGATGCGAGTAATCAAAAAAAATCCATTTATGCCGAACATATTGTCTATTATGAGGGCTTGTTTTGTGAAATTGATTGATATTGTAGTGTATTGGAATAATATAGATAAATAATTATACTATTCTAATATTACTTTTGTCTAAGAAAATATTTCTATAATTCAATAAAAAAAGCCACCTCTGCTACGAACAGAAATGGCTTCAAATTGTAAAGTGGAATTTAAAATCTTAGAAAAATAAACCCCCACAAAAGTATGAAAAAAACTCTTTCAATTTACAGAAATCGGCATAGTATCATGCTGAATTTATTGTTTTTATTGCTTACCAGCAAATTACTTTATGCCCAAAACATTACGGGTACAGTTTCAGCCAATAGTGGCGAAAAATTATCAGGAGTTAGTGTCATTATTAAAGGCACAAACAAAGGGACAACCACGAATAGAGAAGGAGTTTTTACAATTGATGTTCGAAAAAATCAAATCTTGATTTTTTCATTTGTAGGATATGAATTACAAGAAAGTATAATTGGCGACCAAAAAACGATTAACATTTCGTTGAATGAAGCCTTAGCAAGTTTAGAAGAAGTAGTTGTAACGGCTGAAAATCGTTCGGTTTCTGCACAACGAGTACCTATTACGATGGATTTGGTACGTGGCAAAGACATTCAGAAACAAGGTATTACGGATTTACTTCAATTACAAAATATTGCTCCGAGTCTTAATATTATCACTAATACCGTTTTTAATCAAATAAATGTACGGGGTGTAGGTAGTAATCAAGGTGCGGCTGAACTTTCTGACCAAGCCGTAACAGTGGGAATTGATGGAGAATATTTAAACAGACCCATAGCATTGAATGCTTCGATGTTTGACCTTGACCGTGTGGAAGTTTTGAAAGGCCCTCAAGGAACATTGTATGGTAGAAATGCCACGGCTGGTGCAGTAAATATTGTTGCGAAAAAACCAACACAAACGCTCGAAGCTGATTTAGGAATGAGTTATGGAAACTACAACTCATTGAAATTAAATGGAATGGTCAATTTACCATTGGGTAAAATTGCCGCAATTCGTGCCGCAGGTATTTTATCAAAACATGATGGTTATCGTGATGGTGGTGCATTAGTTGGAAAAATAGATAACGGAAATATGTATGCAGCACGTTTGGGTTTGTCGCTCAATCCTGCCAAAGCATTATCAGTTTATATCGCTGGAGAAATAAATAAAACAGACCAACAGGCACCGTCTCAATATGGCGTAAATATGGGTACTGTTACAGATTTAAAGGGCAAAGAACCTACCAATTGGACTATCAGTTTGCCTAATGATTATCCAGTCGCTACAACAGGTTTTATGAAAATAGACCAGTCGGCACTAAGAGGTAAAATGGCTTATGATTTTGGGAAAGCAACGCTAACTTACTCAGGCGGAACTCGCAAAGTATCCATGACGGGTTATCAACCCCTAAACGGTTTTGTGCCAGAAACATTCAGTTTTTATAATGATATTGGTGTAAATACGCAAAGTCATGAACTTCGTTTGAATGGTGAGTCTTCTAAATTAATCTGGCAATTAGGTGGTTTTTATGGCAACGAAGACCAATTGACCAAACGTGGTTTGTTTTTACCATCTGCGGCAGGAGCTTTTGGCGGGCAAATTCCTTTTCTGAACTTTTTTATCAGAGATGTTAGCTCTAAAACATCGGCAGTTTTTGCACAGGCTACTTATAACGTTAGTGAAAAATTGGGTTTAACACTTGGTTTAAGAAATACAACTGATACAAAAAAATTGGGTGGGGGTAATCTTGCTTCGGCACCGTTTGGTCCTCCGTCAATTATCAGATTCTTTTATCCAAATGCACCTACTTCCGCTACCCAAGCTGGCATGAAGCCTTTTGAAGGAATCCCGACTGAAGGAAGCTGGAATAGAACTACTTGGCTTTTGGGACTTGAATATAAAATGGATGCTAATAAAATGTTATTTGCCAAAGTTAGCACAGGTTACAAAGCAGGTGGATTTGACAATTTAGGGCAGTACAATCCAGAAGACCTTACGGCTTATGAAATTGGTACTAAAAACAAATTTGCCAATAACAAACTTCGCTTGAATGCTTCGGCTTTCCATTATGACTACAAAAATCAACAAGTAAGTATTTTTATCTCAACGGCTATTGGTGGGGCAATTCAAAATGCGGGAGTTAGTAGCGTTAATGGTTTAGAAATTGACGGAGAATATGTGGCTTCAAAAGCAGATAGATTCAAGTTTTCAGTAAATTTATTAGATGCCACTTATTCAGAATTAAAAACAGTTGCCAATGTGGTAAATGGAGATGTCAGAAACGTAGATTTAACAGGAAAGGTAGCTCCAATGGCTCCAAAAGTAACTATTACGGCAGGCTATAACCATGATTTTAAAATAGGTAGTGGCGTGTTGAATGCAGGTATTCAGACCTTATTCAAATCTAATTATTATACCACAGCCTTTAATTATGAGATGGATAAACAACCGTCTTATACCAAAACAGACCTTAACATTACTTATACCGCCAAAGGAGGAAAATTTGATGTAGGCTTGTTTGCTCAAAATCTTGAAGATAATCGCATTATTACTTATTCATCATTTAATGGAGGTACTATTAATATCTATAACTGGATTTTTGGTACACCACGATTGATGGGTGCTCAATTGAATTACCATTTTCTCAAATAATTGTGTGGGGAACTAACAATTCCCCTACGGTTTTAACATTTTTCCAATAATATGACAAATACACAAACACGAACAGCCGGGATACCACAAGGAATTATCATTGTTTTGGTCAGTATATTGCCCATGATGGCGGTTATTACGCTAATGCCTGTTGTACCCACTTTGAGAAATCATTTTAAAGATGTGCCTTACATCGAAACATTAGCCCCTTTTGTGATTTCGGCACCGGGTTTGTGCGTAGCATTATTTGGCCCGTATGCGGGTTTTTTAGCGGATAAAATTGGTCGTAGAAAATTGTTAATCATTTTCTCAATTCTTTACGGAATTGGCGGTGTTATCCCATTTTTTGTAGAAAGTTTTAGTGCTTTAATCGTTGGGCGACTTATTTTAGGCATCGGCGAAGCCTTCATTCTTACCATTTCAAATATTCTTTTGGGTGATTATTTCGAGCAAAGCAAAAGAAATACTTGGTTGATGATTCAGAGTATTATCGGGCCTGTGTTTGGTTTTTTCGTAATAACAGGTAGCGGACAACTCGCTTCAATAGGTTGGCAATATCCATTTTTGCTTTATGCTGTCACGCTTGTTATTCCTATCGGTGCATATTTCTTTATTTTTGAACCAACGCAAAAAGCTCCATCGGTTGCCAACGTACAAAGTGGAAACTTCCAATTTTCCCAAAAAGCATTGGTAAAAGTATTCTTTACCACTTTTATAGCTTCTGTGCTTTATTACGTTTACACGCTTCATTTTTCGCTTGCCTTAGATAAAATTGGTATTTCCGACCCAAAAGAAGTAGGTAAAATCACGGCAGTTGCCAGTTTGATGCTTCCATTAGGAGCTGTGTTATTCAAATTATTAGGTACAAAAAGCAACCGAATTCAGTTTGGTTTAATGTTTTCAATGATTGGTATTGGACTTATTGGCGTAGGAATTTCCACCAATTTAAGTTCAGTAATGACAAGTGCTATTATTCAGCAAATAGGTTGCGGAATGGCAATTCCTGTACTCATAGCTTTCGGGTTGAGGTCAGTTCCTACCGAATATAGAGGACGTGGTATGGGTATCTGGAGTAGCGGTTTTTTTCTTGGTCTTTCGGTGTCGCCTTTTGTAGTGGGTTTTGTTAGAAATGTAACGGGCGATATTCTCAATGCCTTCGTAGTATTTGGCGTAATCTGTCTGGTGATGGTGGTTGTAAACTATATTTTTGACAAAGAATAAAAAACATTCTTTCAACTTCAAAACAACATTTAATAAAAATAAATGAGCAATTTAATAAAACGTGCTGTAAGTCTTTACAGCTATCAAGATGAATATTTTCAAAGAAAAATGACTCTTGAAGATTGTATTGCTGCTGCTGCTGCCACAGGAGCAACAGGAATTGAATTAATAGGCGAGCAGAGTGTTGCAAACTGTCCTAAATTACCTTCTGATGCTTTCGTTGACCAATGGTTTGGTTGGATGGATAAATACAAGGTTACGCCAGTGGCTCATGATATGTTCTTAGATTATACCAAGAAAAAAGGACATTATTGGTCTGATGATGAAGCGGTTGAGTCTTTCAAACAAGATATTCGTTTTGCTCATAAATTGGGTTTTAAGATAATTCGAGTTATCGTAAACACCACGCCCCAAATCATGGAAAAGGTAATTCCTTTTGCCGAAGACCACGATGTTAAATTGGGCATTGAAGTACACGCTCCTTGGAATATTAACTCTGCTTGGATGGCAAAACATTGGGAGGTAATGGAAAAAACGGGTACAAAGCATTTTGGTTTTATTCCAGATATGGGAGGTTTCACTCAGCGTTTGCCACGTGTACAAGTTGACCGATTGATTCGGCAAGGTGCTGACCCCGAAATTGCCAAATTTGTGTGCGAGCAACACGAAAAAGGAGTGATGGCAGAATACACCATTTACGAAGTTTCCCGCATGAGTAACAAACGTATAGATATGGCAGTTGCCGAACTTTCACGCCACAATACCTACGTGAATCCTATCAGTTTAGTGCCTCATATTGATAGAATCATTCACATTCACGGTAAATTCCTTGAAATGTTGGAAGACTATACCGAGTACAGTATTCCGTACAAAGAGGTGGTTGATGTGTTGAAAAAAGGTGGCTTCAATGGTTACATCGCCTCAGAATACGAAGGGAATCGTCATATTCAAGATATTTACGAAGTTGATAGTGTAGAGCAAGTGAGAAGACATCAGGAAATGCTTAAAAGACTTATTTAGTGATTGGTTGCTGGTTATTAGAGACTGGTTGACTCCTAAAAAAGGTCTAATACTAAACCAAATCTATTAATAATCAATAACCATTTTTCTAATAACCAATAACCAAATTAAAACGATGTACGAAAAATATATGATTGTGCCTGAAAAGGCTAAAAAAACTGAAGAAGGCTTTGAAATTGCAGCCAGACTTCCCTATTACAGAGGTGTTTCGCTTTCTATGATAGAAGAAATTGAAGTAAAAGTTGATGGCGAAACTTTGCCACACAACGATGTAATGATTATCGTAAACGGCAAAACCTATAACACAGAACAGCGAGAAAACGAACTCGAAGAACGTTGGGAAATGGTTGACGATGCTATACTTTCCGTAAAAAAAGAAGGCGGTTTTGCCTCAGGTGAGCATACCGTAGATTTGAAAATGGTACTTAGAATTGGCTATTTACCTTTTCCCGCTACACGCTTTGCCGTACCCAAAACTATATCGCTTTAAAAATAAACGGAACTATCAACTCTTTGTCGCAGACAAAATTAGACCACAGATTGAACAGATTTTACAGATTTACATTGGGACACACAGTCTGGGACACACAGTCTGGGTCAGTCAGATAAAATAAAGAAAAATCAGCGAAAATCAGTATAATCTGTTTTATCTGTGGTCTATCGTTTGTCTTGTGACAAACCATTTATACTTCCTAAAATAAATCAGCTCTCTAATAACAATGAAAATAGGAATAAGTCTTGACATGGTGAATATTCATCACCAAGAACCCAACCGTAACCGCTACGAAAGCAAATATTATTGGGACGAACTTTATCCAATGATTTCAGCGGCAGGTTTTAAAGCGGTTGAGATACCTTTCGACCCATTCTGGATATTCAGAGGTGGTTCTGGAGTGCCTTTTACCAAATATTGTGTGGATTTTAAATTTGAAACTGTTGCCAATTTCGTGAAGCATTTACAAGCAAACGGGATTGAAAAAGTGGCGGGAATTCATTTCAATCCAAGCATTTTTATGCGAAACGAAAACCTTGATTTTTATTTTGGAGCTTCGGGGTATTTTGGCGGTGAATCTATCCGATATGCGGCTGATTTGGGTTGTGACTATATTACCATTACCCCTACGCCACCTTATGGTTTAGTTCAACATTATCATCAAAAGAATCCAAATTGGGAAACTGAATTTACCAGAGGAACTATCGAACTATTGAATGGTTTTGCCAAAGTTGCTCAAGAAAAAGGCATTAAAATTTCGCTAAGAAATGAATATTGGTCTGTACTCAGAAATCAAGATTATCAAGGGTTTTTATCACAAATTGATGATTCTATTTTATTGAATTTTGATGCCGCCAATATTGATATTGCCAAGCAAAATACTGCTGAAATACTAAGAAAAAATGCCAATAAAATTGGGAGTGTATATTTGACAGATACCTCATTTTCAGATGATAACGAAACTTGGAAAACGCCTCTGCCCGAATATCCTCAACATTGTGCCACGCAAGTTTTCAAAGATTTAGGTTTTGGAAATACCAATTTGGAAGAATTCCACCAAACACTACAATCAGTTAATTACAATGGTTGGGCAATAGTAAGTTGTCGCCAAACCCGTGAACCGATGAGGGCTTTGTTGAGAAGCAGACATTTTTTAAATAAGGTGATAAAAGAACAGTAATGAGGAAGTGAAGATTTGAGTAGATGAAGATTTGGTTAGATGAAGATTTGGTTAGTTGAAGATTTGGTTAGATGAAGATTTGAGTAGATGAAGATTTGAGTAGATGAAGATTTGGTTAGATGAAGATTTGAGTAGATGAAGATTTGAGTAGATGAAGATTTGGTTAGATGAAGATTTGAGTAGATGAAGATTTGAGTAGATGAAGATTTGGTTAGATGAAGATTTGAGTAGATGAAGATTTGAGTAGATGAAGATTTGAGGATATTAGTAAAACCCTCAAATTCTCAAATTCTCCAATCCTCAAATCTTCCAATCCTCAAATCTTCCAATCCTCCAATCCTCAAATCCTCAAATTCTCCAATCCTCAAATCTTCCAATCCTCAAATCTTCCAATCCTCCAATCCTCAAATCCTCAAATCCTCAAATTCTCAAATCCTCAAATCTTCCAATCCTCAAATCTTCCAATCCTCAAATCCTCCAATCCTCAACTACTCAAATCCTCAAATTCTCCAATCCTCAAATTCTCCAATCCTCAAATTCTCAAATTCTCAAATCCTCAAATCCTCAAAACTTCAAACCCTCAACAGAATGAACAATATCAAATATTCACACATGAATCACTGGAAAAACATTCCTTACCAAAGGATTGATAATTTCAGAGAGTTCTATTATGAAGACAAAACCAATTCGGCATATTATACGGATTGGGACAGAATTTTACGCTATCAAAAAGCATTAGGTTTCAATGGTATTGAACTTGCTCCTTGGGATTTTCCAGAAATGTTACCCCTTTTTGGTTCGGCAAAAGCCTTCAAAGACTTTGCCAATGAGCGTGGTGTAGAAGTAAGCGGAGTTTTTCATTTGATAGATAAAGCTCACGACCGTACTCATCACAAGCAAACCTTTGAAGACGGCAAACAAGCCATAGATTTATTGGTAGAATTTGGCGGAACACAACTCAATGCAGCTCCTATCAATAACTATCATGGACTTGGTCCTTTGAGTCGTGACCAAATAAAAGCCGCTGCCGAAATCATAACAGAAGTAGGAAAATATGCTACTGATAAAGGCGTACAAATTGGTATTCACAATGAGTTTTTCTTAGCTATCAACAAAGAAAATCACAGAGAATATCTTGAATTGACAGACCCGAGATATGTACATTATTGCCTTGATACTGCCCAAGTGGCATTATTGGGCGAAGATATGGTTAAGTTTTATGACGATTATCACGACCGAATCTGTACTTTCCACCTGAAAGATACCGCAACGCCAAACTTACCCGATGAAATCAGATACAGTAAGGATATTGAAATTGTGGACGATGGCACACGTTGGTTTTGGGAACCCGGTGAAGGTGTTTTAGACTTCAAAGGCTTATATGAGTTAATGAAAAAACATCAGTTTAAAGGTTGGGTAACAGTAGAAACCGACGGCACGCCAGACCTACTTGCTTCAATGGCTCTGACAAGGTATTATATTGATAGTGAATTAAGTACAATTTATAGTTAAGAATATTAGGATGCGAGAATATGAAGATGTGATTTTATCTTCACATTCTCGAATCCTCATATCTCATATCCTCGAATCCTCAAATCCTCAAATACTCAAATACTCAAAAAATGGGTCCATTAGACAAATATATTTTAAAAGAAGATGCACTGGAAGCTACCGAAAATGGCTTTCAACTCAAATTTCAATCGCATTGGTATCGTGCATTACCGCTTTCTTGCATGGATTTTAGCTTAAAACTAAACGGGCAAGAAATTGAAAAAAGCCAATTCAAAATCAAAGCAAATGGCAATGAATATAGCTACGATGAATTACCAGAATTGGACAAAGAATGGCTATTTATTCTCGACAGAGGAATATTAGAAATACCACAACCATTGGAAAAAGGCAAAGCGTATGATATAGAATTTAAGTACGATTTACATATTCCCTACATTTTGGTTGGTCCACAAGCAATGCCTTTATTGGCGAGTAGTGTGGTACATAAAAATTTGATTTGTAAATAAATAATGAAGAAATGAGGATGTGAAGATATGAGGATGTGAGGATGTGAAGATATGATGATGTGAAGATATGATGATGCGAGGATATGAAGATGTGAAGATATGATGATGTGAAGATATGATGATGTGAAGATATGATGATGTGAAGATATGATGATGCGAGGATATGAAGATGCGAGGATATGAGGATGTGAAGAAATGAGGATTATTCAAATTTTCATCTACTCAAATCTTCAAATCTTCAAATCTTCAAATCTTCAAATCTTCAAATCTTCAAATCCTCAAATCCTCAAATCTTCAAATCTTCAAATCTTCAAATCCTCAAATCCTCAAATCCTCAAATCTTCAAATACCCAAATCTTCAAATCCTCAAATCCTCAAATCCTCAAATCCTCAAATCTTCAAATCCTCAAAAAATATTAAAATATGAAACTTGCAACTTCCCTGTTTTCTTACGCTTATGAATGGAACTCAGGAAAATATACATTAGAAGACGTAATTGCCGAAACTCGAAAAAGAGGTTTAGGTACAGGTTTGGAAATTATTGGTTTTCAAAGCCTTAGAGGCTTTCCGCATATTTCAAACGAAACAGAAAAAGAGGTAAAAAACCTACTTCAAAAATACGAATTTGAACCCGTTGCATTAGATGCCAATATTGATGTGGGTATCAAACGCCACGCAAAAATGAGTATTGATGAAACCGTAGAATACATCAAGCCGCAAATTTTAGCAGCTCAAAAGTTAGGTTTTCCAATTCTTCGTTGTCAGACAACTGCCCCTGCCGAAGTCTATCAAAAACTTGTTCCTTTTGCCGAAAAAGCCAATGTCGTCATGGGTATCGAATTGCATACACCATACAGTACAGACCACCCTTCGGTCATTAATATGGTGGAAATGTTCGGACAAATGCAAACAAACGTTTTGGGTTTTGTACCTGATATGGGTACTTGTATGCGTGCTATTCCAGAGGCACTATTGACCAGTTTTAAAGCTTCGGGCGTAACGGATGAAATGATTGCCGTAACCAAAGAAATTTGGCACAAAGATATTCCGACACCTGCCAAATTTGGAGAATTAGCTCAAACATTAATGCCTTTGGGAGCTACTCCACCACAAATTGGGCGTTTGAATATGGCATTTAGCATGAACGGTCGCCAACCTGTGGAAAATTGGAAAGAAATCATGCCTTATGTAGTTCACGTTCACGGCAAATTTTATGGTTTTGACGAAAACGGAGACGAACCTTCAATTGATTATCCTGCTATTTTCAAAGTTTTTACCGAAGGCGGATACAAAGGATATATTTCGTCAGAATATGAAGGTTCGGCATTTACGGATGAGTTTGATGCTTTCGACCAAGTGGAAAAACAGCATAAATTATGGAAGAGAATTATTGAGGATTTGATTTTTTGAGGATGTGAGGATTTGATTTCTTTTGAGGATGTGAGGATTTGATTTTTTTTGAGGATGTGAGGAGATGATTTCTTTTGAGGATGTGAGGATTTGATTTTTTGAAGATGTGAGGAGATGATTTTTTGAGGATGTGAGGAGATGATTTTTTGAGGATGTGAGGAGATGATTTTTTGAGGATGTGAGGAGATGAGGATTTGATTTTTTGAGGATGTGAAGAGATGAGGATTTGACTTTTTGAGGATTTTGGTAGATGACTTTTTGAGGATTTGGTAGGTTTGAACATTTAGTGAAATATTCAAATATTAAGTTTATTCATCTCCTCACATCTTCAAATCCTCACATCTTCAAATCCTCACATCTTCATCTCCTCAAATCCTCACATCTTCAAATCCTCACATCTTCATCTCCTCAAATCCTCACATCTTCAAATCCTCACATCTTCAAATCCTCATCTCCTCATCTCCTCACATTCTCAAATCCTCATCTCCTCACATCCTCAAAAAATCATCTCCTCAAATCCTCATCTCCTCACATCCTCAAAAAAATCAAATCCTCAATAAACACCCTTATCGCTTTAATTGCGTTTCACGAAGTGAATTGAGTTTATTGCTTATTTCTTCAATATTGAGTCTAAGATAAGCTAAATCTTCGTCAGAAATAAAAATTAGGTCGTTGGCTAAGATGAGTAAATTAAGCACTTCCATCAAACTGCCATAAGCTATTTCAGTGAAGCGGGCTTGTTCCTTTCCTGTTTGTCGGGAGACACCTTCCGCAACATTACAGTTAATGGAAATCACGGCACGTCTAATTTGTGAAGTTATGCCAAACTTTTCATCAGCAGGGAATTTGTGTGAGATTTGGTAGATAAGTTTTGTTAATGCACGTCCTTTTTGCCATACATCAAGTTTTTCAAAGTAGTAGATTCTCATAGTTAAAAGTAGTAGATTCTCATAGTTAATTAAATATTCCAAATAAAATAATTCAAATTATCTCAAATATCCAAATACTCAAAAAATCAAACAGTCAAATTCTCAAAATTAAACAGTCAAATACCCAAATTCTCAAAAAATCAAATACTCAAATTCTCAAAAAACCAAAATGTTCAATCTCAAATACGCCCCACATATAGGTTCATTTACGCATTCGGCAGGAAAAGACCCCATCGACCAAATTAATTATATGGCTGATTTGGGTTTTAAAGCACTCGAAGACAGTGGTTTTGTATCTCCTTTGGTAAGTTTTAATTCCACTCGCATGGGTATCGGAATGTGTAGCCAAACGCCCGAAATGTTGAATAAAATTGGCGAAACCTTAGCAAAAAGAGGCATGGAAATGGGAACTTTCGTAATTACCCCAACCAAATGGCCACCCATTGAATTAGTAACATCGGGTAAACCTGAATACCAAGAAGAATTTTTAAACAAATGCAGAAGTGCGGTAGAGGTTGCCAAAAGGCTGAATGCCAAGTTTGTTACCATTACTTTGGACTGTTTCGACCGTTCGTTACCCATCGAAATGCAAACGGCAAATGCGATTGATGCCCTTCGCAAAGCTTGTGATATTTTTGAACCGATTGGCGTAACCATGGCAATTGAAACCCTTGCCGACCACCACGAATTATTTTTGAGAACGTCTGCCCAAGCCTATATGATTTGTAAAGCTGTAAACAGGAATTCTTGTAAAATATTATTTGATATGTATCATCTTCAAAAAAATGAAGGGAGATTAATTTATCATATTGATATGGTTTGGGACGAAATAGGTTACTTTCAAATTGGTGATGAACCGGGAAGATGTGAACCTGGAACAGGTGAAATTAATTACAAAAATATCTTCAAACATATTCATCAAAAATCAAAAGCAACCAACAAAAACTTTATTTTGGGAATGGAACATTTCAACTCAATTGATGGAATAGAAGGTGAAAAAGCTTTATTAGAAGCATACAAACAAGCTGATAATTTTTAAAAAATGAATAATTTTAAACTCAATTACGCCCCACATTTTGGCTCATTTGCTTCGGCAGGAAGTGATATTGTTGACCAAATTAAATATTCTGCCGATTTAGGATTTAAGTCGTTTGAAGACAACGCTTTTTCTGGTGTACCCATGCCCAATTTGATGGGAATTGGAATGCTCGGACAAACGCCAGAATATTTGGATAAAATCGGCAAAACCCTTTCTGACCTAAATATGGAAATGGGAACGTTTGTGATGGGACCTGTAAATTGGCCTCCAAATGCTTCTTTTACCTCAGGAAATGTAGAATGGAGGAATCTATTTTTAGATAAATGCCGACAAGCCGTTGAAGTAGGAAAAAGGCTCAATGGCAAATTTGTAACTGTAGTACCCGATGCGGCTGACATAACTTTACCTTATGAAATTCAAACGGCAAATGTGCTGGAATGTCTTAAAAGAGCTGCCGAAATTTTTGAGCCACATGGTATGGTGATGGTACTCGAACCGCTGAGTTTTCCGCCACAAGTATATCTTAAAACGTCGGCACAATGCTATTTATTGGCAAAAGCCGTAGATAGCCCATCATGTAAAATTCTGTTTGATTTATTTCATTTACAACAAAATGAAGGGCATTTACAACGGAATATAGATTTAGTTTGGGACGAAATCGGTTATTTCCAAATTGGCGATGTCCCTCAACGTTTTGAACCTAATACGGGCGAAATCAATCATCATATTGTTTTCAAACATATTTATCAGAAAATGAAGGCAACGGGAAAAAACTTCATTTTCGGAATGGAACATTACAATTCTATCAATGGAATTGAAGGAGAAAAGGCTCTGTTAAACGCTTATCTTGGCATTGATAAAAATTTGTAAACGATGAATAATTACCTAAAAATAGGGTCTATTTTTCTCTTGCTCATAAGTTCCGCTTTTCAAGTTGTAGAATCGGATAAAGCAACGAAAAAAGCTAAATATTTATCAGAAAAGCCAAACAAAAACAAAAAAATGACTGAGCATAATCGAAAAATAATGGAGGATTTTGCAGATATTTTTTATCGTCAAAAAGATGTTGAAAAAGCTTTTAAGGAATATGTTGCAGAAAATTATATTCAGCATAATCCGAATATTTTAGATGGGAGGGAAGCGGCTATTTCTGCTCTAAAACCAAAATTTTCGAGTCCTGATGCCATTTTTGATATAAAACGAATCATAGTAGATGGCGATATGGCGGTTATTCATTTGCACGGTCGCATGAATAAAAATCAACTTGGCGGTGCGGTGGCTGATATTTATAGATTAAGTGACGGAAAAATTGTAGAGCATTGGGATGTGCTACAACCCATTCCCGAAAAAGCCGTTAATCCGCACCCGATGTTTTAGAAGGATAAACAAATAACATTTAGTTTTAAAAAATTGATTTAAAATGAAAACTGATATTCTAATTATAGGTTCTGGACCAGTTGGGGCAACATTTGCTCGTACATTATCCAAGCAAAAACCTCATGCAAAAATCGTGATGATTGATGCTGGGCCCAAGGTTTCAGATAAAATTGGGCAACACGTTAAAAATATTGCTGACCCAAAAGCGATGGAAAATGCTCAGATTCTTTCGCAAGGGCCTAAAAAAACGCCTTACCCGATGATTTCAGTGGCGGAACGGGCAATAGCGGTGCAACGTGGCGAACTTAGTGCTGATATTTTGGCAAGAGCAGGCACGCATTTAGTTTTAGACCAAATTGAAGACATTAAAACTAACGAAATGCCTTCAATTTCGATGTCAACCAATCTCGGAGGTATGGGAATTCATTGGACTTGTGCTTGCCCAACTCCCGGAATAGGCGAACAAATTACCATTATTCCACAAAATGAAATGGACGAAGCTCTTGCCAAAGCAAGAGAGATTTTGAATGTAACGCAATCAGCTTTTCCGAATTCGCCAGAAAGTGAGGCTATATTGAATATTCTCAATCAAACATTGGGGACAAATCACGCTGAAAATCGTCAAGCACAACCCATGCCGTTAGCTTGTAAAACTGATGAATCGGGAAATCGTTATTGGACGGCTTCTGATGTGATTTTAGGTAATACGCTTGAAAATCCAAACTTTGAGCTTCGTTCTGAAACCATTTGTAGGCGATTGGTGATTGGTAAACTGGAAAACGGGGAAAAAACAGAAAACCCCAATTATCCGATAACCAATAATCAATTCTCAATCACAGGAGCAGAAATTGAGCATATCCAATCAGGAAAAAAGGAAACCATTGAGGCTGAAATCGTTATTGTAGCCGCTGACCCACTTCGTACTCCACAATTACTGTGGGCTTCGGGCATCAGACCGAAGGCACTGGGGCATTACCTCAACGAACACCCTTTTGTGTTCACTTTTGTAGAATTGGACAAAGATTTAGTGCGTAAATTCGCCCCAAATCGTCAATCGTCAGTTGTGGGTCGTCAATCGCCCGACCCAACCGTTGGTGTATTTTGGGTGCCTTTTGATGCTCCAAATCATCCTTTTCATGGTCAAATTATGCACATGGATTTATCACCCATGAAAACCACAGTTAGCGATGAATCTAAACACATTGTTGGTTTGGGTTGGGGATGTTTGAAAGAATCTAATTTTGAAGACCAAATTGTTTTTTCAGAAACAGAAAAAGATTTTTACGGAATGCCGAAAATGAACTTCAAATTTCAATTTTCAGACACAGACTTAGCCAATATTGAGGCGGCAAAAGCTTTTCAGAAAAAAGTAGTAAATTCGTTTGGAAAAGAAATAAAAGACGGCGGACAAACCCTAATGCCCCCAGGTACATCATTACACTACGAAGGCACAACCCGAATGGGAACAGAAAATGACGGGGAGTCAGTATGTGATACCTACTCACAAGTCTGGAATTTTGAAAATCTATTTGTAGGTGGCAATGGCGTAATTCCAATTGCAACAAGCTCAAATCCAACTCTTGTGAGCGTAGCTTTGGCAGTGCGTTCATCAGAAAAAATTTCGCAATTAATATAAAATAAGCAAATGTTAGAAGGTGGTAATATCCCGATTTTAGACGCAATTCAACTTGAGACTAATTTTTTCAAAGAGTCTAATAATTTTACGGCTTTTACCACCAAAATACATTCTAATTTTCATATCAATCGTGTTGAAGATTATATGAAAATTGTATCCTTTCCAACCCAAGCCGATATTGTACCCCGTAGGTTATCGGTGTACAGTTTCTTTTTCTTGACAAAAGGACGGAGCATAAAAAGCAAAGGTTTGAATAGTTACGATTTCGGAGAAAACACCTTCTTTTTTTTGCCTGCTTATCAAATTACAACACATCAAGAAATTTGTGCTGGTAGTGAAGGGTACTATTGCCACTTTGATATGCAATTGTTGAATGTGGACTATAAAACTAAAGACTTAATCAACGAATTTACTTTTTTAGAGTTTAACGCTAATCCAACGATTACGGTTGATGAAGAGGCAAAAAGTAATATTTTACACTTGCTCGATAGGCTTATTTTAGAATACAAAACAGGTGAAAAATGCCGAATGAACGTCCTGAGGATGTATTTGATGACACTTTTTACTGAAATTCTGCCTTTTGCCAATAATGATAACCCTAACACTTCCAATTCGGCATTTCTGATAACTGAGCAGTACAAAAAGTATTTAGCTGAATATATTTACGACAAACAAAAAGTCTCTGATTATGCTGAATTATTAGCCATTTCCCCCAATCATTTGAATAAATGTGTAAAAAACACCCTTGGAAAATCGGCACATGATGTACTGAATGAAATGTTACTTTTGGAAGCTAAATTTCTGTTAAAACAATCAAATTTAAACATTTCAGAAATTGCCTGTAAAATCGGGCGAAATGAAATCAGTAGTTTTGGGCGTTTTTTCAAAGCTCAAACGGGTGTGTCGCCAAGCGAATATCGGATGATAGGATTTAATGCTTAAAAGTATCATCATACAATTTCTGCTACCTCTATCAACTTAATTAGCTCTAATGAGGCAAATTTTTTCTCTATTGCTTCGGTGTTTTCCTCAAATATTTCTGTATCTCCTAAGTTTTCAAATTTATAAAATCCATCGGAATAGAAGCAAGATGCTTGAAATGATATTATTTTCAGAAATAATGCTAATAATTTTATTATCTTTTTTTAAGACAATAAAATTATATTCCTACATTTGTCCTTGAAGTAAGAACATAATCATATTTGAGTACCATTTAAAACCCTTATCAAATGAGAAATACACGTTTTTTTAGACTTCTAAGTCTATCTATTTTGATGTCATTGAGCTTGTCTGTTTTTGCACAAAAAAAATGGGGAGGAATGACCCTTTACACCGTTCGTGCTGAAATGGGTAAAGATGCTAAAGCTACCCTTAAAGAAGTTGCAGACTTGGGCTACAAATACATAGAGGCTGTTGATTATAAAGATGGCAAGTTTTATGGAATGGCTCCTGAAGAATTTAATTCATATTTAAAAAGTTTAGGACTTCAACCAATTTCGGTTCACATGGGGTCTATGACTACCGACAATGCGGATAAATTAATAGCTGATGTAAAAGCGGCTGGTTTTAAGTATTTTATTGCTCCAGTTCCACCAATGGGAATGTTTAAATTCGACCCAAAAACAAGAAAGTTGGGCATGGAAGGTACAATGGAGAAATTGGCTGAAATTCTGAATACTGTGGCTGTAAAGGCACACGCTGCTGGTTTAGAGTTTTTGTACCATAACCATGATTTTGAATTTCAAGCAAACCAAGATGGCGTAGTGCCAATCGACTATTTGCTTGAGCATCTTGACCCAAAATATGTGAATTTTCAGATGGATTTGTATTGGGTAACAAAAGCAGGAGCTGACCCAGTTGCTTATTTCAAAAGATACCCAGGACGTTTCAAGATTTGGCACGTAAAAGATATGGATTCTCAACAACGTTTTGCTCCAGTTGGACAAGGAACAATTGATTTCAAAAGAATTTTGGCGAATAAAAAACTTTCTGGAATGAAATATTATATCGTAGAACAAGACCAAACTTTTGATGGACTTCAACCAATGGATGCCCTTAAAATTAGTAAGCAAGGTTTAACTAAATATGGTTTTCATTAATTAGGGGTTAGGATTTAGTTGTTGGGTATTAGTGTTGGAACTTCTTGTTAATCAGTATGTTGCAAGATAGTCAGGCAAAATATCAGCAGCGAACCGCCTAATTCTTACTCTTGATAAAAATCAAGAGTAAATAAAAACAAAAAAAAGAATCTACATTATCCGTAGATTCTTTTTTTCGGAACGATGTACTTATTACACTGTTTAATAAGCCTTCTGTTTAATCTAACTGAGGGGTTTTTGAATTTTACTTTTTCTTCGAAGCTTTTGCGAATTGATTAAACTCAATGGCAAGATTTATCCAATAGTTGAAATCGTTTTGAGAACTCATGCCACTTTCATCAATTAAAATATAGCCTTTCATCGGTCGCTTTGTAAAATCCATCGTTCTACAACCAATCTTTTCCACTTCATTATCTTGCAAAGTAGGGTCAATTCTACACATTAATTCATCCTTTATTATCCCAACACACATTTTATCATTCACCATAAAAGTAAGTCCTCCCATCATTTCTTTTTCAATGATGTTTTGTATAGGAAGGTCAGCGAGTCGTTCTCGTATTCTATTTGCTAAATCTTCGTTATAAGCCATATAATACTAATAGACTTCCTGCGAAAGTGTTTTAAGTCGTAAAACACTTTCGCAGGAAGTCTAATTTAAAAAAGGTAAGTAATGCACTTCATAATCAACGAATTTTGAAATTTATACCAGTTTTAAATATTCGGTGCGTATTTTACGGAAGTCTTCGTTTTGAAAGCTACGGTTTATACACAAGTATTTGAATATGTATTTAGAGCCGTAGGCTTGACCGATTTTGTAGCGGTGGGTTTTAACCCACCGCTACAAAATCGGTCAAGCCTACGGCTTTTTTTATTCTATCAATTTGTGTATAAACCATAGCCTTCAAAAGGACGACTTCCGTAGAAACTCATACACGCAATATCTTTTTAAAATTAGTATTATTTTATATTTGATGTTGTATAAATAATTGATTATTAATGATTTGTGTTTTTTTGTTGAGATGCTAAATTGGTGTTTATCTTTTAAATCGATATAAATAAGGGGCTTTATTTTGAGCACCAGTAAATTTTTTCTCAAGACGCTCCAAAACTTTCAAATCAAGGATTTTCTTTTGAAAATTATTTCGAGAATAAGTTTCTTCATAAATTGTTTCATACAAATCTTGTACTTCTTTCATGATAAATGTTTCAGGAAGTAGGTTAAAAACAATGATGTTTGTATCAAGATGCAAACGAAGATATTTTAAAGCTTTTTTTACCATTTCTTCATGGTCCATCATCAAATTAGGCAGTTCGTGAATATTATACCATTCCATTGACTCATCCATCTCTGTTTTGGTTAGTGTCACTTTATTGATGTCAACCAAAGCATAATAGCCTAAAGAAACAAATCGGCTTGTAAGCCACTCCAAATCTGCTTGTGTGAAAATTATCTTTTCACTTTCAAAAAATTCTCTATTCTTTTCTATAATTTTTTGAAAAATCGCCTTATTAGTCCTATTTGCCTGACCAAAATTTTGGTAATGTTCCAGAAAGATATTAGCAATTCCTGTTCGCTCTTTGAGTATGCGGTGAGCGGCTTCATCAACTCCTTCGTGCTGAAAAATAAAACCACTTGGCAAAGAGTAAATATCACCCTTGAAATGAATTTTTGAAACCAATACTTTCAACTCTTTTTCTTTATATCCAAATATTACGCAATCAATCGCCAGTTGAGGAATATAGGTTTGACTATTAAAATGATTCATTTGTGGGACTGCTTAAATGTTTGTGCAAAGGTAGCTTTCATCTGGTATAAAAACCATTCATACTATATAACTATTCTAATATAAAATATTTGCAAATTTTATTGTCTATTATTTTAGACAATAAAAAAATAGCTATACCTTTACCCCAAGATTTTCAAAATCTTTATTTCTTAATTGTTAAAAATTAAATCTTAACCGTGGTAAAAAACCACTTTCAAAAAATGAAAAAAGCATGTATTCTTCTAATTGCATTATTCTTCGGAGTAGCAATCAATGGTTTTTCTCAAACATCAGCCAAAACAGACTTCTTTGTAGGAAAATGGGAAATTACCATTTTTGGTACACCCAATGGCGACAGTAAAATGATAACCGAACTTATACGTAAAGAGGGAAAATTGATGGGTGAACTTAAAGATGCAACAGACTCAACAAAACCTGCAATTCCCATTACTTCTATTGAAGAAAAAGAGGGCGAAATTGAAATAGCATTTTCAACTTCAGGTTATGATGTAACATTACCCTTGAAAAAAGAAGACAATGACAACCTAAAAGGGCAATTAATGGGAATGTTTGATGCGAAAGCAAAGAGAATAAAATAGCTTAAAAATTAAAGGGGTAAATATAGATTATGATTTAGTTGTTGGGTCGGCTATGGTTGGTGAAGTTGGGTTAAACTTCTTGTTAGTCGGAGAGTTGTGGTGGATTCTTGATAAATACTTGAAATGTATATTTTACCCCTAAAAACACAATATTGATGTTACGTGGATTGCAAACAGTAAAGAAATGAAAAAAAACTTAGTCGTAATCATCTTTTTATTCACATTCAAAACCGCTTTTTCACAAATAAAAGCAGGTAGAAATCAATCTTTTGACTACGATTGGAAATTTCAAAAAGGTAATAAAATAGATGCTAAAGAAAATAGTTTCAATGATGCAACTTGGCGAAAATTAAACATTCCGCATGATTGGAGTATTGAAGATTTAGCCCAAAATCCGACTGATACAACAATTGGACTATCCAGTCGGGGACCTTTTTATAAAAACGCCATTGGTAAAAATGCTACTGCTTTCACCGTTGGTGGAACGGCTTGGTACAGAAAACATTTTGTTTTGGATAAAAGTACCGTTGGCAAAAAAGTATTAATTCAATTTGATGGCGTTTATATGAATTCAGATGTTTGGATAAACGGACATCATCTCGGAAATCAACCCAATGGTTATACGGCTTTTGTCTATGACCTGACGGATTTTTTGAACCCAGCAGGAAAAGAAAATGTGATTGCGGTCGAAGTTAAAAACGAAGGAGATAATTCTCGTTGGTACTCAGGTTCGGGGATTTATCGTCATGTTTGGCTTTCGGTGTTGAATCTAAGTCATATTGAAAATTGGGGTGTTCAAATTGTTTCAAATAAGGTTTCAGAACAATCGGCAGAAATTTCTATTGCTACAAAAATCAAAAATATTTCTCCTAATCTTTCAATTGTTACCACATTGTATTCTGCTGATAATAAGTTGGTTGTAACAAATATCAAGCAAATTTCTAATGGAAACATAGTTGAGCAAATCATTCCTTTGAAAAATCCTCAATTGTGGAATATTGAAAATCCTCATTTATACAAAGCCAAAATAAGCCTCAAACAAAATGGTAAAACGATTGATGAATACACGCAAAATTTTGGCGTAAGAAGTATTCATTTTGAGGCTGAAACTGGTTTTACCTTGAATGGAAAAAATGTAAAACTCAAAGGTGCTTGCATTCATCACGATAACGGAGCATTGGGAGCAATGGCGATTGATAGAGCAGAAGAACGCAAGATAGAATTGCTGAAAAAGAATGGTTATAATGCCGTTCGTTTTGCTCATAATCCCTATTCTGCGGAGATTTTAGATGCTTGCGATAGACTTGGAATGGTGGTAATAAATGAAGCCTTTGATATGTGGAATATCAATAAAACGCCCGATGATTATGCTGATTATTTCAAAGATTGGTGGCAAAAAGATTTGACTACATTGATTCAAAAAGACTTTAATCACCCTTCGGTTATTATGTGGAGTATTGGCAACGAATTACCCGAAGTAGTAGATAGTTTGGGTTATGAAACATCACGAAAATTAGCAGATTTCGCCCGTAATTTAGATGCAACCAGACCAATTACGGCAGCCATTCCGTTTCATGTGCCAATGTTAAAAAGAAAAAAATGGGACACCACAGCACCTTCATTTGCTCCACTCGATGTTGGTGGGTACAATTATGCTACGCAATATTATGAAAGCGACCACAAGAAATTTCCCAAAAGAATTATGATGGCTACGGAGTATTTTCCACCCAAAGCCCTTGAAAACTGGAATTTTGTAGAAAATAACCCTTACATAATTGGCACTTTTAGTTGGGCAGGTATAGATTATTTGGGCGAAGCAGGTATTGGCTTGGCACGCACGAAGGGGGCAAATGAAAAATGGAAAGGGTTTGTAGAAGATTTTATGTCGCCACAATTTCCCATTTTTAACTCTTATACAGGTGAATTAGATTTGATTGGCAACAAAAAATCGGCTTCCTATTATTTAGATATTGTTTGGCGAAGAAGTAAAATTGAAATGATGGTACACCGCCCAATTCCAGCAGGATACAAAGAACAAACGGGTTTTTATGGTTTTCCAGATGAAATGAAATCTTGGACATGGACAGGACACGAAAACGATTCTTTGCAAGTCAGGGTTTTTACGAGAAGTTCAAGCGTAAAATTGGAATTAAATGGAAAAATCATGGCTGAAAAAACGCTTGAAAAAGGCTCAATAACAGCCACTTTTTCAGTGCCTTATACCGCAGGAAAATTAGTAGCACGATGTTTTGAAGGAGATAAAGAAGTGGCTTCTGAAACACTCACAACAACAGGAAAACCCGTTGCTATTCGCTTAAAAGCTGACAGAGCCACCATTAAAGCCAATAAAAATGACTTAGCCTTTATCAGCGTTGAAATGGTAGATGAAGCAGGAAATGTTGTGCCAAATGTAGATGATGTTTTAGTAAAATTCAAGATTGAAGGAAATGGCAAAATCATTGGGGTAGGCAATGGAAACCCAAGAGATATGAGTAGTTTTCAGCAACCTGAGAAAAAAGTCTTTCAAGGTAAAGGATTGGTAATTGTTCAGCCCAATGAACAAGCAGGTGAAATGACCATTAAAGCAGTAGCAGATGGGTTAAAAAGTACAAGACTAAAAATCAAAACACATTTACCCTAAACTTAGGGTAAATGTGTTTGGCTGAATTGAGGAAATTTTCAAAACATGAAGCAATTTTTCGTGTATTTTGCTGTGTTTGCCTATATATCCATCAAAAAGCTAATCAAATTATCTTTTCTATTGAGTCCTAATTTTTTCCGTAAACGGTAACGAGCCAGTTCAACGCCTTCGGGTGTGATATTCATTAACTCGGCAATTTCTTTAGTGGACATATTGATTAATAAATAGGTTGACAAATCCAGTTCTCTGGGAGAAATCGTTGGATATTTTTCTTTCAACCGTTTCAAAAAATCGTAATGAACATTTTTGATATGGTTCTCTAAATTTTTCCAACTTTTATCCGAATTTACTTCTTTTACAATAGATTTATTTAGCTTAATAAATTGAACTTTAACTGATTCTTCCAAAGATTCTGTTTCAATATTTTTCATTTTTGTGATGATGTCATTGAGGATTTTATTTTTCTTGACAACCTGCAATGAATTATTGACCAATTCCTTGTCTTTGAATAGAATTTTTGCCTTTAATTTTTCATTGTTTAGTCTTACAATTTCTTGTTCTAACTCAAACTGTTCTTGTCTAATTTTGGCTTCTTTCTCTAAGTATATTTTTCTTTGCTCTACTAATTCAAAATACTTATTTCTACGAATTTTTGTTTCAATTCTTATACGTATAATATAAAGAGTTATCAACGAAAGGAGGATATAAGCAAAATAAGCTACTGTGTGTCTGTACCAAGGAGGTGAAACTCTAAAGGAAACAGATGTTTCTTTTGACTGAATTCCGTAACTGTTACGAACTTTCACTACCATTTTATAAGTTCCTTCTCGGAGATTTGTATATTCTTTTGTATAAGTATTTGACCACTTACTCCATTGATTATCAAAGCCTTCTAATTTATACGAGTATTCAACGTTTTCGAGGTTATCGTAGGTGGGTGATGAAAAAGTAAAAACCACGTTATTTGATTTATATGGAATATTGTAAACGGCTAATTCTTTTTGTCCATTACCCAAAATTGAAGAAGATTCGGGGTATGCAAAACTTCTTATCATAGCAATAGGTTTACTGTCATAGTTATTCATTTGTTTCATATCAAAATACGCTAATCCATCTGTTAATCCAACAATCACATTGTCTTTACTGAATATATTTATAGAAAAGTGGTTGATAATCAAGTTGTTAGTTAAATTAGAAAACGGAGCAATGAAGTTTTTATAGTAACTATTGCGAGATTTTTTTAATAGTCCCAACGACTCCTTGAAAACATACCAAATATTGCCATCAACATCTTCTCTGATGATATGTACACTCGGAATTGTCGCAAAAATAGCTGTGTATTTTTTGTCTTCAATAAAGGTATTTGTGCTTTGTGAATAACGATAAAAGTGATTATTGGTTTGAAAAGAAACGCTATTATCCAACAGTTGAACACTTCCTATGCCTTTATCTTTTGAGGATAAATTAGAATAGTTTTTTACACTTTTAAAAGTCTTTAAATCATCGCTAAATTCCATCTGAAATAAAGAGCCATCTTTCTTGTACCACAGATATTTATTATCCACTTCAAACGAGAACGGATAGACATAAATGCCATCAATTTTATGTTTAACTGTCCAATTTCCACCTACTTTTTCAAGAATATTAAAACCACTATAAACTGAGCCAATAAGGGTATTTGGGCGATTTGGAAGTTTTTTGAACCCTAAATATCCTTTTGAATCAATGGTTTGAACGATTTTGCCATCATCAATTAATAATGCACCATTACTACTTCCACAGAACAGTTGATTGTCAATCACTTGTACATTCCAGTTTTGTCCTGATGTACCTTCTACAAATTGAAAAGGACTATCTTTTATATTTCCTTTTAAAGAGTGATAAAACAGTCCTTCGTCTGTTGCTGCGTAAAGATTGCCTTTGTAAATGGTAGAAGAATAAACGCTACTGAGGTTATAATAGCCACCTAAACGGGTAAAGGCAGAATTTTCATTCAAAAAAGCGATTCCATTTCCCAAGCCTAACCAAAGATTTTGTTTACTATCAATAAAAGAGAAAAGTACAACATTGTTTTGGAGTCCATTTTTTAGGTTAATATGTTGAATAATTTTCCCTGCGGTATCACATTTAATAATTCCATTGGTGGGTGTATTGATAATGAATTTATTTTTCAAAAAAACACCTCCCAAAGAACCATATTTTTTGATAAAACCGTTTGCTTCGGTATTCCAAGCACTTACTTTTTTGAAATCATAAACAAAAAGTCCGTCATTTAGGGTAGAGATTAATAGCTTATTTGTATGTGGAAATGCGATAATTCCCCAGATTTCGCCATTATTAAAAATCTTAGTTTCTGGTAGAACAGCCATTTTACCATTTCTATACTCCAAAAGTCCCATTTTATGGTCTTGAAAATACAAACGATTATTTACTTGATATGAAAATTGGAAGCGACTCGGCGGACTGACAATTCTTAATTTGTTGTTTTTAAGAATATATACTTTTGCAAAAGATTGAAAAAAAACTTCTCCTTGAAAGATATGGACTTTCCATACAATGTCAATCTGTTTGAGCATAGTAGGAGGGAGGTATTTTGCGAGAGAAAAATAGGTCATTATTCCTTTTGGGTTTGGTTTGAAATAACCAAATTCGTTAATGCCACCCACGAAAATCTTTCCAGAAGTATCAATTTTAAATGCTCTAATTAGGCTTCCATTAGGTAAATTATATCGTCTCCAAGTTGAGCCATCAAATTGTACTAAACCTTTATTATTGGCGAAATAGATATTTCCATTTTTATCCTGATTGATGTCCCAATTTTGTGGGTCTGCTTTATAGTTGAGTCGATTGTAATTTCTAATTTCAGGCAGACCGATTTGCTGACTATAACCTGATAAAATCACCAAAAATAAGACCACAAATAATACTAAACTTACTTGTGTAAATTTCATTTTGGAGGAATAAGAAGAAAAATTAGTAATCATCGCTTAAAATTTTATCTAAAAAAGGAACTTATCTCCTTTCCTATTGTGAAGTTAAGTCGAGATTGGCTATTTAACATCTTTTATTGAATTGAAATTAATAATGTTTTGAATGTTAATTGTTGATAATCAATTAGTTGTATTTGTGTTGATGTGTTTTTGTAATATAAAATTTTATACAATGATGTGTTTTTGTAGAGTAGTAAAAATACCTACAAGTGAAATGTTTACTATAATATTGGACTTTCATATTTAATTTATTTAAAAAAATCTAAGAAAAATGAAAGTCAAAAATTTACTTATTTTATGTTTACTTTCAATATTTCTTCCTCTTTGTGGGCAAGCACAAAATCTAACCATTAAGGGAAAAATATTTGATGAAAAAGGATTACCAAAACAAGGTGCAACGGTTGCTATTAGCGGAACGAGCAAAGGAACAACATCGGGTGTAGATGGGAAGTATGAAATTTCAGCCCCAACTAACGGAACTTTGGTAATTAGTTTTGTAGGTTATACAACCTTATCTATCCCAATTAACGGTAAAGCTGAAATAAATGCCACGCTTGAATTATCAACCCAAGATTTAAAAGAAATTGTCGTAATTGGCTATGGTAGTCAGAAAAAGCAAGACATTACTTCTGCCATTGCTGCGGTAAAAGTAGGAGATATTGCCAGCCGACCAATTGTGAATGCGGCTGATGCCATTACAGGGAAATCTCCGGGAATTCAAGTATTGAGTGGCTCAGGTTCTCCGGGGGCAGAATTATCCGTTAGAGTTCGTGGTATCGGCTCGCCAAATGGTGGTGAACCCTTGTACGTAGTTGATGGTGTAATTACTCCCAATTTAAAAGCAATTAACCCTAATACCATTGAGTCAATCAACGTGTTAAAAGATGCTTCTGCGGCAGGTATTTATGGAGCAGCAGGTTCTACCAATGGGGTCGTAATTGTAACAACAAAACAAGGCTCAAAAGGAAAACCTTTAACCGAAATCAGTTTTTATACCGCAATACAACAAGTAGTAAAAAAACTCCCTGTACTTAATAATACTGAATTTTTAGCTTTACAAGCTGAAATTGGCGGTGCTCCATTGGCTATCGCTCCGTACTATGATGTTCAGAATACCAATAACAACTGGCAAGATTTAATTTATAGAGATGCCCCTCAAACGGGAATTAACGTTGGTACATCTGGCGGTTCAGAAAAAGGTAAATACTATTTTGGTGCAGGCTACTTAACGCAAGCAGGTATTGTAAAAAACTCAGATTTTGACCGCTATTCTGCAAAATTAAGTATCGAACAAAATGCTACTGATTATTTAAAAATTGGTGGTGGTTTAAATTATAATAGAACAAATCAGACAAGTATTACTGATAACTTATCTGCCAATTTTGGCGGAGTAATTACCAGTGCATTAGTAACACCTCAATATGTTCCTATTTTTTACGGAGCGGGTTCTCCATACCCAGGACTTTATGGTACAAGTAATTTGTATTCGGGCGAAAACCCTATTTCAAACCTTTACAATAGCCAAAATTTAACGGTATCAAATAACTTATTAGGAAATGCTTTCGTAGAAATTGCTCTTCCTTTCAATATTAAGTTTAAAAGTCAATTTAATACCGTAATGAATAATACAAAGAGAGATTATTTTCAAGACCCTTTTGCAAGTTTAACAGGTATTCCAACTCGTGGAGCTGCTAACAGTTTGTATAATGAAGTGTTCAGATGGGGCTTAGATAATACTCTAAATTGGAAAAAAGTAGTTGGCTCACATTCTTTTGATGTAATTCTTGGTACGGCTGCTCTAAAAGAAACAATCTTCAACTCTTATCAATCAGCTCAGGGATTTGGCTCTAATGTGGTGAAGACTTTAAATGCGGCAAGTGCTAACTATACAGTAAGTACAGGAAACTACGAGTGGACTACTAATTCGTATTTTGGACGTTTAAATTATGCGTTTGATAATCGCTATTTAGCAACGGTAACTTTCAGACAAGATGGTTCTTCGAGAGTTGGGCAAAATCAGCGTTGGGGTAGCTTTCCTGCTTTCTCTTTAGGTTGGAAAGTATCCAATGAGAAATTCATGGAAAATATTACGTGGGCTCAAAACGTGAAAATTCGTGCAGGTTGGGGTAAAACAGGAAATTTACCACCTTATACCTTGTTATATCCGTCATATAGTTTATTAAATGCTGGAGCTCCTTATGCTTACAATGGTGGGGCTGCATCTTCGGGTGTAAGTCCTTCTAATCAATTAGGAAATAGTGATTTGAAATGGGAATCTGCTATTCAAACAAATTTAGGATTTGATGTAAGTTTCCTTAAAAATAATCTGACTTTAACGGTTGATTATTATCACAAAAAAGTAGAAGACTTAATCTTTACACAGCAATTACCTTTGACTACTGGTGGAGCATTAACGGCCTTGAATTTACCGGGTTTTAATATCAATAAAGGTATTGAAATGTCATTAGATGCGAATATTATCAACAAAACTGATTTTGAATGGAATTCAAATTTCAATATTTCATTCAATAAAAATAACGTAGAAGGGATTGATGAGAATATTTCTTTCCAAACAGGTGCAGTACAGGTGGCTGGTAGCCGTGTACCACTTTACACACAAATTATCAAAAACAACTATCCTTTAGGTACTTTTTGGGGCTATAAAACAAATGGTGTAAATCCTCAAACAGGTAATTTAATTTATGGAGATAAATTAGAGCAAATCGGTAGTGCTTTACCAAAATATACGTTTGGTTTTTCTAATAATTTCAAATATAAAAATCTGAGCCTTTCATTATTGATTGATGGTACGCAAGGAAATGATATTTATAACTCATTGCGTATGGAAACAGAAGCCATGTCAGGCTTTACCAACCAAAGCACGGCTGTTTTACGCAGATGGCAAAAAGTAGGTGATATTACTGATATTCCAAGAGCTTTGGGAAACAGAGGAGCAAATGCTGCCGAAGCTGCTAAACAACAAAACCTTATTTCTTCTCATTTTGTAGAAGATGGTTCATTTGTTCGTTTACGTAATTTAACCTTAGGCTATGATTTAGATAATCAGTTAGTTAGCAAATTAGGGCTAAGTGGCGTGAAGGTATATTTTACAGCTCAGAATTTATTAACACTTACCAATTATTCGGGCTACTATCCTGAAGTAAATGCGTATGGACAAGGAACAAACAACCAAGCCTCTAATACTGGTAGTGCCGTTTCCCTTTTATCGCTGGGTATCGACAGAGGAACATATCCTGCTGCTAAAACATTTACTTTAGGTCTTAACATTCAACTTTAATAAGCATTAATATGAAAATATTATTTAACATAAAATCAATAGCTTTTGTAATGATTTTTGCATTACTGGCTTCATGTAAATCTGATTTTTTAGATTTAAAACCCGTATCAAGTTTAGTTTCTGGAACATTAACGACCGCACAAGATGCTGAAAATGAACTTACTGGAGCTTATAGCAGATTGGCAACCAATGGCTATTATCAGTATAGCCGTTACTATCTTACCGAAGGCATCAATGACAATCATTATGTAAATGGTGATAATCCTCAAGAATGGCTACTTGAAAACTTTAAATTCGACGCTTCAAATGGCGTTATTCAAGGCTCGTACACCGATTTGTTTTCTCATATCTCAGCAGCTAATGCAGTTTTGTCGGATGTACCTGCCATTGTAGATTCAAAATGGAATGGAACAACTCGTAAAGAACAAATATTGGCAGAGGCATCTTTTCTGAGAGCTTTAAACTATTATGAATTAGTGACTCAATTTGGTGGAGTTCCTGTTATTTTATCGGTTTCTCAGGGTGGAAATTATTATCCTGCACGCAATACAGAACAAGAAGTATATGCTCAAATTATTAAAGATTTAGTGTATGCAGAAAGTAACTTAGGCGTAAAACCTTACAATAATCAATACGGAAGAGCAACCAAAGGAGCAGCACAGGCACTTTTAGCAAAAACGTATGCTCAAATGGGTGATTATGCTAATTGCTTGGTTTATGCTAATAAAGTTATTAATAGCAATACGTATTCGTTAGTGGCTGATTTTGGAAAACTATGGAGTAATAAAAATAAAAATACCACAGAATCTATTTTTGAAATTCAAGTTCCCGGGGGTGGAACGCCGTATAATTTTTGGGGTTTTGATATTTTTGTAGATTCTGAATTCAAATTTCCAAAAAGAAATATTGCCTCAAAAGCCTTGATTGATGCTTTTGCAACTGCTGGAGATAACGGTGCGAGATATAAAGCAACTATCAATTTTTCGGTTACTACGGCAAGTTTTAATATGCCTGCTAATGCTTGGGATGCTTCAAAAGCAATACCTTTTATGTTTAAATATCCAGACCCAAATGGTTTTGCCAGTGATGATAACATTGTAATTATGAGATTGGCAGACATTATGTTGTTAGCTGCTGAAGCCAATGTACAATTAGGAAATCTTGATGCTGCGATAAACTTATTAAACCAAATCAAAAAAAGAGCAGGTTTACCCAATACAACGGCTAAATCAAAAAGTGACTTAGCTTTGGCAGTATTGAACGAAAGAAGATTGGAGTTGGTGTTTGAATGTACTCGTTGGAATGATTTAAAACGTGCGGATAAAAATGGTGTAGTAAATGTGGTTGATATTATGAACAGTCAAAAAGACTCTTTTGGAAAATCGTTGGGTTATACAATGGCTGCTGATAAACATCAATTTATCTTTCCTATTCCAGAACAAGACCGCCAACTTAATAAGAATTTAACTCAAAATACGGGTTATTAATTGGGACAATACTTTAAGATTGAAAAATGGTAAATTCATAAAAAGCGAATCGTTTGATTCGCTTTTTATTTGTAATAAGTACCAAAAATAAATTATTTAATAATATTAATGTCATTGATTTGTAGTGGCGTATAGCATACGCCAAAATTGTCAAAACATTGGCGTATGCTATACGCTACTACATAATGTCAAATAAATTATTCCTAATACTTATTTGGAATAATTAAAATCATATAATAATGAAATTAAATATCAGTCCCATGTCAAATAAATACCTGAAAAAAATTATGTTCTTTGCGGTATTATTTCTTGTAAATCAGTCGATTGCACAAGAAATTTCGTTACCATATATTCAAAAAATGTGGTCAGCAAAATGGATTGCTGTTCCTAATACCGATGGTTCAAAATATGGTATTTACCTCTTTAGAAAGACGATTGACTTGGACTCAAAAGTATCGTCTTTTCCTGTTTATATTTCGGCAGACAATAGATATAAACTCTATGTAAATGGGGAATTAGTGGGTACTGGTCCAGCCAAAAGTGATTTATTTAATTGGAATTTTGATAGTATCGACCTCGCAACTTATCTAAAAACGGGTAAGAATACGATTGCCGTAAAAGTATGGAATGAGGCGGAATTTAGACCAGAATTTCAAATTACCTACCAAACAGGCTTGATTATTCAAGGAGGAAATAATAGTAGCCAAGTTATCAATACCGATAAATCATGGAAATGTATGCAGGATAAAAGCTATGAACCTGTATTGGTAAATAGTTACACGCCCAATTTACCTTTTGAAAAAACAACCGCCAAAGGATATTATGTAGCGGGAGCAGGTGAAAAAGTAACGATGTCGAATCACATCAAACACTGGGAAAAACCTACTTTTGAAGACAAAGAATGGGTGAATGCTCAGCAAATTAACTCTGGTATTCCTAAAAATACTGTTGGTTTAGATGGTGGAAATGCTTGGCGATTAGTGCCGTCTTTTCTTCCGCAAATGGAGTTAACAAAACAACGATTTCATAAAATAGCTAAAGTTGAAGGAATAAGCATTACGAATGATTTTTTGAAGAATGGTAATTTACAAATTCCTGCTAATACCAAAGTTAGCGTACTTTTAGACCAAGCAGTATTAACCAATGCTTACCCAACGATTTGGTTTAGTGGCGGAAAAAATGCGACCATTCGCTTGACTTACGCAGAAGCATTATTCGGACAAAAAGAGAAAGGAAACCGAAACGAAATTGAAGGAAAATCAATCATTGGACGAAAAGATATTATCATTTCTGACGGCTCTGACGAACAAGAATTTAGCAGTTTATCCTATCGTACTTTTAGATTTGTTTCTCTGGAAATAGAAACCAAAGATAGTCCACTTCAAATAAATGATTTGTATAGCACCTTTACAGGCTATCCTTTTGAAAGAAAAGCAAGCTTAATTTCTGAAAATTCAGAAATGCAACAAATCTTGGATATTGGCTGGCGTACTGCCCGACTTTGTGCCAATGAAACCTACATGGATTGCCCTTATTATGAACAATTACAATACATTGGCGATACTCGTATTCAAGCAATGGTAACTTTATATAATTCAGGAGACTACCGTTTAGTGAAGAATGCCTTGAATTTAATGAATAATTCACGAAAACCAGAAGGTTTAACTTCGAGTCGTTATCCAACTGTTAATCAACAAATTATCCCAACATTTTCGCTCTGGTATATCGGGATGTTACATGACTATATGAGGTATGGAAAAGACACTGATTTTGTGAAAAATAAATTGAGTGGTACTCGCCAAATTTTAGATTATTTTGAGGGTTTTCGTGATACAGACGGTTCTATCAAAAATCTGCCTAATTGGTTTTTTGTCGATTGGGTTGCTAAATGGAATAGAGGAATGCCACCAATCGGGAAAAATGGAAACTCAGCTCTGCTCGACCTTCAGTTACTCTTGGCTTATCAATATGCCTCAGACCTTGAAAAGTCTCTTGGATTAAAAGAATTAAGTGATACTTATCTTGCAAAATCGGAAGCATTAAAAACGATGATTCGTAATCGTTATTGGGATGCCGATAAGGGACTTTTTGCAGATACTCCCGAGAAAAACGTATTTTCACAACACGCCAATGCCATGGCTATTTTGGCAGGAATTGTTACTAAACAAAAAGCAAAAGAACTGGGTGGAAAGTTAATGAACGACCATAATTTACAAGAAGCCTCCATTTATTTCAAATATTATGTGCATACAGCTTTAACGAAAGCTGGCTATGGCGATGACTATTTATCGTGGTTAACTATCTGGCGAAATCATATTGCAATGGGCTTAACGACTTGGGCAGAAGATACCGATGCCGCCACTACTCGCTCAGATTGTCACGCATGGGGAGCAAGTCCGAACATTGAATTTTATAGAACAATACTCGGTATAGATAGCGATGGTATCGGTTTTTCAAAAGTAAAAATAACTCCTCATTTAGGGCAACTAACGGATGTTGGAGGAAGTATTCCTCACCCAAAAGGAACAATATCAACAAGTTACAAATTAGAAAAAGGTAAATGGAAAATCGTTGTATTTCTACCTAAAACCATAACAGGTAGCTTAATTTGGAAAGGGAAAACCATTGAATTGAAGGAAGGAGAAAATATAATTGTGCAGTAATAGTTGAAGATTATTTATTCGTGTAAGTCATCCAAATTTCGGGTCACAGAAAATTGGATGACTATTAAGGTTTAACATTTAGCTGTTGAAAAGAGGAATTCCTTGATAATCAGAAGAAAACCTATGGTATTCCGTTGGTTTTCCGATGGAATACCTCAAATTGTTCAGTCCAATCAAACGCCCGTTTAAATAGACAATTCTCCCAAATCAAATATTGAAATTTAGTGTTAATAAATTAGTATATATTTCTTGTATATTATTCTAAGTATAATTAGAGTTGTTTTTAATGCCTAAATATATACAGTTATGGGAATTATGTACGCAAGAGTTAGTGTAAATCAGATTCTAAAAGAAATTGGGATTTCATTGAAAATGCAATGCTAATTAATCAAAACTCTTTTTCTCCAAATTCACTGGAAGGTAGTTTCGTTTTCTTTTCGACCTTATTGAAGAAATATGAAATGTTTATTAAAAAAATATTTCGCTCTTGAACATAATTTGTTGATGTATAAAAACTTGAACCATAAGTGGTAATTGATTGCTCATTGACTTTCATATTTCCAAATGCTACATTTTGCCACTGCATTGTTAGCGAAATTTTATTATCTAATAACGTTTTCTTCACAGAAATATTTGGCTGATAAAACCTTGAATCTATACCCTGTGCTGTATTTTTGGCAGACAAATACGATATATTAAATTGCGAATTCAATGTTGGCGTGATTTGATAATTTATATTTGAATTGATAGAATAAACCCAATTATTGCTATTCACAAGAACAGATTTATCAAATAATGTTCCTGCAATCTTTAGATTATAAACATTACCACCAATAAAAATTTTGAGTTTCTTACTTGGAGAAATCGTAAAGCCCATGTCTGTTCCAACCAAACGAGCATTTCCTGCATTGGTATAAATTCGGTTAAGAATGGTTCGTTATAAACCGAATTTACACGATTTACAATGTCTGTAATTTGTTGAACATAGACGTTCCAATAAAGTGATGCTTTTTTAAAATCCTTCGTAATACCCGTTTCATACACGTTGATAAACTCGGGTTTAATATTGGGGTCGCCTTGTTCAAGTGTTTCACTATGTTCTCTTTCTGGATATGGATTTAATTCATTATTTGTAGAACGCTGAACTCTTCTGCTAAAAGCAATTTTGGCTCGAAGATTATTGCTTAAATTATAAAGAATATTAGCGGAAGGGAAAAAATTAGAAAGCGTTAAAACTGATGAGGAATTACTGCCTGCCACTTTAAATTCTCGAAAAGCATTTTCAAATCTTAAACCTGTTGAAAATTCTAAGTTTTTGAAAGAGCCTGCATATTGGGTATAAATTCCGTGAATTCTATTTAAAACGCTTATTTCGGCTGAAAATGCGGGGTTAAAAGCTAAGTTTGTAAAATTGCCTTGTTTTTCATAATAAGTAAAAACGCCATTTTGTTGCTGAGTTCGATATTGGTAGCCTAAAGAAAATTTACCAATCCACATTTTTTTCTCATAATCAAACTTTATCCGACTGGCATTTAATGGATTTGCTCCTGTATTCAAAGTGTATTGAAGTGTATCTTGATAATTCAGAGCATTGAGATTTTGGTTTTTAGTGTAGCCATCAATCAAAGCATTTTCGTGAAGAAAAGAAAAAGTAATGCTCGACGAATTTTTAAAACGATGGGTATAGTCAAGATTATACACCTTGAATGAACCTGATTTTAAAACCAAATTTGCGTTAAAATAAGATGTCATTCCAATAATTTTATTCGTCCGTAATTCTGTTTTGGTGTTATGGTAGAGAATATCTGCTGTTCGATATTGGTTGCGTTCTCCTAAATATACACCTGCTGAAATCTCATCTGATTTTGATACATTATAAATCAGAGAAGTTCTGAATCCATAATTTTCTCGCTTTAAACTTCGCTCTCCTTCACTCGGGAAACTCGTGAAAATATTGTTTATAGTGGTGTTTGCATTGCCAATTCGTTGCCCAGCAATATCATTTTAAGATAATTCAAGGAAGACGTAATATCCCAATCTCCTTTTTTATAGTTTACCGAAATGTCGGCTCCGTATCGTTTGGGCGTTGTTGCGTTATCATATTCCTTAATTTGTGGTAAGCCATATTGTAAATTGGAAGTAAGCGACCAACCTTCATTCATTCCTTTTTTAGTAACAATATTAATAATTCCAGCTTTTCCATCAGCATCATATTTGGCTGAAGGAGCAGTAATCATTTCTATTTTTTCTATTGAATTAGCAGAAATTTGTGACAATATTGTACTTGCCTCTATCTGTGTGGGCTTTCCATTTATTAAAATTAAAAATCCTTTTGAACCTCTCATCGTAATTTCGCCATCTGCATTTACCATGATTGAAGGAATATTTTTTAAGACGTCTGTGGCTGTTCCGCCTTTGGCTACTTCAAATTGTTCTGCTTTAAATATTTGTTTTTCAAGGGTGGTAACAACATTGGGACGAATACCTGTTACTGTAATGGATTCTAATAATTGTGTTTGTGGGACAATTTGAATAGCTCTAAGGTCAAGTGGTGAATTAATGTCGTCATAACTAATTTCAATATACTTAGTTTTGTAGCCCACATATTCAATTTTAATTACATACTTATCGTCCTTTAAACCCACAAATTGAAACGACCCTTTGTCATCTGCCAATTGTCCTTTTATAAAATTTCCTTGTTTTTTAGACTCTAATCTTAAAGTCGCAAAAGCAAGTGGTTCGGTCGTCAATGAGTCAACTAATTTACCTTTTATGAAACTATTGGTTTGAGAAAAAGCCGATGTAACTATGTACAATAGAGTTACGGTAAGAAGTATCTTTTTGAACATAAGTGGGTAATTTAAAATGGTATTGCATATCTGATGCTCCGTAAAGTACGCATTAAATCTTTAAAATTGGTATAATTTATTTGTTAGGTGAATTGATTAGTTACGATTGATGAATAGCTCGATTTAAGATTAAAGACCTATTGGGGAATCACTTAACAAACCAGTTCAGTTAGGATTTATAATAACATTGACAATCAATGGACTATAAAGTTTAAACTACATTTAAAATTTTATCTGATTGCCATATCATTAGCTCTTTTACTTTCATAGCAAGTTAGAGAAATAAATCTACTGTGTGAAAAATCAATTTATATCCTTCACACAGCGAAAACCTAAATGAAATAAACTGGTTTCGGAAGATGAACTTGACCGACCAGAAACTCGATAGCCATGACACCAAGTTGGTTCGCAAAGAAATGAACCGCCTCTTTCTGCATATTCTTCCGTTAGTGCTATTTCCGAAATATCCTTTTTGAATAAAGATTCATAATTAAACTTCTTGTTAGAAGTCCATTGCCAAACATTACCACTCATATCAGTTAAACCTAAGGCTGTTTTTCCGAAAATTCCCACAGGCGAGGTATAAGCATATTTATCTTCAACGAAGTTATTGAGAGGAAATTTACCTTGCCAAATATTAGCATTCCACTTTCCTTTGGCTTGAATTTCGTTTCCCCAAGGATATTTTGTACGATTATTTTTCGCATTTCTGGCGGCGTGTTCCCATTCTATTTCACATGGAAGTCTTTTGCCCGCCCATTTTGCATAAGCATTTGCATCGTTCCAACTTACTTGAGTAACGGGATGATTATCTTCTGCTTTTGGGTGATTTTTTCCTAATGGATATTCCCAATTTGCTCCATCTAATAAGGTCCAACTTTTTCCTGTTTCGTCATTAATTACCCCTGCATTTCCGAATTTATCGGCTTCGGTTTGATAATTGGTTGCTTTGATAAATGCTCTGAATTGCCCAATCGTTACAGGACTTTTATCCATTAAAAAAGATTCTACGCTTGCCCAAAATTGGGGTAATTCATGAGCAAATCCATCTTTGTCACCAATCCGAACATTCCCTGCTGGAATCAATACCATTTCGGCAGGAATATTTTTTGCTCCTTTATTTTTAGGAAAAAACTGAGGTTCAGTCAAACTAATATGTGAAACCGTTTTAGGAAAATTCAGCATTTGTAAAACTGCTGGATTGGCATTGTTTTGCAAAGATTTATAGTCAATATTTGCCTTTGGAGTGCTACAAACATTGATATTTTCTTTCGCTTTTGAAGACTGTTCTGTGGAAGATGCCGACGAAGAAGTACATTCGTGAAAGAATAATCCTACCAAAAAATAAAGGAGTGTTGTTCTGCCAAAATCTAAGGTTTTAGCAGAACAGAATTTTGTTATTTCCATATTTTTCCTTGCTTTTCAAGTTCTAAATACTTGGTTAAATACTTTTTGTCAATCGCTTCTGAATCTTTATATTTTAGGCGTAAAGCCACTAATTTTTTATGAAGCATTTCTTTGATTTTGGCGTATTTTGGGTCGTTATAAACGTTTTTCATTTCGTTTTTATCGTTCATACGGTCATATAATTCCCATTCATCAACGTCGTAGTAAAAATGCACCAATTTATATTTTTCGGTAACAATTCCATAATGACGCTTTACGGTGTGTTGCCCTGGATATTCGTAGTAATGATAATAGGCGGCATCTCTAAATTTTTGACCTTGTCCTTTAAAAATCGGCACAAGACTTTCGCCCTGCATATCGCTTGGTGCTTTAATACCTGCTGCATCCAGAAAAGTTTGGGCAAAATCCAGATTTTGAACCATTTGAGTATTCTTTGTTCCTGCTTTAATCACGGCAGGCCACTTGATTAGTAACGGCGTTTTGAAGGATTCGTCATAAATAAAACGCTTATCAAACCAACCATGTTCACCCAAATAAAACCCTTGGTCTGAGGTATAAACCACAATCGTATTTTCTTCTAAATTATTGGCTTTTAAAAAGTCTAAAACCTTCCCAACTCCTTCGTCAACAGAAGCAATGCAACCCAAATAATCTTGCATATAACGCTGATAACGCCAACGCATAAGTTCTTCTTTTGACATTTTTGGATATTGTTTCATAAAGTCCTCATTGATAGGATTATAGACTTTATCCCATTCACTTCTTTGTTCGGCATTCATTCTACCAACGGTCATATTGTAGAATCTTTTATCATAAGGATGAGCTTCTTTCAAGCCCATTTTATCCATATTTTCAGGCGTAATTTTAGAATCTCCCGCCCAATTCATGTGGGTTAAAATATTCATTTCGGCGGTTTTTGCAGCCGTTCCTCTATTTTCATAATTGTCAAAAAGATTCGATGGCTCTGGAAAATTTTTCTTCACAAATTCTTTGTAATGACGTTCAGCAGGAAGCCACTCACGATGGGGAGCTTTGTGTAAATACGCCAAGAAAAACGGCTTTTCTGTATCTCTTTCTTTACCAAGCCAATTGAGCGTCATTTCGGTAATGATGTCAGTTACATAACCTGTAATCTTTTTGTTTCCTTCTTTTTTTGTGATAAAATCAGGATTGTAATAACTTCCTTGGTCGGGCAAAATTTTAAATTCATCAAAGCCTTTTGGGTTGTTTCCAAAATGTAATTTTCCGAACATAGCCGTCTGATAACCATTGGCTTGTAAAATTTGGGGGAAGGTTACATTGTTGGTATCAAAAGGAAAAACATTATCCACTTTACCATTAATGTGGCTATGTTTTCCTGTGAGAATAACCGCTCTCGATGGGGCACAAATAGAATTGGTTACACAAGCATTGGAAAATAACATTCCATCATTGGCAATGCGGTCAATATTGGGCGTTGTGGTGAGTTTATTACTGTATGCCGAAATTGCTTGGTAAGCATGGTCGTCAGACATGATAAAAACGATGTTGGGGCGGCCCATCGCATGGCTTTTATTTTTCTTTGGTTTAAAAGAAAACGCCACCAAAGAAATGATGCCAACCAATGTCATCATTCCCCAAATAAGTTTACTACGATTCATTGAGATTAATTTTTTATTTTGACAATATCACTTTTTTCAAATCCAATTCTAAAAGCCTGTACAATAAGAGAATCTCCTTGAGAAATTCCGAATGGATTAACATAAACATTCCACGATTTATCAAATGAATGTTTTTTATAACCGATAGAAACGCCACTGGTCGCACAAGTAATATTTACTTTATTGCCTTTAATTTCCACTATTGGCTTTTGTGTTTTGGGAGCTTGTTCTTGATTATTCCATCATTTTGCTCTTAAATATTTTTCCGAAAGCTCACCATTGGTATAACGAACACCTTGTTTGGCTAATAGGTCGATATTAGGGGTTTTAGCTACTTTTCCGCCATAACAACCTAAATGCTGGGGCGACATATCTTCGTTGGTAATCCAAAGAATGTTTAATTTTTGAGGCTCTTGTTCTATTTTCTTGAAACTAACAAAACATAAGGCAAAAAGGCACAAACTAACAGCGGAAAGTAAAAGTCTTTTTTTCATAGTAGCGTTTTTAATGAGAGAAAGCTGCCCCGAAAGGCAGCTCAATTTTATTAATTATTACCCAGTTTTATATCGTCAAAAATATAATGCTTTTTCTCAACCGTTTTCTGATGTTGTGTGGCTATGTCTCGTAATTGTTTAACAATTTCGGGATTATCTTTCCCAACATTGAATTTCTCGCTTGGGTCAGTTTCTAAATTAAAAAGCATTGGTTGTGAATATTGAATTATATCTCCCGAACCTGTTTCAACAGATTTTAAGTGTAATTTCCAAGCCCCTTTTCTTACGGCAAATAATTGATTGGCGTCATAATAGAAAAGTTCATCGCCTACTTTATCTGTTTGGTTTGTGAGTAATGGCATAATATCTTTTCCGTCAATAATTCTATCTGTTGGCACAGTTCCTTTTGCAAGATTTATAATTGTGGTGTATAAATCCATCGTAGAAGCCATTGAAGGAATAACTTGGCTCGGTTTTATTACGCCATTCCATTGTGCAATAAAAGGTACACGCATACCGCCTTCCCAACAAGTTCCTTTTCCATTACGGAGTAAACCCGCCGAACCGCCTTCAATTCCTTCTGTTAACCAAGGGCCATTGTCACTTGTGAAAATCACCAAAGTATTTTTGTCTAAATTATTGGCTTTCAGATAATCAAGAATTTTTCCAACGCTCCAATCCAATTCTTCTACAACATCTCCATAAAGTCCACGTTTGCTTTTTCCCTTAAAATCATTGCTTGCATACAAAGGAACGTGAGGGAAATTTGGTGCATAATATAAGAAAAACGGCTTATTCTTATTTTTGTCGATAAAATCAATTGCTTTGTTTGTGTAGTCTTTGGTCATGACGGCTTGGTCAACATTGGTAGAAGCAATTTTATCGTTTTCCATCATTGGTAAAGGTGGAAACATTTTTTTGTAAGGATGTCCTTTTTTGTCTTCATAGCCCATCACTGACCATCGAATTGATGTAACCACCTTGTAAATGCCCAGAAACAAAGCGGTTATTTTGGTAGAAATACCATTTATTTGAGACAATATCGTAATCAAATAAACCTGTGAGTGTCCCTACAAAAAGGTGTTTTTCATCTTTAGAAAGATGTAAACTCAAAATGTAAAAGTTTTCTTTGAGTTCGGCAACGGTCTTAAATTTCTTGACATTTGGATTTACTTTTTTGAAACTTCTTTTTTGTCTATCAAAATATAAAAGTCCTTCCTCTCCTACTCCAATCCAGACATTATTTCGTTTGTCATTGGCAAAAGAAGTGATATAATTACTGCTAATTCCGCTAATTTGCCCTTTTGAATAATAGAGATTGAATTTCAATTGATGCTGATAATAATACAAAAGCCCACTATTGAAAGTCCCTAACCAAATACCGCCTTTTGAGTCTCCATAAATACACGAAATTGAGTTTGACATAAGATTACTTTCGGGCATTTCTGCATATTTGATAATTTCAACTTTATGCGTTTTAGGATTGTAAATGTTTAGCCCATTTCTACCCGTACAAATCCAGATATTTTTGTCGCCATCTTCATAAATTCCGTTGATATATTTTGAGCTTATTCCATCAATAAAAGTCCATTTCTTTTCGATAAAAGAGTAATATTTTACGCCGTTGCCACGTAATCCAACCCATAAATTTCCGATGCTATCAAAATAAATATTGGAATAAAAATCTACCGTTGTGATGGTAATATTAATTTGGTCATTCAGCGGATTTGTGAGTTTTTTTGCTTTTGGGTCAAACAAACGGACTCCTTTATTTGTACTAAGCCATAGATTTCCCTTTTTGTCAAATTTGGCTGCACTCCAAGCTGTTAGCCCTGTTTCGGTAGATAAAGAATTGAGTTTTAGTTGTTGTTCAATGTTGAATTTTTGATTAATACAAACAAGTTCTTCATGCGTTAATGCCCATACTTTTGAGCCAATATTTCCTGCAATGGCTACAATTTTCTTAGTGTTGAGTGCCTTTTCTTGAAACTTTCTAAAACTTGAATTTTTATGGTTGTAAATGTTCAAACCTGTTAGTGTACCGACCCAAATATTTTGTCTGGAATCCTGAAAAAGAGAACTAATATTATCATTAGAAATACTTGTGCTATCGGCTGGATTATTGTAGAAAGTGTTGAATCTTTGGCTGTTATATTTATTGAGTCCAACTTCCGTTCCGACCCACATAAAACCATTTTTATCTTGCAAAATACAATTGATTGCGGGAAAAGATAAGCCTTCTTTTACGGAGATATTTTTGAAATGTATCTTATTGCTATTCTGTGAAAAACTCACGGAATAAACCAGTAACAGAAATAATATTTTGAGAATTAGATTCATATTTTGCTCAACGTTCCATCTAAATTATAAAAAATGCGACTCAAAAACATGAATCGCATTTTTGTTTCAACCTAACTTTTTTCAACTCAAATTTAACTTGCGACATTAAGTATATACTTCCATTTTCTTTTTCGGTGGGTTAAAACCCACCCTTACAAAATTGGTCAAGCCTACGGCTTTTTTATTAGACTTCCTGCGAAAGTGTTTTAAGTCGTAAAACAACATCTTTTCGGCTACAAATAGCGAAAATATACCATTTTTCAATCATAAAACACTTTCGCAGGAAGTCTATTCTATAAATTTGTGTATAAACCGTAGCGTTCAAAACGACGACTTCCGTTGAGACTCAGATATGCGTACTTTTTTAATTTAGTATTAGGAAAGAAGGCAGAGATAGATTGCAGCAATGAAGTAACGTGTGATGTTCTGTAACAGTTTGGTGGCAACGCAATAGTTTACATGGAAATATTTAGCGAAATTATGACAAGATAATCCAAGCATCATTTTGGACAAAAAATCCTTTTGTTAAAATAGTATCTTATCTTAAAATTAGTTGTCCAATAAGCATCGTTTCCTGCCTCTCCACGTTGAGGCGTTGGATTCGGATAACCAATGGTTGGAGGCAAATTTTGGGCAGTACCATTATAAGTTGAAAAACCTTGTCTATTACTGATAATGTTAAAATTTGTAGCTCTGCTTTCTCCTGTACGAGCATTAAATACTTCTGTACTGCGGTTTTCAAAAGGAATTAATGTTGGTTGATATGGTACGTTCACAATGTCATCTAAAGCATCGCTAACCGTGATTCTGTAAGCAAGTTCTGCGGCAATGTCGAAATTATTGCTAATCTTTTTTCTAACGCCAAAACCTAAGGGAATACACAATTTAAGGCTTTGTTTTATGTTGGCAATGTTAACATCAGTCCAATCTCCAAGTTGTTTGGTACTTGCATTATATTTATCCCTTGTTTGCGGAGAACTACTAAAAAGAGCAATTCCTGCTAATAAATAAGGCATCGTTTCTGGACGATTACGTACACGGTTACTAAATCCATTTTTCAAATTCATTGTTCCAACCAGAGACGCTTCCTTTAGGTCGTTTCTAAAATGCAGATTTCGTAAAAACTGTAAATCGTAGGCGTCTGAAGCTGGATTAGCTGCCATATTTTTACTTGCAAAAGTAAAATCATCAGCAGAAATACGAATCCAAGATAGTCCAAGTCTTGCAGAAAAAAGAGGTGAAAATTGATAGGTTACGCCAGAAGTTATATTCCATCTAACGGTTGAAATATAAGAATAAAAATTATTTGCTGGATGAATATCTCCTAAATAGTGAGCTGTTCCGAAGCCTAAATCAACGGAAAGGTTTTTTTCAAAACGATTGTAAGCAGGTATTAAATTCTGACGTTGAGCGAATGTACTTAGTTGTATAAAAAATAAAAATAAGAGAATATTTTTTTTCATAAATGATAGCTTGGCAATTACCCAAATCAGCATTTCTAAGAAACAACGATTTGGGTAATTCCAATTTGTTTTTAATATTTTGACGCCACTTTTACAACACAACGATTTCCTTTATCATCATAAATAACTACAATTCCAGTGTGATGCAAAGGTGTCATGGTACTGATTTTATACAATCCTGTTTCTTTTATGCTATAATCAAAACTGATATTTTGTCCGAGTACATTGTAAATTTTGATTTCTTTGGCTTCAATATTTTTAAAGTATAAATCAAAATCTGGAAAACTCACAAGTGGGTTTGGAAAGACTGAACATTGAATCAGATTGTCAAATTCAACTTGTTTCGGGTCAAAAACCTTACGAGTACCATCTTTATCGACGTATATAATTCTGTAACAATTTATACCACCCATCGGGAAATGGTCAACAAACTCATAAGCATTTCCTGTACCAACTGCCGTTACTCTGCCTATTTCTTCAAAATGTACGCAGTCGTTACTTCTTTCTACGATATAATAATTGCTACGTATTTCAACATCCGTTTTCCAATTAACAATGGCAGATTTTTCGTCTCTTTTATTTACATCATACACAAGGGTTGTTGCATATTTATTTGCCGTTGCTCCGAGTTCAGAGAAATGTGTTAGATTAAATTGTAAATAAAAACTTTCATTCGTGAAGGTTTGTCCAATGATATTTTTGTAAAGAACTTCGCTTCGTCCGCTTGTAAAATTATCATTATCTTCAAATCCACAGTTTTCTCTAACTCCTTCATAATGAACAATATTAAAGTCATTAATGGTGAGTAATGGTAAATTTGTTGCTTTTTTATAATCGTTCAGTTCGGTATTTAAGTAATATGTTCTTACTGAAACGGCAACATCAAAAGAGTCTTTCAATGAGCTTTTGATGTCATAATAACGGCTCATTAATTGAGTCCCAAATGAGGTAACAGGAATTTTTGAAGCACCATTGCCATAATGTCTAATTTGTAAGGTTACTTTTCCTAAATTTTGACCATTCGGATTAACAGAAGCATAAAGCCTGCCATATTTATCATACAAATTAAACCATTTATTTCCTTGCACAGAATCTACTGAGGCAACCAAACAATCAATACTGCCAATTACGAACATGGCAGGGTCTTCGTCGTCTTCATCATGTTTAGGGTCAATGCCACCTACAACATCGTATTTTCCATCGCCATCGCCCAAAATTACGTCATCACTTGGCGAGTTTTCTTTTCCACCAATATCATTATTTGGATTTTTATCGAAACGACTATCTCTATCGTTTGTTACGATATACTTTCCTGCTTTATCAAGCGACGTTTTGAAAATCTCAGCTTTATTGACATAAGCACCTGGTAAAGTATTTGGTTTTACTTTAAGCGTAATTTCAAATTTGGTACTATCGCCACCTGCTAAACTATCAATCCGAGTTACGGCGTTGGTATCAATTGAAATAATCGTTTTATTGATTGAAAATAACGTATCAATCGAAGAAATCCATCGCTGATTGATGGTTGTAGTTTTTACTAATGTAGTTTCTTTCGGAAGATAATCGACTACATCAATATTATAAGCCTTTTGAGTTTTACATTGATTAAAGACCGTTATTTCAAAACGCAATGAATCATTTGGTAAATACATCGCCGTTACTGGGCTTGAAATAAGCTGTTTACGCAATGCTAAGTCAAAGCAACCACTATCAAAAACAGTAATTTGAGCAGGGTCTTCATCGTCTTCATCATGTTTCGGGTCAATGCCTCGAACAACGTCATATCTTCCATCGCCATCACCCCAGATAACATTATCAGTTGGCGAGTTTTCTTTCCCTCCAATATCATTATTCGGATTTTTATCAAAGCGACTATCAATATCCGAAGTGACGTGAATTTTACCCGATTTGTCTAAATCAGCTCCAAATATTTCAGCTTTATTTAATAAATTTCCATTCTGAGCATCAGCATTTACCCGTAATGAAATTTTCAAATTTAGGCTATCTTTTGCTGATAAACTGTCAATTCTATTGATGGCATTTCCATCACTTTGAGTCCATTTACTATTATTACTAATGAACGATAATCCTTGTGGAATATAATCAATGACATCAATATTGTACGCTTTTACATCACCCTGATTGAAGATGGTAACATTGAAAGTTATAATATCATTAGGCTTGTAAGTTCTGTTTGTGTCAGCAATAGTTTTACGCAAAGCAAGGTCAAAAACGGCTGGTGTACAATCACTAACGATAATATTTACAGAAGTCTTTGCACTTTCACAACCTTCTGGCGAAAGTTGACTAACAGTATAAGTCATTTTACCAATAACATTTGCCAATGGTGCCGAAATAAGGACATTATTGGCATACCAAAGTAATTTATTGGTATTATCAAAAGTAATATTTGATAATGAAAGCGAACTGCCCAAACAAACAGAAATATCTCCCGAAACACTTGGAGCTAAAACATTTTTCCCATCAGCAATAATAGCCGTCGTAGTTGCTAAACACGCATTGGCATCTTTCACTGTCAAGGTATAAGCCCCTGCTGAAAGTCCTGTAAAAGTATTCCCACTTTGGAAATTCGTTCCATCAATTGAGTATGTATAAGCAGTTGTTCCTCCTGTTGCGGTTAAAGCAATTTGTCCCGAATTATTTGCTTTACAAGTTAAGTTAGTATGAGTTTCGCTTAGACCTAAAACAGCAGGTTCAGTTAAAGTTACTGTTGTAGTAGCTAAACAAACATTAGCATCTTTCACCGTTAATGTATAATTACCTGCTGAAAGTCCTGTGAATGTATTACTACTCTGGAAATTCGTTCCATCAATTGAGTATGTATAAGCAGTTGTTCCTCCTGTTGCCGTTAAAGCAATTTGTCCCGAATTATTTGCTTTACAAGTTAAGTTAGTATGAGTTTCGCTTAGACCTAAAACAGCAGGTTCAGTTAAAATTACTGTTGTGGTAGCTAAACAAGCATTGGCATCTTTAACTGTCAAGGTATAAGCCCCTGCCGAAAGTCCTGTGAATGTATTGCTACTTTGGAAATTCGTTCCATCAATTGAGTATGAATAGGCAGTTGTTCCTCCTGTTGCGGTTAAAGCTATTTGTCCCGAATTATTCCCCTTGCACGTTAAATTAACCTGATTGGCTGATAAAGTCAGGGTATTTGGTTCGGTTAAAGTTACAGTTGTGGTGGCTAAACAAACATTAGCATCTTTTACGGTCAATGTATAATTACCTGCTGAAAGTCCTGTGAAGGAATTTGAAGTTTGGAAATTCGTTCCATCAATTGAATAGGTATAAGCAGTTGTTCCTCCTGTTGCGGTTAAAGCTATTTGTCCCGACGCATTTGTTTTACAAGTCAGATTTGTAGGTGTTGCTGAGAGTGTTAAAGTATTTGGTTCAGTTAAAGTTACGGTCGTAGTTGCTAAACACGCATTAGCATCTTTAACGGTCAATGTATAAGCCCCTGCTGAAAGACCTGTAAAGCTATTTGAACTTTGGAAGTTCGTTCCGTCAATAGAATAAGAATAAGCCGAAGTTCCACCCGAAGCGGTTAATGTTATTTTTCCCGAATTATTTGCTTTACAAGTTAAATTAACCTGACTCGCTGATAAAGTAAGCGTATTTGGTTCAGTTAAAGTTACGGTCGTAGTTGCTAAACACGCATTAGCATCTTTTACGGTTAATGTATAAGCCCCTGCTGAAAGCCCTGTGAAGGTATTTGAAGCTTGGAAGTTAGTACCATCAATAGAGTACGAATAAGCCGTTGTTCCTCCCGAAGCAGTTAAAGTTATTTGTCCCGACGCATTTGATTTACACGTTAAATTAACCTGATTAGCTGATAAAGTCAGGGTATTTGATTCCGTTAAAGTTACGGTAGTTGTTGCTAAACACGCATTAGCATCTTTAACAGTTAATGTATAAGCCCCTGCTGAAAGTCCTGTGAATGTATTACTACTTTGGAAATTCGTTCCATCTTTAGAATAGGTATAAGCTGATGTTCCCCCTGTTGCGGTTAAAGCTATTTGTCCCGACGCATTTGTTTTACAAGTCAGATTTGTAGGCGTTGCCGAGATTGTTAAAACAGCAGGTTCAGTTAAAGTTACGGTCGTAGTTGCTAAACACGCATTAGCATCTTTCACCGTTAATGTATAAGCCCCTGCTGAAAGTCCTGTGAATGTATTACTACTTTGGAAGTTCGTTCCATCAATCGAGTATGTATAAGCAGTTGTTCCTCCTGTTGCGGTTAAAGCAATTTGCCCCGAAGCATTTGTTTTACAAGTCAGATTTGTAGGTGTTGCTGAGAGTGTTAAAGTATTTGGTTCGGTTAAAGTTACTGTTGTGGTAGCTAAACACGCATTAGCATCTTTAACTGTCAAGGTATAAGCCCCTGCTGAAAGACTTGTGAAAGTATTGCTACTCTGGAAATTCGTTCCATCAGTCGAGTATGAATAAGCAGTTGTTCCACCTGATGCGGTTAAAGCAATTTGTCCCGAAGCATTTGTTTTACAAGTCAGATTTGTAGGCGTAGCCGAAAGTGTTAAAGTATTTGGTTCAGTTAAAGTTACTGTTGTGGTAGCTAAACACGCATT
>NZ_QGGO01000022.1 GCF_003148625.1 Arcicella aurantiaca | reverse complement strand
GCAGTAAACTTGGTAAAACTGGTATCTGGTAACTCTTTTCCATTCATGGAATTTAATTCCCAGATAATATGGATATGGTTTGGCATAATTACGAATCCATAAACAATAATCAATTTTCTTTCGACTAAATTTTTCAAACAATCTATAATTATTAACTTCAAATTATCAGTCATAAATAGTCTTTTCCATGAAATAATGGTAGATGTATAGAAGTACACTTCTCCAATATCCATGTGTGACTTACGTATTTGTGGTGGTTTCATTTTTGTGTGGATTGGTTATTTGAGTGGTCTGGTCGGGAGACCAGCCACGGGAAGCCGACAAGTCACGGGGCGGAAGACTGGTCATTCGACTGGACTGGTCGGGAGACCAGCCACAGAAGAATCATCAACAAAAGCCTACTTTGAAAATAATTAAGAGTTTAAGAATGTAAACCTTAAAATAGAGTCAATTCCTAAACAACAAAAAAGCGTCTCCTTTTGAGAGACGCTTTTTTTATATACTTAGTAAATCTTAGTCTAAGATTTCAGTTACTTGACCAGCACCTACTGTACGACCACCCTCACGGATAGCGAAACGAAGTCCTTTGTCCATTGCAACTTTGTTTAATAAAGTTACATCGATTGTCAAGTTATCACCAGGCATACACATTTCTACTCCTTCTGGTAACATGATTTCTCCTGTTACGTCAGTTGTACGGAAATAGAATTGTGGACGGTATTTGTTAAAGAATGGAGTGTGACGTCCACCTTCTTCTTTAGACAAGATATAAACCTCAGCTTTGAATTTAGTGTGAGGCTTAACTGAACCTGGCTTACAAATAACCATACCACGACGGATAGATTCTTTGTCAATACCACGTAATAATAAACCTACGTTATCACCAGCTTCTCCACGGTCAAGGATTTTACGGAACATCTCAACACCTGTTACAGTTGATTTAAGACCTTCAGCACCCATACCTAAGATATCTACTGGATCACCAGAGTTGATTACACCTGTTTCGATACGACCTGTTGCTACAGTACCACGACCTGTAATCGAGAATACGTCTTCAACTGGCATCAAGAATGGCTTATCAACATCTCTTTTTGGAAGTGGAATCCAATTATCTACTGCATCCATCAACGCTTCGATAGTAGCAACCCATTTCGGCTCACCGTTCAATCCACCAAGAGCAGAACCTTGGATTACTGGAATGTTATCTCCGTCGAATTCGTAGAATGATAATAATTCACGAATTTCCATTTCAACTAATTCTAATAATTCAGGGTCATCAACCATATCCACTTTGTTCATGAATACTACTAATTGAGGTACACCTACCTGACGTGACAACAAGATGTGTTCACGAGTTTGTGGCATTGGACCGTCAGTTGCAGCAACCACGATGATAGCACCGTCCATTTGAGCAGCACCAGTTACCATGTTTTTAACGTAATCGGCGTGACCAGGACAGTCAACGTGTGCATAGTGACGGTTTGCTGTTGAATATTCTACGTGAGCAGTATTGATAGTGATACCACGTTCTTTTTCTTCTGGAGCTGAGTCAATTGAAGAGAAATCTTTTTTCTCAGCAAGACCTTTTTCTGACAACACTTTAGTGATTGCAGCAGTCAATGTAGTTTTACCGTGGTCAACGTGACCGATTGTACCAATGTTTACGTGGGGTTTACTACGGTCAAAATTTTCCTTTGCCATGATATTTAGTTCTTAATTTGATTTTATAAAAAGAATGAAAAAACTTAATTAATTTGAAAATTTGAAAATGAAGAAATTTGAAAATGATTTAGATTTTATCTGATTAAAACGATAAGTCTAATCATAAAATCATTTTCAAATTTTCAAATTATAACATTAACAAATTGATTCGAGCCTTTGAGCAGGATTGAACTGCCGACCTCTTCCTTACCAAGGAAGTGCTCTACCACTGAGCTACAAAGGCAGAGACCCCATGAAACTACAAATGGTCAATTGTTAATTGTTTTTAGCTAAACTAATAACTATTAACTAATTAACAACCAACCACCTAATATAGTTTCTGATTGGAGCGGGAGACGGGGCTCGAACCCGCCACCTATAGCTTGGAAGGCTATCGCTCTACCAAATGAGCTACTCCCGCTTTTGAATCATTAGTTATCAGTTTCAATTAACAGTTTTATTTAAAAACAAAATGTAAACAAGTTGAAATTTATTTACTGTTAATTGTTACTGAAACAGTGGGGGCGGATGGATTCGAACCACCGAAGGAATACTCCAGCAGAGTTACAGTCTGCCCCATTTGGCCACTCTGGTACACCCCCATTTTCTTTTCCCTTTAGCACTTTCGTTTAGTGTTTTGGTGAAAGAGTGTGCAAAAGTAGCTCTATTTTTTGTTATCTCAAAGAGTATCGCAAAAAAAAATTTACAAAAAATATCTTTTAATACTGTGTTTAGCGTAAAATTGAGAGATAGTATTGCCGTAAATGTCTAAAAATAAACACGTTGTTGGAATATTATCTCTCAATATTTTTTTTCATTTTTTTTTACGACTAAAGTCTAATGCCAAAGCTGATTCCTCCAATTTTGGGTCCTCGGTTGTCTTGAAATAAATTATTCATGTCATAATTGACGAATAAATCTGGAAAATCTTTCAATCCTAATTCGAATGCTAAACCATATCTAACATTATTTAAGAAGAAACTACTGTGATTCCATTCTTTTTTACCGCTGTCTTCTTCTTTGGTTTTTGTATAACTATCCAAACGATAGCCAATATAACCACCTGCGGCAATGTATGTGATTGTACTTCCTTTTTTGAAGGCTACATACGGCATTATTGGAATGTTGATGTTAGCAACTGTTAATTTATTGCGAGATAGAGCAACTTGGTTTCCTTTTGAATCTCGATAATCTGCGAACCCAATATTGTCTGTGTTTTTAACAATGAAAGCGTTATTTTCTAACATAAAGTTGTACCAAGAGAACTCTAAACCGTAGCTTATTTTCAAGGCAGCTTTTGTGCCTTTACTAATCATTCCACTGCGTGTCCAGCCAAATCCGAAGTATCTTGAACCAAATGGACTTAATTCAAAATCTTTTGAATTGTAAATCCCGCCAATGTTGCTGGCATTTGTAAATGAATTTAAACCTAAATAGATATTGAAACCAGAACGACTATTAAACCCACTGTTTTTACGATTAATGCGTGCAGAGTCTCTCAATGTAATATTAGTTTCTCGTCCACCGTCATTTACATATACGCCATTCCAGCCAACTCTTACTTCGTCTTTTCCATCTTTTACGACAACACCACCTAATCCAACTTTTACTTGTTTATCATTGTTGTATGTGCCTTCTCCATTTGTATTAACATTGACGTTGGTATTGACGTTACTATTTTTTGTATTGGTATTAATAACAACTTTGATACTTTTATCGCTTTGTGTTATTATTAAAAGGGTATCTTTATTGAGGTCGCTGTTGACAACTCTTCTTATGCCTCTCCAAGTATCATCATCAAGCGACATTCCACTTTTTTGAAACAACTCTTGTAAGTTTTCTCTTAGCGTTTTTGTGTTATTACTTTGATTGAGAAGCGTTTGATTTCTTTTGTCGATGCTAATTACAGTTGAATCTTTTTCTCCACCTTTTGCCATTACTTGATTGGTAGAGATGATAAAAGCGATGGTTGCGATAATTGAATAACTAATTTTTTTTAGTGTATTCATATTGATTAGTGTTTTCATGATTTTACGTTTTAAATGTTTAGAGTTTCTTTGGTAATGTTGGTTGAAGTGAGAATCAACACATATTTAGGAAACTTAGTGATTTATGTTTTATACTTTCAAGATGCAGGGTTTTTGATAATGGTTGCATCTATTTTTCATTATTTTCTCCTTTTGTTAAAGCATTTTCAATTTTTGCATCCGCACGTGCTAAAACTTTTTGTGGTTTAATCCCAACTTCTCCCCAATTGACGTCTTCGCCGTTTTTAGCACGTTTTAATTGTTGCCAAATTTTACTCAAACGGCTTTGTTTTTTAAGGTTTTCTTCATTTGGGTCAATTTGAGCAACTGCTTCAGGTTTTGCTTCAACGAAGTTCAGAACAATGGTTTCTTCTTGAATTTTTGGCTTTGTGTCCTCAAGAACTAAGACAATTGTGTTTGGTTCAATGGTTGTTTTTATCTCTGCTAATGGAGTAGGAGAGACGATATTTTTTGTATTTAATATCTCATTTGATTTAGAAATCTTCGAAACAGAAATTTCATTCTGAGAATCAAATTTCAACACTTTTGTATTGTGTTTTGTTACTTCGATTTTCGTTTCTTTCGTAGTGGTTACTGCTACTGATTCCGTTTTAGAAGTGTTTTGTAGCGGAAGTGTAGTTTCTTTTGAAGTATTTTTCAACTGATTTACCACTGCAAAATCCTCATTTACCGTATTTTTTTGTGAATTATACCAGTATCCGCCTACGCCCAAAAGTAAGGCAACAGATGCCGCCGAAGCAAATTTCCACCATAGAGGCAATACTTTGCTTTGTGGTTTTTCAAGTCTCGCTTGAAGTTTTACCCAAGCTTCACTACGGGGTTGACGCTCGTAGTTTTGTAAGCCTTCTGAGAATATTTTATCTATATTTTCTGAATTTTTCATTTTCGTTTTGTAGCACAGACTTTAGTCTGTAATATGACAAACAGACTAAAGTCTGTGTTACGTTTCATGCCATTTCCATTACGGCATTTTGCAAAATAACTCTTGCTCGAGAGAGTTGTGATTTTGAAGTACTTTCGGTTATACCTAATTGTTTGGCAATTTCAGCATGAGAATATCCTTCAATGGCGTAAAGATTAAAAACTGTTTTGTAACCAAGTGGTAATTTTTCTATCAATTTTAAAAGGTCTTGACTTTCGAGGTCGGTTCTAAATTGTTCTGGTTCTGGTTCATAGAGAATCTGGTCGTAACTGGTTTCAAATTGAGCTTTTTTATTACTTCTGAGGTACATTAATGATTCGTTGACCATAATTCTGCGAATCCAACCTTCAAAACTACCTTCCAATTTAAAAGTATCAATTTTTTCAAAAACTCTCACAAAACCTTCAATCATTATTTCTTCTGCTTCATAATCATCGTGGACGTATCTAAAACATATTCCCAACATTTTGGGAGAATATTTTTCATAAACTCGTCGTTGAGCTTTGGGGTCGCCTTTTTGGCAGGCTTTCACCAGAGCTTCTTCGCTTTGAAATAAATTAAGTAGTTTCACGATACTGTTTTGGTTTAAATCTTAAGGTCTGAGATTTTATAAATTCAAGATGAAATAGACGTATGAAAGGTTGCATAGGGAGTTACGATTTTTTTTTAATTTTCGGCTTTTAGCAAAATGCTTTCAATTAATTTTGATAAACAAACTTTAAAAGTTGATTGTCGGTAGCGACAGCCATAAAAATATGAATTCAAACTCAATTGGAATTTTTGATAGTGGCATTGGCGGACTTACCGTTGCACACGCTGTAACGACGCTTTTGCCTAACGAAAATATAATTTATTTCGGAGATACCGCACATTTGCCTTATGGTGATAAATCTTCTTCCGCCATTCAGGCGTATTCTATCAAAATTTGCAATGTTCTTTTGCAACAGAAGTGTAAAGTTATTCTAATTGCTTGTAATTCTGCCTCTGCGGCGGCTTTTGAGCTTGTCCGTGAATATGTTGGAAGTAAAGCTAAGGTTATCAATGTGATTGACCCCGTAGTAGAATATTTGGCTAATACTTATCCAGACAAAACGATTGGCTTGATTGGTACAAAACAAACTGTTAATTCAAATATTTATCGAAAGAAAATTGATGCGACGGGCAAAGGAATTACCTTAAAATCATTAGCCACGCCTTTGCTTGCACCGATGATTGAGGAAGGTTTTTTCAATAATAATATTTCAGAAAGCATTATTCAGGAGTATTTAAACCATCCTGAATTAGAAGGAATTGAAGCCTTAATTTTGGGTTGTACGCATTATCCACTCATAAAAACTCAAATTGAGAATTATTATCAAGGCAAAGTTACGGTTTTAGATACTTCCGAAATTGTAGCAAAATCATTGAATAAATATCTTTCAGAAAATGATATTCTTTGTTCAATGAATTCTCACATCAAACATTTTTATGTTTCTGATTATACGGCTTCATTTGAAACTTCGACTAAAATTTTCTTTGGTGAACAAATTCACTTAGAGCATTATCCGCTTTGGGAGTAAGTTAACCCCAAAAGAAAGCTTGGTTTTTGGCAAGGTAATTGTATTTCGTGAAATTAGGTAAACTTTGCCTGCCAACATTCAATCCGCCATGAGAATAAGGGTATTATCATTTACAATCTGTTTTATTGTTTTTATTTGTGTTGCATTTGTTCCTAAAGATGAAAATTCATTAGAGTACTTTGTTGGTGATAAAATTTCCAAATTTGAAGCATCGCTAAATACTCTTTCAACTACCATCACAAATAGTGACTTAAAGAACCCTAAGCATCGGCAAGAAATTATTGCTCGCATACATCAATCACGTTTGCTTTTAAAATCCTTTGATTTTATTCTTCGGTATCTTGAACCTACACAATACAAGAAAATTAATGGTCCTTTGCCTATTGAATGGGAAACAGAGGTTTTTGAGAAATTTGAGAAACCTTACAAACGAGAAGGTTTCGGTTTAACTATCGCTGAAATATCAATAAACGAAGAGGAAACTAATAAAGACTCTCTTTTGCATTTAATCCATCAAGCAAAAATTGGTATTTCGTATTTTAGGAGTGATTCTCTGCAAGCAAAGCTCAAAACGTCTAATACTTATTTGTTAGCAAATCGTCTTTTCCTACTAAATTTATCAGCTATTTATACCACAGGTTTTGAGTGTCCAGACTCACAACAAATTTTACCTGAATTATCCCAAATGCTTAAAAGTCAACGAGACTTTTATACCATATATAACAAGCAATTTCCAAATAATCGTTTTCCTGATAATTATCTCAATCTATTTGAACAAACTATTCTTTTTATTGAAAAGAGCAAAGATGATTATTCAAGTTTTAGCCATTTTCGTTTTATTAGAGACTATGTGAATCCTTTATTCTCTCTCAATCAGCGTTTGTTAAATACTTATCATATTCGTTCAGAGAGCTTTAATGATTATTCTTTAAATAAAAATAGCAAAAGTATTTTTGACAAAACTTTATATTTTGGTCAAAATACGAAGGGTGTTTACGGATTTATTGAGGATAAATATCAACTTGAGGAGATAAAACAAGTAGGAAAAATGTTGTTCTATGACCCTATTTTATCTGGAAATAATAAGCGAAGTTGTGCTTCGTGTCATAAACCAACTCAGTTTTTTACAGATACTCTTCATACTACCTCACCAGACTTCGATAATACGAAAGTTCTACCCAGAAATACGCCTTCGCTATTGAATGTTGTTTTTAATCATTTAATAATGCTTGATGGCAAACATACATCATTGCAAGCACAGGCGGAAGATGTAATTAAAAATCCTTCAGAAATGGCTGGAGATGAAAAGATTATTTTAGATAAAATTTTAAGCTGTGAAAAGTATAAACACATTTTTGAGAAATACCTAAAATATACGCCTCAATTCGATGAAATCACCATTGAGCATATCACCTCAGCTATCACTTTGTATTACAGGGAATTTAGTTACTTTGTTTCACCTTTTGATAAAGCGATGAATAAAATGATAACCTTGAACCGAAAGGCTGAAAAAGGTTTTAATCTGTTTATGAGCAAAGCTCAGTGCGGTACCTGTCATTTTGTTCCACAGTTTAACGGAGTAAAACCACCTTATGTAGGGTCTGAATTTGAAGTAATTGGTGTTCCTAATAACCCTAACTATAATCAGTTAAGTCCTGATTTAGGTAGATTCGGAATAAACCCTGCTAAAGAAACTAAAAATGCCTTTAGAACCACTACTATTCGAAATTCAGCACATACTATGCCGTATATGCACAATGGTGTATTTAAAACAATAGATGAAGTAATAGATTTTTATGATAATGGAGGTGGGCTTGGTAGAAATTTGAATGTAGGCAATCAAACATTATCCAGTGATTCTTTACATTTAACTATTAATGAAAAGCAAGAATTAAAGGCTTTCATTTATTCATTGAATGAAACAATACCCAAACAAAAAGCCCCTTTATCTCTGCCTATTTCTAAGGATAATTTACTTAACAAACGCAAAATAGGAGGAGAATACTAAACTTTATTAAACAATGCTTAGAAATACCATTTTATTATTCGGAATACTTTTTCTGACTTTAGTTTTTACTGGCAATGCACAAAAAAAAGAAGGTAAGCCACCTGCCACTATTGTTTACAAAATTCCTGATGGGTTAGACGAAAATGTAAAAGCTGAATATATTAAGTTTTTAGACCACGGTCATAAATTGTATAGTTTGTACTGTGCAAAATGTCATGGAGAGTCAGGAGAAGGAGGGAAGGGAGTTCCGAATTTTACAGAAAAAGAGTTAGAATCTTATAAAGCAAGGAGTGCTATTGCAGAAGGGATTAACAAAATGCCAAGTTTTAAAGAAAAAATAAGTGAACCTGATTTACAGAAAATCTTGATGTTTTTGGAGCAGTTCAAAAAATAAGTTTGTGAACAAACGAAAAGCCTTCTTTATATGAAATATCTCATAGAAAGAAGGCTTTTTTGATTATTGTAATTGACTAAATGCCTTTCTGATTCTTTGTCTTAAAATAGTCTGTGGCGACATATTTTTCTTTGAGCTTGTCCACCATAAATAGCCAACTATTGCTACCAAAATATACGGAGCTGATAATAAGTACAATATGCCATGATTCAAATTTGAAGCAATTTGGCTTCGTCCATTCGAAACTGTACTTTCCACCGTCATACGGCACATAGCACATTGAGCTATACTCATTGAAATGCTAATCAAAAATAAAATTACTGTCGAAAATATCTTTTTCATTTTTTGAGATACTTTTAAATGTTGAGTTCTAAAACCTAATTATAATAAGGTGAAATCATCAAATATACAATTACGCCTGTGATAGACACATAAAGCCATAAAGGGAACGTCCACTTTACAATTCTTTTGTGTTCGGTAATTTGCCCACTCAATGCAAAATATACTGCTCTGAGAACAAACCAAACTACACCAATTGATAAAACAATATGTGAAACCAAAAGGAAATAGTAAATAGGTCTTAAAATACCCTCTCCGCCAAACGGTGTCGATTGGTTAGAGATATGATAAAGAATATACAAAACTAAAAACAAAGCACCTTGTATAAATGATAATCCCATCATCTGGCGATGTCTTACAATATTTTTATTCTTTATGGCAAAAAATCCTAAGATTAGCGTAATTGAAGTTGTTGTGTTTAAAAGACCAATCACGTGTGGTAGTGTCTTTGTCCAAGCACCTAAATCAATTTTTGTTCTAATACCAATCAATAAAGCTACCGCCACAGGAATAACGATTGATAAAATCTTAACTAAGTTGTCATTCTTAGTACTTTTTTCTAAAATTATGTGGTTCATTTTGTTGATGTGTTATTTTAACTTTTTGTTTCGTAAATTTTCGTTAATACTCGTATTTCTAAGATAAGCCTATCAACATCTTTTTTGTCAGTTCCATCATAGAATCCCCTAATGTGTCCGTCCTTATCTACTAAAATTAATTTTTCGGAATGAATAAATGTTTCGTCAGGAGTTTTTACAGCTTTATCATATTCAGAAGCATCTGCTACTGGAATAAAATACCCTTTAATAGCCAAAGGGTATATTTGACTTTTTTTTCCTGTTAAAAAGTGCCATTTTCCTGCTTTGGCATCATATTTTTTTGCATATTCTTGCAATACCTCAGGTGTATCATGGCTTGGGTCAACCGAGAAAGAGGCAAATTGTACATCATCATTTTGAGAGAATGTATCTTGCACACGTGTGAATTCAGTTGACATTTTCGGGCAAATGGTTTCACATCGAGTAAAGAAAAAATCTGCGACATAGATTTTTCCTTTTAAAGATTCTCCCGCAAATTCTTTACCATTTTCATCTGTCAATTTCCAATTTGGAATTGTATGAAAAACGGTATCCATTTCTGGTTGATTCCATTTTGGGTTAGGATTTTTCCTAAGCATTATATTCCCCGTAGTAGAATCTGTCAATGGAATCATATAAGGCAATTCGTAGTGGTTTTCACCGAAGCCTTTTAGATATAAAAAAATTAAAGCTGGAACAACTAATGCAGCGATTAGGATTCCAGCTTTCATAGTTTTTTGTGTCATTTTCGATTTAGTAATTAGTATTCATTAAAATAAGTAGTTCAATAGCTACTTAATTTTAACTTATTTAATTGACTACTTAACACTTATATTTCTTTTTTGTTTGATTTTTCACTTCTGAAAAGTGAAAAATCAAACGTTTATTTCTCAGTAAAGGTGACCACCCTCATACATAAGTGCAATTAATAACCAAACCACAAAGATTGCTGGTAATAAAATTGCCCATATCAAAGTTTTTACTTCATGCTTTAAGTGCATAAATTCACCTACAATATAAAATGCTTTTACGATTGTCATTCCAACGAAGATTGAAGTTTTCAATGTTCCTTTGCCAATGGTAAATGCGATTACGAATTCAATCGCTGTTAATATCAATAATATCCAGAATGTTTTCCAAATAGCGGCTGTTTGTGGAGCGGCAATTTCTTGATGTTCTGCTTCGTGTGAATGTGCGTGTGAGGCCATTTGTATAATATTTTCTATTAATAAATTTCTTTAAATCTCTTTGTTCTGGTTGAACGAGGTTTTACTATACTAAGTAGAAGAAGGTAAATACGAATACCCAAACTAAATCTACAAAGTGCCAATATAAACCTACTTTTTCTACCATTTCATAATGTCCACGACGTTCGTACAAACCTGTTGCAGTGTTGAAGAAAATCAAGATATTCAAGATAACTCCTGAAAATACGTGTGTTCCGTGGAAACCTGTAATGAAGAAGAATAAATCAGCAAATGCTGGAGGACCATAAGGATTACGAACCAAATTAGCACCTTCAATTGCATTACCAGCAGCATCTTTAGCCGCTAAAGCTAATTCTGGGCCATGAATAAAGTGTGACCATTCCCATGCTTGTGAACCTAAGAAAGTAAAACCTCCTAAAATAGTCCATAACATCCATTTTTCAACATCAGCACGGTCATTACGGTGTCCAGCTTCAACAGCTAATACCATTGTTACTGAACTAAAAATCAAGATAAATGTCATAATTCCAACAAAAACTAATGGTAATGACATTCCATGTAAAAATGGAACAGATTCAAATACCTTTTCTGGAATTGGCCAGTGAGTTGTAGAGAAATAGAATTTTTCTACCGCCCCTTCATAGGCTTGCTGACTGTAACGAATCATACCATAAGTTACCAGCAATGCTGAGAACGTAAAGGTATCTGAAAGTAAGAAAAACCACATCATGAGTTTTCCGTAGCTTGCTTTCAAGGGTTCTGAACCACCCGTCCAAGTTAATTTTTCAGGAACGGCAGGAGCGTGTAATGCAGACATTTTTTAAGTATTAAGTTATTAGTTATTAGTTAATATATCAGTAGCCCAAGAGGCTAATAATTTAAGTTTTTCAATCTTTTATAATGTTTATTAAAGATTGTCGTCGCTAAAATTATCTATTAAAATACAAAAATAAAAATAAATATAGCCAGAGTCCATCCAAAAAGTGCCAATAGGTGGCACATAATTGTATTCTCGTAAGGTTTTTGGAATCTTTAGTGAATTTGAATGATGAAATCAATGAAATCAATAAGACTATCAAACCAGATACTACGTGTAAAGCATGTAAACCAACCAGAACATAAATCCAAGAGGATGCTACATCACTTCCAGCGAAATATAATTGGTTTTTAATTAAATCAGAAAAACCAATGACTTGTGTCGCTAAAAAAGCTAAACCGAACACAAAAGTAATAGAAATTGCTGTTTTAAGCGTACTGAAATTGTCTTTTTTTGCTGCTTGTACTGCAAAAAACATAGAAATACTGCTTACTAATAATATTCCTGTTGAATACCAGAAGATTTGTGGTAATTCAAACTCATGCCAACGTCCTTCTGCCTTACGAACCAAATAACCTGAAGTCCAGCCTGCAAACATCATTATAATTGATACAATTGCGAGCCAAAGCATAAATTTTTTAGGGTTCATCTTGAGCGTTTCTTCTGGCTCATCAATGTTTATATTTGCTAAATGTTCTTGTGTCATGTTTTTAAATTTTGTCCATCAAAAATGCTATCTGTACTATTGGTAAGTAAATAAATGAGCCAAACATCATCATTAAAGCAGCTTTGTCGGTAGGTCTTGACATTAAATAAAATGTTTGTGATAAAAATAATACGCCACACAAAACTGCAACAATGGCTGAGTTAAATCCTGTCATTCCTAATACATGAGGAATAAACCCACACGGTACAAGAAAAATGGTATAAATCATCATTGTTAATGCTGTTCTTAGGTCTTTATGACCATTGTTTGGTAGCATTTTAAAACCTGCTCTTTGGTAATCTTCATCTGCAACCCATGCAATTGCCCAGAAGTGTGGAAATTGCCAAAAGAATTGAATAGCAAATAATATTCCAGGTTCTAAGCCAAAATGGTTTGTTGCTGCTACCCAACCAATCATTGGCGGAAATGCCCCTGGAAATGCTCCTACGAATACAGAAATAGGACCAACTCTTTTGAGCGGTGTATATACAAACCCATACAATATGAATGATAATATTCCTAAAGCACCTGCTTTGATATTGAATTCAAATATTAAAATGTAGCTTGCTAATAAAAACATCACTACGCCAAAAATTGTTGCTTCTTTTACACTTAATCTGCCTGTTGGTAAAGGTCGATTTTGTGTTCTTTTCATTAATTTGTCAAGCTCAATTTCCTTTATTTGGTTAACAATATTAGCTGCTCCAGTTATCAAAAAACCTCCAAGACTTATTAATACTATTTTCCACCAATCTATCTTATCAACTGCCAATGAATACCCAAATGCTCCAGAAAATGCAACTAAAAATGACAATCTGAATTTTAGTAATTCGTAATAAGCTTTTATTTTGGAAGTAGAACCAACGTTCTCGTTTTGTTCTGAAACTTCTTTTTCTTTAGTAATCATCTTATTCACGATTCACTAAATCGTGTTACATTTTTAAAATTTAGTAAAAGTAAGAGTACAAATTGTATTCCTACCGAAATTAAAGCTAATGTTAAATGAATCGGTTGTAAGTAGGCTGGAATACCAAAATATGCCATTACAATACCTGTTAATATTTCAACAATAACCAATAACACCAGTGCTTTTGTAAACGTTGAAATCAAGCCTGTTTGTTTGGTATTTTTTTGTAATTTCCATATTAAGTAAATGTGTAAACCTAATATGATAATCGAGAAAGAACGGTGAATATAAAATGGCAGTCCTAATTGTTCTATCCATGTCTCTCGATTATATCCAAAAAACGGATTCGCTATCACTTTATCTATTGCTTCCCTTACTTGTGTGCCTAATAAAATTTGAGAAGTAGAGACTATCAATACCCACACTAATAATCTTGTAATAGTACTTTTATTTTCTACTTGTTCTGTAATTATAACTTCTGACCATGCTCTTGCTATTGCGTACAATAAAACGAAGATGACTAAAATCGCAAGAAGCATGTGCATGGTTACTACGCCCGGTTTTAAGAAAGAATCAACTACGTATTTTCCTAAAACACCATTTGCACCTATCAAGATTACTCCTAAGAATGACAGATAAACAATTACTCTATCTTTTGACCAGTAGTAAAATATTGATGTAATAAATGCGGCAAAAACAATTATTCCAGTTAAAGCACCAATAAGTCGATTTGCATATTCAATCCATGTTTTTGTTGCATTAAATTCAACTTCACCATGCAATTTTTCTGCATAAATTTCTTGATAATTCGCAGGCAACTGGCTAACATCTGTGGGTGGCACTAACATTCCAAAGCACTTTGGCCAATCTGGGCATCCCATTCCTGAGCCTGTACTTCTCACTATTCCTCCTGCCAATACCAGTAAGTATATCGTTATTATTGTTGCTATGCCTAATTTTCTAAAGAGCATATTAGTTGTTGTTTTATTTCAAATCCAAATTCTGTTTTAATTTTTAAAGACCGTTAAGTACAAGGCTTTCTTTGAAAAACAAAAGTATGAATTGCTCTTAAACAAAATTGAGAATATATTAACCCGAATCTTCATGGTTAACATATTCTCAATTTTAGAGGTATTTATTTCTTAGTGACTATAAGCAGAATTCTGAATATCTAATAGTCCTTCGATTTCTTTTTCGTTAGCAATTTCTTCATTTTCTTCTGGGAAGTTCGACTCAGGAGTTGCTGAATATGGCACGTTCTGAGGAATGAAATCTACTGAAGAACCTGGCTTGCTATAATCGTAAGGCCAACGATAAACTGCTGGAATTTCGCCTGGCCAGTTTCCGTGAATACCTTCGATTGGAGCAGTCCACTCTAAAGTAGTTGAGTTCCATGGGTTTTGAGGAGCTCTCTTTCCTTTGAAAATTGAATAGAAGAAGTTTACCGCAAAAATTGCTTGTGCTAAGAATGTTAAAATAGCCGCAATTGAAATAAACATATTCATATCTACAAAAGCTTCCATTCTTCCATTTCCTAAAGCAGTAAATGAATAATAACGACGTGGGAAACCTGCTAAACCGATGTAGTGCATTGGGAAGAACACACAATAAACACCAACGAAGGTAAACCAGAAGTGAATATAACCTGCGTTTTTATTCATTGTTTTTCCAAATAACTTAGGGAACCAGTGATATACACCTGCCATTAATCCGAAGAATGATGCCGCACCCATTACTAAGTGGAAGTGAGCAACTACGAAATAGGTATCATGAAGGTTAATATCAAGAGCAGAGTTACCTAAAATGATACCTGTAAGACCTCCTGAAATAAATAACGAAACCAAACCAATTGAGAACAACATGGCAGGAGTAAAGATGATATTTCCTCTCCATAGTGTTGTAATGTAGTTAAATGCTTTTACTGCTGACGGTACTGCGATAATCAATGTTAAGAACATGAATACAGAACCTAAGAATGGATTCATACCTGTTACAAACATGTGGTGAGCCCAAACGATAAACGCTAAACACGTAATACCCATCATTGAACCAATCATCGCACGGTAACCAAAAATTGGCTTACGAGAATTTGTTGCAATGATTTCAGAAGTAATACCTAATGCAGGTAATAATACGATATAAACCTCAGGGTGTCCTAAGAACCAGAATAAGTGTTGGTAAAGAATTGCTGAACCACCAATGTTTGGTAAAGCTTCACCTCCGATATAGATTTCTGATAAATAGAATGATGTACCAAAGCTACGGTCAAAAATCAATAATAACGCTGCTGATAATAATACAGGGAATGATAATAAACCTAAGATAGCAGTAAAGAAGAATGCCCAAATAGTTAATGGTAATTTAGTAAATGACATTCCACGTGTACGTAAGTTAATTACTGTACAGATATAGTTGATACCGCCCATTAATTGAGAAACGATAAACAATGCCATACTTGATAACCATAATGTCATACCCAATCCAGAACCCGGCATTGCTTGAGGTAATGCACTTAATGGAGGATAGATAACCCAACCACCTGATGCTGGCCCTGTCTCAATAAACAATGAAGAGAACATGATGATTGATGCTAAGAAGAAGAACCAATACGAAAGCATATTGATAAACCCTGAAGCCATGTCTCTTGCACCAATTTGTAATGGAATCAGGAAGTTTGAGAATGTTCCTGAAAGACCTGCTGTCAATACAAAGAATACCATTACAGTACCGTGCATTGTTACAAGTGCTAAATAGAATTCTTTTTCCAATTTACCTTCAACAATCCACTGACCTAACACTGGTTTTAACCATGTTAAATCCATATTAGGAAAACCTAATTGTAAACGGAAGATAACTGACATTGCACCCCCGAAGAATGCCCAAATGATACCTGAAATTAAATACTGCTTTGCAATTGTCTTGTGGTCTTCTGAGAAGATATACTTCTGCACGAATCCCAGCTCGTGATGCTCATGTTCGTGGTCATGAGTGTCTGTTGCGTGTAGTGTTGCAGTTGCCATAATTTATTGTTATTTATTCTATGTTGAATCTTAAAATTATCTCAATGATGTTGCTGCGGCTGGTGTTGCACCACTCGCTTGTGTACTATCTGGTGTTGCCGCAGGAGCTTCAATATACTTCTGTGCTTTACCTTTTAGCTTTTCTGGAACTTTAGCTAAGAAATCTGGATTTTGTGTCAAAAAAGGTTTTTGTTGTTTGCACCAAGTAGCATAATCTTCTGGTTCATCAACAAATACAGTAATTGCCATACCAAAGTGACCACTTCCGCAAATTTCTGTACAATTTAATTTGTAGTTAAAATCTGGGTTACCAGTTATATAACGCATTTCATCAGTTGTCTTATTTGGAACAAACCAGAATTTAGTTGGCATACCTGGTACAGCATCCATTTTAACACGTTGGTAAGGTAAATATACCGAGTGCAAAACATCTTGAGCTTTAATCTTCAATAATACAGGAACTCCCTTTGGTAAGTGCATTTCGTTTGCAGTGAAATCATCAAATGATTTTTCATCTGTAAAGTCAATACCCACTGAGTTAGTAGCATCAATTAACTTATAGTTATTATTCCCTAATTTGTTGTCATCATTACCAGAGTAACGAACATACCAACCAAATTGGTGACCTGTCACTTCAATTACAACCGCATTATCTGGAGCTTGTGAGGTAATGTCTCTCCAAGTTCTCCAACCTGTGAATACTAATACAGCCATCACAATTGCAGGAATCACTGTCCAGATTAACTCTAACTTGTGGTTAACAGGATAAAATGTTGCAATGTATCCTTTCTTGTGACGGTAGATAAATGAGAATATAAATAATAAAGCATTTGTAACAAAAAATGCAAAAGTGATAACTCCCATTGAAACCCAAAACATTTGGTCTGTTTTTAAACCATGTTCTGAAGCCGCAACAGGTAGCAAATCTGGTCTTGAATACAAGAATGACCATGCTGCCCCAATTGAACCTAACACTAAGAATACAATCATACCGATTGCATTTGCATTATTTGCTCCATCTAATGGTGTATCTTGGTCTTGTTCAGTTCCTTGAATACCTTTTGAAAGAGACATACTCTTACTGACAATCATGATTGCCAATACTAAGAATACTACCGACAAAAGACCTATTAAATATGTCATTTTATTAGCTAATTTTTGGTTATAAATCTTTTTTAAATTTCACCTGAATATTCAAGTGTCATACTTCTGTTTACTCTTCTATAAAAAAACGTTCAATAAAAATGTTTTTAGGAATATGTTATTTTATAGAAAATAATTGGTTGCCATTAGGCAACCAATCAATATTAGATATCGTGGTGAAGAGCTTCTTCCAAGAATGGGTGATTTTTAGCCACTAAAGATGCTTTCGTCAATTGTGTTGATACAACGTAGATAAATGCTGATGCAAATACTGTAACCATTCCAAATTCTACTAATCCAAATCCGCCATTAGGTCCTAATGTACCCGGCATAATCATTTGGTAGAAATCAAGGTAGTGACCTACAATAATAAATGAACAAGCAATTTTTAAGAATATGGCTGTACGCTTAGCGTCACGAGTCATTAAGATTAAGAAAGGGAAAAAGAAGTTAAATACAACATTCATTATTTCAGTAGCCTTATAAATCTTGTTATGACCTTCCCAACGTTCTAAGAAATAGATAGTTTCTTCAGGGAAGTTTGCATAGTAAATTAACAGGAATTGTTCAAACCAAACGTAAGTCCAGAAGATTGAGAATGCAAACATAAATTTACCCAAATCATGTAAGTGGTTAAAATTTACATATTGCATATAGCCTTTATCTTTCAACAATAAGACTGTTAAAGTAATAGTTGCTAAGCCAGTTACATGCCAAGAAGAGAACATATACCAACCAAACATTGTAGAAAACCAGTGTGTGTCAATTGACATAACCCAGTCCCATGCAGACATTGAACTTGAAATACCCATTACAACAATGAATCCTGTTGCAATTTTTACCATTGAATAGAAATTTTCATTTCCGCCATTAAGGTCTTCTTCCAATGATTTTTTACGCATCCAATTCCAAAGAACTAACCATAAAGCAAAGAATGTAACCATACGTCCTAAGAAAAACCATTTGTTCAAATAACCAGATTTTCCTGCGATGATTTTATCGTAATGTTCACTTCCTTTATCAGTTATACCATGGTGCATCCAGTGGAAAATTACGTCTCCCTTAAACAAGAAAACTAAAATCAATACTGTACCTGTAACAACTAAAAATGGAGGAAATGCTTCTGCTACTCTTTTTACTACTGAAGACCAACCTGCTTTGGCTAAGTATTGAATTGATACGAAGAACATACCAATTACTGAAATACCAGTAAAAAATACACCATTTAACCAAAGATTGGCCCAAATACGGTTTGTCCAGTCATAGTCTCCGTGGTGAGCCACTGCACCACCAGAAAGGTGTTCGCCATGCTCTGCACCGTGTTCAGCAACAGCGTGTGCGGCTTCGTGGTCTCCACGAGATAACAAATAGATTCCTACAACAAGTGCTACTAATCCTGCTAAGAAAGCAAAAATAACTCTTTTGCGACCTTCTGCCGTGAACTCAAAATGTTCTTCGACATTAGATGGGGAAAAATGTGAATGTCCCGCCATTATAATTTGAAAATTTTATAATTTGAAAATAACTGATATTGATTAGCAAGTTAACATTTAGTCAAGTAACAGTCGTTACTTTTCTTTGCCATCATGTATTATTGTTGCTGTAATTGATGTACGTAAAGAACGATTTTCCAACGGTCAGCAGAAGAAATTTGTGAACCATGAGCCCACATACGACCTTTACCATGTGTAATAGTATGATAAATATGACCGTCATTAAGAGTCTTCAAGGCATCTGATGAATAAACGGGTACCCCTTTGTACATTTTAGCTACTGCTCCATCTCCTTTACCTGTTTCACCATGACAGTGCATACAAAATCTTTCATATTGAGCTTTTCCAGCTTCAAGATTTGATTCTGTTGGTTCGTAAGGGTTTGTCAATAAAGCTTCTGAAGAAGCCATATCTCCAGATTTGATATTACGAGAGATTAATTCCATTTGAAGTAAATCACCATCAATAGAGTCACTTTTAGCTTCTTGTCCGTAATATTTACGAGGAACAGTCCCTTTTACTGGCAAACGCATATTCATTCCATGAGGATTGATTGTGTTTGTATCTCCATCAGTTTGCGAAAGAGGTTCATATCCAACTGAATGATACATATTCGGTGCAAATTCTGTACCCGAATCGTTATGTTTGTCTCCGCAAGATGTCATTGCCAAAGCAACGATTCCAGTTAGCAAAAGACCTTTTGTTTTATTGGTAAACATAATTTTGATTATTAGTCGTAAGTCATGTTAGGAATTAGTAATAGGGATTGGGGATTAGGGAAAAAGTTATATTACTTATAACTCTCGACCTTATAACTCATACCTTATACCTTATACCTATGAACTAAAATTGTTTAACATTTACTTCGATAGCACCAGATGCTCTTAAAATAGATTCGATTTCTGCCTCAGTTTTTTTATTATTAGCCATGTTTACAGCCATAATAAATCTATCATCTGTACTTCTTAAATCGAATGTTCTTGGTTGTTTACCTGGCCATAAGCTATTTGATACTAAAAATGTACCAACCATACCGAAGGCTGTAAATAATACTGTACCTTCAAATGAAACTGGAATCCAGTCTGGCAATGCAAAGAAATCTTTACCTCCAATAATCATTGGCCAGTCGAAGACCATTGTATAGTTTATTAGGGAAAAGATACACGTTAAACCCAAACACCCAAACAAAAAAGCTGCAATTGGAATACGTGTACGTGGATGACCGATTGCTACATCAAGTCCGTGAATTGGAAAAGGAGTATATACTTCTTCAATTTTTACACCACTGTTTTTAACTTCTGTCACAGCATGTAATACTTCCTCATCATCGTCGAAAACTCCTACTAAATATCTTTCTGTTGAATCCATTTTTTTATTTTTTTTATTTAGCAATCAGCCATTGACTATTTTGTTTTAATAGCCAATGGCTGAGCTTCGATATATCTTAATGAACTGTTTCTTTTGATTTATCTCCAGATGATTTCTTCTTTGCTGGGAAGTTTGTCGATACACCTCTCATTACTGATTTTACCTCAAACATGTTGATTACTGGTAAGAATTTAGCGAATAAGAAAAATAATGTAAAGAATAATCCGAAAGAGAAAATATAATCACCAATATCATACATTGTTGGTGTAAACATCGCCCATGATGATGGAAGATAGTCACGGTGTAATGAAGATACAATGATTACAAAACGCTCAAACCACATACCAACGTTTACTACTACAGAAAGTATAAATGATACTAAAATGCTTTGACGAATCTTTTTGAACCAGAATAATTGTGGAGAGATTACATTGCAAGTCATCATCATCCAATATGCCCACCAGTAAGGACCAGTTGCACGGTTAATGAAACAGTAAGACTCATATTCTACTCCTGAATACCAAGCAATGAAGAACTCCGTTAAATAAGCAATCCCTACAATTGAACCTGTAACTGTTACGATGATATTCATCATTTCAATGTGTTCAATAGTAATGTAATCTTCTAATTTGAATACAACACGAGTAATCAATAAAAGACTTTGTACCATGGCAAATCCTGAGAAAATCGCTCCAGCTACGAAGTACGGAGGGAAGATTGTCGTGTGCCATCCTGGGATAACAGACGTTGCAAAGTCCATCGATACAATTGTGTGTACTGACAATACAAGTGGCGTTGAGATACCTGCTAAAATTAATGAAACGTATTCATAACGAGCCCATGTTTTAGCAGAACCATTCCATCCTAAACTGAATGCTCCATACCAAAATTTAGATGCTTTTGTTTGAGCTCTATCACGGATTGTTGCTAAGTCTGGAACAAGACCTAAGTACCAGAATACTAATGATACTGAAAGGTAAGTCGAGATTGCAAAAACGTCCCATACCAATGGTGAGTTGAAGTTTACCCATAATGAACCAAATGTATTTGGTAATGGTAAAGCCCAGTGAAATAACCAAGGACGACCCATGTGAGCCAAGATAAACGATGCTGCACAAAGAACGGCAAAAATTGTCATTGCTTCAGCAGAACGGTTAATAGACGTTCTCCATTTTTGACGGAATAATAATAATACGGCTGAGATAAGCGTACCAGCGTGACCAATACCTACCCACCATACGAAGTTGGTGATGTCCCATGCCCAACCTACGGTTTTATTTAAACCCCATACTCCAATGCCTTGCCACCAAGTGTAGCCTAAGCAATAAGCACCGTAAGCGAATACTAAGCAAGATACTCCAAAAGCGATTTTCCACTCTTTGGTAGGTTCGCCTTCTACTTGCTTACAAATATCATTTGTAACGTCATGATAAGATTTACCGCCTGAAACAAGGGTTTCTCTTATGGGTGATACTACGTGCGACATATATTTTTTAATTAAAAATTTAAAATCAAAATTATTTACAACCTATGCGTGTTCTTTATGTTCAACAGCAGCTTCTTCTTTCTTTACTTTTTCATCCTTATTACGGATTTTAACTAAATAAGAGATATTTGGCTTTACGTTGATTTCTTCAATTACACCGAAGGCACGTCCTTTGTGTTCAGCTTCTAATAATTTAGAGATTTCTGATGTTTCATCATTCATATCCCCAAAAGTAATAGCATTTGTAGGACAAGATTGTGAACAAGCTGTTTGGATATCTCCATCTTTCGGTCTTCTCTTTTCCTTCTTAGCTTCTAATTTACCAGCTTGAATACGTTGAACACACATTGAACATTTTTCCATTACCCCACGTGAACGAACTGTTACATCTGGGTTAATCACCATACGACCTAAATCGTTGTTGAATTGGAAATCATATTCATCTGTTTGATAATAACGGAACCAGTTGAAACGACGAACTTTATATGGACAGTTGTTAGCACAATAACGAGTACCAATACAACGGTTATAGGTCATTTGGTTTAATCCTTCTGAAGAGTGAGTTGTTGCTAATACAGGGCAAACAGTTTCACAAGGTGCGTTATTACAGTGTTGGCAAAGCATTGGTTGGAATACAACTTCTGGGTTTTCTGAAGCATATTCTAATCCTTTTACATCTTCAACGTCTGCATCTGAAGAATAATAACGGTCAATACGCATCCAGTGCATTTCACGACGGTTAATAACTTCTTGACGACCAACTACTGCAATATTATTTTCAGCGTTACAAGAAACAACACAAGCTGAACAACCTGTACAGGTGTTTAAGTCAATGACCATTCCCCATGCGTGATTGTTGTATTTATGACCATTCCATAATGAAATATCGGTAGCTGTTTTCTTACCTTCAGCCGTAGAGATTTCTGGTTTGAAACGACCCGCCTCAACATTTTTCTTATAAGCACTCAATACTGTTTCTTGTACTACTGCCTCACGAGCCATAACGGTATTGTGAGTTTGTGTACGTGCAATCTGAGCAGACTTTCCTGTTGCTTTTACTTGAACATCTCCTGTATTTGAGAATGCTATATTACCATTGATAACTGATGCAAATGGATATATGTTTGCTCCAACTTCATTAGCTGATTTTCCAGCCTTTGTGCGTCCGTAACCAATTGCAATGGCTACGGTATCATTAGCTTGTCCTGGTTGAACAATGAACGGTAATTTAACAGATTTACCATTTACTGAAACTTCAACTTCGTGTGTGTCTAATTCAATTTCTTGGTCTAAGCCTAATTTCTTGGCAGTTGCTAAAGAAACCATAGCATAGTTACCCCAACAAGCTTTTGATACTGGTTCTGGGCATTCTTGTAACCAAGGGTTGTTAGCTTGTGAGCCTGTACCCATAATTACTTTTTCGTAGATTGCCAATTCCATTTTATCAGAATTAGCTTTGTAATTCTTAGAAATAGAAACGACTGCATCTGCTAAACCTGTTTGAGGAACATTGAAAGAAGCACTTGCACCTGGTTCATAAACACCATCATGTAGTGCTTTAGACCAAGCAGATTTTCCACCTAAAGTAGAAGACCAAGCATTTTCAAGATAAGTAGCATAATCTCCATTCAATCCAGCCCAAGTTAATAAACTTGATTGTGCTTGACGAGTTTTGAAGATTGTTGAAATGGTAGGCTGAGTAAATGAGAAGAATCCTCTTTTTGGCTCTGCATCATTCCATGATTCTAAGTAATGAGAATCAGGAGTGTTATATTTACAAAGTGACCCTGTTTCATCAGCACGGTCATTTGTAGAAATTGTTAATCCAATTTTTGGTAATGCTTCAGCTAATTCAGCTCCACGTGGGTGGTTATAAACAGGATTAGCATTATAGAAAATTACTGCACCAATTTGACCTGCTTTTGCTTCATTGATAAATGAAGTCATTTCTGCATCAGAACCTTGTCTATAATTAGAAGGCATTCCTGCATCAATAGTATTACCATAAGCTCCCAACATGGCATTGATTGCAATCACAACTGTTTGTACTGCTGGGTCATTTGAACCAGAAACTACAATGGAAGCTGCTTTTGTAGCCACTAAATCTGAAACAGCTTTGTCAAAGTGGTCTATTTTGATAGAGGCACCTCCAATCGGAGTAGCTCCTAATTTTGATGCAAGAGCATTATAAAGACTTGTTACAACTAATCCTTCTTGTGATGGTTTGTAAGTTGAACGGTAGTCCGCATTAGCTCCAGTCATAGACATAATTGACTCAAACTGATAATGGCGAGACATTTCTTTATTTCCACCCTCAGCAGAGCTTACTCTACGAGTTTTTGCCCATTGTTCTGAGAATTCATCTGCTGCAAGCCAAGTACCTAAAAAATCAGCACCAATTGAAACAATAGTTTTTGCTTTGCTAAAATTATAGCTTGGCAAAATTCCTCCATTTGCTTGAATTAGACCTGATACAGAATTAGCATCATAAGTTACTAATTTCGTAGTCGGGTGTTTTGCAATAAACTCACTAATAACTTTTTTTGTAGTCGGAGAAACGATTGTATTTGATACAATTCTGATTTGACCACCACGAGCAGAAACTTTCCCTAACTCTGCAATAATTTCTTTATCTGTTGTTGCCCAGTCAGAAGGTTTACCTCCAATTGTTGCACCTTTTAATTTTTCGTTATCATAAAGGCTCAATACTGACGCATGAACTCTTGCTGATATACCTTTTGTAATTGAAGACATTGGGTTGACTTCAATTTTGATTGGACGACCCTCACGAGTTTTTACTAATACTGATGCGTAATCACCTCCGTCAATGAAAGTGGAAGCATACCAGTTAGCAATAGTAGGTTCAACGTCTTCTGGCTTATTTAAGTATGGAATTGCCTTTTTAACAGGTGCTTCGCAAGCTGCTAATGCTACGGCAGAAACTCCAAAACCTAAAACCTTTAAGAAGTCACGACGAACTGTGTTTGTTCCATCGATTAACGCTTCTCCTTTTTCATTTTCAGATGGAGCATCGCCAAATTCACGATGTGCATATTTTACAAACTCTGCATTGTTTGTTAACTCCTCAATCCCTCTCCAATACCGTTTTGTATTATTTTCCATATTTGTAATATGTGATTAGCTTTTTTAGCTTCTGGCTCTTGGCTTTCGGCAATTGGCTTTTTTTGTAATGTCTTGATTAACTGTTTTGCTTTTGGGATGGTCATTTACTAATCACCATTCTCCAAGCACTAATTCACCAATTTATTAATAGTGACATTTAGAACACTCTAAACCTCCAATGTTTTGTACTTTCAAAGGTTCTTTGTGATCTTTACTGTGTAATTCTACTAATTTATCATAGTAAGCATTACCTTTTGTATTCACATCAGTTTTTCTATGACAGTCAATACACCATCCCATTGTTAATGTAGAACGTTGTTGAACAACTTCCATTTTAGCAATATCTCCATGGCAATTTGAACATTCTAATCCTCCAACATTTGTGTGTTGTGAGTGATTAAAATAAGCCAAGTCAGGAAGGTTGTGCACACGAACCCATTGAATTGGTTCATCCTTTTCAAGAGAACGATAAATTTTCTGAATTTCAGGAGATTCACGCTTGATTGAATTATGACAGTTCATACAAATGTTTGCAGAAGGAATGTTTGCACCTTTTCCTTTGTAAACACCTGTGTGACAGTAGTTACAGTTGATTTGATACTGTCCAGCGTGAAGTTTGTGAGAGAATTGAATCGGTTGCTCTGGAGCATATCCTTGGTGAATACCTACACCATAGGCAGCATCAATAGTAGCTTTACCAATCAATAAGGTGATTAACAATGCAGCTCCAGTTTTGAATGCACTATTAGCAGCTAACTTCTTTCCATTTTCTGCAAGTCTTTTCAATAATGGAACATTTTGAGCTTCCGCTGCATCAGGAGAAATACTTGCTAACTTAGAAAGGCTTGATACAATTGATAATAATGCAATTAACACCAATACCATAATTAATAACAATGCTACCATAATGTACTGCATCATACCACCATTTGAAGAACCTTCAGCGGGAGCAGCACCAGCCGCAGGAGCAGCACCGTCAGCCGCAGGAGCTGGAGCCGCCGCCGCTTGAGCATCAATATAAGCAACTACACTTTTGATTTGTCCTTCCGAAAGACTCGGGAAAGCACTCATTTGTGTTTTGTTATACTTGTTGAATAAATCAACAGCATATTTGTCTCCAGAGGCAATAACAGCTTGTGGGTTATGTACCCATTTTACAAGCCAGTCGATAGGTCTTCTTTGACCAATACCTTTTAATCCTGGACCTATCACTACTTCATCAGTTGCGGCGTGGCAAGACGTACAATTGTTTTTGAAAATTTGTTCACCCTCAGCAGGATCTTGAGCCTTCACACTAACGACTGAGGCGAAGAAGCCTAAAACTGCCATTAAAGCAACAATTTTCAAGCGTTTCATGGTTATCATAATCGTTTTATTACAGAACATTTATATAAAATTACGCTAATTAAATTCAATTTTTTGTCAAAACTTATTTTCTTTCTAAGCGAGCAACAAGAATTTTTTACTTGAAAAACTCAAATTTTACACTTTTTCGGGTTACAAAAGTACAATTGGAATATTTACGAACCAATTAAATTATTGTGCAATTTTAGAAGTTTTATACTCTTTGGGAACTATTTAGATTTTTTCTAATTTAGAATGTCAAAATGTTTTTATTTTATGCAGAAACAATTGGATAATATTGAGAATAAGTTTGAAAAATAATATTTCACACAAAAATACAAAATGAACTTATGTAATTGATATTTTACATAAGGTTTAAAGCTGTTGTTTTGAAATTTTGTTTAAATGAAAGTTTAGTTCTTCATTTTTGAGTTACCACAAATAAAGAAGTAAAACTTTTTAAAACGAAATACTAAAGCTTATTCGTCCAAATAATGGAGTGCCGGGGGTGAAGTGTATTTCTTCAATAGGGGTTGCCTCGTTTTGTAATCTACTCTCAGTATTAAATTGGGTTTCTTTCCATTTTACATTAAATAAATTTTGAATCGATAAACCAATGGCATATTTGTTTTTTGTATAATTGAGCTGTAAATCATTTACGAAATATCCTTTAGCTATAACTGTGTTGTCTTCATTAGCGGGACGGTTTGCAATATATCTATACCTTAATGAACCGCTGAAGCCTGAGGAGTTTTGCAAGGAAAGTCCTCCCGTAGTTGTGAAAACTGGAGCAAGTGGTAAATAGTTTTTCCCTGATTCTGCATCTAAGGAGCGGGGTGTTGCCGTATTTAAATCAGCATCAAAATAAAGGAGTTTTGATATTTGATAACGTAAGGAAAGGTCAATTCCATAACGTCGAGAACGCCCACTTGCTTCAACCACTCCTTCGTCTCCAACATATATAAATTCTTGAGCCGACAACAAATACCACAAAGCCGTATTGATAAGAAGTTTAGGAAATGGCTTGAAAATCGCTCCAAAATCTGAACCGTAAGTAGGAGCTAAAGTATTAATGCCTGTTTGGGAAACAACGGTTCTAATATCGTTTGAGTGAAATCCTTTTCCTGTATTAAGATATAGTTGTAATTGTGGATTGAAGGTATAATAAAAATTTAGTTTTGGCGAAATAATAGTAGCATCTGCTTTAACATGAGTTGAGGGAGAGGGTAGCAAATCTTCGTATTTATTTCGGAAATAGTCTAATCTGATACCTGCATTAATAGTAAATTTTTCATTAAATTTTATTAATTCATCTGCATAAATGGCAGCATTTACTTCATTGATATTGCCAAACTTCAATCTTTCAGTTGTAATTGTACGGTCTTTGGTTCTGGATAATTCTGTACCATTGGTAATATCTTGACGAAATTGTAGTCCAAAGGTTGTAGTCCAATCAGTTTTTCCTATGGTTGTGTTTGTTGAATAGCTACCATTGTATCCAAATAAATTACGTTTTTCTTTTTGGCGGATTTGGTCGCCATTGATACTATCACTCAAGAAAAAGGTAAAATTTGAATAAAGTTCAAAATTATAATTACTATAAAAGAATTGATTTTTAATAATATGGTTTTGAGGAGTAATTGTAGTAAACTGAGCATTGAAGTTTGTTCTACTTGTTTCGCCTCCTTCGGTTGGGTCGATAGAACCAAAAAAGCCAATTAATCCTGATTCGATTGCTCTATCTGGAATTTGTCCCGAGTGATTCCATTTACTCCAAAAAGTTGAGCCTGTTAAGGTAAGGTTGGTGTTTGGCGTAATATGTCCATGAAACTTACCAACGAGATTAATTCTTTTAAAGTTTTGAGGATTTTCAAAATATGAATTTGTATAAGAATATTCTGAAGCGAGATAAGCAGATTGATTTTTAGCTTTCCCTTTTTTTCCCAATAAATCAAGTCCACCCACTGCCCTAAAAGAATCATATTGACCACCTTCTAATTTTAAGAAAGAATGGTCAATACTATTACGAGTTCGGAAATCCACCCATCCTGCCGTCGCCAAATTACCTTTTTCAGCATTATACGACCCTTTTTTGAAATCCACGCCTTGAATTAATTCTGGAATAACAAAATGTAAATCTGCGTAACCTTGTCCGTGTGCGTGCGAAACCATGTTAACAGGCATTCCGTCAACGGTCAACTTTATATCCGTTCCGTGGTCGAGGTCAAAACCACGCAAGAAAATCTGTTCGGCTTTTCCACCGCCTGCGTGTTGCCCGATAAATAAACCAGGAACCATCCGCAAAACTTCCTGAGAATTAGTAATTGGACGTAATTTAATATCTAAACTACTAATCAATTGCTGGTCGTGCGGGCGTTGTGAAGGCACGATAATTTCCGTTAATTCTACCGATTTATAACTCAATAATACCTTAACAAAGGTGTTTTGGTCATCATTAATCACAGCTTTTGTTACTTGTGTTTTATAACCGATATGGGAACATTCAATTTTATAGGGAGCTTCGGGTAAGTTTTCAAAGCGAAATTGTCCCAACTCATTCGTTAAAACAACCTTATTGAACCCAGTTAATTGTACACTTACGCCTTGTATGGGCAAGTTTGTTTTTTCATCATAAACGACTCCTGTGATGTTTCCTAAATGAGCAAAAGCTTTTGTGGAAAAAAGAATTAAGAAAAGTATTAAATATTTCATTGTTGATGTTATTTATTTTTTGAACTCAAAGATATTAGAGTATTATATGACAAAAAAATAAGCCCAAATATTTTCAAGGTATTTTAGCATACAACAGTTTAGTGGAATTTATTGTTGAGAGGATATAAAAGAGAGGCGTTTTAAGTAGAAAATAAAAAAGCTCCTAAAAGATTAGGAGCTTTTAGATGAGGTCTCGAGCGGATTCGAACCGCTGTGGAAGCTTTTGCAGAGCTCTGCCTAGCCACTCGGCCACAAGACCATCTTATTTATTGAATGGGTTGCAAAACTAATGCCGTTTTCATTAAAATCAAAGTTTTTGTGAAAGTAAATCTTGTTTTTTGTGGAGTTTTTTTGTGTATTGAATATAGGTGTCTGAAAATCAATATTTTAAAGTTTATACTTTTTGATGAAAAAAAAGACCTGCCAATATTTATCGACAGGTCTTTTTATATTCATTAAAGAATTAGATTATTCAGCTTTAGCTTTTTTGTCTAATTTCTTTTTCGCTTCTTCACGAGCTGAATCTTCCATTTGAGCTTTCAATGCTGAAAGTGCATCTAAGTCTCCTAATGTAGATTTTTCAGCAGAATCAGCTAATTTCTGTACGTCTTTAGCTGTTTTCTTTTTCTCTTCAGCGATAACCTCTTCTTTCGCATCGTTGTAAACACGAACGTGTGAAAGTTGGATTTTACGGTCATCTTTGTTGAATTCAGTTACTTTGAAGTCTAATTGCTCACCAACCTCAGCTACTGAACCATCTTCTTTCACTAATTGCTTCAATGCAGAAGAACCTTCGATTCCGTAAGGTAACTCTAAAGTAGCTCCTTTATCGTTTTTCGCAGTGATTGTACATTTGTGTACTGAACCTACTGTGAAAATTGATTCGAAAGTATCCCAAGGGTTTTCTTCTAATTGTTTGTGTCCAAGAGCTAAACGACGGTTTTCTGCATCAAGTTCTAATACGATTACGTCTAATTTATCTCCAACTTTAACGAATTCAGATGGGTGTTTGATTTTCTTAGTCCAAGATAAATCAGAAACGTGTACTAAACCGTCGATACCTTCTTCTAATTCAAGGAATAAACCGAAGTTAGTCAAGTTACGAACAGTTCCAGTATGTTTAGAACCTAAAGCGTAACGAGCTAATAAATCTTGTTTAGTCCAAGGGTCTTCAGTCAATTGTTTGATACCTAATGACATTTTGCGTTCAGCACGGTCAAGAGTTAAAACAACTGCTTCGATTTGGTCACCAACTTTCAAGAAGTCTTGTGGGTTACGCAAGTGTTGCGACCAAGACATTTCTGAAACGTGGATTAAGCCTTCAACACCTTGAGTGATTTCTAAGAAAGCACCGTAATCTGCTACGTTTACGATTTTACCTTTCACTTTAGAACCAATTTCAGTTGTTTCTGCTAAAGCATCCCAAGGGTGAGCTTGTAATTGTTTCATACCTAACGAAATACGTTTCTTGTTTTCGTCGAAGTCCAAAACAACCACTTGGATTTTTTGGTCAAGTTTAAGCATTTCTTGTGGGTGGTTGATACGTCCCCAAGAAATATCAGTAATGTGAAGTAAACCATCAACACCACCTAAGTCGATGAATACACCGAAGTTAGTCATGTTCTTGATAACACCTTCCAATACTTGTCCTTTTTCAAGGTTAGTAAGGATTGATTGACGTTGTTGTTCAAGGTCTTTCTCAATCAATACTTTGTGTGATACTACTACGTTATCGTTAGCGTGGTTGATTTTAACCACTTTAACTTCCATTTTCTTTCCAACGAAGATGTCAAAATCACGGATTGGTTTCACATCAATTTGTGAACCTGGTAAGAATGCTTCTACACCATAGATATCCACGATAAGACCACCTTTTGTACGACGTTTTACGAAACCATCGATGATAACGTCTTGGTCAAGAGCGTCTTCAATGTTTTTCCAAGCTGTCATTACTTTAGCTAACTTACGAGAAAGAATCAATTGACCTGATTTGTCTTCTTGGTTTTCTACGTAAACGTCAACTACATCGCCTACTTTTAAGTCAGGCATATCTCTGAATTCTGAAGTTGGAACCAAACCATCTGATTTGAAACCAATGTTCATAATTACTTCACGGTCAGTAATCCCTACAACCGTACCTTTTACTACTGCTTTCTCAGTAACTTGGTTTAAAGTTCCCTCGATAAGTGCTTCTAATTGAGCTCTTTGTTCAGCTGAGTAACCTCCACCGAAACCTTTAGTACCGACCGAATCCCAGTCGAAATCTGCTAATTGATTAGCCATGTGCGAATAAAAAACCCTGTTTACATCATCGCCTCGGGCAAAGGGCGAAGAAATTTAGTTAAATTCCCCGTTTGAATTGGGGGTGCAAAGATACAGAAAATTTCTGTAATGATTTGAAAATGAGGAAGAAAATTTTTAAAAGTAAGATGAAATTCTACCTTGTTATATTGTAGAGAGTTGTTGACAGTATGGAACCCTGTCTTACTTTTCCACAGCTTTCTTGATAAAATAGCCTAATCCTAAAATTGAACCGCCAATTAATCCTAAAATAAGGATTTGTGATAAACTCCCTTCGCTGGGATGTTCGATGAGTTTTTTTATCTCTTGGGCTTGTGTGCCAATCCAAATTGAAAGCATGGTTCTTGGTAGCATTCCGAGAAAACCAGCCGTCAAAAAATTACGTAATTTTGTTCCAGAGAAGGAGAATAAAACATTGGTTACAGCAAAAGGAAGGACAGGGGATAGTCGAGCAAGGAGAATAATTTTGAATTCGTCTTTTTGCAAATTTTCCAACACTTGTTTTACTTTGGGTTTTTCAGAAAGAATCTGTAAAAATCGACCTCCATCAATCACTTGGGCAGTTTTAAAACCTAAAAATGAGGCAATCCAATAAGTGATGGCAATGGGCAAAAAGGCTTTCCAACCTAAAAAATATCCACTCAGTAAAGCAATAAAAGTAGTAGGAGTGAGGGCGAATGCCATCGTAAAACAAGCGACAACGAAAGCCAAAATCCAATTCTGAAAAGTAAAAGCCTGAATTTCTTGCTCATGCGTAATAACCCAATAACTAATCGAAGAACTCACCAATAAAGGCATTAATCCCAAGAAGAAAGTATAAAGGATGGTGAATGAGTTTTTACGGATAAAGTCAAGCATGGGGTTGGTTATTGGTTATTAGTTATTGGGAAATTGGTTATTTGGGAATAATGATTCTGTTTTATTCCGTAACAACCGATAACTAATTCCCCAATAACCGATAACCAATCTAAAATTCATTAAATTTCAAAGGTAGTAAATCTCCAATAGAATCGGTGATTAATATTTGATTGTCGGCACCCAACATGAGTAAACGTATGGATTGCTTTTGACGGTATTCATATTCCAACATTGCCTGACGACACGCTCCGCAGGGTGGAACGCCTCTGAAATCATCGCCAGCACCCGGACGGGCAATTACGGCAATAGATTTAATTTTATGATTTGGATAATTAGCACCAACCCAAAAAATAGCAGATTGTTCCGCACAAGAACCTGAAGGGAAAGCGGCATTTTCTTGATTATTGGCAGTGATGATTTGGTCATCGTCCAACAATACGGCTGCTCCTACATGAAATTTTGAATACGGAGCATAAGATTTATAAGTGGCTCTACGGGCTTCCGACAAAAGTTTTTGTTCGATGGGTGTAAGTTCGTTTTCGTTATCGTACTTCTCAAGCGAAATGGTTAAATTAAGTTTCTGCATATCAGTTCATTAGTTGTTTGTTTTTATCAGATTTTGAGATGGGGAAAATGATAACTAATTTCTGATAATAATAGTTCAAAGTTGTCTATGGCACACGGATTTTACGGATTAGACACGTATTAAATCTATATGCTATCAAATTACCGTAGAATAAGAATCAATATTAAATTTCCATGAATTGTACAATTGTTTCAAAATAATGTATAATTTAGAATTCTGATTCAATCGAAATTTTATGAAAATTACGACGTACATATTCACATTATTTGCTTTTGTAGTCCTAACAGGCTGTGAAATAAACGATTATGTACAACCCACAGAATTACCAGCAGTTACTGAAAGTGGCAAACAAACTTTTGGCGTGAAAATTAATGACGCTATTTGGACTCCTTTCCAACGATATAAATCCAATCCAAATTTTAAACCTGTGCCTGTTGTGTGGGGACGCTTACAAAATGAAACGTTGAGATTGACCGTTACCAATCAAGAAACTCGTGAGTCGATTAGTTTGATGGTTGATAAAGTAAAAGGCGTTGGAACATATAAATTCATGACGTATTTCCCAAAGAATGCCATTGAATTTACGCCTTATGCAAGTGTGTATCAGCGTTGTGTAGGTGGAAATTGCGGGCAATACCCAATTGCACAAACGGGTGAAAACGAAGTGTCAATTACCCATTTCGACCCAATTACAAAAATTTATGCAGGAACATTCAAAGTAACTTTTCACAATAAAGATAACCCTTCGGAAATATTTACTTTGAAAGATGGGCGGTTTGATGTGAGGGGGGAGTAAATTATAAAAGGAGGACAATTTCTTGAAACTGTCCTCCTTTTGTAATTTATTCTGTTTAGGCTTAAAATAACGTCATTTGTGGGTCAATTTTTGTCGGTTTGGGGAAAGTTGGATGAAATGTTCCAATAATCATAAATGGGTTTTTTGCTTGCAAGTGAAAAGATTGTGTAGTTCCCAAGAAAAAATGTAAATCCTTAGTTTTTGCAAAATCATCAAAATATTTCTGACGCACCTTTTGACAAGCTTCTTCTTCATTCTCATACCTCCAAAATAAGGCACCAACTTCCCAATCTTCAATCATCATTTTACTTTGACGACCATTAATATCTTCAAGTTTATAACTGAACTTATATGGTAGTTTTCGTACAACCTTTATTTCACTTCCACGTTGTTCAAATATACTCATTTGATTCATTGCGGCTATTTTAGCCTTATCCCAATCTCTATCAACAGCTTCCCATACAAAATCTAAAATTTTTGTTGGTTTAAAAACTGCGAGAGAAGTTCTTTTATTTTTATCCTTTGAATCGGCTATTAGTAACTCTAAATCAGTGTAAACATTTTTAAGAATAATATTTTTTCTCTCTGCCCAATTGTTTTCTGTTGAAACAGAGCCAACAATACTTGGCTGTGTTTCAAGAGTTGCAGGGCGATAACTCTCGGGACGAAAATCACTTGTGTTTTTAACTAAGTCTATCTCTATCCACTCGTACTTTTTATATTGACTTAAATAGCCTAATTTACGAAATTGAATAGGATATATTCGAATCCATTCTCCCGATTCTGTAAATCCTGCTGTGCAAACAAGTTCATCGTATTTGCCTGAAAGTGTAGGGTAAGTCTTAACCGTAATTAAAACACGTATTTTAGCCATTTTATAAGTGTATAAGTTCGTATTTCCAGTTTTCTAATTTAGTGATTGCTTTAGCAACTTTACTTCTATGACATTGACAAAAAGAAGCTTCGAAACAAGTTAGTGCAATTCGTTTATTTTTTTCTAATATATCAAAAATAGCACTAACAGATTCACTTTGGTTTATTAAATAATTAGCTTCATAGTCTAAGAATAAAGCATCGTAGTCTTTTTGACTATTTAAACTTTGGCGTTTTTCACTTGGAATACCAAGTTGTGGGATATGGATATAGGTGATATCAAGTGCGTCACATACCGATTTTAGTTGATTTTTTGAAAAACCAACCTTTTGGCTTAGTGGATTTCTTCTGACATCACATAATACTTTTACGTCGTTAAGTAATAGTTTATTAAAATACTTTTCTATCGTGATTCCTTCGTATCCAAGAGTAAAAAGTGCGGTTTTTTCTTTAATAGGTTTTTGTTTTAATACTCTTGAAAGCTCGGCACTATTTAGAATTTCACTTGCCTTTTCGCTACGAATGGCATAGTAGGGGAACTTTATATAGGTTTCTCGCATGAGTTCATCTGCGGAGAAGTTTTCATATGTTCTAAACAAGTGTGAAACTCTGTTTTTATCTTCAACAGTTAACTCATTCCGAAAAAAAGTTTCATTTGTTAACTCCCATCCCTTGGCTGTATCTTTTATTTTGCCGTAAGTTTTTAAAGCTTGCAAGTCCCAGTTTGCCTGAAAGGAAAAACAACCAAATCTATGGGGAACGAATTCATAAGCAGGCTTTTCTTGGTATTTGGTAAATAATAATAAAAGTTTTTGGAGACTAATTTTACTTAGTTGGCCCCCAAATGCTTCAAAAATTGAAAGTAATATTTTTCGTCTATAGTACATCATGGTGTTACAAAAGTACGCTTTAATGTTATATAAACATAACAAAGACTAAGCCGAAATTATTTTTCAAATATAGTATCTATTTGATTTATACTTTGTTCAAATGACCACTTTCAAAATCCCCACCGATTCTTCCATCTCCTTCAAATTCATCGAAGAAAATCCCATTCGGCAAGCGTTTAAATCTCCGTAAGCTGAGCCGTTTGATAGATAAAGCCCTTTTTTACCTACTTTTTCGGATAATTCCATCAAAGAAATGCTTTTGTCGAACTTTGCCCAAATAGCCATTCCTCCATCTGGAATTTTAAAATCAATGATGTTTCCTAATTCATTTTTGAGTAAATCGCACGTAAAATCTCGTCTTTCTCGGTAGGTTTTTACAGCCTTTGTGGTATATCGTTTTAATGTGCCGTCTTCCAACATATCGGCTAACGATAACTCCAAAATTGTATCGCCTTGTCTGTCCATAATTCTGCGATATTTAGCTAATTCATCAATGATTTCTTGTTTTGCCACGATGTACCCAACTCGAAAAGTCGGAGCAATTCGTTTGGTAAATGAGCCTAAATAAATGACCAAACCATGACGGTCGGCACTGGCTAAAGGCAAAACTGGGCGATTGGCATAGTGATAATCGTAATCATAATCGTCTTCAATGATATAAAAATCATATTTTTCAGCCAAAGCCAATAATTTAATTCTCCGTTCGGGTTTGAGCGTTACGGTCGTCGGATGATAATGGTGTGAGGTGATATAAATCGCTTTAATTGGTGTATTGCTCATGGATTTTTGCTTACAAATTTCCTCCACTGCATCCACTACAATTCCATCTTCATCAATTGGAACGATGTTCAGTTTTAAGCCTAAACTTTCAAATGTCATATTGGCAGCAGGATAATTTAGAGAACCGACCAGCATTTCATCATTTTTCTGAAAAAGAGCCGAACCAATCAAGTAAAAAGCCATTTGACTTCCTCGTGTTGTTAGGATATTTTGTGGCAAAATATTCATGCCACGAGTTTCATTCAAGAAAGCAGAAAACACTTCTCGAAACCGAATATGCCCATAAGGATTTGTGTATTGAAGAATAGACGAATCGCCGAATTTGATATAATGGGCGTACAAACGAGCCAATTCTTCACGAGGAGCAAGGCGTATATCGGGTAATCCATCATTGAAAGCCAAGCGATGTGTAATAACTGGCGGAATTTTAATAATGGCGTTTTGAGCAATAGTCAAATTAGGAATTTCATGGCTTGTATTTTCTTGTTTTACGGAAAATTCAACAGGTTTTACAGTGGGCAAATGTTGAGCAACGAATGTTCCTTTTTGTGGAAAAACCTCAATCCAACCTTCCGAATAAAGTTCGTCATAAGCCGCTACGACTGTTTTGCGATGAACTTCCAAAAGTTCTGCCATTTGTCGAGTACCTAACAATTTTGTACCTGTTTTCAGAATTCCAGCTTGAATATTTTGACTGATTCCATTGGCAATTTGAACGTAAATTGGCAAAGACGATTCTTTGTTGATTTCGAGTAATGTTTTGAAAGGTATTTGCATCTGGACTACTTGGTGGTTTGATTGTGGAGTAGTGTGGGTATCCAGTAAAGATATAAATTTGTTGAAAAATTAGAAAGTTTGGGTTCTGTTAAAATTTATACGGGATGACAACTCACGTGTAAATTTTAACAGAACCAAACCAAAGTTTATTGATTAAAAGCGATACTTAATTTTCAAAGATATGTTACAAAAAACGCCCAAAACAACGCCAAGCCGTTACGCAAATCAGCGGATGCACTATGATGAAGCCATCGTTTTTCCAATTTTAGACGAAGCTCTATTTTGCACAATCAGCTATTCGGTAGATAATCAGCCATTTAGTATTCCAACGGCATTTGTCCGTAAAGAAAATAAATTATATATTCATGGTTCGGTAGGAAGTCATTTTCTGCGTCAGATTGAGAGTGGAATCCCTGTTTGTATTTCGGTGATGCTTACCGATGCTTTGGTAGTGGCAAAATCTGCCTTTCATCATTCGGTAAATTATCGTTCGGTTGTGATTTTTTCAAATGCTCAAAGAATTGATGATTATGAAGCGAAAGCCTCTTTTTTCAAAGAATTGACCGAGAAAATTGTTCCCAATAGTTGGGAATATTTACGTCCGATGAAGTCCAAAGAAGTTGACAAAACGATGCTTTTGGTATTTGATATTTCGGAGGCTTCTGCTAAAACTCGTGAAGGAATGCCAAGCGATGATGAAGAAGACCAAAGTTTACCGATTTGGTCGGGATTGATTCCCATTCCAAGTAAAAGATTAACGCCCATTCCTGACGAATTAAGTGTAAATATTCCTTTACCTTCGCATTTATCGAACTAAGATTAGACCACAGATGACACAGATTTGACTGATTTTCGCTGATTTTATGAATATTTATCCGTGAAAATCCGTAAAATCTGCGTTATCTGTGGTCTAATTTATATCATTTTAGAATCTAACAAACCATGAACATTTTACCACCATCGCCAAATGAGAATTTTGGCAATTTTAGTAATTATATCAACAAAGTTACAGCCCAAGATTTGCTGACAGGTTTACAAGAAAATCTGCAAGTTGTTGAGCAAAAAATGCTTGCTCTTTCCGAAGAACAACTAAACCATAAATACCAAGTTGGCAAATGGTCAATCAAAGAAGTGATTGGGCATCTTATTGATACTGAGCGTGTTTTTGCGTATCGTGCTATGCGTTTTGCACGAAAAGACAAAACGCCTTTACCTGGTTATGACGAAGTGCTTTATGGAGATACGTCAAATGCAGGACAAAGAGATATTCAGAAATTAGTGGCAGAATTTACCGCAGTTCGTCAGGGAACGATTTTGCTTTTTGAAAGTTTTACCGAAGAAATGCTTGAAGAAAGAGGTATTGCGAGCAACTTTGAGGTTTCAGTACGAGCGTTAGGTTTTGCTATTTTAGGGCATTGTATTCACCATTTACAAATAATTGACGCAAGATATTTGAACAGTAGTGGCGAATAGCATTCGCCATTTCATTGAGTATGGCGAATGCTATTCGTCATTTTATTGAGTGTATGGCGAATGCGATTCGCCACTACAAATCAATTTGGGCTAACGATAAATCTTCGTTAGCCTTTTTTATTGTCTTCAAAATGTGGAGGTGTATATTTGTCTGGAAATAAATACAGTTCAGAATATTTGATATTTTGGACTCAATACTTAATACTTTCGAGATGCCGTTAATAAAGCCCGTAAAAGGAATTTCTCCCAAATTCGGAGAAAACTGTTGGTTTGCCGAAAACTCAACCATTGTAGGAGACGTAACGATGGGAGATAATTGTACCATTTGGTTCAATGCTGTTGTGCGTGGAGACGTTAATTCTATCATCATCGGTCATAATTCTAATATTCAAGATGGAGCGGTGATTCATTGTACTTACCAAAAATCACAAACCATTATTGGGAATTATGTATCAATTGCCCATAACGCAGTCGTTCATGGATGCACGATTGAAGATAAAGTTTTGATTGGCATGGGAGCAATCGTAATGGACGGAGCAGTGATAGAAACAGGCTCAATTATTGCCGCAGGGGCAATTGTTACGCAAAATACTCGTGTACCCGCAGGTTCAATTTATGCAGGAAATCCCGCTAAATTATTAAAACCCGTATCGCCCGAAGCCTCAGAAGTTTTTATGCGAACCGCAAATAATTATGTAATGTATTCAGAATGGTTTAAATAATTTTTAGGGGTTTAGGGATTGTTGGGTTTAGGGGTTGAAGTTAAAATGACTTCTCCACAAATTATTCCATTTTGACCTTTAATCCCCCAAACCCCTTAAACCCATTAACCCCCAGATATCCATGCCCACCATATTCACAAAAATCGTTAATGGCGAAATTCCTTGCCATAAAATTGCAGAAGATGAACGTTTTTTAGCGTTCTTAGATATTACGCCTTTGGCAGACGGACACACGCTCGTAATTCCGAAAAAAGAGGTTGATTATATCTTTGATTTAGAAGATGATTTACTATCGGGATTGATGGTATTTGCTAAGAAAATTGCTCCTGCTATCGCACAAGCGTGTCCTTGTCGGAAAGTGGGCGTTTCAGTAATTGGCTTAGAAGTTCCTCATGCACACGTGCATTTGATTCCGCTGAATTCGATGAATGATATTAATTTCACGAGAGAAAAATTGAAGCCTACGCAAGAAGAATTGAAGGCTACGGCGGATAGAATTAGAGGTTATTTAATTTGATTTTACCAATAAAAGTTGTACTATTGGGCTACTTTTCTGCAATGCTTTTAAAATCATGAATAAAATCCGAGAACTGTTTTTCTACAAAAACTATTTTATAGACTTTTTTGCAAAACAAAATCCCAAAGTAAAGACCAAAATCCTGTGGACTTTAAAGATTGTTGAAGAACTACAACGAGTCCCCGAAACGTATTTAAAGCATTTGGAAGGTACGGACGGTCTTTATGAGATTAGGGTACAAATGGGAAGTAATATTTTTAGAATCTTTTGTTTTTTTGATGAAGATAATCTGGTTGTAGTTGGTAACGGATTTCAGAAAAAGACACAAAAAACACCTTCACAAGAAATTATAAAAGCGTTAAAAATCAGAGAGGAATATTATGAAGAAAAGCAATAATTTAACAAGTCTTTCTCAACTTTTAGACTCAGAGGTTGGCGTAAAAGGAACAACTGAACGAGAATTGTTTGAAACAGAATATCAGACATTTAAGATTGCTGTTCTTCTTCAAGAGGCACGTCAGAAAAAAGGTTTGACTCAAGAACAACTTGCAAACTTAGTGGGAACAAATAAATCTTATATCTCAAAACTTGAAAAAAACTTAAAAGACATTCGTTTCTCAACACTTCAAAAGATAATTCATGAAGGACTTGGGGGCGAACTCGAAATATCAATAAAGTTTTAAGCAATAAAAACGCCGTTGTCAGAATCTCTAACAACGGCGTTTTATCTATTTTCCCTTCCGCTCAATCTCCTTCAAATTCTCCATTTTCTTATTTCGCAAGAAACCATTAATGTCTTCAAAATGCTCTAAAACTCGTTTGTTACCAAATTCAAACACTTTTTCAGCAAGTCCGTCCAAGAAATCTCTATCGTGAGAAATCAAGATTACGGTTCCTTCAAAAGCCTTTAAAGCATCTTTTAGAATATCCTTGGTTTTTAAATCCAAATGGTTTGTTGGCTCATCTAAGATTAATAAGTTTACAGGTTCAAGCAAAAGTTTGACCATTGCCAAACGAGTTCTTTCTCCTCCCGACAATACGTTTACTTTCTTGTGAACATCATCACCACCGAACATAAATGCACCCAAAATATCTTTGATTTTTGTTCTGATTTCGCCAACTGCAATATTATCAATTGTTTGGAAAATCGTTAAATCTCCGTCTAAAAGTGCTGCTTGATTTTGGGCAAAATAACCAATCATTGAATTATGTCCCAATTTCATTTCGCCTTCAAAATCAATTTCACCCATGATGGCTTTCACAAGTGTAGATTTTCCTTCTCCGTTTTTACCCACAAAAGCTACTTTTTCGCCTCTTTCTATGGTCAATCTTGCATCTTTGAAAACTAAATGGTCGCCGTAACTTTTCGTTAAATCTTCCACAATTACAGGATAATTTCCAGAACGTGGAGCAGGCGGAAATTTAAGATTTAATGCTGAAGTATCAACTTCGTCAACTTCCACAATATCCAATTTTTCAAGCATTTTTACTCTTGATTGTACCTGTAAAGTCTTTGAATATGTTCCTTTGAAACGGTCAATAAATTCAGTAGTTTCAGCAATGAATTTTTGTTGTTCCGCAAACTGTTTTTGCTGTTGTTCCTGACGTTCTCTGCGAAGTTGGAGATAGTGCGAATAGTTTACTTTATAGTCGTAAATACGTCCCATCGTGATTTCAATGGTACGATTTGTAATGTTATCCACAAAAGCTCTATCGTGAGAAATAACGATTACGGCTTTAGCAGAATTCATCAAAAACTCTTCTAACCACTGAATCGACTCAATATCCAAGTGGTTGGTAGGCTCATCTAAAAGAATCAAATCAGGGTTTTGCAAAAGAATTTTCGCTAATTCAATACGCATACGCCAGCCACCACTAAATTCAGATGTTTTACGAGTAAAATCAGCACGAACAAAGCCTAAACCCAATAAAGTTTTCTCAACCTCCGCATCAAAATTGATTTCTTCGATAGAATAATATTTCTCACTTACTTCCGAAACACGCTCAATAATAGCCATGTATTCGTCAGATTCGTAGTCGGTACGAGTTTCCAATTGATGATTTAATTCATCAATTTCGTTTTTCATATCTAAGATTTTTGAAAAAGCCTTCGTCGTTTCTTCAAAAACGGTGCTGTCATCTTCCATCAAAAGATGCTGAGGAAGATACGCAATTACGGCATCTCCAGGGGCAGAAATTTTACCTCGTGTTGCTTTGTCAGCTCCTGCAATAATTTTTAAGAGCGTAGATTTCCCTGCTCCATTTTTACCCATGAGGGCTATTCTATCTTTTTCGTTGATGTTGAAAGTTACATCACTAAACAAAGCTCGTCCACCGAACTCAACCGTTACATTATCTACTGAAATCATATTTGGGAATTAGTATTTAGGTTTGTTCTAAACGCTAATATTCTTTTTAAGAATGAAATAAGGTGCAAAGATACAGGGCTTCTGCTGAGATTTATACGAAGTATTTGAGAAAGGCACAATTTTTAATGTAAACTTGTGCGGGATTAAATAGTTATAGAGTATGACATAACTTATTGGAATTGGAACTTCCCGAAATAACTCCGTTAGGGGTTAAACTTTCGGGAAGTTGAGCCAAATTATTAAATTTTACTTCTAATAAAGTTATGTCGCAGTCTATAATGAGTTTTAGTTTTATGGGTAAATGAGTGAAAGCGAAACAACGTTTTTCGATAACAAGCACAATTTCTTATAAACTTTTAATTCCCTAACCACATTCCAATGATTTCTTGGCTCAATTTATATGAATTTACGATTTATACAACTCTTTCTTTTGACTTTTCTTACCCTCAATTTGGCTGCCCAAACTGACAGTATTTCTGTGCGTCCGAGAAGAGTATTTAACATCGAAAAGAACAGTTTTGTACTTCCTCATGTGTGGAAATCAGGGGAATTAAAAGCAGCGGTAGGACTTTCTTCCACAAAATTCCCTTTAGATTATGTAGAATCTGCACTACGAATTCCTTTAATTGATTTGTACGCAACTATCGGGCTTCCCAAAGGTTTTGATGCTTCTGTAAATATCAGTTCAATTTATATGGCAAATCAGGTGCGTGGAGGCTTGCATTGGAACAAACAAGGCAAAGTTTTTTCTGCCAAAATGGGCTACGATGTAGGTTTTATTTTCGGAGCATTAACCCAATACGGTTTTGATAATAGAACCTCTGCTTGGTCGCATTATCCCAATGCTTCCATTGGATTTAAAGTAAAAGATGTTGCTATTACGGTGAAATCAGAACTTAATGCAATTACCTACATAAACACCACGGCAGGCGGTATAAAAGTGACAGAATTTAAGGATTTTTTCAATGGCGGGGCGTTAGGCGTATATGTTGAGCAACGCCTTTGGGCAAACCATGTGATGATAGTTGGTTGTCGGGATAATTATGTGAAATATTATTATCCAGTTTGGCCTGCCTTTACGTCATTCAATCGAAAATATCACAACATAGAGTTTTTCTTGGGATTGATTATTAAATAGGTCTTAGGTTTTAGGGGTTGGGGGTTAGTAGTTCAATTTTTTGATTTTTAAGAAGTTAGCTTGTTTATGAAAGAATATAAATTTTATAAAACGTTTAAAAATACAGACGCAGGTAGCGTTCAAAACGCTACCTGCGTTATCCTGCTCATACTTATTGCTTTCCTGAGTAGTTGCAACGATTATGACCTCCCCGAAACGGTAAATATTACGCCCCCCATTAGCGATGGGCAATCATTAAGTGCAATTTCAAAACAAAAATTAGAAGGAATTTACAAGGTTACGAAAGGACGTGCTGTTTTTGGAGATACGCTTATTTTGAAATGGAATAATCAAAATAATTTATCCATTTTCGGAGGAATAAACGGACTTTATGCCGTGACCAAAGGCGTTAAAAAAGATTCCTCAATTTACGTTTATGGTTATTGGCGATACGCTCTGAATAGCGAAACGGGAGGTTTTAATTTACAACTAAATCCAAGTGATGGGAGCAATGTTATTTTGAGCCAAAATCAAGCACGAGTACCTAATTTGATAATAAAAGGAAGTTACGGTTTTGGGAATAATTCAGCGAAAGAAGAATTTGAAATGGTTTATGTAAGACCATTTTCAAAGAAAGTTTTAAAAGATGATTTCAAAATTTTAGCCCATCGTTCGGGTGGAAGAACGTCAGACTTATTATCCATTTCTGAAAATACCTTAGAAATGATTGGTTTTACAGAAAATTTTGGTTCAACGGGCATTGAGATTGATGTGAGATTAACCAAAGACAATGTGCCAGTGCTGTATCATGATGAAGATATTAATATTAGATTGACAAAAAAAAGCCCTTTCAATGGTCCAATTGCAGATTATACTTTTGCCGAAATATCAAGATTTATTCGCTTAGTCAATGGAGAGAAAATCCCTACTTTGGAAGATGCCCTTTTGAAAGTTGTTGATAGTACAAGTTTGAATGTGGTTTGGTTGGATATGAAATCGGTCAATAATGCAATGGCGAAAGTTATTCCGATTCAGCAAAAAATGCTGGAGCGTGCCAAACAGAAAAATCGAGATTTATCCATTTACATCGGCTTACCCGAACAACAAGTGTTAGATTTCTTCAAGACTTATCCAAATTATCAGACTGTTCCATCATTATGTGAATTGACCGTTGATGATGTGACGAATATTAATGCACAAGTTTGGGCTCCAAGGTGGACTTTGGGTTTATTAACGCCCGAAGTAAATACAATGCACGCCCAAAATAGAAAGGTTTTTTGTTGGACATTAGACAATGAGGCTTTCATCAAAAAATACGTTCGAGAAGGTGATTTTGACGGTATTCTGACGAATTATCCGACCATCGTAGCTTACTATCATTATTTGAGATAATACCATGAGGAAAATATTATACATACTATTCATTTGCTCAATGGCTCAGGTGGGAATGGCTCAAAAAACATGGAATACCCGTGATAGCGTAGCCAGAGGCGTGAGCATTACCGCAGGAACAGGCGTTAGTCATTACATAAATACCTTACAAATTGACTCCCGAAGGGTAGGATTACGACAAAATTTCAGTTGCTCTTCTGTCCGTTTTATGTGGGAACCCGAACATCGTTTGAGTTTGGGAATTGAAGCAGGACATTATCAAATTTATGAAGTCCAATTGTCGGAAGGAAGAAATGTAAATACCGCCAGTTTATCCGTAACGCCCATTTTATTTTGTGTGCAAATGCGGATTTTTAAACGGTTTTATGCTTCTGCGGCTACGGGCGTTTCTATTCATCATGCTTTGGCAAATGCACTTGGCAATCAATCAGAAAGTTCTACAATGGCATTTTCAAATTTACAGTTTTCGGCAGGTTACATTTATCCCATTTCAAAAAGCTTTGGTTTGGGGCTTCAAACCAAGTTTTTAAGTGAAAACAAAACCGAAGATATGGTTTTTGCCGTTGAAGCAGTAGCCCGTTATCAGTTTAAGAGGAGGTTCAAACGTATCAGAGAACGTGTATAAAAGCTGTTTTTTTTAAATTGTTGATTTTGAGTTGATTACTATTTTTTGTTTTCAAAAATAGACCGTTTACTCATTGAAAGCAATCTGACAAATAGTTGTTTTCGTTTGTTTTTTAAATCAAACAAACAACAAACATGATTAAATTAAAGAAAAGCTTCTTGGCTGTAATGACCATTTTGATGGCAACCTTCGTAACACAATCTTGCAAAAAAACAGAAGATTCTGTAAGTCCTGACGACACAACAACGGGCGTACAAGGGTCGGTAAATGTAGAAATCACAGATGCTCCTTCTGACGATGCAAACTTAAAAGGTACATTTGTAACGGTAACAGAAGTAAGAATTGACGGTAAGAAATTTAGTGGATTTAGCGGTAAGAAAACAATTGAATTATCGGCGTATCAAAATGGAAATGTGGCAGCTTTAGGTTTGGGAAATATCAAAACAGGTTCATACAATAATATTTCCTTGATTTTGGATAATGCTACCGACCAAAACGGAAATGCTCCGGGTTGTTATGCTTTGGCTACTGATAACACCAAGTATAATTTGACAGGTTCAGTGACGGGACAAACGGAAGTAGTAAGCTCAAAAGCTTTTGAAGTAAAAGAAAATCAGCAAACCAATTTGGTACTTGATTTTGACATTCGGAAAGCCGTAATGGATGAAAATGGAAGTGCTTCGGGAGGCTATCGCTTTGTGAGTTCTGGCGACTTAAACGCTTCTACTCGTGTGTTGGTAAAAGCACAAGCTGGGGCAATTAAAGGAACTTGTGCCAATTACAAAGAAACCAACAGTAAGTTGATTGTTTACGCTTACAAAAAAGGGACTTATTCATCTTCGGAAACGAAAGGACAAGGCAGTGGAAACGTACAATTTAAAAATGCTGTAACCAGTTGCGTAGCCGACGGAAATGGGAATTATAATTTAGCATTTTTGGAAGAAGGCGACTACGAACTTCAATTTGCCAATTACAAAAATTCGGGAAGCGGTCAATTCTCTTTACAAAGTATGGCTAATATTAATAGCTTAATTAGTTTGAATAGCGTTTCAGTAAAAGCTAATGCGTCTGTAACGCTGAACGTAACCATTTTAGGCTTTTTATCTTTGTAAGTAGGTTTTGGGATTTAGGTGTTAGGATTTAGTATTTTCATGAGCTTAGTTATCAATGACTGATGCAAAATTAAAATACATTTTAATTTTGCATCAGTCCCTAATAATTCCTAAAATCAGAATAGCCAACTTTTAAAAGTTGGCTATTCTCAAATATGTGAGTAAGTAATGAGACAAAATAAAACAACATTTTAAAATCTCACAAACCATTGATAATCAAGTTTATGATAATCGTAAATCGTAATCGCTACGGCGAACCGTTCTTAAATCGTCCTTGTACTTAGATTCTCAAATTTATCTGGTAATTACACATGATATAATAGATTGATAATAAGCATTTTACCAGTTTTCTAATCACCAATAACTAATCACCAAATACGTTAATTTCTATTTTAAAAATCCTTTCAAAACGCCAATTTCAGCCATTGGATTAGCTTTTTCATAAAGAATTCTATAAACCGAATCAATAATAGGCATTTCTACATCATGCTGTTCATTGATTTTATAAATACTTTTCACAGCGTAATATCCTTCGGCAACCATGTTCATTTCTATTTGTGCCGACTTTACCGAATACCCCCGACCAATCATATTTCCGAAAGTTCGGTTTCTTGAAAATTGCGAATAAGCCGTTACCAATAAGTCACCCAAATAGCCAGAACTGTGTAAATCTCTATTTACTTGTGGATAAACAATGTCTAAAAAACGTTTGATTTCCTGCATCGCATTAGAAACCATCACGGCTTGGAAATTGTCTCCAAAACCCAGTCCGTGCGTAATTCCACAAGCCATAGCCACAATATTTTTAATAACCGCACAGTATTCAACACCGTATAAATCTGCCACAGGATTTGCCTGAATGTATCGGCAAGTCATCAAGTTTGAAAATTCCTGAGCCAATTGAATATTAGGCGAGCCAATAGTCAAATACGATTGTTTTTCTTGTGCAACCTCTTCTGCATGGCAAGGTCCTGCTATCACGCACATTTGCGTAATGGGTACGCCAAAGACTTTTTCCATCCAGTCGGTCACCAGCATATTTTCTTCGGGAATCATCCCTTTAATTGCCGAAACAACTTTTTTACCCGCAAAATGATTGCGAGTTAAGTTTTTCAAGGCATCGGGAATAAACGCCGCAGGTACAGCCAATATCACATAGTCAACCCCTTGAAGGGCATCGTACATTTTATAATATGCTTTTACTTTACGTGGATTTAGTGGAGCATCTGTCAAATATGACGGATTGTGGTTGTATTTTTTGATAAAATCTACGTCAGATTTACGGCGTAACCACCATTTGATTTTTACGTTATTTTCGGTTAAAATCTTAATGATTGCCGTAGCCCAACTACCACCACCCAATACTGCAATTTGGGTGGGGAGATTCTTTTTAAATGCTGGTATTTCTGTCATGTTGTAAAGTTAAAACATTTTTCGTGAGCCTAAATACTTCAATGATTTAAACCTGACTCTGATTGCTGTTTTCTCCGTAAAAGATTGTCATTTGGTGTAACAAAATAGAAAAATATATCGTTGAAAACTATAAGAAAGTAGGTTTTAGGGTTTAGTTGTTAGGCATTAGTATTATAGGGTGTTGTTAATCAGTAAATTATAACCCTTTCAAACATAAACTAATTTTACCCGAATACTTAAAATTTAAACGGCATTTTTGAATTTGTTCAAATGTCTGAAAATGATTCTTTGGTAGAATAAAATGCTAATAACCAAATCCCAACCCCATTATAACCAAAATATAATTAATGCAAGACCTTGAACCTCATTATCGTTGGGAAGAGTTTTATGTGGCTTCCCGTGACCCACGCTCACCTTTTTATGAGCGACTTTATAATTTGGATTATTACGAAAACACCATTTACGGTTATTATATTCACCCAATGTGGGATGAAATTGGCTCGGAAACGCTTTATTGTAAAATCCTTTTTGCTGATTATGACCGCAAATTTGCCATCATCGAAATGTTTGGAGAATGGAATGATACGCTACACAATGACATCATGTTTTTTAAGCGTGAAGTTATCGACCATCTTACGTATCAAGGTATCAATAAATTCATTTTATTGGGCGAAAATGTTTTAAATTTTCACGGTTCAGACGATGAATATTATGCTGAATGGTTTGAAGATGTGGAAGATGGTTGGATTGCGGCTTGTAATTTTCAAGAACACGTAGAAAGAGAATTTGCTAAATATAACCTTGATATTTACGTCAATATGGGCGGTACATTGAATGTGAATAATTGGCGAACGATGAAGCCTTTGCAGTTTTTTGAAGTAATTAATAGTTTGATTGTGAGGAGATTAAATTGATTTTGGATAATTCGATTGACGCTTTTAAACTTGAATCGTCAATCGTAATTCTGGAATTCGTAAATCATTACAAAACCTCTAAAATAACTGATTCTTTCCCCCTAAAACTAAATTTATCATCAACGCCTTTTCCCATCAATAAAGCCCCAATGGGTGATTGTGGCGAAATAATCATGATTTTTTTGCCTTCAAAATCCACCTGACCAATACTCACCGAAAGGAAAAAATCACCCATTGAGGTTTTTAAGAAAGCTCCCAAAGCCCCCTTTCTGAAAGGAGCAGTTTCATCAATACGTTCTACCAATTTACGTTCCTCAAGCGTTTGCTGATACATACGTGCGTGCATATCACGGTCGAGTTGCCCCATGGCACGAGAAGTTTCATATTTATCGCCTGCTGAAGATTTAGACTCACCATTGGCTGATTCTTGGGCTGCTTGCATAGCGTCCAAAGAAGTTTGCATTCGTTGGTCTAAATAGTTTTTTACGTATTGAAGAATTTCTGATTTCATGATTTGTGATTAATAGCACACGGATTTTACGAATTGGACACGGATTTTTATTTTTCCTAATCTCTATATGTAATTAAAAAATGAGTATTTTGTTGTTTGAGTAAAAAGAAAAAATCAGTGTCTAATCTGTAAAAACCGTGTTCCATTTGACTCACAACGTTTCTCTCCGAATCATGTAAAACGGATTTTTTACTTTGATTTTTTTCTTGTCTAACAACAATGCCGCTGCCGTTCTGCCCATCGTTTCAAAGTCGGTCGTAATTACGGTAATTCCCAATAATTCCTTCAATGTAGTATCGTTAAAAGAGATAATGCCAATATCTTTTCCAACTTCAAAACTCGACATTCGGGCTTTTTTTACCAATTCTGCCAAATCGGTTTCTTCCACGACCAAATAAATGGTTTGAGCCTGTAAAATTTCAGCCTCAACACTCTCTTTAATCACAAATTCTTTATGAGCATTTACACAAAAGTAACGAACACCACGCACAATTTCGACAGGATAATTACCGTCACTCGGAAAAACCAAGACAAGTCGCTGATACTTAGTCAATAAGTCGTTGGCACTTTCTAAAGCTTCCGAAACATCACGTTCAAAATCTTGATAAACAGAAAGACATTCGTTTTTGAAGTCGGGTAAATCTTTGTCTAAAAGGATTAATTCATTGGCAGGAATTTTCTCTAAAGTTTTGATTGCCAAACCTTTTTCTTCTTCTGGAAAAAAATGTGGCATTATCACATAGTAATTATATTTTCCTAAATTTTTATCAATAATTTCCTCGAAAAGTCGGGCGTTGTAGTGATGAATTTGCAAATCAACCGAAGCTTTATCACCCAAAACTTTCAAAAAAGCATAATAAATAAGCTTTTTGTATGAGCTTAGTTTGTTGAAAATCAGAAGAATACGCATTTTTCTGGATTCTCCACTATTCACATAATACCCTTTTCCTTGTACTGAGGTAATAAAGCCCCTTTCACGCAGTTCTCGATAGGCTTTTTCGACGGTGTCACGAGCTAAATAATACTCTTCACTAAGTTCGCTGATAGAAGGGAGTTGTTCGTTTTTCTTCAAAACATTACGCTCAATATCAGCAATTACAGACTGGATAATCTGTTTGTATTTAGGCGTTTTATCGCTTGTATTTAGTTTTAACTGGTACATTTTAGTAGGGCAATTACATACGCCCGATTATGTGACTCTTGCATCATTGGGCTTGGTTTAAACAGGCAAGTCCATGATACATTTTGTAGTTTTTTGACTTATTCTTGTATAAACTTAAAATTTACTAAGAATTAATAAACGTAACCTTATTTCAAAACACTTGATAGCATGAAAATTACTCAAAAAATACTCGCTTATTTTCTTCTTTTTTCCTTAATATGTTCCTCAGCTTTTGCTCAAGTTCAGATTTCAGAAATGACCTGCGAACACAAACAAAATCCGATGGGGGTAGATGCACAAAATCCACGATTAAGCTGGAAATTGAAGTCTTCCGAACGCAATATTTTACAAACTGCTTATCAAATTAGAGTATCCTTAAACCAAACTTTTGATAAGAAAAACTTAGTTTGGGATTCAGGTAAAATCACATCAGGCGAATCTATTTTACAAGCCTACAAAGGTACAGCTTTGCAATCTGGCAAAACCTATTTTTGGCAAGTAAAAATTTGGGATAATCAAAACCGTGAATCAGCTTGGAGCAATGCTGCATCATGGGAAATGGGACTTTTATCGCTTAACGATTGGAAAGCTCAATGGATAGAACCAGCCAATCAAGTAATGGCAGAAGTTGGAAAATCTCCTGCGTCAATGCTTAGGAAAGGTTTTTCGTTGAAAGGAAAAATTGTATCTGCTCGTGCCTACGTAACAAGTCACGGATATTATGAGTTGAGTTTGAATGGACAAAAAGTAGGCAATGAAGTCCTTACGCCGGGTTGGACAGCCTATCAAAAACGCTTGCAATATCAGTCTTATGATGTGACCAATATGTTACGTTCGGGAGCAAATGCCGTTGGGGCAATGTTGGGTGAAGGTTGGTTTAGAAGTACGTTGGGTTGGACAAATAACAGAGGTTTTTACGGAAAACGCTTGGGACTTTTATGCCAAATCAATGTAAAATATGCCAATGGAACAGAAGAAACGATTATTTCTGACGGTTCTTGGAAATACACAAATGAAACTCCAATAACCGTAAACGAAATTTATGACGGAGAAAGTTACGACGCTACTCGTGAAATAAAAGGCTGGAATGAACCAACTTTTAGCGATAATCAATGGGCAAATGTGGCAACGGCTACTTTTGATAATAGTAATTTGGTATCGTCGGAAGGAGCAAAAATTGAGCGTATTGAAGAAATAAAACCTCTTAAAATTTTCCGTACACCCAAAGGACTTTTAGTTGCCGATATGGGGCAAAATATGGTTGGTTGGATGCGTTTGAAAGTGTCGGGAGCGAAGGGTACAAAAATCGTTTTACGCCATGCCGAAGTGTTGGATAAATACGGTAATTTTTACATCGAAAATCTTAGAACTGCCAAAGTTACGCTCACCTACACGCTCAAAGGCGAAGGCGTAGAAACCTACGAACCGCATTTTACTTTCATGGGTTTTCGTTATGTTTCCATTGAAGGAATGGATTTAAAACCTGAAAATTTGATGGGCGTAGTGGTACATTCGGGCATGAAGCCGACAGGCACTTTTGAATGTTCAAATCCGCTTGTAAATCAATTACAACATAATATTCAATGGGGGCAAAAAGGTAATTTTGTAGATGTGCCAACCGACTGCCCACAAAGAGATGAGCGTTTGGGTTGGACGGGCGACGCACAAGCATTTTGCAGAACGGCAGCTTATAATTTTGACGTAGCCGCATTTTTCACAAAATGGTTAAAAGACGTAGCCGCCGACCAACGTCCAGACGGGACAGTGCCTTTTGTCGTGCCAGATATTTTGAATAAAATAGATGCAAAAACAGTTCAAGGTTCAGCGGGTTGGGGCGATGTAGCCGTGATTGCTCCATGGACAATGTATTTGACTTATGGCGATAAACAATTGCTCGAAACACAATATCCAAGCATGAAAGCCTACGTTGAATTTATGCGTAAAAAAGCAGGGGATAGTTATTTGTGGAAAAATGGTAGCGTTTTTGGCGATTGGTTGTACTATAAACCTGCCATGAATAGCCACACCGAACCCGATGGATACACCGACCGAGATTATTTGTGTCAGGCATTTTTTGCGTATTCAACCCATTTATTGCAAGAATCGGCGGTGGCTTTGGGAAAGACAGAAGATGCAAAAATGTATGCTCAGTTGTTTGAAAACATCAAAAAAGCCTTTAACGAACAATACGTTACGCCTTCGGGACGCATCGCTTCGGATTCTCAAACGGCTTACGTTTTGGCTTTGATGTTTGATTTATTACCTCAAAATCTTCAAAGTAAAGCCGCAGAATATTTGGTAAAAGATATAAAAAGTCGCCAAAATCACCTTTCTACGGGCTTTTTAGGAACGCCTTATTTATGCCACGTACTTTCACAAAGCGGACATACCGATGTTGCTTATGATTTGCTTTTACAAGAAACGTATCCTTCGTGGCTTTATCCTGTAAAAATGGGAGCAACCACCATTTGGGAACGTTGGGACGGACAAAAAGTGGATAGCACTTTCCAAGATATTGGCATGAATTCATTTAATCATTACGCTTATGGAGCAATCGGCGACTGGATGTATCGGGTAGTTACAGGAATAGAAATAGATTCAAAATCAACTGGTTATAAACATTTTTATATCAAGCCAGAACCTTCAACGAAATTATCTTACGCAAAATCTTCGTTAAATAGTCCTTACGGAGAAATTGCTTCGGGTTGGGAATTGAAAGATGGAAAAATCAAATTAACCGTTAAAATTCCTGCCAATACCATCGCCACGATAACACTACCCAAAGGCACAAATGAGGCAACAGAAGGTGGAAAAACAATCGCACAATCAGGTTTTCAGAATATTAAAACAATAGAAAAAGGACTTGAATTTGATGCGGGGGCGGGGGAGTATGTGTTTGAGTATAAGTTTTAAATACGGAAGTATGTACTTAATGTCGCAAAACCTCACCCCCGACCCCTCTCCGATGGAGAGGGGAGAAAAATGGGTCGAATGCTCCCCTCTCCATCGGAGAGGGGTTGGGGGTGAGGTTTTTTCGACTCAAATTTAACTTGCGACATTAAGTATATACTTCCGATTAATTGTTCCAAAATTTAGATGATTTCACTTTCAACGCAGACAGGGTTTAAACCTTGTCTGCGTTATTATTTCGGAATTATAACGGGTTTGTCACAAGACAAACGATAGCCCACTGATAAAACGGATTATACTAATTTTCGCTGATTTTTCTTGATTTTATCCCCAGTGTAAATCCGTAAAATCAGTTCAATCTGTGGTCTAAATTTGTCTGCAAAAAATAGTTGATAGTTCCGTTATTTTATCACTTCAACAAATCAAATTCTATTTTAGTCATATTATATCCCGAAAAAACGCCCAATCCGCCTTTTACATTAGAATACGTCAAAACGGCTTCACTAAATGGGTCGTCATTATTGATGCCTTGCGAGTTAATTAAACCCTTATTGTACTGATAATAAGCCTTATCCGTTATGGCTAAATAAATAGAAAGGTTGTGTGACAAAACCTGCGTATTTTGAGGATTTGGATTATTGGAGTCAGTAGAATAGTATCCCAAAGAAATATTTGCCTTCTTAAAATTTAACGTTTTACCATCTTGTTTATAATCACTGATAAAATCACTATATGGCTGTTGCTCTGTAATAGTTTGTGTAATAAAACCGCCTTTCCCATCATTGTATTTATATCCTTTATGAGTATAGTAGGCAATGGCGTAGTAATTTTCTTCGGATACTAAATCTTTCGCCGTTACATCAAATCTTCTGGATAAATTATAATATCTGTTGGTAATCACGCCATCCGTACTTGAATAACCATTCTGAATAGAATCAATGGTACTTCCTTTCAATATAGTAAAATCATTACCATTTATTAATTGTTTATTAGGTACAGTACAAGTAGCCGAAACTTCGGGTAAATTGGGAGCTTTGGCAGTAAGCGTATAAGTTTTCCCTGCTACGATGGGGAAATCTTTTGTCTTTAAAAAATATCCCCTACGTGATTGAGGAATGGGTTTCCCTGTTGATGGGTCATACTCTGTTCCAAAAGGATTAACAATGGTTTGTAATTGAAAAGTCGCTTTTTTCTGTCCGTCAGAAATTTCCACAATTGCCCCTTCAATAATTGGTCTTACTTCATTTCCACTATACGGACTATACTGATTGCTTGGAAAAGTGCCAACAACGGGTTTGGTTTTAGACACTTTTACTTCCAAAAGTGTATCCTGTGGGGAAATAAAAGATTCGATTACCAAACGTTCTTCGTAGGGTAAATTAATATTTTCAACAACGGTTTGGCATGAAAGCATTGTACAGGTTGATGCTATAAAAAAGAGATATTTAAGTGTTTTCATCGGTGTTGAGGATTAGAATTTAAAACTATAACTTAGCGAAGGAATAATCCCTAATAAAGAATAGCGAGTTAGATTTCGAGTCGTTGTTTGAGTGGCATTATTATAAGTATTCGTAAAAGAATAGAAATAAGGGTTTTTACGATTATAAAGGTTGTAAATACTAAATTCCCAAGTTCGTTCATGTCCTTTTTTCATGATTTTATGAAACTGCACGCCAATATCCAAGCGGTGATAAGCCTCAGCCCTAAAATTATTACGTTCGCCATAATCAGGATATTCTCTGAAATAATTATAAGTGTAACCCGTACTTCCGGGGATACCAAAAGGAGAAATACCGGGATTATGCACATTGGCAGAATAAGATGCCGTAGGAATTGTGAGAGCATTTCCTGTACCATAAACCCAAGTACCAGAAAGCGTAATTCGAGGTGACAAATGATAAACACCAACCACAGATAAATCATGGCGACGGTCATTTTTTGCCCAAAATTCTTTCCCAAAATTCAATTCATCAAACTGATGTTTTGTCCATGAAAGTGTGTAGCCAATCCAGCCTGTCAATTTTCCAACTTTTCGTTGTAGTAAAATTTCCGCCCCATAAGACCGCCCTTTGCCCGAAGTCACTTGGTCATCCCAAGATTTTCCTTGTTCTTTTTCCTTCGCTAATTCTTCTGGCCCATCTTGCAACAACGACGAAGAACCTTCTTTATATGCCACGATATTATCCATTTCCTTGTAATACCCTTCAACAGTCAAGGCAAGATTTTTTTCATCAAAATCTTTAGCCATACCCATCGCAAATTGGCGTGACCGTTGGGCTGGAAGTTTATCCGTAGAAGGAACCCATAAGTCAGTCGGAAGGCTTGCACCAGAGTTAGAAAGCAAATGAATGTATTGATTCATCGTAGCAAATGAAGCCTTGAAAGCCAAGTCATTACGGGCAGAATATGCCATTGCTACACGAGGTTCGGGGTTAAAATATTTTACTTTATTGGTAACAAAAGAGCTTAAACGAAGTCCCGCATTGATTTTCAGCCTATCAAAAGGTTTATAAGTGTCTTCTGCGTAAATGCCACTTTCGGTAGCATCAATGTTTTCAACATTATTTTGATATTTACTAATGACATCATCTTTTACCACGATTGAACTTGGCGAAAATTGGTGAAATGTTCCCGAAAAGCCGAATTTGATAGAATGTTGAGGGTTTGGCAAATAATCAAAGTCCGTTTTAAAACCTACATCTCGAATATTTGAAAGGTAACTTAGCTCATATTCAACCTTTTTATTTTGTTGCAAAGACTGGTCAACGGCGTAAATTTTAAACTGATAATTACTAAAAATGAACGAAGAATTCATAAAAAGGCGTTCATTGTACAAATGATTCCAACGAAGTGTAGCCGTCTGATTTCCCCAATCAAGCCCAAATTCATTTTGTGTGCCATCGGTTTGTTTATCAATGCCAAAGAAAACGTCTTTTCCAAAATAGCCACTCAAATATAGTTTGTTATTCTGCCCAAAATCGTAATTAACTTTGGCATTAAGGTCATAAAAATAATAACCACCATCACCATCTTTTTTATTGATGAATGGACGCACTAAAGCATCAATGTACGTCCGTCTTCCCGAAATTAGAAAAGACGATTTTTTATTTTTTCCAATCGGAGATTCTACCAAAAGCCGACTCGAAATTAAGCCAATGCCACCCTCCACGTGCAGTTTTTCACGATTTCCTTCTTTCATTTGCATCTCAATAACGGACGATAATCGCCCACCAAAACGAGCAGGAAAACCACCTTTGGTCAGTTCAACCGACTTGAGGGCATCGCCATTAAAAACAGAGAAAAATCCAAAAAGGTGAGACGCATTATAAACAGGAGCATCATCTAAAATCAACAGATTTTGGTCTGCACCACCACCACGTACATAAATCCCCGAATTTCCTTCCGAACCTTTCTGAACGCCTGGCATGAGTTGCAAGACTTTCAAAACATCTTTTTCGCCCAAAAGAGCAGGGATTTCTTTGATTTGTTGAATAGGAACAGAAACTTGCGACATCTGAACATTCTCTGAAACCTTTTGTTGCTCAGGAGAATTTCCTCGAACAATTATTTCTTTAAGTTCTTGAATATCAGGTGTAAGTTCGATATTCATTTCTAATTTCTTCGGAACTTTCAGTGTTTTCGTTTCCGAACGATACCCCACAAAACTGTACACAATTGTAATTTCTTCGGAGGTATTGAGGGTCAAAGAGTAGAAACCATAATTATTGGTTTGAATACCAATTTTCTTATTTTTTACATAGACGCTTACCCCTGGAAGTAACTCACCAGAGCCTTTTTCACGGACATATCCGTTAATCGTAAATCGGTCGTTTGATTGGGCTTTAGAGGTGAAAGGAATAATAAAAATAAGATAGAGAATAGACCATTGTAGGCATTTTTTCATTAGATAAGAGTAGTTTAAGTGTTAATAGCGTAATTTAGAGAATAAGATTTTATAAAATTGACATTCAAAAATATAGAAACCCCTACTCACAACGAACGTATATTTAACAAATTGTTTAAGGTATTCGATAATTCCTTCTTGAATTAAAATCCATTCTCATCTTTCAATCGTATCTTTGTAGTCCGATGCTTCTGCATCGGATATTAAAAAGAATATCCTTATTCGGTTCAGGAGAGTCGAGATACATTTCTTTATGGAAATTTTACAAAACGATTTATTATTACGTGCCGCTCGTGGTGAGCGTGTAGAACGCACTCCCGTTTGGATGATGCGTCAGGCAGGAAGAATTTTGGCAGAATACCGTGCTGTTCGTGAGAAAGCAGGGAGTTTTATCCAATTGGCGACAAATCCAGAATTAGCAGCGGAGGTAACTATTCAACCCGTTGATATTTTGGGCGTTGATGCCGCCATTATTTTCTCAGATATTTTGGTTGTTCCCGAAGCAATGGGCTTGCCTTATATCATGGAAGAAAAAGTTGGGCCGATTTTTCCAAATGTCATCAAATCAATGGCAGATGTGGATAAATTGATAGTTGCTAATCCAGAAGAGGAATTAAAATACGTTTTAGATGCCATCAAAATTGTAAAAAAAGAATTAAATGGACGTGTGCCTTTGATTGGTTTTGCAGGAGCTCCATTTACTTTGCTTTGCTACATGATTGAAGGTCGTGGGTCAAAAACTTTCTCAAAAGCGAAAAAAGCACTTTATACTGAACCAGAACTTTCGCACGCACTTTTACAGAAAATTACAGATACAACCATTGCCTATCTGAAAGCTCAAATTGCCGCAGGAGCAAATTTAGTGCAGATTTTTGACTCATGGGCGGGTATTCTTTCACCAGAGCAATATCGTATTTATTCGCTTCCGTATATTTCTCAAATTTGCGATGCTATCACGGAAGTTCCTGTAACGGTTTTTGCCAAAGGTGCATTTTTTGCCCGTGAAGAAATGGGTAAATTAAATTGCGAAGTAATTGGTTTGGACTGGAATATGGACATTGCCGAATCTCGTCAATTGATTGGGGATACCAAAACGTTACAAGGCAATCTTGACCCGTGTGTATTATACGGCTCGTTTGACGAAATCAAAAAACAAACTCGCTCAATGTTACAACAATTTGGCGGACACAGACATATCGCTAATCTTGGACACGGCGTTTATCCAGACACCAATCCAGATAATGTAAAATGCTTTATTGACACTGTGAAGGAAGGGTAAAATAGCAAAGATTTATTAATGGAGGGGAAAAGGGGGCAAGACCTTTTTCCCCTTTTTTATTGCCCAATTAGTAGATATTTTTAATTTTGTGTTAAAGAAGATTATAAATTTAAACGTACCATGTTCGACTTGGAACTTCCCGAAAGTTCTAAAATTTTCGGGAAGTTAACCGATAGTCTTATTTTTACAATTTTCCTAAAGAAGATTCTCACTTTCAATATATAAAATTTTATGAAAACGTTTCTCACGATTTGCCTTATTTTGGGGCTTTCTTGGGCTTGTACTGCCCAAACCGTTTTTAGTTTTGAATTTAATGGATATGCAGGAACACCCCCGCCAATATCAGCCTCAACAGGTTCAGCAACTTTGACCCAAAACGGACTCAGTAATTTTGCCGAAGATGCCTGTACAGGTAAAGGATTTTCAGTAAATAGCTGGAATGCTGGAGATTATCTTCAAATTCAGTCGAGTACACTTGGTTTTATAGGTCCTTTCAACTTTAGTTACGACTACCGAATGTCGGATATTGATTTAGGTAATTTTGAAATTCAAGTTAGTTCTGATGGAGCAAATTTCTCTAAAATTGGCGACCTAAACGCCACTGCTCCAACCGCAGGATGTAATAGCTCTGGGCCTATGATTTTAGGAACAAACTACAATAATCTTCCCAATATTTACTTCCGATTTTACAAGAAAAATGATGCCGTAACCGCTTTGAATCGCTTACGATTAGACAATATTATGCTGAAAGCCTCAGCAGTTCCCGTAGAAATTACGTCTTTTCAAACCCAAGTTTCAGACAATCAAAAAGTGAATATTCGTTGGGAAACGGCTTCAGAAATTAATAGCAATTATTTCATTTTGGAACATAGTAGAGATGCCGTAAACTATAAAATGATTGCCAATATTGAAGCCGCAGGTTTATCTCAAACCAAGAAGTTGTACAATTTTATAGATGAAAATGCCCTTTTCGGAACAAATTATTATCGTTTAAAACAGATTGATAAAGACGGAACGCAACAAGTTTTTAGACCACAATCGGTCATTATTGAAGATGTAAATGTACCTTTTGGTATTTTCCCAAATCCATCTTCAGCCGATAAATTTTATGTAAAAGTTGAAGATTCCGACGAAACTCGATTGCTATTGACAGATTTTGAAGAAAATGAAATAAAGATAAAGTCGGATAAATTAACGCAGACGATTTTAGAAATAAAACCCTTAGAGAATCTGAAAATGGGAATGTATTTACTACAAGTTCAGACTTTAGGAAGTATGAAAAGGCACAAACTTTTGGTGTTGAAAGAATTTACGGAACGATAAAGGGTTTGTCACAAGACAAAAGATAGACCACAGATTGAACAGATTATGCTGATTTTCGCTGATTTTTCTTTACTTTATCCGACTGTGCATCCCTGTGTAAATCGGTAAAATCCGTTCAATCTGTGGTCTAAATTTGTTTGCGACAAATAGTTTGTCGTTCCTAAAATTTATAATAAACAACACTATCTCCTGACAAATATTCTCTTGAATGTTCGGGTTTATTCAATTTCGGAGCGTTAATTCCTTCGCCTAAAATCTTTTTGCTTTTCAAAATGATAGCTTCGTCCCAAAGTCCTAAATCGATGAAACTTTGTAATAAAACCGTTCCTCCTTCAATAATGACAGATTGTACTTTTCTTTGATAAAGGTCTTGAATAATAAACTTTTCAAATGAATGACTCTCTTCAATTTTTACCCAAATATTATTGTTTAAAATCTTGTTTTCCAGTAAATTATAACAAATAGTTACTTGTGAATCATCAAAAATATTTAAGTCTTTGGATAAAGATAAATCCTTGTCAATCACTACTCGAATGGCATTTTTCCCAGTCCAGAAGCGAGTATCTAATTTAGGATTATCATATCGAGCGGTATTTGTCCCGACCATAATGGCGTCTTCTTCGGCACGCATTTTATGGACAAATCTTCGGGAAAGATTATTAGAAATCTGAACGGCTTGATAATTGGGTTTAGCAATAAAACCATCCGCAGATTCCGCCCATTTCAAAATAATATATGGTCTTTGTTTTTCGATAAAAGTAAAAAAACGCTTGTTTACTTCTCGTCCTTCTGCTTCTAAAACTCCTGTTTCCACCTCAATTCCTGCCTGACGAAGTTTTTCAATACCTTTTCCTGCCACCAATGGGTTAGGGTCGAGATTACAAATAATCACTTTTTTTACATGATGTTTTATCAGTAAATCGGCACACGGAGGCGTTTTCCCATAATGCGAACAAGGTTCAAGTGTAACGTAAACCTCTGATTCTGAAAGTAATGATTTGTCTTCAACCGAATTGACAGCATTTACTTCGGCATGACCTTCGCCGTATTTTTTGTGCCAACCTTCTCCAATGATTTTACCATTATGTACAATCACACAACCCACCATTGGATTTGGAGAAACATAGCCAGCTCCTAAACGTGCCATTTGTAAGGCTCGTTTCATATATAATTGTGAATGATGAATGGTGAGTGGTGAGTTGGGCATTTAGTTGTTCTTGGTTTTAAGGCTTAACTTTGTCTTTTATGCTAAAAATATGAATTCAACAAAGACACTTTTCAGTCAATTAATTGCCGAAATTACTTCCGTTTACGAAGAAAACGAAGCAAAAAGCATTGTTTATTTACTCTTAGAACATTATCTGAAAATCTCTAAAACGGATATTTTATTAGATAATCCAGTTGCTCAACTATTTGATTTTACGGAGATAATACAAAGAATAAAAGCCCAAGAACCTGTACAATATATCATTGGTACAACAGAATTTTATGGACGAACATTTAAAGTTACGCCAGCTACTTTAATCCCAAGACCTGAAACAGAGGAGCTTGTACAGTTAACAGTTAGCAGTTATCAGTTAGAAGTAAACAAGAGACATTTTGGGGTAGAAGCAAAGATTTTAGATATTGGTACAGGGTCGGGGTGTATTGCAATTTCTTTGGCTTGTGAAATCCCAGAAGCACAAGTGTATGCCTATGATATTTCAGAAGATGCGTTAAAAGTGGCAAAAGAAAATGCTGAAAGAAATGGCGTAAAGGTAATTTTTGAAAAGACGGATTTTTTAACCCTAAAACCTAATCCCCAACCCCTAAAACCTACTATTATCGTCAGTAATCCACCTTATGTAATGAACGCTGAAAAGGCGGAAATGGAGAAAAACGTGTTGGAATATGAGCCACATTTAGCTCTTTTTGTGGAAGATGATAATCCTTTGATATTCTACAAAAAAATTGCAGAGTTTGCCGCTAAAAACCTAATAAAAAATGGCTTGTGTGTGGTAGAAATTAACCAAGCTCTTGGTTTAGAAACCGCAGAATTGTTTTGGAATCAAGGTTTTCACTACGTAGAAGTGGTGAAAGATATGTTTGGAAAAGATAGAATCGTGAAAGCGATTAGGTAGAGAACAGATGTTAGAGAATAGATGTTAGAGAATAGAGAATAGATGTTAGAGTTTAGTAGATATTAGAGAATATTTTAATTGTGAAATGAAGCTGATTTTTCTAAACTCCATTCTCTAACATCTATCCTCTATTCTCTAAAATCTGTTCTCTATTCTCTAAACTCTATCCTCTAACATCTATTCTCTAAAAAACTGACTAATACGCTCTAATTTCAACGCCTTTCATGAAGTTTACGAAAGCAGTATTTACTACTTTATTTCCTCCAGGTGTTGGATAATTTCCTGTAAAATACCAGTCTCCTGTATCATTCGGACAAGCTTTGTTAAGGTTTTCAACGGTTTGATAAACAATTGCTAACTCGGCTTTCAAATTTTTAGGTTTTACTAATTCTGCAATTTTATCAGAAATTTCTTCAGTGGTAAACGGCTTATAAATGGCTTTTACTAAGTTTTCTTCTGAAGCCGTTCCCATTTCAATAGCTGCCAAACAACGTCCTAAAGTATCTTCTAAAACATCGTCCATGTTACGTTCTGTCAATAATTCATAAGCTGCACGGAAAGCAACAAATTCCTTCATTCTCGACATATCAATTCCGTAACAGTCAGGATAACGAATTTGTGGAGCAGACGAAACAATAACAATTTTCTTTGGTCCTAATTTATCTAAAAGACTTACAATTGAACGCTCTAATGTTGTTCCTCTAACAATTGAGTCATCAATTAAAACTACATTATCAACGCCCTTCTTGATTACCTCAAAAGTAGTATCATACACATGAGCCACCATATCATTACGGTCGGCATCGTTAGTGATGAAAGTACGTAATTTTACATCTTTTGAAATCAGTTTCTCAACTCTTGGGCGGAACGTCAATAAATCTTCAAGGTCTTTTTCAAAGATAATTCCTTCTAAAATTGCCTTTTTACGTTCTTTGGCAAGATGGTCTTCCAAACCTTCAATCATACCCAAAAAGGCAGTTTCGGCAGTATTTGGAATATAAGAGAATACTGTATTTTTTAAGTCGTAATCAACTTCTTGTAATACCTGAGGAATTACTAAACGTCCTAATTGCTTACGTTCAGCATAGATATTTGGGTCTGAAGCACGAGAGAAATAAATGCGTTCAAAACTACAAGATTTTCTTTCGATTGGCTCGATGAACTGCTTTTCAGAATAAGAACCATCTTTGTTTACGATTAAAGCGTGTCCTGGTTGAACTTCTTTAATGTCATCGTAATTACAGTTGAAACTTGTTTTGATAGCTTGTTTTTCAGAAGCAACTACCACAACTTCATCATCGGCATAATAAAATGCTGGTCTGATTCCCGCAGGGTCTCTTGCTACAAAAGCCGCACCGTATCCAGTAAGTCCACACATGGCGTATCCACCGTCAAAATCTCGGCAAGAACGTTGTAAAACTCTCTGTAAATCAATGTTTTCTTCAATAATATCAGACAATTCTGGATTGTGATGTTCACTTTTGAAGTAATCAAACTGACGTTGATTTTCTTCGTCCAAAAAGTGTCCGATTTTTTCCATTACCGTCACCGTGTCCACTTTTTCTTTTGGATGTTGCCCCAATGAAACCAATTTGTCGAACAATTCATCGACATTGGTCATATTGAAGTTTCCAGCCATTACTAAGTTTCTACTTCTCCAATTGCTTTGTCTAAGCATTGGGTGGCAGTTTTCGATTTCGTTCTGTCCGTGCGTACCATAACGGAGGTGTCCTAACAAAACTTCTCCCGAAAAAGCGATGTTCTCTTGAATCCAATGAGCATCTTTTGCTTTTTCTTTGTTGCCTTTGATGGCTTTCTGGAATTTTTTGTGGATTTTCCTGAATATGTCAGGTACGGCATTTTGTTCGACTGAACGATAGCGACTAATATAACGATGACCAGGCGGTACATCAATTTTGATGTTAGCAACACCAGCACCGTCTTGCCCTCGGTTTACTTGTTTTTCCATCATCAAATACAACTTGTTGAGTCCGTAAAGGGGCGTGTTGTATTTGTTGATATAATACTGGTAATCCTTCCGAAGACGGATAAGTGCTATACCGCACTCGTGTTTAATTGCGTCAGACATGACCTTAATTAAGATTTTGAATTGAAAGAACCTTATTTCAAGAAAAAAAAGTTCCGTAAACCAACTGTATTATATGAGGGTTCAGTAAATTTTCGCAATAAATCTTGGTTAAATTATAATTATGGGGAGGTTATTTTTCTATGAACAAAATTAGGCAAATTTTAGGGAGATTTCCAAATTAAAATTGGGAATTATCATAAATTAAAGATGTGATAAAATGTAAAAAAATGAGTGTTTTTACTTATGGGAATTCTATTGTTCAACCTTTCCTTTTTCTGTTTTTAGCCTCCACTTACAGGCGGAATTAAAGCAATTTCATCTCTTTCTGATAGCATTAAATCTGCTTCTGCGTATTCACTATTAACGGCAATCAAAAGTGATTTTATTTCTTGCAATTTTGGGAAGTCAGTTTTTAGGATTCCCAAAACCGTTTGAACGTCTGATTCTTGATTTACTTCTACCTCTGTGATGTTTTTGCCAACAATATCACGAGTTATTCCGAAAAGATTAATTTTATATTTCATGTTTTAGTTTTTTTTAAGAACGGAGGGGCAAAGTAGCAGAGAGATAAAAGAGTATAATAAGAAAAATGAACATATAATAAAATGAGAAACAACACTCAATTTTAACTTTATAAGTTACTCCTTTATCCCTATGTTCCTCTGCTACTAAAGCACTCTGTTCCTTTCCTTTGCTACTCTGAATATATTCGCTAAATTTGTTCAACAAAGAAACTGATTAAAATTGAATACTCAAACTCAAAATATCATTTACGACAATCATGGTCGCCCGATAACCTACTTACGTTTGGCGGTAACTGACCGTTGTAATTTGCGTTGTTTTTATTGTATGCCCGAAGAAGGCGTAAAATATCTGCACAAATCTAAGTTATTGACTTACGAAGAAATGATTCGGACGGTTTCGGTGCTTTCTGAGTTGGGAATTTCAAAAGTGAGAATTACAGGTGGAGAACCATTTGTTCGGCATAATATGATTGATTTCATGTATCAATTATCTGAAATCAATGGAATTGACGAACTCAATATTACCACTAACGGAATTTTGACGGGGCAATATATTCGCCAAATGAAAGAAATGGGCGTGCGTGCTGTTAATTTAAGTTTAGATACCTTAGACAAAAAACGCTTTTTTGAAATCACTCGTCGAGATGAATTTGATAAAGTTTACGATACACTTTTTCAGTTAATTGATGCAGGTTTTGAGGTAAAAGTAAATGCCGTTGTTATGGACGGAAAAAATACCGAAGACATTTTGCCTTTGGTCGGATTAACGCAAAATCATAACGTTTCCATTCGTTTTATTGAAGAAATGCCTTTCAACGGAGAAGGCAATCATTATCCAAAATTAGCGTGGAATTTACATCGTATTTTAGCCGAAATAAAAAGTCAATATCCTGATTTGCAAAAACTTGTAGATTCTCCAAATTCAACTTCTTATAATTATCAAGTTCCTGATTTTCAAGGAAATATTGGTGTAATTGCTGCCTTTTCTCGTACATTTTGTGGAACTTGTAACCGTATCCGCCTCACAGCAACGGGCGATTTAAAAACTTGTTTGTACGATGAAGGCGTACTGAATATTAGAGATTTATTACGAGACGGCATTACGAATGAAGACTTGAAATCGACCTTTTTACAAGCCTTCAAAAATCGTCCAAAAGATGGTTTTGAAGCCGAACGCAATCGTAAATCTGTCATTACAGAATCCATGACTACAATTGGTGGGTAATTAAGTAGAAGGACGATTTAAGAATTTACGATTGTCATAAGTCTGATTATCAATTATTTATGAAATCTCAAAATAGTGCTTTATTTTGTCCCATTACTTATTGATTTTCAAATAAAACATCAACTTCCAAAGAATTATTGATTAGCCCGATGCTGTTTTCATTGGGTTTTGAGCCATAAATACTGAGTAAACTCAAAAAAATCTGTTTACGAGTACCCGTCAATTGTTTAAATGTGCCGACTTTTTCACGCAAAATGTCGGCATATTTTTTAGTTAAAATAAATGGTTCGGCATAAAATTTCAGTTCAAATAAATTGATGACATTATCTTTTCGGTCTATCAATAAATCAATTTGTACACCCTGTTGTTCTGACGTTCCTTTGTGATAATAACTGCTCGTTTCTGAATAAATTCCTGAAATGCCCAATGCTTTTTTTATTTGGTCGATATGTTTCAGACATAAATTTTCAAAAGCATAACCTGTCCAACTCTTAAACATGAATGTTTGACTCAAATTTTGCCAGCTATCTTTTGTGAATTGATTTTGATGTTGAATAAAATGAAGATAAAACAACGAATATTCATCTGTAAGACGGTATAAGGCATCTTTTTGCTTCTTTCCGAAAGCATTATAAGCAGAAATAAAACCAGAATAAAGTAATTCATCCAAGTAACGACTTAGATTTCCACCATCTGATAAATAGGTTTCCTTAATGATTTCTTGCCTTGTCAAACCTTTCCATTTATGCCCCAAAGCGTTAATAATACTAATATGGTGTGTGGCGTTTTCAAACAAAGCTGGGTACAATTTCATAAACTCATCATTGAGCAAACCCGTACTCGAAAAACAAATTTGTTCTATATTTTGAATAGCACTTTTTCCAGCCTCTACTTCTTTCAAATAATGAGGAATACCACCCATTGCCATGTATAATTGCACAATCTGATATTTATCTAAAAAAATGTTTTTATTCTTGAGGAATAAATCTGTTTCATACAAATTGAATGGCATCAGATGAATTCTTCGGGTAATTCTATTGTGTAAGCCACCTTTGTTGTAAACCACTTGTTGAATCATCCATGAAGCAGCCGAACCACAAATGATAATAATAACATTGTTTTTTACTGCCCAAGAATTCCAAAAATAACTCAGTCCATCCAAAAAGCCCGATTTTCGTCCTGCTAACCAAGGTAATTCATCTAAGAAAATGACCGACTTTGTTGAAGGGTTTACCGTTTTTTCCCAACATTCAATCAACTGTTGGAATGCTTCAAGCCAATCAATCGGTTTTTCTTTTGGGGCAATTGCTCCGAAGGCATTGCGAAGATGGATTGAGAAATTATTTAATTGCTTTTTGGCAGTCACATTTTGCAGACCCGTTATTTCAAATCGAATTAATGAATCATAAACGGAACGCACCAAAAATGTTTTTCCTACTCGCCGTCTGCCCACAACAGCCACCAATTCTGCTTCGGGAGTTTCTAAAACTTTTAAAAGTATTTCTTTCTCTTTTTCTCGACCAATTAGCTCTTTTTGCATAATTTTAATTATATATGGCTGAATCTGTGTAAATATATATACTTTCAGCGAAATATAGTTGAATTTATTGCGTTTTTCAATTTGTTAAACTTATCAATAAAGGATTTTTACTAATTCTTTTATAAAGTTTTGGTACTTTTGTGTTATATCTAATTACCGAAAAATGACTATTCCAGAAATATTTGATAATTTCAATAATCTTAAAGTTCTCATCATTGGCGACGTAATGCTTGATGCCTATACATGGGGTAAAGTAGAACGAATTTCACCCGAAGCTCCCGTACCCGTTGTGAATGTCCGTAGTCGTGAAATACGTTTGGGCGGTGCAGGAAACGTTGTGATGAATGTACAGTCGCTTGGAGCAAAGCCAATTATTTGTTCGGTTATCGGGGCGGATTCTTACGGTGATTCTTTGTTAAATTTACTGAAAGAACAAAACCTCTCAACCGAAGGAATTATCCAATCTGAAACTCGAATTACAACCGTAAAAGAACGAATTATTGCAGGTTCTCAACAAATTGTAAGAGTTGATACTGAAACGGATAAACTTATTAATGAGGCTGAACGCCAAATACTTGCCAACAAAATAATTGAGTTGTCGAAAGAGGCAGACGTTATCATTTTTGAAGATTATGACAAAGGCGTTTTGTCTAAAGAATTAATCTTTGATATTATCACTTTTGCCAATGATAATAATATTCCAACCATTGTTGACCCCAAAAAACGCAACTTTCTTTACTATCAGCACGCAACGCTTTTCAAGCCAAATTTGAAGGAATTGAAAGAGGGTTTATCTATTTCTTTTGACGTAAAAAATCCAGATGAATTAACTGATGCCGTTTCGATTTTAAAGAAAACTTTAGAGCTTAAAGGTGTTTTTGTTACGCTTTCCGAACAGGGTGTTTATATTGATTTTAACGGACAGAAAAAAGCAATTCCTGCTCATATTCGTACCATTTCGGATGTGTCGGGTGCGGGAGATACTGTTATTTCAATTGCGGCTTGTTGTTTAGCTTTGGGACTTTCGCCCGAACTTATTGCAGGACTTTCCAATTTAGGTGGTGGTTTAGTTTGTGAGTTTGTGGGGGTAGTACCAATTGACAAAGAACTGCTGAAAAAAGAAGCCTTATTGAGCTTGTAAAGAAAAATAATTTCTTAGCTAAAAATGCCTTTAATTACCTTTTAAACAAGGTTTTGAAAATAAATGAAATAAAAATGAAAAATAATTTAACTATTTTTCAAGTATAAAACTTTTTCCTCAGATAAACGTTTTACTATTATATCTCCAAAAATGATTTTGAAAGACCTGCTCATGTAGGTCTTTTTTTATGCCTAAAAATTGGTGTCAATTCCCTGATTTATCCTAAATGGAAATCGAGTTACACAGGTTTTTCTTCAATTCCTAACATCGTCAATGCAGGGTTTATCGTTCTACACGTTATCACAATTTTGAAAATTTTATTCCCTGCTAAATTGAATTCGGCTACGTATTTTTCCTTTTCCTTCAAACTTCTGTAAACTGCCGTATAATTTATTTTAGAGTCCCAGCCATTAATTGCCAAAGCCGTTGAAACTTGGTCGAGGCACTTGCTGAGGTTTGAGAAATAACTCAAAACGGTTTCTTTTTGTCGGATAGAATTTAATGAGCCAATCGGAATTACGGCTACTTCATATATTGTTTGTTGCTTCATAGTAGCACAGACTTTAGTCTGTAAAAATTGTAACACAAACTTCAGTCTGTAACACAAATATACTTACAGACTGAAGTCTGTGTTACAAAAATGAAAAACTATTTCACTATTTTTCAAACGTAAAACTTTTTGTAAACATTTAGCGTTTTAACATCATACGTCTGAAATAAGACAAAAAAGCCCCGCTTGAAAGCGAGGCTTTTTTATTGGTCAAATTCTTAGTAAGTAATGAGATAAAATAGAGTGCTGCTTTGATGTTTCATAAATGATTGATAATCAAGTTTATGGTATTACTAACACCTAAATCCCAACCCCCAATCCCTACTTATAGCTTAAACAACTGCCGTGAATTCAATTTCTACCAAATAGTCAGGAGAAACCAATTTGCTGATTTCATAAATACCTGTTGTAGGTTTGATGTCTTTGAAAAATGCTCCGTGAGCTTTTGCGATATTATCAAATTGAGCAATATCAGTTGTGAAAATACGAGTTCTTACTACGTCATTTAAACTTGCTCCTGCTTCTTCCAAAACCTTAGCGATACGTTCAATGATGTTATTTGTTTGAGCAAAAGCGTCGTCAGCTTTTACTGTTTCTCCATCAACAATAGCAACTGTTCCCGAAACTTCGATAATATTTCCGATACGTACTGCACGGCAATAGCCCATTTTGTCTTCCCAAGGTGAACCTGTAAGGATATTTTGTCTTGACATTTTCTGTATTTTTTGGTTAAGCCACAAAGATAATCAACAAATAAAAACTCTAAAGAAAATCTAATGCGATAATGCCCAAAAACGTTTCTGCTTTCTCGTAAATTTACATTATGACCATCCGTACCCGAATAACGCTCCTTTTCTTAGGCATTGTTTCTACCTTGCTATTGATTTTTTGTGTGGTGATTTATCTCGAAGGCGAGTTTCACCGTCAGAAAGAATTTGAAACACGTTTGAGAGAAGAAGCCCGAACTTCTGCCGAAATTTTATTTGGAAAAGATGAAATCAGTCCTGATTTATTAAAACTGTTGGATAAAAACCAAATGACAGTTTTAACACAGGAAGAAATTGTCATTTACAATAATAAAAATAAAATTGTCTATGAAAGTGGGACAGATTATTTGACAATTGAATTAGCCACACTTGTTCAGATTCGCCAAGAAAAAGAACTTTCTTTTCAGAAAAAAGACCGAGAAGTATTTGGAATGGTCTTTAATAATGGCAAAGAAGAATTGGTCATTGTGGCTTCTGCTTTAGATAAATACGGATTAAGTGAACAACGTAATTTAGGTTTAACTTTAGCTTTTGGTGGTTTATTAATGCTTTTAATTGTGAGTTATGTTGGTTGGTTTTTTGCAGGAAGAGCGTTGAAACCTATTCAGAATATCATTAAAAAAGTAGATAGCATTGGAGCTTCGCAATTGAATTTGAGATTGGATGAAGGAAATAAAACCGATGAAATTGCCCAACTTTCTCAGCGTTTCAATCGTATGCTCGACCGTATTGAAAAAGCCTTTAAATTACAACGTTCCTTTGTGGCTCATGCCTCGCATGAATTGCGGACTCCACTCACTGCCATTACAGGTCAAATTCAGGTATCACTTTTGGCAGAAGACGACCCACAAGAACTCAAAATGATGATTCAGTCTGTTTTAGATGATGTACAACAATTGAACCGATTGACCAATAATCTTTTAGAAATGACAAGTATTGATTCAGACGATGCTCAAATTAAGTTTTCGTTGGTCAATGTAGCTGAATTAGTTTGGCAAGTACGTGAAGTTTTATTAAAGAAAAGTCCTCATTATCAAATTGTTACAGAACTTGACGAAAACCCTGACCTATTACCCGAAGTAAAAGCGAATGAAGCTCTACTTTATACCGTTCTTTTGAATTTGATAGAAAATGGGGTAAAGTTTTCACCTAAAAATCGAGTAGATATTAGATTTCAAATTACTCAAAAAGAACTCATTTTATCATTTCATAATGATGGTGCTGTGATTCCTGAAAAAGAATTAGGTCTAATTTTTGAGCCATTCCGTCGTGGTTCAAATGCCAGAAATATTAAAGGGCATGGCGTTGGTTTATCATTGACTCAAAAAATTGCCAAGTTACATAATGGTAACGTTTTGGTACAATCTACCGAAAATGAAGGGACGATTTTTACCTTAAAACTTCCCCGATAGGCATAAGGATAAATACTCGTTTTGAATCTAATATCATTCTAATTTCGCTTTAATGCGACGTTAATTTTAGCTAAATAACTTTGTTTCATCAAAAAAGACATCATTGATTTGCCTTTTTTGAGTGTTTGTAATTAAACCTGAAACAATCATGAAAACAGTTATTTTATTCATCAGCATTTTTAATTTTAGCCTATTTTTACAAGAAATTCCCCTTAATGACCCAGGCTATAGTGTTCATAATTATAAACATCCCAATAAAGCTGCTGCGGCTGCCAAAAGGGATTCAACCAAAGGCGTAAGAGTTTCGATTGACGAAACAAGCCGTGATTATAAAAAGATAGCATCAAAGCAAACTGAGAGCGTTTTGAAAATTGAGCAAAAGGAAAGTAATCTAAAAAGAGTAAACTACAAAATGCCTAATAATTAACTAACTTTATGAATACAGCCACCAGAATGTCGCCAATAGAATATGCCAAAATGATTTTAGAAAAAGTAAGCTTTGAACCTAAAATTTTTAAAAAAGAATTGAGAAAAGCTCTCAGAAATTCCTCGAAAAGAGATTTTAAACACTTAATGGATTGGTGTCGAGAACGATTTGGAAAGAAAAAGCAGTAGTTTGATTTAAAATTGCAAAAAACATCAAAATGACAAATAACAAGCATATTTTAGTTGTAGAAGACGAGTTGAAAGTGGCAACCTTCATTAAAAAGGGTTTGCAAACACAATCTTTTGAGGCAACAATTGCCTCAGACGGAGAAGAAGCTATTTCGCTCCTTTCGGAACAAAATTTCGACCTTATTATTCTGGACTTGAACTTGCCTGATATGAGTGGTTTGGATGTTTGTAAACATGTTCGAGAGAGCAATACTCGTGTTCCTATCTTGATGTTGACTGCCTTAGGAACGATGGCGGATAAATTATCAGGTTTTGAAGTAGGAACGGATGATTATATGGTAAAACCATTTGATTTTATGGAGTTGTTGGTACGAGTAAAAGCTCTCTTGAAAAGAACTGAAGAAATTCCTCAGCCAGTTGAAAAATTACAAGTGGCGGATTTAGAATTGGATTTAGACGAAAAAGTAGCCAGAAGAGGAGGGAATGTTGTTGAACTTACCGCCCGTGAATTTAGTCTGTTAGAATATTTGATGAGAAACAAAGGAAAAGTCGTGTCGAAGGTGGATATTGCAGAAAAAGTATGGGACATCAATTTTGATACAGGTACAAATTTCGTGGAGGTTTATATTAATTATTTACGAAATAAAGTAGATAAAAACTTTCCAAATAAATTGATTCATACGGTGGTAGGGATGGGTTATATGTTGAAACATAAGTAATTTGGGTTCTTTTACGATTTATCAGAATTCCGATAAATCGTAAAAGAGTTTTTATGTTTTAAGCCAATTTTGCCACATCATAAATGGTTATTTCATTGCGGTTATAGTCAATCAATCCAACGTTTTTTAATTCATTAAATAACAATGTTACCGTTTGCCGAGTGCTACAAATGAGTCCTGCAATGTCGTTGTGAGTTAAATAATTTTTGATAACGACATCTTTATCTTTTCCGTTTCCTTCTTTCATTGCCCAATCTTTCAGAAATAATGCAAAGCGAGTTTTGACGTCTTTAAACATTAAATTGGCGTAATTATTTGAGATACGTTTAATTCTGAAACCCACCAATTTTGTATAACGAATTGCTAACTGCGGATTTCGTTTCAAGATTTCTTCAAAATCATTAATTCTGAAACTACAAAACACCACTTTGTCTGAAACTGCAACGGCGTATTCATCTTGATTTTCATCTTCAATTTCATCAAAAGTATATTGTCCAAATAAATCCCCTGACCTCAAAACGTCTTTCACCGTTTCATTACCGTCGTTATCGACTCGTACAATTTTTAAAGTTCCACTTTTGATAGTATAAAGGCGTTGTTCTTCGTCATGAGAGAAATATAGAATTTCATTTTTTTTAACCGTTTTAAAACTCGGAATTAAACATAAAGCTCGATTTTCTTCCCGAGATAAAACAGAGAATAATTGATGGTCGTGGAGGTACCAATATTTTGCGTCTTCTTGCATTTTAAGTTAAAAAATAAAATTTTGCTAATATATCACTTTTGCGAATGTAAGCCACCGTCAAACAGCAAGTTAGCGTAATTAATGCTAAGAAAAATAAATAACCGCCATCGCCTGCACTTTCGATTCCCAAAATAATGAGATGTGCCAAAATTGCTCCAGACATTGTACCAATGCCCAAAATTGCCCCAATCCATGCCCAACGAGCATTTAGCAATAAAATAACCGTTATTAATTCCATTATGCCTGCACCATATCTTCCGAATGGCTCAACGCCCAATTTGGTAAAAAGTGCCACACTTTCTGTTGCTCCCGAAAATTTAAAGAAAAGCGTTTGTGCTAAAATGAGGGCTGCTATAATTTGAGCAGCCCACGAAATATAGATTTGTTGATGCTTCATCGTTTGATAAATTTATTCCAGTTAATATCTGCTTTTGATTTCAACGAGTTTTCGTCTTTGTTCCAATCGGTAAGGGTATTGCTGAAAAGTGTGTGATAAAATAAATAGAGTTTGCCATTTACAATTTTGAAAGTTTCGGGGTCAACCTCCACTTTTTCGCCTTTTGAACCCATTGCGTAAGCACACCAACCGCCATATTGAGGCTCGTATTTAGTAGGGTTTTTCTTAAAGGTCTCTAAATTATTGGCATTCAAAAATTGATAAATAATGCCTTCATGTACTACTGAAAACTCCTTTTTGCCTTTTTGTGCTTTCCCCGAAAAATAGCTTGTTGGGTCATAGCCACTAATGGCAATTCCTTTTTCTAATAAAAATTCTTTTTTCCGAAAATTGGCGTCTTGACTAAAACTTGAAAAAGTAAATAATACCAAGAAGGTGAAGTTTAATAATGTTTTCATGTTGTTCTGATTGTTTAACATGACAAAGTTGGCAGATTGTGGCGAAATGAATTGTCGGGAAGATTGCCTTTTAATATAAATATGTTTTCGTAAAAAAGTACAATTTTTGATTGGAAATTTGGTATTTTGTCGTTAAATTCAATTGAAAAATTTAACAAAACTTATTATTACCATGACAGCAATCGAACGCATTGAACATTGGGGCGACGCACATCACCCCGCTTGGCTTGACATCGTAAGAATTGGATTAGGGCTTTTATTGTTTTTCAAAGGAATGAGCTTCATTGGAGATACATCTCAATTATCGGCTCTTACTGAAGGTTTGCATTTTAACGCATGGAGTTATGTTGCGGTACATTACGTAGCATTTGCCCATTTAGTAGGTGGTTTATTGATTACGCTTGGTTGTCTTACTCGACTGGCTTCGGCTTTGCAAGTTCCGATTTTGTTCGTTGCGGTTTTCTTTACCAATATCCGCAATGGTTTCACCGCAGTTAATTCAGAACTTTGGTTGTCTTTAGTAGTATTAGTTTTGTTAATTGTTTTTTGGATAATAGGTTCTGGAAAATTCTCTTTTGATGAATACGTAAGAAATCATCCTGCTTATAAGATGAAGTGATGGAGGAAAGGAGCAGTAAATGGGATAAGTGTATAAAATAAAAAGGTGAAACGTAAATAATCAGGATTTAACTCCTTAATATTTACGCTTCACCTTTTTATCGTTTTAACGTCTAATCAAGGTAAACTACACTTTGATTTCAACGTCAACACCTGAAGGCAATTCTAATTTCATTAACGCATCAACTGTTTTTGGAGAAGATGAGAAAATGTCAATTAAACGCTTGTAAGTACACAATTGGAATTGTTCACGAGCTTTTTTGTTAACGTGTGGAGAACGTAAAACTGTGAATTTCTCAACTTTAGTTGGCAACGGAATAGGACCCGAAACAACAGCACCTGTAGCTTTAACCGCCTTAACGATTTTCTCAGCCGATTTGTCCACCAAAGTGTGGTCAAATGACTTCAATTTAATTCTGATTTTTTGATTCATTGTATTGGTACATTAATTTAATCCAAAAGCGAAAGTACCATTTGCTTCGATTTTGGGACTGCAAAATTAAGAGAAAACCTTGAAAGTTAATAGTTTAGGGATAAAAAAAACAAAAACAAATTTATATAAACCTCCTTTGCGAAAAAATGCTTACTGTATAGCTTCAAACCAGACGGACAATTATCCGAACGAGAAATGATAAAAAAAACGCTCAACTCTTTGAAAATCAAGAAAAAAAGTTGTACTTTTGCAGGCTGATTTGCAACGTTTTTAAAGATAAATCAGTTTATAAAAGGTAATCGTTTCTGAAACACCTCTTTTTTTCGTAGGAAAGAAGCAAAGGGAAACGAAATACTCACTTCTACGAGGCTCTCTTTTTTTGGGTATTTTACCCTGTTATTAGTGATTAGTTACTGGTTATTAGCGTAAGTTTAGAAATAACTGTTTTATCGGTATTTATTTCTAAGTTCAGTGTAATAACTATTAACCAATAACTGATAACCAAATTCAAACTTCAAAACAGTAAAAAGCCTTGACACAGATGACAAACGGGCGGCGTCCCGCAACAGGCAGAATTAATTTTGCCAAAGTCAAAAACTTACTCGAATACCCAGATTTCTTGGATATTCAGGTGAAGTCGTTTCAGGATTTCTTCCAGTTGGAAACCGCAGCCGAAAATCGTACAGATGAAGGTCTTTTCAAAGTATTCGCTGAGAACTTCCCAATTGCGGATTCTCGTGAAAACTTCGTCCTTCACTTTATTGATTATTCTGTTGACCCTCCGAAATACTCAGTTGATGAGTGTATTGACCGTGGATTGACGTACTCAGTGCCTTTAAAAGCAAAGTTACGCCTTATCTGTAACGATACCGACAACGAAGATTTCGAGACCATCGAGCAGGAAGTATTCTTAGGAAATATTCCTTATATGACCGAACGTGGTTCGTTCGTAATCAATGGAGCTGAACGTGTTATTGTATCTCAATTACACCGTTCTCCGGGGGTATTCTTCTCTCAAAGCCGTCACACAAACGGAACAAAATTGTACTCGGCTCGTATCATTCCATTCAAAGGTTCTTGGATTGAATTTGCGACAGACGTAAACAGCGTAATGTACGCTTATATTGACCGTAAGAAGAAGTTTCCAGTAACAACACTTTTACGTGCTATTGGTTATGGTTCTGACAAAGACATTTTGGATTTGTTCGGTCTTTCTGAAGAAATCAAAGCTGACCAAGCTAACTTGAAAAAAGCCGTAGGTCGTCGTTTGGCGGCAAGGGTTTTAAGAACTTGGCAAGAAGACTTCGTAGATGAAGATACAGGTGAAGTAGTTTCTATCGACCGTAACGAGGTATTGATGGAACGTGACTCAACTATCTCTTCTGACGATATCGAGACAATTCTTGATGCTGGTTTAGACACAATCATTCTTCACAAAGAAGATATGAACGTGAATGACTATAACATCATTTATAATACGTTACAAAAAGATTCATCGAACTCAGAGAAAGAAGCCGTTGAGCAAATCTACCGTCAGTTGCGTAACACAGAAGCACCTGATGAGCAAACTGCTCGTGATATTATTCAAAACTTGTTCTTCTCTGACAAACGTTATGACTTAGGTGAAGTTGGTCGTTACCGTATCAACAAAAAATTAGGCCATGATATTCCGATGGAAACAAAAGTTTTAACGAAATCAGATATTATCTCAATCGTTAAATACTTAATCGGACTTATCAACTCAAAAGCGGTTGTCGATGATATTGACCACTTGTCAAACCGTCGTGTTCGTACAGTAGGTGAGCAATTATACGCTCAGTTTGGTGTTGGTTTGGCTCGTATGGCTCGTACCATTAAAGAACGTATGAACGTTCGTGATAACGAAGACTTTAAGCCAGTTGATTTGATTAACGCACGTACCTTATCGTCGGTAATTAACTCATTCTTCGGAACAAACCAGTTATCACAGTTCATGGACCAAACAAACCCATTGGCAGAGATTACGCACAAGCGTCGTCTTTCGGCACTTGGGCCAGGTGGTCTTTCTCGTGAGCGTGCAGGTTTCGAGGTTCGTGACGTTCACTATACGCACTACGGTCGTTTGTGTACGATTGAAACGCCAGAAGGTCCAAACATTGGTTTGATTTCGTCACTTTGTGTTCATGCGAAAATCAACTCAATGGGCTTCATTGAAACACCATATCGTACAGTTGATAATGGTAAAGTTAAAGTTGAAGAAATTACTTATTTAACGGCTGAAGAAGAAGACGGGAAAAACATTGTACAAGCTAATGCTCGTTATGATGAAAACGGTGTTTTCCAAGCAGATAGAGTAAAAGCACGTTTTGAAGGTGACTTCCCTTTAGTTGACCCTAATGAGGCTCAATTAATGGATATTGCACCAAACCAAATTGTATCGGTTGCGGCTTCATTGATTCCTTTCTTAGAACATGATGATGCCAACCGTGCCTTGATGGGTTCAAACATGCAACGTCAAGCAGTACCATTGTTACGTCCAGAAGCTCCAATCGTGGGTACTGGTTTGGAAGCAAGTGTTGCTCTTGACTCTCGTACATTAGTAGTTGCAGAAGCTGATGGTGTTATTGAATATGTGGATTCTATCAAAATCGTAGTAAAATACGATATGTCTCCAGAAGAATATTTAGTAAGTTTTGAAGGAGATACGAAGGAATATCAAATGATTAAATTCCGTCGTACCAACCAAGATACTACTATCAACTTGAAGCCAATCGTTCGTAAAGGTCAGCGTGTTAATAAAGGACAAGCACTTTGTGAAGGTTATGCAACACAACAAGGAGAATTAGCATTAGGTCGTAACATGAAAGTTGCCTTCATGCCTTGGCAAGGATACAACTTTGAAGATGCGATTGTAATTTCTGAGCGTGTAGTACGTGACGATATTTTTACTTCTATTCACATTGAAGAATTTGAATTGGAAGTACGTGATACAAAACGTGGAGAAGAAGAATTAACAGCGGAGATTCCAAACGTAGCTGAAGAAACAGTTAAAAACTTGGATGAAAGCGGTGTAATTCGTGTAGGTTCTGATGTAAAAGAAGGAGACATCTTGATTGGTAAGATTACACCAAAAGGAGAATCTGACCCAACACCAGAAGAAAAACTTCTTCGTGCAATCTTCGGAGATAAAGCAGGTGATGTAAAAGATGCTTCTAAAAAAGCACCTCCATCATTGAAAGGGGTTGTTATTGATACAAAACTTTTCAGCCGTCCTAAGAAAGATAAAGACGAACGTGAGAAAGCCAAAAAAGAAATCGCAGCTTTATCTAAACAACTATCAAAAGACTTAACATCTATCCGTGCGAAGATGATTACGAAAATGGTAGAATTGTTAGATGGCAAAGTTTCAAGCGGTATCAAACACAAATTCGGTACAGTAATTATTGAAGCAGGAACAAAATTCTCATCTCGTAACATCGAGGAGGCTTTATTCCCAGCTAAAAACCTTTACCGTGATGATAGTTCATATAGCGTTCCAGAAGAAGCTAACTTAATTGCTGACTTAATCTTGGAAAATGCTACTGAAGATGCAGATACTAACGTTTTATTATTGCAAATGGTGAAAAACTACAACGTTCGTCGTAACGAAGTAGTAGGTCGCTATAAGCGTGAGAAATTCGTATTGGAAGTAGGAGACGAACTTCCAGCGGGTATCGTGAAATTAGCAAAAGTATATATTGCTAAGAAACGTAAATTGAAAGTAGGTGATAAGATGGCGGGTCGTCACGGTAACAAAGGGGTTGTAGCCCGTATTGTACGTGATGAAGATATGCCATTCTTGGAAGACGGAACACCAATGGACATCGTATTGAACCCACTTGGGGTACCTTCACGTATGAACATCGGTCAGATTTATGAAACCGTATTAGCATGGGCTGGTGAGAAATTGGGTCGTAAGTACGCAACACCAATCTTTGACGGTGCATCATCTACTGAAGTTGCTAAAGAATTAGAAGAAGCAGGTTTACCAGCATGGGGACGTACTTATTTGTACAATGGTTTAACGGGCGATATGTTCGACCAACCAATTACAGTAGGTATTATCTATATGTTGAAACTTGGTCACTTAGTTGATGATAAAATGCACGCCCGTTCAATCGGACCATACTCATTAATTACTCAACAACCATTAGGAGGTAAAGCACAATTCGGTGGTCAGCGTTTTGGAGAGATGGAGGTTTGGGCATTAGAAGCATTTGGTGCAGCTAATATCCTACAAGAAATCTTAACGGTGAAATCTGATGACGTGATTGGTAGAGCAAAAGCCTACGAAGCCATCGTTAAAGGAGAAGCCATGCCAAAACCGGGAATTCCAGAATCATTCAACGTATTGATTCATGAATTAAGAGGTTTAGCTCTTGAAATTACATTAGAGTAATTTCAGTGAACAATTATCAGTAAATATATAAAGTGAAAACAATATTATTTACTGATAATTGACAACTGTTTACTGAAAATATTAGAACCATTTTCAACACAAACAAACACGAAAATGTCATTCAAAAAGAATAGAAAATTAAATAGTGATTTTCAAAAAGTAACCATCTCTTTAGCGTCGCCAGAATCAATCCTTGAAGGCTCGCACGGAGAAGTTACTCAACCCGAAACTATCAATTACCGTACTTACAAGCCTGAAATGGGCGGTTTGTTCTGTGAAAGAATTTTCGGACCAACAAAAGACTGGGAATGTCACTGTGGCAAATACAAGCGTATTCGCTATAAAGGTATCATCTGCGACCGTTGTGGTGTAGAAGTTACCGAGAAAAAAGTACGTCGTGAGCGTATGGGACACATCGAATTAGTTGTGCCTGTTGCCCATATTTGGTACTTCCGTAGCTTACCTAACAAAATTGGTTATTTGTTAGGACTTTCTACGAAAAAACTTGACCAAGTAATTTATTACGAAAGATACGTAGTTGTACAGGCAGGTGTTAAGGCAGAAGACGGTGTGAACAAAATGGACTTCTTAACAGAAGACGAATATTTGGACATCATCGACAAATTGCCTCGTGAAAACCAATTGTTACCAGACGAAGACCCTCAGAAATTCATCGCTAAGATGGGTGCTGAAGCTTTGGATATGTTGTTGAAACGTACTGAATTAGATAACTTATCTTATACATTACGTCACTCGGCTGCAAACGATACTTCTCAACAACGTAAGGCAGAAGCTTTAAAACGTTTGAAAGTAGTTGAAGCATTCCGTGAAGCAGGTACTCGTATTGAGAACAAGCCAGAATGGATGGTTATCAAGATGGTTCCAGTAATTCCACCAGAATTACGTCCGCTTGTACCTTTAGATGGTGGTCGTTTTGCGACTTCGGATTTGAACGACCTTTACCGTCGTGTAATTATCCGTAACAACCGTTTGAAACGTCTTATCGAAATCAAAGCTCCAGAAGTAATCTTACGTAACGAAAAACGTATGTTACAAGAAGCTGTCGATTCATTATTCGATAACTCACGTAAAGTAAATGCGGTTCGTTCAGAAGGTAACCGTGCCTTGAAATCACTTTCAGATATGTTGAAAGGAAAGCAAGGTCGTTTCCGTCAGAACTTATTAGGTAAACGTGTCGATTATTCTGGTCGTTCGGTAATCGTAGTAGGTCCTGAATTGAAAATGCACGAATGTGGTCTTCCAAAAGACATGGCAGCCGAGCTTTTCAAACCATTTGTTATCAGAAAATTGATTGAAAGAGGTATCGTGAAAACGGTAAAATCTGCCAAGAAAATTGTTGATAGAAAAGACCCAGTAGTTTGGGATATTTTGGAAAACGTAATGAAAGGACATCCAGTTCTTCTAAACCGTGCCCCAACACTTCACCGTTTGGGTATCCAAGCATTCCAACCTAAATTAATTGAAGGAAAAGCAATCCAATTGCACCCATTAACTTGTACGGCATTTAACGCCGATTTTGATGGTGACCAGATGGCGGTACACGTACCACTTGGACAAGAAGCAATCTTGGAAGCCTCTTTATTAATGTTGGGTTCACACAACATCTTGAACCCTGCCAATGGTGCTCCTATTACGGTACCATCTCAGGATATGGTTCTTGGTTTATACTACGTAACAAAAGGACGTAGAGATACACCAGAATACAGAGTTCCAGGTGAAGGAATGAAATTCTATGGTTTTGAAGAAGTTGTTATCGGTATGAATGAAGGCGTTGTTTCTAAACACGCAAATATTACCGTAAAAACAAACGTTCGTCAAGAAGATGGTACATTGAAATCTCAAATGGTAGAAACTGTTGCAGGTCGTGTATTATTTAACCTTTGCGTTCCAGAAGAAGTAGGATATATCAATGAATTGTTGACAAAGAAAAAATTACAACAAATCATTGCTCAAGTATTTAAGATTTCAGGTGTAGCTCGTACAGCTAAATTCTTAGATGATATTAAAGAATTAGGTTATCAAATGGCATTCAAAGGCGGTCTTTCAATGGGTCTTGGCGATATTATCGTTCCAGAAGAAAAAGCCGAACTTGTAGTAAAAGCCAAAGCTGATGTTGCTTCGGTAACAGAAAACTATTTGATGGGTTTAATCACAGATAACGAACGTTATAACGCCGTTATTGACATTTGGACAAAGGTAAACTCGAAAATTACGGATACCTTGATGAAACAAATGGAGAATGACAAACAAGGTTTCAATGCCATCTTTATGATGATGCACTCTGGAGCTCGTGGTTCTCGTGAACAGATTCGTCAGTTAGGTGGTATGCGTGGTTTGATGGCAAAACCTCAGAAGAACTTAGCAGGTTCAGTTGGTGAAATCATCGAAAACCCAATCCTTTCTAACTTTAAAGAAGGTCTTGACGTACTTGAATACTTTATCTCAACGCACGGTGCTCGTAAGGGTCTTGCCGATACTGCCTTGAAAACTGCCGATGCGGGTTACTTAACTCGTCGTTTGCATGACGTAGCTCAAGACGTAATTGTTAATGAAGATGACTGTGGTACACTTCGTGGTATCCAGATTGCAGCGTTGAAAGACAACGAAGAAATCATCGAACCATTATCAGAACGTATTTTAGGACGTGTTTCAATCCATGATGTTTATGACCCAGTAACTAATGAGTTATTAATCACAGCAGGAGAAGAAATCACTGAAGAAATGGCTGCAAAAGTAGATGATACAGCGATTGATTCAATTGAAATTCGTTCAGTATTAACTTGCGAAACTCGTAGTGGTGTTTGTGCTAAGTGTTATGGACGTAACCTTTCAACAGGTAGAATGGTAGGTATCGGTGAAGCAGTAGGTGTAATTGCATCTCAGTCAATCGGTGAACCAGGAACACAGCTTACACTTCGTACATTCCACGTTGGGGGTACTGCCCAAAACGTAACTTTAGATGCAGCCATCAAAGCTAAATTTGACGGTATCATCAAGTTTGAAGAAGTTCGTACTGTAGGTTCTATCGACCCAGAAGGAAACGAAGTAGATATCGTGATGGGGCGTTCTGGTGAAGTTCAAATCTTGAATGCTAATAATCCTCAACAAGTATTTATCGCAAATAACGTACCTTATGGTTCTTATTTAAGAGTAAAAGACGGACAGACGATTACGAAAGGAGAAGAAATTTGTGCTTGGGACCCATACAACGCTGTAATCCTTTCAGAAGTTGAAGGTAAAGCTGAATTTGATGCCATCGAAGAAAATATTACTTACAAAGAAGAAGCCGATGAACAAACAGGTCTTCGTGAGAAAGTAATCATTGAATCGAAAGATAAAACGAAAAACCCTACAATCTTAATCAACGTAAAAGGTGCTGACGAACCAGTAGCTTATAACGTACCAGTAGCGGCTCGTTTAGCAGTTGAAAATGGAGCGAAAATTAAACCAGGTCAAATCTTGGCGAAAATTCCACGTGCAGCGGGTAAAACTCGTGACATTACGGGTGGTCTTCCACGTGTAACGGAATTATTCGAAGCTCGTAACCCATCTAACCCTGCGGTTGTATCTGAAATTGACGGTGTAGTAACTTTAGGTGGTATCAAACGTGGTAACCGTGAAATTTATATCCGTGCAAAAGACGGTGCGGAACGTAAATATCTTGTACCATTGTCGAAACACATCCTTGTACAAAACAATGACTTTGTGCGTGCAGGTGTGCCACTTTCAGATGGAGCTATTACGCCTTCAGACATCTTGGCGATTAAAGGACCAACTGCTGTACAAGAGTATTTGGTAAATGAAATCCAAGACGTTTACCGTCTTCAAGGTGTGAAGATTAACGATAAACACATTGAGTCTATCGTTCGTCAAATGATGCAAAAAGTAATTATCGTAGAATCAGGAGATACCATGTTCTTGAACGGACAAAATGTTGATAGATTCTTATTCCGTGAGGAAAACGATAAAATCATGGATAAGAAAGTTGTTACAGACGCTGGTGATTCAGACAAAATGAAAGAAGGTATGATTGTATCTGCTCGTGCATTACGTGATGAAAACTCATCATTGAAACGCCGTGACTTGAAAATCGTACAAGTTCGTGATGCTTCTCCGGCCGTTTCACAACCAAACTTGCAAGGTATCACACAAGCATCTTTAGGTACAGATTCATTCATCTCAGCGGCGTCATTCCAAGAGACAACTAAAGTATTGTCAGAAGCATCAATCCGTGCGAAGGCAGATACATTAGACGGCTTAAAAGAAAACGTAATTGTTGGTCACTTAATCCCTGCGGGAACAGGTGTACGCAAGTATGCAGACTACGTAATTACTTCAAAAGAAGAATTGCAACAAGTAGAAGCAGCCAAAGAAGCCAAAGCAGCCGAGAGAGTAGGAAACTACCGCAAAGCTCGTTGGTCGGTATAGTTATAAATTATGGTTTAGCCATAAAATGTTAAACGAATCAAGCCCTCAGATTCATTTCTGAGGGCTTTTTCATTTTTATATAAAACCATGAAAAACAAGCGTAAAATATAAAGCAAAATAGTCAATACAGGAAATAACTCTATCTTCTCTTCATTTTCCCATTTAATAAAAAATTATAAAGTTTTAGCTATTTTTTTTTAATTTCGTTATAGTTTTGAACAGATTAGGAATTTAGATGAAAAAATATTAGCATCTTTACAGTCCAATCTATTATTTTAATGATTGCTTTGAAATCCTTACTGAAGTTTAAAAAATGGATATGGTTCGTAGTGTTAGCTTGTCTTTCACTCTCTCTGGTGGTTTTTGCAAAAAATATCCACCGTCTTCAGAAGTGCAAAAAAATCAATGTAGAAATCGTAGGTAACAACGAAAACCGCCTAATAACACCCCAAGAAATATATTCACTAATAGCCCCAACCATTGTTGATAGTCCTGAAGGTAAACCATTTGAAAGGATTAACTTCAAGAAAATTGAAAATAGAGTACGAGCTAACAGGCTCGTGAAAAATTGTCAAGTTCACCGTGATTTAAGTGGTGAATTGACAGTAGATATCGAAGAACACACCCCAATCGCAAGAATAGTAAGTAACAATAAACCAGATGATTACGTAACAGAAAGTGGAGAGTTAATAGGAGTGTCACCACACTATACCGTAAGAACCTTATTATTGTCAGGTAGTTATTTTGAACAAAGTCAAAGTCTCAAAGAGCCTAAAAGCAAACCTATAATCGACTTAATTAAGGCGATTAATGAGGACGCTTTTTGGAAAGCACAAATTTCACAATTAGTTGTGGAAAGTGACGGAGGGATAACACTTGTTCCAGAAATTGGTAATCACCAAATTGAATTTGGAATGGGTATTGAAATTGAAGCAAAATTTAAAAAATTAAAAATATTGTATAAAGAAATCCTACCTTCAAAAGGCTGGGATAAGTATAAGAAGATTAGCGTTAAATATAGAAATCAGATTGTGTGTGAATAATAGTGATTAGACTTTAGGGATTGACCCCTACTCTCTAATTTCTAAATTAAAACTACCCCTCCCATGAGTGAAATAATTGTAGGACTTGACATAGGCAGTAAGCAGGTGAATGTCGTAGCGGGCAGACTTGACCATTTGGGCAAGCTGGAAATACTTGGTTTGGGAAAAGCAGATACAACTGGACATGTATCCAAGGGTGTCGTTTTGAATGTCAATAAGACAATTGAGGCTGTTCAATCCGCCATTGAACAAGTCGAAAATCAAGCAAATATTCATATTAGAGGTGTCTTTGCAAGCGTTGCAGGGCCTAATATTCATAGTATAAAACATCGTTCTATTATCACTCGCCAAACAGAAGGTGAAGAAGTAACCGTAACCGATGTTGACCAAGTAGCAAATGACGCTAAACGCACCTTTATTTCTAAAGGCAATGCCATAGTACATACGCTTCCACAAGAGTATTTTGTAGATTCAATTGGGAATATTTATGACCCTGTTGGAATTAGTGGACTAAAGTTACAGTGTGACTTTATGATGATTACGTCGCCACAAGTTGAATTTGACAAAACTAAAAGATGTATTGAGAGTGCCAAAGGAAAGATGGAAATAGAAGGAGGATTGGTATTTTCTCCTTTAGCAGCGTCTTTGGCTGTACTGACACCCCAAGAGAAGAAAGGCGGCGTGTGTTTGGTAGATATTGGTAGTGGGATGACTGAAATAGTTATTTTTCATAAAGGAATTGTTCGTCATATTGCAGTATTACCATTTGCGGGAGATTCCATCACGGCAGATATTGAACAAGGATGTGGTATTTCAACAGAACACGCAGAACAACTAAAAATAAAATTTGGTTGTGCCGTTGCAGATGAAATTCCAGTAGAAGAAGTTGTATCAATACCAGGTATTAATGGGCGTAAAACAAAGACAATTTCAATTAAGAATATCGGAATTATCATAGAAGAACGCTTAAAAGAAATTATAGCTTTAGTAGAGGCTGAAATTAGTCGTTGTGGATACGGAAATCGTTTGAACTTCGGAATAGTTTTGACAGGTGGAAGTGTACAAATGTCTTATATCGATGAACTATTTGAGCGTGTAACAGGACGTGATGTAAGAATTGGTCACCCAAATGAAAATTTAGGAAAAACCCTTACCGAAGAAATCAAGAATCCAACCTATGCTACGGCTGTCGGTTTGGTTTGGAAAGGATTAAAAGATATTGATGAACGAGAAGATGTTTACAAAGAATTGCGTAAAGATGCTCCACCAATTATCGTTCCTTTACCAGTTGCTCCAGTAGTAAGCAATGGAAACACGGGCAAAAAAGAAACAGAATCGAAAAAAACAGGCTGGAGTCTTTTGGGAAGTATTAAAAAAGTGGCAGGAAAATTAATTGGAGAAGATTTAGGTGATTCAGACGCTTACGACAAAGATAAAGCGTAAACAGATTTCAGTAAACAGTTATCAATTATCAGTAAATTATAAATTGATTATTGAACTTCAATTCAAGAAATCATCTTTTAAACTGATAACTGATAACTGATAACTGATAACTGATAACTGATAACTGATAAAATTAAAACTGCTCTAAACCTGCAAAGAAAAATGAGCTTTCAATTGCTGCATTTTCATCAGAATCTGAACCATGAATAGCATTTGCACTCATTGATTTAGCAAATAATTTACGGATAGTTCCTTCATCAGCTTTAGTTGGGTCAGTTGCACCAATTAACTTACGGAAATCAGCCACTGCATTTTCTTTCTCCAAAATCATAGGAACAATCGCTCCAGAAGACATATATTCACATAAATCAGCGTAAAATGGTCTTTCAGCATGAACTGCATAAAATTCTCCTGCACGAGTTTGTGTTAATAATGCTTTTTTCATCGCCACGATTCGGAAGCCTGCCTCCTCAATCATTTTAATAATTGCCCCAGAGTTACCGTCAGCCACTGCGTCAGGTTTAATCATCGTGAATGTTCTGTTAGTTGCCATGCGATAGGTCTTTAAGTGATAATTCAATTTTTTTTACAAAATTACGCAACCTAAACTGTTTTAGAAACGTTACCGTCTTTTTTATGAAGATTTCTGCCTAACTTTGTCCTTCATTTTTTGGTTTTAGATTATTAGTTTAATTTCATTCAGTATATTCTAAATGTAATCAGCTATTAATTGCAACCGCTATCAAAACAAATGCAAAATCTGGAAGCCTTTCGTGAGTTAATTAGCACGCCCCGAAACATTGTCATCACAACTCATTTTAAACCTGATGCAGATGCACTGGGTTCATCATTGGGTTTGGCTGGGTATCTTAAAAAGAAAGGACATAAAGTTACCGTAATTACCCCGTCTGACTATCCGAAGTTTATTGCTTGGATGGCTGGAAATGAAGAGGTTATTAATTACGAAGATTATCGTCTTCGAGGTAAAACAAATCATGCTATTGCCCATGCAGATATTATTTTTTGCCTCGACTTCTCGGTTTTGGCACGCATAGAGTCAATGGCTGAGCCAGTGAGACAATCTAAAGCGATAAAAGTAATGATTGACCATCATACTTTTCCAGAAGATTTTGCTCAATTTGTTTATCATGACATTAAAGCAGCAGCAACGGCTCAACTTATATTTCAATTGATAGAATTATTGGGAGATAAAGACTTGTTGGATGTTGAAATTTGTGAGTGTCTTTACGCAGGAATTATGACAGATACAGGGTCATTCCGCCATCCAAGCACTACGCCAGCGGTGCATCGTATTGCGGCAGATATTATGGAGTTGGGCGTAAATACCAATCTGATTCATCGGCGTATTTATGATAGTTCGACAATGGAACGAATGAAGTTTTTAGGATATGTGTTATCTGAAAAATTAGTAGTCCTTCCTCAATACCGAGTGGCGTATTTTACCGTAACTGCAGAAGAGCTAAAAAGATTTAATTCACAAACAGGAGATACCGAAGGAATTGTAAACTACGGTTTACAAATTGAAGGCGTTGTGATGTCTGTAATAATTGTGGATAGACCCGAAGCTGTGAAAATGTCATTCCGTTCGGTAGAAGAATTTGCGGTGAATCAAATCGCCTCAAAACATTTTAGTGGAGGTGGACATAAAAATGCCTCAGGCGGAAAAACCACAGGTATTGGGCTTGAAGCAACCGTTGAAAAATTATTAAGTATTTTACCCGAATATCAAGAAAGTCTTTTGGCGGTGAAGAGTTAGTTATTGGTTCTCAATGCCTAATAACCAGTGACCGATAACAGATAACCAGTAATAAACAACTAACGAATAAAAAACAAAAAAATGTTAAAAAAACTAAGTGTAGTAATGCTTGCTGCCAGTGCATTGGTGGGCTGTAACCAAAATCGTGTTGAAGTAAAAGAGGGTGTGAAAATCCAAATTCATAGCCATGACGATAAAGCTAAAAAATTAAAGGAAGGTGATATTGTATCTTTTTTAATCCGTATTAAAACATCATCAGATTCACTTCTTCAAGAATCAATTGATGTAACAAAACCTGCTCGTGACATGGTTCAACCTGTTGGACAAGCTGGATATAAAGGTTCATTACAAGATGGTTTACGTTTATTATCAGTTGGAGATAGTGCAACAATTTATGTACCCGTAGATTCAATCGCTAAAGCAGGTGGTCAATTACCTCCATTCTTGAAAAAAGGTACAGATATTAAATATTCAATCAAAATCTTGAAAGTACAGTCAAAAGCTGAATTTGAGAAAGATATGGCAGCTGAGCAAGCAAAAGCAAAAGTAGAATCTGATGCTCGTAAAGCTCAATTACCACAATTGATTGCTGATTATGTGAAGAAAACAGGCTTAACATTCAAGACTACTGCATCAGGCTTACAATATACAGTTGCACAAGAAGGAACAGGTAATAGCCCTAAAAATGGAGATGTTTGTAAATGTAACTATGTAGGTAAATTCTTAGACGGAAAAATCTTCGACCAAAACAAAGGAATTGATATGCCAATTGGTGGAATGATTCCGGGTTTCAACGAAGCATTGATGTTGATGAAAAAAGGTGGAAAAGCAACATTCGTGATTCCTCCAGCTATTGGTTACGGAGAACAAGGTGGTGGACCAATTCCGGGTAATACTCCTTTAGTATTTGAAGTTGAATTGTTGGATTTCAAACCAGCTGGACAATAATTTTATAGGGTTAGATTAATGGCTTTGGAGCTTAGTTATTTCATAATAATTGAAAAAACTCCTTGTCTATAATCTAATCCTTTTCTTTTTAACAGTTTTTAACGCCAATATTCGCAATCAAATTCGTTATTTTGCGTTTTATATAGAAACTAAAATTATGTCTCTGATATTGAGATAATATAATGAAAATCAGATTATTACAAAGTTTAGCGTTAGGAGTATTAATTTACTCGTTGAGTTCTTGTCTGTCAAAAGTTGTTTTGGAAGATGACCTTATTGTACAACAAAATGAGGCTAAAATTCAGCAGTATATCAGTAGCCAAAAACTGACCATGCAAAAGGCTACTAATGGAGTTTATTATGCTATCACAAAGTCGAATCCTACAGGAAGACAAATGATTTATGGAGATACAATACGTTTGCATTATGTTATAAAATCATTGACGGATAGTGTAATTGCAAGTTCGTCGGTTGCTAAAAATCAACCATTTGTGTTTTTTCATAATGGTTCAAATACGAATATATTTCTGAAAATGTTGCTACTAATGAAAGAGGGAGAACAAGCAACCTTTATTTTGCCTTCAGAATTGGCAGGAGGAAGTCAAAGTTTTTCTAATTTACCTGCAAACTCACCAGTAAGATGTGATATTACATTTTTCAAAACGTATGGAGAAGAGCAAAATATTGATGCTTACGTTGCACAAAATAAAATTAATGTAACGGAGAAAGTAGAGGCTGTGAGTACAACAACGGGTTATACAAACTATGTGCGTTATATCAGAGTAAAAGACGGAGCGGCAGATTTAGTGACAGGTAAAGTAGCAAAATTAAAATACACAGGAAGACTTTTGAACGGTTACGTTTTTGATAGCAATGTAAACAAAACTGATTCGTTAAACTATACAGTAGGAGGTTCAAACTCATTTGTACAAGGTTTTTTAATTGGTGTTGCCAAAATGAGACTTGGAGAAAAAGCAACCATTATTTTCCCATCAGGACTGGGCTATGGAAGAACAGGAAGTGGTAGTAAAGTGCCGGGGGAATCACCTCTAATTTTTGATATTGAAATTGTAGCTTTGAAAGATAAATAAACACAGCAAATTATGAACAAAAGTATCATTTATATATTTTTAATAAGTATCGTTGGATTTTTGAGTTCTTGTGGAGTTGAAAGTACATTGCCAAGTACAGAAGTTTCGGAGGAAACATTAGCTAAAATTACAGCTTATGGTGCAGCACAAGGAATAACTTTTACAAAATCACCAGAATCAATATTTTATAAGATTACGACGTCGAACCCAGCAGGAAGAGCCCCTCAATTTAATGAATATGTGAAAGTTCATTATGTATTTACTAAATTAGATGGAACAGTTTTAGACAGTACAGCTCTAAATCGTAAAATACCATTAACACTTTTATACTCATCGTCTTCGACTACATTGCCCAATTATGGAGTTTCGTTCATGAAAGAAGGAGAATCAGCAGTGTTTGTTTTCCCATCCATATCAACATCAACAACCACTATTGAGCCTGTTGCCATGAAAATAACTATGTTGTCAACACGTAATGAAACAGAGCAAATAGATGAATATGTAAAAACAAATTTTGCAGGTTTACCAGTTAAAAAGACAGTTTCTGGTTTGAATTATTTATTGACAAAAACAAGTGCATCAGGAGATACTGCTAAAACAGGAAAAACAGCAACCGTAGCTTATACAGGTAAATTTTTGTACCAATATAAATCATCAGATTCAAATGGATTCCCGATTTATACAGATAAATTTGACTCAGGAAGCCTTTCACTCCTTATTGGTGGTGGTGGATATGTAGCAGGTTTTGAAGAAGCAATAAAACTGATGAAAGTTGGGGATAAAGGAACATTTATATTTCCATCATCATTAGGATACGGAACTGCTGGAAAAAGCACCATTCCGGGATATACACCGCTATTGTTTGAAATAGAGGTTACAGCAGTAAAATAAAAATATTTTTTAGAGTCAAATCAAGCCTTTTCTGTACAGAGAAGGCTTTTTTCCGTTTTAAATATGAAAATAACACTATGTTTCGCAACCAATAACGCTCATAAATTAGAAGAAATTCAAGCTATTTGGGGTGATAGTTTTAATTTGTTGAGTCTAAAAGATATTAATTGTAATGAAGAATTGCCAGAGACGGGAAATACTTTAGAAGCCAATTCATTACAAAAAGCACAGTATTTATACGACCATTATCAGGTAAATTGCTTTGCAGATGATTCAGGCTTAGAAGTAAATGCTTTGAATAGAGAACCCGGAGTTTATTCGGCACGTTATGCAGGAGAACAACGTAGCCATGCGGATAATATGAATTTACTATTAAAGAATTTAGTAGGAAAGTCTGACCGCTCTGCACAATTCAGAACCGTAATAACACTCATTCAAGATGGAAAAATAAGCCAATTTGAAGGAGCAATAGAAGGGCAAATTATTGAAGAACAACGAGGAACGGATGGTTTTGGTTATGACCCAATTTTTATGCCAGAGGGCTTTGATAGAACATTTGCGGAAATGTCATTAGAAGAAAAAGGGAAAATTTCTCATCGAGCAAAGGCATTCGAGAAATTAATGAACTTTTTAAAATAGTTTCTCTGTAAAAGAGGTAAAAAAGGGGAAGGTGTCCTAAAAAATGTTCAAACTTTACTGAAACTGGATTTTATAATGGTGTGTTATATTAAAGCCATAGGGGATAAGTGTAGATAAGTTGTCAGATAAGTACGACCAAATTGCAAAGTATGGCGAAAGCTATTATCTTCGATATAGAAAAAGCCCAATTGCTTAACAAACTCTTCAATATTATAATGATTCAACATAAATTAATTAAACTACTGATATTCTGTATAGTCGTTTTTACACACCAAGCAATTTTTGCCCAATATACGATTACAGGACGAATCACGGACGCTAAAAATGGCGACCCACTACCTTTTGCATCGGTTGGTTTAAAAGGACTAAATGTAGGAGCTCAAACAAATTTTGATGGTGTTTATACAATCAAAACTAAATTCCTTTCTGACTCTATTTATGTAAGTACAGTCAATTATAAGAAGAAATCTAAAGCCATTAATAAAACTGTTACGGCACAGACAATCGATTTTCAGATGCAAGCAGAAGCAAAATCCTTGGATGAAGTAGTTGTTTATTCTGGAGAAAATCCCGCTTTTAAAATTTTAAGAAGACTTCGTGAAAATGCAGAAAAGAATGACCGTAAACGTTTGACCGCATTTGAGTATGATTCATATTCAAAAATGGAATTAGACGTTGACAATATTTCCGATAAGTTTAAGGAAAAAAAAATCATGAAGCAAATTCAAGGAGCAATTGAAAAGTTTGAAAAAATTGCTGGTGAAGATGGAAAGGCTGTTATTCCAACATTTATTTCTGAGACACTTTCAAAATTTTATTTTCGAGAAACGCCAAATCGTAAAAAAGAGGTTGTTTTAAAAAATAATATTAAAGGAGTGGGTGTAAAAGAAGGAAGTTTTATATCTCAATTGGTGGGCGGAAACATATTTGCTAACTATAATTTTTATGATAATTTCGTTCCTTTTTTGGGTAAAGATATTATTTCGCCAGTTGGAAATAACTGGAAAGGGACTTATGCGTGGTATATTTCAGATACGACAGATGTGGACGGTCATATTTGTTATGGAATGGAATTTGACCCTAAAAATGATAAAGATTTAGTATTTGTAGGAAAAGCATATATCGACACCACTTCGTATGCCCTTGTGCAAATAGACGCAACCATCGGAAAGCAAGCCAATATCAACTTTATCGATAAAATTAAAATATCACAAGAGTTAGAGAAAACAGAAGAAGGGGCTTGGTTACCCGCTAAAACCCGTTTTTTGATTGATATTGCAGAGATTTCTAAAAACTCCGCAGGTATGTTATTGAAAATGTATATTTCCAATAAAAATTTTGTAATCAATCAGCCAAGAGATTTACCTTTTTATGATATTCCCGTTGAAGTTGCAGAAGATTCTAAAGAACCAGACCCTAATTTTTGGTTAAATGCACGTCATGAATCACTTTCGGCACAAGATATTCTTGCTGCAAAATTGATTGATACCGTAAGAAATGTACCAATTGTAAAAACATACGTTGAAATTGCCGAAATTATAGCAAGCGGTTACAAACGTTTTGGAAATAAGTTTGCCGTAGGGCCTTATATAAATCTTTTTGCTGTAAATTCCGAAGAAGGTCTTCGTACACGTTTTGGCTTTAAAACCTTAGCTGGTTTTGATAAAAAATGGATACTAAAAGGTTGGCTTGGATTTGGTACCAAAGATTTAGTTTTTAAATATGGCGGAGAAATGGATTATATCTTGTCTCGTCGTCATTGGACTGTTGCTGGAATTAAACACAGCTATGACCTTGAACGGATAGGGTTAACCCCTGAATTGATAGGAGACAACAAGATTTTCTACGCATTTACTCGTTGGGGGCGTTTCACGGGAGCGTATTATCGCCGAGAAAGTGAAATCTTTTTGAAGACAGAGCCAACCAAAGGAATTTCCTTTAATATAGCATTTACTACTCGAAATTTCGACCCATTATTTAATTTTCAGTTTAGAACTCAGCCAGAATTAGGTCCCAAATCTCCATCATTAGATGGTTATGACGATAGTTTCATTACAGTAGAAGCAAGATATGCTAAAAATGAAACCTTTTTAATGGACGGCAACGAGCGAATCTCTTTGGGTGCCAAAAGAATTCCCGTAATTTCCATTGTATATCAACACGGAATGAAAGGAGTATTGGGTAGCAATTTTAATTATCAACGCATCACCGCAAAAATATATCAGTCATTTCGTGTAGGCTCATTTGGTCGTTCAGACTATACTGTTCAAGCAGGTTATATTCCTTCCGAATTACCTGCTCCACTCTTATTTCCACATTTGGGAAATCAGACCTTGTTTTACAATAGAGCCGCTTTCAATACGATGCACTTTTTTGAATTTGTGAGTGACAAATTTGTGTCTTTAAATTACAATCACAATTTCGAGGGATTACTATTCAACCGCATTCCTGCCATTAGGCAATTGAAATGGCGTTTGATAGCATCAGCCAATGTGTTATTCGGTAGTCAACGTCAAGATAATCTTGACTTAATGAAAGAAGCGATACCTGTAATTAACCCAAGACGAACCTTTGATAAAGATGGAAATCCCATCATTCGTCCAAGATATAATTTCTCGGCTCTTGAACCCAACATTCCATACGTAGAAGTTGGGTACGGCATCGACAATATCTTTAAAATATTTAGGTTACAAGCATTTCATCGCTTAACCTATCTTGACCATAAAGCTCCTAATGGAGATTTACCACAATCTTTTGCATTAAAAGCTTCTGTACATTTTTCTTTCTAAGAAAAATATAATAGCTTTACAAAATTCTCCTTCTCTTGCATGTATTAATAACAGGTATGAGGGGGAGTTTTTTTTGTGGATTCTATTTAAAATAACTGTTTAAGTAATATACCCTTTTTTCTAATGAAAAATAGTTCTGTGGAGCTTTCTCTTATTGTTGTGAAATACTTATATAAAGTATATCTGTATTTAGATAACATTAATGTTTCTTGTTTCCCAGAGAGTAACGACATTTCTTGTTTCCCAAAGCGTAACCACATTTTGTGTTTTAGATTCTGATAAAT
>NZ_QGGO01000021.1 GCF_003148625.1 Arcicella aurantiaca | reverse complement strand
GGTTGCATACGTGTTACGCACCCGTGCGCCACTATGTATTGCTACACCGTTCGACTTGCATGTATTAGGCCTGCCGCTAGCGTTCATCCTGAGCCAGGATCAAACTCTCCATTGTAAATATCTATAAAATGAAGTTGCTCTTTCATGCTCTCTTTTAATAAAGAAACATAACTACAACTCCTGTTTTTGAATAAAATTAATATTCTCTCTTCCTATCAATATCTCAAAGAACTCTTACAATTTTAACCTCTAGCAGTCAAAATCTATGTGGCTAAATAAACCTTTTTATATACTCGCCCCGTCGTTTCGGAGTGCAAAGTTGCACCTTTTATTTTAAACTACCAAACTATACAAGAAATAAAAACAAATAAAATATTTTATTTTACTATAAAATTGTGAAAATCAAATACTTAAATATTGCAAAAAAAATACACCTTAATTTGAATGAATCAAGGTAGACAAATATTGTTTCTATTTAATATTAGAATAATTACATTTATGTATTTTACATAAAGAGATTAATAAAAGTGAAATGCCTTTTGTTTGAATGATTATTTCAAACAAAAGGCATTTTAGTAAAATTTAAAAGTTATACAAGCTGAATTATATATACTTTTTGTTTTCCATGATTTACGATAAGGTAATTTCCTCTTAATAAGGTAAATTCTAACGTTTTATTAGGGTCTGTTACCTTTTGCTTATTAATAGACACTGAATTTGCTTGAATCGCTTTGCGTGTTTCTCCTTTTGATTTAAAGATGATAGGCTCTCCTTTTTCATCTAAAATTAAAGTTGCTAAAAAATCTGTAATATTTGCACAATTTGAATAATCGTCTTTTTTGACTTTTATCAAATCTAAGGCTTCTACTACTTGGGCATCAACTTGCTCAAATTGTTCAATAACGTTTTTGTCAAATAATAATTCAGAAGCCTGTTTTACAATTTGGTAATCTTTTTCTGAATGAACACGTGTTGTTACATCTTTCGCCAACGCTTTTTGCATTATGCGTAAATGAGGGGCTTCGGCGTGTTCAGCTTCAAGAGCTTCTATTGTTTGTTGATTATATAGGGTGAACACTCTCAATAATCTCGGGCAATCTGAATCGGCAGTATTCAACCAGAATTGATAAAACTGATATGGAGTTGTCATGGCAGGGTCTAACCAAACGTTTCCAGATTCTGATTTACCAAACTTTGTTCCGTCTGCTTTTGTAACTAAAGGAGTTGTAAGGGCAAATGCTTTATGCTCAATTTCATCTGCTCCGCCTTCTTTTCTTCTAATGATTTCTGTACCTGTTGTGATGTTACCCCATTGGTCAGAGCCTCCCATTTGGAGACGAACGTTTTTATTTTTATACAACCAGTAGAAATCGTAGCCTTGTAGTAGTTGGTATGAAAATTCGGTAAAAGAAATTCCTGTTTCAAGACGTTTTTTTACTGAATCTTTAGACATCATATAATTTACAGAAAGGTATTTACCTCCTTCACGAAGGAAATCTAAGAATGAAAATTCTTTAAACCAATCGTAATTATTGACCATTTCAGCAGAGTTTTCTCCAGCATTAAAGTCTAAGAATTTCTCTAATTGTTTCTTTATACTATCCTGATTAAAACGAAGTGTTTCTTCTGAAAGAAATTCTCTTTCGGCTGCTTTGCCTGAAGGGTCACCAATCATGCCTGTTGCTCCTCCAACTAATGCGAATGGTTTGTGTCCGCACAATTGAAAATGCTTTAGTAACATAATGGTGGCTAAATTACCAATATGTAATGATGCGGCGGTTGGGTCGAAGCCAATATATGCTGCAGTTATTTCTTTGCTTAATTGTTCTTCTGTTCCAGGCATCATGTCGTGGAGCATTCCACGCCAACGGAGTTCTTCTATAAAATTTGTCTGCATTATTCGTTCTTTGTCAGTTTCTACGATAAAAGATGATTCTTTATTTTATCTTTAGTAGTGAACCTTTTAATGATTTTGAACTGCAAAGTTATCAATTGAGATTTGATATTTCTTTATTGAATCAGGAGAATATTGATAGGTGTAGTTATTTACCTGATACTTTTGATGTTATTGGCTGTTCATTATGCTATTCCATTTCTCACAGCCCAAGCAACTAAGCCTGCAATATTTTTTGTCCCTGTTTTTTCCATGATACGATTTCTATGTCCTTCAACAGTTCGGTGACTTAAATTGATTTTATCCGCAATTTGTGGAGCGGTTGTTCCTTCGCAGATGTGTTGTAAAATCTCTATTTCTCGTTCAGAAAGTTCGACTTGGATGCTAAAATAGGGTACGATTTTCTTGACAGGCTTATTTATCATTCGATTGTGCATTACTTTTAAGAGGAATGCTCCATAGTAATAATCTTCGTTATGAACGGTATAAATGGCATTTTCTACTTCGTCAGGGTCTGCGTCTTTTAATAAATATCCGTTAGCTCCAAGCTCCATGAGGTGCGAGACAAATTGAGCTTCGTCGTGCATGGAAATAATGATAATTTTTATATGGGGTAATTCTTTTTTGATTTGTTGGGTTGCTCTGATGCCATCAAGTACAGGCATTTGCAAATCCATCAAAATAACGTGGGGTTGTTCTTTATTAAGATTATCAATTAATTCTTGTCCATTAGCAGCTTGCGAAATCACTTCAAAATCGTCATTATTTTGTAAAAGTGATACAATACCACGACGAAAAATAGCGTGGTCGTCGGCAATGGCAATTTTAATCTTTGGGTTGTTCATGATTGATGTGGTTTTGGGTATCGACGGGTGATGTTAATGTTGTACTTTTTAGATTGAGCCTTCAAGATTGAAATTAAAGACGTTAGAATTATAAAGGAACTGAAATTTCAAAACTTGCTCCTCTACCTTTTTCTACATCAAATTTAATATGTCCTTTGATGACGCTGATACGGCTTTCAATATTTTTTATACCAATTCCTCTATTGGGTTGATTTACTTCTTCTAAATCGAAACCAATTCCATTATCAGAAACTTGTAAAACTAATTGATTATTACTTTCACTCAATGTAAGATTAATGATGGTTGCCTGAGCGTGTTTGAGGGCGTTATTCACTAATTCTTGAGCTGTTCGATAAAGGGCGAGTTCTATTTTAGAGTCAAATTTACCCACTAATTCTCCGTGGCTAAAACATACCATAACACCTGTGTGTTCAGTCATTTTTTGGGTAAAATCTTTAAGAGCAATGATAAGCCCAAATTCATCTAATGTACTGGGCATTAACTCTTTAGAAATTCTACGAACGTTATTGAGGGCTTCATTGAGAAGGTCTTGCGTTTGATTAAGGAGATTTTCTCGTTTGGAAGGATTATCACCATACTTTGTAATCTGAGAAAGACTCATACGTGTAGCGGATAGAAGCGTACCTATTTCATCGTGTAAATCTCCCCCAATTTGTCGGCGAACATTTTCTTGTGAGGCAACACTGGCTTCTAACATTTCTTGGCGATGAAGTTCTTCTATGTGTTCTAATTTTTCTCGTTGCAAACGCTGGCGACGATAGTATAGAATAACAAAAATAATAATTGCCGAAGTGGGTAAAAGCATTGCGGCTGTACCAAGAATAATGATTTTTACCTCATTCATAAATTGGGGGTTAGGGATTCCAAGAAGGATTTATGGCACACAGATTACATAGATACAAGTAACGCAGATTTTACGGATTTTTTGTAAATCAGCGAAAGAAAAGTAGCGTTATGAGCAGTGCAAAAAATTGATAAATATCTCTTTAAAACCTAAAGCCATTACAAACCATATTTTTGTTTAATAAGGCGATTATGAAAAATATAAACTAACACAATTACTGTGGTAGAAAAAACCAACATGGCGGTAGTACCTATTTCGATGATGGATTTAATTGTTGATGCGTCGTGCTGAACCATAGACCTATTGCTATAAAAATGCGGTGAAAAATTGTTAGATATTCTTTGATATGCCAATAAAATTTTATTGACTCATCTTTATTGAATGTTATATATTCAGCAAAAATATTAATAAAGAAAATTCCAGAAAAGTAAATTAATAAACTGGTACTTATCCAAAAATATGAATATTGAAATAGATTACGGATTTCAAGTGTATTTAAGAGTTGATAGAAAAAAATTAAGGACAGAAATATTATAATAACGTCTGTAAAACTTTTTGCAAATGAATCTATCCTATTATAATCTTTTATTCCAAAAACGTTAGAAATAATTAATGTAATGACTGCAATAATAATAATGCCTATGACTATTTTTTTATGTAAAGGATTGGTTAGTATATAAACATAAAAACACCCCAAAATAATCACATCTGAATAATTTACAGTATTCTCTACAAAATGATTTTGCCAACCATGTAAAGCGTAATACCATGACACCGATTCGAAACATATATATATACAACAGTAAAAGAAAATGATTTTTAATGGCGTACTCATTATTGCCTTAATGTTGATAATTCCAATAATTAATGGAATTATCAACATAGAAGACGAAAACAGATAGATTATCGGAATTCTATTTAAAATTATTTCTAACATTTAATTTGGTATTGTCTATCTTATGATATGTCTGTCCAATTACATGCAGGTGGACAAGTTGGTAATTCGCTAACAAATGTGTTTAAGCTTTCGCCTTTAGCATTTAAGCCTTCCAAAACTACGGTACGTGTTCCGTCTTCTGCTCTGGCATGGTGAACTTTAAACGCTTCAAAATCTGGATTATCAAGAAATTGTTGTAATGCAGCTTTACTTACAAAATGTGCATCAATCGAATTATCTTTTTTTGAAACTTGATAGTTCTGAACAAGACCCATCGCTTTTTCGTGTTCTTCAGGATTATCCTGACTGGTGATAAACTTAGCCATTGTTAATTAGTGATATTAAAGGGTTAAATAATATTACTAAGCTATGAATAAGACATAGTATTATCAAGAAAAGTAACAAAAATACCGTAGAATTACCCTATAAATCAGGTAATTCTACGGTATGGTTTTAGGTTATATTCGTAATTATTCGGAAATCTCTGTAAACATTTTATATCTACCAACTCTGTCTTGCAAATCCTTCATGGATAAAGAAATTTGTTTGCCTTTGGGTTTATTATTTTGGTAGGTTATCACTTTTAATGTGGTAGCACTTTTTGGAATGTCTAACATTGTGCCTTGATATTTTGAGGAATAATTATCCGCATTTGTTCCGTCGAAAGTATAATAAATATCTAAGCCTTCAATCTCTGTTGTTAACTCAATTTTGAGTTTTCCTGTTGCATCTTTTTCGGTTCTCACAATGGCATCGTACATACTGAGGGCATAATTCAGTTTGGCTTCGTCCATACGTGAAAAGTGTGTTTCTAATTTCTTGGTAAAAAATTGCCAATTCTTTTTCTCTTTCGGACTCCATAATGCCTCCGCTACGGCAAATGCACGAGGATAAACCATGTATTCTAAATGTCGAGTTGTGGGTACAGATTCTGTCCAAAGGTTGCCTTGTCCTCCTAAAATTAATCTTTCCTCCACGCCTTTGGGAGTAGGGTCAAAACTATAAGTCTTTTTCAAGCGAGCCATTCCGTAAGTAACAGGTTCAACGTTGGGGTCGCCTTGATAGAGGTCGAGATAAACATAGTCAGAAGGTGTCATTACAACTTGGTGATTTTGTTTTGCAGCAGCAATTCCTCCTTTCATTCCACGCCAAGACATCACGGTGGCATCGGGAGCGAGTCCGCCTTCCAGAATTTCGTCCCAACCGATGATTCTTTTACCTTTTGATTGAACGATTTTTTCAACTCTTTTAATAAAATAGCTCTGCAATTCTTCCTGATTTTTCAGTCCTTCCCTTTTCATTAAAGCCTGACATTCAGCACTTTTATCCCAAAAACCTCTGTATGCTTCATCGCCACCGATATGAATGTAAGGGTTTGGGAAAAGTGGAGCTATTTCTCCAAAAACTTTATCTAAGAAAACATACACTTGCTCGTTGGAAGGACAAAGCGTGTTTTCTACATCTTTATAAAATTTCGTTCCTGCATTTACTTCAAATTTACCTCCTCCACATGAAAATTCTGGGTATGCCGCCAAAATGGCTAAGGAATGCCCTGGAACATCCACTTCGGGCAGAATAGTAATGAATCGTTCTTGGGCATATTGTACAATTTCTCGAATATCTTCTTGTGTATAAAAACCGCCATAAGAACGTTCTTCTTCTGGTTTTGGAGGCTCACGCTCCCACCATTTACCTGTACGTTGCACACGCCACGCCCCTACGGAAGTTAATTTTGGATACGATTTTATCTCAATTCGCCAGCCTTGGTCGTCGGTTAAATGCCAATGAAAAGTATTAAATTTTAAGCGTGCTAATTGGTCGATGAACTTTTTAATGTATTCTTTCGGGAAAAAATGACGACTAACATCTAACATAATTCCTCTCCAACCATAACGTGGAGCATCGGTAATTTTGACCGCAGGGGCTTTCCAAACGACTTTTTGTAATGAATTATTTTCAATTTGTTTGGGAAATAATTGCAATAAAGTCTGAACAGCATAAAACATTCCTTGTGGACTATGTGCCTTAATATCAATGAATTTAGGGGTAACAGTCAGGGTATATTGGTCGGGAGCCGCCAACATTTTTTCATCTAAAATAAAATTGATAGTTTTTGAAGCATGGAATTTAATGTTTTCAGCAATACTCAATTTGATTCCAGTAGGCAAACTGATACTTTCGGCAAAAAACTGAGCCACATTTCTGACCTCAGTATTTGCCGTTGGAATATTGATTTTGGTATCTTTCGTTAAGATAAATTCCCCCGCTTGCTTTTGCATAGAAGAAGGTTCTGGAATAATATGAATTGGATTTTGTGAAAAACTATTGGCGGATAAAGTGATGAGCAAGAAAAACAAAAGTTTCTTCATAGGTTGTTTGATAGTTTTAGGCTACTATCATTTCAAATTTTATGGGTTATTTACAGACTGAAGTCTGGGTTACTTTCTGTACAGGCTTCAGTCTGGATTACTTTCTGTACAGACTAAAGTCTGGGTTACTTTCTGTACAGACTAAAGCCTGGGTTACTTTCTGTACAGGCTGAAGTCTGTGTTACATTTTTAGCATTTTTTTGATATACTTTCCAACAATATCGAACTCCAAGTTCACCACATCGCCAACTTTGAAAGTATGAAAAACGGTATTTTCGTAAGTATATGGAATAATGGCTACTCTGAAAGTATTAATTCCAGAATTGAAAACGGTCAAACTTGTTCCATTGATGCAAATTGAGCCTTTTTCGACCGTTACATTTTGTTCATCGGGTGAATATTCAAAGTCAAAAAGCCAAGAACCATCTTGTTCAGTAATAGCCGTAACAACTCCTGTTTGGTCAACGTGTCCTTGTACAATATGCCCATCAAAACGCCCATGAGCTGGCATACATCTTTCAAGATTTACTTTACTGCCGATTTGTAATTTACCAAGATTTGTCTTTTGTAAAGTCTCATCAATTGCCGTTACAGAATATTCATTTCCTTGAATATCAATGACGGTCAAACAAACGCCATTATGGGCAAGACTTTGGTCGATTTTGAGTTCATTGGTGAATGGACAAGTAAAAGTGAAAGTAATATTTGTACCTTCTGGTTTAATATTTTTTAATTCGCCTACGGCCTCAACTATTCCTGTAAACATGATTTTGGGGTTTGGTATTTAGAATTTAGGTGAAATAGTTTGTTAAGCTAAGTGTTAGAAATAAATTATTTGATATTATGTAGGGGCGTATCGCATACGCCCAAATGGTCAGAATGTGGGCGTATGCGATACGCCCCTACAATTTGACGTAAATATTTATAATATCAATTAATTTGTTCTTCTTACTTATATACATTTGAATATCCTCCGAAGGATGTTCTAATGTGTATTTACTTTAAACCCATTCAACTCTAATTCCATTAATTTATTTTCGGGGTGCAAGTTAGTATTTAATAGAATACGGATTTTCATTCAGCGTTATTACATTTGTCAAAAAATCAGATTTTATGTTCAAGAATAAATTTTTCCTCTTCTCGGTTATAGCCGTTTTAATTGCGATTATTCTATATTCATTAACGGGTAATGAAACGCCTCAGTCGCCACAAACTGGTGATAATGAATACCTTACAACCATTCAAGATTTAAGAAAACAAAAAGATGATTTTCTTAAAACTGATAAAGAATCTCCTATAAAAGAAAAAGCAACTTTTTCGGGTTTAAAATATTTTGAGATAAATCCAAATTTTAAGGTTATTGGCACATTGGATAAATTTGCATCCGACCAAACCATTAATATTTCTATGACTGACGGAAGTGCCGAAGAATACGAAGCTTATGGCAATGTATCTTTTGAAATTGAGGGCAAAAAATATTCTTTAAAAATATTCAAAACGCCAGAAGGAAATCTATTTTTACCTTTCAAAGATTTAACTTCTAATAAGGAAACTTATGGTGCAGGCAGATACTTAGATTTTGGGGTTAATGACGTAAAAAACAATCAAATTGAGATAGATTTCAACAAAGCATATCAGCCATATTGTGCTTATAATGAGACTTATACTTGCCCAATAACGCCTGCTGAAAACTTCTTAAATTTGGCTTTAAAAGTTGGGGAAAGACAATAAAAAAATCCCTGCTTGGAGCAGGGATTCATAATTTATTGATGTGCGTGATAATTTAAAAAAGTTATATGGCAAATTCGATTTCTTGGTTGATTGTCAAAACTTCAGTATCTAATAAACGAGCAGATAAACTCAAGGTTTTGATTAACTCATAATGGAAAAAGAATTTCATTGTGTGAATTTTCGATTCATAAAATGCTAATTCGTCTCCTTCTTGGTTGTTACTTACCAAAGCATTTTTTGCTACAATTCCTTGTTTCAACCAAATCCAAGCGACTGCCACAATTCCGAAGAAGTCCATGTATAAATTGGCATCAGCTAAGAAAACTTCGTTATCTCCCTTCGCTGCGATTCCCAAAAGGTGCATCGTTACTTTTTGAAGGCGACCTAATTCTTTTTCTAATTTCTCGGCGTAAGGTTTTAAATCTTCGTGTGTTTTCGACTCTTCAATGGTTTTCATGATTTCCCCGAACAACAATTGAGGAGCTTTTCCACCATTTGCAGTGATTCCACGTCCCAAAAGATTTAATGAGTGAATACCCGTCGTTCCTTCATAAATTGACATAATCCGTACGTCACGAGCCATTTGTTCTAATGGGAAATCTTCGGTATAACCATAACCCCCAAATACTTGTAAACCTTCATTTACGGCTTTGATTCCCATTTCGGCAGGATACGTTTTGGCAACAGTAGTCATCAAATCGAGCATTAATTGATATGGTTTTGCTTCTTCAGAATTTCGTCCGAGAGCATTAATCATATCTTCCCAGAGATAACATTCCATTAATAAGCCCAAAGAACCTTCAACAATGGCTTTTTGGAACAACAACATCCGTTTTACATCAGGGTGATTGATGATGAATGTTTGTCCTTCGGTTAAATCTTTATTATTCAAACGTCTTCCTTGTGGGCGTTCTTTGGCATATTCCAATGAAGCATAATAAGCCGCAGAAGCAATATAAGTTCCGCCCATGCCTACGCCCAAACGTGCTTCGTTCATCATTTGGAACATATATTTCAAACCTTGATTAGGTTCTCCAACCAAATAACCAACCGAATTATCTTTATCGCCAAAAGTCAGGTGCATAGCTGGGGTAGCTTTCTGCCCCATTTTGTGATAAATTCCCGTTGAAATTACGTCGTTATCTTCTGTATATGAGCCACTTCCATTATCTCTAAATTTTGGCACAACAAACAATGAAATTCCTTTCGTTCCCAATGGGGCTCCATCAATACGAGCCAAAACTAAGTGAACAATGTTATCGGCAATGTCATGGTCGCCCGCAGAAATAAATACTTTTTGTCCTTTTATTTTGAAAGTCCCATCCGCTTGTGGTGAAGCGGTTGTAATTACGTCTGACAATGAACTTCCTGCTTGTGGTTCGGTCAAACACATAGAACCCGTCCACGTTCCATCCACCATTTTGTTGGCAAACTTTTCTTTTAATTCATCCGAACCAAAAGAATAAATCAAATGTGATGAACCCGATGTCAAACCCGTAAACATCACAAAAGCATTATGAGCGGAGCCACGAATCATCTCAGCAGCAGCCCCAACAGTTGTTGGTAATTGTTGCCCACCATGTTCATATTTAAACATTGCTCCAATCAAACCTGCATCACCCATCGCCTTCACGTAATCTCTCACGGCTGGATGTACTTTTACTTGTCCATTCACTAATTCGGGCTGATTGCGGTCGGAAGAAACATAAGCTGGGCGAAGAATTTTGTCGGCAATTTCTTCATTGGTATCCAAAACCATATCAAACATATCTGGCGTATAGTCTTGGAAATAAGGATATTTAGTAAGCTCTGCAACATTGAGAACTTCCTTTAACATAAAGTCGAGGTTACGACGTGAATATTGCTGTGCCATTGTTTTAATAGATTTGCTATGCTTGCATACAATTTTATGTAAAAATAATGACAAATAATATAGTATGCAAGCATAACAAATTTATTTTTTGGGCGTAAAAAAACGTTGTCCTTTTGGGGCAACGTTTTTTTGGGAATTGTTAATTTGTACTTAACTTTTTTAAAGCCTTTCATAAAATTAAGACAATATATTCTTTTCAGAAATCATAAAAACAGTTTCAGAAATTATTTCTCCATTAAGTTTTCGGCTACCACTTATGTCAGCATCAAATTCAAAAATAGTTTCTCTATTTTCTTTTATCTGATTAATAACATGACCATGAAGATAACCTATTACAGGAAATTGCACTTCTTGTCTTTCCCAACTCCCTGATATATCGCAATCTTTTATGGTTATATCCCAACTGTTACCATAATAATCTTTAAAAGTACATTTTATCCATTCAGACGGTTCATTGCCTAAGTATCCAATAACTGTTACTTGTATTTTTTTGCTTTCTTTCATATTGTAAAGTTTCATAAAGCAAATAAAAATTATGTTTATTGATTTTTATTGTGCTGCTGCTGATTGAATTTGAGATAAGAGCGATTTGTACTGTGTTACACTGATTTCTTGTGTCGAAACAATCTCAAAATGGTCTGGTCGAACACCTCGTTGGATAATTTTCAAACTTGACGGCAAGTAGGTAATTTTATACCCATTTCCTGATATATAAGGCTTATTATAATCCAGTTCTAACGAAAGACCATATTCTGTCCGTACAAGTCCATTAGCACTATTTATTCTATAATCACCATCTGTTCCAGTAGGAGTTGAAGGGTCTCTTGGCACAAATGAACTTCCTCCTCTAAAAACAACACATTGTTTACCATTAAAATTTACACGAACAGGCCAATAAGCAGGATTATTAATATCACTTACAAAAGCAAGAGCATCGGGTCTAACAGCAGATGGCTTACTATTTGCCCAAGAGTCAAGGTTTTTCATTAAAACACTTGCACTTCCTAATTGTGGTATTAAGTTTTTCCTTGCTCTTTTCAGATATTGGTCAACCGTAACATCACCGTTATCAGGGTTGTAAATAACGTTATAAAAAGTAGGTTCGGCTAATATATCTGCCTTTCTTGCAGCAGAAGGTTTATCTCCTTCAGTAAGTGCTGAAACATCTTCTTTCTGACAAGAAGTAAAAAATACAGCCAATAATACAGCTATCAAAGATAGCTTTGAAAATAAATTTTTCATACTTTTACTTTGGTTTTATGTGAAACATGAGACTATTGCCCCTCCTTCGGTCTCCAAACTGTGGTGGGGCATTTTTCTTACTCTCTTTAAGGCTTTTCAGATTCCGCCTTTGTCATTGCAATAACATTACAAATTTGCAAGACATTCCTCCCAAAGTAAATACTACCAAAGTACCATTTTAGTACCAATTTTGTGGTACTTGGTTAATATTTTGTGTATTAAGTTTCATCAAAAATCTATTCATGGCTTGTTTTCCTTTAATACCCAACTTACTCATACAGTTTTGTCGGTGGCGTTTTACAGTGGTTTCCGCAATTTTGAGGTTATCAGTAATTTCTTTGTTTAGGAGTCCGTCAGCAGCTAATTTGAGGACTTTAATTTCTTGACGAGTAAATTCAATTTCACGCCCGCCAGCGTTAGAAGGGTTTAATTCCATAGGTAGTTTATTGTATTACAGGTCTAATAAATTGCTTTAAAGTAGGTTAACTATCAACAAATATAGAACTTATTTTTACTCCTACAAGTACATTTTTCTACGAAAATAAAAACAACAATATTTCAAAAAAAAAAAAACTCATTGAAAATCAATGAGTTACAAATCAAACATTTAATATTTTCAAAAACTTAAAATACTACACATAACGATAAGCCCAATAAATCAACACAAACTGGAGTAGGATTCTTACATAAAGGACTAATTCTGGGATTTTAGCAAATTTCCCTGAGCTTATCATGAAAATATGCACAGGTAAAAATGTGACTAACATCAAGATAATTCCCCAAGCGGCAAGGCTACGAGTGGCGGGAAAGAGTAAGGCTAAGCCTAAAACAACTTCCGCTATGCCACTCAACAAAACCATCAGACTATGGTTGGGAATGTACGGTGGCATGATAGCAAGGTAAAATTTGGGTTTAACGAAGTGATAAATTCCTGCAGCTGTATAAAGTAACGACATGAGGTAAAGTCCGATGTTTTGCATATTTTAAATGAGTGAATGAGTGATTTATTGACCAAAAGCTAATTCTTACTTGCAACAATATACGGTAAATATGGGAAAAAGGAGTTTTCGAGAAACATTCTTTTTAAATGAGGGGTTATCTAAGAAGTGTATTGTAATTTTGTTATTGAATACACTGTTTAATAAGCTTTCTAAATAATTTTTATCCTAAAATCTTTGATTGTGGGAACTTCCCGAAAGTTTAACCCACAATGGAATTGTTTCGGGAAGTTGAAATAACTTATTAAACAGGTTCATTATAATGAAATTAGCTTTTGATGGATATAGTCCATTCTTCATAATTAAAGCGGACAAGGCTGTCCGTGCTACATAACATGACAGTATTACCATATAAAGAGCAGGATGCTTCTAAAAAGGAGCAAGTAGCTCAAATGTTTGATAACGTTTCCCACAAATATGATTTCTTAAATCATTTATTGAGTGGCGGTATTGATATTTTGTGGCGTAAAAAAGCCATTAAATTATTAAAGAAAGCTCAACCAAAAACTATTTTGGATATTGCCACAGGTACTGGTGATTTTGCCATTGAGGCACTGGCGTTGAAACCTGATAAAATTGTGGGTGTGGATATTTCGGAAGGGATGTTGAGTTTTGGTCGTGAGAAAATCAAAAAACTTGGCATGGATTCTGTCATTACTTTAGAAAAAGGTGATTCTGAAAGATTGCACTTTGAAGACAATACTTTCGATGCGGTTATCGTTAGTTTTGGAGTACGTAATTTTGAAAATCTTGAAAAAGGTTTGACAGATATGTGCCGTGTGATGAAAACAGGAGGAACGTGTATTGTCCTTGAGTTTTCTAAGCCACAAGGGTTTCCGATGAAACAATTGTATAACTTTTATTTTAAAAACATTCTGCCTACAGTTGGTAAAATCGTATCAAAAGATACTTCAGCTTATACATACTTGTACGATTCAGTGCAGGCATTTCCAGAGGGAAGCGATTTTATAAAGATATTCCAACGTGCGGGCTTTAACAACACTCAATGTTTACCACTTACTTTTGGAATAAGTACCATTTATATAGGCAGAAAGTAATTTTCTTTACTGTTCTCTCTTGTATTTTCGTAGTTGGATTATCGAGTGAAGCTACTGCTCAACGATATGAATACAAGCGAATTTACGATGAGTTTTACGATGACAAGATTGTCCATTTTGGCTTTTTGTTTGGCTTTGGCTCGTCCAGATTCAATGTTTATCATAGCAAAAATTTAGGGTCAGGGAGTACGTCTGATTCTTCGGTTACGATTGTTTCCCCTGGAAACTTTGCGTTTCAAGTAGGCGGTTTAGTAAATTTTAAATTAACTGACCGCTTTGATTTCAAAACAGGATTAAATATTGCTTTGTACGGACGTGAAGTTGATTATCGCTTTACACATTCGCCTAATTTTCCAGCAGAATTGAGAGAATCAACTTGGTTAGAAATTCCACTTTTGATGAAGTATAAATCTCAAAGAAGAGGTAATTCAAGAATGTTTTTAGATGCGGGCGTAAAGATTGGGATAGAAGCAAATGTTAGAAAAAATGCTGCTTCCACTAAAAGATTGGATACCAGAACGGGAGATTTATCATTAGAATATGGCGTTGGCTTCGAGCAGTTTTTTAAATACTTCAAATTCACCCCAGAGTTAAGATTTTCGCACGGTTTAACCAATATGTTTATTCCTCCAACTAATAATAATGCTTATGCAAGGGATATTCAACGGCTTAATGCTCATACAGTTACGTTATTTTTGATGTTTGAATAGCAATAATTGTGAGTTGTGATTGAGTGATTTAGTGAATATTTTACGGATATAATTTTAGTCAATAAAAAAAGGTTGAGATGAATCTCAACCTTTTTTTATTGACTTGGAAATTGTAATATCATTGCAAACAATCACTAACTCACAATTCACTCAATCACAACTCACTCAATCACTAAATAAATTAATGTCCAATACGCACATCCATATCTTCTAAAGCTACACCTTTTGTTTCTGGCATTAAAAACCACACGTATAAAAATTGGCAAATCATCATTACGGTAAAGAATAAGAAAATGGGCGTACCACCGAATTGTCCTGCAAAATATGGGAAAATATTGGTAATAATTGCCGCAAAAACCCAGTGTGTTAAACTTCCTAAAGCTTGTCCAGAAGCACGAACTTCATTCGGGAAAATCTCAGAAATAAATACCCAAATAACTGCTCCTTGACCGATAGCATGAGCCGCAATGAAAGCAAATACAAAGAAAGTCATGCCGTCAAATTGTTCTACGTAAAATGCTCTGGCAATTAAACTCAGTGAAATTATGTAACCGATAGAGCCAATATACATCAAAGTTTTACGACCATATTTATCAATCAAAGAAACGCCTAACATGGTAAAAATCAAGTTTGTAAGTCCAATTCCTACCGATGAAAGTAAAGCCGTTGCTTTTCCTAAGCCCGACATTTCAAAAACTCTTGGAGCGTAATAAATGATAGCATTAATTCCTGAAACTTGATTGAAAAATGCCATCAAAAATGCCAATAAAATCGGGAAAGCGTATTGTTTCGAGAAAAAAGTAACATTACCTAATTTCGCATTATTTTGTTGCGATTGAAGAATTGAAGCCAAAGTTTTATCTGCTGTTTCTGGGTCAATTTCATTTAAAACGGCTTTAGCAGATTCAATATCATTTTTTTGAAGAATTAACCAACGTGGACTTTCAGAAATCAATAAAGTTAATCCTGTAAAAATTAAAGATGGAATTCCGACAATTCCTAACATCCAACGCCAGTCGCTTTCGCCACCCATTGCTTGGAAAAAGTAGTTGGAAACGTAAGCAATCATGATGCCGAAAACGATATTGAATTGGAATAAAGCCACTAAAAAACCTCGATTTTTGGCAGGTGCAATTTCTGAAATATACAAAGGCGAAACTACTGAAGAAGCTCCAATACACAAACCTCCAATGAAACGAAAAATCATAAAAGTATAAACGTCTTGAGCAATGGCAGAACCTACTGCTGACACAAAAAACAAAGCTCCTAACCAAAATAACGCTCTTTTTCTTCCTAATTTATCCGCAAACCAACCACCAAAAGCCGCCCCGAAAACTGTTCCGTATAAAGCTATGGCAATCGCAAAACCATGAAGTGCATTGCTCAATGACCAAAGTGCTTGGATTTTTTGTTCTGCTCCCGAAATAACAGCAGTATCTAAACCGAATAAAAAGCCACTCAACGCTACCGTCAGCGACCAAAGGATAAGTTTTTTGTTTTTCATGTGATTAGTAGCACAGACTTCAGTCTGTATTTTGGGGATTTATTACAGACTAAAGTCTGTCTTACTTTTTTCTAAAAACCTGTAAAGTATTATTGTTTCGGGCAATTAAATAATATGGTATTTTATTCACTTTAATTTGCTGAATATCACGTATTTCATCGTTCAAAAGTAAACCGCTTTGGGCTGGAATAATTGATTTAAAATTACCTTTTCCATCGCTTTTTAAGATTAATCCGTAACTGCCATCATATCGAGCTTGATACATATTTGAGCCATAAAAATTCCCGCCTATGATTACGTCTTTTTTTCCATCACCATCATAATCGTCTAAAAGTAAGGTCATTATTTTAGAAGTTTGTGCCAAAGTTGGCAATGGTTTCAGTTTAAATTTATTACCACCCAAATTTTCTACATAAACCGATTCAAAGGTATTTACTTGTTTTTCTTCCGCTCCGTCCAGTTCATTAGAAGTCAACAAATCATTGATTTCTTTGCCTGCATATTGCGAATAATCGGTAAAATGTTTGTTGATAATACTTGGAATTTGCTTACCCATTTCATCTTTCATAGCCACGGGATACCACTTTTCACCTCGATTATAGGCTAAAATTTGTTCTATGCTTTCGTTTTTATCAATGTCTTTGACGTACATTTTTAACATATTGCCTGTCGGATTTTTTCTAAATTTGGTATTCGTTCCCAAGTTGCCAACAACAAAATCTATATCGCCATCTTTATCAAAATCATCTGCTACGATTCCTTGCCAAAAACCTGTGTTTTCAGTCAATCCGTTATCTATTTTTGTGAATTTACCTTTGTTGTTTTGGTAGGTCTGAATTGGCATCCAATCACCAATTATCGTCAAATCAACGTCTCCATCTTTGTCGGTATCTGTCCAAATGGCATTTGTGACCATTCCTGCATTTTGTAATTCTGGAGCTAATGTTGTGGTTTTATCCGTAAATCGTGGTGATGAACCGTTGCCATTATTCACTAACAGGTACGATTTTGGCGTTTTCCCATAATTAAAAGGCATAACTCGTCCGCCCACAAAAAGGTCTAAATCGCCATCTTTATCAAAATCAAAAGGTTTCACACAAGATTTATTTGTAAACATGGACGGAAGAGCATTTTTGTCTCTTGTAAAATTCCCTTTTCCATCGTTGATATACACACGGTCGAATTGTTCAACCATATTATCCAAGAACTCATTTCCACCCGAAACAACGTATAAATCAAGGTCTTTATCGTTATCAATATCCAAGAAAACAGCATCCACATCCTCAAAGATGGCATCTTCTTGAAAACCTACTTGTTTTGACGAAGAAAAACCTGAACTATTTTGCAAATACAATTCTCCTGCTTGATTTCTCGCTCCGCATACATACAAATCGTCTTTGCCATCACCATTTACATCGCCGATTGCCATTTTGGGACCTTCCGTTGAAACTTTAAACGGCATCAAAGATTCACGAGTGAAGTCGAAATATTGGTTTTCTTTGTGGGTGAAGTTGAGATTTAGCTTACTCAGAGTTTCTGTAAATGTTAGTTGTTCAACGCTGGGAGGGTTTTGAACCCTCCCAGCGTTATTGATTAAGGAAGCATCTTTTTCATTCAAAGTCAAAACAGTATTAGGTTTTACTTTTGCCAGAATTTGTACTTTACCGCTTTCCCAAATTACTTTCACGGTATCAATCAACGTGGTATTTTTTCCTAATCCAAATGTTAAGGTTGAACTTACAGACGACATAAACCCACGTGTTGGTATATTTTGCTGGGTTTGCTCAATACCATTAGCTTTGATTATTACCTTCGCTCCTATTCCAAATGTGTTTTTATTTTCACCTTTCAGATTAATTTTACAGAAAGCATTTTGTAATTTTTCAATATTATGGTTTTTATAAATCGTTGCTTCTTCGTTGATATTATTAGTGATAATTTCTAAATCTCCATCATTATCCAAATCTGCATACGTTGCTCCGTTTGAAATATTTGCCTCCTCAAATCCCCACGACATAGATTTATCCTCAAATTGTAAACTTGGCGTACCTTTGAAAAAATAATTATGCACCTTGCCATCGGGCATCAACTCTAAAGCCTTTTGGTCAAAACCATTTTGTGGATTATCACCAATGGTGTATTTTATGTAATTGAGGTCATTTGGGCGACGCACAATTCCGTTGGCAACGAAAATATCTTTCAGTCCATCTCCATCAAAATCATTCATTAAAACGCTCCAACTCCAATCGGTAGCAACAACGCCTGCCAAAGCCGCAATGTCAATAAAATTTTGTCCTCCCTGATTCAGTTGTAAACAGTTACGACTGTATTGATAAAAATATCCAAATTCTAATTTGTGGAGAAAAATATCAAGCGGGTCTTCTCCCGCCGAACTTTTTTCAACGGTTTCATCTTCGGGATACATATCCAACGTCATTACGTCTAAAAAGCCATCGTTATTAATATCCGCAATGTCTGACCCCATCGAGAAACGACTGGTATGTTTCATGCGAGTTCTACTTTCTTCAACAAATCGTCGTGACGAACCATCGCCATCTTTTTGATTGATGTATAAATAATCATCTTCGTGAAAATCATTGGAAACATAAATATCTTCCCAACCGTCATTATTTACATCGGCAACGGCAACGCCCAATCCATAACCCATGGTTGCTTGAAAAATACCTGCTTTTTCGCTTACATCTTGGAATTTTCCATTGACATTTTCAAATAAATAATCTCCCGCATCGGCATCTTTTTCGGTTCTCGTACTGATATTTCCGTGCGAGCGTGATGTATGAACGGCGTGATTTAGGAGAAAACAATCAAGGTCGCCGTCTTTATCGTAGTCAAAAAAGGTGGATTGGGTAGAAAAACCAGAGAAATCTAAGCCGTATTCTTGGGCTTTTTCTGTAAAAGTGCCGTTTTTATTATTGATGAATAACTCGTTTCTCCCTTTGAGATTTTTATATTTTCCAACGGCACACACATAAATATCTAAAAAACCATCACCATTTATATCTGCCATTGTTACGCCTGTTTTCCAATTGGCGTTTCCTTTTATACCCGCTTTTTGGCTAATATCTTCAAACTTTAAGCTCCCTTTATTGAGGTACAGTTTATTTTCTCCTTGATTGGAAACAAAGAATAAATCCACCAATCCATCATTATTTATATCACCCGAAGCTACGCCTCCACCATTATAGAAATAGAGATAATCCAAAATACCGAAGTCTTTGGTATCCTTTAAATTATTACTAAAAGTGATATTGGTTTCTGAACTGGATACTTTTTCAAACAGCTTTATATCTTCTGTTCCTTTTTGGCAGGAAAGTAGCGATGATATTAAAAGTATGGTTAGGATATATATTTTTTGCTTTCGCATTGAATTCTTTTATTTTTTTTGTTCGTTTTTAGCACGTTGATGATACTTGCAGTCCACCTCAATTTTTCAAACTCAAGATTATACTAATTTCAAAAAACATTACATATTTGAGTCTCAACGGGTTTGTCCTTTAAAAAGCTACGGTTTATACACAAGTTTTGAGTGCCAATAAGAGTCTTAGGCTCAACCGATTTCGTAACAACGGATTTTAGACAATTTTGAAAGGTAGCGTGGTAAAGAATAAATTGATATTCCTAACGTAACTCAAATGTTTTATTTACATCATTTTCAACGGATTAAAATCCGTTGCTATAAAATTGTCCGAGCCTACGGCTCTTGAAAAAATATGTATAAACAATAGCCCAAAAAGGATGAATCCGAAGAACACGCATTAAATATTTGAATCTGTTATTAGATAGATTTTAGAGAACCATCTGGTACAAAATACAAATCCTTTAAAATCTGCGTTATCTGCGTGCCAAAACATCAATTTACTTCAACCCAAACACCTGAGCCTTGTCGTTATTTTTCACTAAAACAACTTCTTTTTTACCTCCTAAACCATTCAAAATACGCATTTTACGTACTTGTCCTTTAGTAAAAAAGCCTGTTTCTTTTGATTTCTGAACATCATATTTTCCTTTGCCTTTTCCTTCCAAAATAATTCCATAATTGGCATCATAGCGACCTACTTCTGGAATATTATCAAAGAAATTGCCTGCCAACAAAATATCTTGTTTACCGTCTTTATTATAGTCAAGAATTTGAATGCTATTGATGGGTGAAATTTGTGTTTCGTAAGGCAATGCTTTCAAGGTAAATTTCCCATTTCCTTCATTTATTAAAAAAGAAGATTGCGTATTATTAACCATTTGCACAGTTTCTCCTGATAATTGAGCATCAGAAAATAAATCGTTGATTGAGGCTTTGGCATAATCCGAAAACTTCAAAAACTTCTGTTTAATACTCGGAATTTGTTTCTGTAAATCGCTTTTCAAAATGGCAGGACAACTTTTTCCTTGACGATAGCAAGTGATAATTTGCTCGGTTGTTCCATTCTTATCAAAATCGTTCACATGCAATTCAACGGGTTCATTTTCAGAGGCTTTGAAATTGTGATTCATTCCTAAATTCCCCAATACGAAATCGGTATCGCCATCGCCATCTATATCAGCAGGTTGCATACAATTCCACCAACCATTTGAAACTGGAATTTCTGAATCAGCATCTTTTTTGAAAACGCCCTTTTCATTTTTCAGAATGGTTACAGGCATCCAATCGCCTACTAAAATTAATTCTGGATATTTATCGCCGTTGACATCTAACCAAGCCACATCTGTAATCATTCCTACATTTCGAGCGTCTCCCAAAACAGTTTTGGTTACGTCTTTGAAATTCCCTTTTCCGTCATTTTGCAAAAGTGTACTTTCTGGATTTCGTCCGTATAAAGATGGTGTCAATCTTGTACCAACAAATAAATCTAAGTCTCCATCTTTGTCATAATCACCTGCTTTTACACATGAACCACTTGCCAGAATAGCGGGTAAATTAGTGTTTTCGGTAAAATTGCCCTTACCATCATTCATATACAGACGGTCACGAAGTTGTAAATCGTCTGGATTATATTCGTTACTTCCTGTAACTACATATAAATCAAGGTCTTTGTCATTATCGGCATCGAAGAAAAGAGCGTCCACAATTTCTAAATAGTTGTCTCTGCTGAACGCCTCCGTTTTAGCAGGAAGCATTTTGCCATCTTTTTGCTGAATGTATAAATTCTTTGCAAATCCCTGAGAACCACCAATATACGCATCGTCTAAACCATCATCATTGACATCTCCAACGGCTAAAGCAGGTCCTTGTGTTGAATATTTCTGTTTCAGTAAAAGGTCACGATTATAATCCACAAAGTCATTTTCAACGTGCTTGAAATCAAGTGTTTGTGTTGTAATATCCGTAAATGGCAATGAAGTTGCTAAAGGTTGGAATTTGAAAAGTTGATTGGCATTTTTATAATCAAGCACCAATAATTGGTCTGATTTTGGATTTTTTATGACTTGTTTTTTGTCGTCATTCCAAATAATTACCAATGAATCTATGGCAAGATTTTGACCTAAACCAAAGTTCAACGTCAAATCAACTGACGACTGAAAACCACGGTTTGGCATTTGTTGAAGCGTTTGGCATTGTGATTTTTGGTAGATTTTTACCGTAGAACCAATACCGTCTAAATTTTTCGCCGTTCCTTTAAGTTTTACCTTCAAATAATGATTTTTGAGCGTTTCATTTTCTTTATTCCGATAAATAGAAACAGGTTCATTGTTATTATTCACGACTAAATCCAAATCTCCGTCATTATCTAAATCGCCATAGGCAGAACCATTTGAAAAACCCATGCGATTAAGTCCAAAATTCTGACTGGCATTTTCAAAACGCAAGCCTCCTAAATTTCTAAAAGCATAATTTGGAACAGGCGTTGAAGGTGTCTTATTTATCAAATCTTTAGGGTTAAATCGAGGGTCTTGAATAGCCATTTGTTTGGTTTTATCGTCACCTAAAAAAGCCACGTAGTCTTGGTCAGTCAAATCTTTGTTGATTCCATTGGCGACAAACAAATCTTTTTGTCCGTCATTATCCATATCAAACATCAATGCTCCCCACGACCAATCTGTGGCATGAACTCCCGCTAATTGTCCAGATTCAGAAAATGTGCCATCACCATTATTGACGTGCAACATATTGCGAGCAGATTGATGATGATAACCTTGTTTTATCTTAAATTCGTTGAGGTCGTAACCATCAAAAGTAGTCGTTTGCTTTAGTCTTTCATCACCTTCGGGAAGCATATCCGTCACGAAAATATCCAAATTGCCATCGTTATTAATGTCTGCAATATCAGCTCCCATCGACGATAAACTAATGTGTGGCATTTCGTTTTCTAAATCCTCTTTGAATGTTCCGTTTTTCTGGTTAATGTATAGATAATCACGCTCATAGAAGTCGTTAGAAATATAAATATCCAACCAATTATCATTGTTTACATCACCAATCGTAATACCCAAACCAAAGCCAATTAAACTCCCATAAATTCCAGCCGAAGCAGAAACATCGGTAAAATGTCCATTATCATTTCTGAATAATTTATCACCACCCAATCTATCACGCTCATTTCGTAGGTTTACATAACCAAGTCTATCCATTGGCGTAAAACTATTATTGAGCGAATACATATCTAAATCGCCGTCACGGTCGTAGTCAAAAAAGGCAGCGTGCGTAGAAAAACCACCATCTTCCAAACCATATTCTTTAGCTTTTTCAGTGAAAGTTACCTTACCATTTTTTACGCCATTGTTGATGTACAATTGGTTTCCACGAGCATCTCTACTGCCTGAATTACAAACATAAATATCTAAAAAACCATCTCCATTTACATCTGCAAAAGTTACGCCTGTACTCCAAAATTTCTTTCCAACAATGCCTGCTTGTTTGGTTACGTCCTCAAACTGAATAGCGGTTTTATTGCCTTTATTGAGATATAATTTATTGTCTTCAAAATTGGACGTCAGGAAAATATCGGCAAAACCATCGTTGTTTACATCGCCAATAGCCACGCCACCACCATTATAAAAATTACGGTATCTGAAAATGTTAAAATCTTCTTTTTCGAGACTTTTATTGGCAAAATCAACCCCCGTTTCTGAGGCGGGCAATTCTTCAAAAAGTGTGTCAGATGATTTTTGATTACAGGAAAATGCAATAATTCCGATAAGCAAAAGAGATATTTTTTTCATTTGTATTATAAAAATGGTTGTTTAACGTAACACAGACTTTAGTCTGTATTTTTCACTTACAGACTAAAGCCTGTGTTACTAAATACTTGTATTTTCCCTTCACAAACACCCACGAAGATATTTTTACCAACTCGTTTCACCGACCGTACATCACCACGCACATACACGCCTGATTGCTGAGTTGAAACGGGTTCAAAATTAAAATTCCCTTTATTCAAAAGCATTACGCCCGTATTGGCATCAACCTTCCCAATTCTCAATCGGAACTTGCTATTATTACCCATCAGCAAAAGGTCTTTTTTACCATCATGGTTAAAATCTTCTGCTAAAATGGCGTAAACTGGAGCATTTTGAGCTTGAATTGGTAAATCGTGGGCAATTAACTCACCTTTTTTATTCTCTAAAATTAAGGTTTTCAACGTATTGATTTCTTTTTTCTTGGCTTTTTCTAATACATTTGCTTCAAAAAAATCATTTATCGTTGCTTCGGAAAAGGTCTTATAATCAGGGAATTTCTTTTTCAGAATAGGCATTTGTTCCGCCACTTCATCACGAGAATAAGCAGGATACGATTTTCCTTGAATGTAATAATTCATAAAAAAATCGGTCGTTCCATTTTGGTCGAAATCGTCATAAACCAAAGAAGCAGGTTCATTTTGCATTGCTCTCATTTGCGTATTTGTTCCAAGATTCCCTACAATAAAATCATCATCACCGTCGCCATCAATATCCGCTTTTTCAATGGTATTGTACCAACCTTTTAAATTGTCATTTTGCGGAGATTGACTGAATTTACCTTTCGTATTTTTCAGAATAACTGGCGACAACCACTCTCCTACTACAATAATTTCTTCAAATTTATCACCGTCCAAATCTGTAATGCTTGCGTCTGTTACTAAACCTAAATCACCTAATGGGATTTTTGCAAAATGTGCTTTTCCATCATTTTTGAGCAGAAAACTTTCTTCTGAAAACGGATAATGATTCGGCTTTATATGTCCTCCGACGAATAAATCCATATCTCCATCACGGTCGAAATCAAGTGATTTTACGCATAAACTGTTAGTTTGGTCTTCCAATAAAGCAGTTTGTTTGAAATTTCCTTTTCCGTCATTTAACCACAATTCATCATTTTGTTCTGTAAATTGAGCATTAGTATAATTACCATTAGCAATGTATAAATCTGGGAATTTATCCCCGTTAAAATCTTGAATTACAGCATCTTGATTGTTGTGTTTTTGCTGAGAATTGAGTTTTAGTAGATTCGTTTTATTTCCCAAAATAAATACTCCTGTTTGCTCCATTGTTCCGCAAATAAACACATCATTGATTCCATCTAAATTCACATCACCAACTGCCATTTTAGGACCTGTGTAAGAATAATGCGTTGGTAACATCACCTGACGGTCAAAATTGTTAATTGGAGCAATAGAATGTTGATATGTAGCTGGTGCGGACACCAGCCACGGAGTCGGAGTTAAAAGTCCATTTTGTGGATTTATAGGCAAAGTTTTTTCATGAATCGCTTTTGCATAATCAATTGTAAGTAATTGATTTACTGACATATTTGACAGTTTTTGCGTTGCTCCGTCAACCCATTTTATTTCAACATCATACTTTTTAATTTCATTTGGCAACGCAAAAAGTAAATCTCCAATACTACTCGATTGAAAACCATGCGTTGGCGAAACCTCTTGCGTTTGAATGTTTTGATTCGCTTTTACCGTAATTTTTGCCCCAATACCAAAAGGATTTAAAGCCGAACCTTTTAGCTTAATGCGAACAAAATTCTTGGGGGTATTTTCTTGTTGGGTGTTTTTATAAATCCTTGCAGGTTCATTCAAATTATTGGTGATGAGTTCCAAATCTCCATCATTGTCCAAATCGGCATAAACGCAACCACTCGCCACCGTTGCTTGGTCGAAACCCCAATCTTTTTGAGCATTTGTGAAAGTCAAATCAGCATTATTCTTGAAAATATAATTCTTCGTCTGGCTCGTCGGCATTTGTTTCAAATGCTCTAAAAACGGTTTTCTTGAGCCATTTGCTTCTTCATCATTGTAATATTTGATAAAATCGGCGTTGGTATAATCCCTGCCAATTCCGTTGGTTACGAAAATATCTTTGTAACCATCCATATCAAAATCTGCCAAAAGCGTTCCCCAACTCCAATCTGTATTTGAAATTCCTGCTAATTGCCCAATTTCCGAAAAACCGCCATTTCCGTTATTTACTTGCAACATATTACGCATATTGGCGTGCCAAAAACCATTTTGTAATTGTGCCTGATACGTATTCCAGTTATCCGCCCAAAGCAATAATTTTTGACGTGCATTGTCTTCTGGCAACATATCCAACGTAAAAATATCAGACAAACCATCGTTATTTATATCGGCAATATCAATGCCCATTGACGAATACGAAGTATGTTCGATTCGCTCACGCAATTCATCTTTGAAAGTACCATTACGCTGATTGATGTACAAATAATCGTCTTCTACATAATCATTCGTCACATAAATATCGGGATAACCATCTTGATTAATGTCCGAAATCATCACGCCTAAACCAAAACCAAGTGGATTACTTTTAATGCCCGATTCTTTAGAAATATCCACAAATCGATTATTCCCTTCATTTCTAAACAATTTATCCCCTGCGTTATAATCATAGGCATTTCGCATGACTGATGCCTCTTTGCGTTGGTAACCTGCGAGATTATGATTGACCAAAAAGCAATCTAAATCTCCATCTAAATCATAATCAAAAAAAGTTGCTTGTGTAGAATATCCCGAATCGTCTAAACCGTATTCAGCGGCTTTATCACTGAAAGTTAGATTGCGATTATTAATGAATAATTGATTTTTGCGTAACGTAGAATCCCTCAAACCCGAATAACAAACATAAATATCTAACCAACCGTCGGCATTAATATCTACGACACTAACACCCGTTTTCCAAGCTCCATTTCGCCCTGCTACACCTGCTTTTTCAGTAATATCTTCAAATTGTAAGTTTTCACCTTTATTCAAATACAATTTATTATCTACTTGACTTCCCGTAAAATACAAATCTACCAAGCCATCATTATTAAAATCTCCTGACGCCACGCCACCGCCATTATAAAAATATTCATAGTTGAGAATATTCTCTTGTTCTGATTCGGTTACGATATTGGCAAACTCAATTCCTGATTTCTCAGCTTTTAATTTCTCAAAAAGTGTTTTCTCATTTTTACAAGAAACGAAAAAACAGAAGCCAATAATCACTCCAAACAGTAAATATGTACTTGATTTTATACTCATCTTAATGGTTAGTCTTTCCAAGCCTCAGGCTCTCTGGTGGTTCTATATTTTCCTTCAATGCAGTAAGCTCTTGGCCCACTGATAGCACCTGGTGGCGGCGGTAATGTTCTACCTGCAATTTGTGGTTTTACAGGACTATATCCATCTGTTCCCACTTGTCTGTCAATATAAACAATGCGTTTATCTGAGCCAAATACTTCAAAAAGCCCTAAAATCCTTTCGTCTTTGTTATCAACATTAAACATATTTGGGCTAAACTGTGTTTCGGCAGGCACATCAAAAAGTGTCCCTGAGCTTTGCGTAACGTCTTTTATACTTCTGTAATAACGATACATTTTCTCAGAAATGGCTCTTTGCTCAATTTTCAAATAATAGTTCGTTCTGTCGTCATAGGGGATTCTCATGATTGGATAGTTTTTAATTTCCTGTCCGTTCAAGAGATTATCCGATAAAATATTATAAGTTGAGCTATACAGAACATCAAAACATTGAGAACTGCACAAATAATTTATCAATTCTGGCGATGATTGTCCGTAGGGATAATTTGGCACTAAACTACATTTCCCTAAACCATAATCATAGCCAAGATTACAACTTGCACAGAAAACAGTTCTTTCATAATGCGTCCATTTCCATTGATAATATTGCCCCGTTTCTGGAGAATCCTTAAAGTCAATCGAAACATCAAAACCAACACTTCTCACATCTGTTAATGGATAATTGGTTTTTACCGTAAAATTGGCATTTACTTTATCAATATTAGGAACTGCAATTAATTTCTCAGGTGTTGACTCATACTTTTTACCATTTCTCAAATTAATATGAAGTGTGTAAATATTGCCTACAACTCCCTGAAAATTAGCCGATGTTTCATAAATTCCATCGACAAATTCTTTCAGGTTTTCTCTATTTCCTTTATTATCAGTGATAAAAACATCAGCACCTTTAATGGGTATATTTTCAACGTTGATACTCAAACTTGGCGATGAAGAAGAAACCGTGACTCTGTGAGGTCCAATCTGATTTGATAACGAACCCTCAACTGTTAAGAAGGAATCGTTACTAATTTGTTCAAAATCTCGTATTTCGGTAACGCACGACCACATTCCTAATGTCGTCAGAGCAAAAAGATAAAATAAACGCTTCATGACGGTCATTTGAATTTAAAGTTATAGGCTAATGACACTAAAGGAGAAGCAAATACACTTAATTGATACACTTTTGTTCCGTCTTTTCCATTGGTGAAAAATACAGAATAAGGATTTGAACGTCCGTAAACGTTATAAACTGTAAAAATCCAACTGCCTTCCCAACGCTTTTCTTTCATACTCGGATTAGTAATCGTCCAAGAAAAATCTAAACGGTGATAATCAGGAATTCTATCATTATTACGTTTCAAATACAAAGGAAGTTGCTGACCATCAAGCGTATATGTTCCCGTAGGTGACGAAAACGGTCGCCCTGTATTATAGGCAAAAATGAATGAAAAACTATTGTGTTTATCTGGTTGGGCATTCAAAACGATGTTTACCGTATGTGGTTTATCATAATTGGATGCGTACCAATTTCCATTATTAATTCTTTGCTCTGCATACTGCCCATTAGTTTGCTGAAATGACCTCGCATAAGTATAGCTAAACCAACCTGTTAACTCTCCTTTCTTTTTAGAAATCATCAATTCTGCTCCGTAAGAACGCCCACGACCTGACAAAAGTTGTGTTTCTAAAGTCTGATTGAGCTGTAAATTAGCTCCTGAAACATAGTCAATTACATTTCTTGTATCTCTAAAATAGGACTCAATGGATGCTTCCCAAACGTTATCATTCCAAGTTTTGAAATACCCCAACGATAAAAAATCACTGTTTTGAGGTAAAATATTTTCATCCGCAATTTTCCAACGAGAAGTTGGTAATGGCGTTGTATTATTAGAAATTATCTGCAAAAATTGTTGCATTCTATTGTACCCAAATTTCAGAGAAGTCACAGGATTAAGCACATAAACTGCGGTAAGTCGGGGTTCAAAACCTCCATAACTTTTTACAATTCCATCTTTTTGTTCCGATGAAAGCAAAGTAACTGATGAACGTGGCTCACCTTCTTGATATTTTCTAACCTGCGAAGGTCCAAGATTTAAAAACTGTGTATATCTTAACCCAAGTTGGAGCGTCAGTTTATTATTTACTTTAAACTCATCATCGGCAAAAAGAGATAATTCCATCGACTGCTCTTTTGCTAATTCAAGACTTGATATTTTTGATACAATATCTTTATTCAAAACTCCAGGATTCAAATCATATCTTACGGCATTGAAACCAAAATTAGTTTTATGTCTTTCATTCAAAGCATAGTCGTAATTGAATTTAAGATTTTGATACTGAATGCTATTTCTTAAATCAATTCTATTCAGAGAATCAGGGGATTCTGTTAGCGTTTTGTAATTGCTATATACTCCAACTACCTCAAAACTTGACTTTTCATTGATATATTTATTCCATTTCAATGAAAAATTGGTGTGTCCGTATCTAAAATCTGTTTGTTTGGCAATTACGTTTTCAAGGCTAAATAAAGAATCAACTCTATAAAAATCCTGACTGAAATAGGTACTCAAAGCAATGGTATTTTTAGCATTTGGTTTGTAAAAAACCTTATTGGCAACGTCATAAAAATTGGCACGAGTATTTTTCAGATTATCGGGAGCAAACAATTTGAACCAAAAATCATTAAAAGAAAGTCTTGCCGTACTTAAAATCGACAATTTGTTTTTAATGATTGGAATTTCAAGTAAAGCACGATTTGAGATTGGACCAACGCCACCACTCATTTTAAACTTTTCCAGATTTGGGTCAAGCATTTTTATATCCAAAACCGAAGCAGTTCTTCCTCCAAAACGAGCAGGAATTCCACCTTTGTAAAGCTCTAATTCTCGAATGCCATCGGAAGCGAAAATGGAAAATAAACCAAAAAGATGTGTTGGGTTAAAAATGGGCGTATTATCAATAAAAACTAAATTTTGGTCAACAGCCCCACCACGAATGTTTATTCCGTTTGCTCCCTCTCCTACCGACGAAACACCGGGAAGTGTTTGTAAACTTCTTAACACATCCACTTCACCCATCATGGCAGGTATTTTCTTGATGCCCTTCATACTCAATAAAGAAACGCCCAAAGATGGAGTCAATATGTCTTTACGTGTAGCCACACTGGACACAATTACTTCTTCCAATTGTCTTGTGACATCTTCTAAAACAGCATCAATAACTGTATTTTTATCAAATTTCACGTACAATCGAAAGGGTTTATATCCAACGTGAGTAATTCTCACAACATATTCATCTTCTGGCAATCTTAATGAGTAATTTCCCAATGAATCACTCACAACACCAGTTTTACGTGAATCTAAGGCAATAGCTGCCCCTGCTAAAAACTTCCCAGTACTGGCATCTTTTACATTTCCTCTGAGTAAATAGGTAGTTCTTTGTGCATACAACCCATTTCCTAAAAAAAGTAAAAGCCCAAATATTACTCCTCTATTAATTCTCATCTTTTCTTTTTTAATGGGAAATAGGTCTAAACTACCATTTCATTAATTTTTATTTTTCAACTTTATCGTAAAAAGCAGCTTTTTCATCAACTGTTAAATAATCAATTTTAGGTCTTTTGCTAATAAAATATCCTTTTACATCATAAGATGGGCTTGTTTCATCAACTTTAGGATATTTTTTTGCCTTACCTTCAATCATCATAATTATTTTATCTTTCGTGAATGACTTCATAGTTAAAAATCCAGATGCCATCAAATAACCTTCACCCAATTTTTTTGCCTTATTTTTCATTCTTCCAATCATCACATTTGAAGAATATCCACTTTCTAACATAACAGGCACTCGTATCGGTCTTGCAGCATACCATTTATTTCCACCAAAATGAATCATCACATTACTGTCAAATTGGTCATAATAGCTGATTGTTACGTTTTTTTCCAGAATTTCTAAATGTCCTCCAAAAATACTTTCCTCTTTGTAGAACTTTTCTCCATTCATTTTAATAATAATTTTAGATTGATTATCCTTCAAAGACTGATAAACCTTTTCGCACATTTCCTCCTGCTCTTTCTCTGTAGATGAACAAGCAGTACAAAAACTTATCATTGCTAATATTGCGAAATATTGGAAAGATAAACTAAGGCACTTCTTCATTTTTTTACTGTTTTATGTTAATTGGGAAACGTTTTATGTTTAATCAAAAAATGCCCGTTAAAACGAGCATTTTTTGATTGAATATGTTGCAAATGATTATTGATTAATAACCAACGTTTTGCTTCAAGTTTGGATTGATTTCCAATTCTCTTTGTGGAATAGGGAATACAACACGGTAAGCTGGAGATGCAGCAGTACGGTTTTGTACAGGAGCTGAGAATGTACCAAAACGGATTTGGTCATTTCTTCTCCAACCTTCCCAATACATTTCACGTCCACGTTCAGCTAAGATGTCAGCATCTGTTAAAGCAGTTAAAGCTTTTGTTCCACGAGCAACTCTCAAGTTATTGATGATTGTCAAAGCAGCAGCAGAAGTTTTATCTTTTCTGTACAATGCTTCAGCTTTCATTAATAATACGTCAGCATAACGGAAGAATACATAGTCATTACCCGGAGAATCAATATCAGATAAATCTGGGATATACTTAATTACACGTACACCTTCAGTTTCATTAGCATTTTTAATGTCAATTGCTGAAGTAAATACTAATGGCTTACCAGTTCTATCTGTTAAAGCTACACCACCTGCTCCATATTGTTGACCAATTAAGAAACCTGCACGTAAACCTTTCACATCTGTTACACCTGGAATTGATGCACCAACACGACTATCAGCTTTATCAAAACTATTATAGAAGTCTGCTAAAGTTGTAAATCCGTTCCAACCTGATGGAGTTTGGTTGTAGTGGGTTGTCATATAATAACGGTTTCTTGGAGAAGAACCATTGTTATTACTTGCACCTTTCTCATTTGGAATAACAAAGATTAACTCTTTTGATTTCGAAGTGTTATCATAGTGGAAGTTATCAAAATAGTTACTTGATAAAGAGAATTTACCAGAGTTAATGATAACATCAGCATTTGAAACCACAGCATCCATATCAGCAGCAGCAAAAGTAAATGGACCTGCTGCGGCATTTGGGTCTTGCGTAAATACACCGTTGTTCAAATATGTTTTAGCTAAAAGGAAAGCAGCAGCTTCTTTAGTAGCTAAACCTGAATTTGAACCAGTAGCATTATCTAAAAGTGAGCTAACTTCTTTCAAATCAGCAATGATTTGAGCAGCAGCTTCTTTACGGCTCAATGCTTTTGGTAAAGCACCTGGGTTAGCTAAATCTCTAAACGCAACTTGACCAAACAAGTCAGTTGTATAATACATATAGAATGCACGAATGAACTTAGCTTCAGCTTTTTGTTTAGCAGTTGCTTTTGAGTTACCTAAAACTTCATTTGCTAAAGCGTGACCTCTGTTTAAGTTATTCCAAGCAGCCAATACGTCATCACTTTGGTTTGTCCAAGTGTGCGTATGTAAGTTTCTCCATCTACCGTTATCGTCCCAGTCAGCACCTCTTGTTGGACCTTGCATCTCATCAGATGGATGCTCAGTCAAAGCGTAGATAGCAGCTTGGTCAGTAAACGTTCCTAAAGTTTGGTAAGCAGATTTCAACTGTAAATCTGGTTGTACGGATGAAACTTCAGATACACGGTCAAGAACTGCGTCATCTAAGTTACTACATCCAATTGTCCCTGTCATCAATATTGTGATTAGTGAAGGGATAACTATTTTATTAATGTTCTTCATTTTGATATCTTATATAATTTTTAATAAAATGGAATACTGATAGATTGTCTATCAATAATTATATTTATTAACGATTAGTCTAATAATGAGGTTTTAAATTTCTTTTAAAATTCAAATAAAATTAGAAATTAGCACTAATACCTAAAGTAAATGCTCTTGCTTTTGGATATGAGATATAGTCAATACCCAAAGAAGGAATAGCATTAGCCCCTGTACCTCTTGCCGCAGCAGGGTTTGAAATTTCTGGGTCTAAACCTGAATAGTTAGAAATCAACAATAAGTTTTGACCAGTCAATGAGATATTCAATGATTTAGCAAAGCTGTTTGCAGGTAACTTAACTGTGTGACCGATTGACAAGTTAGAGATACGGATAAAATCAGATTTCTCTAAATAGAATGTTGATGCAACTGGAGCATCTCCGTAAGCCTGACCTGTTGTGCTTGACAATGTATAAGGAGTTACGTTGTTACCTTGTTTCAATGAACCTCTGTTCAATACAGCTGTTGCAGTGTTGTTATAGATATAACCACCTGACTGACCGTTGATGAAAAGACTTGCGTTCCAAGAACCATAAGTAAAGTTGTTAGTTAAACCCCAAACCATTGTAGGGAATGGACTTCCTTTGTATGATTTCTCTGCTGATAAAATTGTGTTACCATTTGAATCATATCCTTTGAAATCATTTAAGAAGAAACCATATAATGGGTATCCTTGTGTGATTGGTTGGATAAATACACCTGATAAACCTTGTCCGTATAAGTTACCTGTTTGGATAGTAGCAACGTCTAATTTAGCCACTTCGTTTTTCAAGAAAGTAGTATTAACACTTGCATCCCAACCTAACTTAGTACCTGCTAAAATTTGGTAGTTTAAGCTAAATTCAACCCCTGTGTTTCTAATATCAGCAGGAATGTTTGCCCATCTTGTTGTTGCTACGTCTGGTTGTGGTGCAGCAAAAGGGAATAACAAGTTGTTTGTACTTTTGTTGAAGTAATCAACTGTACCTGTTAATCTTCCTTTCATTAAACCAAAGTCAAGACCTACGCCATAAGCAGTAGTAGATTCCCATTTAATGTCTGGGTTTGGTACGTTTTCTTTAGAGATACCACCTGCACCAGAGTTAGGAGCATAAGTAGCCAATGAAGTATTAGTAGGGAATTCTTGGTTACCTGTGATACCCCAGTTAGTTCTCAATTTCAAGTCAGAGAAAATCTCTTTTGGAATGAATGACTCATTCGATAAACGCCAAGCAGCACCAACTGATGGGAAATAACCATATTTATTGTTAAGACCGAATTTAGAAGAACCATCAACACGAAGAGTACCTGTTAATAAATACTTGTCGTTGAATGAATAGTTTACACGACCGAAATAAGACTGTAAGTCAAACTGAGACTTTGCAGAACCTCCTGAAAATGCTTTCTGAGTACCGCTATTATCAACAAAGTTAAGGTTGTTAGATAAGTCGAAACCAGCTGGAGAAGTAAAGTAAAGAGCTTGAACATAATTACTTTGGTTTTCAAATTTCTGATAAGAGAAACCAGCAATCGCATCAATTTTAGATTTACCAAGAACAGTTTTGTAGTTCAAAGTATGTTCAATCGTAGTAGTAGTGATATAACGGTTAGCAATTCTTGAATAACCTTGGTTATTTGGAATGTTTACGCTAAATCCTGGCGTATTTGGTTGAACACTTGTTCTTGTTACACCGTTTGAGTTATCTAAACCAAAGTTAGCTTTGTAAGATAAATCTTTAGTGATGTTCCAAGTACCAGTGATGTTCATCAAAGTTCTTGCAGTACTACCACCAATATTGATTTGCTCTAATAAAGAAACTGGGTTACGGAAAGCAGGAGTACCATTTGTAAAGTATGAACCATCAGCCGCAAGAATTGGGTAAGTAGGGTTTGTTTGAATAGCTCTACTGATTACGTTACCTTCAAAACCGATGTCACCACCTGTTGCAGCACCTTTATCTTTAATTTGAGAAGTTGTCATAGCAACACCTAAAACCACTTTGTTATCAAATAACTTGTGAGTTGCGTTGATACGAGCTGAAACTCTTCCCATTGAAGTTCCTTTAACTGTTCCTTGTTGGTCGTTATAACCTAAAGAGAAGAAATAGTTAGTTACGTCATTTCCACCACCATAGCTCAAGTTATAGTTTTGAGTGACAGCTGTACGATATACTTGGTCTTGCCAGTTAGTGCTTGAACCTGCATTGATTGTTTTGTTATTAACATCTAATCCAGCTTTAGCAGCTTCTGTTAAGAATGCACTTGTTGAAAGTACGTCATAGTTTTTGTAGTTTGAAGCGATACTTGTACCGATTGAAACGTTTAAGTTACTTTGACCTGATTTTCCTTTTTTAGTTGTAATTAAAACTACACCGTTTGCACCTCTTGCTCCATAGATAGCAGCAGCAGAAGCATCTTTCAATACTGAAATACTTTCAATATCTGAAGGGTTCATAAAGTTTAATGGGTTTTTAGCAGCAACGTTACCGAAACCTGCACTACCATCAGCACCATCAACAGTACTTGAACCGTCCAAAGGAATACCATCTACTACGTACAATGGACCATTTCCTGAACGGATTGAAGTGGTACCACGAATACGGATGTTAATACCCGCTCCTGGCTCACCACTGTTAGGAGTCATTTGAACACCCGCAGCACGACCTTGTAATAATTGCTCTGGAGAAGCGATAACCCCTTGGTTAAAGTCCTTAGCAGTTAAAGAAGTAACACCACCTGTTGCGTCTTTTCTGGTAGTAGTACCATAACCAACAACAACAACTTCGTCAAGAGCTTTATTTTCTGATACTAAAGTTACATTTAATTCAGAACGAGTACCAACTGCAATCTCTTGTTTTGCATAACCAACAAAAGAGAAAACTAAAGTAGCATTAGCTGGAGCAGCAATTTTGTATGCACCATTGATATCCGTTTGAGTACCTTTGTTTGAACCTTTTACTGAAATAGAAACACCAGGCATACCCGAACCGTCTCCTTTATCAGTTACTTTACCCGAAACTGTTTTGTCTTGAGCATACATGCTTATAGACACAAGCATAGTGATAGCCATCAAAGCAGTCTTCAAAAGAGACTTTGATGCTACACCCTGTCGCACTGAGCGACCGAACCATCTGTAAAAATGATTATTCATAAGGTTTTGTTAAGATTGGAAATGGTTAATGAAAAACACTAAACAATTACATATTTGACTCCAAATAATTAGAGTAAATAAATAATAATTACATCAATACATAGCCTAATTACTAAAAGAAGAATTATACGTGATGGATTAGGCAAATAGTATTTTTGAGAGACTAAATATGAAATTGTTATAAAAATGTAATGCAAAGTAGAAAAGAAAATTTCTATAATTCAATTTTTTTTTGAAAAAATTTTATTTGCTATATCAACAACAGAATGTAAGAAATTGTATTTAATTTGCTTTTGCAAAGTTTAGCACATATTAGAATAGTGTTTGCAAAAGTTTGCAAAAGTGTGAATAATCAGCGTTTTTGATGAATAATGGCACAAAATTACCTGTCCTATATTTTTATTTTATTGCACTATTCCAACATAAACTACCTTAAAAAATATTTATAGCAACATCAGATTAAAATTATTGGTAATTTTGATGTGTAAAAGTAGAACTTAGAAACGCAATATAATTCTTAGTATAATCCAAAATGACCAATCACAATTTACTCGCTCAACTTGCCACGAAATTAGAGGGTGAACTCCATTACGATACAGTAATGAGAACTCTTTATGCCACAGACGCTTCAGCATATCGTGAAATGCCTACTGCTGTGGCTATTCCAAAAACGATTAATGATATTAAAACATTAATCAACTTTGCTCGTGAAAATGGCTCGTCCATTATTCCAAGAACTGCGGGAACGTCCTTGGCAGGGCAAGTGGTAGGCAATGGAATTGTGGTTGACGTTTCTAAAAATTTTACCAAAATTTTAGAAGTAAATAAAGAAGAACATTGGGTACGTGTTCAACCCGGAGTGGTGCGTGATGTGCTAAATATGGAGTTGAAGAAACATGGATTATTCTTTGGGCCTGAAACTTCTACCGCAAACCGTGCCATGATTGGCGGAATGGTTGGTAATAATTCATGTGGCTCAAATTCGGTAGTTTATGGTTCAACTCGTGAACACGTAATGGAGGTAAAAGGAATTTTAGCAGACGGTTCTGAAGTTGAATTTAAAAGCCATGCTTCTCAGAACTTAGCTGATTTATTGGCAAGTGCTGAAAAGAAAAATGGAACAGCCACACTTTCTGAAAAGATTTATCGAGAAATGAATAATATCTTGATTAAACCAGAAAACCAAGCTGAAATCCGTAAAGAGTTTCCAAAACCAACCATTGAAAGACGAAATACAGGTTATGCTTTGGATATGCTACTAAACTGCGAGCCATTTACAGAAGGAGGAAAACCGTTTAATTTCTGTGAATTAATCTCAGGGTCGGAAGGTACGCTTTGTTTCTTGACTGAAATAAAATTACACGTAAATGATATGCCTCCGCCAGAAATTGGGTTGGTTTGTGGGCATTTTAATACCGTTGATGAATCTTTAAGAGCAAACTTAATTGCCTTGAAATATAAACCGTCGGCTTCTGAATTGATGGACCATTATATTTTGGAATGCACCAAAGCCAATAAAGAACATAGCCAAAATCGTTTCTTTGTGCAAGGTGACCCTGGTGCAATTTTGGTGGTTGAATTGCGTGGAACTTCTCATGCAGAAATTGAAGCCAAAGCTATTGCGATGGAAGCAGAAATGCGTGCTGCTGGCTTAGGCTATCATTTTCCTGTGGTTTATGGTGCTGATACCAAAAAGGTTTGGGATTTGCGTAAAGCAGGTTTGGGACTACTTTCAAATCTTCCTGGTGATGAAAAAGCAGTAGCTGTAATTGAAGATACTGCCGTTGATGTGAATGATTTACCTGATTTCATCCGTGAATTCAATGAAATTTTAGATAAAAATAATCTCTACTGTGTGCATTATGCTCATGCAGGTTCGGGAGAAATCCACCTTCGTCCAATCATTAATTTAAAGACTGTTGAGGGAAATAAACAGTTTAGATTAATTGCTGAAGAAATTGCGACTTTGGTTAAGAAATTTAACGGTTCACTTTCTGGAGAGCATGGTGACGGACGCTTACGTGGTGAATTTATCAAGCAAATGGTTGGTGAACACAATTATGGTTTGATGAAAGAGGTGAAACGTATTTGGGACCCGTATAATATTTTCAACCCAAATAAGGTGGTTGATACGCCTCCAATGGATACGTTTTTGCGTTACACGCCAGGGCAACAAACCCCTGATTTTGAGACAACTTTCCGCTTTACCGACCAAAATATTTTACAGCACGCCGAACAGTGTAATGGTTCAGGCGATTGCCGTAAAACGCACCTTTCGGGTGGAACGATGTGTCCGTCTTATATGGCTACTCGTAATGAAAAGGAAACTACTCGTGCAAGAGCTAATATTTTGAGAGAATTCTTGACACATTCTGATAAAGCGAACCGTTTTAATCACGAAGAAATCAAGGAAGTTTTTGATTTATGTTTGGCTTGTAAAGGTTGTAAATCAGATTGTCCGTCGAATGTGGATGTTGCTAAATTGAAAATGGAATTTTTACACCAATATTATAAAGAAAATGGTGTACCAATTAGAAGTCGTTTGGTAGGGAATTTTTCTAAATTATCTGGCTTATTTTCATACATTCCTTGGGCTTACAATTTAGTTTTTGATACGCCTGCATTACGTAAAATTGCTAATAATATCGTTGGTTTTCACCCTGACAGAACGATGCCTCTATTGGCAAAGAAAACATTTAAAAATTGGTTTAAGAGCCACGAAGGCACAAAAACGCAAAGAAAAGTATATCTTTTTGTAGATGAATTTACTAATTATAATGACGTAGAAATCGGTATGACTGCGGTGAAATTACTGAACCGTTTGGGTTACGAAGTCATCGTACCAAATCACGTAGAGTCAGGTCGTCCGCAATTATCAAAAGGGCTTTTGAATGATGCTAAAAAATTGGCAAATCAGAATGTGAGTTTATTGAGAAATGTGGTTTCGGAAGATATTCCTTTAGTCGGAATTGAACCTTCGGCAATCTTAACTTTCCGTGATGAATATCCTGATTTAGTAGATGAAAATTTATTAGAAGATGCGAAGAAATTAGCCCAAAATGTCTTCATGATGGAAGAATTTATTGCTAAAGAAATTGATGCAAAACGTATTGCAAAAAGTGCCTTTACAACTGAAAAACGTTTGGTAAAATTACATGGACATTGTCAGCAAAAATCGCTTTCAAGTTTAGTCCCTGCCAAGAAAAGTCTTTCATTACCAAGCAATTACGAAGTTCAAATTATTCCATCTGGTTGTTGTGGAATGGCTGGTTCTTTTGGATACGAAAAAGAGCATTTTGACTTATCAAACCAAGTAGGAGAATTGGTACTTTTCCCAACAATTCGCCAACAGGCTGATGACGTAATTATTGCTGCTTCGGGAACGAGTTGCCGTCACCAAATTCACGATGGAACTGGGCGTACTGCTAAACACGCTGTCGAGATTTTGTTTGAAGCATTGGTATAGTTAAGTTCATGAGTGTATGAGTAGTAAGTTTATGACTTAAAACTCATACACTCATAAATGTTAAAACTCATAAACTGAAACATGGATAAGCAAATGATACAAAATATCACTCAAAGTCCTGATTTTCAAAATCTTTGGGGACAATATGAGTTTTTGGATATGAGTGATTTAACGCAACTTTTATCAATTGGTAAAATTGTACAAATTGATAAAAATGAACACTTTCTCAGAACTGGGGATTACAGTAAAAAAGTGGGTATGATTATGAATGGTTTGATTAGATTCTATCATTTAAAAGACGGTGAAGAATACAATCTAATTTTTAAGAAAGAACAACAGATGGTATCTTCTTTCGAGTGTATTATTCTCAATCAACCTTCATCTTACAGTTTTGAGGCTTTGGAAGATACATTAATGGTTGTTTACGATTACGACCAAATGGAAGTTTTATTTTCACAGAATCCACGATTAGAACGTTTTGGAAGGTATTTCATTCAACACGAACTGGCACAAGCTATAAAAGTTTTTGAGAAACACCTTTTCTATTCTCCAGAAGAGCGTTACCTAAAATTTATTGAAGAATATCCAAACTTAATGAATCGAGTACCTTTAAAACATTTAGCTTCATTTATGGGAGTTACGCCTGTTTCATTAAGTAGAATTAGAAAACGAGTTACAGAAAACAAGCATTGATTGGTGATTTTATAGCTGAACTAAGATTTATAGAATTCTAAAATTTCAAGATTATTTTTCAACAAAATACTGAAATCTCAAAATTTTATAAATCATAGTTCTGCTCCAAACAACAAACTTATCTTTTGTAAATTTTTTCCTCAAAATTCTTAGTCAAATTTGCTTATCAATTTTAAATAATAAGCTTATGGAAACTCAACTGCCTTTCGCCATTTTCATTTTTCTAATTAACTTTCTTCGTTATTTATTGGTAGCAGGAATGGCATTCTTCGTTTTTTATTACGTTTTCAAAAATTCAAAATCATTCCAAAAAATTCAAAATCGTTTCCCAAAAACAAGTGATTATTTACGAGAATTTGGCTCTTCGTTCATGTCATGTGTGATTTTTGGAATCGTGGGTTATATTGCTTACAAAACGCCATTTTATCCGTTTTCACGAGCATACAACAATATCAACGACTACCCAATATGGTATTTTTGGATAAGTATTTTATTGATGATTTTATTACATGATACCTATTTTTACTGGACACACCGCTTAATTCATCATAAAGCTCTTTTCAAAAACTTCCATGCTTTACACCATAAATCTCACAATCCAAGTCCTTGGGCAGCTTTTGCTTTTGACCCAATGGAGGCTGTCATTAATGGTTGTTTTCAGTTTGTAATGATGGTCATTATTCCAACACATTTCAATGCTGTTGCTATTTTTTATATTATCTCAATGGTGGTAAATGTTTACGGACATTTAGGATATGAAATTTATCCAAAATGGTTTAGAGAACATTGGCTTGGACGATGGATAAATACCTCTACGGCACATAATTATCACCATCATTATGGAAAAGGGAATTATGGTTTTTACTTTACGTTTTGGGATAAAATAATGGAGACGGAGCAATCAAAATAATAGGAAATTTACTGCGTGCAAATATAAATGGAAGTCAAGATATTAAGCGAAGACGTCTTTCTTGGGGATTAGGATTAATTCCCAAACCCCATTGCCTTCTCAATCTATCTTCTCAGGTTTACTTTTACGCTTTTTCCCACTTACCAACGACTTCACGTCTTCGGTTGTTTCCACAATGCTTTCTACCAAATCTGGCACAAAACTCTGCATATCACGTTTCTTGTCTTGACGCAATCGGTCGTGGTCGGGTTCTCCCAAAATATAGCCAAAAGGTTTTAGGTCTGGAACGGCGTCAAAAACAACTTTCAAAATGGCAATTGTTGGCAAGGAAAGAGCCATTCCCGCAATTCCCCATAAAGCCGAACCCAACAATAAAGCAATAATAGCCACTAAACCATTGATACTGATTTTTGAGCCTACCACTTGTGGAGTGATAAAATTACCTTCTAAGAATTGTACAAAAATAAAAACTCCAGCTACCCCAACGGCATACATGGGAGAATCTTTAGTAATTAGGGCAATAATTATTGGTAAAATTGACCCAATCAGTATTCCAATAAAAGGAATTACTAATAAAGCTGCCGCTAAAAAGCCAAAAAACACGGCATAATCAATTCCTAAAATTAATAATCCAATCGTATTTAAGCCTCCTACAATTATTGTAACCGTCACTAAACCAGTCAAATAACTATGTACCACTTCGTAGATTTTATTGAGAACGGCATCAATTCTCTTTCGATTTATATTGCGGAAAACTTTATAGAAAAACATTCTAAAAAAGTCTCTGTAATATAAAAAGAAGAACATATAAATCGGGATGAGTGACAAATTACCTAAAACGCTTCCTGTTGTAGAAAGTGCAGTGGTAAAGATAGTTCCTCCTGTACTCAAAAATCCTGTTCCATATTGGCGTAATCGAGCAAGTTGAGTCTTCTTTCCGATATGAAAAATACTCTCAGCCCAACGCTGAATTTGATTAAACCAGAGCGTAAATCTTTTCTCTAATTGTGGCAACATTTCGCCAAAATCAGCAATTTGAATGGATGCTAACCAAATTACGCCTATCATTATCATGGTAAACAATAACATCGTAAACGTTACTGATAAAATACGTCCCAAGCCTTTTTTTTCAAGCCAATTTGCCACAGGAAAAATTGCCATTGATAATATGACAGAGATAAATATTGGTACAAGAATATCTTGCAAAACCATAAGCCAATAAACAAAAATGGTTATTGAGATTAGAGCAAAGGCGAGTTTTCCGATGAAGGGTAATTTATAATTCATGTGATTTGGTGATGAGTTAAGTGATATTCCGCACAATTATTTATCGACTTTCTGTTTTTTGTCTAAAGAATATCTACCTAAAATCGGAAAATGGTCTGACAACAAAACACTCCTAAACGTCTTAAAATCAAGCACTTTTATTTCTTCCGAACAAAACTGATTATCAATTCTCACTAATCTTGGGCTACGATTTAGGGTAAAACCAAAGCCATTACCTGCTTCTTCAAAAGCATTTTTCAATCGGTCACGGATACTTCCATAAGCATTTCCATAGGGTGTTTCATTAAAATCACCACAAAGAATTACGGGGTATGGACTTTCATCAATCATTTTCTCGATTAATTTCACCTCTTCGCCATGTTTTTGAAAACCCATTTTTAAAGATGATACGATGCCTTTTCCTTCTTTTTTGGCTTCTTCATAATCTTTTCCTTTCACCTCACTCACTACCTTATTTACCCGTATTCCCATTGATTGCAATTGAATATTAATCACCCTAATGGTGTCTTTTTTACGGGCAATATCAGCAACTAAATAACCATTGGCATTTCGTCGTCCAAAAACTTTTCCTTGATGATGAATAATTGGATAAGCTGAAAAAATAATAAGCCCAACCAGCCCTTGATTTCCTCTCTCACTATTACTGACCATGTATGGATTTTCCTTTTGCATCAAAGAAACTGTCCGAAATCGCTTATCACTTTCTAAATTATAAAACTCTTGAAAACATTTCACATCAGCCTCATAATCAGCAGCATAATTAATCAAATTAGTAGCTTTTACTTTATCACCTGTATATTCGTCTCCACAAAAACTGAATACATTATAACTAAAAACAGACAATGTATTTTCTCCTTTTTGAGGGTCTTTAAAAACGATGGTACGCTTGATAAATGGATAACCCAAACATAAAATCAGGATTGGTAAAATGGCTCTGGAAGGACGAATAAACAACCACGTGAAGGCAATAACAAAACACCCTAACATAGCAAATGGCAACGTCATCATAATGAACCCTGCCGACCAATGCTCAATCACGAGTGTATATGATAGCAAGTATGTCACCAGTGTATATATACATACAGGCAAGCTGGTTAGCCAAAGCAACGAAGTAGCAATTTTCTTAAACATAGAATGTTAAAACAATGAGTTTAAACAAAAGTACGAAGATTCCTGAATTTTATTTCCTTAATAAATTGTATCCTTGAGAAATAATCTCTAATTTTGCATTCCGTTTCAGAAAATACTGAAAATCAAGTCTATTATATCGCTTCCAAAGTGATTTTACATAACAAAAACAAGGATTAACATGGCTAAGGTTTGTCAATTAACAGGAAAAAAGACACAAGTAGGTAATAACGTATCTCACGCTAACAATAAAACTAAGCGTAAATTCTATCCAAATCTTCATACTAAGAAATTTTTCTTAGAATCTGAAGGTGTATGGGTTCAATTGAAAGTATCTGGAAAAGCTATCCGTACTATCAACAAAAAAGGTTTGGAAGCTTCTTTAATTGCAGCAGCTCGTAAGGGAACTTTGAGCTTGTAATACCAATAGCTTAAAAATATTAAAAACCTTCTCAATAACTTTGAGAAGGTTTTTTTATGCCCATTGGTGTCACTTTTAGTTGACAAATAAGCGAATACAAGTAATGAGTTTATAAGGCGTTAAATTTATTGTTATCTTCGTTAATCGTAATTTGTTATCTCGCTTAATACAAAAATAAATTAATGTATCAATATGCTCTCATCAACTGAAAAAAATCGTTATCAAAAACACTTGTTACTACCAAAAATTGGGCAAGATGGTCAACTAAAACTAAAAAATGCTAAAGTTTTAGTAATTGGTGCGGGTGGTTTAGGCTGTCCAGTTTTGTTATATTTGGCGGCAGCGGGCATTGGTAAATTAGGAATTATGGACGCTGATTCGGTAGATTTAAGCAATTTACAAAGACAGGTTTTATACAAAGTAGAAGACATTGGTAGCCCGAAAGCAACCACCGCTGCTACTCGTTTATTAAAGCTGAATGATACAATTGAATATGAGGCAGTTAAGCAAAATTTCAAAGCCGAAAATGCCGAAAATGCCGAAAATTTCGTCAAAAATTATGATATAATTGTGGATTGTACTGATAATTTTACGGCTCGTTATCTTATCAATGATTATTGTGTAAAATTGAATAAACCATTTGTTTACGGAGCAATTCATCAGTTTGAAGGACAGGTTTCAGTGTTTAATTACACCGATTCATTGGGTAATCAAGGACCTACTTATCGTTGTTTATTTCCCGAACAACCTTCTGAATTGGAAATCCCCAACTGTGCTACAATTGGCGTTTTGGGGATTCTTCCAGGAATGTTGGGAATGTACCAAGCCAATGAGGTAATTAAGATAATTACGGGTATCGGAACGGTACTAAGTGGGCAACTTTTGATGCTTGATTTATTAGAAAACACTTCACAAAAAATTAAAGTAAAAAGAAAAGCAAACGCAGAAAAGATGATATTTCCAGAAGGAGAAAAACAAAAAAATATGCCTAATAATCAAGCCATTAACTCAACAATAACCGTTGAAGAGTTATCAGAGAAAATACAGAATAAAGAAGATTTCTTTTTGTTAGATGTAAGAAATTTGAATGAATATGAAATTTGTAGAATTGAAGGTTCTGTCTTGATTCCAATGAGTAATATTCCGACGAATGTGAAACATATTCCACGAGATAGAACGGTCGTTGTGTATTGCCATCACGGCTTTCGTTCAGCAAGTGTGATTGATTACTTATCTCAAAATCATGGCTTTAATAATTTACAAAACTTAACGGGTGGTATCAATGCCTGGGCAAACGAAATTGACGAAACAATGGAGGTGTATTGACAGTAAGCAGTGAGCAGTGAGCAGTGAGCAGTGAGCAGTGAGCAGTAAAAATGGCGATTGGGAAATTTAAGTTCCTAATCGCCATTTTTTTGTTAACTATTCTCTAAAATCTAACCTCTATCCTCTATCCTCTATTCTCTAAACCAAGTCTCCGTATAAGTCAAATTCTTCGGCACGATTAACTTTTACATTGGCAAAATCACCTAAACGTACAAATTGTGATGCTGGAATAAGTACCTCATTATCAACTTCTGGCGAGTCAAATTGTGTTCTTCCGATAAAGTGTCCTCCCTCCTTTCTATCAAATAAAACTTTATAAGTATTGCCTACTTTCTCTTGGTTCAACTCCATCGAAATATCTTGTTGCAATGCCATAATTTCGTCGGCACGTTCTTGTTTTATTTCGGCAGGAACATCGTCTTCAAAAGTATGTGAATGGGTTTGGTCTTCGTGCGAGTATGTGAAAACACCTAAACGGTCGAAACGCATTTTTTCTACAAATCGATAAGTTTCTTCGTAATCCTCTTCTGTTTCTCCTGGGTGACCAGAAATTAAAGTGGTTCTTAGAGCAATATCAGGCACTTTATCACGAATGGCATTGATTAAATCTTCGGTTTTCTCACGAGTAATTCCACGACGCATTCTTTTCAAAACTTCCGTTGAACCACTTTGCAATGGCATATCCAAATACTTACAAATATTTGATTTTGAATTCATTACATCTAAAACGTCCATCGGGAAACCAGCAGGGTAAGCATATTGTAAACGAATCCAATCAAGTCCTTCAATATCTGAAAAGTGTTCTAATAATTCCGAAAGGTTACGCTTTTTATAAATATCTAAACCGTAATACGTTAAATCTTGAGCGATGAGAATTAACTCTTTTGTACCACGTTTTACTAATGACTTTGCTTCAATTACTAAATCTTCAATAGTACGAGAAACGTGTCCGCCACGCATTAATGGAATAGCACAGAACGAACAAGGACGGTCGCAACCTTCCGCAATTTTCAAGTATGCGTAATGGGTTGGAGTTGTTAAAAGACGTTCTCCGATGAGTTCGTGTTTATAATCTGCTTTGAGTGTTTTTAATAATCTTGGTAACTCATTTGTGCCAAAAAAAGCATCAACCGTAGGGATTTCCACCTCCAATTCATCTTTATAACGGTGTGACAAACAACCTGTTACATACAATTTATCAATTACGCCAGCTTCTTTGGCATCAACATATCGCAAAATGGTATCTATTGATTCTTGCTTAGCATTATCAATAAAACCGCAAGTATTTACGATAACAATGTTTGAATCATCTTTCTTAGATTCGTGGCTAACCTTTATACCATTTCCTTTCAACTGAGTATAAATCACCTCTGAATCAACCACATTTTTGCTACAACCAAGTGTAACGATATTGACTTTATTCTTTAATTGCGTTTTAGTTTTCATCTAAAATTCCTAACTCATGAAGATAGGATTTGTTAAAAATTTAACCACAAAGTTACGACAACTCAGCGTATTCGTAAGGTCTTGGGGTAAGTATTTTGATTATTAATGCTAATGCTTGAGTTTTCCTGCCGCATGTAGAACTCCCACAACAACGCCTCCGACCAAAGAAGAAAATAAAATAAGCAATAAGTATCCTAAAAGAACTGCCATTATACTTTTAAAAATACTTTTTCCCAAAGGCGTAATTTGAAAAAGTTGATGATAACTCCATGTCAAATAAGTGTAAGAAACAAAGGTCATAGCAAGTGATATTAACTTCGAGTCAGAAATTAGCAGTAGAGGCATAAAAAATGAATTAATCATGCTTTGTTGCGATAATAAAAAGGCATTTACCACCAAATGTTCAGCATAATTATAGCCTATTTTTTTATAAACTCTTTGAGTAACCATTGAGGTCAAGGGTATCATAATCAAGGTTGATAAAACTTGATGCTCAGTGATATATTTGACAATATCTTTTGTGGAAATTATCTTGTTCTTATCATTGACAAGTTGTTCGCCAAAAGGCATATTCATCATCATTTCATCTCCCAAATAGGTGTATAATAACGTAGAAATTGTTCCGACTAATAATACATAACCAATTGGTGTGATGTGACTTACCCTTTTTCCCGACAAATAATTACGAAGAAATTGTCCCGGACTAATCAATAATTCTTTAAAAGTTAAAGAAGCTCCTCTTTCAAAAAAGAAAAAAACGTTAAGAAAAGCATGAGAAGTAGTTTCAATAATATGTTTTATTGTAAAGCGATTGGTTTCAGCTTTTTGTCCACATTCGGAACAGTATTTTCCATGAAATATATGATGACAATTTTTACAGACAATTGGATCGTGGTCATGAATTTGTAATTTTTCAGACATAGATTATAATTTTAGTTTTTTTGTTGAAGATAAACACAAAAAGCGAAAATTTGAATCAATGTTTTTAAATTGCAGCTTATTACAAAAAACAACTTTATCATGGATTTTGACTTCAAAAAATATCATATACGCTCAATAAACGCCTCTTCTGCCGAAGAACGTGCCACAATTAACCAAGAATTAAAGGATTATTATGCTTCGTTGAGCAAAGAAGAACAACATGAGTTTAATACGCAATTACAAACGTTTTTGGCTCGTGAAATGGGAAGATTAAAAACTGATTATGAAGCCATTAAAGCAGGCGGAATGATTGATGATAATTAGAGGATAGAGGATAGAGGATAGAGGATAGAGGATAGAGGATAGAGGATAGAGGATAGAGGATAGAGGATAGAGGATAGAGGATAGAGGATAGAGGATAGAGATTTTTTCCATAAAATTAACTCTGTAATCTATTCTCAGCAATCTATTCTCTATAATCTGCAATCTATTCTCTATAACCTGTAATCTATTCTCTATAATCTGTAATCTATTCTCTGTAATCTGTAATCTATTCTCTGTAATCTGTAATCTATTCTCTAAAATAAAATCTATTCTCTATATTAAAAATCATATCCAATAGAAAGACCTGTAACGTTAGCTTTTGAGGCGGGGTTATTGTAACCTTTCAGGGAGTCGGAAGTGCCAATATTTATTCTTTCGTAACGAAGTTTAACGGTAACTTTTTTGAATTTCATGCCTAATTCAACTGAAGGTGAAAGCATTTTAGTTAAATCAATTTCGGCATTGGGAAAAGTCAAGTTTTTCTCATCTGTTTTCATTTTTGAAATGACAGGATAACTCGTTGAAATTCTTAAACTTACTTTCACTTTCGACTTTGTAGTATAATTTAATTTTGCACCCAAAGCAGGAGATAAAAATTTATATTTTTCTTCAAAAACCATTGGATTTCCTTCTGTTCCATAATCTGCAGAACGATTCCATATTTTTGCTTCAATGCCCACAAAAGGCTCTATGGTAGTACGTGAACTATCGCCTAATTTAATTGGGATTCCTGCGTCAAGATTAGCAAAACCGCCTTGATAGCTCATTTTGGGAATGCTCAATAAAGGAACGCCAGTTGGTCCTAAAGCCGTTGAACCTCCCACTTGACCTTTATCAGCAGCACTTACGCCTGCTACACAGCCAGCCCCCATTATATCGGCTTGTCCGATACTTTGAAATGCACCTGCATCAAGCACAAAGTTGATTTTTTTAATTGGTTGAAATTGAATTTGAACTCCCGCTTTTCCCACGATAGAATGCTCAAACCATTCAAAATTTTGAATAGAAATATTAGGAGTTACAGTTGTAGGCTTCTGAATACCAGATGATTGAGCGAAGCTCATTAATGAACTTCCTGTAAGGAAAAAACCCAAAAGTACAATTCGTTTCATAGTTTAGAAGCCCAATAGGGTGTTTATGTTTACTCAATAAAAAGTAACGATAGTTTTTATAAATTATTGCTTAAAAGTACGACAATTATTAAAATACAAACCCTAAAAAAATGTTAAAAAATTCTATCAGAATAATAATTATGGATAAAATCTATACCGAATTAGCATTTGTTAAGTCTATACGCAAGGAAAAAGGAGAGTTATTTTGATTTCTATTAAAAAAGTTAATAAATTAGGAGAAAAATAAGACAACCCCATAAATTAAAATATATTTTCATGAAAAAGATTTCCACACTTTTGTCAGTAGCTTTACTTACGAGTCTGAGCATGAGCAGTTGTACTGATACTAAACAAATTACTGATTTACAAGACCAAGCTCGTAGATTAGAAGCACAAGTACAGAAAGAACGCCAAGAAAATGCAGAATTGAGTAGCTATCGTTTTAGCATGGAAAGTCAATTCAAAAGAAAAAATGAAGACTATGTAAAATGTCAGGAAGAGGGGAAAGATAACTTTGAGTCTTTGAGTAAAAAATACGGTGAATTAGGTTCTGATTACGAAAAACTACAAGCCGCTTATAAGTCTTTAAACGAAGCAAATGATGCAAACAGAGAAATGTCTGCTCGTGTAATTGTAGATTTAGAAGAAAGAATTAAACAAATAAGAATTGCTAACGCTCCTACAACTGCTCGTAAGCGTAGAAGACGCTAATTAAAAAGGGGTAAGATTTAGTTATTAAGAAATTAGTGTCGGGTTTAAAATATTGGACATTATTTTTGAACACTAACACTTTATTTGAAAGAATGGTTGACGCACATTATTAGTAAAAAATATAAAAAGGGTAGCATTCTATTTGATTGCTACCCTTTTTACCTAAAATCGTTTTCTACAATTTACTTCTCCATATAGTCAACTACCAAACTCGCCATTGACTTCATTCCCAAAACAAAACCACCTTCGTCAATATAAAAATCAGGTGTGTGGTGCGGTGCCGTTTGTCCTTCGGGTTTACCTTTTGGAGCTCCACCCAAGAAGAAAAATACACCCGGCACTTTCTCTTGATAAAAAGCAAAATCTTCTGCACCTGTTGCGGCAGCGGTTATTGACACATTTGCTTTTCCTGCAACACTTTCTAACGTTGGTACCATTTTCTCTGTTAAGGCAACATCGTTAAAAGTAATCGGACACATTTTTGTAATTTTCACTTCCGCAGTTGCTCCTGCACTTTGGGCAATATTAGTCGCTACTTGTGCCATTCTTGCATGAATCATATCTTGCACGGCAGGGTCAAGAGTACGGATTGTACCGTTCATATTTACTTCTTCAGGAATAATATTGCTACGAACACCACCATTAATTTGTCCGACTGTAACTACTGCTGCTGATTCGTTTAATGGTGAATTTCTACTCACAATTGTTTGTAAACCCATTACCACTTGCGAAGCCGTCACGATGGGGTCAATACCTTGCCAAGGACTTGCTCCGTGTGTTTGTTTTCCTTTAATTTTGATTTTAAACCAGTCAGAACTTGCCATTGTTCCACCTGGACGGTATCTGATTTTACCTACTTCAGTTTGGGCATTGATATGCAATCCGAAAATCACATCAACTTTAGGATTCTCCAAAACTCCTTCTTTTATCATTAAGGGAGCACCACCTTCTTCTCCTTCGGGAGCTCCTTCTTCAGCAGGTTGGAAAATAAATTTAACAGTTCCTTTCAAATCGCTCTTCATAGAGGCTAAAATCTCGGCTGTACCCATTAAAATAGCCACGTGGGTATCATGTCCGCAAGCGTGCATAATGTTTACAGGTTGACCATTATATTCACCAACCGCTTTTGAAGCAAAAGGTATATCCACTCTCTCTTTCACAGGCAAACCGTCCATATCAGCACGAAGAGCCACGACTGGTCCCGGCTTCCCTCCTTTCAAAATACCAACAACGCCTGTTTTGCCAACGCCTGTTTTAACTTCTATTCCAAGAGATTTTAAGTGATTAGCTACTTTTTCAGCCGTTTTAAATTCACGGTTACCTAATTCTGGATTCAAGTGAAAATCTCTACGCCAAGCTACTACTTTACTTTCAAGGGTTTCAGCTTTTTGGGCAATTTTAGCTTTTAGAGCGGTGGCATTTTGAGCATTACTTGATAGAAACGAAGCCAATAATAATGTTGTAATAATAGATACTTTCTTCATAAGCTATTTTTAGTTATAAGATGATTTTATTTTTACCTAAATCTACTCTATAATTTGCTATTTGGCAAGAAAATAATGCCCCAAAACCGAATTCTTCCCAATAAAAAAGTCCTACCTCTCAAATAAGAAGTAGGACTTTAATATTATGATTTTTAATCAAATTACCAACCTGGATTTTGTTGTGTTTTCAACGTTGGGTTGTTATTGATTTCTTCAATTGGTAAAGGCCAAATGAATTTGAAACTGCTATATGGAATAGCCGCAACTCTTACAAAAGTAGTTGAAGGGTTATTTGTATAAAGTGCTGTAAATACGTTTGTATTACTTGCTTTAGCAGGAATTCCTCCCGTTGTGAAAACAGCATCAGTAGCCAAACGGTGAATATCTAACCAACGTAAGCCTTCTCCTAAGAATTCAATTCTACGTTCGTTCAAAATAGCTTGAACTAACTCTTGATTTGTTTTGAAACTTGCTTCTGTGTAACGTCCCGTTCCTGCTGGTACTGCACGGTTACGAACAGCATTCAATAACGATAATGCTCTTGCATCAACACCTGAACTTGTACGAGCAATAGCTTCAGCAGCATTTAATAATACTTCCGCATAACGAATAATTGGAGCGTTATCAGTACGAGCGGTTGCATCTGCATATTTCTTAGTGAACATTGCTCCACGTCCTGCAGAAGTTGCACCGTCTTGTTGAACCATCGCTGAAGATTTACGATAATCATCAGCAGGGAAAAAAGGCTGATTCCAGATAATTGGGCTAATTCCAACAATTCCACGTCCACCTGTGATAGAAGCCGTGTACATTGAAGGAGCAGCTCCATTTACACTACTATTATCAACGTCATTGTTTTCGATTGATAAAATTGACTCAACATTGCTCTTGTTTCCTGCTGCAAATGGTCCCATTGGCGTTGCAGTTAATTGGTAGCTACCAATTGGTGACACTAAATTTCCAGTAGTTGGTACCAATTTATTTGCTTCGGCAATTACTTGAGCAAAGTTATTTTGGTGTAATCTAATTCTGGTTTTTAAAGCAATTGCAGCGGCTTTAGTAGCACGTGTAAGTCCATTTTTAGCACGAGTTGCAGGTAAATTTGTCTCAGCAAAATCTAAATCTGCTAACATTTTTTCATAACATTCAGCTACTGTGTTACGTCCTTGTTTTGAAGCTTCATCAACGGATGCTCCTGTGCTTGTTCCAACAGGTTGTTCACGATATGGTACGCCACCTGCTGCTGCAGTAGGGTTATCTCCATAAGGACGTGCGAAGTTAGCCAATAGGTAAAAATGCCCCATTGCTCTCAATAAACGTAATTCTCCTTCATAAGAATTCTTTACGGCTTCTGTTAAACTTCCTCCAACAGGAGCTTTACGAATACCATCAATCACAACGTTTGCACGGTTTATCATGGCATAAATTGTTTGCCAAAAATAACCATTGTTTGGGCTATTTGCATCGTAAGTTGAATTATAAGTAATAGCATAGAAAGCCGCAACACTTACCATATCTTCTCCACGGCAATCTCCTTGTTCAAGGTGAGCAGCTCCGAAAGGATACCCACGAACAGCACCTCCTGCATAAAATCCAGATTGAGCTCCGTCATAAACACCTGCAACAGCAAGTTCAATTCTTTCAGGAGTTTGGAAAGCGGTTGATTCAGAAAGTGCATCAATTGGCTGAAGGTCTGTGACCGAACAAGCCGTTGCTAACATCAGCGTTGTGCCGAGTGCAACAATATTTTTATATGATATTAATTTCATTTTATTTCTCTTAAATGTTTGTTGATATTAGAATCCTACGTTTACACCAAAAGTAACAACTCTGAACTGAGGGTTTGTATTGAAATCAAGTCCAAAAGTTTGGTTTACGTTACCATTTGCATTCAATTCAGGGTCTAAACCTTTATATTTCGTGAAAGTGAACGCATTTTGTAATTGTCCGTACAAACGAACATTTGTTACACCGATGTTAGCTTTTCTCAAAATGTCTTTTGGAATGTTATATCCCACTACAATATTTTGAATTCTGATAAAATCACCACTTTCAACAAAACGGCTGGTTGCGTTTCCAGTTTGGTTAATTTGCGTACCACCGTTCAAATACACTTTAGGAACGTCTGTAACTTGTCCTTCTTTTGTCCAACGATTCAAAATTTCAGTTCCGTTGTTATTGAAGTCTTGGTTCAAAAGTGTTTCTTGACGAGTAACGTTCATGATATAATTTCCACCAGAGAAACGAGTGAAAATTTCTAAGTCAAAGCCTTTATATTTGAATGAATTAGTTAATCCTCCGAAATAAGTAGGGTTTGTATTTCCTAATACTTTTCTATCACCACCATCAGCAACATCATTAGAAGAAAGTGAAGCTCCTGTTGTGTTGGTTGTTACAGCAGGATTAGCAGGGTCATAGAATGAATACGCTCCATTCGCTACATTTCTTTGAACAATACGTCCATCGCCTTTTACAAACATTGGGAAACCGTTTGCAGAGTTTACGCCTGCACTTTCGTATCCGTACAATGAAGCCACTGATTCTCCAACTCTAATGATGTGATAAACAGAAGGTAAAATTGGTTGGTCTTTACCGTCTGTACCTTTATTCAATGCTGTAACTTTATTGGTATTTGTAGAGAAGTTCATGTTAACATCCCAAGAGAAACTTCCTTTTTTGATAGCTTCAATACCTAAATTGATTTCAAAACCACGGTTGTATAATGAACCAACGTTTTTAGAAATTGAGTTATTAGGTACACCTAAAGATGGAGCTGTTGGAGCAGCCAAAATTAAGTCAGAAACGTCATTGTTATAATATTCAGCTGATAAAGTAACTCTGCTATCAAAGAAACCTAAGTCAATTCCGTAGTTAGACTGTGTACTTGCCTCCCATTTCAAACCTGAATTACCTGCTTGCGTAAATCCTACACCATTTTGTGTAGCATATTGTGCCGCACCAAACAATCCTAAATAAGGGAATGAACCAATATCTACGTTACCTACTTGAGCATAACTTCCTCTAATTTTGATGTCATTAATTGTTTTTGCTAAGTTAGAGTTTTTATAAAAATCTTCGTTAGAAACTTTATACGCTAATGAACCTCCAAAGAAATTACCTCTACGACTTGCCGCTGGTAAAGCCGATAAACCATCGTTACGTCCAGATACTGTTAAGAAATACTTATTGTCATAGTCATATTGAATACGTCCAAAGTATGAATCAAAACCTGTTGAAAAACCCGAACCATCAACTGATGGTACTGAGAAACTTCCAGAAATAATATTTTGTTGTTCGAAGAATCTATCCGAGAAGTTTGAAGAACCTGCTGTGAAAGAAGAAACTGTTTGTTTTTGATATTCTGTACCAGCCGTCAAGTTGAATGAATGCTTACCGAAATCTTTCAAATAGTTCAATGTATTTTGCCAGTTCCAACGAGTTACATTACGTGAAGTTTGATTCACAACACCGTTTGAACCACGACCATCACCATGACGAGGGTCAAGTGATGAGAATGCACGAAGGTCTGTATAGTCAAGACCAATCATAGATTTCAACGTCAAACCTTCAAATGGTGTAATTTGCAAATAAGTAGTTGACAAAGCACGTCCGATTTGGTTTGAGAATTTGTTGTTATCTAACACAAATTGAATATTTGTATAGTTATTGTCAATTCCACGCTTGTTTGCACCTTGACCTAACACAGCACCGTCTGGAGAAATATTATATCCCGTTGCGTTTGTAGCATCATAAATAGGTACGTTAGGAAATAAACGTGCCGCACCTGTTAAATTACCTGACAACGCATTTGTTCCTGAGTTTAAGCCAGTATTTTCAGTACGAGTGATTTGTAACTTTGTTCCAACTGAAATATATTTATTGAAGTTGTGGTCAAGATTAGAAACAAAAGAATAACGTTTTTGACCATTAGTAGCAACTGCTCCTTCTTGATTATTGTATCCCAAAGAGAAATAATAATTCGTTTTCTCAACACCACCACTGAAACTCATGTTATAATTCTGAGCAATTCCTTGACGAAGAATTACATTTTGCCAATCAGTATTTGTGCCTTTGTCATCTAAAAATGCGGCATCTACACCACCCGCATTTCTAATTTTTTCGTTTGCAATTTCAACAAATTGAGTAGCATTTAATAAACTCAATCGATTGATTGGATTGGTTACACCATATTGAAAGTCCAAATTAACTTTCATTGGTTGTCCTTTTTTCCCTTTTTTAGTAGTAATTAAAATTACACCATTAGTTGCTCTTGAACCATAAATCGCAGTAGCAGCACCATCTTTCAAAATATCAAGCGATTCGATATCATTTGGATTTATATCAGCTAATGGATTTGAAGGAACGTTTGCACCTGCTTGGTTACCATCTAATGCAGGCACACCATCAATTACAATTAGAGGAGAACCTCCAGAAGTAATTGAGTTTGTACCACGAATACGGATACGTGGTGCTTGCCCGATAATACCTGACCCAACCGTTACTTGTACACCTGAAGCACGACCAGCCAATTGTTGGTCAAAACTTGCCGTTGTTAAACTGGCAATATCTTTACCCGATACAACTGAAATAGAAGATGTCAATTTTGATTTTTTCTGAACACCATAACCGATTACAACTACCTCTTCTAAATTAGCCGATTCAACATTTAAAGAAACGTTAATTTCTGACCTTGCACCTGAAAGTATTTCTGCTTTTTTGTATCCTACTAAAGAGAAAACTAAAGTAGGTGTTCCAGAAATACTAATTTTGAAAGTTCCATCTGCATTACTAACAGTACCTTTATTAGTACCCTTTATACCTATACTTACGCCTGGAAGAACCGAGCCATCTTCGGAAGAAGTTACTTTTCCCGAAATCATTCTGTCTTGTGCGGATACTCTAAATACGAGTAATAGCAAAAGAACAAAACTTGTTAGTAGTTTTTTGTTCATTTGTTGATGAATTATTGGTTGTAAAATAAAAAAAAACGTAAAAAATGATATGCAAATTACGAAACAAAAATTATTTTGAACTGATGATTTGTCATTTTTACTTATAAAAATATAATTCCAAACCTTTTTAAATTGCTCAAAAATATTATTGTGCATTGGTAATGAATATATGGAACTCTTCACAATTCGTTTGTTTCAAAAAATATACATAAAATTTATGCCCTATTAGCTTTCAAAATCAATTTTGAAGGTTTTACCTGTATTTATACCTATACTTTTTTAAATATCATTTTCTTAAATAATGTTTAAACATTTACTGATATTCATCAACAAAACATGATTAATCTTTATTTTGAACTTGCATTCCTTTCAAAATTTTATGGTCAATATAGAATGTTCCAAAAGGAATGACACAGGCTATTAAAACAGGGAAAGTAGTCGTTTTGAATTTCCATGCTTGCTCTACGCCTACTCGTAAAGTGTTGAAAACAAAAAGTAAAAACAACACTCCATGAATTTGTCCTACCACTTTTACTAAGGCTGGATTTCCGTAAATGTATTTTAATGGAACAGCCATAAAAATAAGAATTAGTAAAGAAATTCCTTCTAAAAAGCCAATCAAACGTAAACGTCCGATATTAGTTGTTATAAATTTTTTCATGGTTAAAAATGTCTAAAATACGGTCTATTTGCTAAAGGTGAAAATGGCCAAGGAATGGCAATAAAGATGATAAATAATGCAATTGAAAACCAAATAAACATAGTTTTAAATTTGTCTTTATCAGTCATTTTTCTTTTTGCCATTGCTGACCCAATCGTCAGGATAACTACCGATACAATCATCAATAAAATATGGATTATTCCAAAAAACAAGGTATCAAGATGCTGACTGGCTACTGAAACGTTTTTCCAGAAGTATTTCACAATTTCACTGTTGGAGAAAAGGGTAATCCCAATCATCAACTGAATTTGTGCAATGGTGGCTGTCCAATGCCTAAAAGCATTATCTATCTTTGAAAAAACAAGATTTGAAACGTATCCATTATAAGCTTTGATGATAGAATATCCCAATACAATCAGCAATAACCAACGGAAAATAGAGTGAAAAAAAAGAAGATTTGAAAACATATTTGTATCATTATTTTTATGACACAAAGTTCATCTGCAAGGAAAGAATATGTTAGGACAAGCAAATCAATTTTTAGGATACTTCAATCATTTTCCTGAATTGAAAAGGTGAAATCCCTTCATATTTTTTGAAAAGTCGGCTAAAATAAGATTGGTCATCAATACCAATTTGCGAAGCCACTTCACTAATAGAAAATGAAGTTTGATAGAGTAAAACTTTCGCTTCTAAAACAATACTTTCATCAATCCATTTGGTAGGAGACTTGTCTGTTACACTCTTGACAACCTTATTTAAATGATTTGGCGATACATTTAATAAAGAGGCATAATCGCTTACTAAATGTTTTTCTCTGATATGCTTGAACAGTAATTCTTTAAATTTATTGGTAAGATTAATGCTTGCGTTTTGTCCAACGCCTGTAAGTGGCTTCTGAACAATATTTATTTCACAAAGTAAGGCTATGAAATAAGACTGAATAATTTCGATATTACTCAAGCCATTTTCTACATAATCAATCAAAATTCTTTCCAATAATTGTCTAATAAAAATAGAACACTGTGGATTAAGTTTTATACAAGGGTTTGCCCAAATATTCAAAAAATCAAACTCTTTCAACAAATCATTTTTGGCAAATTTTCCGATGATGAAATCATTATGAAAATTACATAAATAGCCTTTATTGATGTCATGTTTTGAGAATGAATAAACCTGCCCAGCGGGTACAATAAGGCATTCATCTTTATAAATTGTAAAGGATTGACTACCAATTGTCATGTTGGCTTCACCTTCGGTAAGATAAATAAAAGTATGCGTTGTAGCTCTGGACGGAGGAACGGGCAATTTTATCATTCTTATCAAATCTTCCACTTTTACAATAAAAAACTTACCAAAGTCGGTCTTCAACATGAGGTCTAAGTCAGTTTCTGACTTTATATATTTACCTCGAAAAGCTTCTGTACTATGTGTATTTATGGGCTGATTCATCAAAACTTAAATGGTAAACTGTTCTTATTTTGTAGAATTTACTCGAAAAACTTTTGAGAATATATTCAAAGACTACTCCTAAAGATATATAAAAAAAGCCGACTCAAAAATTATTTGAATCGGCTTTTTTATGAAAAGTCAAGTATCGTTAAATTTCAACAAGCATTGCTCCGTAAGAATATCCACCGCCAAAAACGGTAACAATGATTTTATCTCCTTTTTCAAATTTCCCTTTATTTTCATCTAAAGTAATAGCACAACCTGCACAACCTGTATTTCCTAAATACTGGATATTTGAAAGCATCACATCTTCTGAAACGCCTAAAGTTCCTGCAACATTTTTAGAAATTCTAAGATTTGCTTGGTGAGGAGCAATGTATTTAATATCACTGATTGTCAAACCATTACGCTCTAAAACTTGTAAACTTGCTTTTGGCATATAAGTACAAGCATTGATAAACACGTCTTTTCCGAAAGGCATAATAATACCTCTGTCCAAGGGTTTCAAAGTAACACTAACTGATGCTTTTCCTACATTAGCGGCACCGCCTGTAAGTACATCTTTTATTTCCCAATCAGCTTCTGATGTTCTTTCTTTTGAAATCGACAATGCCACTGCACCATCTCCCCAAAGGTGTCCAGCTTTGGTATCATCCTCATTATTATAAGCAGTATTATGCTCAGATGCAATAATAAGAGCTTTGGTAGCTTTGTTTAAAGCAAAATATCCTTGAACAATTTCTACGGCATTTAATAAAGATGAACAAGCGGAAGAAATAGTTACGACAGGAATTTCTCCAACGTTGATATGATGCTGAACAGCATGAGCAAGGGTAAAAATACAGTCGTGTGGCGTATAAGTTGCCCCTACAATAAGGTCTATTCCAGAAAGGTCATAAGGAAGATTTGCGGTTAATTTATCCACCGCTTGAATCGCCATTGTATGCGTATTTTCTTCTGCTGATGCTTTACGACGTTCACGAATTCCTGTTCGTTCAATAATCCAATCATCAGTTAATCCATTCAGCTCTTCAAAATAGGCATTTGTAATAATTTGCTCAGGCAAATAACTGGCAATAGCGTTTATAAACATTCTTCTTTTGGTTCTTTTGTTAGGATTTTTTGCGGTTCAATTATATCAATAAAAGTATAACTGCTAAAAATTACCACAAAGAAACTCAATGTTTGAAGAGCGTACAAATTATTCATGGAAATAAACAATTTTTACTTGAAATAATTCAAATATTTTTTGTACTATTTCCATGTTTTTTGTATAAATCTTATAAATGTCTGGAAAAACGACTTGTAACCCTATTTACTTTCTTCTAAACCAAGTCTTCTTTTTAGTCTCCGAACCAGATTCGTTTGGTTTTGATGTATTTCTATTGTGATTTTGTGGTTTTGGCAATTCTACAATGGGTTGTGTACTCATCGGATAGTCATGATTTTCAATGACGGGAATTTTCTTTCCAATCAATTTTTGAATATCCTTTAAATAGGGTAATTCTTCGGTTTCACAAAATGAGAATGCCGTTCCGTTTGCTCCCGCACGACCAGTCCGCCCAATTCTATGGACGTAAGTTTCGGGAATATTCGGAATTTCAAAGTTGATAACATACGCTAAATCGTCCACATCAATACCACGTGCAGCAATATCAGTGGCAACTAAAACTCGGGTAGTTTTGGCTTTAAAATTATCTAAAGCACGCTGACGAGCATTCTGAGCCTTATTTCCGTGAATAGCCTCGGCTTTGATATTATTTTTCAAAAGTGTTTTCACCACCTTATCAGCACCGTGTTTGGTACGAGTAAAAACTAAAGCCGTTTCAATAGCCGAATCCTTTAAAATATCCATCAACAAGGCATTTTTATTGTTTTTATCAACAAAATAAAGGGCTTGTTTGATGGTATCAGCCGTTGAAGAAACAGGCGTAACTTCCACTTTTTGAGGCTTATACAAAATACTATCCGACAGTTTCTGAATTTCAGGAGGCATCGTTGCCGAGAAAAACAAAGACTGACGACGTGGTGGAAGAATTGCCAATAACTTCTTAATATCATGCACAAAACCCATATCTAACATACGGTCGGCTTCGTCTAAAATAAATATCTGAATATCTTTTAGTGAGATAAAACGCTGGTTGATTAAATCCAACAATCTTCCCGGAGTTGCCACTAAAACATCAACTCCATTTTGTAAAGCATCCGTTTGTCTGCCTTGTTTAACTCCTCCAAAAATTACAGTATGCGTCAAACCTGTATATTTTCCATAAGCCTTAAAACTATCGTCAATTTGAATAGCTAATTCACGTGTTGGGGTAACAATAAGGGCTTTTATCGAGCGTTTTCCTTTATGAAAAGTATGATTTTTATGTAATAATTGGATGGTCGGAATGGCAAAAGCGGCAGTTTTTCCTGTACCTGTTTGAGCTACCCCCAAAAGGTCAGTTCCTTGCAAAATAATAGGAATAGCTTGTGCTTGAATAGGTGTTGGGGTTGTATAACCTTCCTCGGCTAATGCTTTTTGGATAGGTTCAATAAGATTCAATGATTCAAATGACATATTAAGGATTATTTATCACAATTGCAGAGGCGTATCACATACGCCTCGCTGGCAGACATTGGGCGTATGCGATACTGCCCCTACCACAGAATTTCTGTACAGACACAAAATTACGGAATTAATAAGGGAAAAACGATTTTATGAAATTTTAGGGCTAATCGTCTCAAAAAACACCTACTCATCAGACTAAGATTTATTACCCAATACTTCCGCATTGGGCATGAACACCCTGTTTAATAAGTTATTTCAACTTCCCCAATCAAAGATTTTAGGATAAAAATTATTTAGATAACTTATTAAATACTGTAATAGACTTCCTGCAAAGTGTTTTACGACTTAAAACACTTTGCAGGAAGTCTAATGATTCATGGCAATTGTAAATCGTAATCGCAACGGTAAACCACTCTTAAATCGTCACGATACATACTTAGAGTATGGATTTATTTTTTATGAGCTATCTTTGCAAAAAAAATAGAAAAGATGGCACGTATCATTTTCCTAACGTTGGTTATTGGAATTATTATTTATTTCGCCCCTCAATTTGGATTTTTCCAATATTTACATCCTCAGAAGTGGATTATCTTATCATTCTTTTTTGCCATCGCCTATTTCAATCATATATTGATGCAGTTTGGCTTTGCCAAAAACCGTGAAAACTTCGTTCAATTCTATCTGGGGAGCGTTGTAGCTCGTCTTATCCTCAGTCTTGTATTCATCGGGACATTCGCATATTTGGGTACTCCCGACATCAATCTTTTCATCATTAACTTTTTTGTACTCTATTTATGTTACACAGGTTTTGAAATATTCGGATTGTATCGTAACTTGCGACACTTTTCGTAGAGAATGAAAGTATTTACAATATAAGTAACTGACAATCAATACGAAGACACAAAACCACAAGTAAGACAAATTTCAATAATCAACCATATACTTCCAAGAAGCCGTGATGAAGAAAGTGTATTTTTCAAATATTTTTGCTTTTTTATTTTTAATTTCAAGCACCCTTTTTGCTCAGGAACACCATGCAGATTCAACTGCTGAACACGTTACTACTGAAGCTATTTCTACTGAAACTACCGCTCATGCAGAAGGAGAAGGTCACGGTGAAGAAGCCGAAGCTTTCAATCCAGGCAAAATGATGTTGGAACACATCGCTGACGAACACGAATGGCATTTTGCTACGGTTGGACACACACATTATTCAATTCCTTTGCCTTGTATTGTTTGGAATAAAGGAGGATTGAAACTTTTCTCTTCAAACAGATTCAAAGACGAACACCACGAAAATAATGCTTCTTATGAAGGCTTAAAATTAGAAGAAGGTAAAATCATTGCAGAAGATGGTTCTTTTGTTTTAGACTTATCAATTACTAAAAACGTAGCTTCTTTATTAATTAGCCTTGTTCTTTTAGTAAGTATTTTCTTCACAATCGCAAAATCATACAAAGAACGTTCTGGTAAAGCTCCAAAAGGATTACAATCATTATTTGAGCCAATCATCGTTTTCATTCGTGATGAAGTGGCAAAACAAAATATCGGAGAAAAACACTACAAGCGTTTCACGCCTTATTTATTGACAGTTTTCTTCTTTATCTGGTTTAACAATATGTTAGGTTTATTACCAGGTAGTGCCAACGTAACAGGTAACATCGCTATTACTTTAGTTTTAGCACTTATTGCCTTCTTCGTAACTAACCTAAACGGTAAAAGTACCTATTGGGGACACATCTTCGCTATGCCAGGTGTGCCAAAATGGTTATTAATTCTTTTAACACCAGTAGAAATTATCGGTGTATTCATGAAGCCGATTTCATTAATGATTCGTCTTTTTGCCAACATTACTGCTGGTCACTTAATCCTTTTGAGTTTAATTGCTATCATCTTTATTTTCAAAAGCTTAGGGGTTGCTGCAATCGCAGTTCCATTCTCAGTTTTCATGAATTTAATTGAGATATTAGTAGCGTTTTTACAAGCGTTCATCTTTACTGTATTGACTTCAACTTATATTGGTTCAGCAGTAGAAGAAGGACATCACTAAGATTTTGAATTAACGATTTAGGATATACTCAATAAATCATAATTCCCAAATCACAACTTACAAACGTATTTTTTCAAATTAATAAATATAAACAATTACGATTATGTCAATGTTATTAGAAGTTTCTCAAGCTTTAGGTTTAGCTGGTATTGGTGCAGGTTTAACAGCTATCGGTGCTGGTTTAGGTATCGGTAAAATCGGTGGTTCTGCAATGGAAGCAATCGCTCGTCAACCAGAAGCGTCAGGAAAAGTTCAAGGTGCTATGTTAATCGTTGCGGCATTCGTTGAAGCCGTTGCTCTTTTCTCAGCAGTAATCTGTTTGTTAGTAACTACAAAAGCGTAATTATTAACACCCAATTAATCATCGTAGAAGTTTAAATTTACAAAAGAAATAGTCTCTGTAAAATTCACTTTGAAATTGATTAATTAAAAAAATTACAATCAGCATACTACGCATTAGGCAAGTATGCTGATTTTTCAGTAAAAATTACTCTAATTTGAAAATTTGTAAAAGCTGTAATTAATTCTCTTAATTCATTTTCATGTTTTCAAATTTTCAAATTATTAAAATAACAAAACCATGTTAGTATCCATCTTAGAACCAGCCCTTGGTCTGATAATCTGGCAATTAGTAATTTTCGGAATATTGTTTTTCCTTTTAGCAAAATTTGCTTGGAAACCAATCATGGGTGCATTACAAGAGCGTGAAGCATCAATTGAAGATGCACTTTCTTTAGCAGCAAAAACTCGTCAAGAAATAACTGATTTGAAAGCTGGCAATGAACAACTTATCGCTGAAGCTCGTGCTGAACGTGATAGAGTTTTGAAAGAAGCAAAAGAAGCAGGAGACGCAATGATTGCTCAAGCAAAAGCTGATGCTCAAAAAGCAGGTGCTGACGAAATTGAGAAAGCACGTGCTGCATTCAACCAAGAAAGAGCTAATGCAGTTGCCGCTTTGAGAAAAGAAACAGCAACTTTATCATTGGAAATTGCAGAGAAAGTTTTGCGTAACCAGTTGTCTGACCGTACAGCTCAAGAAAATTTAGTTACAAGCCTTTTAGCTGACGCTAAGTTGAATTAGTGATTGGTTATCAGTTATTAGTTAATAGTTATTGACCACATTAATTATTGGCAAATAAGAACTCTGATGCTTTAAAGTTTAGTTAAAAATTGACTGTTGTTATTATTCGTTTTTTGCTCTTATTTCGTCGTTTATTCATTAGATGTACTGTCTAATAACTATTCGCCAATAACCAATCACTAATAAAACAACTGATAACTGTAAAAAAAGATGTCACAGCAAACAGTTGCATTCAGATACGCTAAATCATTGTTAGATTTGGCGAAAGAAAAAAATGTCGAAGATAAGGTTTATGAAGACATGAAACTCTTCAACCAAGTATGCGACGAGAACCATAATTTTTACTTATTGTTGAAAAGTCCAATTGTATCACACTTTGATAAATTGACGATTCTTCAAAAAATATTTACGGGTAAAGTTGATGCTTCTTCAATGTCTATCTTTGAAATTATCACAAAAAAGAACCGTGAAGAAATGCTTCCACATATTGCAGAAGATTACTTACGTCAATACGAATTATTGAAAGGTATTCAGAAAGCGTATGTTACTACCGCAACTCCTTTAACGGCTGCACAAAAAATTGAATTTCAAAAAATTGTGGCAGATGCTACTGGAAAAACAGTAGAAGTGGTTGAAAAAATTGACGAAACGCTTATCGGTGGATATGTATTGACCGTAAATGACCGTCAAATTGATACTTCAGTTAAAACGAAATTAAATGATTTGAAGGTTAAATTCTCAAATTAATCTTTATTCTTTTCTTTGAAAACCCCACAAAAGTATTTGACTTTTGTGGGGTTTTTAGTTTATTTTACTAACAAAAAGCATGAACATTCTTGACGAACTCAATCAAGTTTCTATTCTACAAGTTGCCGAAGATTTGGGCTTAGAAGTTCAGCGTCATCGGATGAAATGCCCATTTCATGAAGAAGATACGCCTTCCTTAGTTCTCTATCCACATACAAATAGTTTTTATTGTTTTGGTTGTGCTAAAACGGGCAACTCAATTACATTATATTCTGAAATTAAGCATTTAGATATAAAAACTACCATCAATGAGATGGCAAGTGAGTACATTGTCGGATTTCAGAAATATAAAGCAAATAATAAAAAGCCTCTTCCCAAAATTAATGTTTTGAATGTTCCTGAAATTCGGAATATCCAAGCTAAAGAAAAACTTATTGCCGAAATTCACTCTCAAATTTATGAGGCTTTCCGAGATTTTTGCTTACAACAAAAGTCAAATGAAACATCACAAAAAGCACTCGAATATTTAAAAAACAGAGGATTTACAGAAAAGACAATCAAAGATTTCAGATTGTTTTCCATTAAGGATTATACCGAAGTTACTTGGTATTTGAAACAACGTTTTTCGTATTTAGATTTACAAGAATCAGGGCTTTATAATATCAAAAACAATCTTATTTTTTATTCTCACACGCTTATAATTCCTTATTACAGAAACGGAAGAATTGTGTATTTACAAGGCAGAGTCATTGGAAAACCCGCTGAAGGAACAAATAGATATTGTTTTTTGAATAATCAGCCTTTAACACTTTTTAATGCTGATTCACTTCTAAAAGTTAGAACTGGTGAAACAGTTTATATTACCGAAGGAGCTTTTGATTGTATTAGACTTGTGCAAGAAGGGAAAATTGCGGTAAGTTTGGGAACTGCCAATATTTTCAAAAAAGAATGGGCGAAGTTATTCAAAAGAGTGAATGTTGTTTTTTACTTAGATAACGACAAAGCTGGACATAAAGCTGCCGATGAATTAGAAAAAATATTTACGCACTACAACATCTCGTGTACACGTAAAAACCTTCCAAATGAATACAAAGATGTAAATGATTATTACACAGGGAAATTAGGCAGTAATGAGCAATTAGGGCTTTTTTAGTGACACATAGTACAGACTAAAGTCTGTGTTACTTTCACCTCAAATTTTTGTAATATCTCATCATTTCACCATAATTCATACCCATTGCTAAACCATGAACAGTCATGGTAATTCGCTTGGTTTTGGTTTCAATGGTTTTGGCAGATTCTATCCATTTTGAATAATAATTTTGATGACTTTTAGGCATTTTCAAGAAAGCTTCTAAGGCTTTAGGTTCGTCTTCGAGACAAATCATTAATTCCTCCGATTGTGGTAATTCGTCAGTATCTTCTTCCAATTTGAGTGCAACCATTGCCCCTTCTTCTTTACGAATACCTTTACGCATTTGTGCATTAATCGGAATGACAAAATCGCCTTCACCCATTGGAATAAGAGCAACTAATTTAATGGCAAAATCGTCGATAAAACCTTTTACACGATAACCTAATTTGGTATTAGCTTTAATCTGCTGAGCAATATCAGCAGGAATCTCCACATAAGTCCAACCTGTTTTTTCGCCTTTTTCTCCAAATTTTTGAAGAATTGTCTTAAACTCAATCATACTTTAATTCTTAAAAGCTCTTTTAATATTTTTGGTTGTATCAGCTTTATTCTTCTTAAAAAGACCATCTAAAACGCTCTTTTTCTGTTCATCTAAAATTCTTTTTGCACGGTCGGCAGCGGCTTTTTTGATACTATCAACAGTTGCTTTGGCTTTGGCTTCGATAGCTGCCTTTTCTCTTTGTACTCTGGCTTCAATCTCAGCTTTTTTAGCATTGGCTTCACTCAAAATTTTATCTTTTTCAACTTGCAATTTGGCTTCAGCTTCTTTTTTCAAGCGGTCGGCTTCTTCCAATGCCTTTGCTTTGGCTGCATCAATTTGAGACTTTGCTTCGGCAACAACGGCATCTTTTAATGAATTTGCGGTACTGCTTCCTTTAAAACCAAAAATAGGATTTTTGACAGTTCCGCCCAAAGACAAATCAAACTTTACACGGTCTGTTCCTTGCAGAGCTTTCCCTGTCCATTTCTGGAAAATACTACTGAATGCTTCGCCTGTTTTACCTGCGGGAACATCCAAAACTAAAGCGTAATCCATTGAACCAACTAAGCCATGACGACCCGATGCGGTGATTTTATAGTCATCAAATTTAATATCAAAAGGCTTGATACCAAATGTGCCATCAACGATTTCAAATTGCATTAAAAGATTATTCAATTTGGTATCTTTCAGTTTTGATAATTTGGTGGTTTCTACTAATTTTTGCACCAATGGATTATCCTGAGAAATTTCTCCTTTTAAAATTTTCATCAATCCATCGCCACTCAAAGTATTAATTTTAGGCATCATATCTTGTCCTAATTCTCCGTTAATTTTTAATTTAGAATTTACGCCACCAATCAAATATTGGGCAATTGGCATTAAGTATTTAACGATATTGAGTTGCTGATATGCTTGGGCAATTTCTACATTGTCAAGGTTAAGGGCAAAGTCAAATTTTGGGTGTGCTAAATCAGCAGAATTATAAGTTCCGTTGGTAATAAAACTGCCACCAAGTGACTGAAACGCTACATTTTGCATTTTTACTGCACCACCTCCAACTGTCAAAGCACCTTTGATATTATTCATTTTCATGTTATCATAAAGCACCTCTCCTATTTCAGAATCCATTACAAAATCAATATTTTTAGGTATTTCTACGACTTCTAAATTACTCGGATTTGTTGCTCCGTTTGTAGGTGTTGGATTACTTTTCATCCACTCATTAACATTGAATTTCTGAGATTTCAATTTTACTTTTCCCTTCAAAACTTCATTATTGAGAACATAGCCAATATAATTTGAGAATGTTCCAGATGCCGTAAAATCGCTTTTGCCCAAATAACCATTTGAGTTACTCACATTGATACTTTGAGGGGTAAAAGTCATATCAGCAGTAGTAACTTTTATACCTTGTGGATACTCTTTTGAAGCAAATTCTATCCCTTGAACTTTGGCTTTTCCAGTGGTTGGCAAATTGGCATAACGCTTGGCTTGTACGTCTGCCATTTTGCCTTTTGTTGCGATATCTGCATCAATTATTCCCTTCAATGTCATATCGGTTAAAGGGTAAATTTTAGTAATTTTTGTTAAATCAAGTTTACCTTTTGCTTTAATATCCCAATTGTAATTTTCAAAGTTCTGTACCGTTCCATTTGCTGTAAATGGCTCTCCATCAAGTACCATTCTGAGGTCAGCAATATCTAATTTTGTTGAAGCCAAAGCCCCATCTGTATTTAACAAGGTAGCTTTTAGATTCAAATTCTGAATCGGCTCTGGGAATTTATCTGATTTAATAAAACCATTGCTTAAAGACATCGCCGCATTCACTTGTGGAAATTGCTTTGTCAGGGTATCATAAGTCCCTTTGGCTTTCAAATTAATATCGTATAAGCCTTTCATTTCCAGACCTTTCATCGGGAAAATCTGACTAATTTGGTGTAAGTCTAATTTTGCCACAAGGTCAGCATCTACAAGTGATTTTTGCAACCCTTTTATTAATATTTTCCCTTTGACAGGGTTTTCTCCAAATTTTAAATTAAGACTACTAAAATTGATTTCAGTATTATTTAGATTATCGGTAAAATTCTGAATGTTGAGGTTAATATTAATGTCTTTCACGGCAGTTGGCATTTCTGCATATTGGAACATCCCTTTATGTATCTCTATCGTACTTGAAAAAGATGGGAATTTGGTCGCATTTTTTGTGCCTTTAATTATTCCTCCAATTACCACAAGCCCATCAGCATTTAAGTCTTTAAACTTGTCAGTATAAATATTTGGAACTAAAGAAAGGAGATTTTTAAAGGTATTTTCTGGTGAAGAATAGGTCAAATCCATGACAATATTTGAAGTATCAGGCATGGAAACAAAACCTGCAAGATTCAAAACTAAATCATTGATTTTGAAAACGTTATCTTTAAATGTATATTTTTTATGAGCTTGGTCAATATTGAGTTTCATTTCAGCGGAAAGCATTTTGTTGCTTATATAGTTTGTTCCGCCATATTCAATGGTAGCATTTTCAATATCCGTTTGAGTTACTAAATCATAAACATCGGCATTAATATCTCCTGAGCCTTCGTGAGTAATATTTTTTAGTGAAACGTAAGCATCTTTCAAGCGGTCATCATAAATAATTTGTCCATTATTTATCTTCCAAGATTGAATATTTACTTTAAAATTACTATTCTCTTTACTCTCTTCTTTTTGCACTTCCAATGAATCTGTTTTATAAATATCATAATTTGCAGAGCCATCTCTCAATGTTTTTATCAAGATTTTGGGCGATTCCAACGCAACGGCATGAACATCAATTTTACCGCCCGAAAGAATGGATTTCACATCTACGGACACAGAAAATTCCTTCGCCTGTACGAGTGTATCGGCTCTAAATGGAGCATGACCCACTATCCCAAAATCGGATAATGAAAGGGTTAATTTTGGGAATTGCTTGATTAATGAAATATCAAATTCGTTATAATAAACCTTTGCATTAATTTTCTTAGCAATTTCTTCATTGACTTTCGCTTGAATTTTATCCTTAAAAAAATAAGGCACAGCCAATAAAATACCAGCTAATAGAGTAATAATTGAAACGGTAAGGATTAATATTTTCTTCATCTTTATTTAGAGATTTGTCTCTTGAAACTAACGCTTAAAGTTATATATATTTTTGGTTCTATTGTCAGACAAACCATTTTTAAACCTATTTTCTATTCTCAATTATAAACAAAGCGTATTGGAATTAGATTTGACAACTTTCAAAAAAGTTTTCAAATCTAAACAACATTATTCCAAAATATATTCTGATAAGTTATCTCGTACACGATACCCCAAAAAAAGGCACATACCTAAAATATGTACCTTTTAAACGATTTGTATATTGCCAAGATTGTTTTAAGGATTGACAACCTCTGTTGGTAAATTCACTGGATTTTGAGTTTTTTTCCTTTCAGAAAAAAGATAATTGAAGCTTTTGGTATAAAGAATACTTGCTCCACCTGCTGTAAAAGTTTGGCTGTTACTCAACGACCCAAGCCCCAAAGTGGTTTGTAGATTTCGGTTATAAGTTTTCAAACGAAGGCTTCCGTCTCGGGTAATATACCACTCCAACGCCCAGTCGCCAATGAGTGATTGGGCATTTGTTTGGTTAGTCAAGGTTGTAAATCCACCACTTCGAGTAATACGGAAACGGTCGTTGAAATTATAAGAAAGTCGGAGTTGAAGATTGTTTATCAGGTCTTGGTTCAATGCCGTTCCATTTACTGAAAAATCGACGTTTAAGTTCGGGTCAATCTGCGAGAAAACGTTGCTAATCTGATTTGAAAGCAATTCTGAAAGACTACTAACTAAATTTATAGAAGCAAACGCACCTGCATTTTGTGGTAACATTGAGTTCAACAACAACACATTACTTACCTGACGATTTAGTTCTTGCTCATCCGTTCTAATTCTGTTTTCAAAGGCAGTTACCCCCGAATTAAAATCTGGATTTTGCGGATAATCGTGCATTTTCATGTTGAAGCTAATGGTAGGTTGCAACAATCTATCTCTTAAATTGATGGTCACATCAACAGGATAACGACGTAAATATTCAGCCTTATTTCTAAATTCATTTCCTCGACGAGAAGTATCAATCACTGACCCCAAATAACTAAGATTTTGTGTGTAGGTTGCCGTAATATCCACAATGGCTTCGTAAGGACTTCCCGACCATGAAATCTTACTTCCTCTATTGATATTGAACTTTTTATTTAGGATATTTTGAAAGGTAAAAGTATAATCTCCACGCTCAATATTATAGTCGCCTGTCATATCAAAACCGCCACGAGTATCTACTTTTAGGTTGATTTTCCCAGAACCATTGGCACGCATAATATCGCCTGTTTGCTTATCAAATTGAACTTCTCCATAAGCATCGGGCGTTAATTCAAAGTTGAAATCCATTTTAATTCCGCTGGTGCTTACTTGCGAAACTGCCTGTTTTTTATCAACAGAATCTTTCTTCACAATTGCACTTAAAAACTCAATATCTTCCTGACTTCCAGCATCTTGAGCCTTATCCAATGGAATATACAAACGAGTTCCTCTATCACTTCGTACATCGGCATCGATACTCAAATTATCAAATGTTCCTCCCAAATTCAATCTTCCTGTTGCATAAGCCGTTCCGTAATACAAATCATTGTCTCTACGAATCGTATTTAGGATTTTAAAACGATTTACATCCGCCGCCAACTGCACACTAAAAGTTTTGTCCCCATCATAAAAAACACTTCCTTTTAAAGTTCCTTTATTCCCCTCATCGTCAGTAAGGCGTAATGATTTTGCTCTAATTTCGTCAGGTTCAAAAGTGATTTTATCTTCAAAATTCAAGACTGCTTTTAAATAATCGAAGAATAAAGTCCCTCTTTTTATGTCAATTGCCCCTTCTACAATTGGGTGCGAAGGCTTACCCGAAATTTTCAAAGTTCCATCGGCAGTTCCCCCCAATTTAGAGAATAATCCTTTGGTAAATGGCTCTAAAATTTGAAGATTGGTTTGGCTCAAAGTTGCGGATAATCCTAAAGAATTTTCGGCATTTTTAGGGTCATAAATTCCTTGAACTGTTAGCATTTTATTGTTCAAACGTTCCAAAGAATAATCCAAATTTAAGAGTTGCCTTTCATTGTCAAAAACGCCATTCCCTGAGATATTTCCAATTAAAAAATCATCTACCGACAAGCCCTCTATCTTCAAATTACTTTCAGCATTGACATTTTTATAGATATTTTTCAACTCCACTTCTCCATTTACTAATCCCTTCAAATTCAAGGAAATAAGCGGTGCAAGGGTTTCTAATTTAAAGTTTTTAGCTCGAAATTTCAACGGCTTTAATGAATCCTGAGAAACAACACCGTCCAATGAAACAAACTGTTCTAAATTATTGATAATTAAACCTTTAGACGTCAATTCATTGCCAACGATTGTCAATAAATTATCAGGATTTACCGTCCAATATTGGTCAAGCAATTTGAATTTAGAACGCTTAAATTGTAATTCTAAACCGTCTTGAATAAATCGTAATGTTCCATTCAAATTGGCTTTATTGGTTGTGCCAATTTGCTTTAAGCCACTGGTAAAGGCAATGCGGTCTTTCTCCCAAGAAGCTTCCACTTCAAGTTCTTCTGTTGGAGCAAGAATATTCATTTTTTGATTTTTAGAATTCAAAATCAAAGATGCTAAAACCTCTGGATTATTATAGAATTTAGAAGAGTTAAGGTCAATTTCCGACTTGTAAAAACGGTATTTATCACTCAGCAAAAGTGTATCTACTTTAGAACTGAGCGAGAAAACGGAGGTGTTTCCAATACCAAAAGAACCTTCAATTAAAGTCTTTTTAGAAACGTGTCCTTCGGGATAAACGAATGCTAAAACGGGGTCAAAATTCTTTAAAAAGAACTGATAATCAATATTATAATTCGATGGTACGATTGGTGATTTCTTGGCATAATAAGCATTCCGAGTGGCTTCGTCGCCTGTGAAGTAAATTTTGTATTCTTCTACCAACGTTTTCAAATCTTTGATAGCCTGCGAAGGTTGAAATTTACCTGTAAAATTGACATTCACTAAGTCAGATAAAAGTGCTAAACGACGTGCATTTTCGTTGATTTCAGAAATAAGTTGTAGCGAATCCAGAACGATATTTTTCTTTCCGAGCGTTAAATAGAAGTTCAAAAAGTTGGCTCGCCCAATCAAATTATCCAATTGTTTTCCTCTGAATTGTACGTCAAGAATTGTCGAAAAACGTAAATCTTCTTTGGAAAAATTAAGGTTTTTAAGATTGGCTTTTGAGAGTTTCCCTAATAAATCAACTTGGTCTTTTCCTTCTCGTAAATCAACTTTCCCAAACAAATCGAAGGTCAAATTGGTGTCTTTTACAGCTACTCTCCCATCGAATAATTCTTTAGAAAGCTTACCGTCAATGTAAATATTTTTGTAATTATAGTTGTTGTAAGCAATTTGTTTTACGGTTCCGTCAAAATCTAAAACGGCATCTTTAATGGATAATCCTTGCCCTTTTACTTTACCAGAAAGTGTTAAATCTCCCAAAGTTCCAGCGTCTTCAACTAATTTTCCTAACTTGAAATTATCTAATTTTAATGAACCGTCATAAGAAGAATTTGCTGAATTTGGTTTGAGAATCATGGCTAAATCAACATCAACTTTTCCCAAATCTGATTCCATCAAACCTGTGGTTTTGAAATTGGAAGTTGTACCTTTAAAAGTGCCATCAAACATCACATGACCAAATTTTTCGAGTGTTTTGGAAGCATCTTTCCCAATATATTTTTCTAAATCAGCGATTTGAACATACGATTTTCGCATTTTCAAATCCATCATTGTTTTAGGAATATTGGGTAGCCCTTTAAATGAAAAATCACCTTTCAGTTTTGACTTTGTTCCAAAATATAAATCGAAATTTTGGAGTTTAAATTCGTTAACAGTGCCATCAAATTTGCCGTTGAGATAGTACGTGTCTTTATAATTGTACATATCATTGACGATACGAGCAATGTCACTCGCCACCACCACCGACGAATCAAAATCGGCTTGCATTCGTACTTTTGAATTCCAATATTTAAAATCCTTCTGACTTTTAAAGGACATTCTGATTTTATTTCTGACAACCGTATTATTGACTTTCAGCAATAAATCATCAAAACGCATTTGCGTATCTGAAATTAAGAAATTGGTTTTCAGCGTTTTAATTCTAAAATCACAAGAACGGTCATACGCTCTCAAAACAGTATAAAATGCTACGGTGTCACGAATTAACGTAAAATCTTTGAGGTGGGCGTTGAGGTCGTTAAGCGTAAAATGATAATGGTCGAAAGAACGGCGGTCGTTCATGTACGGCTCTGTTTCATCGTCCATCCGTAAAATTCCATCTACAATATCAGCTTCAGAAATGATAAAAGGCGTTGGAGCAGATTTAGGTTTTGGCGTTGGAGAAGCTACTAATTTATTAATTCTTCGGATAAATTCATCAATGTTCAAATCGCCTTTTTTATCGGTAACTAATTTAACCACAGGATGATACAAACGAACATAATCCAAACGAGTTTTGGTAGAATCTCCTTCTACACCTAATAATGGAACGGTTAAATTGAGCAAACGACCCGCATCAAAATCAACATCAAGCTTCTCAATATCAAGCATTTGATGACCTTGATAATCTTTCACTCGCACGCCTTCGAGGGTGGCTTCATCAAAAAAGCGAATAGTAACTTTATCAATTTCGATAGGATAACCCAATTTCTGGGAAATAATAGGAGCGTAATATTGAGCTAAGCGAGTTTGAACATAAGAATTGCGTGCTAAAAAAACCACCAAAACGGCAAACAAAAGCACCCCTATAATTGAATACAGGACTGATTTTGTGAATATTTTGGATATTTTTATGAGCATTGTTTTTGTTTTGGCATGCTGATGACGCTTTAGACCACTGATTTAACAGATTATACAGATTTCCACTGATTTTCAAAATGGTTTTGATAAAGATTTTTTGCGGTTATCAGTGAAAATTTCATCTGTGTTTCAAATTCCAATCCGTAATATCAGTAGTCTATTTCATAACGTTTAACAGATTTTTCAAGATGATTTTAATAAAGATTTTTTGCGGTCATTCGTAAAAATTTTTCTTCTTATCTGAGGTTTTAATCCAAAATTTAATAGTAACCCAACTTCTATAACTGTTGCTTTCAAATAATTCAGCAATTGTGCTTCATGTTGTTCCTCAAGTCCATTTGAAGATTTCAGTTCCACAATCACTAAGTCATTAACAATCATATCTGCATAATAATCTCCTACCTGTTTGCCTTTAAAAAACACTTTTATTTGCTTTTGTGGCTCTACTTTAAACCCTCTTGACATTAATTCAAGGTAAAGAGAGTTTTGATATACCTTTTCAAGAAAACCATAACCTAATTCATTATAGACAAAATAAAAGGCATTGATAATTTCGTCTGTTACTTCTTGGTGTAGTAAGTCTGTATTTTCCATTTTCAAATTTTAATCGGTGAAAATCTGTTCAATCCGTAACATCAGTGGTCTATTTTGTGAAGCCATTAATTATCTTTGCACCATGACTATTTTAGCAATCGAATCTTCTTGTGATGACAGCTCAGCGGCTGTAATTATCAACGGCAAACTCTGTTCCAACATTGTAGCAAGTCAGGCTATTCACACAAAATGGGGAGGCGTTGTTCCCGAATTAGCAAGTCGGGCTCATCAGCAACATATTGTCCCTGTTGTGGCAGAAGCCCTCGAAAAAGCAAATATAACCAAAAACGACCTAAACGCCATTGCTTTTACTCGTGGACCGGGGCTTTTAGGCTCACTTTTGGTAGGAACTTCCTTTGCCAAAGCTCTTGCCATGGGTTTAGACATTCCTTTAATAGATGTTCACCACATGCAAGCTCACGTTTTGGCTCATTTTATTGACGAACCAAAACCAAACTTTCCATTTTTATGCCTGACTGTCAGTGGCGGACATACGCAAATTGTTTTTGTCCGTTCAGCTTTAGACATGGAAATTATCGGCGAAACGCAAGATGATGCTGTTGGCGAAGCTTTTGACAAAACGGCAAAATTGCTCAATCTCCCCTATCCTGGCGGACCTTTAATTGATAAATATGCCAAAGAAGGAAACCCAAATCGCTTTGAATTTCCGATGGTAGAAATGCAAGGCTTAAATTTTTCTTTCTCTGGAATAAAAACTGCCTTTTTGTATTTCCTACAAAAAGAAACGAAGAAAAATCCAAATTTTGTAGAGGAAAACATAGCTGATATTTGTGCATCCATGCAAAATATCTTGATAAAAATTCTATTACAAAAGCTCAGAAAAGCGTCAAGACAGTATAAAATCAAAGAAATTGCTATTGCAGGAGGCGTTTCGGCAAACTCAGGTTTACGTTCAGAGTTACAAAAATTAGGCGAAACCGAAAATTGGAATGTTTATATTCCTGCTTTTCAATATTGTACCGATAATGCAGGCATGATTGCAATGGCAGCACATTTTAAAGCAGAGGAAAAAATATTTTGTACTCAAGATGTCAGTCCTTCACCAAGAATGGCTTGGTAGATTTTGTACTATGATTTTCAGGATTCAAATGTTTTAAGATTGTTTATCAGAATAGCTCATTTTCCAAATCTTAAAATCCTTCAATCCTACAAAATCACAGTTCAGACAAGAATATTAAAGCATACCACAAAATAAAAAATGTCTAAATAATTCTATGCTCATTGAATTTTATCCAAAGAACTCACGTTTTTTAATTAACTTTAATATCATTTATTAATAATTTTTACTTGTTTGATTTTAGTTAAGTTAATCATTGTTAATGACTAACTGATAAATCACTTATAAACTATAACTCATAATACATTGACACTCATTAAATCTATTTCGGGCATCAGAGGAACAATAGGCGGGAAAGTTGGTGAAGGACTAACTCCCCTTGATGTTGTAAAATTTACCGCTGCGTATGGCACTTGGTTAAAACGTAATAATCCGACTAATCAATTAATTGTTTTAGGAAGAGACGCACGTTTGTCGGGTGATATGGTTTCTAAATTGGTAGCAGGAACGCTCCAAAGTTTAGGCTTAAATGTGCTTGACTTGGGTCTTTCCACGACGCCAACCGTAGAAGTAGCCGTTCCCGAAGAAAAGGCAGCGGGGGGTATTATTCTTACCGCAAGCCATAACCCAATTCAATGGAATGCCTTAAAACTCTTAAATGCAAAAGGAGAATTTATTTCTGGACAAGACGGAGAAGATATGCTCAAAATTGCTGATGATGAGGATTTTGATTTTGTTGATGTTAAAAAATTAGGTTCATATAAAACTGACGATACTTGGCTTCAAAAACATATTGATATGATTTTGAAATTGCCTTTGGTTGATGTTGAGGCTATCAAAAATCGTAATTTTAAAGTTATCGTTGACGCTGTAAATTCCACAGGAGGAATCGCCGTTCCAATGATGTTGAATGCTTTGGGCGTAACGCAAATCACAAAATTACACTGTGAACCAACTGGACATTTTGCTCATAACCCTGAACCGCTTCCAGAAAACCTTACCGATATTACGAAGGCAATCGAAAAGGAAAAATTTGATTTAGGAATTGTCGTTGACCCAGACGTGGACAGACTTTGCTTCATGTGTGAAGACGGTTCTCCTTTTGGCGAAGAATATACATTGGTAGCCGTTGCGGATTATATCTTGCAAAATGTAAAAGGAAATTCAGTTTCAAATCTTTCTTCAACTCGTGCATTACGTGATGTTACCGAGAAATCAGGTGGAAAATATTATGCTTCGGCAGTTGGCGAGGTGAATGTGGTAACTTTGATGAAATCATCAAAAGCAGTCATTGGTGGTGAAGGAAACGGAGGTATTATTTATCCAGAATTACACTACGGACGTGACGCTTTAGTGGGAATTGCCTTATTTTTAACGCATTTAGCTAAATCAGGAAAGAAGATTTCGGTGATGCGTAAAGGTTTTCCTGAATATTATATTTCTAAAAATAAAATCGAACTTACTGCTGATATTGATGTTGACGGTGTGTTGGATGCCATGAAAAAGAAATATACGAAAAACCCAATTAATGCTATTGATGGCGTAAAAATTGAGTTTGATAAAGAGTGGGTTCACCTTCGTAAATCAAATACAGAACCAATTATCAGAATTTACTCAGAATCTGATTCAATCACAAAAGCAGACAATTTAGCGAAAAAGTTAATCAGCGATATTAAGGAATTTGTAGCTGGAAAGTAAGTATCTACCTTTCTCGCTTGTATTATTACGAAAGTTTGAAAAAGCGAAGAAAATTTTACTATAAAATATTCATACATAGATATTTATCAGTAATTTTTTCTAAGAAATCACAAAAAAGATTACTCAATTTCTTATTCTCCATACTTTTTCAAAAGTATTTTCTGTTTTGTTACCTTTGTAATAAAATTTTTGAACTCAAAAAGCTTTATAGTACACAAAGCAAATAATAAGATATATTTTCGCAATGCAGAATGTCAGGCTAACAACCTGACATTCTGCGTTTTATATAAAACTCAATTAAACAGACAGAAGTTATAGACTTCATCAGAAATCAATGAATAGAATTTATTTAGACAATGCTGCTACTACTCCCATCGACAGAGCCGTAATTGATGCAATGCTCCCGATGATGGAAACAAATTTCGGAAACCCTTCGTCTATTCATGGACACGGGCGTGAGGTGCGTAGTGCCATTGAGCGTGCCAGAAAAACAATTGCAGGAATTTTAAATACTTCTCCAGCCGAAATTACATTTACTTCTGGTGGTACAGAAGCTGATAATATGGCAATTGTGCGTTCTATTGAAAAGTTTGACATTACTCACGCTATTACTTCTCAATTAGAACACCATGCCGTTTTACATACCTTAGAATATTTGGCAAGTAAAGGAAAAATCAAGCTTAGCTATGTAGCTTTAAACGAAAAAGGGCATATTGATTTAACGCACTTTGAAGAATTGTTACGTGACAACCCTAAAACGTTGGTGTCTTTAATGCACGGGAATAATGAAATTGGGAATTTATTAGATTTAGATAAAGTTGGTCAGCTTTGTGAAGATTATGGTGCTATTTTTCATTCTGATACTGTTCAAACAATGGGACATTATCGTCATGATTTACAACAACTAAAAGTAGATTTTTTGGTGGGTGCTGCCCATAAATTTCATGGACCAAAAGGAGTTGGATTTCTATATATTAACGCAAAAAACAAAATTCAGCCATTGATTCATGGAGGTTCGCAAGAACGTAATATGCGTGGCGGAACAGAAAATGTTTACGGAATTGTAGGTATGGCAAAAGCATTAGAAATTGCCTATTCGGGAATGGATGAACACCGTAAACACGTGGAAAGTTTGAAAGAAAGAATGATTACAAAACTAAGACAAAACATAGAAGGTATCCAATTCAACGGTGATTCTGATAATTTAGAAAGAAGCCTTTACACGGTTTTAAACGTAAGTTTTCCTCCATCTGACGAAGGCGATATGTTTCTGTTCAATTTAGACATTAACAAGATTTCTGCATCAGGTGGAAGTGCCTGTACAAGTGGGACAGACATTGGCTCACACGTTTTATCAGCCCTAAACGCTTCACCGGAGCGTCCATCTGTTCGTTTCTCTTTCTCAAAATATAATACCGCCGAAGAAATTGATTTCGTCGTAAATAAATTGACAGAATTGGTTGTTGGTTAATTGGTTATTGGTTACTGGTTATTGGTGGATTGGTTATTGGTGGATTAGGGATTGGTTACTGGTAGATTGGTGGATTGATAGATTTGTTTTTTATGAATAAATCAACCAATACCCAATACCAATCCACCAGTAACCAATCCCTAATCCACCAATAACCAATCCACCAATAACCAATAACCAATAACCAATAACCAATCCACCAATAACCAATCCCCAATCCACCAATAACCAATCCCCAATCCACCAGTAACCAATCTACCAATAACCAATCCACCAGTAACCAATCCACCAGTAACCAATCCACCAATTAACCAATCCCCAATCCACCAGTAACCAATCCCCAATCTACTGAAAATAGTTACTAAAAAGATAAAACAGTACAATCATCAATCCTAAATTAGCCACAACGAGCCAATATAATTGTTGCCAAGATTTGACGAATGGTGGAAGCGATTTATCTTTGTCTTTCATGGTAATAAATATTCGTTTTTCTGTTAAAAGAAATGCAATTTAGAAATTTAATACTCTAAATTAGATTTATTTTTACGGAATAATCACACAAACAATGGAACAGCAATCACCAGACCAAAATTATCGTAGAGTTCATAAGCCACGTGCCAAACTCAAAATGCCTCTTTTCGGAAATATGTTTGGTGAAGGCGGGTCCAAACCTGCACGTAGTCGAGACGATACTTCGCTTTACAATAAAATTACGCCCGTTATTATTGGCATTGCCATAGTTGCTTTTGGTATCGATTATTTCAGAACCAAAAACGACACCAAACGTACTTACAGAGGTGCTGACGAGATACAAGCAATGGAATTTAATGGTAAAATCATGAGAAAATGGTACAACGTAATTCCCCCAAATGGAGAAATCGAATACGTTGTGGAAATTTTCAATGATAAAAAAGAAAAGCGAATCATCAGTTTTAAAGATGAAAAATCAAATTTGGGAGATTTTGTTCTTCCGAAAAATACAATCATCAAAAAAGAAGGAAGTTTGGACATAACCGTAAAGCGATACTTCAAAGCCGATACCGTTTTGACACTAAAATATTAGTAGAAATAAATGCAGGAACGACGAAAATAAAGGAGCGTTTTTTGTTTGTTTCAGAAGACAAAGTATATTTCTTCTGAAACAAACAAAACTCATAAAATGTGTGATTTTTTTGTAAAAAAGTAATAAATTTGATTAGTCATTTCAAAAGCCTTCCGCCATTCGCTTAATGACCATTTTGAGCGTGTAATTTTTACTGTCCTTTCTCTCTTTTGGCGGCGGTATTACAATTAAGTAGTTTAATTCTGAAAATTCATTGATGCTTAGCTCGTATTGGCATAAGATTTGTGTTTGTTTCGTTTAACTATTACCATGTTTATTATCCTTACAACCCATGAAAAAATTATTGTTTTTAAGCATACTTATGTCTATTATTGGCATAATTTCCTTTGCTCAACCCGTCCAAAAATCGTCTGTGAGTTCATCCAAAACTGACAGCTCGGCAGTTGTAAATTCCAAGAAAAATACAGAAAGTCAAAGTTCACCAATGGCTGGTGCAAGCAAAACTGAAAAAGTAATTGCTGCGGTAACCACTAATGACGAAGATGATTTTGACGAACAAGAATTAGACGAGCTTGAAATTAGTATTGCAAAAGCGAAAGCAGCATTAGGGCTAAAAAATGTTTCGACAACTACTTCTTCCAAAAGTGTTTCATCAAGAAGCAGAGACGTTGTAAGTAAAGTTGAAGAGCCTCGACAAGCTGCCCCAACAACAACATATCAGTCTCCAACCTTGTTATTAAATGGACGTGCTTCTGAATCTTCATCAACTCCGAAAGCAGATTTCAAGCAAGTTGTATTGACAGACGAAGAGAAAAAAATGTACAATGCAGGAGGCTTAAAGGTGAATAATATTGATGAAATCGACAGAGATTCAATCTATATTAGCCCAAGTATTCCACCAAGTTTTTCAGGAGGTATTGAAGCGATGAAAGCTTTCTTTGCTCAAAACTTAAAAGTACCACCCGTATTAGAAGGACAAGAAATTAAGGGAAGAGTTTTTGTTAGATTTGTTGTTAGAAAAGACGGAAGAATAGATAAAGTGCATTTAGTGAAAGGACCAAACGACGAATGTAACGCTGAGGCAATTAGAGTTATCAAAATGATGCCAAATTGGCTTCCTGCTTCTGATAAAGGAGATAATGTGAGTGCTTATCACGTATTGCCAATATCGTTCATGACAAAAAAATAGTGTATCGTATTATTACAAAAAAAGGTTCCTCAATATGTTTGAGGAACCTTTTTTTATGGATTATTTTAACGATTTAGCGATTTTATGAAGCCGAATAAACAACAAGTCATTATGTTTTCATGTTATTTAATTAAATTGTCAAAATAAAATTTATTCATCCTCAATTACCTTCATAAATTTCGTTGATAAAACGTTTTTTAATGGTCTAAATCAAAAAAATGAAAAAAATATTGTTCGGAGCATTCGCCCTTATGAGTACATTCGGGACAATGGCTCAACAAACTCCTCAAAAATCAAATTATAGTCAGCATGATTTGTTCAATCCATTGTTCAACTACACACTATCAACGCCTACTCGTAGTGGAACTGGCTCTCCGGGAGCAACCTATTGGCAAAATTCGGCAGATTATAAAATCAATGTTTCTTTAGACGATGTAAAAAATACGATTGATGGAGACGTTGAAATTACTTACAAAAATGCGTCCCCAGATAAATTAAATTTCCTTTGGTTACAATTAGACCAAAATCAATTTAATCCAAAATCTCGTGGTGGACTTAGTACGCCAATTAATGGAGGCAGATACGGAAACGTTGGCTTTGAGGGCGGTTATCAAGTAAAATCGGTAACAATTGATGGTAAATCTGCTGATTTTTACGTAACCGATACTCGTATGCAAATTAAGCTGGCAACACCTTTATTAGAACGTACAGGTTCAACAAAAATCAAAGTTACTTTCTCTTTCAATATTCCTAAATACGGTTCTGACCGTTTGGGAATGCAAGAAGCTAAAAACGGGACAGTTTTTGAACTTGCTCAGTGGTATCCTCGTATGTGTGTTTATGATGATGTAGAGGGCTGGAATGTGCTTCCATACTTAGGAGCAGGAGAATTTTATTTAGAATACGGAAATTTTGAATATGCCGTAACGGTTCCTTCTTCGCATATTGTGGTAGGTTCAGGAGAACTGACCAATCCTACGGAATGTTGGACTTCGGAACAACAAAAACGTTTGGCGGAAGCCTCAAATAGTGATAAAACGGTAATCATTTTAGGAAAAGAAGAAGTTGGTACGGATAATTCTCGTCCGAAAAAAGACGGAAAAATTACCTGGAAATTCCGTTGTAATATGGCTCGTGACGTGGCATTTGCAACGTCAAAAGCATTCATTATTGATGCTGCTAAAATTAATCTTCCAAGTGGTAAAAAATCATTGGCAATGTCGGCATATCCAGTAGAATCGGCAGGTGATAAAGCATGGACTCGTTCAACTGAATACGTAAAAGGAGCTATTGAATATTACTCAAAATGGTTATATGAATATTCGTATCCAGTAGCCACTAATGTTGCGGGTGTAGTGGGTGGAATGGAATATCCGGGCATTGTATTTTGTGGTAGTAATAGCCAAGGAGAAGGACTTTGGGGCGTAACAGACCATGAATTTGGACATAACTGGTTCCCAATGATTGTTGGGTCAAATGAACGCAAATTCGCTTGGATGGATGAAGGTTTTAATACATTTATCAACTTTTATTCAACTGATGACTTTAACAAAGGTGAATATAAAGGGGCTAAAATTGATATGCACCAAATGTCTAAACAATTATTCCGTGAAGGGACAGAACCAATCATGAATATTCCAGATGTACTTCAAGCAAATGGATTGGGCTTTGAGGCATATTACAAACCGGGTTTAGGACTAAAAATGCTCCGTGAGCAAATTCTTGGAACTGAACGTTTTGATTATGCTTTCCGTGAATATATCAAGCGTTGGGCATTTAAACATCCAACTCCTTATGATTTCTTTAAAACGATGGAAGATGCTGCTGGTGAGGATTTATCGTGGTTTTGGAGAGGTTGGTTTTATGAAACTTGGAAACTTGACCAATCTGTAAAAGATGTTCAGTATATTGAGCAAGACCCTAAAAATGGGGCAATTATCACGATTGAAAACTTGGAAAAATTAGCAATGCCTGCTATTGTAGAAATGGAAATGGTTGGCGGAACAAAAGAACGTGTAACGCTTCCTGTTGAGATTTGGCAAAGAGGGGGGTCTTGGACTTTTAAAAGTGCCACAACGTTACCTTTAAAATCGGTAACGATTGACCCAGACCATGTTTTCCCTGATTATAATTCTAAAAATAATACTTGGAAACCTTTGAATTATAAAGCTCCAAAAGCAAATTAGCGATTTTTAAACGCCGTCAAGATTTTAAATTTTGACGGCGTTTTTATTTTAATCGAATTCAATTCTAAAGCTATCTAAATTCTTTAAGTCTTGGTTGATTAAATGAAATCTCTCAAATTCCTTATTGTTTCCAAACCATTCCAAAACTTCTTCACGCTTTAATTTGGTCAATGCGTTACTAAGATGTGAATGATACGATGAATGAGAATATGTTCTAAAGTCATTGACAAAACCATGCTTTTGTGGATTATGATGGATGTAGTAAATTAACTCCGTAAAATAAGCATCATTATTTACTAAAATTCTGCGAAAGGGTTCTTCAAAAAGCCCTCCTGTACGTGAATAACCCTTATTTATTGCTTGAGCGTATGAGTTGAATAAAAATGAAAATTGCTTACTAATTATATGTGATGCAGAAGGAATGTTAGGTTTAACGTCGGCAAGGTTTTGAACCTTGCCGACATTATCACTGTCAGCGTTAGACATAGTATTTTCGACTTCCTTATACTGACTATCTTTCGTCTTTCTCCTCACATAAAACTCAATTATCTCAGCTTCGCTTTTTGTTCTTATCGCTATATGAAAATGATTTTTCAACAAACAATAAGCAAAAGTATCAGCTATTGGCTCTATATATTGAGCGTATTTTTGCAGAAAATATTTATAATTTCGTTCTTCTTTAAAGATATTCTCGCCATTAATTCCACGATTATATATGTGATAAACACGCATAGGCTCTAACAATTCTATATTCTTTTTCATTTTGTAGTATTTTAATTCGTTTTAAATGGGGCGTAAACACTTCTTAAAGTTAAAACTCCAATAAATTTGCAAAAAATAAAAACATCATGCAAAACCTCACTCTCCTATCCGTTGCAAAACGACTTCAAGCAATCGCTCAAGCAGGTATTTTTTATAGCGAAGACAAACCTTTCGACCGTGAACGATACGAAGAAATTTCAGATTTAAGTGTTCAGATTTTAAGTCAATTAACGGATGAACCTATCGAAAAAATCGGCAATTTATTTACCCAAGAAAGAGATGGCTATCAAACGCCAAAAGTTGATATAAGAGCCGTAGTTTTTAACGATTCTGGAGAAATTTTAATGGTCAAAGAAAAAGTTGACGGTTGTTGGTCTTTACCAGGAGGTTGGGCAGACGTTGGGTACACTCCTGCTGAAGTTGCTGTAAAAGAAGTACGTGAAGAAACTGGACTCGACGTAAAAACTGTTAGACTTTTAGGAGTTTTTGATAAGAAAAATCATCCGCATCCGCCCGAAGGTTGGTATGTTTATAAAATTTTTATTTTATGCGAAAAAACTGGTGGCGAAATTTCACAAGACACCACTGAAACTTCTGATATTCAATATTTTAGTTTAAAAAATCTGCCTCCGCTTTCTGAACCTCGCAATGTTTATAATCAAGTAAAAATGATGTTTGATTATGGAAATAACCCTTCAAAAGAAGTTTACTTTGATTAAGAATTTAGGGAAATAAAAATGCCAACTTTCTCAAGCTGGCATTTTTATTTCCCTTTGATAAAATCTATTTCTTGAATTTCAATGTCAATACATTGGCTCCAATTTTACGACCTTCCGCTAAACCTGTTTCATTATCTTGGCGAGTGTGAATTCCACCATAAAAACGAGAATTTGCTGATTCTATCGCAAACTCATTAAAACTTTTAAAAGAACGGGCTTTAAGTTCAACACCTGTACTTTTGTCTTTCTCACGACCAACATGAGAATTATCTACAAAGGCAAAATTATCACCAAAGAAGTCTGTTAACACAACCGATACTGCTCCCGACTGAGTAGCATGACCCGATGGAAAACCGGGAAAAGGAGGTGCTGGCCAAAAAGGTTTCCAGTTGGCATCAACCGTTCTTCTTAGCATTGTGTAAGGACGCTCATTGTTGTAGGTAAATTTACATTTCCAACAATTGATAAAAGCGTCATTTACGGTAATTCCCGTACGTGCAAATGCTTCTGCTGCTTTTCCTAAAGCTGATTTTGTTTGTTTTACGGCAATATTGGCAATATTATATGAATGTCCTGGAGGCGTAAATGTCTCAACTGGATTATCTGCCCACCAAACTGCTATTTCTTTTTCTTGCTGTGTTAAAGATTTACTTTTTGTATAAACTTCAAAGTAAGTAGAAAAATATGGAGATATTAAAGATGACGAAAACGCAATTGGTTTGGGCAAAGCCATGGTCTGATTTACAGGAACAAAAGTACGGTTACTTCCCCAAGTTGGTTGCATTGGTATTTTTTGTCCGTTTTCAGTTGTTTGCCATGCTCCATCAAATACAGGAACAACATAAGTTGCAGGGAAATTACGCTTATATCCTTCGTGACCACCATCCGTTTTTGACCACTCAAAAATGGCATTGGCAATATCTTGACCCAATTTTTCAGAACGGTCGGTAATATCTTGAGCAACACTTGCCTTATATGATGTTTTCAAAAGTGTTTCAAGTGAGTCGATTGACGTTTTATTTGCTGCCGCTTGTGGGCGAGAAGTCTCTGCATATAATGCTCTTAAAATGGTAGCTTCAGCAGCATTGGCACTTAAAGCCCAGTTATAATCTTTTCCAGTCTCTGCCTTGGGTAGAGTTACCAAATCTTTTAATTGACCTGCTAAAGATTGATTATTGTTTAAGCCTCCTACAACAGCCTCATACATTGTTAGCCCTCCATAAGCATAAGCACGTGCTGCCACTGGAGGTGTATAACCTGCTGTTCGTTTGGTAAGAATTAACTGTAAATCTGCCCAAGAAGTAGCTATTTCAGCAGAAAATTTATTGGTAGGAGACGAATCTACGGGTACTTCTGGCGTGACTGCATCTTCCTTCACTTTACAAGAATCTATAAATAGAGCCAAAGCTACTAAACTGAGCCAATAAGATGTTTTTTTAATAATACCTCCAGAAGAAGGAATATGTCTATGTGGTTTCATACGTAAGAAATATAAAGGTTTGAATTATTACGACACGGCGATGATAATAAATTCTTAGATAGTCTTTCCGCAAAATTCTTGCCATAAAAAAAAATACTTTAAACAGGCTAAATAAATGCTTCATTTAAGTAAGGGTTGACAAACCAAAAATAAATAAACCACTTATTATCAAACAATTACCACATTAAATAACCTTAAAACATAGCCCTATTAACTAATCGTATTTACAAAAAAATACTCCTTGTAAAGTTTACAAGGAGTACAAAAATTATTTAATAGCAAGAGCTGTTAATAATAATGATCAGGTATTTGTGTAATTATGACCGTAATTTTTCAAAAAGTCACATTTAATTTACAAAAAGATTTAAGTCTTATTTTTTCCTAACCATTTTATAGACTAAAGAGGGGACAAAACGCTTGAAATAAACACCCATTACTTCGTAAACACCACCAATATAAACCTCTTTTTTATTGTTTTTTATAGCCCGTAATGCTTTTTGTGCAAATACTTCTGGCATCATTCCATTGGCTTGATTATCATCCATTTTGCCATGTTTATTTCCCGAAGAATCTAAGGCATTAAATGAGATTTGGGTTTTGATATACCCTGGACAAATAGTAGTTACCTTAATATTGTCTTGCCAAACCTCCGCCCGTAACGAATCAAAAAAAGCAATTAGAGCGTGTTTTGCAGCACAATATCCACTTCTCAGCGGAATACCAATTTTTCCAGCAACACTACTAATTACTACAAAATGCCCCGTTTTTCGCTCAGTCATCAATGGTAAAATAGCTTGAGTAAAAGCTACTGTACTAAAAAAATCAAGTTCCAAAATATCCCGATAAACCTGAAAATTCATTTCTTTCACCGAAGAACGATGAGAAACGCCTGCATTCTGAATAATAAAATCTATTTGTCCAAAATAATCTAAAACAGTCTGAATTTTTGCTGGAAATTTATCAAAGTCCAACATATCCATTGGTAAAACCAGAATATCACTGTCAACTAAACCTGTGGATTGGGCTACTCGTTGCAACTCATTTTCACGTCTTGCCGAAAGCACTAATTTTGCCCCTTCCTTCGCAAATTGATACGCAAGAGCTTCGCCAATACCTGACGAAGCTCCAGTTATCCAAACGGTTTTGTTTTTTAAGTTTATCATAATTATGTGGTTATAGTTAGCACGCAGATAACGCTGATACTTCGTAACGCAGATTTTCACAGATTAGGAATCTAATTCTCTGATAAATAGCTAATTAAAAAAAAACACTTCAACAAACTGAGGTTCAACGGTCGCCATCGTTTTGAACGACGGCGACCGTAAAATGCCTTAAATTTTAAGATTATCATAAACATTAAAATCCTTTTAAATCTGCGTTGCGAAGCATCAGCGACATCTGCGTGCTAATCCTTTACTCTCCTATCCCCACCAAATTCAACATAAACGCATATTCTCTTGCTACTTCATGAAAACGCTTAAAACGCCCCGATGCACCGCCGTGTCCTGCGTCCATATCGCAATGAAAAAGGAGAATATTTTTGTCCGTTTTCAAAGCTCTGAGTTTAGCGACCCATTTGGCTGGCTCAAAATACTGCACTTGCGAATCGTGAAAACCTGTGGTTATCAACATATTAGGATAAGCTTTTTTCACGACGTTATCAACTGGCGAATACGATTTCATGTAGTCGTAATAAACTTTATCTTTCGGATTTCCCCATTCTTCCCACTCCCCTGTTGTTAGTGGAATGGTTTCATCTAACATCGTCGTCACTACGTCCACAAACGGTACTCCTGCCAAAATTCCTTTGTATAAATCTGGACGTAAATTAGTAACTGCACCCATCAATAAACCGCCCGCAGAACCTCCATTGGCAAATAATTTATCTTTTGAAGTCCATTTTTCTTTAATTAAAAATTCTGAAACGTCGATAAAATCATTAAACGTATTCATCTTTTTCAACAATTTCCCATCTTCATACCATTGACGCCCCATCTCTTGTCCTCCACGAATATGAGCAATGGCAAAAGCAAACCCACGATTCAATAAACTCAAACGAGCCGCTGAGAAATACGGGTCAGTCGAATAACCATACGAACCGTAAGCATATTGCAAAAGTGGCTGTGAACCATCTTTCTTAAAACCTTTTTTGTAAACAATTGATATTGGCACTTTTACACCGTCACGAGCCGTAGCAAAAAGGCGTTCAGTTACATAATTATCTTTGTCAAATTCGCCCAAAACTTCTTGCTCTTTCATCAAAGTTTTGGCTTTTGTATCCATATTATAGTCAAAAGTTGAGCTTGGCGTAGTCATTGATGTATAATAAAAACGAAGCGTATTAGTCTCAAAATCAGGATTTGCACTCACGCCTGCGTCGTAAGCAGGTTCATCAAATTTAACGTAATGCTCCTTTTTATCCGTTTGATTAATGATTCTCAAATGCAAAAGAGCGTTACTTCTTTCCTGCAAAACCAAATGATTTTTGAAAACCTCCATGCCATCTAAATACGTATCAGCACGATTCGGAATTACTGTTTTCCAATTCTTCATATCCGCCGTTTTGCCTTCTTCCACTTCCATTAATTTGAAATTAGTAGCTCCATCGGCATTGGTACGGATATAAAATTTATTGCCAAAATGTTCGATATAATACTGCAAACCGTGTTTTCTTGGAAAGAACGTTACAAATTCTCCAGTTGGATTGGTAGCATCTAATAACCGATATTCTGATGAAACACCGTTGTGGTCTGATACCGAAAGAATATATTTTTTAGATTTTGTTCTACCAATTCCTGTGTAAAATTGAGGGTCTTTTTCGGTATAAACCAAAACATCGGTTTTAGGGTCGGTTCCCAAAACGTGACGATAAACTTTTGAGGCGAGCAAAGTCTGTTGGTCACGAATCATATAAAAAATCGTCTTGTTGTCCGCCGCCCACGCATACGAACCGCCTTCGGTATTTTTGATTTCGTCCTTTAAAATTTTGCCCGTCTTCAAATCTTTGAATTTTAGGGTATAATTTCTCCGACTCACTTCATCAACGCCATAAGCCATTATTTCTTCATTATCCGTAATTTCATAACCACCAATATTGAAATAGCTTTTGCCTTTCCCCATCGCATTTCCGTCTAAAAGGATTTCTTCGGGGGCTTCTAATGAGCCTTTTTTACGACAATACACTGGATATTCTCCGCCTTCTACGTATTTTGAATAGTAGTAATAATCTCCATCTTTTACAGGTACCGATTCGTCTTGTTCTTTCACACGCCCTTTCATTTCATTGAAAAGTTTTTCTTGTAATGCTTTTGTGGGAGCCATTACGGTATCGGTGTAGGCATTTTCGGCTTCGAGGTATTTGATAACTTCTGGATTTTCTGGCTCGTTCAACCAATAATAATTATCTTCACGAGTATCTCCGTGTAAAGTCATAGGATGTGGCTTGATAGCCGCCACAGGAGCTTTAATTACATCTGGATTCATTATTGCTGCTTTTTTTTCTTCTTTGCACGATGCTAATAATAAAGCAACGCCAATCGTTAAGGATAAGTTTTTCATTGAAAATAGTTTTGATGATGAGACAATGTTGCCTTAAAATTAACCAAAATTTAAGAACATTGTTGATATATTTACACTTGTAATTCGGAAAATTTAGTCCGTAGTCAATATTTACATTTAGGCGGATAAAGTTTAGTCCGTTGTCAATATTTACATTTAGGCGGATAAAATTTAGTCCGTTGTTAATAGTTACATTTAGGCGGATAAAGTTTAGTCCGTTGTTAATAGTTACATTTAGGCGGATAAAATTTAGTCCGTTGTTAATAGTTACATTTAGGCGGATAAAATTTAGTCCGTTGTTAATAGTTACATTTAGGCGGATAAAATTTAGTCCGTTGTTAATAGTTACATTTAGGCGGACAAGGCTGTCCGTGTTACACATGAATAAAGAAGCCCTCATAAAAGCTGCCAATTTTTGTGCTTATCAAGAACGTACTCAGAAAGAAGTGCGTAATAGATTAGCAGAATTAGACGTACTTGGCGATGAAGCCGAGCAAATAATTGTGTGGTTAATTGAAAATAATTACCTCAACGAAGAACGTTTTGCCAAGATTTTTGCAGGTAGCAAATTCCGACAAAAACAATGGGGACGTCTCAAAATTAGACAAGAATTAAAAATGCGTGGCGTTTCAGATTATTGTCTTCGGGCAGGAATGAACGAAATTGATGACGATGATTATATGAATACTTTACAAGAAATTATTGAAAAGAAATCTCGTGAAATCAAAGACAGTGATAAATTAGTCAGAAAGCAAAAATTAGTAAGATTTGCACTCAGTAGAGGTTTTGAGCAAGATTTGGCATTTGATACGGTGAATAGTTTTTTGAAATAAAATTCAAAATCATCTACAATGTGTCGCAGAAAAACAGACCACAAATTTTACTGATTCTACAGATTTATATCCAATGTCGTTTAGTTAAGGAATTAGGAGAGTTTCTATTTGGTACAACCTTCCCGAAAGTTCTAAAACTTTCGGGAAGGTAATCCGCTTAACTAAACGACATTGGATTTATATCTACTATGGATTTGAGAACATTTAAAGAAAAATCAGCGAAAATCTGTCAAATCTGTTTTATCAGTGGTCTAAATTATTTTTGCTACTTTTTGTCAAAACAAAAATTCAGATTACCTTTGTCCTATGCAAAACGCAAACAACACATATCCAAACTACTATTACTACTACGGTCAGTAACAGTCGGGTGTGTTCAAACAGAAATAAAGAACTAATTATACACAAGCCGACTCCCAAAGAGTTGGCTTTTTTATTTATTTGAGTTATTAGAAAATTCTGATGGCGTACACCAATCCCTAATAACCAATAACCAATAACTAATGACTGTTTCCCCCGCTTCCCGAATGAATTTGGTTCAAGAATATTACTTCTCGACCAAGCTAAAACAAATTGCTGAAATGCGTGCTTCGGGCATTGATGTCTTGAATTTAGGCATTGGTAGCCCCGATTTACCACCTTCTGCTGATACCATTTCAGCTCTTTCAGAGTCTGCTCTGAATCCTAAAAACCATGCCTATCAAAGTTATGTAGGTATTCCTGCCTTGCGTGAAGCAATGGCTGATTTTTATCAAACGGCTTATGGTGTTGCTTTAAATCCTGTTAATGAAGTATTACCATTAATCGGTTCAAAAGAAGGAGTTATGCACATTTCAATGGCATATTTAGAAGCAGGTGATGAGGTTTTAGTACCAAACCCCGGTTATCCAACTTATCGTGCAGCCTCTTTATTAACAGGTGCAACGGTGGTTAATTATGACCTTTCTGAAGCGAATGGTTGGTTACCCGATTTAAAGGAATTAGCGAAAAAAGATTTATCGAAAGTTAAATTAATGTGGGTAAATTATCCTCACATGCCAACGGGTGCAAAAGCAAACAAAGGTTTTTTTGAGGAATTAAGAGATTTCGCTTTGACTCATAACATTCTGATTGTCAATGACAATCCATATAGTTTTATTCTGAATGATGACCCGCAAAGTATTTTGTCGGTTGAAGGAATGAAAGAGGTAGCTTTGGAATTGAATTCTCTTTCAAAATCGCACAATATGGCGGGCTGGCGTGTAGGAATGGTAATGGGGAAAGCGGAGTTTATCAATCCAGTTTTACGTTTTAAATCTAACATGGATTCTGGAATGTTTTTGCCTTTACAAATGGCGGCAGTTCAAGCTCTAAAAAATGACAAAACGTGGTTTGACGAATTGAATCGTGTTTATAGAGAACGTCAGCAAAAGGTTTTTGAAATGATGGATTTGCTTGATTGTCAATACGATAAAAATCAATCGGGAATGTTTGTTTGGGCTAAAATTCCTTCCAACTATAAAAGTGGTTATGAATTATCTGATGAGATTTTAGAAAAAGCAGCCGTTTTCATTACTCCGGGGGGCATTTTCGGAACGGCAGGTGATGGCTATATTCGTACTTCGCTTTGTGCTGAAATTTCTCTTTTTGAAGAATCAATTTTGAGAATTAGAAAGGCTTTGGGAATTTGCTAAATTGTCATTGCGAGGTACGAAGCAATCTGTTAGCTCACGAGAAGAGAATTTCAAACTTTCTTTCATCAATCATGCAGATTGCTTCGTGCCTCGCAATGACAATACTACCCAATCACCAATTTTTCAATCAATAAAATCATGATGTGAATGACTTTGATGTGAATTTCTTGAATACGGTCGGCATAACCAAAATGTGGTACTCTGATTTCTACGTCGGCTTTATCGGCTAATTTCCCTCCATCTTTTCCCGAAAGAATAACTACTTTCATTCCCTTCGCACGAGCAGCTTCTACGGCTTTGATGATATTTCCAGAATTTCCACTTGTTGAAATTCCTAACAAAACATCACCCTGATTGCCAAGTCCTTCAATAAATCGAGAGAATATAAACTCATATCCATAGTCATTACTTACGCATGAAATATGAGATACGTCTGAAATGGCAATAGCTGGCAATGCTCTGCGGTCGTCACGATAACGCCCCGACAATTCCTCCGCAAAGTGCATAGCGTCACAATGTGAACCACCGTTTCCACAAGAGATAATTTTATTTCCTGACTGAATAGCCGATGCCATCAAACGGGCAGCGGCTTCTATATCAGCGATATTTTTTTCGTTTGAAAGAAAATTTTGTAAGACAATTTGAGCTTCGTTTAGCTCCTGAGATATGATTTCGAGCATTTCGTAATTCTATATTTTTCCCAAAATTACAAAATGCTGTCTTAGTATTGGGTATTTTGAGTTAAATGATTTGTACCGTTGAGTTCGCCCAATATTGGCGTTAATACAAAATGAGTTGTTACTTCTACGTTTTCGGCAATTTTGTAGGACAATACTTTAGGTACTTTCATGTCAAAGTCATCAAGTTTTACCCTAAAATTTGAGTCAATAATTATTGTCCTCTTATTGGGGTCAATTACTAAACGTCCTTCTATTATTTCCATTTTAGTAACACCATGAATATTTAACATTCCTGTTGCACTGATAGAGATATTGGCTGATTTAGTTAAATCAACTTTCTTATTAAAAAACCCTTTGAAGGTTGCATAAGGGTAAATCGTACTTTCGGCATAACTTTCTTTAAAATGTGTTTCCATTAATTTATTCGGAAAAACAAATTTATTCATGGGGATTTTCACTGCTATTTCTTGTTTTTCAAAATCAATAATGAGTTTCGACGACTTGTTATTCGTGGAAATGTCTTCTAAAGGTGCTTCGGAAAACAATTTAACTGATGAACTTTTGGATATGTATATTTTTTGTCCGTATAAACTTTCTAACGCTGATAGGGTTAGGAGTAATAATAATATTTTTTTCATTTTGTCATCTTCATTAAGTTGAACATAAACTGATACAGGACAAAATCCCGTATCAGTTAACCTAAACCCCTAAACTATTCTTACTTAACTGGTACTTTATACTGTCCTTTATATTTTTTGCCTAAGCCAAAACTTCGCCCCAAATTAAAGCCAAAATGCACGCCACCATCTGCCCACGAGTCAACGGTTTCTGCCAAAAATTGCTTGGTTATCATTCCCGTAGAATTGGTAAAATGCAGTGAAAAAACGTGTCCGCCTGTTTCAATATCAAAGCCAAACGACAAAGCATCTTTGTATTTTGTATTTATTTGATTTGGTAAAACGTAATAATATTCTCCGACCAATGCGGTGCGTTTGGTAAATTTATACCGTCCAGCTATACCCATAGAAATAACTTCATTGGTTTCTCCGTGTACATTATTTCTGTTTCTGTACAAGAACGTTGGCATTATTTGTAAGGATAATTTTTCGTTGATTTTTCGGGCAATTAATGCCTGAGCCATGTAACTGTATTTGGATAAATTAGTCCGTGAATCTTCCGTCGGATACCGTAACATATCTGCATAGGCTTCTCCCATAAGGGTAATTGATATTGGCGTTCCTCCTTCGGTTTTTTGTTTCAAAATTCTCATTTTGGTGAAAAGATTTAGCATTTTTTGTTCCGAACTTCGCCCTAATCCTACCATTAAATTATCACTAATTCCATACTCAAAACCCATATAAATATATCCTTGGTCAAGCCCATAGAGTTGATATGAACCCGAATTAATAGGTCCAAATCTATGTGAAACTCGATATTCTAAATGATGCCCCGCTACTGTTTCTATGGATTGCCCACTGATAATTCTGGTAGCTTTAAATGTTCCTGTTACGGGTATCGACGCATTATCATCTGGCAACATACTCAGTAAATCGTCTTGTGCATAAATATCCAATCCACTGATTAACAGGAGAATAATAGTGATTATTTTTTTCATTTTAGTAAAATATTTCTTGTACAGACTAAAGTCTGGGGTAGTTTAAACTAAGCCTCAAAAACACGCAATTGCATCGTTGTCATATTAAAACTTGTTTGATACATTTTGAGTGGAGCAGGTGCAGGTGTTTGAGTTACTTTTCCTGTAATATCATACATCGACCCATGATTAGGACAGTAAATATCATCTGTGTCTTTTTGATAAACTACGGTTGTACCTTGATGCGTACAAATTTTTGAGAGAGCAATAAAACTGCCCGATTTTACCCTTGCCACGATAATATCTTGATTGTAAAGAAATCCCCCACTGGTAGTAAGCTCTTTGTTTGCCGTTAAGGTAAGGTCGAGCGTAAAATCTACTTTCCCAGTGGAAGGATTTGTACTTGGCGGGTTAATATTGGTTATTGGTAAAGGCGTATCTTCTTTTGTACATGAGGTTAAAGTTCCCATGCAATAAACAGCCATTAATGCCCCTGAGCTAAGCCCTAAACTGCGGATAAATTCTGTACGTTTCATAAATTGTGATGAATTATTTACAGACACTTACGACAGAAAGATGTGCTTGGATTTATAGACTATACGATATATACGAACATAATTCCTTAAAAAAAGAAAATTCCTGATACTCGTAATATTTACGTGCATCAGGAATCCGCTAAGTTATTTATAGATAGTTAGTTATGGAGGGATTAGGAATTAGTAAACTGATGAACTCAATTAGAAATTAGAAAGCCGTAGGTTTGACTCATCTTGTAGCCCCAAAATGAATTTCGGGGTAAAAATGACAAAACAAACCATTGGTTAAATCTCCCATTCCTAAGTACAAGGACGATTTAAGAATTACGATTTACGATTATCATAAGCTTGATTGTCAATGGTTTATGATATTTTAAAATATCGTTTTATTTTGTCTCATTACTTACTTTCCCCGAAATAAATTTCGGGGCTATAAAATCGCCCGAGCCTACGGCTCTTTTTGGGGCAAGTTTTAAAGTGCCAAAGTAGAATTAAATCAATATTCAAATTTATTGGCAATTCGACAAAACATAACAAATTGACAATAAGCACCTTATTAATAACCTACTCTACCCGATGATTTTTGTTACGTATTGATAATGAAATAGTTGTATTTGAATCCACCGAGTAAATTTATTTAAAAATTCATCCCAGATTTTTATAAATCCTTGATTGATATTTCTGAAACCTTCTCTCAAAATATCAAGCCCTTTTCGGAAAAAACTATTGGATTTATACCCATGTTTTTTAATTCTGATTTTTTTTACTTTTTTATGATGATGTTTTCCAATATTCGTACATATTCCAACTGCTATACTAACAAAAACGATTAGCTTTTTAATTTTTTCGCTTGATTTTAGGTGC
>NZ_QGGO01000020.1 GCF_003148625.1 Arcicella aurantiaca | reverse complement strand
GGTTAAACCTCCATGCGACTGTTTGAAGTATAATTTGACATAATTTCGGAGAAATTTAACCTTTGTAGAACCAAAATAATTTAAGCGTAGGGGCTTCGGAGAAGCCTAACCTTAAATCCGCCAAATAGTACATAGTTCTGAAAAAAAGGAAAAATAAAGGTGGACATTGTGTCCACCTTTAAGAAAATTCGTATTAAAAAATGGGAACTATGTACTATTTGGCGGAAGATTTAAGATTAAACCTCCATGCGACTGTTCAAAGTATAATTTGACATAATTTCGGAGAAATTTAACCTTTGTAGAACCAAAATAATTTAAGCGTAGGGGCTTCGGAGAAGCTTAACCTTAAATCCGCCAAATAGTACATAGTTCTGAAAAAAAGGGAAAAATAAAGGTGGACATTGTGTCCACCTTTGAGAAGATTTGTTTAAAAAAATGAAAAAGCAAAGGTGGACACAATGTCCACCTTTGAGAAGAGCCATGTAAAAAATCTTCAAATCTAAAATAGAGAATATTGCTATTATAAGATAAGGTTTTTTAATTCTACTAACGTTTTTTCCAATTCATTATAATTTTCTAATGAAGGAGATTGAAGAAACTCATTAAGTGTATTTCTTGCAGAAATAGCCACTAAATTTATATTGTTATCAACTTCTTGTACCGACATTGGGCTAATTAAATCGTTAATTTCATCAATAGTCTCTATTTTTTTTACAGGTTCAGTTGCAGAAGCACTACTTTGAATTTTAGCTAACTTTTGTAAGTCTTTCTTTGAAACTTTCACTTTTCCGCCTAAAACATCTGTCTTCAACTCTTTGGTAAGCATCTCTAAACCTTCAGCAAATTGCCCATCACGTCTAATTGTTCTTTCATCTACATTGTATTGTTCGCCAATTGCAACGGCCGTTTTCTTAGATTCTTCTTCGTTATTTTGTTGCAATCCAATCCATTTGAAACGATTATATTGAAGTCCTCTATAATAGGAGACTTCTAATGGAGATACATTTCGACGCCCCAATTGTAAGTCAATCATGTAAGATTTAACATCTTCCAAAGTATCAAAATGCAAAAGGGAAATATTGTAAGGTATTTGATTTTCAGTACAAATTTTCCAACGATTATGCCCATCCACAAGAACGAATACTTCTTCCATTGATTCACTATTGGGATAAGCTACGTTTTCAAAAGTTTGCCAAATTTTTATGGTATCTTGGCATCCATTTTGAATAATATTTGCTTTAAGTTGCTCATATTCATCTGATTGTAAAGGCTTTATCAACTCTTTCAATTCATCAACAATAATGATTTTCTTCTTGATATTTTCATTATTAACCAACCCATTTGAAATGGTAGATTGAGCTTTTGCTTTAATGCTATCCCTTAAATTTAATTTAGCCATTTTTAATTTGTTTAATAATGATTTATGAAAGAATCTCTTTCGCTACGTCCTCATAAGCAATACCTACCTGAGATTTCCCTTTATAAACATAAAATTGTTCAGCTAAGGCTTGGGCTTTAGAAACATCTACACTTTTCTTTATTTCAGATTCAAAAATGCGGAAACTCGAATATTCTTCTCGTACAAATTCTTTGTAAGAATCATGTACAGAATTTTTTTCAACCATTGTAAAAAGAATTCCTTCAACAGCTAAATTGTTTCCCCCATAAAGTTTAACATCTTCAATAACATTGAAAATACTGTTTAAACCTACAACAGCAGTGGCTTCTGGATGAACAGTTATTAAACAAGAATTACTCGCATTTAAAGCATTCATGGTTAATAATCCTAAAGACGGAGGACAGTCAATCAAAATAAAATCATAATCTTGACCAATTGTTGAAGCTGAAAGAGCTGCTCTTAAACGGTTTTGGTTAGAAGCCGCAGTCAACAATAAGGATTCAACTTCTTGAAGTTTTAAATTTGATGGAACAATGCTCAAATAATCATTAATGGGCTGAATTGCGAGCGTTTTCTTAATATCAATCATGGTATCTGCCACTTGCCCAACTTCTGCATCTATACCAAAAATATGACTTAAATTACCCTGTGAATCTAAATCAATCAATAATACTCTCAACCCTAAACGTGCAAAAGCTTCACCTAAAATTGCAGTGGTTGTGGTTTTGCCAACACCGCCTTTATTATTGACAATAGAAATAACTTTGGCTTTACTCGGCAGACTATTATATCCGTAATTAATTAATACTGGAGCCAACTTTGCCAAATTCTTTTCTGATAATTCAGAATTTGACTGAAGTGCTTTATGCAAAGCCTGCCCTTTTATGTCTGCTTCTTTTTCAATTCCTGAAACATTAAGAGCAGGTTTCATTTTAAAAAATTTACGAATATTGTGAATTTGCATATAATTATTTGAATTTTATATACACAAATATATCACTTTTTTTTGATAAATTCATATCAAAATTATCAAATAATAGACATAAAAATATCAAAAAACTATATTTTAAGGCATTCAAACAATAGTAACGGAACGTTTTTGCAAAAAAATACGGTATTTTTTATTCAATAGGTTGGCTGTCGTATCGAAACGTTTTTCCGAAAAAATACAGCCATTTTAAGGTAAAAACACTAATATTGACACACTTTAAAAAGGAAATTACCCAAAAACGTCTTCAACAAATATATTATCGGAACGTTTTTGCATAAAAAAAGCTCTTTTAAAGTCTTATCGGAACGTTTTTATAGATTTTTGTTCTAAATTTTTCAAGATTCAACAATTAACGGAACGTTTTTCCAGCAAAACTTCAAAAAATACTTATTATACTTTTTATATAAATACCTGTAAATCAATTAATTATGTAATTAACGGAACGTTTTTGCAGAAAGTGAGAAAACAAATTAAGAAAATTTACCCTCAAATTTCTCTTAAATAGTTATCTCAACTACCTAAAATGTTTGATAACGGAACGTTTTTGCAGAAATTATAAAAGGTAATTATTTATAATTCAATTAGTTATAATAATAACGGAACGTTTTTACAAAAAAACCATCTTATACATTTATCATAATTCATTTAAAGATAAAAAAATAAGGATAAGCCCAATTTTAGCAAAATCGAGACAAAATACTATTATTTTTATTAATTGAGTTCTTGATTTATAGATTTTTTCATTAAAATTTGATTGATTTAGGAGGCTTGCAACTCATTGTTTTTCAGATAGTTGCAAGTCTTAACGGAACGTTTTTGTATGCCTAACGGAACGTTTTTGCAAAATTTTGAGGGCTTAACGGAACGTTTTTGTATGCTTAACGGAACGTTTTTGCAAAAAAAAATCACTACATTTATATACTAATCGAGAGTTTAGAGAAAACAATATTTTAAAATGAAATCGGAGATAAAGCGAACTGAGGTAAACTTAGTAAAAGAACAATATTCTGAGCATGAATTTACACCAAATAGAAAAGATAATTATCTACCCAACAAACTGGTTTTTGCCAATGCAGATTTCAGCAGAGTCGAGCAACGTCTTTTCGAGTTTTTTGTTAATCAAATCAATCATGGTGACATAGAACCAAGTTATGGCATTGAAGTAAAAATTCCCATTTCTGTTATCAACGAATACGTTGAAACCAGACAAGTAATGGCAGTCACACAATCAATGGCTCAAAAGGTTATTACCTTATCTGACTTATCTAAAAGTCAATTAGAGTTTATCCACCTTCCAGTTTTTACAAGTATAGAATACAACATTGATAAATCTGGTCTGCTTGTATTTCGCTCTAATCCAAAACTTTCGCCTTATTTAGCTGAACTTGGCAAGGCTTATACCAAATATGAATTTAAAACGATTCAGGGGTTAAAATCCTCTTATTCTGTAATACTTTATAAACTTTTAGCTGCTCATATAGGGCAACATAGGTATTCATTCGTGTACAGCATTGTTGAATTAAAAAAACTGTTACAAATAGACCCCAATAAATATCAACATTTAAAAGGTTTTAAAGTGAGGATTTTGGATATAGCCCAAAGAGAATGTGCCAATGCTCTCAATCCCATTGTTTTTGAATATGAAAATGAAGGTAAAAAACAAAGAAACATTACACATATACGTTTTAACGTTATCACAGCGGTAAATCTAAGCAGAATTGAGAAACAAGAATTTAATGAGGCAGTCGAACTCAATCCAAGATTGGTATATTCGAAAGTTGAAGAAATAATCGTGAAAGAATATAATTTTAGAGAAAATCACAGAAATATAATCCTCCAAAACGAAGAATATTTATCCAAATTTATTACCTTACATATAGAATTTTCAAATGGCTTGCACGAAAAAGTAAAAAACCGAACGGCATATATTTTAGCGTGCTTAGATTTAGTAAAAAAGAAACAAAATTGATGTAAGTCAATGGTCAGAATATTATGATTTGATATTTTTGCCAAAAAAAATTAGACTTCCTGCGAAAGTGTTTTATAGAAAAGCTTTATTACACCAATACAAACAAATTTAGATTAAGTTCAAATTACCACAGGATATGACCGAAACTGTTAACATAGTTGGAGCAGGTATTGGCGGACTTACTACCGCATTATTTCTCAAAAAAAATGGAATAGAAGTAAATCTTTATGAGAGTTCCTCAGAAATAAAACCTGTGGGAGCAGGAATTATCTTGGCAAACAATGCCATGCAAGTATTCAAAGTTTTAGGCTTACAAACTCCAATTGAAAGTTTAGGTAACAGAATATCTGCCATGAAAATTACCGATGAACAATTAAATCCACTTTCAGTAGTTGACCTGAGCAGTTATGAGCAAAAATATGGTGTTACCAATATTGCAATACATAGGGGAGAGCTTCAAAAAATTCTCGCTGATACCATTGGGTACGGAAATATAAATCTATCAAAAAGACTTGCCAACATTGAAAAAGGCGAAAATTTCAAATTGACTTTTGAAGACAATTCGATTATAGAAAGCAAACATTTGATAGGAGCAGATGGGATTAAGTCGATTGTTAGGAATCAACTTTTTGCTAAAAGCAATCTACGCAACGCAAAACAAATATGTTGGAGAGGTATATGCGAAATTGATTTACCCCTCAACTACCATAACGAACTCAACGAAGCTTGGGGCAAAGGAAAACGCTTTGGATTTGTAAAAATTAGTCCAACAAAAGTGTATTGGTATGCCTTAGCAAACGCTAATCATATATTATCAGATAATATCGATTTAACAGACCTATTTGATGAATTTCATGAAATCGTAAAATCTATTATAAACGCAACATTGAAAGAAAAAATCATACTGAGTGATATTTTAGACCTCGAACCAATTGAAAAATGGCAAAATAAAAATGTTTGTTTAATAGGAGATGCCGCACACGCCACAACACCCAATCTCGGTCAGGGAGCTTGTCAAGCAATTGAAGACGCTTTTGTTTTAGGAAAATTACTTAGTCAAGGATTTTCAATAGAAAAAGCATTCGAAGAGTATGAAAAATTAAGAAAAAAGAAAGCTCAAGCCATTGTAAAAAGTAGTTGGCAAATTGGCAAATTAGCCCATATTGAAAATCATTATGGTATTTGGTTACGAAACAACATCATGAAAATGATGCCAAAATCAGCCAATAAAAGGCAAATGGATATGATTTTTGAATTAAATTAAGCTTACTGCTAAATTTTTCAAGAGCTTTATAAGTACCAACCTCACTTTCGGCGACCAATTTCAATTTTTCTGAAAAGATACCTCAATAAGGTGAACTCGGATAAAATCAAGTCTTTTAGAATCCTTCAAACCAAAATTTTTATAAATACACTAATTTGTATCTCAAAACAGAAAGTTTAAACAAGTTCCAAGTAAAAGTTATAAAAAGCCTAAAACACACCTAATAGCGTAAACCAATACAAAAATAGATAATAAAACCGTTCATCTTGCCCTTTAGCTAACAGAACGTATATATGACAGAGTATAAAGTACATAAATCATTGTTTTTTAGATTTGAAGCAACCTTAAAATAAAAATATACTATGGTTTCATTCAAAAATCCAAATTTATTGCTATTTTTATGTACAAATCCTCTTGACTAATCTATGAATTTTAAATATTTTCAATTCTGCGTTATCGTATTATTACTCAACAGCTTAGTGGCAAGCTCACAAGTAGTATATGAACCTACATATCATGGCGTTTATTCATTTTTATCAAGAATTGCCCAAAGAGGTATTATTGAATATGATGATATTATAAATCCCCTTCCACGCACATACATTGTTCAAAAACTTGAAGAATTAGTCAATGAAAGCTCAAAACTAACCAAGTTGGAACGTAACGAGTTAGTCTTCTATTTAAAAGAATATAAACTTGAAAGAATGCTTCTGGATAGCAATATGGTTATTTCTGAACGAAGTTATATTCTAAAAAAAGGTGAAAATGACAGATTCCGTTTTATGGCTTTTCAGAATAAAAATTTCACGATTAATGCTCAACCAATAGCAGGATATTCTTTTTCTTCTTTAAACCAAAACATCACGAGTCATTACTGGAATGGAGCGAGAATTCATGGTTATATCGGTAAAAATTTCGGCTTTAGTTTTGATTTTAGAGACAATACCGAATCAGGCTTGCAAGTAGATAAAAATAGAGATTTTAGTCCTTTAAAAGGAATTATAGCGGTAGGCACAAATAATAATGTTATTGCTTATAATGAGTTTAACGGTATGCTCTCGTATAACTGGAAATGGGGCGTATTTTCGGCTGGAAAAGATGAATTAACTTGGGGATATGGAGATGGCGGTAAAATTGTACTATCAAACAAAGCACCAACATTCCCCTTAATTCGGTTAGATATTAGACCCACAAAATGGCTACGGTTTAATTATGTACATGGTTGGCTCAATTCAAATCTTATAGATTCTACCAAAATATTTTATACAGGTGTGGGTACACCACCACAAATTTCATTTCGTCAAAAATTCTTTGTAAATCACTCCCTCATATTTACGGCATCGAAAAAGTTATCTTTGGCATTAGGAGAATCTGCCATTTATAGTGACGAATTAAAATTTGTTTATTTTGTACCTATTTTATTTTACAGAGCCATAGACCATTACTTGGGTGGTACCACCCAGACAAATTCAATCAGTAATTCTCAGTTTTTTTTACAATTAAGTTCTCGTAATCTTTTAATAAAAAATACCCACTTTTACTTTGCTTGGTTTATAGATGAATTTAGCCTTAGCGGAACGCTATTATCTGGCAATAGAGTGAGAAACCAAACGGCATATACTATTGGTTTGTCGATTAATAATTTTCCCCTCAAAAATTTGTCGATTTTAACAGAATATACCAAAGTTAGACCCTTCACTTATAGCAATTATGTTTCGGCTCAATCTTATCAAAGCAATAATTATAATTTGGGGCATTGGATTGGCGGAAACGCAGACCAATGGAACAATAAAATTTCTTACCGAATAAAAAGAGGTTGGGAAATTAACCTGCAAAGCCAATTTGTGAGAAAAGGAAAAATGGGTACAGGTTTAGAACAACAGAACGAAAACGGAACTCCATTTTTAGACGGTGGCATTGTTAAACTTATAAAAGAATATAAGTTCAATACAAAATATGAGATAATACATGATTTATTTTTTAGTGCCGAAATGAAAAATATTTCATTGGAAACCCCTTCAATCACCAATCCTTCAGAAAATACGATAAGTAACAATAATATTTTTTCATGCTCTTTGAACTATGGATTCTAAAAAACACTATTTTAGTAAAAATATTGTAAATTCGACATTTATCATCCATATTCTAATTATCTAATAATAGATAATTTTTGAAAAATCGAAAAATAAAAAAGAAAATATTAACATTTAATGTTAATTTCAATTTATAATTCTTTCAATCATTCAAAACGTTTTTTATATTTTATTTAGTTAACAAATCGTAACCGAAAAGCTTTGTTAATTATCAATAACTGAAAGTGCTGTTTCTTTCGTCAACCGCAATATTTAGAATAATTATGCCTACCTATGAATATCTAAAAAATTCATAAAAATAATTTATATGTATAACAAAGATTCCTCTATACTTTCAGCATATCTATTTAAGTATGTCTATATATTTATATTATCGTCTCCATTGCTAACTTCATGTGTTAGCACAAAACAGATTACCTATTTTCAAGGAGACACCACCAATGTAGTACAACTCCCATATTTAGCTCCAACAATTAGCAAAATTAGGAATGGAGACATTTTAGCTATCACCGTAAGTAGCCTAAACAAAGAATCAAACGATATTTTAAATTTTCCCAATATAAATGGGCTTACCATGACCAGCTTTCCGGGTTTAACGAGCGGTCAAAAGGAGCAACCTCTGGGAGTCATCGTTGATGAAAAAGGCTTTGTAGAATTAGCCTTTGTTGGCAAGATTAAAATAATAGATTTAACCCTTGAACAAGCTGCTGATATTATTCGGACAGAAATAAACAAATATTTAAAAGAGCCAAGTGTAAATGTAAGATTTCTAAATCATAAATTTTCAGTTTTGGGAGAAGTCAACAAACCCGCAGTCTATAATTTATTAGACGATAATACAACCTTGCCTGAAGCACTAAGCATGGCAGGAGACATTACAATCTATGGGCAAAAGCAAAGAGTGGTAGTGATAAGAGAAAAAAATGGACAACGAGAAATGACACACCTAAATTTACTATCTCGTGAAATTTTTAACTCTCCATACTATTATATTCAAACGGGTGATTTGATATATGTAGAGCCATCAAGTGCAAAGGCTACTCATAATGACCGTGCAATTCAACTTATTCCTATTATTTCAGGAATAACGACAACCTTAATACTACTATTAACCTTTTTTAAAAAATAAAGCTGTTTCAAATGTAAGTCCTCATCTTTTTAAAGATTTGTACGAAATCTTTAACACATTTCCCTAAGATGTTAAATTAGACTTCCTGTGAAAATATTTCTAAGACATAAAACTCTTTCGCAGGAAGTCTATTGAGATAATCGAAATACCAAATCATTAAACGAATCAAATTTTAGTCCCCTTACTGCAAAATAATGAACAACATTGATTTCTTTCAAGAATCTGAAGATGGTTTTGATTTAAAAATAGTTTTATTAAAATACCTCAGATATTGGTATTGGTTTGTCATAGCCTTAGCAATCGCTTTTGCAGGGGCATTTTTATACTTACAATATTCTACAACCATCTATAAAGTTACTTCTGTTCTTTTAATTAAGGATGATAAAAAAGGAGGAATGGGCGGTGCAAGTGAAATGTTGAAAGAGTTGGACATTTCTGGTTCAAATAAAATTGTAGAGAATGAAATGGAGGTGCTAAAATCAAGAACACTTTTTGAAAAAGTAGTTGATGACCTCAATCTGACGGTTTCGTATTATTCTGAAGGAAATTTTAAGGATAACGAATTATTCAATAAATCGCCTATTATTATCAATTATAGCTTGTTAAACGAACAAGCCTATAACCACGAATTATATATTATAACGCTCGACAGCAAAAAAATGGAGTTGTTAGATGAAGAAAAAAACTCTTTAGGAAAATTCAATTACTCATCATCTATCAATTGCCCTTATGGGAAAATTAGGGTATTTCTAAAAAATAATCATAAAGCCATAGGACAAACCATCAAGATTAAATTTGCCAAAAAAGAAACTTATGTAGAAGCCTTATCTAAAAATTTGCACGTTGATTTACTAAACCCCAAAAGCACGGTGGTACAACTCAGTATGGAAAGTGAAGTACCAGATAAGGGGAAAGCTATTTTGGGAAAACTTTTAGAAGCATATTCTTACAATGCCTTGGAGGACAAAAACCTTGAGTCAACCAATACATTACGTTTTATTGAAGATAGACTTCATTTAATAAGTAAAGAATTGAAAGACGTAGAAGGCGAAGTAGAAACGTACAAAACACAAAAAGGCATTACAGATTTGAGCGAAGAAGCAAATCTATTTTTAGAAAAAGTAAAAGAGAATGACACGCAACTCAATGAAGTTGATGTAAAACTAAAAGTATTAGAAGGTGTTGAACAGTATTTACAAAATAGCCAAAGAGGAGTTGCACCATCTAATCTTATGGTTTCAGACCCAGTATTGATTGGTCTGTTAGAAAAACTCAACACCTTGGAATTAGAACAAGAAAAAACATCGAGAACAACACAACCTCAAAACCCTTTTTTACAAACAATTAAAGCACAAGTTAAGATTTTAAAACAGGATATTCTCGACAACGTAGCCAATCAGAAAAAGGGATTAGGAGTTACAAAATTAAGTTTCCAAAATTTGAATAACCGATTTGAGTCATCAATACGTGCTATTCCTAAAAAAGAAAGAGAGTTTGTCAGCATTAAACGCCAACAAGGCATTAAAGAAAGTTTGTATTTATTGTTGTTGCAAAAAAGAGAAGAAACTGCCCTGTCGTATGCCTCAACCGTTACCGACAGTAGAGTTATTGATTCTCCCTATTCGTCGCCCGGTCCAATTAAACCCAATAAGAGATTAGTGCTTATTATTGCCTTATTGAGTGGTTTATCTATTCCAATATTTTTAATTAATATTATTGATATATTAAATGATAAAGTTCAGTCAAGAAAAGACATAGAAAAAGCCACAAATTTATCAATTTTTGGAGAAATTGGACTAAAACCCAAAGGCATACAAGATGCAGTAATTGACTTAAAAAGTAGGAGTTTTTTAGCGGAACAATTTAGAATTTTAAGGACAAACTTACAATATGTGGGAGCTTCCACAAATCAAGGAAAAAGTAAAGTTTTTATTTTCACCTCTTCTACAAGTGGAGAAGGCAAAAGTTTTGTTAGTATCAACTTGGCAGCAAGTATTGCTACGCTCGGCAAAAAAGTAGCATTATTAGAATTAGATTTACGCAAACCAAAAATATCAGCCTACTTAGGAATGTCCAGAGATAGAGGAATATCCAATTATTTGGTTGGGCAACTTAATGAAAATGATATTATACAGTCAACCAAAATTGAAAACTTGTATCTTTTAGCAAGTGGCCCTATACCGCCAAATCCAGCCGAATTATTGTCTAATGGACGAATTGAAGAGCTTATCAATAAATTAAAAGAAACGTATGACTATGTGCTTATAGACTCACCTCCAGTAGGTTTAGTAACAGATTCTTTAATATTAGGAGCTTATGTAGATGCCTGTTTTTATTTAGTTCGGCATGAAGTAACCCCAAAACAAAATTTAGCAATATTAACGGACATTAAGTTTTTTGATAAATTCAAATCAGTGAACGTTATTTTCAATGGCGTGAATTACAAAAATAGTCAGGAATATCGCTATGGATACGGTTATGGCTATTATTGATTAAAGGCGTTTTTTACCATTGAATCCCAAACAAATGAGTACAGCTAATAGGGTAATTAAAAATACAGCTTTTTTATATGCAAAAATGGGAGTAACGATGTTTATTTCCTTATATACTACAAGGTTGATTCTTAATTCTCTTGGCACGACGGATTTCGGGATTTTTAATATTGTAGGGGGTGCCATTGCTATGTTGGGATTTCTGAATACGGCAATGGCTGGAGCAACACAACGTTTTATGTCTTTTAGTGAAGGCGAAGGCAATCAAGAAAAAAAGAAGAAAGTTTTTAACATAAGTCTGGTTTTGCATTTTGGGATTGCCATTATAGTTGGAATCGCCTTATTATTAACAGGTTATATATTCTTCAATGGCGTATTAAATATTACAACCGAACGAATTTTCGCTGCAAAAGTGGTATATGGAAGTCTTATCGTGAGTACCGTTTTTACCATTATGGCAGTTCCGTATGATGCCATTTTAAATGCCCACGAAAATATGCTTTATTATTCCATTATTGGCATAATTGAATCAGTATTAAAGCTTATAGTGGCAATAGTTGTTGTAAATTATACAGGTGATAAACTCATTATTTATGGAATGATGATGTCTTGTGTTCCATTAATAATCATGATTGTAATGAGAATATATTGCCATAAAAAATATGCAGAATGTTCCATTTCAGTGGCTCAAAATTGGGATTTTTCGTTAATGAAGGAGATGACCAATTTCGCAGGCTGGAATTTTTTAGGCGTAACTTCTGGTCTTTTGGGCAATTACGGCAATGGCATTGTGATGAATCATTTTTTCGGAACAACAGTAAATGCGGCATTAGGTGTGGCAGCACAACTAAACGGACAATTAATGGCTTTTTCCAATAACTTAATTAAAGCAGTAAGTCCGATTATTATTAAAAAAGAAGGAGAAAGCAATCGAGAAAGTATGATAAAATACTCATTTTCAGGAAGTAAATTATCGTTTTACATTTTCTCTTTTTTTGCAATACCGTCAATCATTGAAGCTCCGACCATTTTAAAACTTTGGCTAAACGTAATTCCAGAATGGTCAATTATTTTTTTTCAATACCAATTAATTAGAACGCTCATTGAACAATTGACAAGTCTATTTAGTACATCACTGTCTGCAATAGGCTCAATAAAAGAACTAAATCTTATAACTGCCTTTTTTGATTTATTAACAATGCCAACCTTATATGTTTTATTTCATTTGGGGTTTTCGCCATATTGGTATTATTGGGTAATCATAATATTTATGGTTTTGATAGTCTCTGGCGTAAAAATATATTACTGCATAAAATTTTGCGGATTAGTTTTTCAGGATTTCGTTTCAAAAATACTATTTCCGTCATTACTTATTTGCGGTGTTAGTTTTTTGGCAGGATATACCATAAGTAATTGTTTTTCAGAATCATACCTAAAATTAGGAGCGTGTTTTTTATCAACATCAATGACTTTAATATCCTTTGCAATCCTATATTTTGATGAAAATGAAAAGAAAATATTTTTTTCCATTTTTAATATGTTCAAGGCAAAAATCAAGTACATCCATAAGTAGGGGTTAGGATTTATTTTCATAAATAACTGAATCATGAAAGAAGATATTATATATGAAATAGGAGGGACAAAACGCCCTCAAAACTCTTTCCTGCAAAGATTATTACTTTTTGTAAATCGAATTCCAATAATTAGGAATAACAAAATGGTCAAAAATATATTTTGTCAAATTTTTAATTTTCCTATTTCTACCACCTTTAGTAGTTCGTTTTATTGTTCGTCGCCCAATGTTTTTATGGGCGAAAACGTTGGTTTGAATGATACTTATATTTTAGCTTATGCACCCGTTTATATTGGCAACAACTGTTCGTTTTCATTTAGGAATATGATTATTACCTCATCACATTCATTTGACGATTTTTCAACGGTGGTTGCCTCTCCAGTTCGTATTGGCAACAATGTATGGATTACGTCTAACGTAACCATTTTGCCGGGGGTAAATATTGGCGATAATACAGTTGTTGGTGCAGGAAGTGTAGTGACTAAAGATATACCATCGGGGGTATTTGCGGCGGGAAATCCTTGTAAAGTTGTCAAAAAAATAAATTTCAGAAAATGAAAAATGAAGGACAAATAGACCTCAATTTATCATCATTATTGAAGTTCGTTTCAATATTACAAATCATGGTTTGTCATTACGACCAGAGTTTTCCTTTGGGTCAGGCTTTTAGTATTATTTTATTTCCGGGTTGTATTGCGGTTTCTATCTTTTTTTTCCTTTCTGGATACGGTCTGATGGAATCAACTTTACTGAAAAGTACATCAAATTGGTCATTCATAAAACAGCGTTTTTTAAGAGTTCTCATGCCTTTGCTGATTGTAAATGGATTCCTTTATACAATTTTATGCGGAATATTCACTTTAAATTTCTCGATAAACACCCTTTTATATCGAACTTTTGATAATTGGTTTGTGCAAGTGATTCTACTATTTTATTTGTTTTTTCTGGCTTCATTCAACTTAGGAAAGACAAAAATTGAGAAAAGTCTGTGGATTTTTGGCTTTACCATAGGTTATGTGTACTTGGCTTGGTTTGTAGTGAAACTCCCAAGTCCATACGTAAATGCAATCATGGCATTTCCGATGGGTTGTTTTTATGCTTTATTCAGAAAAGACATTGCTGAAAAACTAAAGGATAAATATTGGATTCTATTGCTATATGGAATAATAATGTTGATTGCATTCTTGGGTATCAATCATGTGAAATTTATGATTATTAGAGAAATTTTTTATTGTATAACCATCAATATTACCCTTGTTATACTGAATATATTTTTATTGAATTATTATCCTTTCAAAAATCAATATTTAATAAAAACGATAACCATTTTAGGGGTATTAAGCTATGAAGTTTATTTAGTACATCCTTGGATTATTGATTTTTTTAAGCTCAGTTCTTTTAATAAAAACTTTATCATTTTTACTTTCATTTCAATTATCTGTGCAAAAATATTAAACTTAGTGTCTCTTCGATTTTTAAACTATATCAATAAATTATGATGAGAACTTACGCAATTTTGGTAAATACCTGTGATAATTATGAAGACTGTTGGGAGCCATTTTTCCAGCTCTTTTCAAAATATTGGGAAAATTGTAAAGCAGATATTTTTTTAAATACTGAATTTAAAGACTATTCTTTTAAGGAACTGAATATTAAGGCTTTAAAAGTAAGCAACCACAATAAAACAAATGTATCAGGTAAAAGAAATACTTGGAGTGAATGTTTAAAATGGGCTTTACAAGCCATAGATTCTGAGATAATTCTTTATCTCCAAGAAGACTATTTTTTGAAAGCTCCTGTCAAAAATGAAATTGTAGAGGGTTTTGTTGAATTGATGCAAACCAACCCCGAAATGGCGTGTATTCATTTAACTGACCAAGCGGTAATGGCAGACGGAGCCTCAAATTTTGAGCATCTCGACAAAGTTCGTTATCATCAACGTTATCGAGTTTCGTGTCAGGCGGCACTTTGGCGAAAAAGCGAGTTATTAAATTTAATTAGAGAATATGAAGATGCTTGGGAATTTGAAGAATTTGGGTCGATGCGTTCAGCCATTCAGCGTCATGATTATTATGTGGTGAATGAGAATTATGTAAAACTAAATCACTTTGAAATTATCCCGTACATTTTTACGGGTATTGTACAAGGCAAATGGTTTGAAGATGTTGTTCCTCTCTTTGAAAAACATAAAATAACGATGGACTACAATGTCAGAGGTTTTTTAAAAAATGCTCCGCAGAAAGCTCTTAAAAAAAGGGTGGAATATCGGCTAAAAAAAATACCTAAAATTTTCAGAAATCTAATCGAGTTAAGAAAACTAAAACGTGAAATTGAATGAATGTTGTTTTTATTCTTGGACTTAAATTTTTGCGAAGAGCCTATTCAAGCTTGTTTGGCAAAGTGACTCATCACCGAATAATTGATGGTCATGATGAGGCTGCACAAATGATTATGAACACTTTGCAAAGTGATGCTCCATGTATGATTTCACGATTTGGAGGTACTGAATTAAATCAATTTCTCAATTATTTAAGTATCCGAAAAGCGAATAAAGATATAATTGGATACATCAAAGGAGATATTTATGATTGGTGGTGGAATGAGAATATAATGCTTCAAATGCAAAATTGGAGTGGTTTTTATCCGCCAACAATTGATAATCTTACACTATTTTGTGAACAGATGAAATTGGACATTTCTCAACTTGATATTTTAGGAAGTTGGGTTCCCGAAGAAAGATTCGTCGAAAATCTTTTGCATAACGTAAAAAAAATAAGCTTAATCAGTCTTGAACCGTACATCGCTACTCAACCTTGGACAAGTGTACTAAAAAACAAAAAAGTGTTGGTAATTCATCCTTTTGCGAGTTTAATTGAGTATCAGTATGAAAAAAGGAGAGTATTATTTAAAAATCAAGATGTACTTCCTGATTTCGAGCTTAAAACAATTTGTGCGGTGCAAAGTCTTGGTGGTGGCACAAAATTTAAAGATTGGTTCGAGGCTTTAAACTGGATGAAATCGGAGATTGATAAACAGGACTATGATGTTTGCTTAATTGGCTGTGGAGCGTATGGTTTTGCCTTAGCAGCTTATATAAAAAGTACAGGTAAAAAGGCGGTGCATTTGGGCGGTGCTTTACAATTATTATTTGGTATTATGGGCAAAAGATGGGAAGACCCAAATTATGCCATTAAATGGGGATTAGACCCAAACTTTTACCTCAATCTTATGAATGAACATTGGGTTAAACCTTCATCGGAATATAAACCGCCCAATGCCGATTCTGTTGAAGATGCCTGTTATTGGTAATTTATTTGGAAGGTATTAGCTGAATTTTAAAATAAAATAGATTTGATTAGCAATGACAGCATAACATTTTTACCTCTTAAAACTGATTAACAGAAAAGTTTAAACAAGTTCATAAAACGCAATAGCAGATGAAGTTTTTTAACTCCTATTTTTTTCTAATATTGGCAATTTTTAGTTTTTTAAAACCATCTGGTTTTGATATTTATAATATGCACCTGATAAATTCAACGATAAATTTTATTCGATTTTTTTTTGCTATATTAATCTTTATCAAATACTTAGGTACTTTTCATAAACTATCAGTCTTTTTATCTTTGCAACTTTTTTTCTTTTTTTTATTACTGATTTCTACCCTGATAAATAACTCAAAAATTGAGAATTTTTCAATTTTTTCTATTTCTGTAATCGTTTTTACGATGCTCGTTGAAATTTATGCAAACAGAAAATTTCGCTTACTCATTGAGGCTTTATTTTTTAATTATTTCGTCATTTTATCGGTAAATCTCTTGTTGATGTACTACCTGCATGGTTTTAAATCTGAGGAGAGTTTAATAGAAGAAAAAGCGATTTCGTTTATTTCAAGTGATAATTTGACGGCTTCGTACCTTTTTCCAGCATTGTGTGTAAGCTTTCTGTATTCGGTTTTACATAAAAATAAGTATAATTATTATTCCATGATATTGTATGCGGTGGTCTTATTAACTGCCATAAAAATTTGGTCGGCGACCTCATTAGTAGGCATCGTTTTAATTTTGGCTTACATTTTTATCTTTTACGGAACACCCATTGAAAAAACGATAAAGTATGCTTATCTAATCATATTTGCTGTTTTTTTAATTATTGGACTTACATTTTTTAACATTCAAAATTATTTCTATTTCCTTATCGTGGATATTCTTGAAAAAGACATTACCATGACTGGCAGAACGAATATTTGGCAAATAGGCATTAACGGTTTTAATGAAAGTCCGATTATCGGCATGGGCTATGGGGCAATGATTATTGACAATGGACTGATTCAATTATTGTTTTCGGGAGGAGTTTTAGGGCTTTGTATTTATGTAATGATGTTTTTGACAGGGACAAAAAAAATATTTAGTCCCGAACATAATCATAACAGTTTAAACCGTTTTTTTTCTTTTGTTCTATTTACCACCTTAATCATGTCAATTTCTGAATCGTGGTTCTACTTCTTTGGTTTTTTTGTGATATTAAATTTGGCAAACAATCTGGATAAATTATCTCATTATCTACTTTGGTTACAACGTCGAAAAAATGAAAAGAAAATTAGACTATATTGAGGCACTTCGGGGGGCAACCATGCTCTTGGTATTTTTACATCATCTGGGTGTATTGCCAACTTATATATTGGTGTTTCACATGCCGATGTTTTTTGTAATATCTGGTTATTTGCATAGCCTTAAAGAACAAGACGAAGATTTTACGATTTTTTTCAAAAAGAAATTTAACAGATTAATCGTTCCCTATTTGGGGTTTGAATTTATCAATTTATTGACCGCTTTTTCTGTCCAAAAGTTATTTCTGATAATGAACCTTGAACACGTTTATCAAATCAATTTTTATTATGCTTTCAGAAATATTATTCTGTGTTTAGAATCTCCAGAATATATCGGAATCACCAATTTGTTTTGGTTCTTTCCGTGTATGTTTATTTCAGAGTTACTATTTTGGTTTATTATGCGTATAGTTAGTAAAGGTATTTTCAATGGCACGAAAATTATTTATTTGGCAATTTCTGTTTTCTTGGTTTTGGTATCATACATTTTGCATCAAATCATTAGGGTTAGATTACCATTTACCATTGATATTTCGTTGATGGCAACGGCTTTTATGGCTCTTGGCTATTATTCAAGACCAATTATAGAGTATTTCCATCACCAAAAGTTAGGATTTCAATTAGGAATAAGTCTAATAGGATTTGTTGGGGTCATTTTGGCGGCTCATTACAATTCGGAGTTTTTAATGTTTATCAATGAGTACGGCAATTATGCAATTAGTTATTTTGGAGCAATTTTTGGGATTATTGGCTTTTCAAATCTCATATTTGGCATAACTGACAAGGGCAACTTTCAGGTATTTGAATATCTCAGTAAGAACTCGTTAATTTTTTATCCCATTCATCTCAATGCTATTTCATTTGCCACAAAGGTATTTTCTTATTTGAATTTAGAAACATCATCAATTTTATATACGTTTTTGCCCGTTTTAAAAGGAGCTGTTTGTTTGATATTAATCATACCGTGTATTTATATAATTAACCATTATGTTCCAATACTAACAGGTAAATATAAACTCATATAAAGTATGACATAACTTATTGGAATTGGAACTTCCCGAAATAACTCCGTTAGGGGTTAAACTTTCGGGAAGTTGAGCCAAAAATTTTACAAACAACTAATAATCAATACATTAAAAATATATTTTTAAACTAAAATGTACTTATAGACTTCCGATTTCAAACAACAAGAGGTGCTATTTTGTGAATCATTATATTAGTTAATACCAATTCAACAACCTGATTTCCTATGAAGACGAAGCTCAAAAATTTCATAAAAAGTAACAAAAAGCTATTTCAACTCTTTTGGTTCGTCAGGAAAAAGCAGGTGGTATCAACCTTAAAGAAGAATATCATCGGGAAAAATAATAAAAGTCAGATTTCATTTTTAAGTAATTTTCATAATTGTGTTTTAGAAATTATTGGGCATAACAATGAGTTGATAGTAGGGGAGTGTTCTGAATTTAAAAATGTTAAAATATTCATTTCTGGAAGCCATAATAAAATTGTGATTGGCGATAGAGTGTCTTTTGTACGGGGAGGCGAAATTTGGATTGAAGATAATAATTGTTCAATAGTCGTGGGCGATAAAACTACTTTTGAAAATGTCCATTTAGCAGCCACAGAAGATAATTCTGAAATAATTATTGGCGAAGATTGTATGTTTGCCTATGACATTGACGTAAGAACGGGAGATTCTCATTCAATTCTTGACGCAAGCACCAATCAACGCACCAACTATGCCAAATCCGTAATTATTGGCAATCACGTTTGGGTGGCGTCACATTGCTCCATTTTGAAGGGCGTTAAAATAGGAAATAACAATATTGTAGGTACTCGAAGTCTTGTAATTAAAAGTTTTCTGGAAGAAGGCTGTGTCATTGGAGGAAATCCAGCGGGAATATTACGGTCGGGGGTAACTTGGGAACGACAACGCATAAAACCAAACGCATGAAGACTTTAGCCGTACTTATTACTTGTTTTAACAGGAAAAATATTACCAAAAAATGTTTGTCATATCTCTATGTACAGCAATTGCCCAAAGGCTATCAGATTGATGTATATCTGACTGATGATGGCTGTACCGATGGAACGGCAGATATGGTTAAAACATTTTTCCCACTCGTAAATATTGTGCAAGGCAATGGAAAATTATTTTGGAATCGGGGAATGTATAAAGCTTGGGAAACGGCAACAGCAACCCAAAAATATGATTATTATTTGTGGTTGAATGATGATACATTTCTGTTTAAAGACGCTTTGTCTGCCATCATCAAAACCAGTGAATTAACTGATAATGAGTCAATTATTGTAGGAACGGTAAAGTCTGCATCGACAGGGAAAGTTTCATACGGAGGCAGAAATGAAGCAGGAGAGCTAATTATTCCAAATGGTAAAACTCAAAAGTGTCATCATTTTAATGGCAATGTAGTATTAGTGCCATCGTTTGTCTATAAAAAATTAGGGAATTTAGACCCAATTTTTCATCACGCTATGGGTGATTTCGACTATGGAATGCGGGCTATTAAATCAGGAATAAATGCCTATATCACCCAAGACATTTTGGGAACTTGCGAGTTACACGAATCTTTTCCGAAATGGTGTTCACCAGCAATATCAATTCGGAAAAGAATAAAGTTTTTGTATTTATCATCATGTGATTGTTACCCGCCACATTTTTTTATATTTGAAAGCCGTCATTATGGTTTATTTCGGGCAATTAAGCATTATATTACCATACATACCCGTGTCATATTTCCTAAACTTTGGGTTAGTTAAATGATGAAACAACATCTACAAAGCTCATAAAATAAATTTTTCAAACATTTTATTGCAAAAAACAATAGCTGAATGCTTAAATTGTTTATTTTTACAATATATGCATTATAAACTCTCCAAAAGTAGTTTTCAAGAATTATGAATTGATAGCACGGCAATCAATTCATGAACATTTCTGTTTTGTATAGAAATCTTAATCATTGTGAATCTGATATTATTGGCAAAAAATCAGTAAACAAATATTGGATAACCACACTTGCATCAACTGATTTATACCGAAAGCAAAAGTTCTAATAAACTCAATACTAATCACAATTTTTGAGCGAATAAGTAGGGGTTAGGATTTAGTTGTTGGGCATTAGTATTGGCACTTCCTATTAATCAGGATATTGCAAAATAGTCAAACATAATCGCAGCGACGAAACGCCTAATTCTTAACGAATACTTAAAATTTAATAGATATGAGTTATAACATCCCAATACTTTTTGTAGTCTTTAAAAGACCAGACACTACTCTACGAGTTTTTGAAGCAATCAGAGAAATGAAACCCTCAAAATTATACATTGCTGCTGATGGACACAGAGAAACCGTATTAGGAGAAAAGGAGTTATGCGAAGAGGTAAAAGGGATTATCACCAATATCGACTGGGTGTGTGATGTTCAATATTTATTTCAGTCTGAAAATTTGGGTTCAGCCTTAAACGTTACAAGAGCCATAAGTTGGGTATTCGCAAAAGAAGAGCGATGTATTATTTTAGAAGATGATACCCTTCCGAATAAGTCGTTTTGGCATTTTATGGAAGAAATGCTCGAAAGATACAAGGATGAAAAAACAATTATGCAAGTAAACGCACTTTGTCCTTATAAAAACATTGCTCAACCAGATTTTAGCTACACTTTTTCAAGGTGTTTATATCATTGTTGGGGTTGGGCTACTTGGAAAAGAGCATGGCTCAATTTTGATTTCGATATGCAAAAATATGAAGAATATAAGTCTAACAAGAGTATAGAAAGCATTATTCGCCAACCAATTTTAAGATATTTATACCAAAGAAATTTTCAAAAACATAAATTCTTTCTTCCAAAATCTTGGGATGGGCGATGGGTATCTTCGTGCTTAGTAGAATTTGGTTTGTCGATAGTACCGCACAAAAATATGATTATCAATCTTGGTTTAAATCATAAATATGCTTCACATACCACAGATGGCGTTCATCCGTTTTCTACTCTTAAATTAGAAAAAATGGAGTTTCCGTTAAAACACCCAACTCAAATTGTGGTGTCTGAAGAATTAGAAGAAAATGGGTTAAAATCGTTTTTTGATATTTCTATTGGCAAAATTTTTCATGTTTTATTAAAAAAACCACTAAAAGAATTTACCATTTTTATCAGTTATGTAAAAGAAAATCACCTTGTTTTTCTTAAATGAAAGCTCTAAAAACGATATTACAAATTCATAATCAATACATCTATAAAGGTGGAGAAGATTCAGTATTTGATAACGAATGTGAAATGCTCAGAAAGAAATCTCACCACGTTATTAAATTAACTGCCAATAATGAAAATATTAGAAATATCATTAAATGTAGAAAAGAGTTTTATGAACAATTAGATAAAATTCTACTCACAGAAAAAATAGACGTAGCTCATATTCATAATATTTATCACATCATCGGGAATAAAATCTTTGAGGTATTAGCAAAACACAAAATCCCGATAGTTCAGACGCTACACAATTTTCGATTTTTATGCCCTGCGGGGCTGTTTTTGGATAACCAAGGCAATATTTGTGAAAAATGTAGTAATGGTAATTTCTCACCTTGTGTTTTAAAAAAGTGTTATCAAACAAGTTATGTAAAGTCTCTCGGAATGGCTTATTTGTCAAAAGGAGGACGTTCGGTGGTTAATCAATACGTAAATCAGTTTATTGCTTTAAATACATTCTCCCGAAATAAATTTATTCAAAATGGTTTTAATGAATCAACTATTTCGGTGAAAAGTAATTTTTTAAGCACCACACAATTACACAAAGAGAACAAATCTGAATATTTTTTATACGTCGGAAGGCTTTCTCACGAAAAAGGGATAAAAACACTAATTGAGGCATTTATCGGCAGTAATTTCCCTTTGGTAATTGCAGGTTCAGGTTCAGACGATTATTTAAACCCATTAAAAAAACTTACAGAAAAAAGTAAAAATATCCAGTTTGTAGGCTATGTGAGTGGGCAAGAAAAAGAAGAACTTATCAGAAACGCCATTGCCTTAATAATACCATCAAATTGTTATGAAAATTTTCCAATGTCTATTTTAGAAGCTTATCGAAATCAAAAGTCAGTCATTGTTTCCAACATTGGCGGTTTGCCCTCCATTGTAAAAGATGGCAATACAGGCTTGCTTTTCGAGGTCGGAAACAGTAATAGTCTTAAAAATGCTGTCAATTTGATGACGGTACATAATAACTTTAATAAACTCGGACAAGCGGGGTATTCTTATTTTTTAGAAAATTTTACCGAAGAAAGAAATTACAAACAATTAATCGAAATTTATCAAAAAGCTATTGAAAATAGAGCCAAACAATGAACACTCAATTTCTCATTAGTATCAATATTTCTCTTGGGAAATATCAGGATTTTATTCGCAAAATTATCGACCTTTCCAAGCTTCGTAACTCATCATATATTTGTATCGCAAATGTCCACATGTGTATTGAAGCTTATAAAGATAAGAATTTTGCCAAAGTTGTCAATGCAGCAGATATTGTCACGCCCGACGGCAAGCCTTTGGTTAAGGGTTTGCAATGGCTTTATAAGATTGAACAAGATAGAGTGGCAGGTCCAGATTTGTTACCTTCATTATTAGCAGAAGCGAGTAAGCATCAATTAAAGGTTTTTTTTTATGGGGCTACTCAGGAAGTATTAGATTTGGTAGTCGTTTTCTGTACAAAAAAATATCCTGATTTAATCATTGCAGGGGCAATATCTCCACCATTTCGGGTTTTGACCAACGACGAAGAACAGAATGATATAAAGACAATGAATGATTCGGGGGCAAATATCGTTTTTGTTGCCTTAGGTTGCCCCAAACAAGAACTTTGGATGCACAAAATGAAAGGCAAAATTTCGGCAACCATGCTTGGTGTTGGTGGGGCATTTCCCATGTTGGTAGGTGTAGAAAAAAGAGCTCCCTTATGGATGCAAAGAAATGGTTTTGAATGGCTGTACCGTCTTATTCAAGACCCTAAACGGTTATTTAAAAGATATTTAGTTACCAATTCGTGGTACATATATTTATTAGCAAAAAAAATAATATTTAAGAAGAGGAAAGGTTAGCAGTGTAATATCACCCCAAAATCTATTTTAATTATGAAAAAAGCCCTTATTACTGGCGTTACTGGACAAGATGGAGCGTATCTAAGTGAATTTTTATTATCGAAAGGTTATGAAGTACATGGTATAAAACGACGAAGTTCGTTGATAAATACTGCTCGTATCGACCATTTATATGAAGATTTACACGCTGATAATGTCAAATTTGTTTTACATTATGGCGACCTTTCAGATTCTACCAACATCATTAGAATCATCCAAGAAGTTCAGCCCGATGAAATTTATAACTTAGGGGCGATGTCTCACGTTAAAGTGTCATTTGATGAACCAGAATATACCGCTCAGGTTGATGGCATTGGGGCTTTGCGTATTTTAGAGGCGGTACGGTTATTGGGTTTAGTCCATAAAACAAAAATTTACCAAGCATCTACCTCCGAACTTTATGGGCTTGTACAAGAAGTGCCACAGTCAGAGACTACGCCATTTTATCCCCGTTCGCCTTATGCTGTTGCTAAAATGTATGGGTTTTGGATAACCGTAAATTACCGTGAAGCTTATAATATGTTTGCCGCCAATGGAATATTGTTTAACCATGAGTCCCCATTAAGAGGCGAAACATTTGTGACAAGAAAAATAACAAGGGCAGTTGCTAAAATTGCCTTAGGACAACAAGACAAATTGTTTTTGGGCAACTTAGATGCCCAAAGAGATTGGGGACACGCCAAAGATTATGTAAAAGCAATGTGGTTAATTCTTCAACAAGATAAACCTGAAGATTTTGTTATTGCATCAGGTATTACCACCAAAGTACGTGAATTTATCAGAATGGCATTTCAAGTGCTTGATATTACAATTGAATTTATCGGGGAAGGACTACACGAAAAAGGAATAATCGTTGAATGTAAGAATAGTGATTATCAAATTCCTGCTGGAAAAATAGTAGTGGAAGTTGATAGCAAATATTTCAGACCCACCGAAGTTGATTTATTGATAGGCAATCCACAAAAAGCCAAAACCCAACTCGGTTGGGAATTACAATACAACTTAAATCAATTAGTAGATGAAATGATTTGGGCAGATGTAAAATTATTCAAACACAATTTTTAAGTAAATACACTGTTTAATAAGTTTTCTAAATAATTTTTATCCTAAAATCTTTGATTGGGGGAACTTCCCGAAAGTTTAACCCACAATGGAATTGTTTCGGGAAGTTGAAATAACTTATTAAACAGTGTAGCAAGCAGGAGTCCAGATTTTACAAAATAGCATTGTCGTATATTCCTAATCGTTATTAGATAATTTTTCAATATTTGTAAATTTTAATATAAACTCTAAGACCATGTTTTCATTTTTTCAGAAGAAAAGAGATAAAAATAATCCTCTATTTTCAAACATCCATACCGATGTTCATTCGCATTTAATTCCAGGTGTTGACGATGGCTCGCCAGATATGGAAACGAGTCTTCAATTTTTAAAAGCTCTTAATAATTTGGGCTTTAAAAAAATTATCACAACGCCTCACGTAATGACAGATTTTTACCCAAACACATCAAAGGATTTGATTGAAAAATATAATACCTTAAAGGAAAGATTGGTGCTTGAAAATATAGATATTGACTTACAGTTGGGAGCAGAATATTTTTTAGACGAAAACTTTGAGCATCTTATAAAAAATGACGATTTGCTTACCTTCGGAGATAATCATATTCTCATCGAAATGTCCTTTATTGAACCTTATCGGGAACTCCATCAAGTGCTTTTTAATTTAATTTCGAAAGGATATAAACCCATTTTGGCTCATCCTGAACGATACCCTTATTTTGTCAATAAATTGAATAAATTGGATAACATTAAAGATATGGGTTGTGCATTCCAAGTAAATGTATTGTCACTGACTAACTATTATGGCAAGGTTGTCAATAAATTAGCCATGCAATTGTTTGCTAATAACATGGTTGAATTTATCGGTACAGACCTACACCATAATAGACATTTATCAGCCATACAAAATTTTCCAGCCAATATGCAGAAACTCGTAGAAAAAACAAAAAACCTCAACAATACCTTATAACACAATATTAATTGGCATACGTTTAATATGCCATTAAATCACCTTTAAACATACTGTAAATTGTCATTCCCACAATTTTGGCATCAAGCCAAGGTGTCCAATTTTCAATATACCAAATATCAAAATCAACTCTACTTTTCATTAAAGATATATCCTTTGTTTCACCTCTGTAACCGTTGGCCTGAGCCCATCCAGTAATACCCGGCTTTGCCCAATGCCGTATTAAATAACCTTCGATACAATCTTTGGTTTCAAGATTATGCTTGACCGCATGAGGTCTTGGGCCAACCACAGACATATTTCCAAACAATACATTTATAAACTGCGGGAACTCATCTAAATTAGTTTTTCTTAAAATACCGCCTATTCGAGTAATTCGGGGGTCGTTTTTAGTAGTTTGTTGGAATTTTTCAGCAAAAAATTCCTCATGTTCATACATTGTTCTAAATTTCAAGCATTTAAAACTTTTATTACCTTTACCCCAACGCTCTTGCAAAAAGAAAATAGAACCCTTTGAATCCATTTTAATCAGTATGGCAATAATAGGAAACAACCAAGAGAAAATAAAAATCATTACCCCTAAACTAAACACAATATCTATCAATCGTTTTATTACAATAGAATGAAATTGTTCCAAAGGTTCATTTCTGACTGTTACAAGCGGGTAGTCGCCAAACATTTCCATTTTAAAACGATGTGTATTAAATTGAAAATAATTAGGTATAATTCTGGCTCTAACGGCATATTTATCTGTTAAACAAATCAATTCTTTAATCTCGCAGGGAGTGTAATCATAATTAGCTACAATGATTTCATCCACTTTAAGATTTTCCAAAATTGTAGGCAGCCGTGAAACATTGCCTTGATATAAATGATTAATAATCTCAGGGTGAGTTTTTTCATTATCAACAAAACCAATTACACTATATCCGTATTGAGTATTGTTATTAATCATTTCCCAAAAATTAAGTGCTTTTTGGTCAGTTCCAATAATGAGTATCTGCTTTATATTTTTCCCGTTTTTTCGTAAATATTGATAGTATTTTTTAAACACGTATTTTTTTACAGATAAGGCACTAAATAAAAGAATGGGGTATAGTATTGAAAATGTACGTTGAAAGCGATGCTCATTTAATGAAAATTGCACGATAACGGTCAATACAAATTGAGAAAAAACATTAGGAATCAAGATTAAAAATTCATCAATAAACCGAAGAGCCCGAAACTCTTCATATAAATAACTAAGCTTACTTGAATAATACCATGCTACTATTAAGATAAACTCAAAATAAATATCATATTTGTTCATGCCTCTTTTGCTGATGTCTGCGGCAAAGTAGAAGCAAATTATAATGAACAGAAAATCGGAAAGCAAGCGAAAAATAATCGCTCGTTGGTTAGAGTTTTTCATGCGGTTTGAGATAATTATTTAACTTTTGATTTTCCAGTTACAATTCTTCAAATGTGTGTCTTGAAAACATTTAAAGATTTTAAATATTTAGCTTACAATTTTCAACTTGCTTTATTCAGGGCAAATCAAAATCGTATGCTCATATTTAAGTATGGCACAATTTTATTCTTGTGGTTTGGCAAACAATCAAATAGTTCTATTTAGGCAGATAAAAGGACAATATTGGCATTACAAGAAACTCAGTAGTCAAATATCAACTACCATTTACATCTGTAATATCAAAATCATATCATTATGACTTCTTTATGATTGAAAAATGGTCTATTTTAAGTCGAAAAGATGTTATTTTACGACTTAAAACACATTCACAGGAAGTCTAATGTAAGCAAGAAGAATTTATTAATGAATAGGTGGATTGGTTTGTAAAATAGCACTCAATTCAGTTGTCATATCGTAGGGGCGTATGTGATACGCCCACATTCCGACCTTTAGAGCGTATGCGACACGCCCCTACATAATGTCAAATCATTGTCTATAATATTTATATTTCTAAAAAATCAATCATTTACAGTATTGTTCACCATTCAGTTTGACTACATATTTTGTTTGACTAATAGTTGTATCTTTTTGTAAAAAAGGCCATCCCTGCGACGGATTAGTTGTTGACCTTAAAATATATTTTTTACCTAATTGTAATTTATTGGTTATTAGTTTTCTGTTAGTTCGAGTCAATTTGAATAAGTCTTTCCAACTATTTGCATCTGAGCCACTTAAACGATACTGAGTGTACATCTCCGCTGGAAAATCAGACTCGTCAAGCGTTTTACCTATTGGGCATTGTACTACCACTTCAAGCGAAATTGGTTGTGGTTGAGGTATAGGAAACTTTACTTCAATGAGCTTTTCTGAGCATAAATCAAAAGGGGCAGACTGGTAAATGGGCTTAGATGAAACACCTCCATATTCAGAGTTAAAATCAAAAACTTGTAAATAGGCAACATTTGCTCTCCGTCCTGCTAAAGAGGTTTTTGCCCCATCATTAACATTCATAAAAAAACTACCTAAATCAGTTCCTTTGGCGGCATCTATCAACTTTGCCAGATAATAAATATCACAATCGTGAAAATCACTTTTGACTATTAAATTCGGACCTGTTTCACAAACAGGGAACATTTCACCCAATGTATAATAGCCCATTTTTACAATTTGAGCGGTTATTTCAAACTTTCCTCTATCATTTATTTTCACAGGATATTCGGCAATTTGTCTCCAAACACCTCCTAAATATCCCCAAAACATTATTTTATCTCCAACTTTAATTTTTTCACCATTTGAATGCACATTTTTATCATTTAATTCAATCGTAATATTTACCGAATTTGATAAAGAATCTACTTTCTGGTAATTTTCATTGAATATTTCGGTTTGAAAAAAACAAAAATTATGAAAATCAAACGGTTTTAGGGTTTTTCCATTTCGGTCTTTAGCATCATAAAGTGTATAGGCATTTGGAACATTATTTTTTGTATTTCCATCATAATAGGTTAAAAGGGTCGTAATTTTTCCACTAACATTTTGGATAAATTGGTCTTTCATGGTCGTTCCATTTTGGATATTCCATGATATTGTCTCTGTATTTGAATTTACTTTTACTGCCAATGAACTGGTCAATCCTTTATTATCAGCTATTGCTGCTTGTTGCGTTATAGCTACTCCTGTGGGCAATTTTTCTTTTTTATATAACGGTTGAAAAAAATCAAAATTCCGTTGGTCAGTTATTATAAATTCTCGAATACTTGTATAATAATTATGTGCTTCTGCCACTACCGAAAACTTGAGTGGACGCCCCAAATAATTGGGAGAAACCGCAACTCCCAATAAACCTTCTTTGCTATACGTTATTTTGCTTCCACCCACAGAATTAACAATTTTATCTGCATCTGCACCCAATATTTTAATGGTCATATCAGGCGGTAATGTTTCTGTATCGTTAGTATTAGCATTAAAATACTTCATTCTTATTGCCGATGACGAAATAGCATCTTTTGTTTTAATAGTAATATCCTCAAAGGGATTTTTGCAAGCATAAACCATTAAACCCAAAAATAATATTAACAGTATAAATTTCATCTTGTTAAAGTTTAGAAATTAACTATTTAATAAAAGCAGGCAATTTTATGTTCAAAAACAGTAATTTACGTTAAATCTTAAATAAGGCAAAAACGCATAACCACTCATATTATGCTCAATTTTAGGGAGAATTTCATCAATATTTGTGAAACTTAAAACGCCAGTATAATTCAAATATAATTTAGGTGAACCAATATAATACGTCCCGACTTCACAGATAAATCCTACTTTCTTGTGTGATACAGGTCTTCCAAAACCCACACCCAAATAAGGATTGTATTTATTCCATTTTATTTCAAAATCAATTTCTCCAAAATCTTCAGATGACAAAACTAAATCTTTGGTATCAAATCCTGTTTCTGTATTGATTTTTGCTGCATACTTTGAACCCAAAAAATGGCTTATTCCTCCAAATAAAAACACAGGGCTTTTCTTGAAAATCTCATATTGGATTCCCAAATCGGCATGACCCATACTTATATCAGGGTTGATTTTAATTATCGTCTTTGCATTATAGTCATAATCAATCAACTTACGGTATCCAATATACGTCAAAGCTCCATTCAAATAAAGTCGCTTGTTTTGTGTACATCGATAACTAAAGTTTAGCCCTACGCCTAAAGTACCAAAGATGATTCCAACAGATTTTCGATTTTCGTGATTTAATAATGATTCTTTTTTAATTAATAATTGAGCGTATGATTTTTCACTAAAAAATACGATTACCAATAAAATACAAAGTTTAGCCGTTCTCATATATTCATACAGATTACGAGTTAAATCTCTTAAAATTAATTTGGAATAATTTTACAGGTATAATTTCATTTGGCTCTTTTGTATTACAAATGTAATATTTTTTTAATCACATACACTTTTTTTTCAATATTTATCAAAATATTATCTAAAAGTAGATAAAAGTGCCATTTTATACATGAATGAAGCAATTTCATTTCAATATTTTTCAATTTTGATGTGTCAAAAAATATAAATCTGTATCTTGCACAAAACCCTCTTAGTGCTGAAAATAATATCTATATGCTTTCCAACGTCCTATCAAATATTTTACAACTCCAACAAACTGGTAAAAAAGGGTTTTGTGTTTTAATTGACCCAGATAATATAAAATGGGAGGATTTTCCAAATTATATTCAATTGTGTATTGAGGCAGAAGTTTCGTTTCTTTTTATTGGAGGAAGTTTAATTACAAGCGATAGTTCATTTCGGATAATTTCGCTGTTAAAGGAAAGCTGTAATATTCCTATTGTTCTTTTCCCCGGAAATAGTTTACATATAACTTCCAATGCAGATGCTATCCTTTTTTTATCTCTTATTTCTGGTCGAAACCCTGATTTTTTAATTGGTCAACACGTTATAGCAGCTCCAATCCTGAAAAAAAGCAAATTAGAAGTTATCCCAACCGCTTATATCTTAGTAGATGGTGGGCGAGTAACCACAGTTTCTTATATTTCAAATACAAATCCTATTCCATCTGATAAATCATCGATTGTGGCGTGTACTGCGATGGCAGGCGAAATGCTTGGGCAAAAATTAATCTTTATGGATAGTGGGAGTGGGGCTATCAATACAGTACCAACCCAAGTGATTCATGAAGTAAGAAAGGTTACAGAAGTGCCAATATTAGTTGGCGGTGGTATTGATTCTCCAGCAAAAGCATTAGCAATATTAGCAGCAGGGGCAAATCTTGTGGTAATTGGCAATGCTATCGAAAAAAACGTGCATTTAATTACTGAAATTGGAGCTTCTATCAAACAATTCAATGAGCAATAGCGATAAACTTACGGAAGTATGTATTTAATGTCGCACGGGTGAGGTTTTTTCGACTCAAATTTAACCTGCGACATTAAGTATAGTTCATTCCGTAAACTTACTCGTTCAAGTCAGTAATGGATAAAACAAAAAACGCTTCAACAAAAAAGGGTACTTTCTTTATTCTGTCAGAAAGTACCCTTTTACAAATATTAGACTTCCTACGAAAGTGTTTTAAGTCGAAAAACACTTTCGCAGGAAGTCTATTATATTTCCATTATTGATGACTTACGTTGGTTGCCACCAAAACCACTTGAATGGTATATTCTACATCGTCCAAACCTTTCGAATAGTTGATTGTACTACCGAATGTTGTTAGGGTATTTAAACTTAATTGAGATAAATTGATGGTAAAATTACCAATTGGGTCTGAATCGTTACCAATTGAATCTGAATCAAATAAATTAACTTGAACACTTGAATCAAACCATACTGAACGTCCACAATTCCAAACATCCCCGCCTTGCATAGACATATAATCGTAGGTCGGATAATAGTAATTTTTTCCTTCGTTATCTGCCTTAAAATTAAAATATACTTCATTGGCATTTCCAATTCCATCAGATTGGGTGTTTATGCAAGTAACACTTTGAATAATTAGGAAATTGTTTTTTCTTGGTTGATAGGCAGGTTTCAAGAATCCATCGCCACTTCCAGACTGTGACCCTAAGATAAAAGTATAAGTTTCTTGTTCGTCGATTCCGTCTTCTTCGCCGACAGCAACTTCTACGGTTACTCCCAAAATATCTTCTTTATCGTCACCATTATAAACAACTTTAACAGTTCCATCAACGCCGAATCCTCCTTCCGCTTCAGTAGCCCAAGCATAACCACCCAAATCAGAAGGAGCGTTTGTCCATAAACCAAATTGTACACCCGCCAAAGCACCTTCGTCAATTCCTTCATCAACCGCAACGGTCAAAAACTCTGAAGAAGCCAATCCTTTATTATCACCTACACCAATTGCCACGCCAATCGTTGCGGCAATTCCGATGATAAGTTCTACCTCAATATTTAATCCAATTGAAAAACTACCAGCATCTAATCCAGTTTTATCGAGCAGTGCTTTTAAAAGCTGAAATACATCACTGTTCAAAATTTTGCTAACTTCTTCTTTAATTTTTAATAAATCAGACTGTGAAACATATTCTTCCAAAAGTTTCCCTTCTGGACTCGCCATGTATTTTTGCCAAGCACTTGTGGCTTCAGCGAAAATCTCATTTTGCTGAGCGGTAAGTACGTATTCACTTTTTGTTGATTTATCTGGAGATGATTTAAAACTCTGTGTTACTTCCACATAAGGAGATAAATCTATGGCTAATTGCTTATTCATTTTTGATATTTGTTTAAAACAGTAAATAGGTTAGGGCATAGATATTTCACACTAAAATTTGGTAAAATATTAGCCTTGTTACCCAATACTCATTTTTGAGAAAAAGATTTAATCAATGTAAGTATATGAAATAGAATAATCTGCCCCATTTCGATTCGTCAGTCGAATAGTTCCAGAACCGCTACCTGCTCTAAAATCATTACTTTGTAGATACGTTGCCAAATTAGGGTCGTAGCTCAAATCTTCATCCCATAAAGTGACCAATACTTCATATTCAAAATTGAGGGTTAGGTTTACTTGCCAAGGTGTGCCACCTCCCGACATGGGGTTATTGGTATTTATTGTATCGGGAAACCTAATTGGTAAACCTGCATCACTTTGGCAAATAAGATAAACTTCATCATGCCCAGATTCTGAAGTCGAATTACAAGTGATAGTTGTAATTTTAATTGAATGTTTGCTCATAGTTAAATTGTTAAACGCTTAGAAAAATTTGATTATAAAATATTTTAATTGTTTTAAATTGATTCAAAAGGTAAGTGTTGAAGGGAATTTTATGTAGCTGAAAACTTTGTTAAAAGTAGTATATTCAATATATCAGGAATAATTAAAACCTAAAAAAACGCATTAAAACTTATTTTCCGTTACATATCATGCAATTAAAAAGGAGCAACCTTTATAAATCAAAATAAAACATTCTGATATAGAAGTAAAATTGGTATAGTTTGTGTATCTCTTGGTTAATCACTTTGGAAGTGACAAGTAGGGGTTGGGATTTAGGCATTAGGTGAATTGGTTAGTGAAGTTATACTCATTTAAAACGTTAGACTTAGCCCTTATGAGGGTTGTAACCCCTTATAAGTGGATACAACTAACTTAGTTCTACTTTGGCACTTTTAAAAAAAAGATAAAAATTTGTGCATTTACCGTTCAACTTCCCGAAAGTTTTGAACTTTCGGGAAGTTCTCCAAAAGTCAAATTTGCCCCATTTATTTAAAGTGCCAAAGTAGAATTAGTTAACCAATTCACCTAACCCCTAAATCCCAATGCCTACTTATAACATTTTAATAAAATTATCTTTTATCGCCAAAATTTACTTAACCTCAATTTGAAACACACCATCAAAAACCGCCAGCTTTGAAATCCTCTTTAATCAAAATCGTAGCACTTCTTAGTGTATTTGTACTATTCTCTTTCCATACAAAAGGGCAACTTATTACTATTGATAATGACATGAAAAGTAGAGATATTAACAAGAATATCTTGATTTATACCTATCCTGTCGATGTCACTCAAATAGCGAAAGTTGTTCATGCTAAAGATTCAGATTTTCAGAAAAATCAGAATAATCAAGATGTCAGTTATGGTTTCCATCATCAACATGGTTGGTGTAAATTCGTGATTAAAAATAATACGAATCACAATAAGTTTGTTCTCAATATTGAACAGTCGAGAGCCGATATTTTACAGCTTTTTATTGAAAAAGATAAGCACGTTATTGAATCTTTGCCAATACTCGGAAGGCATATTCCAATTGATAAGCGTATTTTTTATGACCGCAACTATGTTTATCCCATCATCATTCCGCAACACGCAACTTATACGTATTATTTGTATAGTAGTCGCAAATTTGGGCTACACGGCTGTGTAATTTCGCTGAAAACTGAGAAAAATTATGCCGAACATTTCGGCACTGCATCCAACCAATTTGGGTTTATTTTCGGAGCATCATTACTCACCGCTATGATGGGTTTGGTATTGTATTGGTTCATCAAAGACCGTATTTATCTTGTGTATAGTCTTTATTGTATCAGTACACTTTTGGTGGGTTTTTCAGATGCAGGATACGTACATAGCTATATTCATTTGCCGATTCTTCAACCCGCCATCAACATTGCTACTTGCATCAGTTTTTATCTATTAGTTGGCTTACATATCTGGTTCACGATTGAATTACTCAACATAAAATCCTATAAAAACAAGTGGTTTTATTATCTCGGTAAATATGCCACGTGGTTTTTTATTGGTTCGGCTTTCGTGTTATTTTTTCCATTACCATATCAGCTTATGTGGTGGTTGGTTTATATTTCATACTATGTTTTATTTTTTATGGATGCCTACATTGCCATTGCTATTATCAATGGTATTCGTCAAAAACACCCTTCAGTTTACTTCTACATGGTTGGTTTTTTTCTAACGCTTATTTTATTTACTATTCTGGTTTTAGCGAATCTAAATGTGATTGATGAGGTAAATAACAATGTAGAATTGTTTTATTTCACGCCTTTAGTAGAAGTTATTGTGGTGGTTTTTGGCTTAGTGATACGGTTTTCGGATAGTGTACAGGAGAAATTTATTTTTCAAAAGAAACTTTATGAAACCCAACAACAAATTATCACTTTGCAAGAAGACGAACGCACACGTATTGCCAGAGACCTCCATGACGATGTTGGTAATTCTTTGGCTGCTCTCAAAACCAAATTCATCTATGAACATCGAGTAAATGATACCCTCAAAACGCAACAAATCATAGACGATTTACGGAGCATTACACATAATATAATGCCTGCCAATTTTCAAGAATTTTCGCTTGAAAAAATGCTTGAAACCTTAATTAATAGATTTCAAAATCATTCAAAAATCTTGTTTGAATTTATAGTTGCAGGCGAATTAATGAGACTTGACTATAATCGTGAATTAGCTATTTATAGAATTGTTAATGAATTGATAACCAATACATTAAAACATTCTGATTGTAAAAATGTAACCCTCCAAATGATTTATCAGCCAGATAGCATCGTGTTGAGTTTTGAAGATGACGGACAGCCGTTTTCATTGACTGCACCAATATTAACCAGTAATAAAATTGGCATAAAAAGTATTTTGGCAAGGTTAGATTTCATTCAGGCCAATTTTAGCACAACTTCAGACAATAACGGGAACATTTTAATCATTGACATTCCTTATAAATTACATGAATAATTCAATAAAAATTTTAATAATCGACGACCATCGTCTGTTTAGTGATGGTGTAAAAACGATGCTCTCGGATATTCCACACGTAGAGATTATCAACCAAATAAATGATGCCCGTGAAGCCCTCAAAGAAGTAGAATTGATAATGCCAGATATTGTATTGATGGATTATAATATGCCCAATATGAATGGCTTAGAAGCCACTGAATTCCTTTTGAAGCACTATTCTGACCTGAAAATAATTTTTTTAAGTATGCACGAAGATAGCCATATCATCGAAAAAATTTACGCATCTGGTGCTTATGGATATGTATCAAAAACGGCAACCAAAGAAACTTTTTTAGAAGCTATAAACGTGGTATTGAATGGTAAAAAATACTTTGCAAAAAATATTATGGATATTGTCAATTCAAGCATTTCTAACAAAGTAAGACTTACCAAAAGAGAGTTTGAAATAATAGAGAAAGTGAAAGCTGGACTAACCACCAAGCAAATTGCAGAAACACTCTTTATTAGTCCTTACACCGTAGAAACTCACCGAAAAAATATCATTATCAAATTAGGCTTACGTGGCGAACAAGAACTTTTTAAGTATTTAATGAAGCATTAGATAAATTGCTAAAATTAAATAGACTTCCTGCGAAAGTGTTTTATGATTGAAAAATGGTATATTTTCGAGTGAAAATAGCGGGAATTTTGAAAGCATAGCAGAGAAATGGGGGGATGCCCAATCTTGAAAAATTTTCGCTATTGGTAGCCGAAAAGATGTTGTTTTACGACTTAAAACACTTTCGCAGGAAGTCTAATATAATAGAGAAGCCATACTTCTATAAGTCACTGAAAATTAACCAATTATTAAATAGTCATTGTAATTAAGTAGGGCTTGAGATTTAGTAGTATAACTCTGCTACAATCAGCCATCTTTATACCCATTCAGGCTTTTAATGCTTGGATGGGTATAAAATAAAGTAGCAAACGCCTGAAAATCTGTGCCTTACAAGAATAAATCGTCCATCGTTAATTCATTTTGAATACTTGACGTTGAATATTCATTGGGTTTAACGCCAAATGTTGTTAGCATGGTGAGAAAAATGGTTTTCCTTGTTCCCGTAGCTTCTTTAAATGCTTGTATTTTTTGACGGAGTTTGGCATCATAATCTTTCGAAATGACAAATTCATTGATTGAAAACTTTATCTCGAATAAATTGATTACTTGGTCCCGTCTTTCAATCACTAAATCTATTTGACTCCCTTTTTTTTCGTCATCGCCTTTGGTCTGCCATGAATAAGTATTGCTCGACACGCCACCTATGTTTAAAGCTCTTTTTATTTGTGGGACATGGGCAAAACATATTTGCTCAAAAGCAAGTCCCGACCATGTTCTAAAAGCTGGATTATCTATATTATTCAACCAAATATTAGGTTCATATTTCCCTGCTTTATCAATAAACCGAAAGTAAAAAAGGGTATAAAAATCTGAAATACAATAGACCGATTTTGCGGTTTTCAAGCCAAATTTTGGAAGTTTAGTGATAAAACCACTTTCCTCTAACTCGTTGAGCGTCTTGGTCATAGTTCCCCCTGTTGGAATTTGGGTATATTTCACCAACTCATCACGAGTCAATGCTCCTCCTTTACTGAACAGTGTTTTGAGAATTAATTCGTGTTTTTCTGCCTCTCTAAACAAAGACGAAAAAATATAAGTAAATTCAGTTCTTAGTTTTCCATCATTTCTAAAACACAAATCTTCAATATTTTGCATCGCACTTTTGCCTGCTTCAACTTGGTCTAAATAATAGGGAATTCCGCCCATAACCATATACAATTGAATGATTTGGTAGTGGTCTAAGACAATATTTTTTTGAGCGAAATAATGCTTAGTTTCTTGTAAATCAAATGGTTCTAACTTAATTCTTTCTGTAACACGATTATACAATCCTCCTGTATTTTTAATTAAATTATTAAGCATCCAAGATGCCGCTGACCCGCAAACAATAAGTAAAATGTCATTTTTAGCACTTGCCCAAGAGTTCCAGAAAAACTCAAGTCCCATCATGAAATCAGACTTTTTGGTATCCATCCAAGGCATTTCATCAATAAAAATCACCTTTTTACTCAACGATTTCTTGTTTTCCAATTCTTGAATAAGCATATTAAACGCTTCTAACCAAGTTGCTGGAACGGCATGAGTTTTAGCAAAATAGTTATTGATGAAAATTGTAAAATTTGTGAGTTGCTGTTTCGTATTTCCTTTGGCAAGTCCTGTGGCATAAAAATCAAAATCGTTATTAAAGTAGTCTCTTATCAAAAAAGTTTTACCAACTCTTCTTCTGCCATAAACTGCCAAAAATTCAGACTGTGTCGAATTCATTAATTTATCAATCTTCTGAATTTCTCTAACTCTACCAATTAGTTTCATATTTTTGCCTTTTTATTATTAGCCAAAAGTAGAAAAATAAAGTATTTTTGGCTAATAATATTTTTATTTTCAGCCAAAAAATAAAATAAAAACAGTTTTTGGCTGAAAATAATACTTTGTTTTTAATTTTTGTAACGTATTGGTTAAGAGTAAATAATTGAATTAAATAAAAATTTCAGAACAACTTGTTGTTTAGACTATAATTTAAAAATTTGACTATCAATAACTTACATCAATTTTAAACTCTTAAAAAAGCAGTAGGCTTGACCAATCTTGTAGCCCCGAAATTCATTTCGGGGTGAAAAAGACCAAATAAACCTTTAAATTTCCCATTTCTAAGATTCCTTATTTCCCCGAAATAAATTTCGGGGCTACAAAATCTCCCGAGCCTACGCAACATTGATTGACTTTTCCTTATTTCCCCGAAATAAATTTCGGGGCTACAAAATCTTCCGAGCTTACGGCTCTTTGCAGAATGAAATGAAAAATTTCTACAAAAAATCATGAACAACTGTTTATTAAACAGGAATGAGGAAGAATTTGAAAACGCTTTATTTACTTTTTAAGGTCACAAACTAAATCTTTTAATATTACTTTTGATTTTATTAGTTATTTGATGGTCAATGTATTTTGCGGTGTCGAAATTTTGGGGCATCAATAGCAAAATGTAAAATTTAGAAGAGATAAAATAGTTGTGAATAGGTTGGTAAAAATATTATTTTTTGTATTGCTTTTCCCCTTGGAAATGATAGCCATAAAGCCGTACCAAATTCTACATTTCGGGACGCAAAATGGATTATCATTTGGTAAGGTAAATAGTATTGTGCAAGATAAAAATGGGTTTATTTGGGTAGCAACAGATGATGGCTTGAATCGGTTTGACGGTATCAGTTTTAAGACTTTCAAGTTTGATGAAGAGAATAATCAAAGCCTTGCTGGAAATTATGTACAACGTATTTTTAGAGATGTTGATGGCAAAATTTGGGTTTCATCAAGAAAAGGGCTGACTTCGATTAATTTAGAAAACGAAACCTTCGTACAACCTAATAGCGTAAAGTTTGATGTTAGTCATATTATTGACGACAAAAAGGGGAATTTGTGGGTTTCCACCACTTTGAACGGGATTTACAAAATCAATAAAAAAGATAAAAAGGTCATCAATTATAATCAGAATGGATTAAAAAACCTTTCAAGTAATAGTATTTTGACTGTAAAACCAGATTCGCATGGTTTAGTGTGGATTGGAACGAATAGAAATGGTATAAATATTTTAAGTGATAGTTTTGAAAAATTATCTCTGATAAAAGTAAAAGGGCAAGAATTACTGAAAGACAGTCGTATCAATGCAATATTTGAAGATAGTTTTCAAAATATATGGATTGCTGCTTCTAATGGCATTTTCTATTTTAAAAGAACTAAAAATGAGATAGTTAAGCTGAATTTTAGCACAAAAACGAATACAAATATTTTCCTTTCGGTATTAGAAACTCACGATAAAACCCTAATGCTTGGTATTCAAGATGGAGGTTTATATAAATTAAATCTTAGGGCTGAATATTCTCCAAATACAAACATTGATATTCAAGAAGTTACGGATGAGAAAAGGAGTTTGTCAAATAAATCGGTGCAATCGCTTTATGAAGATAGGGATTTTAACGTTTGGGTTGGAACGTATGGCGATGGCATTTATATGCTTGGAAAACCGCAAGAAAGATTTGAAAAATATGGCGAAACTACGAAATTTAATTCCATTGAAACTTCCATAAAATATTATGGAATAACAGAAGATAATGAAGGATTTTTATGGCTTGGAACGGACGGAAACGGTATTTTCAAAACAACACTCGATGGTAAAATCGTAAAGCGATATGCTGTTGAAAATGGGAAATTGACCGACAATGCCATTTTATCTGCCTATAAAGACAGCCGAAATACGCTTTGGTTTGGGTCATATAAGGGTGGTTTGTATCGTTACAATAAAAAAACAGACTCATTTGAAAACTATAAATACACGCCAAATTCCCCCGATGGATTACCTGCCAATGATGTAAGAACCATTTTGGAAGACTCACAAAAAAATCTATGGATTGGTTTGAATGGTGGTGGTTTAAGCAAGTTTAATCCTGAAAATAAGACGTTTACAAATTTTAATCCGAGACAAAAAAACTTTATTTCAAGCGATGTAAGAGCAATTGTACAAGAAAAACAAGACGAACTTTGGATTGGAACGTATGGAAACGGTTTATTCAAATTTTACCCAAGTAAAAACAAATTTGTAGCGTATTTAGATAAAGAATTAAACCTTTCATTAGGCGTTATTTTATCGCTACACATCGACGTTCGACAAGTTTTATGGATTGGCACTCAAGAAAATGGACTTATTTCTTACAACCTCAAAACCAAAGAAATCAAAAAATACAATGAAAGAAGAGGTTTGTTAAGCAATACAATTCTTTCTATTAAAAGTATTGGAACTGAAAATTTATGGATTAGTACCAACGCTGGACTGTCTAAAATTGAAATTGCCACCGACAGAATTTATAATTTTGATACCAAAGACGGACTTCAGAAGGGCGTATTCAATGAAAATTCAGTTATTTACAACGCACAAAAAGGCTATATGTGCTATGGCGGTACAGGTGGTTGGAATTTCTTTTATCCAGAAAAGATAAATCAACTGAGCTATAAACCCCATTTAGTGATTTTGGGGATAGATTTATTTGGCAATTCCCAACGCATACAAAACAATTATATATCTATTCAGCACCTCAATAAGGAAATACCAAAAGTAACTTTAGAGTCGAATCAATCCGTTTTTGCCATTCAGTATAGAGCCATAAATTTTTCGTTTGCCGATGAAAACAAGTTTGCGTATATGCTTGAAGGGTTGGATAAAGATTGGCTCTATGTAAACAAACAAAAAGCAGCTATTTACCGATATTTACAACCTGGAACGTATATTTTTAAAGTAAAAGTTGCCAATAAAGATGATATTTGGTTTGACGATGATGCCCAATTGATGTTAGTTATTTTACCTCCGTGGTACAAAACTTGGTGGGCATATTTAATTTATACCTTTGCTTTGATGGGTGTAGTTTACTATTATCAACGTTATCGAAATCAACAGGCGGCACTACGTTATGAAATTGAAATTGCTAAAATAGAATCGGAGAAAGAGAAAGAAATCAATGAAAGAAAAATTGCTTTCTTTACCTATATTTCACATGAGTTTAGAACGCCTTTGACCTTGATTATCAATCCGTTAAAAGATATTGTTAATCATAAAAATAAAGATTTTGGTAGCTTAGGAATCGCTTATCGAAATGCCCGAAGATTGCTCAGTTTGGTTGACCAGTTACTCCTTTTCCGAAAATCTGAATCAGGGTTAGACGAATTAAATATGACCAAACTCAATCTAAACGAGTTGTGTAAAGAGGTGTATTTATGCTTTGTGAATCAGGCAAAAGACAAAAACATTTTCTATGAATACGTTTGCGAAAATGAAGATATTGAATTTTGGGGCGATAAAGAAAAATTGGAAATCGCTTTGTTTAATTTGATTTCTAATGCCTTGAAATTCACCAATGAAGGTGGCGACGTATCATTTATCTGTGAACAACGTCAGAACCAAATTACGATAAAAGTGAAAGACAGTGGCGTTGGCATTGCTAAAGAAACTGGCGAGCAATTGTTCCAAGTTTTTTATCAAGGGCGAAGTACAAAATCGTCTCAGGGCTTTGGCATTGGACTTTATTTAGCTAAAACCTATATCAATAAGCACGGTGGTAATATTAGTTATGTCAGTTCTGAAAAAGGCACAGAATTTACCATTAAGTTGCATAAAAATAAGGACTTATCTTTTCCTATTGAGATACCCAAAGTGGATGATTCAACAGATAATTTGATTTTGGAGGAATTGAATCATAATACACAAATTTTGGAAGTAGAAACACTTGAAGAAAACTTCGGTAGAATTGCTAATTCAATTTTTTCGCATCCCAAAACGATGGTTATTATTGATGATGATATTCAGATAAGAAATTATTTGAAACAGTTATTTTGTGACCAATTTAATTTGTTGGATGCCGACAATGGGCAAACAGGCTTGGCTCTTGTAGAAGAACATTTGCCCGATATTATCATTTGTGACGTGTTCATGCAAGGAGTTGATGGCATAGAAGTCTGTTCTGCATTGAAGCAAAACGATTACACGAAACACATTCCAATAATTTTGTTGACTGCTTCGAGTTCATTAGAAATTAAATTGCAAGGAATAGAATTGGGCGTTGATGATTTTATCAGTAAACCATTTGAAAAAGAGCTTTTGATAGCCCGAGTAAATTCTATTCTTAGAAATCGGAATGTATTACAAAAGTATTTTTTCAATGAAGTTACGCTTCAATCAAATACGCAAAAAATATCTCCAGAATTCAAGCAATTTATAGATGATTGTATAAAAATTGTGGAGAAAAATCTTTTAGAAAAAGACTTCAATGTGGGCAGTTTAGCGTCAGAATTATGTATAAGTCCTTCAAGTTTATACACTCGAATTAAATCAGTTTCTGGTTTAACGCCTAATGTTTTTATCCGATATATAAGACTAAGAAAAGCGGCAGTGATTTTGATTTCTACTAAACAAACCATTTCTCAGGTATCGTATGAGGTTGGTTTTAAGGATATTAAATATTTCAGAGAACAATTCACCAAGCTATTCGGTATAACCCCGTCGGCTTACTTAAAGAAATATCGAAAACCATTTCAGAATAAGGAATAAGTTATTCCTTATTCAAAACTTTGAAGCTAACTGCACGCCCTTGGTTTTGCCCAATTATCAATTTATTGCCAATAACCAAACTGCTACGAATATCTCCTTTTTGACTTAAATGACCTGCATATTCAAAATTGCCATTGGATATATTTTTTAGGATAAATCCTTTGTTGGCATCATAATCTCCAAATTTGGGTCTTGTATGAAGAAGGTTGCCGAAGAAAACTAAATCTTTTTTACCATCACGATTATAGTCGAGTTGGGCAATACTGAAAATTGGAGCAAATTGAGCTTGAATCGGGAGCGATTTCTCCTTGAATTTACCCGTTTCATCTTGACTAAAATACATGGTTTTCAAGCAATTAACTATTAGTTTATTTGCTCCTGAAAATGTATTATCGTTTAAAATTTCTGCCGAATTTGCATCTGCATAGCTTTTATAATCCGTAAATTTTGCTCTAAACTGAGGCAACTGCTCAAGTAATTCATCTCTGGATAAATATGGAAAAGAAACGCCCTGATTATAAGAAAAAAGGAGCGGGTCGATTGTACCATTTTTGTCAAAATCTCCATAAACTATCTCGATAGGTTCTTTTTGAGTGGCTTTTAGTTGTGCATTTAAACCCAAGTTCCCAACAATCATCTCTGGATTGCCGTCGCCATTAAAATCATCAATGAGGATTTTATTCCAAAAACCACGATAATTTTCATCAAAAAAGGTGTTTGTTACATCAATGAAATTACCTTTTTTTACCTTAAAAACGCTGATTGGCATTCCTTCACCTACAACGACCAATTCATTGATTTTATCTTTATCCAAATCGTACCAAACAGCATCCGAAACCATGCCTATGTTTTTCAATAATTGGGGAGTTTGGATTGTAAAAACGCCTTTACCATTGTTAATGAGTAGATAATTTTCGGGTGCGATTGGGTATTTTCCTACCGAAACTCGACTACCTACGAATAAATCAGGTTTTTTATCTCCATTTACATCATTTACCCGCACACAACTCGTACTCGTGAGCATAGCGGGTAAAACGGCTTTGGTAAAATGACCTTTACCGTCATTCAAATAAAGTCTATCTTGAAGAGCTGGGTCATTGGATTGATAATTTCCGTAACCGCCACTACAAACGTATAAATCGAGAAAATTATCGCCGTTGGCATCAAAAAAAACGGCGTCCGTATCGTAACAAAAACTATCATTTATAAAAGAAGATTGGGGTAGGGGAGTGAATGTCTCATTTTGGTTTTGTAGATAAATTGTACCCGACTGCCCTGTGCCACCACCGATATAAAAATCTTCTAATCCATCTTTGTTAATGTCAGCTTTTGCAATACAAGGGCCCGCAAACGACAAAGGATTGGTTATTAATCCTTGTCGTTTAAATTCTTTTGATTCTTCTTGTGAATGCACAAAGTCAAAATCATTGATTTCTTGAAAAATAGGAGAGAATGGAACATTTGAAGATACTGAAACCTTCGCATTTTTCTCGTAAATTTTAACTTTCTGATTCAGCTTTACTTGTTTTAAAAGTTCTGTTTTTCCACCTAACCAAGTAACTTTTATAGAATCATTTTTTTCGTTTTTGCCAAGTCCAAAATGTAAAGTATTACTCATACTCGACTGATAACCATGCGTTGGCATGGCTTCTTGATATTGCAATTGTCCATTCGACCAAACTGATATTTTTGTACCAATGCCGTTTCGATTGAAGTTTTCTCCGTGAAGTTCTATTTGTAAAAAATTATGCGTTTGTTCTGTGGTGTTTTCATAAACAAAGGCATCTTGATTGATATTATTTACCACTAAATCTAAATCTCCATCGTTATCTAAATCCGAGTATGCAGCCCCGCTACTAACCGCCTGTTGATTTGCCCCGCAAGATTCTGTAATATTTTGGAAAGTTAAATTGCTTTGATTTCTGTACAAATAATTGGAAATATGGCTCGACGGCATTTGTGAAACCAATTCCATTACTTTCTCTCGGCTCATATTCGTTTGATTTTCAGCAATAAAATTGTTCATATATTTCATAAAATCAAGATTGGTAAAATCTCTCAAAAAGCCGTTAGTAACATACAAATCCTTCCAACCATCATTGTCAAAATCTGCAAAAAGAGCCGACCAAGACCAATCTGTATTGGAAACACCCGCTAATTGCCCTATTTCTGAAAATTGGAGTTTTTTTGCAGAAGAATTAAGCGATTCTTGACTGACATTTAGCTGTAACATATTTCGCATATATTGTTTGCCAAAGCCCGAATTAACATGAAGGTCAAATTTATCGGCATTATCTGCCCCCAAAAGCAATTTTTGACGGTGATTATCTTCGGGTAGCATATCAAGCGTGTAAATATCCATATTACCATCGTTATTAATATCGGCAACATCATTTCCCATTGAGAATTGCGAAAAATGGTCGATGCTTTCGTTAATCTGATTGTCAAATCCACCTTTTTGATTATTGATATACAAATAATCAGGAGCTGAATAATCGTTTGAAATGTACATATCCTGCCAACCGTCATGATTGAAATCCGCCACGCCAATTCCTAAACCAAATGACGCAGGAGAACTATTGATATTTGATTCAATGGTAACGTCAGTAAAATGATGTTCTTTGTTGGCGTTAATGTCATGACGATATAACCTTGTGCCTGAAATAGGGTCATTCTGTTTGAGGATTTCTTTGGCAGCGGCAACATTCAATACAGGTAAATTTTGAATATTATGATTGAGCAAAACCACGTCTAAATCACCATCTAAATCATAATCAAAAAAACTTGCTTGTGTAGTAGTTGAGGTATTATCAAGTCCGTATTCTTTTGCCATATCTACAAAATGAGGAATTCCATTTTGATTATTTCCTTGATTGATAAAAAGTTGTTTGGTACGTAATTCTGGCGGAACATTTCCCGAATAACAAACAAAAATATCCAGAAGTCCATCGCCATTAACATCTGCCATAGTCGTTCCTGTTTTCCATCCTTCGGTTCTTCCTGCGACATTTGCCGACACCGTAATGTCTTCAAAAGTCATCTTTCCTTTATTGAGGTAAAGTTTATTTGACTCCATATTACTGGTAAAATAAACATCGTCCAAGCCATCGCCATTGACATCACCTACCGAAACACCCCCGCCATTATAGAAATATTCGTACAAGAGTAAGTTGTTTTGAGCATCTTCTTTGAGATTGTTTTGAAAAGAAATATGCGTTTTCTCTGAATCAAGTAAGGTAAATGAAACAGCGTTTTGGGGTTCACCCATTTTGCATTGAACCAATAAAAATACGCTAACAATAATGGCTGATACTTTCAAAATAATTTTCATGATATACCTAATTCAAGCACTAATCTTTAAAGGCAAAAAGATTGTAAACTTTTTCAATAATTTGAATAGGTGTGTTTATGGTTTTTCTCTACGATTTGTGAATACACCCCTTTAAAATATGATTAAAGGTAGTTACTAAAAGTAGTTGCAACGGAAAACCACACTTTGAATTGTGGATTTGCCCCCTCAGATATGTGAATTTGCCCCCTACGGCAATCTTTTAATAGTTATAATTTTGCTTCAAATAATTAAAGAAATTATTGGTTTCAATCTTAAACAATCCCAAAGTGTGTACAATGAAAAAAAACATTACTTATCATCGAAGTAAGTGTAGAAAGCAAAACAATCGAGTGAAAATTCTTTCTTGGGCTTGCTCAGTAATCCTATTTTTAGGGATATTTATTCTCAGTTCAGATTCTGCCTTTGCTCAGAAAGAATCAAAAATATCAGGTACAGTGAGTGATGATGCAGGCGGACCCGTAACTGGTGCAAGTATTCAAATAAAGGGAACTGTAAAAGGAACATCGACGGATGTAAATGGTAAATATAGTATCAGTTTTGTCGGCGATGAAGCAACCTTAGTAATCTCTTCGGTTGGTTATATTTCACAAGAAAAACAAGTTGGTAAATCTCAAAGTGTTGTTGATGTTCAACTAAAAACAGACGTTAGGTCGCTCAATGAAGTGGTAGTGGTTGGTTATGGTACTCAGAAAAAAGTAACCTTAACTGGTTCTGTTTCGGATGTAAAAGGAAGCGAAATGCTTAAAAGTCCACAACCCAATATTTCCAATTCATTAGCAGGTCGTTTTTCGGGTTTTGTGGCTAACAACCGCAGCGGAGAACCTGGTTATGATGGTTCAAGCTTTAGTATTCGTGGTCTTGCTACCACAGGAAACAACGACGTGCTAATTGTTGTGGATGGAATTCCCGGTCAAATTGGAGGTTTAGACCGCCTTGACCCTAACGATATTGAAAGTATTTCTATCTTGAAAGATGCTTCGGCTGCGGTTTACGGTAGTAGAGCGGCAAACGGTGTTATTTTGGTAACGACAAAACGTGGTACAACAGGCAAACCAACTATTTCATACAGTTTTAATCAGGGGTTTAGTTCTCCGACAAGATTACCAAAATTAGCGGATGCTCCAACGTATGCGACTATTCTAAACGAAATTGACTATTACAATAATCCTGCGGGTGGATTGAATCAACATTATTCAGAGTCAGACATTGCTAAATTTGCGAACGGTTCTGACCCAATTAATTTCCCAAATACCAATTGGCAACAAGCAGTTCTTAGAAGTGTAGCCCCTCAAAGTCAGCATAGTTTAACGGTTAATGGCGGTAATGAATCAACCAAATATTACCTTTCAGCAGGTATTTTGAGCCAAGACGGTTTAGTGAATAACGGTATTACGTCATACAATCAGTATAATTTCCGTTCAAATGTTGATGCCAATATCACGGATAATTTCAAAGTAAGTTTATCGCTATCAGGTCGTCAAGAAGATAGACGTTATCCAACTTCAAGTGCAGGAAATATTTTCCGTTCTATTTACAGAGCATACCCTACGGTAGTGGCTACGTATCCAAACGGATTACCCTCAACAGGTATTGAAAACAATAATCCTGTTGTTTTAGGGACTTCGGCAGGAGGTATCAATAATAATCCCAAAACGGTATTTAATGGTATTTTGAGAGCTTCTTATAACTTACCATTCGTAAAAGGCGTAAGTATTGACGGTTTTTATTCGGCAGATAAATCTTACGATTTCTCAAAAACTTTTAACACGCCTTATCCATTATTTAACTACAACAAATCGACGGGTGCGTATGACCAAGTAATTACGGGTGGTTCTGCGGGAGCAGCAACCTTGAGCGAGCAACAGATAACGACTTCTTTGTTGATTCAAAATATTAAGTTGAACTATGTCTTAAATCAAGGTAAAAATAACTTAAATGCCTTTGTTGCTTATGAACAAAGTTCTAACAAAGCCGAGACTTTTGGTGCATCAAGATTAAACTACCCAACTACTTCTACACCAGAATTGTCTCAGGGTGGTGCCGCCGCAACCGACAAAAATAACTATGGTAGTAGCTATAATTTTACAAGAAAAAGTTACATCAGTAGAATTGCCTACAATTTTGACGAGAAGTATTTAGCAGAAGTTCAAATGCGTGTGGATGGTTCATCAACATTTGCAGATGGAAAACAATATGGTTTTTTCCCTTCTTTCTCAGCAGGTTGGAGAGTTTCAGAAGAAGCATGGTTTAAGAATAAAGTAAGTGCAGTAAATGACTTGAAAATCAGAGCTTCGTATGGTTCATTGGGTAATGACAATGTTGGACAATTTCAATATTACAACAATTACTCGTTCAATAACGCTTACGTAATTGGTACAGATTTAATCCACTCAGGTATTGATATTACCAAATTAGCCAACCCAAACATTACGTGGGAAGTATCTAAAAAAACAGACATAGGCTTGAATGCGACCGTTTTTGACAACTTTAGTTTAGAACTTATTTATTTCAAACAACAACGTTCAGACATCTTGGCGGCTCGTAATGCTTCTATTCCAAATGTTTCTGGTATCGTAAATCCGTATGGTTCAGGGTCATTAGTTCCTGACCAAAATATCGGAAAAGTTAGCAGTTCAGGTATTGAGGCAACAGTTGGGTATAACCACCGTGGGGCATTCAGATATAATGTGTCTGCCAACGCAACGTATGCAAAAAGTAATATCGAATTTATTGACGAAGCCGCAGGAGCTTTAGACTATCAACGCCAAACGGGTAAACCCTTGAATACTTACTTGTTGTATAACGCAATTGGTATTTTCAGAACTCAAGAGGATTTAATTAAATATCCTCGTTTAACAGGTACAAAACTTGGAGATTTAATCTTGGAAGATTATAACAAAGATGGAAAAATTACGGCTGACGACATGGTAAGAACTCAGTATGGAAATATTCCGCTTGTTACTTTTGGGGTAAATTTCAATGCAGATTATAAAAATTTCGACTTATCATTTGTAGTGGCAGGACAAACAAATGTTAGCCAATATGTATTGCCAGAAGCAGGACAAATCGGTAATTATTACAGTAGTTGGGCAGATAATCGTTGGAGTCCTACCAATACAAATGGAACATTTCCACGTGTTGACACTCGTACTTCATCGTCAATTAATGGAGGTTTAAATCCAAATACATTCTGGTTAAATGATGCTTCTTTTGTTCGTTTGAAAAATATTCAAGTAGGCTATACTTTACCAAGCAGTATTTCAAACATTGCTAAACTAAAGCAAGTACGTCTTTATGCAAATGCCTTCAACTTGTTTACGCTGACAGGTGTAAAAGACTATGACCCAGAAGGTAACAGCGGAAGTGGACAATTCTATCCACAACAACGCATCATCAACTTAGGGGTAAATGTTAAGTTTTAATTTTAGAAAATCATGAAAAAATATATTAAGAATATCATATTATCGTCACTTTCAATAGGTCTTTTAGTTTCTGTGGTTTCTTGTTCAGAAACCTTAGATGTAGTGCCTACGGATAGAGTTTCGGATAGTTCCATTTTATCAGATTCATCTTTATTTGAATCATTTGTCATTAATCGTTATATCGGTGCAAGACTTACAGACAAAGAAGCAGAAGGAACTCCGCCAGGTTTTGGTAGAGGTTTTGAGTATGCGATGTGGGCTTCCTTGACAGATGAAGCAATCTACAATAATGATGACAATACTTGGCTTGTTCAACGTGGACAATTAGCCCCAGAAAATACAGGGATTGCAGGTACAATTTGGGGAAGAAGTTACCGCAGTATTCGTGAAATTAACTATGCTCTAACTAATATTGCCAATGTTAAAATGAGTACAGGTCAAAAGAATCGTTTAACAGGCGAATTGAGATTTTTACGTGCATTTCGTTATCAAGACTTAATCAGAAACTATGGAAGTATCATTTTGCTGAAAGATAAAGTCTATAATTTAGGAGACGATTTTACCAGCGAAGAAGTATTTAAAAAATCATCTATTCAAGAATGTATCAGTTATGCCGTAGCAGAATTAGATGAAGCAAGTAAGTTATTGCCCGCAGATAATTCGTCTTCGTGGTTATTGGGTAGAGCAACCAAAGGGGCAGCATTAGCCTTGAAATCTCGTTTATTATTATATGCTGCCAGTCCACTTTACAATGCAGGAACTTGGCAAGTAGCTGCCACTGCGGCTAAAGATGTAATGAACTCAGGAAAATACTCGCTTTTCACTAATGGTTACGACAAATTATTTTTAACTCCAGAAAATAACCCAGAAATCATTTTTGAAAGACTTTACACAAGAGGAGCTCGTCACGTATGTTTAGAAATTTCAAATGCTCCAAATGGTTATGATGGTTGGGGTGGAAATTTACCATTACAAAACATGGTTGATGCTTACGAAACCAATAAAGGAAAAACAATTACAGACCCTTCTTCTGGTTATAATCCGCAAGCACCGTATGAAAATAGAGACCCACGTTTTTACATGACTATTCTTTATAATGGTGCAAGTTATCGTACCAATACAATTCAGTCGTTTTTACCGGGTGGAAAAGATAGTAAAGATGGCCCAAGTAACTGGAATACCTCAAAAACGGGTTATTATTTAAAGAAATTCATGAATGATAACTTGCCAATTAATAACCCTTGGGATGTTTCGGGTACACAACCTTGGATTTATTTTAGATATGCTGAAATCTTATTGAATTATGCTGAAGCTCAAAACGAAGCAACAGGACCAGACCAAACGGTTTATGATGCCGTGAATGCAATCCGTAGCCGTAAAGGAGTAGGAATGCCTGCATTGGCAACAGGTTTATCAAAAGAGCAAATGCGTGATGCCATTCGTAGAGAGCGTCAGGTAGAATTGGCTTTTGAGGAACACCGTTTTTATGACGTGCGTCGTTGGAAAATTGCCAATGTTACCGAAAACATTCCTGCTTATGGTGTAGATGTTGCTAAAAATGGCAACACATTTACATACAGTAGAAAAGAAGCATTATCGGGTCGTCGTTTTGAAGACAAACATTATTTTCTTCCAATTCCAAGAGCAGAAATTCAAGCAGCAAATGGAAAGTTAAGCCAAAATGCTGGTTATTAATTTCAAAACTTGTCCTAAAAAGAGCCGTAGGCTCGGGAAATTTTGTAGCCCCGAAATTTATTTCGGGGTTACAATTATTATTTCACCCCGAAATTCATTTCGGGGCTATAAGATGGGGCAAGCCTACGGCTTTTTCAAGAGTGAAAACGTAGAATGATGGAGTAATGATTTTTAATCACCAAACATCGCAAATTATTTCATTGATAATCCCAATATTTTATCTGTTTAACCTCTTATCTATACAAACAAAATCATGAAAAATATTTGGGTTAAATTATCCGTAATTTCACTTGTTTTGCTAAACTGTTCTAAAGATTCCATTCAACAACCAACACCACCAATTATTGAACCTCCCAAAACAGAAGTCATTGACCCTCTGAATATTGCGGGTTTAAACTGGGCAGATGGACGAGATAATTTTGTGGATGGTTGGCTGATTCCGTCGGGTTTAACTGCGGGAGATAATTATGGTACAGTTATGACCAAAACAGAAGCTATTTTAAATGGTTTTTCTATTGAAGTAAAAGGCGTTAATACCATTCGTATTCCTATCAATCCTCCATCGGTGGCAGATTCTTGGTGGAATGCCTATCAAGGTGTTCTCGATAAAGCAACAAGTAAAGGATTTAATGTTATTGTGGCTTGTTGGGAAGGAGCTTCTTCAAAAGATGGATTAATTGATGACACCAGTAAATTTTGGACAATGTGGGATGCAGTCGTTGCCAAATATCAGGATAATCCTAAAGTATATTTTGAACCTTTCAATGAACCTCACGGCTATTCGTTGAGCCAATTAACGACAATTTATCAGCAGTTTCTTGACCGTTATCCCAATTTGACAAGGGGAAGAATTATTTTAGATGGACAAGGATACGCAGAAAATGTTGTTGGCGTGGGTGGCGATAGTCGTTTTAAAAGTTGTTTATTGGGTTTACATAATTATGCTTTTTGGGCAACACGAACTTTATCTGACTGGAAAACAGATTGGAGAAGTCGCTTCGGAAATTACGCAAACCGTACAGTTATTACTGAATTTGGAGCCGCCATGAGTACGGGAAAAGACTATCAGAATGGAAATCAGAACGATAACGAAATCGCTTATATCATGGCAACGAGTGATATTTGTCGGAATGATAAAATTTCAAGTGTTTATTGGCCGGGTTTGAGAGATGGCGATTCTTACAGTCTTTTAAGTAGAAGTGGCACAGAAACCAATATTTCTATTTCTACGGTAAATACTTCTGGTGTTTACAGAATTAGATATGGCTGGGGCTTATAGATTTACAAGAACCTGTAAATCAAAGTAAGTACCAAGAATAAATTATTTAATAAAATTAATGTCATTGATTTGTAGTGGTGTATAGCATACGCAAAAAATTGTCAAAACATTGGCGTATGCTATACGCCAAACATAATGTCAAATAATTTATTCCTAACACTTATTATATTTAATATTGATAGGATAACTGATTAGTTCAGCTACTTCATAATCATCTATCTGTTTATTGTTACTATTTGAGGTAGCCATTTATATAAACCTTTATAATTTTTATCAATGATTGACATCGCTAAATTTTCTTGCCAGAAAGCACTTCGTTTTACTTTTCCCTTGCTATTTTTCATAACCATTAATGAAAGTTTTGGGCAAAATAAGCAAATACAAATATCCATTGACCCACAAATTCAATTTCAAAAAATTGAACATTTTGGAGCATCTGATTCTTGGGCTTGCCAATTTGTTGGTAATTGGACTGAACTGCAAAAAAACAAAATTGCTGATTTATTATTTAGTCAAGATACCTTAACAAATGGGCAACCCAAAGGAATTGGCTTATCCATTTGGCGATTTAACATTGGAGCAGGAAGTACGGAACAAGGCGATTTATCGGGAATTAAAGATATTTGGAGAAGGGCAGAATGTTTTTTAGACAGTAATGGAAATTATGATTGGAATCGTCAGAAAGGGCAAATTTGGTTTTTGAATGCGGCAAAAGAAAGAAAGGTTGCTAAGTTTTTGGGCTTTACCAATTCCCCGCCTGTACATTTTACCGTAAATAAAAAAGCATTTGCTACCGACGGAAAACCAAATCTTGATTCCACGCAATTCGATAATTTTTCTAAATTTCTTACCCAAGTTATCACTGGAATTAAAGCAAAAACAGGCATTTTGTTCGATTACGTGAGTCCCGTCAATGAACCACAATGGAAATGGAGCGACGGCGGTCAAGAAGGTACGCCTTTTACTAATAAACATATTACGGGAATCACTAAAAGTTTAAGTGCGGCTTTAGCAAAGGCACATTTACCCACCCAAATAAATATTTGTGAAGCGGGACAAATTGATTATTTGTACAAAAATCATAATAATCCTGCTTGTGGAAATCAAATAGCTGCTTTTTTTCAAACTAACTCGCCCTTTTATATTGGCAACCTTCCCAATGTAACCAAAGCAATCAGCGGGCATAGTTATTTCACGACCTCAACTTCTGATACTGCTATTTTGAAAAGAAAGGCATTGCAAAAAAGCGTTCAGTCCGTTCCAAATCTAAAATATTGGATGTCAGAATATTGCATTTTAGGAGATAATGAGGGCGAAATACAAGGAAACAAAAAAGATTTGGGCATTAACCCTGCACTTTATATCGCCAAAGTGATTCATCATGACTTAGTGTATGCAAACGCCAGTGCTTGGCATTGGTGGACAGCTCTTTCACATTATGATTATAAAGACGGTTTGATTTACATTGATAATTCAACCACAGATGGCAATTTTTATACAAGCAAAATGCTTTGGGCTTTTGGTAATTATTCACGGTTTATTCGTCCTGACGCCAAGCGAATATCTGCAAGTATTCAATCAAAAGAAGACGTAAAGTGTTTGGTATCAGCTTATAAAAATATTGACAAGAAAATTGTAGCCGTTATTATCAATTCTGAAAGCTTTCCGATAGAATTGAATCTTTCCTTAAAAAAACAAAAAATAAAATCATTTAGAACTTACACTACATCTGAAATTGAAGATTTAAGTGCTTCTAAAAAGATTAAAAAATCAAATAAAATTACGGTTTCTCCCAATTCAGTCACGTCAATTTTGATAGAATAGACTTCCTGCGAAAGTGTTTTAAGTCGTAAAACAACATCTTTTCGGCTACAAATAGCGAAAAATTTTCAAGATTGGGCATCCCCCCATTTCTCTGCTATGCTTTCAAAATTCCCGCTATTTTCACTCGAAAATATACCATTTTTCAATCATAAAACACTTTCGCAGGAAGTCTAATCAATAAAACGGAAGTATAGTAACTTTTAAAGAATGTTCGACCTTTCCATTTTCATCAATCTGACTATCAGCTATTTATAAAATACCGAAATGTACTTTATTTTATCTCGATAGAAAAATCCAAATTTCCAGTTGAATCAAACCCACGTTTGATTCAACTATTAAGAACAGTATTTGTAAGATAGAGATTATACCAGTTTTAAAGACTTGATGCGTACCTTACGGAAGTCGTCGTTTTGAACGACGACTTCCGTTGAGACTCAGATACGCAATAACTTTTTTAAATTAGTATTATACCAGTTTCAAAAGCGAAATAAACTAATGGCAAATTTCAACATAAAGCACTTATAATAACTAACTCAAATTCGGCATAAACAAAAAAAAAGCCCCATTGAGGGGCTTTAAATAGGGAATTCTCAATAAAATCAATACTCGCTGGGTAGTTTTCCAAATTTGCCTTGAAATACTTTTGAGAAATACGAAAGGTTTTCAAACCCAACCGTAAAAGCAATTTCAGAGATAGTTCCTGTATTATTTTTGATTAATTCTTCAGCTCTTTTCAATCTGAAATCTCTGATAAATTCATTGGCTGTCATATTGGTTAATGCTTTCATTTTTCTTAATAATTGTGAGGTACTCATGTTCATTTCTTGACTGAATTGCTCTACATTAAAACTATTTTCAGACAAATGGTCTTCCACAATTTGTATTGCTTTGTTTAAGAAAATGGCTTCTTTTGAATTTATTTTCAATTCATCTGGTTGTAATTCATTGGTTTTTCCTGTGAAATATTGCCTAAGTTTTTCTTGTTTTTCAATCAGATTTTTCACTCTAACTTGTATTTCTGTGGAGTTAAAAGGTTTGAGTAAATAATCATCTGCCCCAAGTGTTAAGCCTTCTATTCGGCTTTCAATATTGGCTTTGGCGGTCAATAAAATAACAGGAATATGAGAGGTTCTTTCATCTGTTTTAAGGTTTGTACAAAGTTCAAAACCATCCATTTCGGGCATCATTAAATCACTGATAACTAAATCTGGAGTGTTTTCTATGGCTTTTAACAGTCCGTCTTTTCCATTGAATGCTTCAATAATTTTGTAGTCATTTTCAAAAACAGAGCGGATATACGTTCTAATATCTTCGTTATCATCTACGATAAGTAAAATATTTTCGAGATTTGTATTGGGGGCATTGGAGAAAATGGGCGTTATTGCTTCCAAAACCGCATCTTTATCAGCGGTTTCATTCTCTTTTCTTGATAAATCTAAATATGGAAGGCTACCCAAAGTTAATTCTTCAATGGGCAAAGAAACTCGAAAGCTTGTACCTACATTTTCAAAACTTTCTACATCAATAGTTCCTTGCATTATTTTAACCAATTCTTTCACCAAAGCCAAACCAATACCCGTGCCTTCATATTTACGATGAGGGCTGTCGTCGGCTTGGTAGAAACGGTCAAAAATACGAGTCAATTTTGCTTCTGATATACCAATACCTTCATCCTTTATGATTAATATAATCTTTTGATTTTCAAGCTGATAATCAATTTTGACAATTACTTTCTTGCCTGATTCTGTAAATTTAAAGGCATTGAAAAGTAAATTGGTCATAACTTTTTCAATTTTATCTTTATCAATCAAACCTTGGGCTTGGGTATTATTTTGGCTAAATTCAAATAAAATGCCTTTACTTTCTGCCAATGATGAAAATGAACTAACGAACGTTCTGAAAAATTTGAATAAATCGGTTTGTTCTAAGGTTACTTTCATTTGTCCACCTTCCAATTTACTGATGTCTAAAAGCTGATTGATTAATTCGAGCAAACGATTGGCATTTCGGTGAATGATTTGATACACGCCACGATTGGGATTTTCGTTAATGAGGTCTTGGGCGGGAGCTAAAATTAAGGTTAGCGGGGTACGGAATTCGTGCGAAATATTGGCAAAAAAATTGGTTTTGAGCTGGTCAAGTTCTGCTAAACGCACCGTTTCTCGGTCTTTAAAAAAGATTTCTTGTTGCAGACGAACTTGATTGGCTTGGTGCTTAGACCAACGGTATAATACAAAGCAAACGCAAGCGATATAAAGAAAGTATGCCCACCAAGAACGGTAAAAAGGTGGATTTATAAGTATCGGCAATTCAAGAATTTTACTCCAAACCTCTCCGTCTGTGGTTCCCATCACTTTAAAAGTATAATGCCCACTTGGCAACTGAGCGTAATTAGCAAAATGATTGTGAGTACCTGTTTCAACCCATTCATTATCAATGCCTTCCAACTGATAACGAAAACGGTTTTTGATTGGATTGGTAAAATTCATGAGTCCAAACTCAAGAGTTAATAGGTTTTGGTCGTAGTTCAAATCTAACTTTGATAGCGTTTCAATGGTTTCATTGAGTATGCCTGTTTTGTCATTCAACTCCACCGTTTTGTTATTCACTTTCAAGCCAATTATTTTAATTTCGGGTTGAGTTTGAGTTTGTCCAATTTTAGATGCTTTAAAAACTGTAAAGCCATTTATACCCCCAAAAAACAATTCTCCAGAAGGAGCTTTAAAATACGAATTGGTATTAAATTCATCATCTTGTATGCCGTCAGATTTATTGAAATTGGTAAAATTCAATGTCTTTGTGTTCAGCCGTGCAATTCCCCTGTTGGTACTCATCCACAGGTTTTTATCATCGCCCTCCAATACGCCATAAACAACCCTATTGGGCAAGCCTTGAGCTTCTGTGAAGTGTTCAAAAATGCCTGTTTCTTTATCTAATCGTTCTATACCGCCTCCTTTGGTACTTACCCATAAGTATTTATGCGGCAATGAAGGGTCGTTAATGATACCCGTAACAAAGTCATTACTCAAGCTTTGGCGGTTTGTTTTACTATTTTTATAAATCGAAAAAACAGGTTGGGTACTTAAATTTTTGCCTTTAATTAACCCATTTTGAGTACCTATCCATATAATGTTTTGGTCTTGAAAAAGGGCATACGTTTGTACAAAAGCACCATTTTGAGGTAATAAAGCATGATAATTGTACATTTTAAATCGCTCAGTTTGCGGGTTAAGCACATACAAACTGCCATTCGTTAGTCCTATCCAAATATTGCCCTGTTTATCCAAATTCATTTTTGCACCAAAATCACTAAAAACATTTAAAGAAGGTAAAATATATTCTTTGAGCAGTTTCCAGTCTTTGGTAAATTTCATCAATACCTGTTTTTTCTCAAATCTTTTATGGCATAACATCCAAAATTGATGTTTTTCATCTTGTAAAAGCCCTTCATGCCCCAATGCTTTTCCACTCATTTTTGGCAACATAATGCTAAAAGTATTATCGTTGGTATTGTACTGATAAAAATGATAAGTGGGTAAGTAATTGGCATGAAAATAAGTACGTCCTTCCATATCTCGGAACAAAAAAGAAGGTGAGTAGGTGGGCAAATAAGATTTGAATTGCCTGTCTTGAGGATTATATTTTAACAATCCATACCCACGAGTTCCTATCCAGATATTCCCATTTTTATCTTTTGTAAATAAAATACAGTTTGGGGGGATTTTGGCATACGCATTTTGAGGATTTATTTTATTGGTTTTTAGTAACTCTTGAGGACTAAACAACCACATATATTCTTGATTGGCTATTACCAAAGTACCATCATCAAATTGATTTAAAATGGAATTTTCTCCACTTTCTTCAAAGGAAATTTCTTTTTGAGCCAGTCCTTTTCTTCCATAAATTTTGGTTCTACCAAGTGTCCAAATCCATTGCTGACTATCTTTGATATAAATAGAAAAATCGGCATTTTTACTAAACAAGCCATTAAATATATCGGGCTGTGTTTCCTCTAAAATTACTTTTGAGAAAGGATATTTTAATGATTGTTTATCTAATTTAAAAGAGATATTCCCTTTAAAATCAAGAGGTTTTACCTTTTTAATTTGTTGTGTAAAATCTTTATCGTTGGGAAAACCTACAAAATTATCAACTCTAAAAACTTTGTTGGGGTCATCTGTAAAAATCCAAACAGCACCAAATGAGTCTAATTTTAACCGAATGATATTGTAATTACCTGCATTTTTGAGAGTGGCATCAATTATGTTGGCATGATAAAAGCGTTGTGTTTTTTTATCAAAAAGATTTAATCCGTCCTTTTCTGTACCAATCCAAATTCTTCCTTGTTTATCTTCCAGCAAAGTCGTACATATATTGCCCGAAATACTATTTTCGTTGTAAGGGTCATAAGTAAAAACTTTAAAATTATAGCCGTCATAACGATTTAGTCCATCTTTTGTAGCAACCCACAAAAAGCCCTCCCTGTCTTGTATCATATCATAAATCATTCCTTGCGAGAGACCGTCTTTAATTCCAATACTTTGCCATACGGTTTCTTGTTTTATCGTATTCTGTGAAAAACAGTTGAATAGTAAAAATTGGAGTACTAAGACTTGACGAAACAACATTAATGATAGAAGTTAGGATGGATAAAGCTACATAATTAGCGATAAATCCTAATATAAAATAATTTTCAAAAAAAATGAGATATACTTTAGTACACTGTTTAATAAGTTATCTGGATAATTTTTATTCCAAAATCTTGTAGAACTTCCGGAAACAATATCCATTGCGGGTAAAAGAACTTTCGGGAAGTAGTCGAGAGGTTCACTTCCCGAAAGTTTTTTCTACTTTCGGGAAGTTGAAGAAAATTATTAAACACTGTATTTAGCTTAAATAAAAGCTAAAATACATCTCATTTTTCTTGAAAATATTAAAGTAAATGAACTAAAAAAATGCTTATTTTTAGGTCATTTGTTTATCTGGTGACCAGATGGCTTTGTAATTCTATTTACAAACCTACTTCTAATTTACTGTTCGACGAATTAAATTTAAGTTGTCCTGTACCACGACATTCCAAGTTTTTTATAGTCCTTATGCCATCAAGTGTAACGATGTGATTATTATCAATTATTACATTATCGCCTGCTTGGGGTACACGCCCAACATTCCATGTAGAGCTAACCGCCCAATTGCCCGAAACAATACTTTTGACAGGACAAACATTGGTATAGGTATCACCTGTGATAGTCCAGCCTTTGTTAGTAGTCATATTAGTACGGGCGGCTTGCCCTGCACAATAGGTAAGAGGTGAAACACTCTCAAGGTTTTTGTTGGTATATCCTGCGGCATTCCACGCTATCAGAATATTGTCATAATTGGTCGTAGATATACCCGTGTTATAGAAAATATTGGTCATATTCGTTACATTAGCGATATTAAAAGCACCAACATTTTGATTGAAGGCAGGACTCCCTGCAAACATATAACTCATATTGGTTACAGCAGCCGTATTAAAATTTGCGGGCAAGGTTTGATTGTAAGCACCACAAAAGGCAAACATATAACTCATATCGGTTACTTTAGTTGTATTAAAATTAGCAGGTAAAGCTTGGTTATAGGTATTACAACCCGAAAACACAGAACTCATATTGGTAACATTAGCCGTGTTTAAGTTTGCAGGAAAAGCTTGGTTATAGGCATTACAACTCGAAAACATATTACTCATATTGGTTACGGCGGCAGTATTCAAATTAGTAGGCAAGGCTTGGTTGTAGGCTGTACAACCCGCAAACATATAACTTATATTGGTTACGGCAGCCGTATTGAAATTAGCGGGCAAGGCTTGATTATAGACACGACAACCATTAAACATATAACTCATATTCGTTACATTGGCAGTATTAAAATTAGCAGGCAAGATTTGGTTATAGACATAACAATTATGAAACATATAACTCATGTTAGTCACTCCAGACGTATTGAAATTTGTGGGAAATGCTTGATTATAAGCACGACAATCTGCAAACATAGAACCCATATTGATTACCGCCATAGTATTAAAATTAGCTGGTAAGGCTTGGTTATAAGCACGACAACCCGAAAACATATAACCCATGTTGGTTACTGTGGATGTATTGAAATTTGTAGGCAATACTTGATTATAAGCACGACAACCAGCAAACATATAACTCATATTGGTTACCTTATTTGTATTAAAATTAGCTGGCAAGGCTTGATTATAGATTGTACAAAAGGCAAACATATTATTCATATTAGTGACATTATCCGTATTAAAATTAGCTGGCAATGCTTGATTATAGACACTACAATCACTAAACATATAACTCATATCGGTTACTGAAGCCGTATTTGGGGCATCAGTGGCATTGAGTACCATATTGCTACACCCATAAAAAGCATTTGCCATGCTTGTCCACACAATATCACCCCATTGGTCTATGGATAATAGTTTTGCTCTGTCGCCTCCATAATTAAAATAAATTCTGGGGAAATCTCCTCTGATAGCAACCGTATAAGTACCTGCTGTTCCGTAGTCATGGGTCACATTGCCCGTTAGCCCTGTTTGTTCAAATGTTCCGTCATTGTTCCAGTCCACATCATAGTTGTACCCTGTACCAATAGTAGGAATTGTAATAGAAGTAGTATTAGAAGTACCAGTATTGTTAGTTTTCCAAGTGGTAATGAAAGGGATAGCCCATATATTTTGATTTATCAACAAAGCCACAAAAAGGTAAATGTTTTTTTTCATTTTGGTAGGAAATTAAATTGGGTTGAAAATGTAGTAGCAATAAAAAAAGAGGAGAGAATTTAATACGCTAATTCTCCCCATCTTTTTATCTTCCTACCACGAAAGAAAGTTGTTAACAATATATTTTATGTATTGAATATTAGAACTCAGTACCTTAATCTCCATAAAGGAGACTAAGGTAATATAGGGTGTTAGTGAACTATATAAACTAAAATCTTGAATATCTTCAGAGCTTTTAAGTCTTTATAACTTGATGGCAAATTTCAGCATAAGGAACGATTAATGAATAACTCAAATTCGGCTATCTTTAACTCAAATTCAGCATAAACACAAAAAAAGCCCTTTTCAGGGCTTTAAAAAGGGCTTTGATATTTCTTAATAGCTGATAAATAAACTTCTTGACTGAAGCCTTCGTTCTTAGATTCTGATTTTGGATTCACTATTAAACCTATGTCAATATCTTCATTTTCCCAATTAAAGCGTTCCATAAAAATGAGAGCTTTTATAAAATCTAACTCGAACAAAAGCTAAAACTTAGAATCGTACATAAATCACGTTTATGAATTTTATATTCCTGTTATTTTAATCAAATTATATTAAACTTAATTTTATCGAATATTATAAAATATCTTTAGACACGATGATTTTTTTTAATGAAGTTGTTTAAAACGTTTTGATGCAATTGCCCTGTTTTATAATAATTTTCAAATATTTGTATATTTTTGTTGTATAATATACAAAGTATATTTCATTTTTTTGAAATTGATAAAATACATACAATTATGAAAATTGGTTACGCAAGAGTTAGTACAAAAGACCAAGTGCTGGATTTGCAAATTGATGCCCTTAAAAAAGAAGGCTGTATGCTAATTTTTAAAGAGACTGCTTCGGGAGCAAAAGCTGATAGACCTGAATTGCACAAATTGATGTCGCACCTAAGAAAAGACGATGTTGTGGTTGTTTATAAACTTGACCGTCTGGGACGTTCTCTAAAACATTTACTCGAAATTGTGGCTGAGTTGGAAATGAAAAATGTAGGCTTGAAAAGTATCAATGATGCCATTGATACCAATACACCTCAAGGACGTTTATTTTTTAATATCTCGGCTTCGTTTGCAGAATTTGAAAGAGATTTAATTAGAGAAAGAACAAAATCTGGTTTAGAGGCAGCAAGAGCAAGAGGTAGAAAAGGTGGACGCCGACAAGGAATGACTAAGGAAGCTGAACAAAAATCTATCCTTGCAGAAACCTATTATAAGGAGGGGAAAATGGGAGTAAATCAGATTGCAAAAGAAATTGGAGTGTCAAAAATGACGCTTTACAAATATTTGCGACATAGAGACGTGAAAATTAGTAACTATAATAAAACGGAATAATAGACTTCCTGCGAAAGTGTTTTAGGACTTAAAACACTTTCGCAGGAAGTCTAATAAACTATTTGTCGCAGACAAATTTAGCCCACAGATTGAACTGATTTTATGGATTTACCTTGAGAAAGGTATTGCGTATATGAGTATCGTTTTGAAAGCTACGGTTTATACACAAGTATTTGAATATCGATTTAGAGCCATAGGCTCGGTTAAATTTTGTAGTGGTGGGTTTTAACCCACCGAAAATGATGCGAAATGCCATTTTAGAGCCATAGGCTCGACCCATTTTAAATGCCTCGTTCCTACGGAACTCAAAAAATGGTCATTTCCTTTTTCGGTGGGTTAAAACCCACCGTTACAAAATGGGTCAAGCCTACGGCTTTTTTATTCTATAAATTTGTGTATAAACCGTAGTCTTCAAAACGACAACTTCCGTAAAGTACGCATCAAATCTTTAAAATTGGCATAAGGTCAGCTAAATGGAACGCTTCAAGAAAATTAAAGCCGTTCCATTTTTTGTACTCAGTAGAATTTATCAAACGTATTTCAAGAGTGTTTGGGCTAATTGACTTTTGGGGATATTTCCGCCCACCAATTTTTCTTTTACTACGCCATTTTGAAAAATTAGAATAGTTGGAATAGAACGGACTCCTAAGCTTGCAGGTACATTTGTATTGGCATCTACATCCATTTTAGCTACAATGGCTTGCCCTTCCAATTCGTCTGCCAATTCTTCTACAATTGGTCCAAGCATTTTGCAGGGGCCACACCACTCTGCCCAAAAATCTACTAAGACAGGTTTTCCAGAATTAATTAATTCTGAAAAATTGTCATCTGTTGCTACTATATATTTTCCCATTTTGGTATTGAAATAAATTGTACAATATTTTGGTCATCAAAGAATAACGCTCTAATTACCAATACTTTAATTGTGTTAAACGTTGTAAGCGGCTAATCGTTTGCAATTGCTTTCCATGCTCTCCATAACATCACCACTAAAATTATCTTGCTCAACAATAAAGTGCTTCATTCCTGCTTTTTTAGCTTCTTTCAGTAGTGAAACATAATCTATTGAGCCATCACCAATGACGACATTTTTCTTGGCATCTACCTTCGACATATCCTTAATATGCCCTAATGTAAAACGATTTGGGTATTTTTTGAAATAGGCAATTGGGTCTGCTTTTGCCGCCACTACCCAATAAACATCCATTTCCCATTGTACCAATTTGGGGTCTGTATTATCAAGTAGGTAATCAAAAATTAAGGAATCTCCCACTTTTTCAAATTCATAAGCATGGTTATGAAATGAAAACTGTAAGCCTGCTTTATGACAGATTTCACCTGCTTGGTTAAACAACTCCGCCGTTTTTTTCAAGTCGTCAGGAGTGGTTCTCAAACTTGGGAATAAATAGGCACAAGTCAGGTGTTTTTGTCCTGTTGTTGCTGCTTTTTCAACCAATTCATCAAATCTTGAAACCAAAGTAGCTTGTCGCCAAGACTCGGCTTTTTGTTCTGTTGTTCCCGAAATAAAATGACTTCCAAGAAGATTTAAACCTTTGTCTTTCAACATTCCCGAAAACTCATTGGGCATCATGCCAAAATAATGCCCTTTACTATTTGAAAAAGATTCAACTTCTTTGTAACCCATTTGGGCAATTTTGTCTAAAGTGCCGTGCAAGTCTTTTTCTAAAAGGTCTTTGATAGAATATAATTGAATACCTACGGTTTTAATTTCTTTGGCAGACAATAAATTAGTACCATTTGCTTTAATGATTTCGGGCATTGCCAAAGCTCCCAGAGCTAAAGTACCCGTATTTTTGAAAAAATTTCTTCTGTTCATTTTTTTGATTTAAACTATGAATATGATAATTCCACAACATTCTCCGACAACATTAAATAACGTTCAGCTTCTAAGGCTGCCATACATCCCGAACCTGCTGCTGTTACAGCCTGACGGTAATTTTTATCTTGGACATCACCGCAAGCAAATACTCCCTCAACATTGGTTTTGGTAGAATCAGGATACGTAATTAGATAGCCTTGAGTGTCCATATCGAGGTAGTGTTTAAAAACGGCTGAATTGGGTTGATGCCCAATTGCTACAAAGAAACCTTGTATTTCAACATTGGTTATTTCTCCTGTAATTTGGTTTTTCAAGCGAACACTTTCTACAACATTTTCACCTAAAATCTCTTCTGTTTCTGTATTCCAATGGATGAAAATGTTGGGCGTGTTTCGTACTCGTTCTTCCATTATTTTAGAAGCCCTCATCGTACTTTTTCTCACAATCATGTGTACTTGTAAGCAAATTTTAGCGAGATATAAGGCTTCTTCGCAAGCAGTATCTCCTGCACCTACAATCGCTACTGTTTGTTTTCGGTAGAAAAAACCATCACAAACTGCACAAGCAGAAACACCATTTCCATTGAGTCTCGACTCAGAAGGTAGCCCCAACCATTTGGCAGATGCACCCGTAGCGATAATGACCGAATCAGCCGTTATTTTTTTATCATCATCGACAGTTATAATGTGTGGTTTGCTCGAAAAATTAACCTCTGTCACAATGCCATATCTAACATCAGTTTCAAAACGTTTGGCTTGGTTGGCAAACATTTCCATCATTTCAGTTCCGCCAATTCCTTCTGGAAATCCGGGATAATTTTCAACTTCATTCGTAATAGTTAGTTGTCCTCCGGGTTGATTTCCAACATACATCACAGGTTTTAAATTTGCTCGGGCAGCATAAATAGCAGCAGTATAGCCCGCAGGCCCTGCCCCAATAATTAAGGTTTTAACGTGTTCCATATCAATAAAAAAGAGGGATGAGCAGGTTTGCCCATTGAAAAAATTGAAATGAGCATTGTGTAATCTTTCCACTACACAATGCCATAGTAGCACTAATAAACTCGTCCTACTTGTTCTACAATCATGCGTTTCATTTCTTGTGGAACAATAGACCCCTGAGTTCTGTAAAGAATTTTGCCATTAGGAGCAATCAATAAAGTATAGGGCAAAGCACCTTGCCATTTAGGGTCAATGGCTTCAATGAGTTTGTATTTGTTTTCTGAATTATAAATGAAATTTTTGCCTGATGCTTGCATTTTTTTAAGCAACTCCTGAGCCTTATTTTTCTTATCTGGTTTATCGGCACTAATGGTGATAAACTCAAAGTCTCGTCGTCTGTACATTCTGTTAATGTTCACAAAATCAGGCAACTCTGTTACACATGGCCCACACCAAGTTGCCCAAACATTAATTAAACGAACTTTATCTGTTTTGTTCGCCAATAATTCGGCAATTCCTTTATCATCTATTAAATCCATATCAACGGGTTCTTTTGCCCATTCCAAAGGAGCTTTTACAGCCCATTCGCTTTTTTCTGACCATTTAGTAGAGCAACCAAAAGTTTTGGTAACAGGCGTAGCAACTGGATTTCCTGCCAATAGTGCATCAAAGGCATTACGAGCATCTTCTGCATTGGCACTGCCAATTTTTTCTGAACCGTCCAAACGACCTACGTATTGAAGTTTACGATTTTTGTCGAAAATAAATAAATGTGGCGTTGCAATAGGGCCATAAGCTCTGGACATTTTTTGCGTTTCGCCATCGTACAAATAGGGAAATGTATAACCCTTTTCTTTCACACGAATTTTCATTTCTTCAAAAGAGTCGCTCATATCGCTATACCCCAATTCATCAAGAGCAATTGCTTTTGGGTCATTCGGTGACACTGCGATTAAGGTAACACCTTTGGCTTTGTAATCATTGGCTAAAGCAATAATTCTATCTTCATACGCCTGAGCCGTTGGGCAATGATTACACGTAAAAACGATTGCTAAAACATTGGCACTTGCAAAACTGTTGAGATTATACGTTTTACCATCTGTACCTCGCAAACTAAAATCAGGAGCAGATGCACCAATTTCAAGCGTTTTTACATCGGTGGCAAAAATACTATTTCCTATAAAGAGGAAAATAAGAAGCAACAACGACTTCCTGATACACACATTGAGTTTTGAAAAATTCATGATGACTTTACAGTTAAATTTTGAAAAAGATTAAAATGTTTGAGTTTAAATATTCTTAATTGCATTCATTTGAAATACACAATTAATTATACCTTAAACCATATTTCTTGAGGTCAAAATTGGCTATAAAATCATGAGCAATACCATGACAGATGTAACAAAAAGCGGGGGTATTTAGTGGAAATCGTGAAGATTGGAGAATAAAGGTAAGATATTGATAATCTCTTGGAAAAAAGACTGCCCCAAAGATTGAGTCTTTGATAAAATATAACTGAATTTGATACTGATTCAAAATGATTTTCTCAAATACCATGTTTGAATAATAGCAAAAAACGATTCAGCTTTACGCAAATCGTTTTCGCAGGAAGTCTATTACTGAAATTTACGAATACAATCGTTCTTTCTTGAAATTATACCATCCTGATATTCCAAATAGAAGGATAAATATAACAAGTGGTAAAAAAGTCTTTGTAGAATTAATGGCTGGCTTATTTGTAAAGGTACTGACTTTAATTTTTTGCCATTTTTCTGAATTTACGCTTGCATTTTTGAATATTTTAGGATAAAAATAAAGCCTTAGTTTTTCGTGAAATTTAGTAGTTTCATTTAAAAAGTTTAGCTGATTGCTCAAACCTGTTTGTGCCAATTCATTCAATTGAATTTGTAAATGAACTGACGGAATAAACATGGCAATATTGGTACTAACACTATTACGAAGTTCTAATTTTTTCATCAGCTCGGTTGCCTCTTTTACCGACTCATCATCACCCATTTGTTGCATGGCGTAATACCAAATCCAATTAAAATCGCCCTCGGGGATTATGATTTTTTTGTATTGAGGATAATGAACAAAAAATCTTTCTATCGAGACACGTTTATCCTTATCCCATTTTTCGTGATAACTTTTTCTTTGTTTGAGTGTCGTTGCCAAAGCTTCGGGAGTTGGATATTTATGTACAAGATAATTATTGATGCTTGCAGGCAAAATAATAACCAATATCAACCAAATGGATAGCAAAAATAAAGCATTGAAATTGGAACTTTTATCTAAAGAAACAACCCAAAAACAGACCACAAACCAAAAACATATATAAAAAATAGAAACAGTCAGAAAAGAAGCCAAAACTGAGTTTATAGGAATAGCTAAAACAAATTTTGCCATTAAAAAAATGACTAATAAAACAAAAAGAACCGTTAAGAAACGAACAAAAAAAAGCTGAAGAATATAAAAAAAGTAGTTTTTGCACTGAATTACTAAGATTTTCCAAGTACCACTTTCCTTTTCTTCAGAAACGATATTGTAGGTAAATGCGATGATTAAGAGTGGAAATAAACAAATTAAAACAAAACTAAAGTCTATATTGCCGAGCAGTAAATTGGTCGGATTGTTTAAATCTGCATCATATTTTTGTGCTTCTAAACCTCTAATGGTAATACTTTGGATGGAGGAATTTACATCCCGTTGTCCGATAGATAAAGCACTAATTGGCAATGTAGAATTAATCAATGAAAATTTTAAATAATATAATAAAAGACCTAAATCGTCTTGATGATTTTTAACGTTTCTATTGATATATTCTCGTTGAAAAATTCTGACGTCTTGAACTCCTTTTGCTTGTTTATCCAAAAATTGTTGCCCAACAAAAATACTTATGAAACCCACAAAAAGCAGGAGTAATACGCTGTTTTTAACACTACTTGAACGGAAGAAGTTTTTTAAAATTAATGCAATCATATTATGCGGAGTTTTATTGACGATACCTTGATAAAATATTGAAGTAGCAAAATCCAACATAAAAACGCCAGAATAGAAATAGCTTCGTTTTTTAAAACTTGAATAATGCCAGATTTCTGAAAATGGAAATCTTCTAAATGTTCCCAATGTTTTTTATCAATAATCTGTTTTTTATCTGCCGAAGATTTTGCTTTGTTACTAATCAGTTTTATCTGTAAATTATTCATTTCCTGAGCCATTTTAAAACGATATGTTTCTGCTTGTGCTTGAAAATCTACATAGGATGTAAAATCAGTATTTGAAAGTGCCATCGACAGGTTTTTGATTGCCATAAATGGATTGAAAAACGCCATTATTTTAGTAAAAATATTCTGCTTTTGATAAGTTAACCAAAGTTCATTTTGATGTTGTTTGTAAATATTAGCACTTATTTCTTCTCCAATTTTCATCTGAAAACCAGCATAATTAAAAGGTAGTTCCTGAACAGAATCAACTTTGTAAGTTACTAACAGTGAGTCTTTTAGTTTTTTAAAATAAGGGTCATTTGGGTTGTGACTATCCCCAACTTTTAATATGTCTTTATCAATATTATATGAAAATTCTGTTTTTGAAGGAAGTGTATAAATCGCTTTCCCGACTGTCTGGCTGACTCTTGGAAGAGCAACGGTGAGTATTAACCAAATGCCAATTAATGACGTTAAAGCACTTTTGGAAGTCTTACTTTTGGCAGAAATTAACACAGCAATTACACAAAAAATACATAGATAAACGAAATAGAAAATCGTAATTAATAGAAGCCTAAAGGCATCATCAAGAGAAATATTTGATTTTTCTAAGGCAGCCCACGTAACACCAAAAACTAACATTAGCGGAATGAAAATCCCTAAAATTACCCCAATTAACCCGTAGATTTTTCCTAAAATCAATTGTTTCCTACTCAGTCCTTGACTGAAAAGTATTTTTAAAGTACCATTTTCTCTTTCAGACGAAATACAATTGAATCCTAAAAAAAAGATGAATAAAGGGAAAAGTACCTGTAAAATCATGGCAATGCTTATTTCTCCAAATCTTAATAAACCCGTTGAAAAGCTTGCTTCTGAAAAGTTGACAGTATTTTGTTTATGTGCCTCTAAAAAAATAGTATTGCCTAAAAAACTTTCCATTCCGAAATCAAAAACACTCAATGTCGATTTTTTGCGAAAGGCGAAATTGCCAAAATGAGCCATTCTGTGCGGATGTTTATCTGGATTGCTTAACCAATCTTTTCTGGATTCATATTGATATTTTGTGATTATTGCTTGTTGACTTTGAAAGTTTTGGAATCCTGAAAATAAAGCAAAAATCAACAATCCATTGATAAAAAATATAAGAATTCCGATTGCTTTATTTTTGCCAATAGTTTTCATTAAAAGTTTGGCAATTAATAATTCTGCTCGCATATTGATAATTTTAAGCTAAAACTCTTCGTATATTTTATTAAAATTTATAAGTTAATGTAAGCGTGGTATTTCTTGGCGAACCCGGAAATAATCTAAGGTAATTTTGAGCTCCAATCCAATAAGTTTCATTCAATAAATTGTTCATATTGATTGCCAACTGAAAGTTACTTTTGGCAGGGGTATAATAAAAAGCCACATCAACTAAGGTATATGCAGGTACTTCAAAAGCTCTTGAAAACCAAGGAATTTTACTACCACTATACTGTAAACCTATTCCCAAAGCTAAATCACGAAAAATAGAATTTGATTCAAAATTGTAGCGACTCCAAATATTAGCACTATTCACAGGGACATTTTCTTTTCTTTCTCCGTTTAATTTTTCATTAAAATCAGTCATAATTTTGGCATCAATAAAGCTATATGAAGCATTTATTTGCCAATTCTGTAAAATATATCCTGCCAAATCAATTTCAAATCCTCGACTTCTGTCTGCTCCACGTTGTACCAACAAATCAGGCTGAGTGGGGTCGTTTGCATTCATTAAGATGTTTTTTTGATTAATCTCATAGATAGAAGCCGTCAAATTAATACGATTTTGAAACAAGCTACTTTTGATACCTATTTCTTTCAAATCACTTTCTAAAGGTTTGAAAGCGGCCGCTGATTTTTCTGTTCCAAAAAATGCCCCTGTACTTGGCATCAATGTAACGGTATTAGATTGAGGCTGATAACCCTGCAAAAACGTTCCGTAAAGATTAATATTTTTAGTGATACCATACGTGAGTCCAATTCTTGGTAAGAGTTTTGTATTGGTAAATGATTTTTCATTGGGTGCATTGAAGAACGTAATATCCTCAAACCATTCGTTTCTGAGACTCAAAAGTAAATTTATGGCATTCCATTGAAGTAACTCTTGTATATATACGGCATTGGTTTTTGTCAAAGCCGATGGCATGGCAGTTCTCACATTGGTGGTATAGTCATTGATATTTCTAATGGTATAAGATGGATTTTTCAAGTCGATATAACTTACATTGGGTTTGGGCAAAACCACGCCATCAATAGTTATGGTTTGATAATTTCCTGCATTATTGATGTTAAAAGAATTGGCAATAGTACCATCTTTTAGCAACAAGCCACGACTGGCATTTTGTCCGCCTCCTTTTAATTTTTGCCAACTTTGCAAATCATATCCAACCAATATTTTGTGTTTAATTTTGGTAGTATTTAATTCAATATTAAAATAAGCATTCAAATTGTCGGTACTCCATCTTTGTTTCCGTTGAATAAATTGCATACCCGCCAACGACGTAACAGATTTGCCTGTCATATCAATTGCAAAAGCATTGGTGGTACGGTGTTCTTGTAAATCTTCCGTCCAATTTTGCTTCATATAAGTTGTATTGAAAGAAATACTTTTAGAAAACTTATGCGTTAAATTTCCAGTAACGATAAATTCTTTTGAGTAAAAAAAGTCGTTTGGGGCTGATAAATTCAAACCGATGGGCGTACTGTTTAGGTTTGTTTCTCCCGCAACTGCTCCAAAGATGGGCTGACCTCTATCTAAATTGCCAATCAAACTACTGATAATCATCTCTGCATTGATAGCGGTCTTATTATCAGGAATATATGAGATAGATGGAGATAATAAAAAGGCATTATTCTTGACTAAATCTCTATAACTTCCTGCTTCTTGATACGCTCCGTTGAGTCTATAAAGCAAGGTTTTTGCGGGGTTTAATCCACCCGTAAAATCTAACGTTCCTCTAATTGTACTAAAGCTTCCCAAGCTCATTGTAATTTGTTTTTTATCAAAAGCCAAAGGTTTTTTAGTAACCATATTGATGCTTCCTCCGGGGTCAACCGATGAAAAAGTAGCACTTGCCGCTCCTTTGACAACCTCTATTCGTTCAATATTTGAGGTTAATGGTTGCAAAAAATAATATTGTCGAGTTCGCATTCCGTTGATGATTTGCCCTTCTTCGTTTTGACTTATACCTCTGATATTATATTGGTTATAAAAACTTGAAGGAGCAACACCACTGGTTATTTTTACAGCATCTGCTAATTGAAAGGCCTGTCTGTCAGCAATCAATTCTTTGGTCACTGTGCCAATTGCCTGCGGAATATCTTTGTTTAAAATTGCAATTTTAGTAGCCGAAAAAGAATAATCGCTATTATAATCTTTGGCTGTACGTCCAGTTACTTCAACAGTCTGTAATTCCGTAATTTCGGGTATTAGTTCAATGAGCATAAAACTTGTTTTTGAGGTCATTCTGAGCGTTTTATACCCCATATTTGAGATTTCAAGAACTCCTTTTCCCTCAATTGAAAACGTACCTTCTTTATCGGTTAATGTTCCTTTGTCTGTACTTAATAATTTAACAGAAACACCTTGTAGATGCGAATTTGAAACCGCATCTACAATTTTTCCAGTAATAGCTTGGGCATTTGTCAGTGTGTAAGTGAATAAAATTAAGATGGTAAAAATGTGTTTCATTTTGTAAAATATGCTGGTTTAGAGATTAAACAGTTTGTAAGTAAAGTGCTTCTAATTCATTGGCAGATACATCCTTTGGCTCAATTATAGAAACTAAATTGCCTTCTTTCATGATACCAATACGATTGGCAACTTCTCTGGCTCTAAAAATATCGTGGGTTGCCATTAAAATGGCTGTACCATTTTTTGCTAACTCTCGCAATATTTCTGAAAATTCATTAGACGCTTTTGGGTCAAGTCCAGAAGTAGGCTCATCTAATAACAAAGCTTTTGCATTTTTTGCCAAAGCAATGGCAATTCCTACTTTTTGTCGCATTCCTTTAGAATACCCTCCTAAATGTTGAGTTTGTGCCTTTTCCTGTAAGCCTGCCTTTAAAAGTAAATCTTGCAATTCTTTTTCTGAATATTGGAAACCTGCAATAGATGAGAAAAATTGAAGATTTTCAAGACCACTCAAATTTGCATAAAGCATAACCGTTTCAGGAATGTATGCTACGTGCTTTTTGGCTTCGAGCAAATTTTCAACTACCGATATTCCATTGATTTTTACTGTTCCATTGGTTGGTTCTGTAAACCCCAAAAACAAATTGATTGTAGTAGTTTTTCCTGCTCCATTTTGTCCTAACAAAGCAAAAATTTCGCCTTGTTGAACGGTTAAATCAAGAGCATTTAAAGCAGTATATTCTCCGTATTTTTTTGTTAGGTTTTGGGCAAATAGCATAAATATATGTTTGTTGATTTTCGGTTTTGAAAGTCATTTTGAAAAATACTATTTCAAAATGATTCTTTTAATTGCAACAATGATGCAATATATAGATTTAATTTTTATTTATGCAACAGTATTGCATAAATAAATTTCATTTTGGGAATAAAGAAAAAATTGAGACTTATCATTTTGAAAAGACTACAAAATACAACTTATTGATTTTTAACAGATTGCACTATTTATGACAGATTAAATTTATACGGAATTATCTATTATTTGTCGCAATCAAGAAAATAACCGCAGACGGGGCGAAAAGCCGCTGTCAGGGTTGAGTCCAAAACCCAAACAGCGGCTTTTTTGCCCTGTCTGCGGTTGTGTGATAAATTATAGATAATTCCGAATTTATAACATGAGGCGTTTTGATTTCTCAATAGGCATAAAATAAAAACAGTAGTAACAAAAATGCTACTACTGTTAGGATACTATAATTTTAGTCTTGTACCATAGATAAAATGACTAAAATGTGGAGTTATAAAACTTTGGCAGAGAGTCTTGTCAGTTTAATAATTGTCATCTTCTACCAATTTTTATAACTTCAAAATTATGCCTCATTATTATAACGAGACTATTCACTAAAATTAACAACTCAACTATTTTTTCTTAGCAATTTGCTTTTTAAGCTTTTCAATTTGCTTTTGTTGCTGAATAACGTATAAGGTTAATTCTTCAACTTTTTGCAATAAAATAGCTTGTGTTTGAGCAAGGTCAATACCGTCTTTGGTTACGTCGGCAGTTGATGGAACGTCAGGTAAATGTTTGTTATCCTTGATATAACGTTCAACTTCTTTTAAGGGTTTAAGTCTGAATGATGGTTCAAATACATAATCAGCCCAAAATGCCGTTCCTGTTGTGGCAACTCTTACTTTTTCCGTTAAAATGCCCCCACTTACTGCTAATTTATAAGAGCTACCTGCTGGGATTGTAGTGGTTGTTCCACCTACAATTACGCCATCTGGAAAAGATACTGGATACTGTGCCAAAGATTTTTGGGCTACTGTAAGACCCAAGAAAAGCAAAATATAATGTAATTTTTTCATGTTCGTATTATTTTTAAATGAATGCTCTCGGAGCGATTTGTTTATTTTTTGATTGTTCAGAAAACGAGTAAAACAACTATTTAAAGTCATTTTACTCGTTACTCAATTAATTACAAGTTCTGATTTCAGCCTTGAATACTGCATTTTTGGCGGTATCAAAACCCGGTTTTAATAAAATGGTTTGACCTGCTTCGTAAGTTACATTTGGAGATGGCGTAAAAATACCGTCACCAATTCGCTTATCTGATTCAATTGCTCCAGTAGCTTTCACTTTTTCAAGCCCTGTAACAATGTCAGAAACCACATTTACACTGGTTGGAGCTACCACTACATCTACCGACGTTGAACCTCCTGTGCTACATTGTGCCAAATAAGTGGTTGTAGCTGTTGGGTTAAATGTAGCCGTTGTTCCCGTCTGAGTTGATGCACCACCAAACCAAGTAACCGTTCCTGTACATCCAGTTGCACTCAATATAACTGTTGAGTTAGGACAAATGATTGGTTTATTTGGCGTAATCGTAATGAAATTTTGTCCATTACAATTGGCACTTTGTGTTATGGTTACACTCACTTTAGCACTTGCACAGCCTACTGTTGGTTCACAGAATCCAATGTATGTTCCCGGTTCAGTAACAATACGATTATTCGTATTTGTTGCCAAAACACTACTATTGGCAACAGGAGTTTCCCATCTGAAAACATCTGTACTTGCTGGACATGACGCACTCAAAATCACGCTTTCACCTTTACAAATTTGTAAACTACTCGCTGTTATTGTTGGCGATGTATAAAGCGGATTTACGGTCATAGCAAATGCAGCAGAAGTGCGACTACACCCGTTAACTGTTGCCGTTACCGTGTACGATTGGCTAACAGTTGGCTCAACCGTAATTGACGTACCTGTGGCATTGTTCGACCAAGTATAAGTGGCATTCGGAATTGCCGAAGCTTTTAAAACAGTTGGCGTGCTTGCACATATTTCGTTTATTCCACTAATCGTTGGAATGGCAGGTAACGGAGTTACTATAACCGATGTACTTGCCGTTGACGAACACAGATTCAATGACACCGTTACGGTATAAGTCCCTGCATTATTGCTACTTACATTCGGAATTTGTGGATTCTGAAGCGTTGAACTAAACGAATTTGGTCCAGACCACAAATACGAAGAACCTCCGTTACTACCAAGTTGAAGTGTTCCTGCTTCACAAATAACCGAACTTGCTTCCATTTCAATAACAGGTAAAAGTTTCACCAAAACATTGGTAGTGGTTGAATCTTTACAGCCATTATTTTCCATCACAACGGTATAGGTACCACTTCCTGCGGTACTAATATTCGGAATTTCAGGATTCGGAATATTTGATGTAAATCCGTTTGGTCCTCTCCATGCGTAGGTTGTTCCACCACTGCTACTCAACGACAAGGTAGTTTTTTCACAAAGTGGTGCATTGCTACTTACAGACATATTTAAAGCCTTCACTACTACATTAGTTGTAGCAGTAATCTGACAACGATATGAAGTAACTGTAAGCGTATAAATACCACCTGCTGCACTACTTGCTGACACAATCTTAGGATTTCGTTCAGTTGACGTAAAGCCATTTGGACCACTCCAAGCGTAATTAGCACCTTTATTTGCTCCCAAAGTAATAGTACCTCCTTTACAAACTGGTGTATTGGTAGTTGGCACAGAGAACGAATACGAGCAATCATTTTGAGCAATTCTTCTGAAATAGAAGGTTTTTTCTCCATCATTGTATCCTGTACAATTCATCGCAATTGCTTTTACACCATACGAGCCAATCCATGAGGTATCTCTCAAAACCGTCGTGATTATTCCACTATTATCAACACTCACCGCCAATGGAGAGAAATCTAACTTATGAGGGTTAGCTCCTGTACCAAGATTTGTGTTGTACTTGTAACTTAATCCGCCCTTCAATGTAAATGATTTTTTCATTGAATTTGAATAGTAAATTACATCCAACGGAACAGCCGCTGAGGTTACCGTACCACTAATGGTAGTATAGAAAAGCGAATTATTAGCTCTAAATACCCCACAACCTACTGTTGCACCCGTAGCAGGATTGACAAATGAAAGTACGTCTTGGTCAGAAACAAAACTTGAAAGTTCGTTAAAATAAACCTTGATGACAGATGTCATACTACCTTCTAAAGTCTGTGCTGAACAAGTCGGTTTAGTTTCATTACCCGTTGGTAAAATGGTACTAACCGCATACAAACCACAATTTGGACTACTTTCTGTAATGCTTGCAGGAATCGAAACTGTACCGAAAACTTTATCAGGTTGTTTGATAATTTGGTCTTCAATTACGATTGTTACCGCTGGATTTACATTATTAGTAAGTTCAAAAACAATTGGGTCTTCAACTAAACCTGACAAGGCATCAGCTTGAAATTGCACATTCTTATCCAAATCATATTCTTTGTTTCTATCAGCCTTAAAGAGTTTGAAACTTACTGTTTGTTCATCTTCAAAATAAATAGTGTTAAAGAATAATCTACTTTTTCCATGACTGATAGATTTATTTCTACTCACCAATGTACCATTAATATAGGCTCTTAGTTCATCATCAGCGTCGATTGTCATGCCATTTACTTTACCAATTAAGTTCATATTTGATTGATATTTTGTAAAATCATCAATCATCGGAGCTTCCAAACTTGCTTGGTTTTGTAAATCTTTTGAGCTAACCTCTTTTTCGCCAGAACCTTCTAAACCATAAATATTAGTATTGTAGGTAAGTTGTCCTGTATTAGAAATTTTTAACAAATACCCTTTTAGTGGTTCTAAGAAACTTAAATTTCCAATCCAACCCACACCTGCCACATACTGAGCAAACAACGTTTGACTTTTGATAATATCACCGTTTAGCGGTGTAAGTCCACGTAATGCTTGTGTAACCGTCATACCCGTAGAAGGTACATATCCAAGCCAGTTCCATTGTGGTTTAGCTTTGATAGTAATCGGGAAGGCAGTAGATGTATAAGGTTCACCTTTAATGTTAATAGTGTCTTGTTCTGGCACATAAATCAAATAACGTTTTGTTGGTAAAACCACGTCATCGAGAGCATCCCAAGCACCATTTTCATAGTTAGCAAAGTTATCATCTGTCTTAATCATTGCACCAGTTTTATGTTTCAACGACGCCAATACTTTAGTAAATGTATTATTGCCAGCTCCCAAGTTTAGGTTGAAAGAGACCCAATTGAAACCTTTATTTAATGCAATAGACTTCTTCACTAAATTCAAAACATGAATTGGTTGTGGTTCAAGCGGACTACCCACTAAACCTCCTTCTTCGTAAGTGATTTGTTCCAATACTTCTACGTATTCATTACATTTATCTCCGTCCCAAACATGGAATTCGATTGGTTTGTCAATATCTGTTGAATTTCCGTAGATAGTCAAGAAAGTTAACCAACGTCTTGAATCATCAGGTTGCCCTGTTATCGGATTTGTTCCTTCAGTTGGAATATTTCTATAATACTGGACTCTTCCGACACCACGAATTTTCCCATCAATTTTGGCGATAATCACATCAGATGGGTCTTTAGATTTTACGCCAAAGATGCTTAAATCAACCACCATGTTCATACTACCTTCATACTGCGAAGGGTTATCCACCACATAAGCAGGTTGCGGACAACGCACACGATAATCAATCAACAATGGTTCATCACCTTTAGAACCGTGCATTTGAACAGTATCCAAATAATCACCAATTAATAAATCCTGTTGGAAAGTAAGCGTTACATCAGCTACTTGTCCCGGATTTAAAGTTCCTGTTGATGGCGTAACCGTCAGCCAAGAAGGCACACTTTCCATTCTGAAACTGGTAATACTCCCCCCACGGTTACGAATTTGACGTTTTACGGTGAAAGGTTTTAATACTTCATTCGTTTCGATAACATCAGTACCTACCCATTCAAGGTTATTTTGATTCACGGCAAACTCCCATTTGATAGTTTTCGGAATCATGTTACCAGCTTTATCCCTAATCGCCGCCGCTTGATGATTCGGGTTTTGGGCAGTCATAGCATCATCATAATCCTTACCACTCACAACCACTCTGAAAGTTCTATTTTCAAAGAAAACAGGGTTGATATTTGGTGTAATAATGATTTTGGTACCCACACAAGTTATCGTTGCATCTACCAAAGCATTGGTTGTAGCATCATAAAGCCCTATCGTATTATTAGCTAAAATATCTGCCTGAACCACTTTATCACAATCAATGGATTCATTGAAAGTAATAGAAATTTCATCCCCTGGATCCCAAGTACCATCGCCCGGTTCTGGAACACCAAAAACTACTGGTGGTTCTCTTTCGATACTACCTTTTACAACTGTTGAGATACCGGGAGCTAAATTAGGATTAAAGCACTCAGCTACTGCTCTGATTTCATAAGGTCCATCTTTTAATAGTGAAGTTCCCCATTCTTTTATTGTAAACACATCTCCTAAATCTGCTTTAGGAGTTTCATTAATATTAATCCAAGAACCATCACCGCCGATTGGACGATATTGTAAACGAATCAATTTTAAGTCTGCATCATTTTTATTATACTCATTAAGCGTTACACTCAATCTATTTTGAAATGCAGGTGTTACTACAAACCCTTGTAGAGGGAATCCAATATCAACAGGCGAGCATGGTTCGATGAATGAAGCAGCCAAATTGATAGTTTTTACAAAATACTCATCTACTAAGGTATCACCGCCACGTGCATCGGCAAGTTCAGTTTCACAGGCAGACTCCAATTGAATAGTAATATCACTATAATCGTATTTAAGAGGACCTTTATCAAGTGTCAATGTTACGATTTGGCTTTGACCAGGGTCTATTCTAAATGTGATTGGTTGAGTAAGTGGTTGACCGTTTACCTTCACAATAGCACCATCTGGATTGGTAGCGGGGTCTAAGGAAAGGTCATAGTTCATTGCTTCGTCGGTTGGGCTGGCATTTCCTAATTGTAACTGATAAACCGCTGAAGTATTAGCTGGTACATTTACCTTAGAGTTTCCGTCGAGACTTACAAGTGAAGGAGCAGACCGTTGTCTTGTGCCTTTTTCCCAAGGGCATGAGCTTTCTCCAGCTATTAACTCGAAATTGTAACTATCCCAAATTAAGCCTCTAAAAACTTTCACCAAGAAATTATCACCTACATCATCATCTTCAAAATGATAGGATATTCCATACACATTTGTGGTTTGGTCATCGTGAGTGTTTGATTTGGTATGCTCATGTTTTATAGCCACGTTACCTTCAATACCCCCCAATGCTTTGAGGACAAATTCAGCATTTCCACCGTACCATCCCTTCGCATCAAATGTTTCTGTCCATCCGTTGGTATTTTCTGTAGTTGTACTTTCTTCATAAACTGCCCCTGCATCAAAACTAATCGTTTTTTCGTATAGAATTCCTTTATCAATTTTATTTAACAAAATATATTTCTCCCAAAGTATATAAGCCGATGAATCTCTTGCTCGATATGGATTGATATCTTTTGGTTGAGATGCAAGTAGCTTCAACGCTGGAATAACATCTTTGATGATGTGCCGTTCAGAATAAACAAAATCTCCACCCAATGTTTTACTATCTATTTGCAGGTTTTTTTTCGTATAAAACTTACAACTATCAGGTTTAAAGTTTACTTCGATATTTCCGCCATAAGTAATATTTTCGGCAAATCCGAAATAAACATCTCCGCCGTCTTCGCTTCCCACTACACCGTCAGAAGCCGAAGTAGAGATAACTTTGTTGGTTGTAATACATGTGCTTTCATTTGTTGAATAATTCCATGTTTGATTTGAGCCACCCGAAACAACAATTTTGACTTCGTTTTTGACACTAATTTCATTTCCAGGAATCCCTACATGGGTTTCTCCACCAATTGAGTGCCCTACACTAAACTCTTCTCCTAAATCATTGATTACACTTCTTGTGTTACTGGTACAATGTGTAAAACCTTTTTCGAGAGTCGCATAACTTCCATCACCTGGAGGGTCACGCAATACAAACTGAGGTAGTTGAGGCGAGGAAGTTGTAAATGTGCCAGCGGTGCTTTGATTTCCGAGAACAACAAATGAAGTTGTGTCGGTAGTGGTGGCACTCCCTACTGTTGCTTTTACGGTTACAAGTGTTTGGTAAGGTTGTATAATATTGACTTTTTGGGGTTTGAATTTATACTCAAATTCTTGCACATTCTCTGCCAATGTTGTGTCCACTTTATCCGTAACAGAGGGGTTGTCTATTGATAAAGTTGCTCCATCTACATAACATTTACCACCATCATATTGCTCAAAAACTTTGATTTTAAACTTGCTTTCAAGAAACTGATTAGCAATTTTTAGATTACATTCGTTGGGAGTTATACCTGCCATCTCTATTTGGGGAGGTGCAATATAAATAAAGTCGGTAGTGTCAGAAACGGCATCACGCAAATCAACTTCTTGACCTCCTTTTAGCTGAAAATAGTTGTAAATAACTGAATTCGAATGCTCCACCACGCTTACTCTGAAAGCACGGGCTGGTAAATCTCTGAAAATAAACTTTCCATCTGGATTTCTGAGGGTGTCTGTTTTCTCGAAACATCCGTCAAGCGTTGCTACTTTTACCACAACTCTCGCACCTGCTGGAATAACGGACTTTCTACATTTATCGTTTCCAGCAACCTGACCTCTGATTGTACGTTTGGTATTATCCAAAAATACGATTCCTGCTTTGGGTGCTTGCAGTTTACGAAGTTCAAAAAAGCTTGGTGAAAATAAATGGTCTTTATAAGATGCACTTAATTTAACCGTTTTTCCTGGTTCAAAATCAACTGACCATTTCCCATTTTTATCAGTTCTAATGGAAGGGAAAAATGGCTGACCGTTCACTAAAATATCAATCGAGTCAGCAAAACAAAATGTGTTTGCAAAACGAACATAACCCGAAACATTTACCGTTGAAACATCTTTAAAATCAATATTTCCAATAGCTGTATTACTTGTGTTCAAGTTTACAACTCTTACATTTGGCTCAAACTCATGAGGCTTTGTTTCTGCTCTGCGGGAGTTATTGCTCCATGAAGCTTTTAGAATAGTTCCTTCTCGTGGAGTGGTTGCTCCAAAATTAACAATCGCATAATCATACACTTTAGTATCAGAGCCTTCGTTAAGGTCAAAGTGAGTAAATAGGTTTTTCGTAGTAGAATCTTGCGGAACGCCCAGTACAAAGTGTTCTTGAATGGCATATTGTGGCAGAGCTGTTTTATAGATATAAAACTCATCTACCAAACCTGTATAAAATTTACCTGTATTGGCATCGGTGGAATTGGTTGCTAATAACCAAGGTGTTCCGTTTTTCCAGTTTGATGTTCCAGAGAATGAAACTGTTCCTTTCAATTCACCTTCTAAGTAAACATTAGCACTACCTGCATGATTATCAATAGTTACTGCTAAGTGATAAAACTTGGCTTTAATGGCTCCTAAGTCGGTAATTGTTCCATTCAGTTTTAAGAAAAGCTTTCCATTATCAATGTATGCTTCATATAAATTTCCCTTTGAAAGTATCGTTTGACGAGACTTCAAATCAAATGGATGAAATAGAATTTCTACCGTTGAGGTATCAGGCACATCATAGTCTGTCAGATTTCCGTAAGATTTATCAGCCGCATTAAATTCAAGAGCAGTATTGAACTCGAAATTCTTCATTGGAGTTGCTCTAAAACTTTCCGTTTGACTATAATTTATACCGTCGATTGTATAATACCCTGTTACATCGCTTACCCCAGAACTATACACTTCTGGTTTGTCAGCAGAAAAGGTAGCACCATAAATATTAGCATTGGTTGGAATCGTAGTATTATCGAATACTTTTGCTCCAACACCTTCGTCCATTTTCCAATAGGATACCAAACCATTTTCAGATTTTGATACTGAGCGATGTTTCGTATTATTTACCTCCGTTTGCGTAAGTGGACGATTGTAAACTCTGATGTCATCAATTTTTCCTTTGAAAAACCCTCCATCACCAATTTTACTACCAATGTTCAAATAATTGCTTGCTCTTGAAATACTCGCTGGTTTTGTACCAATAAATTCACCATCGACCATGACAGACATTGCCGAACCATTATAAACCATCGTTATTTGATGCCAATTGCCTACATTGAAAGGATTGGCAGGAGTATCAGGGAGATAATATTTCAGAGAATCACTCCCTGTTCCATTACCAATATGGAAAATATATCCTTTGGCTTCGCCACTTTTGGTTGTGGTAATCCACCAGTTTTTATTCAGTGAGCTACCCCAGTCAATTATCGCTCCTTCGTTGTTGGTATCACCCAATTTTACATAAGCTGAAACCGTAAATTTATCCGTTGGAAATTCACTATTATAGCTTACACAAAGCTCATCATTAACGCCATCAAAAGCCATTGAATTACCTGTCAGTGGCGTAAGGCGGACTTCAACTCCCGGAACTGGATTTCCAGAATTGGTTTCTATTTTACCACTAACTACACCGTTCGGATTTACAAAACCAACTGATTTACTACGACTACCTGTGCCATAGACGTTTTTAGCTTCAATACTATATTCGTAATATTCACCCGCTTGAACGTTAAAATCTAAATAATCTCTGACATTTTCACCTAAATCCGCAATAAATGAGCCATCTCGATAAATCACAAATCCTGATGGAGACGGAGAAAGTGGGTTTACATTCCACGAAATTTTAACACGGTCTTTAAATTCTCCTTGTGTGGCGATAAGTACAGGCGGCTGCGGCGGTAAAAACCACGGACTATATGCTCCAAAACCTAATTGATAGATTGTTGATTGCATATTTTCTGACGAAACCAAAGATTGCCCTACTGAAAAAGTAGAACGATTAAATGACGTATAGGAGTTGGTGGCTGAACCGTAATTAAAATACAGTTCGCCAAATATTTTTGTTTTCTCATTGGGGTTACAGAGCGTATCGGTTTGAGCAAATATTCTTTGCCCACCAAACAGCATTAGCCAACCCAAGAGAAGATAGAGTATCTTCTTTTGCATAAAATATGAATTTAAGTATGACTAATGGGGGTTAATTAATACGGATATATATCCAAAAGTTTAAGTTAACAGGACGGGTTTCTGTACCTCCCTTCGAAGATATACTTCCACCTACGGTTGAAGTGGCAGTATGAGAGTGGTCTCCGGTTGTTGTTGTGTTAATAAGTGATTTGTCACCTGAAACACTATTATTATCAGTCCCTGCGTGCTCAACTACCTGTCGCCCATCTCCATCTTGAAATGAATTTTTACCTATGTAAAAAGAGTGACTGTGATTTCCTCCTGAATTTATAGTAGTAGTAACTGATAAGTTATTTTCGTGGTTATGACTTTTAAAACCTTCATCCTGAATTACAGCAATAGCGGTAGCAGAAGTTCTATCTTTGTCTCTATCAGCTTTGCCTTCAAACTCTTGTGAACGGAGAAATGCTCCACTACCATCTGGTATATTAGCCATCGTTGGAATAATTTCTCTAAGTTTATCAGCAACAGCTAAAGCTCTACCATCCATAGGAACCCAACAATTTCCATTTACAGTCGCAAATTGTGTAGGGTTTAAAATAGAATATTTTATATCTCCTACTGCACCCGAACATTTTACTGTATTAGCTACATCTGCCGATGGAGAACCCAATGAATATGGGGCAAAAGTTAATTCGGTTCTTGGGTTGAGTTCTGAGCCTTGTACTGTTACTCCCACATAGTACGTTTTTGTTCCCCAACTCAAATTATCAAGAGGTGTGTTTTTTCCCAAATGCGTACTATATACACCACCAAAAACATTAATAGTTTGGGTTTCTTCCCATTCTGCTGTACCACCCTCTTTAGAAGGATATAGCTTGAAAATCATCTCTTGGTTACCATCTGCAACGGCTTTTCCGTTGCCATCTTTCAAGAAACCTTGAAGTGATATTTTTTTGGTCTGTTGGGCATACGAACTGATGATAAATAAATTCATAAATAAAATACTCATCAGAAATACTTTAAAAATTGGAGTGCGTCTTTCCATTGCGTTGTAATTGGTTAAAATATAGTTGAAATTATTAGTGAACTCTCTTTATAGTTAATAGGGTTGAATGAAGAGCCATTTTGATTTTTTATACGTATTAAAAATCAAGAAGATGGTAATGTTAAATCCTAATGCCTAAATCCAAACCCCTATTTGATTTAAGCGATGAAATCTTTCAAGGTATGCTTTCTTCTTCTCGAAATCATGGCAGTTTGTCCATTCAACATGGTTATCGACTCGTCTTGGGCATTGTATTCTTTTACATAATTGGGATTTATCATAAAGGCACGATGTATCCGAAGAAATCCATGAGTAGTCAGATGAGGTTCAAAGAACTTGATAGGGTGTGCTACCATTTTTTCTTTACCTCCATCTAAATGAAAAATTGTGTAGTTAATATTGCCTTTAATGAGTACAATACGATTAATCAAAACCTTGCTATAAGTTTTATGATTTAGAATTAGTAAACTTTCATTCCCTTTTTGTTTGTAGGTCTTCATAGAGATATTTTTTTACAAAGCAGAAATTAAGTACATATTTAATTTCTGCTTTGTTGATATGTGTAAGTGATTTTAATATTTCAATATTATTTTACCGTATTTTACAGAATATTAAAATTTAGGCACGAAAAGGAAGGCTATCAGTTTAATGATAACAATCTATTATTTTAAAAACTAATTAGGGATTTTTTGAAGCAAATACTAAAAAGTATTGTATGGGCGAAATCATTTAACAGAAAAAATTAAAACTACATTTTTAACTGTTAAATAAATTATTCTGCAAAGTAAGGGTATAATAAGTTAAAAAACATACCCAATGTCAGGTATATTTACATGAAAGCACGAAATTTTGTGTGAATTTTAGATGAAATTAAAGATGGATATAGTTTTTTATATACGATTTTATCAAACTGTTTTCTCGGATATAAAATACATGAAGCTTGTTTTGTAGATACAAATAAAATAAATAATTATGACTTATATTGCCGATTTTGCAATTATTTTCGCAAATATCTATAAATTCTTGTTTTGTGAGATTGAGTTAAGCAAAACACCTTTTAATTCTCCCTCAATTATTTTTTGAAGCTACAAGATGAGTCAAACATACGGATTTGTCAAGAGTGCCAAAGTAGCATTAAGTAAGGGTTGCGATTTAGGCATTAGGATTAAGTAGCACCATGAGCTTGACTATCAATGACTTATAAAATCAAACCTATGCTTAACAATTCTATAATAACCTGATTAATAGCGAGTGGAATTGTTAAATTTCAAATTCTACTAAATCCTAATCCCTAAATTATAACCCCTAAATACTTCAATAACGCAATTTTTCTAAATATTGAAAATTAAAACGCATCGTTTCGATTGCTGGTTGTGTAAGATGTTCTTGTTCGACAAACATATATTGCATGGCTGATTTTTGCTGATTTTTTAACATGGCGACAAAATCAACTTTGCCTTTGCCAAATTCTATACTTTCGTCTTTATCCTGTTTAATATCTTTGATGTGCCAAAGTGGAAAACGACCTTTGTATTTTTCAAAATAATGTTCGGGCTTCGCTCCTGCTACCATTGCCCAACCTAAATCTAACTCCATTTTTACTAAGGAAGCATCAGTATTATCCAGCAAAACATCGTATAAAACTTGTCCGTTTTCTTTCTCAAACTCGGTTGTACCATTATGAAAACCAAAAATAACTCCTGATTTTTTACAGTCTTCCCCCATTTTATTAAACACCTCAGCCGATTTCTTATAATTATCAACGGTTTGCCCTTTTGCAGGAAGCATTGGAGCAAGTAAATACGTTTGTCCTGCTTCAGCGGCTTCGTCGATACTTTTTTGCCAATTGGCATTAATAATGGCATGACCACTGGCAAGCACAAGCCCTAAATCTTGCATCACTTGTTTGATTTCCTTTGGCTTCAAACCATAATAATTACCCTTTGCACTTGGGGCAGATTCTATGACTTTATAACCAATTTTGGCTAATTCAGTGAGTGTTCCAATTGGGTCTAAGCCCATAGGTTCACGCAGAGAATAAAGGTTTACGCCTACGTTTTTAACCTTTTTTGCTTGAGTCATTGATGTGCCGAGTAACCCTAATAAAGTAGTTCCTCCTGCTATTTTCAAAAAATTACGTCTATTTTTCATTGGATAAATAAGTAAGCATTAGGATTTAGGGATTAGGATTTAGCATTGCCATAAGTTTGATTATCAATGGCTTATGATAATTGTAAATCGTAATTCTTAAATCGTCCTTGTACTTACTTTTTTGATTAAAAGTTAGTTGGTTTATTTTTTAAAGGCATTGATGCCAGCATCCAGAAATGCAGTAAACTTGTTAATATCGGTTTCATAGGAAACAGGATTTACCAATAGCTTTTTGGTATTGGGGTCAAGAATTACATAATAAGGTTGTGCATTATTCTGATAATGAGTGATTTGTAAATCTGCATTCTGACTTCCGATGCTTGTTTTAACCTTGCCGTCATAGGTAGAAGTGTACCATTTTTCTTTGGGCAATTCCATTTTCTCATCAATGTATAATGCCACCATCACAAAATCATTTTTCAAGCGACTCATTACTGGAGGAGCAACCCAAACGTTTTCTTCCATTTTTCGACAATTGACACATCCATGTCCTGTAAAATCAATAAAAACGGGCTTATTTTGTTTTTTGGCACAAGCAATTGCCTGTTCAAGATTAAAATATCCTTGAATACCATGTGGAAAAGTTAAAGAAGCGGGATTTTCTGGCGTTTCACAAAGGGAAGAAACAGGCTTTTCAGAACCTTCAAGAGATAGATTATTGAGGTTAAAATCCTGTGTGTGCATCGGTGGTAAAAAACCCGCAAGCACTTTGAGCGGAGCCCCAAAAAGCCCTGGAATGAGATAAAATACAAAAGCAAATGTAGCAATCGAAACAAGGAGTCTTGGCACACTAACCGATTTTGTTTCGCTGTCGTGAGGCAAACGGATTTTACCAAGAAGATATAAACCAAGACAGGTAAAAATAGCTATCCAAAGTACCAAAAAAATCTCTCTATCTACAATTCTCCAATGATACACTTGGTCGGCAGTACTCAAAAATTTTAAGGCTAAAGCTAATTCTACAAAGCCTAAAACTACTTTCACCGAATTGAGCCAGCCACCAGATTTCGGTAATGATTTTAACCAATTCGGGAAAATAGCAAACAAGGTAAACGGAATAGCAAATGCCATTGAAAACGCAAACATTCCTGCAATAGGCTTCAAAATAGCACCTCCAGCCGATTCCACCAAAATACTACCAACAATAGGCCCTGTGCATGAAAACGAAACCAATACAATGGTAAACGCCATGAAAATAATGCCGTAATATCCCCCTTTATCGGCTTCTTTATCCATTTTATTTACCAAACTATGCGGAAGCACAATTTCAAAAAGTCCAAGAAAAGATAGTCCAAAGAAAATAAAAATAACAAAGAACATCAGATTGGGCAACCAGTGGGTACTGAGCCAATTGGCAAATTCTGGCCCATTGATTTTGGCAACTATTGTTCCGACCAAAGTATAAATAAAGACGATGGAAAAACCATAAATAAGTGCTTTAAAAATAGAGCTTTTGCGGTCTTTGCTGGTATTGGTAAAAAACGTTACTGTCATGGGTATCATCGGAAAAACGCATGGGGTAAGTAATGCCGCCAAACCCGCCATAAATGCCAAAAGCATAAAAGTAAAAAGAGATTCTTTGGGTTTTGTTTTCTCTGTTGGTGCAATAGATTCTGGGCTTTGGGTAGTAGCAATTGGACTATCAGGGGCAGCTACTTTCACAAGGCTATCGTCTTTAATTGCCGTTTTTGTAATGGTTTGCTCAGCCTTATCATTCACTGATTGATTCACGAAATTGAAACTTTCTTCGAGTGAAACACATTTGCCATCTGCCTCCGTACAAACCTGATAACTTACGTTTCCAGAAAGATGAAATTTCTCTGAACGAATCTTTATTTTTTGCCTAAATTCAGCATGATTAGTAAAATAAGTGTACGTTCCGCCCCAAATATCACTGTGTTTTTTTTTAGCGTGAATCGGAACAGGATTTCCTACTAATTCATAAGTTTCATTGGGTGCAAACTTGAAACTTGTTACCATTGGGCCTAAATCAGGGTCAAAATCAGAAGCATACATATACCAGCCTTTATCAATTTTGATGGTAAAAATCAAGTCCGTTTTTTCGCCTTTTTTCGCTGAATTATCGGCAAGATTATAAGTCCATTTGGCGGGTTGTAGCACTTGTGACACGCTCATTTGTGCCATACACAAGCATAGGGCAAGCACCAAAAAATGTTGTTTTTGTATGAATAATTTCATGTGTTTTTGGAATGTTTTAAACGCTTTATGAATATTCTAATCAGCAATACCTTCGCTGTCAGGATATTACAAAGTAAGTAAGAATGTTTGCCTTCAATGAATGGGAAAACACTCTAATACCCATGAGATTTTAAACAGTTCATTATGAAATCATTATTAAGCGAAAAGATAAAAATACCATTGCTTTTTATGCAAAAAACAATGGTTATTAAGTCTATAAAAAAGTAATATTGCAAGATTATTTGACACAGTTGTTCCAATATATTTTTCAAAATGAATCAACTAATACCTTCTCAAAGAATACGTCTTTATTTCAAGTTTTTCCTATCAATAATACTGTTGATAAGCAGTGTTACGGGAGGATTTGCACAAGCGTTTGATGCTTTTCAAAATATTAAATTTGAGCATATTTCGGAAGGACTTTCTCAAAGTACAGTGACTTGTATTTTACAGGATAAAAAAGGATTTCTTTGGTTTGGAACAAGGAATGGACTGAATCGGTATGATGGCGTAAAATTTACCACTTTTGAAAACATTTTGTCGGATAGCACCTCCATTAGTCACAATTACATAACTACGCTTTTTGAAGATACTAAAGGTAATCTTTGGGTAGGTACAATGGAGGGCGGACTAAATCTATTTGATAAGGAAAACGAAACCTTCAAACGTTTTAAAAGTACGCCACAAGGAGGGCATATTAGTCACAATAATATCACTTGTATTTATGAAGATTATCGTCATAAACTCTGGATTGGTACCGAAAATGGCTTAAACTATTATGTACCAGAAAAACAGGATTTTGTTTATTTTAAATACATCAATAAAAATGCTAAAAGCCTCAGCAATAATAATATTTCAGCGATTTTTGAAGATGAACAATTTAATCTTTGGTTGGGTACAAAAGGCGGTGGACTTAAACGTTTTGATCAAAAGAATCAAAAACTGATTTCTTATCTCAACGACGGGCATAATCCTAAATCTATCAGTAATAATGTTATCAATACTGTTTTTAAAGATTCAAAAAAACAAATTTGGGTAGGTACACAAAATGGGTTGAATCGGTTAGTTCAAATTCCCAATGGTATCTATTTTGAACATTATCAGCACGAAAAACTCGACCCCAATAGTCTTGGCAATAACGTAATCGTTTGTCTTTCAGAGGATTTATTAGGGAGAATTTGGATTGGCACACAACTCAATGGCTTATATATTTATGACCAAACAAAGCAGATTTTTTCTAATCTTTACCCTGACCCTCTCCAACCATACAGTATTAGTAGCAATTCTGTTTGGTCGGTGTATCGAGATAAAACTGGAGCAATGTGGCTTGGCGTTAGAAACAGAGGACTTAATAAATGGGATTTTCATCAAAAACAATTCAAACATTATAATGTAAGTATTGCGGGAAATCAAAAGCTTACCAACAACGATGTAACTTGTTTTGAAGAAGACCAATTGGGTAATCTTTGGATTGGTACAGACGGGGGCGGACTTCGTTATTTTGATAAAAAAACTAACCAATACACCCACTATTTTTATAACCCAAAAGATAAAAATAGTCTTGGTAGCAATGCCGTAATTTCGTTGCATACCGACAAACAACAGCGTTTGTGGGTTGGTACATGGGGCGGTGGACTCAATTTGTTCAATGCCCAAACCCGTACTTTCAAACACTATTTACATACTGATAGCAAAGGGGTAAATATGAAAGGTAAAAATGTCTATGCCATGTATGAAGATAGTTTTGGGAATTTTTGGGTTGGAACGTACTATGACGGACTCAATTTGTATGACCCGACAACGGATTCTTTCAAGCAATTTTTAAACGAGCCCAATACTCCGAATAGCTTGGGAAGTAACCTAATTTCAGTAATATTTGAGGATAGTCGTAAAAACTTGTGGATTGGAACAAATGGTGGCGGTTTGGATAAACTTAACCGTAAAAATGGCAATTTTTCTTTTACACATCATAAGTTTGAAGGCAACAAATCGGGGCAAATTGGAAGTAATTTGATTAACACAATCACCGAAGATAGCAAACATAATTTGTGGGTTGGTACAAGTAAAGGATTTTATCAGTTTGACTACAACAAAAACATTTTTACTGAATATTCTAAAGAAAACGGACTGCCCGACAATGTGATTAATGGCGTTTTAGAAGATTCTAAAGGCTTTCTTTGGATTAGTACCAATCAAGGAATTTCAAAATTTAACCCTTCAACGCAAAAATTCATAAACTATTCGGTGGCTGATGGATTGCAATCTCCCGAATTTCTAAAAGGGGCATTTTTCAAAAGTAAATCAGGAGCATTTTTCTTCGGAGGAATCAATGGTTATAATAGCTTTTATCCAGAAAAAATTAGAGACAATAAAAAACAATATCCGCTTTATCTGACAGAACTCAAAATCAACAACTTACTCGTTAAGCCAAATCAACCTAATTCTCCTTTAGAAAAACATATTAGCGAAACCCAAACCATCACTTTATCGCACGACAACAACGATTTTAGTATCGGATTTGCCTCCTTAAACTATTCAGCACCCAATGCACTTTTTACATACACGCTCGAAGGCTACGACAAAACATGGAAAACCACAAGCATGGACAGAAGTGCAAGCTATGCCAAAGTACCTTCGGGTTCATATATTTTTCGTGTTAAAAGAGTAGATACCAACGACAAAACGGAGGTCAAACTACGCATTCATGTATTACCTCCTTGGTGGAAAACTTGGTGGGCATATCTGTTTTACAGCCTGATAGCCATTGCCTTATTGTGGTGGTACAGACAGCTCATTATTAAGCAATTAAGACTTGAAAGTGATTTAAAATTGGAGCATTTAGAACTCACCAAAATGCAAGAAATGGAACGCTTAAAATCAAGTTTTTTTGCTAAAATTTCTCATGAATTTAGAACTCCATTAACCATGATATTGAGTCCTTTGAAAGATATGTATCAAGAGCAATTTGAGGGAAATTACAAAAATCAATATCAATTAATGATACGAAGCTCTGAACGTTTATTACGATTAATCAACCAATTACTGGATTTATCAAAGCTGGATTCTGGTAAAATGACGCTTGTTTCTACAAAATTCAACTTAATAGATTTTCTAAAAACCATTTTTTTATCATTCGATTCTTTTGCCCATAAAAAAGGAATTTCTTATGAATTAAACTGCTCGGAAGATGCCATTTTTGTATTGGCAGATGCTGATAAACTTGAAAAAATAGTTACCAATTTACTTTCCAATGCCTTTAAATTTACCGAAGTTGGAAGCATAGAATTATCCATTCAAACATTGGAAGAGGCTTCAACTCGTTTTGTAGAAATACTCGTTTCTGACACAGGCATTGGCATTCCAGCAGATAGTTTAAATTACATTTTCGACCATTTCTATCAGGTAGTTCATAAACATCATACCAGTGAAGGCTCAGGCATAGGATTGGCTCTAACGAAAGAACTGGTTGAACTCCATCAAGGAACAATTGATGTGACAAGCCAAATTGGTAAAGGAACTACTTTCCGTATTTTATTGCCAATCTGTGCAAGCATTCAACAAACGCCTGCAAAATTGGCTCAGCAAAACGGAACTATTACCGATTTTGAGCCGATTTCAATGGTTGACGGTTCGGCACTTACCTCAACGGATACTCAAAATGATGAACTACAACCGCTTATTTTATTGGTAGAAGACAACGACGATGTACGAAATTATCTTCATGTAAGGCTTTGTAAAAAATATAATGTAATTGAAGCCACAAACGGAGAAGAAGGGCTACAATTATGTTTGGAAAGAATACCAGATTTAATTATTTCAGATATTTTAATGCCCAAAATGAATGGAATTGATATGTGTAGAGCGTTAAAAAATGACGTTCAAACCTCACATATTCCGCTTATTTTATTGACTGCCCAAACGGATTCTGCCAATAAAATAGAAGGACTTGAAACTGGAGCAGACGATTATGTATCAAAACCTTTTGACTCTAATGAGTTGGAAATCAGAGTTAAAAACTTAATTAATTCCAGAAAATTATTAGCAGAACGCTTTGCACAAAGTCGGAAATTAATTCTTGAACCTTCCGAAATTACGATTACGCCTTTAGATGAATTATTCATGAAAAAAGTATTGGTTTGTATTGAAGCCAATATCTCAGATTCCGATTTTCGAGTAGAAGACCTTGGAAAAGAATTGGGTATGAGCAGAATGCCACTTTACAAAAAAATTAAGGCACTGACAGGACAAACGGCGGTTGAATTTGTTAGAAATATGCGTCTTAAACGGGCAGCACAACTACTAAAACAACAACAATTAAATGTATCAGAAATAACCTATGAGGTGGGTTTTACAGACCTTCAATATTTTAGAACTTGCTTCAAAAAAGAATTTGGCGTAAGTCCATCTGAATATGCAAAATTTGGTTCAGAAGAAAATGCGAAGGGAATTATAGGTTAGTTTTGAGTTGTGTATTGGTCGCAGACAAATTTAGAGCACAGATTGAACTGATTATACAGATTTACACTGGGACACACAGTCTGGGACTCACAGTCTGATAAAATAATACCAATTTTAAAGATTTGATGTGTACTTTACGGAAGTCGTCGTTCAAAACGACGACTTCCGTTGAGACTCAGATATGCAATACCTTTTTAAAATTAGTATAAAGTAAAATCAGTGAAAATCAGTATAATCCGTTTCATCAGTGGTCTATCGTTTGTCTTGTGACAAACCCTTTATTGTTCCGAAATTTATTAATTCTACCTTGGCACTCTTGAAAAGCCTACGGTTATTTTTAGGGCAATTTTTCAAGAGTGCCAATGTAGAATTAAGGTAAAATCAATGCTTACAAATCCTTCAAAGCCTCATATACTTTTTTGAATTTGTTGAAATTATTTTGATAAACTGTAAAATTATTAGCGTTGGGCATAAATACTTTTTCTTCCATCTCTTGCTGACTTGCTTCGATACCGAAAGCCATAAAACCGATAAGAACTGCCCCCCAAGCTGAACTTTCAATATCTTGCGTAACAACCACTTTCATCTGGAAAATATCCGCCGTAAGTTGTAACCAAAAATCACTTTTTGTAAAGCCACCACTGGTCATTATCACCACCTCATCACGTTCTTTTTTATCAGGCATTAAGACTTCCGTAATGCTCAATAAACCGAATAAAATCCCTTCAATGGTTGCTCTAATAAAATGAGATTTTGTATGATTAATCGTAATTCCTAACAAAGTTCCTTGTGCTGAAGCATCCCAAATAGGGGCTCTTTCTCCCAATAAATAAGGGACAAATATTAGTCCATCTGCCCCCGCAGGAGCTAATTCTGCTTTGGTTAAAAGCTCTTCAAATGATTCTTCAGACTGTAAAATAGTTTCTTTTAACCATTGTAAAATAACTGCTCCGTTATTGACCGCCCCCAATTTAAGGTACTGACTATCAACTAAATGATAACATTGTGTTCTCATTTTATGGTCAATAAATGGTTTATCAATTGGCAAACGAACTGCCCCGCTTGTGCCGATTGTTAAAGCCATTCTACCTTTCTGCATTGCTCCTGTTCCCAAATTGGCTAATGCACCGTCTCCCCCACCTAAAACTAAAGTAAAGTTTTGCTTTAAACTGTTAGCCGTATGTCTTGGAGAAACAATAGAAGAAAGTTGATTTTCACGAATACCAAGATGATTTAAAATGGTTGAATCCCATTGTAGGTTTTCAATATTCATCATTCCTGTCCCAGAAGCCATCGAAGAATCTATCACATATTCGCCCGTGAGTTGATGCCAAACATATTCTTTTATACTGATGAATTTGTGGGTTTTAGCAAAAATTTCGGGTTCATTTTCTCTTAACCAAAGAATTTTGGTCATCGGAGAAAATGTATGAATGGGCAAACCTGTACTTTTATAAAATGCTTTTCCTAAATCGCTATTTTTTAGGTTATTGGCAATTTCATTTGCTCGATTATCAGCCCATAAAATAATATCTGTCAGAGGATTTCCATCTTTATCAATGGCAATAATACTCTGCATTGCCGAGCTAAAACTGATAAATTGGGAAGTAATATTTGTGGATACTTTATTGATACATGCTAAAACTGCCGATAAAATTTCAGATGGTTTTTGGATGCTCCAATCGGGTTGAGGGTGGTACATTTCGTAGCAAATACTACAATGATTAACCACTTTGCCTTCTTGGGTAAAAACCATTGCTTTTGTGGCAGTTGTTCCAATGTCTATGCCTATATAAAAATGGTTCATTGATTCTATATTGTAACGATAAGAATTTTGCGTCGATTAAAAAGACCACTGATTAAACAGATTATACAGATTTACACTGAGTAAATATTCAATAAAATCTGCGTAAATCTGTTTAATCCGTTAAATCTGTGGTCTAATTATTATTTCTTCTCAACCGCATGACCGCCAAACTCATTTCTGAGGGCTGCAACTACTTTTCCAGAGAAAGTATCTTCCATTTGAGAACGATAACGCATCATTACGGACATCGCAATTACGGGAGTTGGAACGCCTAAATCTAAGGCTGTTTCTAAAGTCCATTTTCCTTCGCCCGACGAGTGCATAATGCCTTTGATTGAATCTAATTGTGGGTCTTTTGAGAAAGCTTTTTCCGTTAATTCCATCAACCAACCACGAACTACTGAGCCATGATTGAACATTTTAGCCGTTTTTTGGAAATCAATATCAAACTCAGAATGTTCAAAAACCTCAAAACCTTCTGCAATGGCTTGCATCATTCCGTACTCAATTCCGTTGTGAACCATTTTGGTAAAATGTCCGCTTCCTGCTGCTCCTGTGTGTAAATATCCATTTTCGACAGAAATATCTTTGAATACTTTTTCCACATAAGCAAACACTTCATTTTCACCGCCAATCATGGTACAAGCTCCGTTTAAAGCTCCAGAAGTTCCGCCAGATGTGCCACAGTCTAAAAAGTCTATATTTTTAGTTTTCAGATAATTATATCTTCTTTTTGATTCTTTGAAATTAGAATTTCCTCCGTCAATAATTATATCGGCAGGATTCAAAAATGGCAATAAGGCTTCAATTACTTTATCTACAATTTCACCAGCAGGAACCATCAACCAAATTACTTTTCGGTTGGTCAATTGTTTACATAATTCTTCAATAGAATTGCCTGTTTTGATTCCTTCAGCAGCTATTTTTTGAACAAAATCTTGGTTTACGTCATTAGCAACCACGTCATAACCATTTCTTTTTAAATTAAGGGCAAGGTTAAATCCCATCTTGCCTAATCCTATAATTCCGATTTGCATATTCTTTTGTTTATAATTAATTCTTCAAAGGTAAAATAAAGACTCCATGAAAACATGAAGTCTATGAGGTTTATGAGATTGAAAGGTTGATTTGTAATGTATTTTATAAGTTCTTACGTAAAAAATGGATGATTTGGTAGGGGTGAATAGCATTCACCTACATTCAATTTATGACTTGGGCGAATGCTATTCGCCACTACCAAATCGTCCGATTCTTTTTTTAGCTATACCTGTTTTACTATTTATCCCACCAAACTTTTGCGTCTAAATCATCCGCTCCCATTCTTGTGATAGCTTCTTTGACATTTACGCTATTGACCGAAATTTCTGAATTTGGATACGTTAATCTTCTGATAAAATTACCTTTGATACTTTTACCAGGAAACGGATTTGGAGCTAAATTAGGGAAACCACTTCTTCTGAAATTCGCAAATGCTTCTGGACCATTCAAGAAAGAAGCGACCCAATATTGCGTGTTTATTTGTTCCAAAGCCGTACTTGCATTGTATGGATTTGCTTTTTGATAAGTATCAATTGCCGAAGCAGAAACTGCCGAATTAGCATCATACAAAGCCATTTGCTCCATGTGCAATTTTACACCTTTATTGAAGAAAGATTCTGCCGTTGCTCCTGTAATCCAGCCACGTTGGGCGGCTTCTGCTAATAGTAATTGCGTTTGAGCAGCCGTTACCAAGAACATTGGCGAAGTCGTTTTTGCCATGCGAGTACGGTCAACTTGACTATAATCATAAAAACTTGCCAATTTTGATTTCGTAACTTCCGTTCCAATTGAGCCATTATCAAAGCCAAAAGGCATTCCAATTTGTTGCGTTGGGTCAGTAGTTGCACGAGCAGATGTTTGGTCATTTCCAGATTTTGCACCAACGTATCTTAAAGCAATTGATTTTAATCTTGGGTCGTTGGTTTGTTGTAAAAAACTAACAAATGGAGCTCCCAAATAAATATTACTCGATTCAGTCGAATTAAGTGTTTGTCCTAAAGCATTCAAATAATTGGCATCGTGCTTGATAAACGCATTATCAGAATTAACTTCCATAATTCCTGCTTGAAAAGCCTTTTGAACAATTGATTGAGCTTGTGTAGCATCAATTTTAGTCAATCTCATTCCTGCACGAAGCAAAACAGAATTCCCAAATTTCTTCCAAAGTGCGATATTTCCACCATACAAAACATCGGCAGTTTCTATCGTTTTTGAAGCATCCAAAGCGGCAATTGCTTCGGTCAATTCTTTAGTAATTCCTGCGTAAACGGTTTGTTGTGCGTCGTATTTTGGAGAAACCAATTGGTCTATATAGCCTTTCCCTGCTTCTGAGTAAGGAATATCACCGTAAGAATCTGTCAAAACTAAAAAACTATACGCTTGTAAAATACGAGCCATGTTGTAAAGATTACTTCTGGCTGGCAAGTTTTTAGTCGTTGAGATTACATCATAAGTATTGCGAATTACTGAACGATAATAACGTTGCCAATTTTGTTGGGTATTATCACGAATATCTTGGTTATAATTCGCACCTGCTAACACCCCAGAATTGGGCGAAACCATTTGTTGCACAATGCCAAGTTCATAAATAATAGTTGCCGCAGGAAACGAAGTATTTACGGTAGCGTTATTTAAAGTAAAAACGGGATTAATTGACGTGGCAGCCGTTTTGTTGATATTTAATTCATCAAAACCTTTGTCACAACCACTCACAAAAACGCTAAGAATAACGCCTAAAATGGTGATTTTACTAAAATATTTATATCTAATTTTCATAAGAATTTTCTTTTATTTTTTGAAATAATATGTTTCTCGGAGAGTCACAGAGAATAGATAGACTGTAAAAAAGAGTTCCGTAAACTTTCCGAAAGTTGAAATATTTTTGGTTTCATTTTATCTACGTGCCAAAACTACGTACCAACCCTAAAACTTAGCATTCAAATTAAACCCAATACTACGAGTAGTTGGCAAACCCGTTGATTCCATACCCACCAAGTTATCAGAAGAATAACCGAATGAATCAGGGTCAATATTTGGAACCCATTTCTTAATCAAGAATACATTATTGGCAGTTAAGCTCAATTTAAGCGTTTTTACAGGGAATGATTTTGGCAAGAATTTAGTTAAATCGTAACCCGCCGTAATCTGACGTAATTTCCAATATCCACCGTTATAAACCACAGGCTCAATAATTGCCTGTGAACGAACCACCGACCAATAATCTTGAACAGGAGCTTTAACGGTGTTTGGCTCCCCTTTTTCAGTAACACCTACGCCTACAACTCCGCCTTCACGACCTTCCAAAGTCATTTGGTGCAAACCATGACGCACCGCATTGAAATTTGTACCTGACAACATCATATTTCCCAATTTGAAATCAATCAAGAATGAAAGTGTTAATCCTTTGTAATTAAACGAGTTAGTAATTCCACCCATCCATTTTGGTAAAGCACTGCCGTAAGAAATTAAATCTGGAGTTCTTAATGGAATACCATTTGTTCCAAAAATCATTTGTCCTTGGGCATTTCTCTTGAAACCAAAACCATAAATTTGTCCCATTTCTTGTCCAACTACTTGGCGAACTTCACCGTTAAAAACGTGTGTTCCTGTCGTAATTCTTTCGCCTTCTTTATCGGTCGTCAAACTCAATACTTTTGTGATATTATACGAACCATTCATGGTTACATTCCATTGAAAGTCTTTACCTTTTACGGGCGAAAAGTTCAATAACATTTCTAAACCATTGGTTTGGCTTTTACCACTGTTAATCAATGAATTGGTGAAACCTGAGGCATCAGAAATTTGTGCTGAAACAATTTGGTCGCTGGTAACTTTACGATATGCCGATAAATCTATCGCAAGTCGATTTTGGAATAATTTTAATTCTAAACCAATTTCAGACTCAGAAGTACGCATTGGTTTCAAATTAGCGTTTGGAACTGTTGCTCCAGAAGAACCACCAACTGGTTGTAGGTTACCCGCTGGATTGGCGAATAAGTTGGCATTGATGGCGTAAAATAAATTATTTGAATATGGAGAAACGTCAGTATCGCTACCTACTTCTGCATAAGCAACTCTCAGTTTTCCAAAACTCAACCAATCTGGAATGTTTGATAATGATTGAGAAAATACATAACTACCTGATACTGAAGGATACAAAATGCTTCTATTTTCTTTTGAAAGCGTTGAGAACCAGTCATTTCTGGCAGTAACATTCAAGAATAAAAAGTTTTTGTAAGAAAATTCACTTGAACCATAAATTGAATTTACTGACCTTTCAGACAATCCATAAATGGGGTCTTTTACACGTCCGTTCATCACAGTATATAAATCACGAACCACAAAATCAGTTACTTGGGTAGAGTTTACATCAGAACGACGATACATTTGGTTACCTCCAAGGTTCAAGTCAATACCAAAATCTCCAAAAGTTTTGCTTGCCATTAATAAAATGTCGGCGTTAGTTTCTCTGAATCTGCGAGATTCTTGGGTATAAACACCATTGACAAAACCCACAGGAGCAGGTGTAAGAGAGGCTTGTCCCGTTGGGAAGTTATTGTAATCTTGGTCACGTGACCAATAATCTTGCCCCACTCTACCTTGAACCGAAAGCCAATCTAATAATTTATATTTTACTGAGATATTTCCGAAAATTCTATCACGGGTGATATTTTGAAATTGTTGAGAAAGCGTAAAATACGGATTGGTTCTGTTTTTAAATCTTGAATAAACGTACTCGTCGCCATTGGCATCAAATTTCTTAGCATCTAATAAATCAAAAGGCATTGAGTTTGCCATATTATACACCGCCGTTGGAATTGAGTTATCTTGGTTGGCAATATTAGGCGGGTTTTTATTAAACTCATTTGAATAATTTACGTTACCCGAAATACTTAGTTTTTTAGTAATATCATAAGCATATCCCAAATTTATCGTCTTGCGGTTAAACGTGTTATTTGGCACAATTCCTTTGTTATCCATGTTAGCAAACGACAACGTAAGTCCACCTTTTTCGGTGTTTGAAGAAATAGAAACCGTATTGGTAAAGTTAGTTCCATCTCTAAAAAACGTTCTAATTCTGTTATATACAGGTACATAAGGCACAGTTACACCATCAAAAAGCACTTGGGTCATACCCGGTTGGAATTTTTCTCCAAACGACCATTGTCCCGAAGTTGGATTAGCTGTCGTTGGGCGAATTCCGTTTTCACCTTGACCATAAACGTATTGATAATCTGTAAAATCTAAAGGCGTATCATTGGTAAAATTTGAGTTTAAAGAAACGCCAATTCCTTTTGAATCACCCTTTGTTTTAGTCGTAATCATAATTACCCCATCTTTCGCACGTGAGCCATAAAGTGCTGCTGCGGTTGCACCTTTCAAAACGGTCATGTTTTCAATATCATCTGGGTTTATACTTGAAAGTCCATCGCCACCATCAGATGTATTTCCACCGCCACGCACACCAATTGAATTATCAGATGCGGCATTACCGGGGTTTGTACCAAAGTTGGTATTATCAATCGGAATACCATTCACAACGATTAGAGGGCTATTTTGACCCGAAATAGAACTTTGTCCCCTGATTCTAATTTTAGACGTTCCAGCAGGGCCAGTTCCCAAAGGAGCAATGTTTACACCTGCAATTTGTCCTTGCAAAGCGTTCATAAAATTGGGCGTTCTATTTTCAGTTAAAGCCTCACGATTGATAGTAGAAACGGCATAACCGACTTTTTTCGCATCTTTTTTGATACCGAGAGCCGTTACCACTACTTCTTCTAAATTTTTATTATCTTCAACCAATACAACATCAATTGTTGTTTTACTACCAACAGTTACCTCTTTTGTTGCATAACCAACGGCACTAAAAATAAGGGTCGCATCGTTGCCAACGGCAATTTTATAATTTCCAACGGCATCTGTACTTGTTCCTCTATTGGTGCCTTTAATTTTTACAGCTACGCCTGCAATTCCACCATTAGATTTATCAGAGACAAGTCCCTTAATGGCTAAATCTTGTGAAAATGACACAATTGTATATAACATAAAAACTATCGCCAAAACAGATTTGGATAGATTTTGTGGTATATAAAGACCATTTAGTCTAATTCTTTTCATATTCATTAATGTTAATTGAGTGATTTTGAATAAACTTTGAGTTAAGATTTGTTAAGTTTCAGGAAGTCAACGATGCAAAAATTCATCATTATTTAAAGAAAAACTTTCATTTATTTACGGCGGTGGATTTTGTAATATTTTGATGAATAATTGACCTAATTTTACTCGACGATTTTTGATAACCGATGAATCCATTTATCTTGTGCCAAGGAAAGTCGAAAGAATTAGCTTCTTTCCCGCACATTATTGACTTTGCCAACCATAAAATTCAAAATATTCAGCTCAATTCTCAGGAAATTCAAGCAAGCGAAGGCATTAAAATTTGCTTGATTACTGAAGGAAAATTTGATTGGAATATTGACGGACAGCAGTTTTTACTCTATCCGAATGATATTTCTGTGACCAGTCCATGGCAGTCAATTGGAAGCACTAAAGGAGCTTATGATATTGGTTCATTAATGTGGATTACGATAAAACCAAAACTCTTTGAACCGACTGGAGAATTGATTTTGGGAGATTGGAGTGGCATTTCAGAAACCGACCAAAGAGTTATCGGTAAACTGTTGTCGCTCAATAAAAAGCCTGTTTTGAGTCGTTTAAAAAACTGTCAGCAATTATTTCAAAACCTTGCTTCAGAATTATTTTCTAAAGAATTAGGCTACCGTACCCGCATCAATCATTTAATAGATGAATTGTTAATTACGGCGGTTAGGCATTTGAGTAAACAGGATAATCTCAGGCGAGATTTCCCTCAAACTTTTTTAAAATTGGAACAGACTTTGAGAGAAAATCTTGCTCATCCGTGGACAGTTGAAGAAATGGCAGGATTAGTTGGTTTAGGCACAACGGCATTTACTGAAAAAGCAAAAGCATTTTCTGGATTTTCACCTTTGAATTATCTCATAAATATTAGAATTTCGGAAGCAATTAAATTATTAAACCGTGAAGATTTAAGTTTGACCGATATAGCATTGGAAACAGGCTTTTATTCATCACAACATTTTTCCTCAACTTTCAAAAAACTAACGGGTTATACGCCTCGTGAGTTTAGAAAAAAAGAATAAAATAGGTATGAATTATGAGGTCTTCGCAATAAATTTTGAATCAATACAATCTTTGATGTTCACGATTTATGCTAAATTTCAAAATTCATACCTCATAACTCATAACTAAAAAAACATGGATTGTCTGCTTACCATCGACATAAATACTTCAACCGTTAAAATTCATGCTTTTGATATGAATGGGAAGGTTATTTGCTGCAAAAAAGGCTCGTATCCTACTTTTCACCCGCAACCTGATTACAGCGAACAAGACCCCGAACAAATATATATAACCACTTTATACATACTCAAAAATTTGTTGAATGAGTATATTCATCCGAAGAAATACAAGGTAAAAACTATCTGTTTCAGTTCATCAATGCACAGTGTTTTACCAGTTGATAAAAACGGGAATCCATTAGGTAATGCCATTATTTGGGCTGATAATAGAGGTGTAAAAGAGGCAAGTTTACTAAAAACTTTGCCTCAAAGTGATAGTATTTTTCACACAACAGGTACGCCAATTCACCCAATGTCTCCTTTGATGAAAATTTCATGGATAAAAAATCATGACCAAGAAAGATTCGCACTGACTTATAAATTTATTTCACTTAAAGAGTACATTATCAAGCAATTAACGGGCGAATATGTAATTGACCACAGCATTGCTTCATCGACAGGTTTTTTTGATATTCATAAACTTAAATGGCATCAAGACTCTCTTGATTTTGCAGGTATTACTGCCGACCGTCTTTCTGAACCCGTTTCTGTATTTAATTCGCAAGTATTTTTGAAAAAAGAAATTTGCAGTACGCTCGGTTTACCAAACAAAACGCACATTATTATTGGGGCGAGTGATGGGTGTTTGGCAACACTTGGGGCGGGTATTGTTAGTGCAGGAAAAGCAACCATCACAATTGGGTCGAGTGGTGCCGTGCGTGTTGCAGGAAAGGACGTTCTACGAGATGAAAAACAGCGTTTTTTTAACTATCTTTTAGCAGAAGGGCATTATGTTTCTGGAGGACCAACCAATAATGGTGGGGTCGTTTTTGAATGGTTTGCTCGTCAATTTGGTAATTTTTCTGGAGATTTAGATTTTGAAGACGTACTCAACGACTTATTCAAAGAAGCCGCACAAGTAAAAGCAGGGGCTGACGGATTACTTTTTTTACCCTATTTATTAGGAGAAAGAGCTCCCCTTTGGAACGCCAACGCTCGTGGACTATATTTTGGTTTAAATATCAATCACCAACAAAAACATTTTGTCAGGGCTACTTTAGAAGGCATTTTATTTGAAGTTTATAGCATTGGTAAAATCCTTGAAACGCATCGAGATTTTGACAGTATTTATATCAACGGAGCGTATGCGACTTTACCATTATGGACTCAAATTTTAACGGATATGTTTGGAAAAACAATCCATATAAACAATCATCGTGACAGTGTGGCAATGGGAACGGCTTTGTTGGCTCTTACGCAATTGGGCGTTTATCAGAATTTAGAAGAGGCGGCAGCTACGGTAAAATCAGAAGAAACGTATCAACCTCGAAATGAAAACCATGAAACTTACATGAAATATTTCAAGATTTTTGAAAAGTTAAGCTACAAACTTACCGATGAATTTGAAGAGATTGTCACCCTTCAACAACAAGATTAAGGTTTAATTATACTCAGCGAAAAGCGACTTGCGAAAAAGCGAATAAGCGAATAAGTAAACTACTAAAAACCAATAGATTACATAGTTCCTTTTGTCAAATCTCAATCCGTTAAGTATAATCATTAAAAAACGCTGGCAAGGTATAAAACATTTGTCAGCGTTTTTATTTGGCTTTGCCCCCTCCTACTCCATCAAGTTTAGCCTTGTACGAAATTTACGTAAATCTTTGAAAATCAAAGTTTATGATTATGGTAATGCTTAAATACAGTGTTTAATAAGTTTCTTCAACTTCCCGAAAGTTCTTTACCCGCAATGGATATTGTTTCGGGAAGTTCTACAAGATTTTGGAATAAAAATTATCCAGATAACTTATCAATACTTCGCTACGATTTTGAGTATCATTTAAAAAAATAAGGGTAAAGTTTTAGTTTTGTTTTGCGAACTAACCAAACTTTACCCCATGAGCGTAGAAACACTCACGAGTGCAATATTGAGAAAAATGTCATTGATTGGCAAGTGGCAAGCCAAGTTTTTTTTAGAGTTAGTACAAACCTGGTTGTCTTTGAAGGGTCGATATACTTTTGAGAATCTATCTCGTCAAGGAGAAATGAGTTCAGAAAGTTATCGTTCTAATTTTTCCAATTCATTTGATTTTAAGACGTTTAACAGATATTTGTTTGAGTATGTTGGTT
>NZ_QGGO01000019.1:25077-104264 GCF_003148625.1 Arcicella aurantiaca | reverse complement strand
GCCTTAGGAAAATATGATTTTAAATATCCTTTGATAATAATTTGATAGTAATATTTAAAACATTTAACGCCCGAATGATGATAGTAAATACTGATCGCCATCATTTCACTGGTACTCATTTTGGAGACAGCTAAACTTTCTCCTGATTCAACCATGTGTTTTTCAAAACACTTACAAAAATCGTCGCAGTCAATGAAAATTTCTGTTAATTTTGTCGTTAGCAATGTTAGTCGGCTCATGATGTGTTCTTGTTTTTGTGCAATTACAAAAATACATTAGAGTCGGCAATATTGCTTTTTTTTGTTGTAAAAAATTGATTATCAGTTTGTTATATCAATAACTCACGTTAAAATAAGAAAAGTCGCAATCACCCCGCTGACCCCAACCCCGATTGCAAATCAGGGTTAGCAAATAGAAAGAATTACAAAAAATAATGAACATAGAAAAAACAATACAAAGCCACATTGCCGCAGCGTTGAAAGCGGAGTTTGATGTTGAAGAAAATAACATCGTTTTACAAAGTACTAAAAAGGAATTTGAAGGAACTTATACCTTCGTGGTGTTTCCATACATTAAGGCATTACGTAAGTCGCCCGTAGAGTTAGGAAATGCTATCGGGAATTATCTTGTAGCCAATTCTGGCGTGGTAAGTGCGTTCAATGTAGTGCAAGGTTTCTTGAATATTTCTATCGCTGATTCGGCTTGGGTAGATTTATTTACCAGTATTTTTAGAGATAAAACCTTTGGACAATTACCTGATAAAAATGAAACGGTAATGGTGGAATATTCTTCGCCAAATACTAATAAACCGCTTCACTTAGGTCATTTACGGAATAACTTTTTAGGGTTTTCGGTGGCTCAAATTTTATCCGCTAATGGCTATAAAGTGGTAAAAGCTAATTTGGTAAACGACCGTGGAATCCATATTTGTAAGTCGATGTTGGCGTACCAAAAATTTGGTAATGGCGAAACTCCTGAAAGTTCTGGCATAAAAGGCGACCATTTAGTTGGAAAATATTATGTGGAATTCGACAAACATTATAAAGTTGAAATAGAGGCTTTGAAAGAAAAAGGATTGTCGGAAGATGATGCTAAAAAACAAGCTCCATTGCTCCTTGAAGCCCAAGAAATGTTGTTGAAATGGGAAAACGGAGACGCTGAAACAATTGCTTTGTGGGAGAAAATGAACGAATGGGTTTTCGCAGGATTTGGTCTTACTTACGAGAAAATGGGCGTAAGTTTTGATAAAATTTACCGTGAATCAAATACCTATTTATTGGGTAAAAAATTCGTTGAAGAAGGATTAAAATCGGGCGTGTTTTTCCAGAAAGAAGATAGTTCGGTTTGGATAGATTTGACAGAAGAAGGACTTGACCAAAAATTGGTGCTTCGTAAAGATGGAACATCTGTTTATATTACCCAAGATATGGGAACAGCAGAGTTGAAATACAATGATTTCAAGATGTCAAAATCTGTGTATGTGGTTGGAAATGAGCAAGATTACCATTTCGAAGTTTTGTTCAAAATCATTAAGAAATTAGGTCGCCCGTATGCTGATGGACTTTTCCATTTAAGTTATGGAATGGTAGATTTACCTTCGGGTAAAATGAAGTCTCGTGAAGGAACAGTTGTTGATGCGGACGATTTGATGAGAGAAATGACTGATACTGCCCGTGAACGCACTTTAGAATTGGGAAAAACCGAAGGATTCGCCAAAGCAGAAGCGGACGAATTGTACGACACCTTAGCAATGGGAGCGTTAAAATATTTCTTATTGAAGGTTGACCCTAAGAAAAGAATGTTGTTTAATCCTGAAGAATCTATTGATTTTCAGGGACATACTGGGCCGTTTATTCAATACACACACGCTCGTATTTGCTCAATTTTAAGAAAAGCACATGAACAAGGAATTGTTGGAAAAACAACTGATTATCCAGCTTTGCAAGAATCAGAAAGAGAAGTAATATATTTGTTAGGGCAATATCCTCAGATTTTAGCAGATGCAGGTCGTGAACTTTCTCCTGCCTTAATTTCGTTCTATGTTTATGATTTAGCGAAGGCATATAATCGTTTTTACAACGAAATAAATATCTTTAATGAGACTGATAAAAATGCTCAACAATTCAGAATTGCATTTTCTGGTGTAGTGGGTGAAACAATTCAGAAAGCAATGAGTTTATTAGGAATTAAAGTCCCGTCGAGAATGTAAGAAATCTGTCTGAACTATGATTTATAAGATTCATTGAGTTTTAGGGTTAATTTCACACCGTAATTTATTACAAGGTTCTAATTTTTTATCCTAAAATCATATAAGTCCAACAAATCATAGTTCAAACGTTTATGAACAAAAAAATAATTATATCCATCATTTTAATCTTCACAACAGTTATGTTACTAAAACTCATGAAAATAGGGTCATTATTGGGGGCATTATCAGTTCCATTTACACAGAACAGCTTTGTAGAGCGTCCTGAAAACATTACAATTACTGCTACAAAAACAATCTATGATTTCAAAATGAAGTCATTAGATGGAAAAGAGGTTGATTTGTCGATTTACAAAGGCAAAAAAGTAATTATTTTGAATACCGCTTCAAAATGTGGATTTACTAAGCAATATGCTGATTGGGAAACATATTACGAAGCAAATAAAGATAAAGTAGTGGTTTTAGGTTTTCCTTCAAATGAGTTTGGTGGACAAGAACCAGGTACTGATGGAGAAATTGCTGCGTTTTGCAAAAAGAATTATGGTGTAAATTTCCCAATGTTCTCAAAAGTTGTAGTGAAAGGTGAAGGTAAATGTGATTTGTATAAATTCTTGACTACCAAGTCTTTAAATGGTTGGAACGATAAAGAGCCATCTTGGAATTTCTGCAAATACGTTATCAACGAAAAAGGAGAATTAACACATTTCTTTGCATCAGGCGTAAAACCAGATAGTAAAGAATTTATGGATGCAATTAAATAAAGTTTATGAGTAAATGTAGTTTATGAGTTCATAAGAAAAGGTAGTTAGCCATTTTTATGAACTCATAAACTCATATACCTATAAACTCATAGACTCAGATATGAAACATTGGATTTCTGCGGCTCGTCCACGCACCTTGCCACTTGCTCTTTCAAGTATTTTGATGGGCAGTTTTTTGGCAGTAGGCTCACAGGCTTTTTCTTGGACAATCTTCTGGTTAGCCGTCCTTACTACCACTTTTTTGCAAATTCTTTCCAATTTTGCCAATGATTATGGCGATACTGTCAGCGGAGTAGATACCGTTGAAAGAACAGTTGCCACTCGTGCCGTGCAAACAGGAGCAATCACACGTGAACAAATGACTAAAGCCATTATTTTGATGTCGATAGTGTCATTTATTACAGGTTCATGGTTGATTTATGAAGGTTTGAAAGATACTTCTATTAAAACCATTCTTACTTTTTTCGGAATCGGAATTTTAGCTATCATTGCCGCCATTACTTATACCGTAGGCAAAAGACCTTACGGATATATGGGTTTTGGAGATATTTCGGTTTTGATTTTCTTTGGTTGGGTTGGGGTTTTAGGTACTTACTATTTGCATACGCATGAATTTAATTGGTTGAATTTGCTTCCTGCTACTTCATGTGGACTTTTTGCCGTTGGAGTGCTGAATATCAATAATATACGTGATATTGATTCTGATATTAAAACAGGTAAAAATTCAATTCCTGTACGTTTAGGAAAAGATAAAGCGGTGATTTATCATTGGTTTTTATTGATTGGGGGCTTTGCTTCGGCAGTCATTTATTCATTAATGAACCACTCTGAATTATTAAATTGGATATTTTTAATCACTTTGCCACTGCTAATTAAGATTGGCATAGGTGTTTCTAAAGGACAAACGCCCGCTCAAATTGACCCATTTTTAAAAGTCATGGCTTTGACAACTTTGTTATTCGTAATAACTTTTGGAATAGGACAGGTTTTTTAGTTATTGGTTACTGGTTATTGGTTATCAGACAGAGCAAAGTCTTTTAGCAGTATAAAGGAACTTTCAACAAATCAAAATCGTTTAAAAATTACAGTTAAATTTTCTCTCAGCTAATAACCAGTAATCAATAACAAATAACCAATCATGGTAACAGTAACCGAAATAGCAGCTAATAAAATTATAGAACTTCGTCAAAAAGAAGGACTTACCGAAAACTATAATGTTCGTGTAGCCGTAGAAGGAGGAGGATGTTCGGGTTTAATGTATAACCTCGATTTTGCTTCTGAACAGAAACCAACAGACATGATTTTTGAAGATAAAGGCGTAAAAATTATGGTTGATAAAAAATCAATTTTATACCTTGCAGGCACAGAATTAGACTTTTCTGATGGTTTGAATGGTAAAGGATTTCAATTTATTAATCCAAATGCTACTCGTACTTGTGGATGCGGAGAGAGTTTTGCGGTGTAGATTTTCGTAATCTGTCAAAAATAAAAGCCCTACAAAATACCGATTTTGTAGGGCTTTTATTTCTTATCCTATAAATAATAAAATTATTCTTAGATAAATAGTAATTTTGTATTTCAAACAACACTAAAATTTATGCTATTTTCAAAAATCACAGGGATTGGTCATTATGTGCCTGAGAATGTAATCACTAACCAATATTTAGAAACAATTATGGAGACGTCCGACGCTTGGATTACTGAGCGAACAGGAATTAAAGAGCGTCGATATTTTACTTACGGAAAAGATACAAATGCTTCAATGGCTACCGAAGCATCAAGAATTGCGATTGAACGTGCTGGAATTTCTCCTCAAGATATTGATTTTATCGTTTTTGCTACCATTACCCCAGATTATTATTTTCCCGGGCCTGGGTTCGTTATGCAACGAGAATTGGGTATGCAAGGTGTTGGCGTTTTGGATATTCGTGACCAATGTTCAGGTTTTATTTATGCCATGTCAACGGCCGACCAGTTTATAAAATCTGGAATGTATAAAAATATTTTAGTAGTTGGTTCAGAATTGCAATCTACATTTTTAAATCATTCAAATGAAGGGCGTGGCGTGGCAGTAATTTTTGGTGATGGGGCAGGAGCGGTAGTGATGCAAGCAACTAAAGATGAACAACATAGAGTTCTTTCTACGCATTTACACGCTGACGGTACGTATGCCGAAGACTTGTACGTGAAAGACCCAGGAAGTAGTCGCCCGAAACGTTTTTATGATGATTTGGTAGAAGATAATAAAACAGGAGACGTTTTTATGAACGGAAATGCGGTTTTCAAACACGCTATCGTTCGTTTTCCAGAAGTTATTCGTGAGGCTTTAGATAAAAATGGCTTAACTCCCGAGGATATAGATTTATTAGTACCGCATCAAGCCAATCTTAGAATTTCGGAATATGTTCGCCAACAAATGGGAATGCCCGAAGAAAAAGTGATGAATAATATTCAAAAATACGGAAACACTACGGCAGCATCAATTCCAATTGCTCTTTGTGAAGCATGGGAAACGGGTAGAATAAAAGACGGTGATTTAGTGTGTTTAGCTGCCTTTGGTAGTGGCTTTACATGGGGGTCAGCTTTGATTCGTTGGTAGTTTAGTTACTGGTTTATTGGTTACTGGAAATTGGTTACTGGTTTATTGGTTACTGGAAATTGGTTACTGGTTTATTGGTTACTGGAAATTGGTTACTGGTTTATTGGTTATTGGAAATTGGTTAATAGTAAAAAAGTCCTCAAAATAGCTTTTGAGGACTTTTTTACTTATGACTTATTGGTTAGTAAGTATTCGTTAAAAATTAGGCGGTTCGCCGCTACGATTATGTTTGAGTATGGTACAATTGCTTGATTAATAGTGAGTTACATTGCTAATGCCTAACCACTAAATCCTAATCCCTATTTAACCAATAACCAATTTCCAGTAACCAATCACCAATAAAATTCTATTTCTTCTCAAAATCACGGTGGTTAGCCATTTTGAATAATTCATCTTTTGGTAAAGATTTGAAATATTCATAAGTGATTTTTAAGCCTTCTGCTCTGGCAACTTTTGGCTCCCAACCAAGCAAGGCTTTTGCTTTTGTAATATCTGGTTTACGTTGTTTTGGGTCATCAGTTGGTAATGGCAACGAAATCAATTTCTGATTTGTACCTGTCAATTTGATGATTTCCTCTCCAAATTCTTTAATCGTAATTTCGTCTGGATTACCAATATTTACTGGTTGTTCATAGTCTGACATCAACAAACGATAAATTCCTTCCACTAAATCATCAACATAACAGAAAGCACGAGTTTGTGAACCGTCACCAAACATCGTTAAATCTTCTCCACGAAGAGCTTGTCCGATGAATGCAGGCAATACACGACCGTCATTCAGACGCATTCTCGGTCCATAAGTATTGAAAATACGAACAATACGAGTTTCTAATCCGTGATAAGTATGGTAAGCCATTGTCATCGCTTCTTGGAAACGTTTTGCTTCGTCATAAACGCCACGAGGTCCAACAGGATTCACATTTCCCCAATATTCTTCTGGTTGTGGGTGAACGTTAGGGTCTCCGTAAACCTCTGAAGTTGAAGCAATTAGTACTCTTGCTTTTTTTACACGAGCTAATCCAAGACAGTTGTGAATTCCCAAAGAACCAACTTTTAATGTTTGGATTGGAATTTTCAAATAGTCAATCGGTGATGCTGGTGAAGCAAAATGTAAAATATAATCTAATTCACCCGGAACATGGATAAACTTTGAAACATCGTGGTGATAAAATTCAAAGTTTGGTAATTTAAATAGGTGTTCGATATTCTTCAAATCACCTGTAATTAAGTTATCCATCGCAATAACGTGGAAACCTTCTTTGATAAATCTATCGCAAAGGTGTGAGCCTAAAAATCCTGCTCCACCTGTAATTAAAACTCTTTTCATGATATCAGTTATCAGTGAACAGTTATCAGTAAACAGTAAACAGTTATCAGGTGAATAAAGAATCTATGACAAATGCAAGAATCTAAATAATAACTGATAATTGTTCACTGCTAACTGATTACTGTTCACTGGTTATTGTTTACTCGTTTTGTTGTTTTTAAAATTGAAAACATTATTTTACTTAATTCATCAACTTCTTTGTAAATACTTGAGAATGTTTTTTCATCAAGGTAATTAGTATCTTTAAGAAGTGAAAGCCAATATTTTGTTTCAAGACTTTCTTTATAAGCTATTGAAATCTTACTTGAAAAATCCGCTTGAGATATTGCACCGTTAGCTTCGGAAATATTAGCCCCAATAGAAGTCCCACTTCTCAAAAGTTGCTTAGATAAAGTAAATTCTTTCTTTTTATCAATTAAATATTGATACGCTTTTATTGTTCTTATAGCTAAAGCGTATGCTTTATTATAAAGATTGTTATCAGTTTGCATATTAAGGAATAAGGTAGAAATTTTAAAGATAAAGCAATGGGGTAAAACATATATGTTTTCTGATAACTGTTTACTGTTTACTGTTCACTGTTTCTCTTCCAATTGAATAGTAAGTATATCCTTTTTCTGCAATTTCGTCTAATTCGTATAAATTACGACCGTCAAAAATTACTTTATTTTTTAATAAAACATTCATTACTTCAAATTCTGGAGTACGGAATTGAGGCCATTCTGTCATGATTAATAAAGCGTCAGCATCTTTCAATGCCTCATAAGGACCAGAAGTAAAAGTGATTTTGTCACCAACTAAAGCTTCAACATTTGGCATTGCCTCTGGGTCATAAGCCTTAATCGTTGCTCCTGCTTCAACCAAAGCATCGATATTGTATAATGCTGGTGCTTCACGAATATCATCTGTATAAGGTTTGAAAGCTAAGCCCCACATAGCGAAAGTTTTACCTTTCAAATCTCCTCCAAAATACTCATTAATCATTGGGATTAACTTTGTCTTTTGGTTTTCATTTACGTCCATTACGGCTTTCAAAATTTTGAAATCGTAATCATTTTCTTTAGAAGTTTTTTCTAATGCTTGAACATCTTTTGGAAAACAGCTTCCTCCGTAGCCGATTCCTGCAAACAAGAATCTTTTACCGATACGAGAATCCGTACCGATACCTCTACGAATATCATCAACGTTTGCCCCTACTTTTTCACAAAGGTTTGCAATTTCGTTCATGAAAGTAATTTTTGTAGCCAAGAACGCATTGGCTGCATATTTAGTCATTTCAGCCGAACGCTCATCCATGAAAATCACAGGATTTCCCTGACGAACTAACGGAGCGTATAACTTAGTCATTACCGCTTTTGCTTTGTCAGATTTTGTACCAATAACCACTCGGTCAGGCTTCATAAAATCTTCTACGGCAACTCCTTCACGTAAAAACTCAGGGTTTGAAACTACGTCAAATTCAACTTTGGCATTTTTAGCGATTGCCGCTTGTACTTTCTCAGCCGTTCCAACAGGTACTGTACTTTTGTCGATAACAACTACGTAATTTTCTAAAATTGGACCTAAATCGTCCGCAACTTTTAAAATATATTTCAAATCTGCTGAACCGTCAGCACCTGGAGGCGTTGGTAAAGCCAAAAAGATTACTTGTGCATCTTTGATACCTTCAGACAAAGAAGTTGTGAATTTTAATCTTCCTTCGTTAGAGTTACGTAGAAATAATTCTTCCAAACCAGGTTCATAAATTGGAATGACCCCGTTTTTCATTTTTTCTACTTTTTTTGCGTCAATATCCACGCAAATAACCTGATTGCCTGTTTCAGCAAAACAAGTTCCCGTTACCAATCCTACATATCCTGTTCCGATTACAGCTATTCTCATTATTCTCGATTTTTGTTTTCTTGAAATAGTTATAGTTTATTTTTCAAAATTAGTGGTTTTTATTGGTATAATCTAAATACGTATCTCAAATGTTGCGAAAGAATTTTGTAAAATTATTAAGTGGCTCTTTGTGAATAGAAATCTGTCTGGTCGTAGGAACGCTTAGCCAAGCCTACGACTAATTTCAGCTTGTTTTTCCAAAATGATGTGAAAATAAGTTTAAATTAAATATCCACTCCCAAACTCCGTAAATGCTTTATAAATGCCCACTCAAATTCATCTATCGTCATTACAATTCCTGTTTCTTGGGCTTTGACATCTGCAATATGACAAAAATCTATTCTTGCTTTAACTTGTATATCAGTACTCATTCTTTCATCATAAGGTTTTTGTTGATGCTTCTGATGATATTTGATCCATTCAAAAGCATCTAAATTAAGTCTATCGTATTCACGTAATCTTTGTGAATTTGTAACATCTTTCCTTTCTGTCCTTAATTTCCAATTTATCATCCAGTATATCAAATACATAATACTACCTATAAAAGAAAGCTCTCCTGAATGATACGTTATGAGACCATTAGCAAAAACTCTTTCTTCGTCTATGTATTTGTAATCGTAGATGGTAGATTTGATTAAAGGATTTGGTTCTGAACATTCAAAAAAATACATGATATCCCTATCAGAATCATGTCCGACAAACAATATATTATCTAAATCAACATCGTTTCTTACGTTTCTATTGGCAACGAGTACATCCAATAACGCTATGTCTTTAGCTATTGTGTTAGCTCTTTCAATATCTTTCACTCTGAAATCTAAACGAAAATCACGTCTTGATGTATAAAAATTATTGCCAAAAAAACTCAAATAAGTACGTAATGCCAATGGAATGGTTATGTCATATTTGCGTTCTAATTTGTTGATTGTTACTTCAGAGCAGCCTTGTAAATCTTTTTCCTCTGAAAATCCTGTTTTTAGAAGAAAGACTTTATATGACTCAAAAAAACGATTATATTGATTTTCTACCATTTTATCTTACTTTTCTAATCGGAATTATCTACAATTCGTAAAAACAAACCGCAGGCAGGACGAAAAGTCGCTGTCAGCGGTTGTGCGACAAATAATGGATAATTCCGTTTTAACTGATAATTAGTGTACCTAATTTAAAAAAAGCTCAACCATTCCTTCCTAAAAGCCTACTCAAAACCCCTTCTTTCAAAGCATAATTAGACACTTTTATTTGGTTGATTTCGTATCTTTTCAAAATAAAATCTATTAAACAAACGCCTACCACAATCATATCCACACGTAATTCTATCATGCCTGCAATGTTCATTCTTTGTTCACGATTTTGCGAAACGAGTTTCAAAAAGGAGTCGTAAAATTCAGCAAGGGGTAATTCAAATGAAACTTGGTCGGTAGGGGGGAGTTGCCCAAATTGTTTCATAAAATACATATCAATGAGCGTTTCAAACGAACCCGCCGAGCCAATTACACACACAGGTGCGTACTGATGCACGGCGTTGGTAAGCGGTAAAAGTTGGTCTTCGAGGTAGTTCTTTAGTGCTTGAACCGAACGTGGAGAAATGGGGTCGGTGGTCATGAATTTATCCATCAATCGCTGACCGCCAATTTCAAAACTTTGCTTGTAAAATATTTTAGTTTCGTTGCAAATAATAAACTCAACCGAGCCACCGCCAATGTCAATAATCATGGCAGTTTCTGAACCGATTTTCATGCCTAATTTAACGCCTTCGTAAATCAAACCCGCTTCTTCATCTCCCGAAATTACTTTGATTTTTATACCCGTTTCAGTCAAAATTCTCTCACAAAATTCATTGCCGTTTTTAGCATTTCTGACGGCACTGGTAGCCGTTGCCAAAATATTGTCGGGTGTAATGCCTTCTTTGTCAAATATTTGCTGAAAATATTGTAAGCCTTTTACAGCTCTTTGGATTCCTTCTTCGGTAATAATGCCATCTGAAATGCCACCTTTACCAATTTTGGCGGCGTAACTGTCTTCATGGATGGTCTGAAATGTGTCGCCTTCTTGTGCTACAATCAATAGTTGAAATGTATTTGTCCCTAAGTCAATAATTGCTTTCTTTATCACGTTTTGTAATTGATTGTAATGTTTTGGATTTACCTTTGTGGATGTAAAGATAGGAAGAAAAAAACATCAAGGTGCAAAGGCACAGAGGAGCAAAGACGCAGAGGAATATAAAAGTGTGAAGTGGAGAATAAAGATAACAAAATAAAAAAGGCATAAGGTTTTAAGAGCATTGATTTAGAACGGAGGCAAATACTTTGTACCTCTGTGAATTTCTTCTTTGCCACTATTAAAAATGGTATTAATAACAGGTATAACAGGTTTGGTCGGAAGTTTCACGGCAAAGCGTTTCTTAGAAGCGGGTTATCAAGTGGCTGGTCTAAAAAGACAAAATAGCGACTTGTCGTTATTGCAAGGAGTTGAAAATCAGATAACTTGGCATGAAGGCGATGTGTTAGATATTCTATCGCTTGAAAAAGCCATGCAAGGAATTGACTTGGTGGTTCATGCGGCGGCTATCGTTTCATTTGCTCCGAAAGACCAAGAACGAATGCTAAAGACTAATGTAGAAGGCACAACAAACGTCGTTAATATTTGTTTAGATAGTAAAGTCAAAAAGCTTTGTTTTGTTAGCTCTGTGGCAGCTTTAGGGCGAAAAACGCCTAATGGAGAATCTCATAAAAGCATGATTCAGATTAACGAAAAAGCTACTTGGGAAGAAAGTCCATTGAATTCTAATTATGCCAAAACCAAGTATTTAGCCGAAATGGAAGTGTGGCGTGGGCAGTCGGAAGGTTTAGAAACCGTTATTGTTAACCCGTCCATTATTTTGGGAGAAGCCGATTGGACAAAAAGTAGTACACAATTGCTCAAATACGCTTATGACGAACATGCTTTTTATCCACAAGGAAATCTTAATTATGTGGATGTGGAGGATTTGGTTTCAATTATTTATCAATTAACTACTTCTGATATTTCTAATGAAAGATACGTTGTAAGTGCAGGGCAAATTACGTACAAAGAATTTTTAACGAAAGTTGCTCAGAAATTTCATAAAAAAGCTCCCCAAAAATTACTCAATAAATCGTTAACGGGTATTATTTGGCGATTAGAAGCAGTCAGAAGTTTCTTTACAGGAAAAGCTCCATTAATTACCAAAGAAACCGCACTTTCATCCAGTCATTCTTTTGAATATCAAAATGATAAAGTGAAAAATGCACTCAGTTTTTCATTTAAAAGTTTAGATGAAAGTTTAGATAGAATTTGTGGACAATTACTGAAAAAATATCAATAAAATAAATTAGTAGAGAGTTTTGATAAAAGAAAAGTCTGAATCCTGACAACTTTGATGCCTTAAAACTTTACAATTAGCATAATTTTTGCTACGCTAATTAATAAATCAAGGTGTTTGGTATAACAAAAGTTTATTATTAAATTAGCAATAACAGGAAGTTGCTACTGATAATACCAGACCCTAAAATCAATGATGGAACAAGATTTTGAAGACCGCCGAGAGGAAACGCTACATTCGGTGAGGCGTTTCGAATCCATGCTCAAACGTATGGAATCTTCTTTTTTCGACCTTGATACCTACGAACAAATCGTAGAACATTATATGGAAGAAGGGAAAGTCGATGACGCTATGCAAGCCTGCGATATGGCTCTGGAACAATACCCTTACTCGTTGGAAATGATGCTTTGTAAGGCTGAGTTGCTCGCTAATCTTGGAAAACATGACGAAGCACTCGAAATTATTGATAAAGCAGAGTTATTCAATCCTTCTGATACCGACATCATTTATCTCCGTAGTACCGTTTACAATCTTAAAGGTGATTACCAAACGGCTATCGAATTGCTCACAGAAATTTTAGAAATTGCTGAAGACCGAGACGAAGTTTATTTTCATATCGGATTGGCGTATCAAAGTTGGGGAAAACACCATAATGCCGTTGCTGCTTTCAAACAAGCCATCGAGGAGAATATCAAAAATGAAAATGCTCTTTATGAATTAGCCAATAGTTTAGATGAAATAGGAAAATTAGAGGAATCGTTGCCTTATTATCAACAATTTATCGACACAGACCCTTATTCTGAAAACGCTTGGTATAATATCGGAATTGCGTATTCTAAATTAGGGAAGTTTGAAGAAGCAGCCGATGCGTATGAGTTTTCGGTTGCGATAAATGATAAATTTTCTTCGGGATATTTTAATTTAGGAAATTCGTATATGAATTTGGGCAATTGGGCAAAAGCAGAAGATGCTTATCGTCGTTGCCTTGAATTTGAGGACGTTACGCCCGAAGTTTATTGTTGTTTCGGAGCAAGTATTGAGCGTCAAGAACGTTTTGCAGAAGCCATTCATTATTACAAAGATGCCATAAAGCTCGACCCAGAATGGGACGATGGTTATTTCGGGGTAGGTGTTTGCCTTTGTGAAATGGAGCGTTGGTTTGAAGCCACGCATTTCTTGAAAAAGGCACTTAGCTTAGACGATAAAAATGCTTATTATTGGTTGGCGATAGCAGATGCAGAAACGAATATGGGTAATATTGTTTCGGGTATGGAAGCCTACCAAAAATCAGCGGAATTAGAACCGATGAATCCAGAAGCATGGATAAAATGGTCTATTTTGAACCATGAGCAAGGAGATTTTGAATTGGCGGCAGAATTAATGCTTTCTGCTATTGACCAAATGCCAGAAGAATCAGAATTATATTACCGTGCAGCCGTTTATTTTATTAAATCTGGACGGTATAAAGAGGCATTCAATTACTTAGAAACAGGTTTGATTTTAAATTACGAAGGACACGAATTGATGTTTGAATATTTTAAAAGTTTAGAAACTCAAAAAGCAATTTTTAGAATAATTGAGCAGTATCGGAAGTAGGGGATTGGTTTATTGGTTACTGGTATATTGGTAATTTGAAAATATTATTCTAACAAAAAAGGAACTTCAGCTAAATGAAGTTCCTTTTTTTATTAAAATTGGGATAAGTAAGCACTTTACCCGTTACCCAATCACTAATACACCAGTAACCAGTTAACCAATTTTCAGTAACTAATTACCAATTTCTACTAACAAAATTCTTCAAAAACACCTTCTAAGTGATTAGCGATTAATTCTGCTGAACGACCTTCGATGTGATGACGCTCTACCATGTGAACTAACTCTCCGTCTTTGAAAAAAGCAATCGCTGGAGAAGATGGAGGATATGGTAAAGTATATTCACGAGCTTTTGCGGTAGCTTCTTGGTCAACACCTGCAAAAACGGTTACTAAATGATTTGGTTTTTTCTCTGAATTCCAAACGGCTTCTTTCACACCTGGACGAGCAGTACGTGCTGAACAACCACAAACAGAGTTGATAAACATCAAAGTTGTTCCGTTTTCAGCCATGACAGTTTCAACTTCTGCGGCCGTTTTTAATTCTGTAAATCCTCCTTCTGCAATATCTGCACGCATTGGAGCTACTAAATGTTCTGGGTACATATTTCTAATTTTTTGAATGAGTGAATGGGATGCGTAACTTGAGCGAATGAATAAGATTTCAAAAGGAACGAATATTTACATATTCACTCAATTACTAAATTAATCAACCACTCAATGAACAATGTTACATAAAACCAAGTTCCAGTTTTGCTACTTCCGACATCATATCTTGTGAATACGGAGGGTCAAAAGTTAATTCAACACTAACGTCTGAAACTTCTGCAATTTCCTTAATTTTCTGTTCAATTTCCACAGGAATCGCCTCTGCCGAAGGGCAAGAAGGAGAGGTTAATGTCATTAAAACATAAACATTATTAACTGGAAATATTTTTATATCGTAAATCAGACCAAGTTCATAGACATTCACAGGAATTTCTGGGTCATAAACTTCTTTAATCGCTCTGATTACTTCTTCTTTTAATTCTTCTTCTGACATTGGTATTTTTAGTATTAAGTATTAGGTACAAAGTATTAAGAAATAACAAAAATACTTAGGACATAATACTATTATAAGCAATCGCATAATTCTTCATCTGCTTCACCATCGAAGCCAATCCGTTTGAACGAGTTTGTGCTAAATGTGAACTCATCCCGATTTTATCCATAAAGTATAAATCTGATTCTGCAATTTCCTTTGGCGTATGTCCAGACAAAACTCTAATGAGCATATTTACCAAGCCTTTTACGATAATTGCCTCAGAATCAGCTTCAAAGATTAGTTTTTCTTCGTCTTTATGAGCATTCAACCAAACTCTACTTTGACAACCTTTGATGATATTTTCTTCAGTTTTTTGTTCTTCGGGAAGCCCTTTGAGTTTCTTTCCTAAATCAATGATATATTCGTATTTGTCTGCCCAATCGTCAAACAATTCAAATTCTTCTATTATTTCGTCTTGTGATTCGTTAATTGTCATTTTTCTGAAAGTCATTCGCTTGTGCTGTTCTGCGAATGGTTAAAATTTCTATTCTGTTCTCAAAAATCTCATAAATGATTCTAAAAGTGCCATAAATGATAACTTCCCTAACCATTTCATCTTTTAATTCAATGGTCATTCTACCCATAAGTGGATTTTGAGATACTAATTCAAGTATTTCAAAAACTTTCGACTCGAATCTATCAGCATTTAGTGGTGATTCGTTTTCAATATATAAAAAATGACTTTGAAATGTCTCAATTCCTTTTGATGTCCAAGCTATTTCTTTCGCCATTCTCTTACGAATGCTTTTACTTCATTATTAGAATAAACTTGCCCATTCCGAGATTGTTGACGAGCAGTTTCAATTTGTTCAAGAACGAGAATTCGCTCTATCATTTCTTCCACAGAAGTATTATTAGGAAGATTTTGGAAAGATTCTATTACTTGATTGGGCGTTATCATGTTAGGAGAATTATATTTTTACAAAAGCATTTTCTTAACTCTGTGTATTCCAGCTACTAATCGGTCAATTTCTTCAGTTGTATTATAAACCGCAAAAGATGCTCTGGTTGTTCCCACAATATTGAATCTTTGCATTAAAGGTTGCGTGCAGTGGTGTCCAGTTCTTACGGCAATCCCTTGATTATCAAGCAATACACCAATGTCTTGTGGGTGAATTCCATCCATGATAAAACTTATTACAGACACCTTTTCTTTTGCTTGACCAATTATTTTTAGTCCGTCAATCTCCAATAATTGCTTTGTGGCGTATTGTAAAAGCATATCTTCATGAGCTGCAATATTTTCTTTACCATGTTGTGCGATAAATTCTAATGCAGTTTTTAAAGCAACAACATCAGCAATATTTGGCGTACCTGCTTCAAATTTATAAGGCAATTCGTTGTAAGTCGTTTTCTCGAAAGTTACCTCTTTAATCATCTCGCCACCGCCCATGTATGGAGGCATTGCGTTGAGGATTTCTTTTTTACCATACAATACACCTATTCCTGTTGGTCCATATAATTTATGAGCAGAAAACGCATAAAAATCAGCATCAAGTGCTTGAACATCAATTGTTAAGTGAGATGATGCTTGAGCTCCATCAATCAAAACTTTTGCTCCAAAATTATGAGCTAATTCAATAATATGCTTAATAGGGTTAATCGTTCCTAATGAATTAGACACATGATTTACCGATACCAATTTCACTTTTTCTGAAAGCATATTTTGGTATGCTTCCATATCCAATTCGCCTAAATCGGTAACAGGAATTACTTTCAATTTGATACCTTTTTCTTCACAAAGCATTTGCCAAGGCACAATATTGGAATGATGTTCTAAACCAGAAATGATAATTTCGTCACCTTCTTTAATAAACTTTCTTCCGAAAGTGCTGGCTACTAAATTAATACCTTGAGTTGTACCAGAAGTAAAAATGATTTCTTCGATAGAAGATGCTCCAATAAACTCACGGACAGCCTCACGAGACGCTTCAAAGTCACGAGTGGCACGTTCTGCCAAAGTATGGATACCTCTATGAATGTTGGCGTTATCAAAGTTGTAATAATGTGCAATGGTATCAATAACCGATTTTGGTTTTTGTGTGGTTGCGGCATTATCAAAATATACCAATTTACGACCATTAACTTCTTGGTCAAGAATTGGGAAATCGGCTCTGATTGCCTGTATGTCTAATATTTCGGTGATTGTTGTCATGAATTAATATTCAAACTAAAATGATGTGCGGTAATTTTTAATTTCTTATTCAAATACAAACGATGTGCATCATAACGTTGATGTCCCGAATCTAAATGAATTCCATCAAGTTTTTGGGTTTGAGCCAAATCAATAATAAAGTCTAATAATTGACTCGCATAGCCTTTTCCTCTCGCTTCTGAAATCGTTGATAAATCATCAATGTAGATAATATTACCACAGTAAAGCATTGTCATGTACCTAAATCCAACAACTGCGGGTACATCTCCATTTTCATCTTCAATAAATACTAATTGATAAGTCTGATTTTTCATATTATCAATTAAAGCCAAATAATTTTCCTTTGTAAGATTTGGTCTTAAAGCACTAATTGCATTCCAACATTTTAAATATTCGTCTTGAGTATTTGCGAATTTTATTTGAGTCATATACTCCACGAATTATTGTAAAGGGTCAATTTTTAACATTGGTTTACTTGCTTCCATTAATCTCCAATTATTCATCAATTCTTCTTGATGTAAAACCGCCCATTCGATTACCAATCCTAATGTTTTTGCAGGTAATTTTCCTTCTAAAAGTGCAAAATTGTCAATAGAAATAACCGCTTTAAAATCTCCATAATGTGCATGAAAATGAGGAGGATTATGGTCATCAAAATACATAAAGATGATAATTCCGAAAAAACGACTAATTTGTGGCATAATGTTCTTTTTTCTTCCAGTCTTCAAAGGAAAGACCTACTAATTTTAAATACAAAGAATCTGGACACAAATCTAAACCCTCATTCCATGCCACCGCATTTGATTCTTTATCAATATACGCATTATTAAAAAGACCATCCTCATCCCATTGTTGGAAAATTCCTTTATGGGCGAGATGAGATACATCCGCAATTCCTTGCGTTCCATCGTCATATTTTAATGCAAGACGATAGTTAGTTAACCCTTTTACATCAATAAGTCGTGGAAACATCTTGTTCTGATTTTAATCTTGATAAATCTTTTCCGTAATCAATTCTTGCAAATATTCTTTGATAGAAGCAATCTCAAATTTATCAATTACGTCCTGTGCAAATGCCAATGTCAATAATGCTTTTGCAGAATCTTTTGAAATACCACGTGCTTGCATATAGAAAAGTGCATCATCGTTCAATTGTCCAGTGGTTGTTCCGTGTGAACATTTTACGTCATCTGCCCAAATCTCTAATTGTGGTTTTGTATTCATCGACGCATCTTCTGACAACAATACGTTTTTACAAGATTGAAAAGCGTTTGTTTTTTGAGCATCTTCTCTTACAAAGATTTTTCCGTTGAATACACCCGTTGATTTACCTTTCAAAATTCCTTTGTATAATTCATTAGAATTTGAATTTGGCTTGGCGTGGTCAACCGCAGTATGGTTATCTACGTGTTGTTTCCCGTTTGGAATGTATAAACCAAACATATTAGCTTCAGCGTATTCTCCGTCAATTTTGATATTCAAATTGTTACGAACAAATCCTCCGTTGGCTGTAACGGTATTAGCTGTAAATACAGATTTTCCAGCTTGTAAAACCGAAGTTGTACCGATATGATACGCTTTGTCCGACTCGTTCTGAACTTTGTAATAATGTACGTTTGCTTCTTCGGCAACTACAAATTCAGTAACGGCATTTGTGAATGAAGCATTTTCGCCAATAGTACGGAAGGCTTCAGCAATTTGTACTTCTGAACGTTTGCCAACTACAATTAGATTACGTGGTTGAGCCGCAACATTTAAAGTACGAGCATCATTAATAAAACGAATAATGATTGGTTGCTCTACCACTTTATTTTCAGGAACATGAACGAACACGCCATTTTGTGCAAAAGCGGTATTCAAAGCCGTGAAAGCATTGTCTTGATAATCAGAATATTTATTGAAATACTGCTCAATCAATTGTGGTTGAGTTTTTGCAGCTTCGGCAAAAGTCAAAATTTGTAATTCAGTCTGAGGACTTACAATGGTTGATAATTCTGCGTTGTAAACCCCGTTGATGAAGTAAAGAATATTTCCTTCAAGATTTGGAATAGGCATTTCTGCTAAATCTTCTGCCGAAAAATTAGTAACTGCATTAAATTCAAATGCTTGATTTACTAAATTTTTAACATTAGAATATTTCCATTCTTCATGTTTAGTGGTTGGGAAACCCAATTTGTCAAAACGTTCTAAAGCCTGCTGACGAACTTGGTGAACGGCAGATTTTGCTTCGCCATTCATGCGTCCTTCGGCAGTTTTGAAATCTGCTATTAATTGAGTTTTTAAATCTGTATTGTTCATAATCAAAATCTAATCTTTATTAATAGCTTATTAAACCGTTTCGCCCAATTCTTCCTTAATCCAGTCATAACCTCTTTCTTCTAATTCAAGGGCTAATTCTTTTGTTCCTGATTTCACGATACGACCTTTGTATAATACGTGAACAAAATCTGGAACGATATAATCTAATAAACGTTGGTAGTGCGTTACCACGATAGTAGCATTGTCTGGAGATTTTAATTTGTTAACTCCTTCAGCTACAATACGTAAAGCATCAATATCAAGTCCTGAATCTGTTTCATCTAAGATAGCTAATTTGGGAGCTAAAACAGCCATTTGGAAGATTTCGTTACGTTTTTTCTCACCACCTGAAAACCCTTCGTTCAAAGCACGATTTAACAAAGATTGGTCGATATTTACAATCTTCATTTTTTCTTTGAACATCTTTAAAAACTGTACCGCATCCATTGGTTCTTCACCACGATATTTACGAATTTCGTTTACAGCCGTTTTCAAGAAATTGGTGGTTGAAACTCCTGGAATCTCAACAGGATATTGAAAAGCTAAAAAGATACCTTCCGCAGCACGTTCTTCTGGAGCAAGTTCTAATAAATCTGTTCCGTCAAAATCAACGCTACCCCCGGTTACTTCGTAAGTGTCACGACCTGCCAAAACAGAAGCCAATGTACTTTTCCCAGCACCGTTCGGTCCCATAATTGCGTGAACTTCGCCTGCTTTAACTTCTAAATTTAAACCTTTTAGAATTTCTTTATCTCCAATTTTAGCTTGTAAATTGCTGATTTTTAACATTGTATTCTATTATTTGTATATTCTTTATAATTAATGGTTACAAAATTACGACCTCATCTTTTGCTATCCAAGTGTTTATTTAGAACAACTCTAAACAGAAGAAAAAAGTTTCAAAAGATTGTAGAGTCTGTTTGAACTAAGATTTTTAGATTTTATAGTTTCAAGATTTTCAAATCCTAAAATCCTTTAATCCTACAAATCATAGTTCAGACAAATCATAGTTTGCACTAATATTTTCAAATCCTAAAATTCTTTAATTCTACAAATCATAGTTCAGGCAATGTTTGAATCATATAAATCATAGTTTAGATAAATAAATTTGACTTTGCAAAATAAAAATCCCTTATTGCGAAAATCTCAAAATTTCATCAATAAAACTTATGGAAAAGTCCATACAAGTCTCCTCCGAAGTCGGGACGCTTAGACGTCTCTTAATTCATAGTCCAGATAGTGGTTTAGGAAAAGTAGTTCCTTCAAAAGCTCAAGATTGGCTTTTTGAAGATATTATTCACTTAGACACTATGCGTAGAAAAGAGTATGATTTCTATGTAAAAACATTACTTTATTTTCTTGATTCAGAGAAGATTAAAGGAAAATTGGCTGAAATTGATGCCGACCACGAAAGGAATTTCTTTAAACCTGATAGCTCCGATTATTTCAATTCTGACAAGGTAATCGAATTGCAAAAACTCTTGGCTGAAATCCTTGAAAATGATTTGACCAAGATGAAATTGGTAGCTGCGGCTTGTGCCATTGAAAAAGAATGGTACACAACGCACGATGAACTTTTCAATTTGCCTTCCGTAGAATTAGCTAAAACTTTGATTTCAGGCACAACGCCATCTGGAGAAATGCTGTTCCCGCCAATTCCTAATTTCATTTTTACTCGTGATATTGGTATTACTATCAATGACCATATTTTACTGAATCGCCCCAAAAAACAAGCTCGTACTCGTGAGGCTCTGTTAGTTCAATATATTTTTTATAATCACCCAATTTTTGCGGAAGTTCGACAAAATTTGATTGAAATTCCTGATAATGAGACACTTTTTTTACTGCCCGAAGAGCAAGTACAAGACGCTCAGTCAACGTTGGAAGGTGGCGATGTAATGATGGTTGCTAAGAATCATTTATTAATTGGAATTTCAGAAAGAACAACCATTTATGCCGCCAAACAAGTCATAAAAATCTTGTTTGAAAAGAAAATAGTTGAGAAAATAACTTTGGTGAAAATCCCGAATAAACGTGATTATATGCACATTGACACGGTTTTTACCCAAGTGAAAAGAAATATGTGGGTTTTGTTGGGGTCGTTGGCAAAACCACAGATAAAAGCAGAAGACGAAGCTTTGATAAAAGCAGGATTATTGAAATCTCAAAAAGCAGAAGAAGTACAAATTGTACAGTTTAGACGTGAACAAGAACACGAACCACGTGAGATAGAAAGTTTAGAAGAATTATTGACCGAAATTTCGGTATATGACCTTAATTGTCAGCCGCTTGATGTGAAATTTATTTACTCTGGCAATAATGAATTCCCGTATGGAGCAAGAGAACAATGGACAGATTCTTGTAATCTTTTGGCGGTTAAAGAAGGCGTTGTCATTGGTTACGACCGTAACGATAAAACCCTCGAAGCCTTTAAAAATGCAGGTTTTGAAGCCGTGAAAATGGAAGATTTATTACAAGATTTTGAAACAGGAAAAAAGAATCCCGAAACAATTACGGATACATTCATCATGTTGCCTTCCGCCGAACTTTCCCGTGCCAGAGGAGGCTCACATTGTATGTCAATGCCAATATTGCGTTCGGAATTTTAAATTAATATAGAACACGGATTTTACGGATTGGACACGGATGAATATTCTTAGTTTTGCAGGTATTTTACGGAATTAACAAAATTCAATCTGTGTCTAATCCGTAAAATCCGTGTTCCATCATATCACACAAAAATATGCGTTCACAAACTACTTCTAATATACTCATGATTCGTCCAGTGAATTTTGGATTTAACCAAGAAACTGCCGAATCAAATGCTTTTCAAGATGCAGCATTTGGAAAGCAAAATGCAACAAAAGCTCAACAAGTTGCTTTGCAAGAATTTGATAATATGGTAGAACAATTGCGTAAATCAGGCGTAAATGTCATCGTGATTGAAGACACTGCCGAACCGCATACGCCCGACTCAATTTTTCCCAATAATTGGATTTCTTTTCATGGAAATGGCTCGGTTATTACCTATCCAATGCAGGCAGAAAATCGTCGTTTGGAGCGTCGAGAAGATATTATTCAGCAAATAGGAGAACAATTTTATATCAACCGTAGAATTGATTTGTCGGGTTCTGAACAAGATGGAAAGTTTTTAGAAGGAACAGGCTCAATGGTTCTCGACCGTAAGTTTAAAATTGCTTATGCCTGTTTGTCACCCAGAACTGATGCGGATATTTTGAAGGAATTTTCTTCCCAAATGAATTATGAAATTGTGGCGTTTAATGCCGTTGATGGTTCTGGAAAACAGATTTATCATACCAATGTGGTCATGTGCATTGGCGATATGTTTGCGGTGATTTGCTTGGAAGCCATTCCAGATTTTGACGAGCGTTTGATGGTACGAAATTCTTTGGAACAATCAGGAAAAAGAGTGGTGGAAATTACTTTGCAACAAATGAATCAATTTGCTGGAAATATGTTGGAAGTGAAAAGCGTATCAGGAAATAAAATCTTGATAATGTCGAGTTCAGCGTATCATGCTCTTACGCCTAAACAAATAGCTATTTTAGACGATTATTGTGCTATTCATCATTTTGACTTGTCTATGATTGAAGGAAATGGAGGAGGTTCGGCTCGTTGTATGATGGCAGAAGTACATTTGCCAATTAAATAAAAGGCTTATTTGTTAATGTTTTGTTAACGATAAAAAGCATTTTCTCTGTTGAAATTATATTTGAGGGTATATTCGAATAAAAATCAGGTTGATGCTTTTTGACCTAATAATATTTACAGATTAAAGGTCGTTAATGTTCCGATATTTAAAAACGTATAATCGAGAGTTTAACGATTGTTTAAGCCATATTTTTGGCAGTAAGGCATTTTTTAAGTAATTTGGCAAGGATATTGGAGAGTCAAACTCGAAAAAACATGAGAATTTACTCTTTAGTATCGTATTTTAATATCAGAATTTTATCAAGCCACTTGATTGAAAATGAGAGCATTCACCACAGAATATTGAAATGTGTTTGTAATATTTTTATCAAAAGGCATTTCAATGTTTTTGTTTAATCACTAAAAATTGTTTTTTCACATCAGACCCATGAAAAAAAGTTTTTTATCATCATTAGCGTTCTTGCTAATAAGCATCAGTTCTTTCGCACAAAAGTCATTCCAAGAATTGATGGAATATGGTGTACAACAAAGTAATATAGGAAATCATGCTTCGGCTCAAACGGCATTCTCGCAAGCAATTGCTTTGAAACCAGAAGACGCTAATGCTTACTATAACAGAGCCGTTACAAAGGCAAACCTTAAAGATAACCGTGGAGCAATCAATGATTTTGATAAAGCTCTTGAATTGAACCCAAGATACGCTGATGCTTTTGCTGGACGTGGACAAAGTAAGGCTCGTCAAGATGACCACAAAGGTGCTTTGCAAGACTATAACAGTTGTATAGCTCTTAACCCAATTGATGCAAATACTTATTTCATTCGTGGATTAAGTAAATCAAAATTAGAGAACTACAAAGGTGCATTATCTGACTTTAACAAATCGCTTGACCTTACGCCAGACAATGCTCAAGGTTATACCGCAAGAGGTGTTGTGAAACAGAAATTAGAAGATTATAGAGGAAGTTTAGACGATTTTACAAAAGCAATTGAAATTAGCCCAAAACGTTCAACTTCGTACTCTGGAAGAGCATACAGTAAAATGAAAATGGGAGATTTCAAAGGAGCAATTACAGACTATGGTAAGGCTTTAGAAATTACGCCAGAAGATGCAGAATCGTTATATTTTAGAGGATATTGTAAAAGCCAAATGGAAGATTTTCAAGGGGCTCAGGTTGATTTTGACCGTGCTTTAGGACAAGACCCTGAAAATGCTATGGCATACTATGGAAGAGGTTTTGCAAAAAGTAAATTAGGTAGTACAAAATCTGCCATTGAAGATTTTAACAAAGCTGTTTCAATTGGTAATATCGAAAACAATAAAGTTGTTTTCTCTGGAAGTATTACTAAACAAGTATTAGATGATTTAAGAAATGGCGTTCAAGAACGTTTAAAAATGGCAGAAATGTCGCCAGAACGTTCAGAAGTTTATTATAATCGTGGACTTTCAAAAGCTCGTAATGGTGAAACAAAAGCAGCAATTGATGATTATAACAAAGCAATTGCTTTGAACCCAACGTATTCAGAAGCTTATTTTACAAGAGGAATGTTGAAGTCTCAAATCAACGACCAACGTGGAGCAATTCAAGATTGTACAAATGCCATTAAATTGAACTCAAAATACGCTGAAGCATATTATGTAAGAGGAATTATTCGTCACGCTTTAGGTGATACTGACGGTTGTAATGACCTTAGTAAATCAGGGGAATTAGGATACACCCCAGCTTATTCGGTGATTAGAGATTACTGTAATTAATATCAGTTAACAGTAAACAGTTATCAAAAAGCCTCACGGAACAATTCTGTGAGGCTTTTTAATGTTTTACTGATTACTGTTAATTGTTTACTGATATTACTCAAATCTCAAATGCTTTACAGATTCGCCAGAACTTGCTAATTCTTCTAACGCATCAATCCCGATTTGTAAGTGTTTTTGAACGAAGTTCGTCGTTACTTTTTTGTCGCTTTCTTCCGTTTTTACACCGTCGGGAGTCATTGGGTTATCAGATACCAATAACAATGCACCATGTGGAATTTTATTCGCAAAGCCTACTGTGAAAATCGTAGCGGTTTCCATATCAATACCCATTGCCCGAATATCCTGTAAATACTGCTTAAATTCTTCGTCATGTTCCCAAACACGGCGGTTAGTAGTATAAACCAAACCTGTCCAATAATCCATTTCATGTTTTTTAATCATGGAAGAAACCGAACGTTGCAAACGGAAAGAAGGCAAAGCAGGTACTTCCTTAGGCATATATTCGTCGGAAGTTCCTTCGCCACGTACCGCAGCAATTGGTAAAATCAAATCTCCTAAACCCAAATTCTTTTTCAATCCACCGCATTTTCCTAAAAATAAAACGGCTTTTGGCTCAATGGCTGATAACAAATCCATCACAGTTGCCGCCATTGGTGACCCCATTCCGAAGTTGATAATAGTGATATTATTAGCGGTTGCCGTTTGCATTGGGCGGTCTAATCCCTTTATTTCCACGTCAAATTGCTCAGCGAACATTTTAACATAATTAGCAAAATTGGTCAATAAAATGTACTGTCCAAAGTCCTCCAATGGCATTCCTGTGTAACGTGGAAGCCAATTGTCCACAATTTCTTGTTTTGTTTTCATAAAAATATTTGTCGATTAATCGAAGGTTAAAGTAGAGTTTGTAACTTGGCTAAGATTCTAAAAAATATCCCCATGTCCAACGATTTAACATTACTAAACCTTCCTTCATTTGAACACAAATTAAAAAAAATCAATGACAAATTATGTATTTGGGATATTATCAGAAAAAAATATATTGTTCTCACACCCGAAGAGTGGGTTCGTCAGCACTTTATTCATTTCTTGATTAATCAATATCAATACCCCAAAAGTTTGATAAAATTAGAAAGTGGTTTGAGCTATAATCAATTAATGAAACGTACTGATATTCAGGTTTTTGACCGAACAGGAAACTTGTTTATGATTATAGAATGTAAAGCTCCTTATATCGAACTTTCACAAGCTGTTTTTGCACAAGCTGCCCAATATAATCAAGTTTTGAAAGCCCAATATTTAACCATTGCCAATGGAATGTTTTTTCATTGTTGTAAAACAGATTGGGAAAATTTACGTTTAGATTTTTTACAAGATTTACCAATGTTTGAATGATTAAAGACGTTGGCAATCAGCAATCAGCTATACACTTAAATAGCAGAAGTCATTACAATAATCGCTAAAATTTTACGAACTGATAATGAACCGAATTGATGATTATTATTCATTATCTCATTAACTTTAACCCCATAATCACAGAAAATTACCTTCGTCATGTCTAAAAAACTCCCATTATTTCTATTACTCTTTTTTGTAATTACTACTATTTCAGCTCAAAAAAAGAGCGTATCAGATACTCCTCAAACAGTTTATCCAAATAAACCTAAGTTGGTAGTTGGTATTGTTGTTGACCAAATGCGTTACGATTTTCTTTATCGTTACTATGATAAATATTCAGCAGGTGGGTTCAAACGCATGATGAATGAAGGTTTTAATTGCCGTAATCATCATTATGATTATGCTCCAACGGTAACTGCGGCAGGTCATGCCGCTATTTTTACAGGGTCTGTTCCTGCCATTGACGGAATTATCGGTAATGAATGGTTTAATCAGAAAGCGGGAAAATCGGTATATTGTGTAGAAGATTCTACTGTAAAAACAGTAGGTTCTGATAGTAAAGCAGGCTTGATGTCGCCAAAGAATTTATTGGTATCAACCATCACAGACCAATTAAAAATCGCTAATAATTTTCAGTCAAAAACTATCGGAATTGCCTTAAAAGACCGTGGAGCAATCTTGCCTGCTGGACACACTGCTAATGCCGCTTATTGGTTCGATTCTAAAAATGGTTCTTGGATTACGTCTTCGTTTTATATGAACGACTTACCGCAATGGGTACAAGATTTCAACGCTCAGAAAATGCCACAGAAATATATGGTAGAAGGTTGGAAAACGCTTTACCCTATTGAACAATACACTGAAAGCACGGCTGATAATCAAGTGTATGAAGGGAAATTAGCAGGTGAAAAAACGCCTACTTTTCCACATGAATTAGCGGCACAAGCAGGCGTAAATTTATTGGAAGTTATCAGAACGACGCCTTTTGGAAATACTTTGACGAAAGATTTTGCTTTGGCAGCCATCAAAAATGAAAACTTAGGGAAAAGTCCTAAAACAGACTTTTTAACGGTTAGTTTTTCTTCAACGGATTATGTAGGACACGCTTTTGGTCCAAATTCTATTGAAGCAGAAGATACTTATTTGCGTTTGGATAAAGACATTGCTGAGATTTTGACAAACCTTGATAATACACTCGGAAAAGATAATTATTTAGTCTTTTTGAGTGCTGACCACGGAGTTTCTGACGTTCCGGGATTTTGGCAAAGTCAACATTTACCTGCGGGCGTTTTTGATAGAGGAAGTGCTATTTCGGAAGTGAAAACTGCTTTAAAAACTGCTTTTGGCGACGGTGAATTTATCAGAGCAGAAGACAATTATCAGATTTACTTGAACAATGCCCTTTTGCAAGAGAAAAAGCTTTCTTACGCACAAGTTCATGCCGTTGTACGTGAGACTTTATTGAAGCGTGAAGACATGGCTGATGTGGTAGATTTGCACAATTTAGGAAACTCAACTTTACCAGATTATCAGTTGAAAATTGTAAAAAATGGAATCAATCCACGTCGTAGCGGAGATATTATGATGGTACTGAATCCAAGTTGGTTTATGGGTGGAAAAACAGGGACTACTCACGGAACACTTTATCGTTATGATACCCACGTACCACTTTTATTTTACGGTTGGAAAGTTAGAAATGCTGAAACAAATATGAGAACAAATATTTCAGATATTTCTCCAACCGTTGCCGATTTCTTAAGTATTTTAGAACCAAACGGAAGCATTGGAAATGTGATTCAAGGAGCTAAAAAGTAGGTTTTTGATATTTATAAGTCATGAAATTAGCCAACTATCAAAAGTTGGCTAATTTTGTAAATACCCAATTCTTAATAGAAAATGCAGTTTAGAAGAATAACCGAGCAAGACGCTGATGCGGTCTGGAATATCATTCACACCGTTATAAAATCAGGAGATACTTGGGTGTATGCCCCAGATTCGTCACGGGAGAAAATGTTAGATATTTGGTTTGAACCTTCAAAATATGCCTATGTCGCAGAAATTGATGGAGAAATCGCTGGTACATTTTTTTTGAAAGCCAATCAACCCGATTTAGGTTCACACGTTGCCAATGCAGGCTACATGGTACACCCAGATTTTCGTGGTCGAGGTCTTGCAGAAGCCATGTGCCGTTTTTCGATGGAAGAAGCTAAACGTCTTGATTTCAAAGCAATGCAGTTTAATATCGTGATGGCAACCAATACAGGAGCAATTCGGCTTTGGCAAAAATGTGGTTTTGAAATTATAGGAACATTGCCTAAAGTCTATCAACACCAAACACTTGGTTTAACGGATGCTTTAGTGATGTATCAGTGGTTGGCGTAACACAGACTTTAGTTTGTATTTTAGTTGACATAATGCAGATTTCAGTCTGTTTTTACCTACAGACTAAAGTCTGTGCTACTTAATTTAAAATTATATGTTAGAACATAATCAAAATTCAAACGTCGATTGTGATGTTGCACTTATTGGGGCAGGAATTATGAGTGCCACTTTGGGCGTATTTTTAAAAGAATTACAACCCGATTTGAAAATTCAAATTTTTGAACGTTTAGATAAAGTCGCAGCAGAAAGTTCGGACGCTTGGAATAATGCAGGAACGGGACATTCTGCTCTTTGCGAATTAAATTATACTCCTGAAAATGAGGGTGGTAGCATTGATATTCATAAAGCAATCAAGATTATAGAATCTTTTGAGGTTTCTAAACAATTTTGGGCGTATTTGGTAAAAGACGGTTATTTCTGTTCGTCAAAATCATTCATTAATGCCATTCCACATTGTAGTTTTGTGGAAGGCGAAGAGGATGTTACCTACCTTAAAAAGCGTTTTGAGGCACTTCAAAATTGCCATTTATTTGAAGGAATGCAATTTTCAGAAGATACAAAGACGCTGAAAGAATGGATGCCTTTGATGATGGAAAGCCGTGAAGAAACACAGAAAGTTGCTGCTACGCACATTGAAATTGGAACAGATGTAAATTTCGGAGAACTCACTCGAAGCCTTTTCAATCATTTGAAAGAAAGTCATGGCGTAGAGGTGTTTTTGAGTCACGAAGTAAAATCTTTAAGCCAAGATGAAGACGATAAAACGTGGACTGTGGAAATTAAAGATGAAATTAACGACGAGAAAAAATCGGTAAAAACCAAATTCGTTTTCATCGGAGCAGGTGGAGGTTCTTTAGATTTATTAGACGAATCGGACATTAAAGAGGGCGAAGGTTTTGGCGGTTTTCCTGTTAGTGGACAATGGTTGGTTTGTAAAAATGAAGATTTAATCAATCAACATCATGCCAAAGTCTATGGAAAAGCCAAAGTTGGTTCGCCTCCCATGTCAGTTCCGCATTTAGATTCTCGAATTATTGACGGTAAACAAGAATTACTTTTTGGCCCATTTGCAGGTTTTTCTACCAAGTTTTTGAAAGAAGGCTCATACCTCGATTTGCCACTTTCTATTACGGCGGATAATATTCTTCCAATGATTAGTGCAGGTTTGCATAACCTTGATTTGACTAAATATTTGATTCAACAAGTTACACAAAGCTTTGAAGATAAAATAGATGCCCTTCGTGAATTTGTACCCAACGCTCAAGCCGACGATTGGGAGTTATCCATTGCGGGTCAGCGAGTACAAGTTATCAAAAAAGACGAAGAGGAGGGAGGCGTTTTGGAATTCGGTACAGAAATCGTGGCTTCTGCCGATGGAACAATTGCGGCTTTATTAGGTGCATCACCGGGGGCATCAACATCTGTTTCAATTATGGTAGAATTGATGAAAAAATGTTTTCCAGAACAAATGCAATCAGAGGCTTGGTTGTCGAAATTGCAAGAAATGATACCATCTTACGGAAAACATTTAGCCGACGATAAAGAACTGGCGATGAAAGTTAGAAAATGGTCGCATGAAATATTAGAATTAAGCTGAGTGATTCTACTTTGTCATTTTTGAAAAAAGCCGTAGGCTTGAACTATCTTGTAGCTCCGAAATTCATTTCGGGGTGAAAATGACGTAAATCTTTAAATATTCCGTTCAAACGGAACTTTGATTGAATTTTCACTATTTCCCCGAAATAAATTTCGGGGCTACAAAATCTCCCGAGCCTACGGCTCTTTTTAGAGAAAGTTTTAAAGTGTCAAAGTAGAAGTAATTACTCAACGTGAAATGGAATATAAATTATTGGTTATTAGTATTTTAGCTAAAAAAAGTCTGAATTTGACGGTAGTTCATACCATAAAATTCAGATTTTTTCGTTAAACTTGTTAAAAAATAGATTTTAATATAAATCCTTAATGTTTGTTTTGATAAGATGCCTGCTTCATCATTATGAGCGTTATCTTACGTAACCCACGCTAAACTATGCAAACTCTTCTTACGAGTATCCTCCTACAAACCAACGTAATTAATGCCGATACTGTGGCAACTGCTACGACCACTCTTACAAAAACCGATGAAGAAATGAATATCCTAAACCTTTTAGAAAAAGGTGGTTGGGTAATGATTCCGATTTTTATTTTGTTTGCCATTGCTCTTTTCTTGTTTGTTGAACGTTATTTATACATTCGTAAAACAGCAAGAATGGATAATACTTTTTTGTTTTCTATTCGTGAAATGCTTGTGGGTGGCAACGTACAAGGTGCGGTGAATTACTGTAAAAATTCTCAATATCCAATTGCACGTATGTTGGAAAGAGGTTTGAATCGTTTAGGTTCTCCAATTCGTGATATTGAAAATGCTATTGAAAATACGGCAAGAGTAGAAATTTATAATATGGAGAAAAACCTTGGGATTCTTTCTGCCATTGCTAAAATCGCTCCAATGTTTGGTTTCTTGGGTACGGTTTCGGGTATGATTCGTACATTCCATAACATTTCGGTTGCCAACAAAATCGACATCAGTACCATTGCCAGTGGTATTTATGAGAAAATGGTAACGTCTGCTACGGGTTTGATGGTAGGTATCATTGCCTATTTCTTTTATACCATCTTGACGACAATGATTGACCGTGCAGTGAACAAAATGGAAATCACAGCTATCGACTTTTTGGATATTTTACACAAACCTGCAACGAAATAGAGTTTAGGAGTTAGGGGTTAGGAGTTAGGGGTTAGAAATGGCAATAAAATTGTTCAATCTAAACTTTATACTCTAAACTTTATACTCTAAAATCTATCCTAACAATATGAATATTAGAAAAAGACATAGAGAACAATCGGAAGTTGAAACGGGAGCATTAGCGGATATTCTTTTCTTCCTAATGATGTTTTTCTTGATGATTTCAACATTAGCAAGCCCCGATGCCATTAAATTGCTTTTACCAGAATCTTCGACGGCTCAACAAACGGCAACCAAAGAAAATATCAGAGTAACGGTTGATGAAAACAACCAATATTTTGTAGATGATAATCTTGTCCCTTTTGAAGAATTAGAGGTTTATTTGGGTGAAGAAGCCAAGAGAAAAGGCTCTGAAACTGTTATTTTGAGAATTGCTCAAGACCGTACCGTTCAAGATTTAGCCAAAGTGTATGATATTGTGGCTCGTCTAAACTTAGTAATGGTTATGGCGACAGACAAAATGTAAAAATGGATTATCTTATCATAGCTTTAAAATCAATAGCCGTTTACGCCTTCATCGTAGCGGCTATTCGCATTTTCGGAAAGAAAGAATTGTCGCAGTTATCTGTGATAGATTTAACCTTTATCTTGCTCATTTCCAATTCGGTACAAAATGCAATGGTCGGTTCAGATACAACATTGTTGGGCGGTTTTGCTGCCGCAACAGGACTATTTGCAACCAATTTTATCTTGAAAAAATTTATGTTCACACATCATTCCGTAAGTAAATTTATTCAAGGAGAGCCATTAATGTTGATTTATGAAGGAAAAGTTAGGCATCAAGCATTGGAAGCAACAGAATTTTCAATGGAAGAATTAGAAGCTGCTGTTCGTGAACATGGGGTGGCGAGTATTGAAAAAGTAAATTTAGCTATTTTGGAAGTTGATGGAAATATTAGCGTCATAGCCAATGATTACACTCACAAAACCACAAAAAAGAGAAAGACCAAGAAAATTTTGAGATAAACAAAGGGGAAGAAATATTAAGCGAAAAGCGATTTGCGATAAAGCGAATGGGTAAATTGCTGAAAAAAGCTCAGGTAGTTACTTTTTTGCGAATCTCAGTTAGTTAAGCATGAATAGCAAAAAAGAGAAAGAATAATGACAGAAATAAGTAGATAAAAGGAATTTCAATATTTCCCCTAACCCCTAACCCCTAACCCCTAACCCCTAACCCCTAACCCCTAACCCCTAACCCCTAACCCCTAAAATATGAGTGATTTACAGATACTTTTTGAGCATATATTTTACAATGATGATTTTATTAAGATTTTAGCATCAACCGCTGTTGGAGCATTGGTGGGTCTTGAAAGAGAATATCGTAGTAAATCCGCTGGCTTACGGACATTCACCTTGATTTCAGTAGGTTGTACCATTTTTACAATCTTATCTGAAAAAATGGGAATGAAAGCCTCTCCCGACCGCATTGCTGCCAATGTTGTGACGGGTATCGGTTTTTTGGGTGCAGGTGTTATTTTCAAAATGGACGACCGTGTAAAAGGTCTCACTACCGCTACCATTATCTGGGTAACGGCATCTTTAGGCATGGCAATTGGTGATGGTCATATTTTACTTTCGTTTTTAGGAACAACCGTTGTATATGTCGTATTAGGTCTTTTTGTGAAATTGGAAGTGATTATGGAGAAATACGGACGTACTCGTAATTACAAAATAGTGTGCGATTATACCCCCGAGGTTTATAGAAAATTAGAAAGTATTTTTGAACAATGTAATTTGACTGCCAAGCGAGAAAAACAAACCATTACCAAAGAAACCTTGACCAGTAATTGGTCGGTTCGTGGGCGTAGTTCAAAGCATGATAAATTAGTGAAAAAATTGATGGCAGATAAAGATATTCGAGAGTTGGAATATTGAGGAAGTTTTATGGGGGAAAGACGATTTGTAAAATGCTTTAATGTGTATTTTTTTACACATTAAAGCATTTTTTGTAGATTTTTACATCATTGCATTAATAAACAGAACGCCCAAAAGTCCTACTAAAGAAACGATACTTTCCATCATCGACCATGAGCGAAGCGTGTCTTTAATGCTCAAATTGAAATATTCTTTGAATAGCCAAAATCCGGGGTCATTCACGTGAGAGAACATCAAACTGCCTGAGCCAATTGCCAATACCATTAATTCTGGATTTACACCTGTTTGTATAACCATTGGTGCAATAATTCCCGCAGTTGTTAATCCCGCTACCGTTGCCGAGCCTACGCAAACTCGTATAATGGCTGCAACGAACCAACCCGTAATAAGTGGATTGAAAGGTAAGTCTTTCAAAATGCCAGCAATTTCATCACTAACGCCACTTTCTATCAAAATTTGTTTTAATGCTCCTGCTCCGCCAATGATTAAAATAATCATTGAAACATCTTTGACTGCATCGCTATAAAAACCCATGATTTTTTTCATAGAAACACCTCTGTTTAGTCCAAGTGTGAAAGTAGCAACGATTAAAGAAATGAGCATCACAATAGCAGGGTCGCCGATAAAAGAACTAAAAGCTTTTAAAGACTCATTTTCTTTTGCTTGAAACGTAAGAACAGTCGTAAATCCTAATAAAAAAACAGGAAGAAGAGACGTTAAAAAGCTATTGAGCGTGCTTGGTAATTGTTCATTTGGCAATGTTTCATTTTGAAAAGACTCTAATGGTTTTGAATCAATTTTCTTGAGCGTTGTGGCAAAAACTGGTCCTCCTAAAATAATAGCAGGAATAGCAATAGCTAAGCCATAAATTAATGTAAGCCCCATATTAGCGTTGAATTGAGCCACCAATGCAGCAGGAGAGGGATGTGGAGGCAGAAAACCATGAGCAACTGATAAAGATGCTAACATAGGAAGTCCCAAATACACCGCAGGGAGTTTATATTGATTTACCACCGAAAAAATAAGTGGAATCATCAACACAAATCCGACATTATAAAACAAGGGAATACCGATAATAAATCCAGTACAAACTAAACCCCAATGAATATATTTTTTTCCAAAAATGCCCATCATCACCGATGCGATTTTTTGAGCTGCTCCACTTTCTGCTACAATTTTACCTAACATTGCCCCCAAGGAAATAACAATGACCAGTGAGCCAAGCATATCACCGATTCCTTTTTGGAGAGATTTGCCAATATTTGCCAAAGGAACTCCCATACAAATACCCGCCACAATAGAAGCGATAAGAAATGCCAAAAAAGGATTGATTTTGCCCCAAGTAATGAGAAGGACTAAAAGTCCGATACATAGAAAAATGGTAATTAGCGTCATGTATGCAATTAGTAATTAACGGTGAATAATTGATATTTAATAGTATTTTAAAGATTTATAAATCAAGAAGTCTTAAATTTATTACTTTTTATGTTAATTTTTATAGGCTTGTAACAGGTTTGTATAAATAGTTTTTTGATAATGTATCGAAGTAAATGCTTCTAAAAAAGCTTATGAAGCATTTAATCTGGCATAATTGAGTAGTTTCTCTTGACATTTAAAATACAAACCGTTATCTTTGCACCTCTATTTACAAAAAAGATTTTAAACAAACACATAATATGCTGATTATCAATATCAAAGAAAACGAGTCAATCGACAAAGCGTTAAAGAGATTCAAGAAAAAATTTGAAAAAACGGGCGTAGTAAAAGCACTTCGCAAACGTTCGGCTTTTGAAAAACCATCAATTAGCCGTCGTACAGAAATTATCCGTGCGTCATACAAACAAAGAATGTACGGTAACGAAGAGGCATAGGTCATTGATTTTATTTCTAATAACATTATTTTATGTTATCAATTTAATCGTGAATTAAGCCGATAACCGTCAGCATCAAAAAGCGTTAGAATAAACTTAATAGTTTGTTTTAACGCTTTTTTTATGGAAATTTACAGAGTAAAATAGACCACGGATTGTACAGATTTAAAGGATTTTCACTGATAAAGGTATTATCTTAAAATATAGAAATCAGTGTGAATCTGTTAAATCCGTACAATCTGTGGTCTATTTTTATTGAAGCTAACTCATGAATGAAATAATATCTTTTTTCCTCAAATACATCAAATACGAAAAACGTAGTAGCGAACATACCGTGACTGCTTATGGGATTGATATGAAGCAATTTGATGAATATTTAGTCAAATCTTATGACTTTCATCATCCGCAATTAGCTGATTTTCAGATGATTCGTTCTTGGATTGTTTCGATGGTGGAAGGGAAGGTTGAAAATCGTTCTGTAAATCGAAAAATTGCTACGCTGCGGACTTTTTATAAGTTTTTATTGCAGAAAAAAGTCATTGAAAAAGACCCAATGCTTAAAATCTCAGCATTGAAAACGCAAAAAAATATTCCCGAATTTGTACGAGAAAAAGAATTGGATTCACTCTTAGACGATGTAGAATTTCCAGATGATTTTGCAGGTGTACGAGATAAATTAATTTTAGAATTACTATACGGGACAGGAATGCGTTTGTCGGAAATGATTGATTTGAAGGAAACGGATATTGATTTTTATAATCGAACGGTTACGGTTTTGGGTAAACGCAACAAACAAAGAATAATCCCGATTAGTCAGTCGTTGATAAAATTGATTCAAGATTACCAAAACTTTAAAAATACCGAAGGATTAGCACACGAATATTTGATAGTTTCTGAAAAAGGAAATCAGGCTTATCCTGTTATGATTCAGCGAATTACGAAAAAATACTTGTCTTTAGTAACAACATTGGTAAAGAAATCTCCCCATATTTTGCGACATTCCTACGCTACGCATTTACTCAATAATGGAGCAGAATTAACGGCTATTAAAGATCTCTTAGGACACTCTTCACTCTCAGCAACGCAAGTTTATACGCACAATTCGATGGAGAAAATCAAGAAGATTTATGAGCAGGCACATCCGAAGGCGTGAGGTGTTTATGATATTTTTCGTCTGGAATCAACAATGTTTAATAGTATAACTTGTTGATTAACAGTAGTGTAATATAAATAATTGTAAGGTGGGATAAGCAATTTTCTCAATGAAGTTATTTCGGGATGAGATGTTCCTAAATATGGATTCATCTCTAATAATGTTAATCTTTCTATTATTTTATTCGTAAACTCTTCTGCTACTTCAAATGACCATTTTTTCAATAATGAATCAATAATATCTTTATAATTTTCACGAGATTCTCTTGACCAAATTATTTCGTAAGCCATTGTTGAGTTTCTTTTTTAATTTGTTCATTGGTGTAAAGTTTTCCTTGTTTTACTTCAAAAATGGACTTATCAAATTGTTTTAGCCTATCCACAGTCAAGTCAGAGAAGTCTTCTGAAGATTTATGAAATTGCTCTACTAAACATTCATAAATTTTCTTTAAATATTCCATATCTTGAATTTCATCAATCAATCTGTGAAATTCAGTTTTTAATTCTATTTCGGAATCAATTGTTAGTGCCATAGTTTTTCTTTTTTCAAAGATAATAATTTTGGAATAGATGTTTATTTCTCACTGAAGTTTATTTTCAAATCATCAATCGTATCATTACCTGTCATTGCGAACGCAGTGAAGCAATCTGTTGGACTGAGAAATGATATTCAAACACCATTGCATCAATCAAACGGATTGCTTCACTACGTTCGGAATGACAGACATTTATACATTTTTATACTACGTTTTCAATGACAGCAATTTCTTATCTAAAATCTTCTTCATCTTCATCAAATTTGAAATTATCCAAATCAAATAAAGAATCTGTTAAATCTTTGAATTGTAAGCCTTTTTCTAGATTTTTCTTAGAAATAATTGAGAATTCTGATAAACCGTGTAACACAAATTCCATCATAAACAACTTCTCACGACCTTGTATTTGAGGATAAACTTTTTCAATTAAATCGTCTAAACCATCAATGGTTCTAAGTCGTGCTGAATAATCGGAATCGGAACTATCATTCAAAATATCCATTGTGTTTCCGTCCATAAACCAATCAATAATTGGTTTGTATGGATTTTTACCTGCTTTATCTTTCGCTGCTTTCTTAATTTTTTCTGGGTCAGGGAAATAATTTAGAAATTGCGTTCTGATAGCTTTCCCGATAAGGTTTTGAGCCACAATAACAGGACCTTCCACTTCTCCTTCGTAAACCAATTCTACCTTTCCACAAACGGCAGGAATTACGCCAATAAGGTCAGCTACACGCACATAAGTTTTATCTTCTCCGTTTAGTAAAGCACGTCTTTCTGAGGCAGAAACCAAGTTTTCGTAAGCTGAAATCGTCATACGAGCAGAAACTCCCGACTTTGCATCAACATATTCAGAAGCACGAGCTTCAATGGCAATTTGCTCAATCAAATCGTCCATGATATGATTTGTTGTAACAATTTCTTCTTGTCCATCTTTCAATTTTGCTTCTTGCAGGGTAATCTTTTTGCCAATCTCCAAAGTCTTTGGATAATGGGTAACTATCTGAGAATCAATACGGTCTTTCAATGGTGTGACGATTGAGCCACGATTGGTATAGTCTTCTGGATTGGCAGTAAAAACAAACTGTAAGTCTAAAGGCAAACGAATTTTGAAACCACGAATTTGAATATCGCCTTCTTGCAAAATATTGAATAAAGAAACCTGAATACGAGCCTGTAAATCAGGTAATTCGTTAATCACAAAAATACAACGGTGTGAACGTGGAATGAGTCCGAAGTGAACCACACGTTCATCAGAATAAGGTAATTTCAAGGTTGCCGCTTTGATGGGGTCAGCATCACCGATAAGGTCAGCTACCGAAACGTCAGGCGTTGCCAATTTTTCGGTATAGCGGTCGTCACGGTGTAGCCAAGTTACGGGCGTTAAATCCCCATGTTCAGCAATTAAATCTTTGGCAAAACGTGAAAGCGGTTGCATGGGGTCATCATTCAATTCTGAGCCTTTTACAACAGGTACGTATTCATCTAAAAGGTTAACCATCAAGCGAGCAATACGGGTTTTGGCTTGTCCACGAAGCCCCAAAAGATTGATGTGGTGTTGAGATAAAATGGCTCTTTCAATATCAGGAATTACGGTATCTTCAAAGCCCCAAATTCCTTCAAAAACCTTCTCTTTATTTTTGATTTTTAGGATAAGATTCTCTCGCAATTCGTCTTTGATAGACTTAGGTTTATATCCAGACGCTTTCAATGCACTAAGCGTATTGATTTTCAAAAGGTCTTCTGATGTTAGGTTTTTGTATGACATTACAAAGCTTTATTTTAATGAAATGTATATGTAGAACAACAATTTAAGCTTCAAAAAGTTTCTTTTAGTCTTATAAATACTTTGAGTAAGATAGTGTATTGAGGCTTTATCCGATTTATTAAACGGTAAAAACTAATTGAGTATTCTAATTAAATGAAATTAATAAAATGGTAGTTTTACGTAGTTAATTTATAACGTATAATGTATATATCTATCAAAATAAAAACTCAAAAATATTATGGAAAAATTGAAACAAATGGCAGCTGTTTTATTGATGTTGACTGCTTCTACTGTGAAAACTATTGGACAAACTCAAGCACCATTAACCGTAAAAAATCAGTTAATTATTGATTCTCAGGGTAATGGAAGTGGGCTTAAATTTACAGGTCTGAATTCTTCAACTTCAGTTTCAACTGTTCCTGCTAAGGTTTTGACTTTGGATACCGATGGCAATGTTTTAATGGGAAATATGCCCACCATTCCTACGATACCTGTTGGAGCTACTGTTTGGGATTTGAGCAATAATGTGGCATCAACGGCGGCAGGAAGCGTAGTTATTGGAACAGGAGTAACCATTCCTGCTAATAATCCTTATAGTTTATATGTATCAAAAGGGATTTTGACTGAAAAAATGAGAGTTGCCGTAGGAGGTTCATCATTTTGGGCAGATTATGTTTTTGATAAAAAATATCAATTACCAACTTTGAGTAAGGTAGAAAAATTTATAAATGAGAATAAACACTTACCAGATGTTCCATCGGCAGAGGAAGTGTCAAAAAATGGGATAGATTTTGTTGAAATGCAGGCAACTTTATTAAGAAAAATTGAAGAATTGACCCTTTATACTATCAAACAAGAAAAAGAGTTGAAGAAGCTAAAAAGAGAAATTAATTATCTGAAAAAGAAATAGAAAGTCTTATGATTTTTTATTCATTGTAATTCAATTTTTTCTAATCTTCTTTATCATCTTGTTTCGATGAAAAATAAAATAAAATCTATAATTGCCTTAGTAATAGTGTGTGGGTGTTATTGTTCATCAATTTTAGCACAATCACGAACCAGCCGTTTATCGGAAATACTTTTTAAAACAACTGGCGTTAATCTTCAAGCTACTTCCTCCATAGCTAAGCCTGTTAAATTATTTCAGGGAACTGCTTTATCGGCAAACTCAAAAAACCTTGTTGCGAAAAATCTTATTGGAGACAATACCAATAATTTATATGGTTTGGATGTAAATAAGAAGGTTTCTGACAGCTTAATTTTAGCAAGACCCAATTTGTTGGTTTTACAAATTCCAATAGGAGAAAATGCTTTTGTAACACTCAATTTAGCAAGGGTAAATTTAAGTGAATTTAAAGTGGTCAATAGTAAAGACAAAGATGTAACCTCGACGCTTGCAAATTCTGTTCATTATCAAGGAGTTTTTAGCGGAGTAGATGAACCATCGGTTGCTTCTATTTCCATTTTTAGTGATGGTTCAATAATGGGAATGTTGTCTTCAAATGGTTTAGGGAATCGTATTATTGGCAAATCAAATGTTACGTCAAGTTCTCATGTTATTTATAACGTTGATGATTTGAAAATGACGAAAGAATTTGCCTTTAATTGTTCTACTGATGACCGTGAAATACAAGGATTGACTCAAGAAAATGTCCCTGCTTTATTAAATAATGCAGGTAATTCAACTTGTAAGGATATTAAAATGTATTTTGAATGTGATAATGCTTTGTATCAGGCAAAAGGAAGTACGATACAAGGGGTTATTCAATATATGACAGGTATTTTGAATCAAGTAACAACTCTTTACAAGAATGAATCAATAAACATGATTGTGTCTGAGATAAAGGTTTGGGATACTCTTGACCCTTATGCTTCAATTACCTCCACAAGTACCTTAGTCACTACTTTTAGTAATACCCTTAATGGTAATTTTAATGGCGATATTGCCCATTTTGTCAGTGGTCGTTTATCAACATTGGGAGGAGGTATTGCCAATGCCATTCCTGCGAGATTGTGCGTAAATGGTAAAAAAGAAATGTGTTGTGTTAGTGCTATTGAAACTACGTATCAACCTTTACCAACGTACTCATGGACAGTGATGGTACTAACGCATGAAATGGGGCATATATTAGGTTCTCGTCACACACATTATTGTGGTTGGGTTGGTGGCCCAATTGATGGTTGTTCGGGTTTTGCAGAAGCTGATAGTTCTGGTAATAGTTGTTCAGTAGGTCCAATTCCATCAGTTGGCGGAACAATTATGAGTTATTGTCATCTGCAATCAGTTGGAATCAATATGTCGTTAGGGTTTGGGCCTCAACCCGGAAATTTGCTGAGAGCAAAAATTGCCGCTGCTACTTGTTTTACTACGGGTTCTATAACTGCCGACCCAAGTAATCTCCAAGTTTTAAGTACAACAGGTAACGCCGCTCAAGTGCAGTGGGATGTTATTAGCGGAGCAACTTATTATGCCATTGAGTACCGAGTCTTAGGAAGTAGTACGTGGCTTTTTGGTGGAACAGTTAATACAAATTCATTTGTCATTACAGGTTTATCCTTTAATACAACTTTTGAATGGCGAGTTAGGTCCTCTTGTTCAAATTTTACACAAGGAACCAATTTTTCAACTCCACAAGCAGCTTTACAAATTACGATAAGCCCTCAAACACCCTCAACATTATGTATCAACTCCACAATTTCCATTGATTATACAGTGGCAGGGAGTTTCAATAGTGGCAATGTAATGAGCTTACAATTAATAAATAGTAGTAATAATATTGTTTACACCATTGGAAATACAAGTAGTAGCATTAGTGGTAGTATTCAAGGAACGATAAATAATTCTATTCCAAGTGGTACTTATAGAGTGCGTTTGGATGGGTCTTCTCCTGCTATATCAAGTTTAGTAAGTACGCAATTAATTACTATTTCCAGTACAGTTGCTCCAAGTCTTCCAACCATTACAACGTCTAATAATACCGATAATGGTTTTGATATTACAGCAATATCGTCTAACGCACAAAGTTCAGTTTATTACATTATAGTAGGACAAGGAGCTACGGCTCCAACAGCTCAACAAATTATAGACGGAAAAGCGGCTAATGGATTTCAAGCAATACGAGCAGGTTCAATACTTATAACTACACCTAATAGTCCTATTATGAAAAATGTAAGTGGTTTGCTTTCTGGAACAGGTTATGACATTTATGTAACTATTTTAGCTTCAACAAGTGGTTGTCCAAGTAGTGTGTTAAAAGTTTCAGCCACCACTACGGGGGCATTACTAACTTATTGTGAGCCTTCATTGAACTGTACGAGCTACTCTACATTGATTAGTAATTTCAAAATGCCGCTTGCAGGATTAAATAATACTTCTACTTGTTCTGGAAGTACAGGATTTGGATTTAATAATTTGAATGCCTATGATTTAGCTGTTGGAAGTGCCTATAGTTTTAGTCTTACAACTGGCACCTATCCTGAATATATCTATATATGGATTGATTATAATAAAGACGGGTCTTTTTCTTCAAATGAACAAGTATTTGTAAGTACTGGTACATATAATAATCATACAGGTTCGATACAAATACCTGCCAATAGTATAACTGGTTTGACTCGAATGAGAGTAATGGCTACTTACAACTACTATACGCCTAATAGCTGTTTGAATAGTCAAACTTATGGAGAAGCAGAAGATTATTTAGTTAATATCGGTTGTGTTACAACGGTAGCTGCTCCAACGAATCTTCAGCGTACCGCCATCAAAGCAAATAAAGCAACCTTTACTTGGAATGGAAGTTCGACATATAATACGTATCAACTTCGATATAAAAAATTAGGAAATACTACTTGGGACTCTACTGCTATTGTTGTTGGGGCAACTTCAGTTACATTAGAATCTTTCTTACCTAATACAACATACCAATGGGAAGTAGGCGGAGGATGTTCGGGATATTCGGCAGGAGCTAATTTTACAACATTAGTTGGTCAAGTTAATATTGTACCATTGGCTAATAGTAATTTATGTAAAGGAAGCTCTGTAAATCTATATTACTCATCTATTTTAAATACTGCCAATACAAGCCTTAAAGTAGAAATGTCTAATAATAATGGAAGTTTTGCCAATCCAACAACACTGGGTTCGACAAATATAATATTGGCTTCTGGTGGACTGATTTCGTGTGTACTTCCACAAACGGCTTTGGGTAACTATAAAGTACGAATTATCACTCAGCCCAATTTAGTAATTAGCGATACCGTTTCAATTTCAATAACCAATCAAAGTGCTAAAGCTGTTCAACAGGCAATCGTTTCAGTAGTACCCGACGAAAGCTTGAAATTAAAATTTAAAGCTTCTAATACTGGTATGATTTACTTCGTTGTAATTCCAGTCTCAAGTACTACCTTACCAACTTACCAGCAAGTCATATCAGGTTTAGATTCTTATGGAAATATAGCTTATATCAAAGATTCGCTAATGATTTCAGATTCATCACGGTATTCTTCAATTGTGAGAAAGTTTGCTTATAAAGGTTATTATACACTTTGTTCAGTTTTTAAGGATGATAATCCATGTTCACAAAATGTTTTTGTTTCACCTTTTTATAAGCCGACTGGGGTTGTGCCAGGGACAACGGGTGGTTATTGTAGTCCGTCAATGTATTGTGAAACAGGATATTATGTTTCGAAGATTTCGATAGCCAATACAACCTTGAATCTTCAAAAAACAACAGGTTGTGGGCTTTACACACAATATACCAATCAAACTCATAATTTATCATTGGCAACTACTTATAATGTAGCTGTTAACTCGCCTAATATTACCTTTTTAACGATTTGGATTGATAAAAATAATAATCAAATCTTTGAAACAAGTGAACTTATTTACCAAAGTACAACCAATATGCTTTCGCACGCAACTACTATCAATACCAATAATTATGCAATAGGGCAATATAGAATGAGAGTTGTCATTAGAGTATATGGAACGGTATTTGACCCATGTTTATCAGGTTATTATGGAGAAGCAATGGATTTTATTTTGAATATAGGAAATGCAAATTGTTGGGATTATAATTTTACAACCTTAGTATCTCCAACCGATGATGTAGAAGCAAATGAAAATATTCGTCGTGTCGCTAAAGGATTTGATATTAGTAATAAAGTAAATGCTGACGGACGATTAATGCTTGATTACCAACAAGCAGTTGACTTTACACCGGGTTTTGATTCTCAAAAAACAGGTGTTTTTTCAATCAATCAATCTACCAATTGTCCTTCTGTAAATACAAACTCGGTAATTAAAAATTCCGAAAAGTAAGTTTCAAGAGGTTGTCACAAAAGTTTCAAGTATTTCAGACTACAATTTGTTTGATTTCCTTCATGCTTTTAGAACTATCAACTATTTGTCGCTGACAAATTTAGACCATAGATTGAATGGGTTTTACAGATTTACAGTCAGATGAAATAAAGAAAAATCTGCGTAAATCAATATAACCCGTTTCATCAGTGGTCTATCGTTTGTCTTGTAACAAACCCTTTATAGTTCCGAAAACTTTTGAGACAACCTCTTTTCCCTTTTTAATTCTCTAAAATCTATTCTCTATTATCTCACATTCTTCCGACGGTTTTTCTCATAATCCTCAAAAATAAATTCACCTAAACCTTTCAACGAAGAATAATACGCTCGTCCGTTGTTGATTTTGGTAAATTCTTGGACAAATTCTTTCAAATATTCATCTCTCGCAATCATGAAAGTCGTTACAGGAATTTTCAATCTTCTACACTGTGCCGCTAACGTGAGCGTTTTATTCAGAATCTTTTTGTCTAAGCCAAACGAGTTTTTATAGTATTTGATACCTTCTTTCAAACAGGTAGGTTTGCCATCAGTAATCATAAAAATTTGCTTGTTTTTATTCTTTCTTCTTCGCAATAAATCCATCGCCAATTCCAATCCTGCGACGGTATTGGTATGATAAGGACCAACTTCTAAATAAGGTAAATCACGCACTTGAATTTGCCAAGCATCATTTCCAAATACAATTACGTCCAACGTGTCTTTGGGATATTTGGTCATAATAAGCTCCGCCATTGCCATTGCTACTTTTTTGGCGGGCGTAATTCTGTCTTCACCATAAAGAATCATCGAATGCGAAATATCAATCATTAAAACCGTAGAAGTTTGAGCTTTATACTCTTTGTCCATGATTTCGAGGTCATTTTCTGTGAGCATAAAATGTTCTAAACCATTGTTTATCTGAGCATTTCGGATTGATTCAGTCATGGCAATTTGTTCCATCGAATCTCCGAATTGAAATTCTCGACGGTCGGTATTATTTTCATCGCCCGTGCCTTGATAAGGCGTTCGGTGATTTCCTGAATTACTGGTTTTCTTTAATTTGCCGAAAATTTCATCTAAAGATTGTTTCCGAATAGATTGCTCACCTTTGGCAGTAAGAATTTGTTGTTCTTCGCCATCTTCGTTTTTCTCTTCTTTGATGTAACCTTTGGCTTTTAAATCATCTATAAAATCAGCAATTCCGTAAGTTTCATCAGTCAAATTATATTGTTTGTCCAACTGTGTAAGCCACGACAATGCTTCTGAAACATTGCCCGCTGTCATGGTAATTAGCTGATTGAAAATATCAAGCAATTGGTCAAATTTGGCTTTTTTGCCATCTTCTTGTTCTTCGGGTATATATTCAGAGAAACGATAACCTATCATATAATTTCGGATTTAGGATTTTCGATGTTGTTCGCATTTTTTTGTTTGAACTTGGATTCGTGGGATTAGATTAGAGGATTTTGTTGACAAATATTCTAATCCAAAAATCTTTGAATCTTACAAATCCAAGTTCTAATACGAAAGTTCACAGTACCATTCTAACAACAAAACATTATATCAAGTTCTTCCACCGTAAATCTTTCATTTAATTGGCAGGGAGTTTGCCTTGTTGATGAAAATAACAATTGTAGCAGACGATTGTTTAGTATTACTTACAAACTAAGAGCTTATCCGCTTTGAGGTTGATAGCTTTTATGGGTATATTTGTCGCTAATAAAATAAATAAATTTAACCTGCTGTTGTAAAGCAGATAATCCAAGCAGGAATAGGATAACTATTCACTAAAAAAATGAAAGTATTAAAATTCGGAGGAACTTCTTGTGGTACTATTGACAGTATCCAAGCGGTGTTAGGCATCATCAAAAGCAAACAAGCTAAAGGTGAGCAAGTTGCAGCAGTATTTTCAGCAATGGGTGGCGTGACCAACCAATTATTGAAAGCAGGAGATTTAGCGTCGGTAGGAGATACCACCTATTTTGACTTAGTTAAAGAGATTGAAAATCGTCATTTCACAGTTGTACGTGCCTTAATTGACGTAAAATCTCAGTCGAAAGTATTTGCAAATATCCGTACCATTATCAACGAATTAGAAGATTTACTGAAAGGTGTTTCGCTAATTCGTGAAATTTCTGACCGAACATCCGACCTTATCGTTAGCTTCGGAGAACGCCTTTCTACGACCTTAATTTATGAAATTCTTCATGCACAAGGCGTTGATTGTCAGTTTTTAGATGCTCGTAAAGTTGTTCGTACCGATGGTAACTTTGGTATGGCAGCGGTGAATTTTGAGGTAACCAATGCTCAAATTCAAACGTATTTCTCGAAAACAAAATCTCTACAATTAATTACGGGTTTTATTGGTTCAACTGAAAAGGGCGAAACCACAACCTTAGGTCGTGGAGGTTCTGATTATACAGGTTCAATTTTTGGTGCAGCTCTAAATGCGGAAGAAATTGAAATTTGGACAGACGTTGACGGCATGATGACCGCCGACCCACGCAAAGTTAAAAATGCCTTTACCATTCCGACCATCACGTATGCGGAGGCAATGGAATTGACGCATTTTGGAGCGAAAGTGATTTATCCGCCTTCGTTGCAACCTGCTTTTGCCAAAAATATTCCCATTAGAGTTCTCAATACTTTTAATACAGACTTTGTAGGTACGGTGGTAAATCGTGTTGCCGAACCTTCTGAATATATCATTACAGGTATCAGTTCTATTGATAATTTGGCTTTGGTCAATTTACAAGGTTCTGGTATGATTGGCGTTGCTGGGGTTTCAGCCAAACTATTTACTGTTTTAGCCAAACATCGCATTTCCGTTATTTTGATTTCACAAGCTTCTTCAGAACACTCAATATGTTTTGCGATTGAACCTTCGGCATCGGCATCGGTAAAAGCTTTATTGGAAGAAGAATTCAAAACTGAAATTGCCGACGGCGATGTAGAAGGCATTGATATTCAAGAAAATCTGTCTGTAATTGCCGTGGTGGGCGAAGGAATGCGTCGTCATACGGGCGTGAGTGGTAAATTATTCTCGGTTCTGGGTAAAAACGGTATCAATATCGTAGCAACGGCACAAGGTTCGTCAGAATTGAACATTTCTGTAGTAATTGAAAAGAAAGATATTTCAAAAGCCTTGAATGTTATCCATGATTCATTCTTTTTCTCGCAAGCCAAAACCTTAAACCTTTTCTTAGTGGGAACAGGTTTAATTGGAAAAGCCTTGTTAGAACAATTACAGGGACAAGAAAATTACTTGTCGAAATATAAAGCATTGAAAATTAATTTAGTAGGGGTGATGAATTCTCGAAAAATGCTCATTGACCCACAAGGAATTGATTTGAATAATTGGGAAGAAGAACGTGATTCAAAAGGAAAACCTGCTGAAATTTGGGCGTTTGTTGAAGAAGCAAAACGTTTGAATTTACCAAACTCTGTCTTTGCAGATTGTACAGCTAATAAAGAAATTCATAATTATTATTTAGGATTATTTGAAGCGAATATTTCGGTAGTAACGCCAAATAAAGTTGCTAATTCAGGACGTTATGAAGACTACGCCTTATTGCACAGAACAGCACTGAAAAAAGGCGTAAAATTCTTGTACGAAACTAATGTAGGAGCAGGCTTACCTGTCATCAATACGCTACAAGGATTAATTTCTTCGGGTGATAGATTTGAGAAAATCGAGGGTGTTTTATCTGGAACATTATCATATATTTTCAATAATTTCAAAGCAGGTGTAAAATTTGCCGACATCGTAAAAGAAGCCAAAGTAAAAGGTTATACCGAGCCAGACCCAAGAGAAGATTTGAGCGGAATGGACGTAGCCAGAAAGATTCTGATTTTAGGTCGTGAAATTGGTTTGAAATTAGAACCAGAAGACGTTACGATTGATAAGTTATTACCAGAAAACTGTGAACAAGCCCCAACAGTTGAAGATTTCTTTACTGAGTTAGAAGTTTCAAATGCCTATTTTGAAGCAATGGTAAACGAAGCAGATGCGAAAGGCGAAGTGTTGAGATTCATTGCGACTTTAGAAAATAACAAAATCAACATTGGCGTAAGAAGCATCGGAAAATCACATCCATTTTATATGATGGACGGAGCCGATAACGTGATTTCCTTCACCACCAAACGCTACCACGACCGCCCATTGGTCATCAAAGGACCGGGAGCAGGAGCAGAAGTAACCGCCTCAGGTGTGTTTGCAGATATTGTGGCAATTGGGAGTTATTTGGCTTAAACATATATGTTACATGATAAATTTAATAAGAATTAGAAATTTCAAATCCATCAGAGAAATGGAGCTGAAGCTCTTGCCTATCAATGTACTAATTGGTGCTAATGGAGCAGGCAAAAGTAATTTTATTAATTTTTTTAAATTAATCTATAATATTTATACTCAAAATTTACAAAACTATATTGCAGAAGAAGCAGGAGCAGAAAATGTTTTGTACAATGGATTAAAGGAATCTGAACGTCTTTTAGGAAGAATTGAGTTTGATAATACTAATGCTTACTCTTTTACTTTGAAGCCAAACCAACAAGGATATTTGTTTTTTGAATTTGATATAACTCGGTTTCATCATGGATATGGAAAAACTGATTGGGATGAAGTATCGCTTGGAAATGGATATTTAGAGAGTAGATTGAAAAATGAAGAAGGAGGACGATATAAGTATGTGAAAAAATATATGTCTTCATTTAAAATTTTTCATTTTCACGACACCAGTAAAACGGCAAAAATTAAGCAAAAATGTAATATTGATGATAATCAATTTTTATTTGAAGATGCTGGGAATTTAGCTGCTTATCTATATTTTCTTCAAGAAAAACATCCTAAAAGTTTCAAAAAAATAGAAATGATTATTAGGTCTGTTGCTCCATATTTTGACTGTTTTGTATTAGAACCTGACAGAATTAGAGAGGATAAAATACAATTGTCGTGGAGGCAAAAAGATTCAGATATGAATTTGTATGCAATGCAGTTATCAGATGGGACTTTACGCTTTATGGCTTTGGCAACATTACTATTACAGCCAGAACTTCCTTCAACCATCATTATAGATGAACCTGAATTAGGCTTACATCCTTTTGCCATCAATAAATTGGCTGGGCTAATCAAAAAAGCATCGGCTCAAAGTCAAATTATTATTTCGACCCAGTCCATAAATTTGGTTGATAATTTTAGTCCAGAAGATATTATTACTGTTGATAGAGAGGATAATCAATCGGTATTTGTTCGACAAAATAGTGAAAGTCTCAAAGATTGGCTTCGAGAGTATAGTATTGGTGATTTGTGGAATAAAAACGTAATAGGAGGTATGCCATGAAGCACTTATATATCATAGTTGAAGGACAAACGGAAGCTGAATTTGTCGAAAGATTGCTAATCTCATATTTATCAAATCAGGGATTACATACAAACATTCAACCTATTAAGATAACAATGAGTGGTGGCGGACATGGGTTTAACAATATTGAGCATTTTCGCAATACAATAAAACCTATTATGTATTATAAAGATGAACCAATAATAACAACCATGATTGACTATTCGGGTATTAATAGTGAGAAGAAAATGCCAAATTATCTGAATTGTATAGAAAAAAGTGACGTTGAGCAACGTATTTTGTGTATGGAAGAATCATTAAAAAACTATGTTAATACAATCAAACCATATACTAACTTTATTCCAAATATTCTACGGCATGAGTTTGAAACGTTACTATTTGCTAATCCTGAGGATGGATTTGATTTGGAAGACGAACAAATAAAAAGGGAAATAATTGATTTGAAAAGTAAATATTTAAGTATCGAAGATATAAATAGTTCCCCAGAAACTTTTCCTTCTAAAAGAATAGAGTCAATTTACTCAAGTATTAATAAAAAATATAATAAAATTGCGGATGGAGTTGATATTGCTGAATTAACGGGTATAAATAGTATTCTAAAGGAATGTCCCCATTTTAAGAATTGGCTTGATAAAATAACTCATGTTGTTTTAGAATCTTGATAGAGTTAACGAAATAAGTTTACTATTAGATGGGCTGTGGAAAGAAGCTGAAGTTGGATGAATTTTTATGTCCAAACAATCATTTCAAACCAAAATTCGTCCTAAGCATACACTTAAAATTCAAAACCTATGAAAACATCTATATTAACTCTTGTTCTATTTTTCTCATGCTTCTCGTTTGTATTGGCACAGAAAAAATATATGGTAAAAGTTACCACATTAGATAACAAAGTCTATAAAGGATTGATGTTTCAAGTTAGAGATAAAGACTTTTTAGTGTTACCAAACTCTACTCATTGGGATTTTAATGTTAAAGAAAATAATATTCCTCGAACCAAATCATTTGATTTTGGGATTGTGAAAAATATTAAAATTAGAAAAAGAGGAGGTGTTGGGAAAGGTGCTATTGTCGGATTTGTTGTAGGAACAACACTTTCTGGATTTGCAACCAGAAGTATTGTTAGAGATAAAAGTTTGAATCTTATGAGTCAGATTTTGGGTGGAATATCTGTACTGGTAATAGGGATGTGTGTTTCTCCTATTGTTGGAGGTACAATTGGAGGTTCATACCCTCATAAATTTGAAGTAAAAAAAGACTCAATTTCTCTCCAATCATTAAAGACAGAATTGAAAAAATATGCGTGGTATCATGCCAATGAAAGTATAGTTAAATGACAAATACAATAAAAGTTTTCGCCCCTGCGACGGTGGCAAATGTTGCCTGTGGATTTGATATTTTCGGTTTTGCCGTTGATAATCCTGGAGATGAACTAATCTTGAAGAAAGCGAATCATAAAGGCGTTAAAATTCTTAGTATTGAAGGTGATGAAGGTCGTTTGCCCTTAGATGCTGAAAAAAATACGGCAGGAATTGCCATTCTGAAATTCTTGGAAGCTATTGGTGAAGAAGGGCAAGGGTTTGAAATGAACCTTAAAAAGTTGATGCCGTTGGGTTCGGGATTGGGTTCTTCGGCGGCTTCTTCGGTGGCAGGTGTTTTTGCTGCTAATGAATTGATGGGCAGACCTTTGGCTCAAAAAGATTTATTGCCTTTTGCGATGGAAGGCGAGCGTATTGCTTGCGGTTCTGCTCATGCTGATAACGTGGGACCAAGTTTGATGGGTGGTTTTGTGGTTATTCGTTCTTATGAACCTTTGGATATTATTCAACTAAAAACGCCTCAAGAATTGTACGCAACCATCGTTCACCCGCATATTGAAGTAAATACGAAAGATGCTCGCAACATTTTGAAAAGAGAAATTTCTTTGAAAAATACCATTACCCAAATGGGGAATGTGGCGGGTTTAGTAGCAGGTTTAATGTTGCCAGATTACGACTTGATTTCGAGAAGCTTGGTAGATGTAATCATTGAGCCAATTCGTTCGATATTAATTCCTCAATTTGATGATGTAAAAAATGCTGCTTTAGACAGCGGAGCTTTGGGCTGTTCAATCTCGGGTTCTGGACCTTCAATGTTTGCTTTATCAAAAGATTTATTTACAGCCAATCGGGTTGGGAAAGCTATGCAAGATGGTTTTGCCAAAGTTGGGATTGGTTCAGAATGTTATGTTTCTGGCATTAATCAGGCGGGCCCTGTGGTGTTAGGATAAAGTTTTAAAAATTTCTTAAAAATAAAATGTCTGCAAAATTATTTGTAGGCATTTTATTTTAATAGACTTCCTTCGAAAGTGTTTTAAGTCGTAAAACAACATCTTTTCGGCTACAAATAGCGAAAATTTTTCAAGATTGGGCATCCCCCCATTTCTCTGCTATGCTTTCAAAATTCCCGCTATTTTCACTCGAAAATATACCATTTTTCAATCATAAAACACTTTCGCAGGAAGTCTAATGACGAATAATATTGACAACTTTTCTAAAAATCAAGTAAATAAAATAGCCAATTACTCCTCCAATACTATCCGCTAAAGCATCATACCATTCAAATCCTCGATGAAAAGATGCGGGTAAAATAGCTTGCCAAAACTCTATTCCAATACCATAAATTATAGCAATCAGTATTATTTTTAAAGGTTTATTAAATGAGAAAAGCCAAAAGAAAGTAAATCCTGCAAAAGCAATGAAATGGTTTGCTTTGTCACTTAAATTTTGTGGTGTAGGAATGTGTTGGCTTGGAATGGTACAGAGAATAAAAATAATGAGTGTCCAAATAGGGGCTGTATATTTAGATTGAAGTAGTTTTAGCAATTTTTCCATCTTGCAAAATTACGAAACTATAAATCAATGTTTTAAAAATATAAAAATATCGGCAATAAATTTCTTAATCGGAATTTTATTGCCGATTTGTGTTTTAAAATAAATGAATTACCCTATAAGAAAGCTTGTTTTTTGTATTATTTGACATACTTTTGAATTATTAAACCCGTTTCAAATCTTTATCAAAAACTATTTCTAATGAAAAAACTGATTTTTATCCTCTCTATTTGGACAATTTCGTTCGGTATTTTTGCCCAAAATCAATACAATATTATTCCTGTCCCTCAGAAACTCGAAGCACAAATAGGTGTTTTTACTGTTAATGATAAAACCGTTATTGTGGGTAATGCCGCTTGGGGAGATGTTGCGGAGCTATTGAATACGCAACTTAATACTTTAAATGGATGGAATAAAAAAGTAGTTGCTGATTCAAAGAAATTAGTAAAAGGTTCTATTCAGTTTGTGCAAGATGGAAGTATTCCTGAGGAGGGTTATAAATTGGATGTTTCTACAAAACAAGTAGTGATTTCTGCTAAAACGGCAAAAGGTGCATTTTACGGAGTTCAAACTTTGTTACAATTATTACCAACAGATGTTTTTAAAGACGGTAAAGTTGAAGGTGTAAAATGGTCGATTCCATGTTGTAAAATAGAAGATGCTCCAAGATATTCTTATCGTGGATTACATTTAGATGTTGGTCGTCATTTTTCTCCAGTATCTTTTATCAAAAAATATATTGATTTAATTGCTTTACATAAATTCAATACTTTTCACTGGCACTTGACAGAAGACCAAGGTTGGAGAATCGAAATCAAAAAATATCCCAAATTAACCGAAATTGGCTCTGTTCGTAAAGAAACTTTGGTAGGAAAATATGGAAGTGGCAAATATGATGGAAAACCTTATGGCGGCTTCTATACGCAAGAAGAAGTAAAGGAAGTTATTGCTTATGCTAAGAAAAAATACGTAACCATTGTTCCAGAAATTGAGATGCCTGGTCATGCTCAAGCGGCTTTGGCGGCATATCCAGAATTGGGTTGTAATCAAGATAAAATTTATCAAGTACATACAACTTGGGGTGTTTCAAACGATGTTTTTTGCCCAAGAGAAGAGACTTTTACATTCTTAGAAAATGTTTTGACAGAAGTAATTGATTTGTTCCCAAGCCAATATATCCACATTGGAGGAGACGAATGCCCGAAAGACCAATGGAAAACAAGTCGTTTTTGCCAAGATTTAATGAAGAAAGAGGGCTTGAAAGATGAACATGAATTACAAAGTTATTTTATCCGTAGAATCGATAAATTTATTACCTCAAAAGGTAGAAAAATGATTGGTTGGGATGAAATTTTAGAAGGAGGTTTGTCGCCAAATGCAACAGTAATGTCGTGGAGAGGTGAAGAAGGTGGGATTTTGGCAGCAAAACAAAACCATGATGTAATAATGACACCGGGTTCTCATTTGTATTTAGACCATTATCAGGCTGACCCGAAAACAGAACCATTGGCAATTGGCGGATTTTTAACTTTAGAAAAAGTGTATAGTTATGAACCCGCTCCGAAAGAATTAACGGCTGAACAAAAGAAATTTATACTTGGACTTCAAGCCAATGTTTGGACAGAATATATGCAAACGACCAATCAAATTGAGTACATGGTTTTCCCAAGAGCCTGTGCCGTTTCGGAAGTAGCTTGGTCGCCAAGTTCATCAAGAAATTTTGGAGATTTTACCAATCGCTTAAAAACACACATTGAACGTTTAGGAAACTTAAAGGTAAATTATGCCAAAAGTTTCTTAGCAGAAAAGAAATAAACACTTCAAAATCAATAAATTAATGCTTGTTCATGGTAGAATAACCTTTTAGGATATTCTACCTTTTTTGTTTAAAATGATTTGAGCATATTGAAATCTAATTTACTTTGTAACATGAAAAATTCCTTTGAAGATATTTATCAAGTTGTTCGCCTTATTCCTGAAGGCAGAGTAACGTCTTATGGTGCGATTGCAGAATATTTAGGCTCAAAAGGAGGAGCAAGATTTGTGGGCTGGGCTATGAATGCCTGTCACGGAGATGCTACTATTCCAGCACATAGAGTGGTTAATAGGGCAGGGGTACTAACAGGAAAAGCGTTTTTTGGAGGTGATAAAATGCAAGAGTTACTTGAAAACGAAGGAATTGTTGTTGAAAATGATAAAATAAAAAACCTTAAAAACCACTATTGGATTCCCAAAGATGAATTGCTTTAAACAGCGTGAAAGTCATCGTTATGAGATATAATTGAGCATCTTGTTCCAAAAAATATTATCTCGTACTTGCTCCTTCATGTTTATATCCTCACACGGCATGATTTTTGATATTTTTAGCACATAGACTCAGTTACCGCCATAGTAGAGTTTTAATAGCTAAGGATTTACAGAAATTTTATGCAAATGAATAAGAAACTTTTTCGTGGCGGGATGATTAGTGCATTATGCCTTTTGGGTATTGCTCTACTTGCATTTTCCTATCAAAAACTCAAAAAAATTGGACTCAGTGTTGAGTACGTTCCTACGGCTACAGTTGGAGAAGAAGTTAAATTCTTGTTTAGTGCTGGAGATAATATACAACGCATTAAAATTTTCTCTGATAAAGGAAGCCTTGGAACGATAAAAACCAGTCAGAATAAGGCTGAATTGAGTTTTGCGTTCGGTTTTCCGAGTGTTAAGAAATTGAGATTTGTAGGAATTTCTGCTACCAATGATACCGTTAGTGTAGCTTATGGGGAAATTGCCGTTACAGGAAAATCATTGGGAAATGTAGTGGTTATTCAAAACCCTCCGAGTAATTCATCGGCATCTACCTCTGGCGAACCTGATATTTCAAAAGCATCTTATCCATTACCGACGACCAATCTACGGTTTAATCCAACACCTGCTGAAGACCCATTTTTAGGTAGAAATCAAAATGTTTATGGGACAGCCATTGGGCATCCGACCCAAGATGAAGCCAGAGCATTTTTAGCAGATATTAAGCCAATTGCCATAGAATTAGGGCAAAAATATCAAGTGCCAGCCAGTGTAATTATGGCAATGGCAGCAATGGAAAGTGGTTATGGATATAGCAGAAATGCGGTTTTTGCCAATAATTTCTTTGGAATAAAACAATGGTGGGGAAATGAATCAAACGCCTATCAGTTGAAAGGACAGCCCGATGAATATGAAGGTAAAGTGCCAATTCTTAAAAAATCAGATGATGGACAAATCATTTATGATGAAAGTCGCCGTCCAGATAATTGGTATCGTCGTTTTGGGTCGAGACGGGAATGTATAGAATTTTTAGTAGAAGAAGTTTTCATGCACAAAACAGGAGCTTGGAAGCGAGATTATAGCGATATTGCCAAATATTATCGAGGACAGATTGCCTCAGGCGTGGAAAAATATTCAGCAGCCTACACATTCATTTATTCAGTTGGTGAACGTGGATATACCCACAAAGGAGGCAAATTTTACGCCGATAGAATCATGAAAGTAGTAGATAGATACGGATTGATAGAGAATGATTAATCATAGAAAAAGCCTCAAATTTGATTATTTGAGGCTTTTTTGTTTATTTGTTTTCAAAAATACAATTTAAAATTGGACTGTCATCTCTTAAATTTTCCCAAAATAAAATTGGAATTGATAACAAGCAAAATAAACCAAATTTAGCATGAATAAGCCATTTATTTGGATTGGGTTTTGCCCACTCTTGCCGAATATTAAATTTAAAAACACTGCTTAAAATAGTAGATGGATGTAAAATGGAGTTTTTGCAATTTTGCCCTTTGGTGATAAATCCCCTTTCTTCCATCATAAATTTTATACTTCTTTTATTGAAATGCCAAAAATGTCGAGGAACTTCATAAAGATTGTCATTTTGTGGATATTTCTTGAATTGCCAGCAATCTACATTGGGAACTTGAATAATTAAGTATCCTCCTTTTTTCAGAATATTGGTTTTGATATGATTAATTTGAGCGTCAAATTCTCTTAAATGTTCCAAGACGTGGTACATAAAAACGACATCATATTTCTGTTCTGGGAAAAAATCAATAGGATTTTTAATAACATAAAGACTCTTGTCTAAATCTGTTGTTATCATGTCAAATTCATCAATACCTGTTGCTCTAAAACCTTTTTGGCGTAAATATTCTACTCTCGACCCATTTCCACATCCATAATCTAACATGGTCATATTTTTTGAAAAATACTTACTATAAATACCAAAATCGTATCTATATTGGTCAAAACGATATAAGTTTTCAAAAAACGATAACTTGTTATCAATGCCAAAATAATTGCCTTCGTATAAAAAACCGAGGTCTTTATTCAAAATCATAGGGTCTGTAAAGTGAAAGCCACATTTTGTACAAGCTAAAACATCAAAGGTATCTTGCACCGATTCTTGTGGGTCATGTAGATTTTCAGCGACTTTATTGAGTTCTTCGCTTCCGCAGAGCCTACAAGTTTTACTATGTTGATATTGAACCATGATTTATTCTGTATTATAATTCGTTAGATTTATAACTATTCGCATAAAATTTACTGATGATATTACCAATGGTTTTTCCCCAAAGACTGGTAAATATTTCTATATCTTCTTTATGTCTGAAATTATCATCCAAATTGGCAGTAGTTGCAGACTGTGTATGGATTCGGTGGTACATTAATGCTTTATTGGTATAAACAAAAGCTCCTTGCATTTTAGCAACTCTCAGCCACGAGTTCCAGTCTAAGTTTACTTTAAAATGATTGTCAAATTGCCATTCTCCCAATTTTTCTTTGTTGTACATCACTGACGGACAACAAATTGGGCTACCAAATGCTAAACATAACCATTTATTGATTTTGCTCTTTCCTACATAATTTATTCCTAAAGAAAGCAATAAAATCCGCTTGATAAATAACAATAAATTTGTTTTTACGATTTGTTTATTACGGATTTCATAATAATTACAAAACGCAATTGAAGTATCATATTTAGAGGCTTTCTGTAATAAATTTTGGGTATAATTGGGCAAATAAATATCGTCTTGATGTGCTAATGTTATGTACTTTGTAGTGGCTTGGGCGTAAGCAAAAGTCCAATCATTGGCAATTGTTGGAACGCCTTTTCTGATAGCTAAAGAGAGGTTATATTTTTGAGCAATACTGTCGATGAAGCTGTTTGGAGTAGCAGTAGAAATAATGATTGTACTTTTTTCTGTTTGATTAATCAGCGATAAAATACATTCTTCCAAATAAACAGATTCTTTGTATGCCAGCACTACAAATGTATGTTTCATGTTTAGAAAATCTTATTTTATGGTACTTTCATTGAGTTGCTTTTCTTTCAAAAAAGCAACTTCATGAGCTAAATCTTTTATTTGACTTTGTAATTTAGAATTGACTATTGAAAGGTGGACTAAAAAGGTTACGATTGCCCCAATTGCTAATAAAAACAAAAGTGATGGAGGATAAAATACGCCTAATGCCAACGAAATTTGTTCTAAACCTTTTCGCCAAAAAGAAAAAATCAGTAACACAATTGTACAAGCAAACCAAACGATGGAATATTCTTCACGAAGTTTCCCACGAATAATTTGTCGGACAATAAAATACATGAATCCTAATGTGGCTAAGATACTGATTATCTGTATTTTGAAAGGTACTACATTTTCCATTTTCCTTTGAGTCTGATATAAACGAAAATTATTCCTAAACTAACTTTGAACATATAGTAAATCGCTCTGAATGAGTTGATTGAAGAAACGCCACCTTGTCTTTCGCACATTTCTACGGGTACTTCCTTCATGATTAATTTTCTCATTCCGAATAATACAATCGCTTCTGGTTCGGGGTATTCATCGGGATAATATTGGTTGACAAGTTCAAGCGTTTTTCTATTAAATACCCTAAATCCTGATGTACTGTCATGTATCGTCTGCCCAATCAAAAACTTATTTAACCATTTAAAATAAGTGATACCTAATCTCCTAAAAAATGAAGATTGAAAGCCTTTTCCTTCTAAAAATCGTGAGCCAATAATTACATCTGCTTTGTTGGTTTGTGCTTCTTGCAAAAGTTTTGGTAATTCAATGGCTGGATGTTGTCCGTCTCCGTCCATTTGTACCGCAAATTGATAGCCATTTCGGTATGCGTATTTATAACCGCTTTGCATTCCTCCGCCAATGCCTAAGTTTACAGGTAAATCTAAGTATAGACAATCTAAAGATTTAATAACTTGTAGCGTATTATCTTTAGAACAATCATTTACCACTAAAATATCAATCGGTAAGTCATGTTGTTTTTTTACCGATTGAATATCATTGACCAAATTTTGGATAGACGCTTCTTCGTTATAGCAAGGAATAATGACTAATATTTTGGCTCTTTGCTTAGTCATTTCTTTGGTAGATTTGAACCGTAGAATCTGCAATTCTTTTCATACAACGCACTTCTACGGGTTGTGGCTGTCTATCAAAAATCATGTATTTAACTTTCAATTCCTTCAAGCGTGGCGAACAACCATCAATACCAATTGAATATCCATCTTCAAAATTGAGAGCTACTACGGTTGAGTCTTTTCCGTCTATATACGAACTATAAACTGTATGAGCATAACGGTTATAAACGGTATCACGCTTGTATTTACCATCAATTACTTTCATCGTTTTGAAGTCTGGAACATATTTTACACCTCCTAAAACATTTACGCCTGTGGCTTGGGTGATATATCCGTAAAATTGACTACCATTAACCATCCATCTTTGGTGTGGGTCAGCTTTATCAATTGCTTTTATTTGCTGATAAATATTATGTTCAGTTATTGGGGCAAGTCCTTTGGCAATAGGGTTTACCATGATATTTGGCACTAAGGTAACTGCAATTACACTGGTAAAAATAACTTCTCTAAACTTTATATTGAGAGGAAATAAGAGCATAATATTGGCAATTCCGAAAAGAATAACGCCGATTACTAATTGTGGTGCTTTGAAGAAATTTCCAGAACTGCTATCGTTTGTCGCAGCCGTAATTCCCATAAAAAGAATGGTAATAATAATGGAAATCACTTTTTTAGAAATAGGCAAATCTGAAATTTTCATGTATTTCAATTGACTTACATAAATAATGGCGAGAATAACGTTGGCTACACCAAAAGGAATTTGTGTTCTTTTGGGTGGACTCATACTCATTAGAGTCAATTTAGCAATGCTTTCAGGGAAACCAACTTTTATCCAAATCAAGATGAAAACGACAAAAATGCTTGGCAATAAAACTAAATAATTGATTTTTTGGGTAGTTGCATAATACCAAATCATGCAACCAACAATGACAGGAGCAAAATTGATATAGTGAGATAATTCACAAATATTTATCCAAGCCTGTGGAAAACTATCGGAATTGACAAATAAATGATAATACTCTGAAAACATATTGGTAGGAAAACCTGAGCCTCCAAAATCTGTTCTTTTACCCGGATAAGCCGTATTCATCATGGCTTCGATAGTTGGTTTCGCATCCGAATAAAACTTAAAAAAGATGATTCCTAATGCTGCAAAAGCACCTAAACCCAAACCTAATTTGATGAATAATTTATCGAAAATAATGTCTTTATTAAAATGATGAATTACGTAACCTGCTAATAAAAATATTACAAAATAAGCTAATGGTAATTGGTATGGCGGGTATAAAATGGTAGCATAATACACACTAAACAGGACGAAAAGTAAGGTGCTGATAATGAGCGAAATAATATTTTTGCTAAAAATTAGATAAACGGCACAAGTAAATAAAATAGCTGCCAAGAAAATACAGTCAGGCCAAGAGGTTGAATACCACCATTGTGTTCCCGAAGAATATAAAAGCCAGAAACCTCCGAAGATTGATAATAACAAATTATTGCCTGTTAATAACATCAACATTAAGGTAACTGAAATTAATATACCGAAAGTCTTGAAGTTCCAAGCCCATGCAAAAGCCTGTTCTTGCGACAAGAAATAATATGCCCAAAAGTTTGGTCTGAAAGCTGTAACAAAGTGATTGACAGGAACAAAACCAATTAAAGGAGCATTCTGACCACCAATAGCTTGATTTGCCGTAGGAAAATTATTATTGTATTGGGAAAGTGTAAAAGGCGTTAGAACGGCATATTCATCCATTCTAATTCTTTTGGGAGTTCCTGCTAAAATGCTTTTTGTGGAGGTTGAACCCTCTGGAATAATGTCATTCCATGAAGCAACAGACGAACCATGAATTTTTAGAAGTGATAAAATTAAGAATGCTAAAACACAGATTCCTAAGTAAATATTGAGTTTTTTGTCGAAACGAATTAACTCAAAAGGCTGAGTTATTTCATTCAAATGTTCAATTTTATTGTCAGCCACAGGAGATTTAGCAGAGCTATTCTCATTAATAGTGTTGCTTGGCGGAATCACAGGACTGTTTGTAGAAACCTTTTGGGTTTTGTGTTTTTTCATTTTATGGGTATTTAATAAGGAACATTTATCAATAATTATTCCAAATTTTACCATAATTCTGATTGATTCCAAAAAATGGAATCAAAACTTCAAATACGCTTTGCCTCCTAAACCTCTCATTTGGCGTACGATAAAATTCGTGCGTCTTTGTACATATCCAGATGGATTGGCAATTGAAAAACGATTTGGACTTGGAAGCACTGCGGCTATTCTGGCGGCTTCTGTTCTTGTTAAACTTTTAGCTCCGTGTCCGTAAAAGCGTAAAGAAGTTGCTTCTACGCCAAAGGTCATTTTCCCCATTTCTGCCACATTTAAGTAAACTTCCAAAATGCGTTCTTTCCCCCAAATTACCTCAATCAAAAAGGTAAAATACACTTCTAATACCTTTCTGACGTAACTTCTGCCTTGCCATAAGAAAACATTTTTGGCAACTTGTTGAGAAATGGTACTTGCTCCTTTGATTTTTTTTCCTTTTAAATTATGACGAAATGCACCCCACATTGCCCCAAAATCAAAGCCATAATGTTGTGGGAAAAGCTGGTCTTCTGAGGCAACAACTGCCAAAGCGGCTTCTTTTGAAATATTTTCGTAAGGCTCCCAATCTGAATGGATTTCCGAGTCTCTTCCTTCGGCAATAGCTGTAATTTTACGGTCAATCATCGTTGGCGTTATCCAAACGGGTACGAATTTTAAGAGTACCACCGTAACCAATGAAACGCCAATACCATAAAGAATATATTTGAATAATTTATTGATGATAAATCTGATAATAGGCTGACGTTCACGAAAAGCCTTAAAACGTTGCCAAGCATTAAGTTTTGCAGGTTCGTTTTGTGGTTGTTCTTCATGTTGTGGATTTCTGAACGTATTTTTTGCCATAATGTTATGAATGATTTTTGCGATGAGGAGAATAGAGTTTAACCTAATTCGGAAGGTCTTGTTTCAAACTACAAAATTACGATTCTTTTTGAAGGTAGGCAATCTAAAAATGTGAAACTTCAAGTTTTACATGAATAAATCAGAAGCTATTCTGTCAGCAAATAATTTTCCTTTGGATGTAAGTAACAACGTATCGTTTTCAATCAAGATGAAATTGTCAGCTAATTGATTTTGAATGATTTTTTTATTCAGTTCTATGAAGTTTGAATCTGACAACTGATTGATTTTCTGAATATTACAGCCCCATTTGGTACGTAAGCCTGTCAATAAATATTCGTTGACTTTATCTTCCAAACTTAAAATTTCAATTTCTGAAGGGACTGAGTTTTGTTGTAAAGCTTTGATATATTGTGTGTTATTTGGCACATTGTATTGTCGGCTTACATGGTTGAAACTGTGTGCCGAAGGACCAATACCCAAATATTCTTCTTGTTTCCAATAACTTGTATTGTGGCGTGAATATTGATTGTTTCGTGCAAAATTGGAAATTTCATACTGCTCAAAACCACTTTGTGCTAAATAAGTTACTAAAATATCAAATTGTGTTGCGGCATAATCATCATCAATCGTTTGTATTTTTCCTTGTTTTAACCATTTTCCAAAAACGGTTTGTGGCTCAATCGTAAGGCAATAAGCAGATATATGATTGGTATTTAGTGCCGTAGCTTTTTCTAAGTCGGTATATAAAATATCGTCTCTTTCGGCAGGAATGGCATAGATTAAATCAATCGTAATGTTCTCAATCCCAGAGTCTTGTGCTGATTTTACGCAAGTTTCTGCTTCTTCTGAACTATGAATTCTATTAAGGCTTTTTAAGTGTGGTTCATGAAAAGACTGAATGCCAATACTAAGTCGATTGATATTGTACTTTTTGAATAATTGAAGTTTCTCTTTCGTCAAATCATCAGGATTGGCTTCAAGGGTAATTTCAGCGTCTGATTTTATGTTAAAATATTTTGAAATGGCTTCAAAAATCTGGGCAAAATCGTCATCTTCCAATAACGAAGGCGTTCCACCACCAAAGTAGATAGTTTCTAAATTCTTGTCTTTCAAATAATCCTTTTGCAAAGCAATTTCCTGACAAAGAGCGTGTACAATTTCATTTTTAGTTTTCAAAGAAGTGCTAAAATGAAAGTCGCAATAATGACAAGCTTGTCGGCAAAAAGGTATGTGGAGGTATAAGTGCATTTTATGGAAAAATGTGCATATTATTTATGATATACACGAAGAGCCTACTAATCTTTTAGTTCAAAGCCTGACTGGGACTTTTTGTGTAATCTCCAAGCAGGATTATCATTGACATTCTCATAGTTTTTAAATGACAATTCGTCTTCTATAAATTCTTTTCTGAGAGATAATTTACCAATCAAATCCATTAATTGAGCAATAGTTTTTTTTTGTAGTGTCATTGCTCCATTTACTAATTTTTGTTTCAAGAAAAATAGCTCAGAGTCAATCCATTCAATTTCAAGGCTTTTATCTTTTTCATCAAATGAATAGTCTGCTACTACCTGAAAAATTGTAGGGGTATTTATTATTTCTATGTCAGTTTTGCTTGTAGTTGTCATGACCTAAATTTCGATAAGTTTGATATGCTTTTTTATCTCATTAACTTCAATTACCCTAAATTGACTATTATAATTGATAAGAACTTCTTTTTCTGAAGCGTATTTTGAAATGCTCCCAATGTTTTTACCTCTTTGGCAAAAAATCTCAAATCGTATTCGTCCGAATTGGTTACCAATTAATTGACTTCTGCTTGTGGATATAAAAAAAGGTTCAATTATTATTTCATCGTTTTGAAAAGCAGTTAAATATTTATTGTATTCAATATCATTCAAATTTATACTTCTGTACACATTACCAATGAAATTGGGTAGCTTTTCTAAAGATTCATATAAAAGTTGACCAAAGTTGGAGATATTTTCTCCCTTACTGATTCTGAGTTGCTCATTCAAATCTTGATAACCATCCTCTGAATATTTGTAGATAAGTGCTTTTTCAAAAATGTTTAATTCTGGAGCTATAGTTTGTCTCTCAGAATTTTCAATTATTTTAACTTCATCTTTGAGGTAACTATTAGCATATTGTTCAGCACTCATATCAAATAGGTATTTTTTATACAAATATACAAAAAAAGCACTTGTCACTCTGGCAAAAACGTCAAATAACTCAAATCATCTTCCTGAAACATTTCATTGGCTAAATCTTGAAGTTGTTCTGCCGTAACTGCTCTAATCTGAACAAAAAGGTCTTCTAAGCTATCAATTCTATTAATATCCAATAAACTTTTTGCCATCATCAACATAAAACTCATGTTGCCTTCTTCCGACATTGCCATTTGTCCCATCAATTGTTCTTTGGTATTGTGTAACTGAGTTTTTGTAAGTTTTATATCTCTTAATTTTTGTAATTCTTTTAATATCAGAGAATTAACCTTATTTAAACGTTTGGCTTCGGTGGCATACGAAATACTCCAATAACCCGTGTCAATGAATGGCGTGTAACCTGCATCAATAGAATAAACTAAACCGTTTCGTTCTCTGACAGCCAAGTTCAAGCGTGAGTTCATCCCAAAACCTCCTAAAAGATTTACCAACATGAAAAAAGGTAAACGCTTGGTGTCTGAAAGACAATACGCTGTGCGTCCAATGGAAACGTGAGCCTGAGAAATGCCACGAGTAACGCTTTGATTTTGAGGTGAATAAGCCGTAGGAGCAACTCGTGTCAAGTTTGATTTTTTAGCAGGAATATCTTTAAAGAATTTTTCGGCTAATTGTAAAACTTTTTTGAAAGGCATATTGCCAATGGATGAAAAAATCACTCTTTCTGTATCAAGATTTTCAGAAATAAAATCTAATAAATCTTTACGAGTAAAGTTTGAAACACTTTCTTGATTACCAAGTGTATTTTTCCCTAATTGATGATTGGCAAAAATAATATCATCAAAATCATCTTGAATAGCATCTTCGGGCGAGTCGTAATACATCGCCATTTCTTCCAAAATTACGCCACGTTCACGCTCAACTTGTTTATCGGGAAAGATTGAATTGAACGTAATGTCCGACAAAAGTTCCAACGCACGCTCATAGTGTGGCGTAAGCACAGAAGCGTGAAAACAAACTTTTTCTTTGGTTGTATAAGCATTTAATTCTCCTCCGACAATCTCTAAACGGTTGATAATCTGCAAGGAAGAACGTTTTTGAGTGCCTTTAAAAGCCATGTGTTCCCAAAAGTGAGCAAGTCCTTGTTGGTGAGCTTTTTCGTCTCGACTCCCCATGTCGAGCATAATTCCAATATGAGAAATAGTAGTATGCGTAACCTGACGGTGTACGATTCTAATTCCATTAGGCAGGGTATGATGATTGATTGATTCCATTAAAATTTAGCACGACTCCACAATTCGTAGAAGACATAAGTACAAAAATAACTAATTTTATACTTGAAAGATTCATTAGATTGCTTTACACTCAAAAATCAATGATAAATTTATGAAATACCAACGTTGTATAATTCTTGTAATGCTCTTTATTATGTCTTGTTCTTCTACGCAAGATTGTCTTGAAAATATTAATCTCTTACCTATGTATGGGAGTCAGAAAAAATGTCAAGAACAGATTGATATTGACCAAGATTTTTTCAGGGAATGTGATAACGGTTTCAAAAATCGTCAGGAAGCTTCGAAATTTTACACAAAAAAAGCATGGGGATATTTTTATAAAAATGATTACGATACTGCTATGAAACGCTTTAATCAAGCGTGGCTGTTAGATTCTTTAAATGAAGAAACTTATTGGGGATTTGCTAATATTTTAGGAATGAAAGAGAAACCAGAAGAATCTCTTATCTATTTTAATAAATCAATAAAAATTAATCCAAATAATTCAAATGTTTGGCTTGGATTAGGTGTTAGCAATGGTCAAATATTCTTTAAAACACAGAAGCAAGAGTATTTAGATAGAGCGATTGAATGTTTAAAGAAATCTGTTCAACTTAATCCTAAAAATGCCTTAGCTTATGGACAGTTAACCGCTTCATATTCGTATTTTATGGAAAAAGATAGTGCTTTAAAATACTTAGAATTGACCGATAAAATAGACCCAAATGCTATAAATCCAGAGGTTAGAGAAATTTTAAGAAAGAAATAGTCTGAACATAAAATTGATAAAATCGTAAATTGGCAAAATGTGTCTATTCTTCCAAACATTAAACATATTCACGGTACATCAGATAGAATTTTGCCGTATAAATTTGTTTCAGCAGATGTGAAAATAAAGGGTGGAGGTCACTTTATGACAACCAATCGGGCAGAAGAGTTGACACTGAAAATTAGAGAATTATTGTAACTTTGTTAAAAATGAGAATACTATGACAGCTTTCGTTTCAGCACAAGACCAAATAGCTTCTTTTATGGCAGATGTGATGCCACAACAAATATTATCATTCAAATTCTCGAATGACCTTCAACGCCGTATCCAATTATTAACGGATATGAAAAAAAATGGAACAATCTCATCATCAGAATCCGAAGAGTTAGAGAAATATTTAAACTACGATTTATTAATTGGTTTAGCGAAAGCTCGTGCCTATCAACTTGTTGCTAAATGATTCGTATTTCAGAAAAGTTAAGACTACAAGTAGCTCAAAACGCTGATTTTAAGTGTGAATATTGTCTAACACCCGAATTTTTCTTAGCTACCACTTTTCATATTGACCATATACGAAGCGTCAAACACGGAGGGAAAACCATACTTCGTAACCTCGCTTATGCTTGTCCACATTGCAATCAAAATAAAGGTTCAGATATTGCTTCATATTCAAATGACGATGAAATAGTACGTCTCTTTAACCCGAGAATTGATTTTTGGATTGAACATTTTGAAGTATTATCCGATGGAACTATTGCGTCATTGTCTTCCATTGGAGAAGCTACAATCAACACTTTGAGATTTAATCAATTAGAACGCATTATTTTTAGAAAATCATTGATTGAAATTGGCGTTATTTCTTAATTGTATTTTTGAAAATTTACACGACGGACAAGGCTGTCCGTAAAACACAGAATGAAAATAGGTTTTGATGCCAAGCGGGCATACCATAATAATACAGGCTTAGGAAATTATAGTCGATTTATCATTGAGGCATTGCTGAAATATGCTCCTCAGCATGAATATTTGGCTTATACGCCTAAATCAGGTGTTAGAGATTTTGGCATTAAATCTGTTACGCCTAAAAAGAAATTTTTGTGGCGTAGTTGGTTGATTAAGAATGATTTAGAGCGTGATAAAGTAAATGTTTATCATGGATTAAGTAACGAATTGCCTTTCGGAAGTATTCCTAAAGAGATAAAAACAGTAGTTACCATTCACGATTTAATTTTTGAAAGATACCCTCGACTATATCCATTTTTTGACACGCTCATCTATAAAATCAAGTTCCGACAAGCCTGTAAAAAAGCGGATGTTATTGTTGCCGTTAGCGAACAGACCAAAGAAGATATTGTTGAATTTTACGGTACAAATCCTGATAAAATTAAGGTAATTTATCAAGATTGTGACGAGGCTTTTCAAGTAAAACAAAGCTCCGAAACTATTAAAAATGTTACTGAAAAATATGGAATTCGGAAGAAATATATTTTGTCAGTAGGGTCAATTATTGAACGTAAAAATCAGTTTTGTTTGGTTGAAGCCTTTCAAAAATTGAATTTGAGTAATTATCAATTGATTTTGGTTGGAAGTAAATCGAAATATCAAACTCAAATTGAAGATTATATACAAAAGTATGATATTCAGAATGTTAAGATTTTGAATAAAGTCCCATTCCAAGATTTGCCCGCTCTTTATCAAGGTTCTTCGCTCTTTGTTTATCCTTCTTTTTTTGAAGGTTTTGGCATTCCTATCGTGGAGGCTTTACATTCGGGCGTGCCTGTTATTGGAGCAACGGGGTCATGTCTGGAAGAAGCAGGTGGCGAAGGGGCTTTATATGCCGACCCCGCCAGTTCAACTGATTTAGCCAATAAAATCTTACAAGTTTTAGCCAATAAAGATTTGCAAAAACAATTGATAGCAGCGGGACAAAAACACGTTGAACAGTTTTCTGCCAAGAACATTGCTGAACAATTAAACGAATTATATCAATCATTGTAACACAGACTTCAGTCTGTAAAAATAAATATACAGACTGAAGTCTGTGTTACTAAATACTATCATGGATTTTTTACCACAAAATATCAACGATTATTCAGAAAATCATACTTCTCCCGAAAGTTATTTGTTAGCACGATTAAATCGTGAAACTCACGTTAAAATATTACAATCCAGAATGTTGTCAGGACATATTCAAGGGCGAGTTTTATCGATGTTTTCGCACATGATGCGTCCCGAAAATATCTTGGAAATAGGGACTTATACAGGTTATTCAGCTCTTTGTTTGGCAGAAGGATTGACCGAAAATGGCAAAATTATCACCATTGATGTCAACGAAGAATTGGAAGATTTTACCAGAAAATTCTTTAACGAATCTCCATTAGCAAACAAAATTGATTATCGAATTGGTGATGCAGGAGAAATTATTCCGACATTGACAGAAACATTTGATATGGTTTTTATTGATGCCGATAAAATGAACTATCATAAATATTATGACTTGGTTTTTGATAAAGTGAAAATTGGTGGTTATATCATTTCTGATAATGTACTTTGGAGTGGTAAAGTGGCTGATATTCAAGAAGGTAAGAAGATAGATAAAGACACTCAAAATCTTCTCAATTTCAATAAAATGTGCCATGACGACCCAAGAACAGAAAATCTTTTAATGCCAATTCGAGATGGATTAATGATTTCGAGAAGGTTAGTTTAGAGTAGAAAAAAGGAATGACTAATACTCATTCCTTTTTTGTTAATATACAATTCTGAAAATTGGCACGGCATTTGTGAAGGCATCATTGTAGGTATGTAAAGGCTCAATATTTCTGAATCCATCCTGGTCATTCTGCAATCACATAATCCATATCAGTAAAATGAAAAATCCGCCAATTGTTCATCTTACTGTGCTACTACTTTATTTAGCTTCTTTTTGCTCAGTAGCCCAGTCTTACCCCGTGCCAGAAACCGTAGAGTTTGCTGGTGTCAGCATCAATATTTCTAAAGATGCTCAGGGAATAATTCAAAACGACATCAAAACTCTTTTGGGGAACAAAACCTATCTAAATGCGAAATTAGACCGTGTTGCTTTATATTTTCCAATCATCGAAACAATGTTGGCAGATGAAGGTATTCCCGAAGATTTCAAATATTTGGCAGTACAAGAATCTGGACTTTTACCAGATGCTGTGTCAAAATCAAATGCAGTAGGTTTTTGGCAATTTAAAAAAGAAACGGCAATGGAATTTGGTCTAAGAGTGGACGACCAAATCGACGAGCGTAAAAATATTCATGCGTCCACAAGAGCCGCTTGTTTATATCTAAAAAGAAATAATTTAGTATTGAATAACTGGATTTCTTCCCTGAATTCTTATCGTACAGGTTTGAGCAATGTTTATAAATACATTGCGAAAGAATGGTACGGCTCAAAAGAAATTTCAGTAACTGCCAAAACAGATTTTTATGTATTGCGTGCTATTGCTCATAAATTAGTCCTTGAAAAAGAAATCGCCAAATATAAACCGTCAGACATTACTTTTTTTGAATATACTTTCAATGCAGGAAAAGCTATTTCGTTTATTTCCAAAGAGTTAGTTGTTTCTGAAGATGATATTTGGAAGTATAATCGTTGGATGAGTGGAACAACTGTTCCAGAAGATAAACCTTATACAATGTTGATTGCTTTGTCGGAAGATGAAATTGCTCCGATGAAAGAAAAAGTGCTAACCATGAACGGTAAAGCAGACATTTTTACGGAAGATTTAGGTTTTCCTGTTTTAACAAGAATTACAGCTAAAACAAAAAATAAAAATGTACCAATTTTCTATAATATCAATAACAAAGCAGGTATTCAAGCACAAGTAGGTGACGACGTAGAGTCAATCTGTGTGAGAGCTGATTTTGACGTAGAAGATTTTATTAAGTTCAACGATTTAGCAGATGGTTTAGACACGAAAATTGTTCCGAACGAAATTTACTACTTAGAGAAAAAAGCAAAAAAAGCTCCCGTGCCTTTTCATACCGTGACAAACGCCACAGAACAAAGCCTTTGGAAAGTTTCGCAGATGTACGGAATTTGTTTGTCTAAATTGTTGAAATATAATCGTTTAGATGCTCCTCAGCGTTTGGTAGATGGGAGAGTGTTATGGTTACAAAAAACTCGTCCATCCAATAGTCCTGTGGAAGTAATTACTGTACCAAACAAACCAGTTATCAAAGAAATTGCGAAAAATACAGAAGTTGTAGCCTCTAAAAATGTTTCACAACAAAAAGAAGGTGAAGGTGTGAAAGTGGTTGATTTGACGTTGACAGAAGCGAAAGAGCCAAAAGCTACTCCCGTTAAAGAAGAAGTAGTTGCTCAAACAACAGAAACAGAAGAATTTAAGCCAAATATTCCTGTACAAATTCATCAAGTAACCAATTATACGCATACTGTAACAAGCGGAGAGAATTTTTATAGCATTGCTCGAAAATATAATATTTCAGTGAGTGATGTTTGGGCTTGGAACAAAATGAATAAAGATGTAAAATTAGGAATTGGCAAGAAATTATTAATAAAATTTGGTCATTATTATGAGCCAACATCAGGTACTTTGGCTCAAGGAACTAAGTAGTAACATTATAGATTTGGGTTTGATTGATGGTAAAGCCTCTCGAAATTATTTTTCGGGAGGCTTTCTTTTTGCACAATGTTATTTTATGAACCTTAATTTTAACTTGCAAAAGTCAGAATAATGATAAATATTTTTAAATAAAGTATTATTTATGGTTTTTTTATAATTTTTTTAATTGAAAAAGTTTTGTTTTTGTATTATTTTAATAAATATTTATATAATATTTATCATGATGTGGTAAGTATAAATTACCTTTTTCAATACAATAAATCATACTTAATCATTTAACTTTTATGAAAAAAAACTACTCAATTCCCATCGGAAAGAGATTCCTTTTGCTATTCGTATTTGTGTGTTGCTCACTTGTAGCTATTTCCCAACGAAAAATTACAGGTAGAATTATTGACAATGAAACAAAGGCGGGCGTTCCTGGTGCAAGCGTTCAGGTGAAAGGTACCAATAAGGGTACAACCTCAAGCAATGATGGTGCATATACTATTGATGTTCCGAATAATGCTACTTTGATATTCTCATCATTAGGTTTTTCTTCACAAGAAATCGCAGTTGGCGGTCAAGAATCAATCAATGTTTCTTTAATAGTTGATGTAAAATCTTTATCAGAAGTAATCGTTACGGGTTACGCTTCTCAACGTAAAAAAGATATTACAGGTGCGGTAACAGTAGTAGGTGCAAAAGAATTAACTGCTTTGCCAAGTGCCAGTGTTACCCAAATGTTGCAAGGTAGAGCTGCTGGGGTTACGGTTGGTAATGATAACTCTCCCGGAGGAGGAACAATGGTACGTATTCGTGGTTTTGGTTCAATCAACAATAACAGTCCCTTGTATGTAATTGACGGTGTACCAACGCAAGGAACACTTAACCAAATCAACCCAAATGATATTGAGTCGATGCAAGTATTGAAAGATGCTTCGTCTGCCTCTATTTATGGAGCTCGTGCTGCCAATGGTGTGGTTATCATCACAACCAAAAGAGGAGCTGTGGGAGAATCAAAAATTACATTTGATGCTTATACAGGGATTCAAACGGTTGGAAAAACACTTAGTTTGTTGAATACCAAAGAATTGGGACAGTATTATTATGAATCTGAAATTGGAGCAGGAAAAGCCGCAGGAACTTCTCCTTCAGCACAATATCGTTTTACATCTACGGGTGAGCAAACCATTGCAGATTATATCTATCCAAACGTTTATGGTACCTTACCTGCTAATTATACTTATACAAATGACATTGCAGACCCTAAATTGGGTGTAACTGCATTCAACATTACGAAAGCAAATAAAGAAGGTACAGACTGGCAACGTGAAATATTTGGTCCTGCTAAAATCTCTAACTTCCAATTAGGAGCAACAGGAGGAACTAAATCAGGTAGATATGCCATTTCTGGTAATTATTTCAATCAAGATGGTATCTTGAAATATACAAATTACACTCGTTATTCGGTAAGAGCCAACACTGAATTTACAAGAGGTAAATTGACTTATGGAGAGAATTTTACTTTATCTTATGATGAAAAAGTAGGTATTACAAACGGTGCTGCGGGTTTTCCGAGTGGTAACAATAATGAAAGTAATCCTATTATGTTTGCTATTCGTGTTCAGCCAATTATTCCTGTATTTGATATTACGGGTGGACCTGTTGCTTTGGGTGGAACAAATACTTCTGATTTCAACGGTTTTGCAGGAAGTAGAGGTTCAAACCTTGGAAATGCTCCAAACCCAGTGGCAAGATTATGGCGTGAAAGAAATAACGTAGTAAAAGGAACGCATATTTTCGGAAATATCTTCGCAGAATATGCTCTCATTGCAGGTTTGAAAATCAGAACAAGTTTAGGCGTTGAATTTAACAACTATAACCTTTCTCAATATTTCAACCGTGATATTGAAGCCGCAGAACCACGTAGCTCAAACAGTTTAACAGTATTTAATAACTTTGATAGAGCCGTAACATGGTTTAATACAGTTAATTATGCAAAAACGATTGGAAGCCACAGCTTTAATGTGTTGGCAGGAACAGAAGCCGTTACTACTTACGCATTTGGTTTTAATGCTGGTCGTAGTAATTATGCTTTTGATGACCCTTCTTATCAATACTTAAATCTTGGAGCTGCTGCTGGTTTATCAAATGCTGGAGCTGGTGCAACGCTTAGTAATTTGTTCTCTTTGTTCGGAAAAGTGAATTATAGCTACAAAGATTTCCTTTTGGCTGACTTTACGATTCGTAGAGATGGTTCTTCAAGATTCTCTCCTGCGTACCGTTATGGAGTGTTCCCTGCATTCTCATTGGGCTTACGTTTAACAGAAATGGAGTTCATGAAAAAACAAACTTTGTTTGAAGATTTAAAAATCAGAGGAGGTTGGGGCGTAACTGGAAACCAATTAATTCCAAATGTGTACAATGCTTATACTTTGTACAATCCAGACCCACTTAACAATGCTTATGATATTACAGGTTCTGGAAATGCCATTGCTAACGGTTTTGACTTAACACAATTCGGAAACCCGAACGGTAGATGGGAAACTAACACTTCCACAAACATTGGTATTGATGCAAGTTTGTTGAAAGGAAAATTGGAAGTAATTGTCGATTTATACACTCGTACTACTTCAAATATGCTTACCCAAGTGCCAATTCCAAGAACTGCGGGAACGGGTACAATTCCTTACGTAAATATTGGAGAAGTAAACAACAAAGGACTTGACTTGAATATTACTTACAAAGATAAAATCGGGGATTTCAGATATACTGTAAGCGGAATGTTCAGTACGTACAAAAACAATGTGGTAAAATTGAACGATGACCCTAATGCAACAGTATTTGGATTCTCGACTCGTCTTCCTGCCATTTCGGTAACAAAAGCAGGCTTACCAATTGCGAGTTACTACGGATATATTGTAGATGGTGTAATTAAAGATGATGCAGAAGCGGCGACTGCTCCAAAATTCGGAACATACACAAGAGCAGGTGTTTTCAAGTTTAGAGATATAAATGGTGATGGCGTAATTACGGCTGCTGATAAAACAATTATTGGAAATCCGCACCCAGATTTTACTTATGGTTTGAATCTAAATTTAGGGTATAAAAACTGGGATTTAGCCATTTTCGCACAAGGTTCTCAAGGAAATCAAATCTTTAACTATTTGAAATACTGGACAGATTTCAACACTTTTCAAGGAAACCGCTCGACAGATATGTTGTATAATTCTTGGAAGAAACAAGGAGATAATGCTTTGTTGCCACGTCTAAATTCACAAGATGGTACAAGTCAGCAAATCTCAACATATTTTGTTGAAGATGGCTCTTATATGCGTATCAAAAATATTCAATTGACTTACAACGTTCCTGCGGCATTCTTGACAAAAATCAAGTTAAGTTCTGCTCAAATTTATATTCAAGGTCAAAATTTACTCACTTTTACAAAGTATAAAGGTTTAGACCCAGATATTAATTTAAGAGCTTCTGGAACAGACAATCAAGATATTCACATGGGTATCGACGAAGGTGCTTTCCCAGTTGCTAAATCTTATAACGTAGGCGTTAGATTAGGCTTCTAATTTTTCTGTAAGTCAACAAAGTATTTTTAAATAGCAATAAACGTCTTTGTGTTATATCAAAAATATGGTTTGCCTATTGTGTATAACATAAAGCATTTAATAAAATATCATGAAAAAATTATTGATACTCGGACTACTTGGACTAACATTCTCTTGTTCAGAGTCTTTCTTTGATATTCAACCGCAGGGAGCTGCCTCTTTGGTATCATTAAGTAATAAAAATGGGGTGAATGCCATATTAATTGGTGCTTACTCGCTTATGGATGGAGTAGGAGCTGGAAATACAGGTCGTCAGTCCACAATTTCAAATTATGTATTTGGCGGTATCACGAGTGGCGATGCCGTGAAAGGTACAGATATTGGTGACCAACCAGAACAAGAATATATTGAACAATATAACTGGTTGTCGGACAATACATACTTTTTAGGGAAATGGCAACATTCTTACGATGGCGTAGCTCGTTGTAACGAAACCATTCAGCTCGTTCAAAGCCCTGACATAAAAGATATGACTGATGCCGAGAAAACACAAGTGATAGCTGAAGCGAGATTTTTGAGAGGACATTATCATTTTGAGGCAAAGAAAATGTGGAATAACGTTCCATACATTGACGAAAAAACGTATGTAGCGTCTGACCCAAATTCTACTAAAATTCCTAATGATAAGGATATTTGGTCAAATATTGAGGCTGATTTTACGTTTGCCGCAGCAAATCTTCCAGCGGTACAATCTCAAAAAGGTAGAGCCACGCAATGGTCAGCAAAAACGTATTTAGCAAAAGCTTTAATTTTCCAGAAAAAATATGCTGCTGCTAAAACATTATTAGAAGATGTTTTGAAAAATTCGGGTAAGAAATTAGTAAGTAATTACCATGAAAATTATAGAAACATTACCAATAATAATGCAGAGTCAATTTTTGAAGTAGAATTTTCTGTAAATGATGGTACAAACGGTAATAATGGAAATGCAGGAGATAACTTAAACTGGCCATATTCTGCGAATGCACCGGGTAGAGGATGTTGTGGATTTTATTTGCCATCACAAAATTTAGTGAATGCTTTTAAAACGGATAAAGACGGATTACCAATGATTGGTTCATCTGCTGACGGAACTGCTGATACTTATAACCAAGTAGATTTACCAAACGACCAAGGCTTGAAGTCTGACCAAGCGTTTAATTTAGATAGAACCGTGGCTGTTGACCCTCGTTTAGATTGGACTGTTGGACGTAGAGGTGTAAATTTCCTTGATTGGGGACAAATGCCGGGATATTCATGGATTAGAAATCAAAATTATTCTGGACCTTATACGGGTAAAAAATGGATGTATTATTTAGCAGATGAAGGAAGTTCAACTCACTCAACTTCAAGAAGAAACGTAAATAATAACTATCGTTTATTGAAATTGTCGTCGGTAATTCTTTGGTTAGCAGAATGTGAAATTGAATTAGGAAATTTGCAAGCAGGTGAAGACTATGTAAATATGATTAGAAACCGTGCAAAAGGAGGTTCTGTACAAGATGCGTCTATCAATTATATGGTAAATCCTTATCCAAAAGGAACATTTACTACTAAAGGAGCAGACTACGCACGTAATGCAGTACGTATGGAAAATCGTTTAGAATTTGCGATGGAAGGTCACCGTTTCTTTGATTTGGTACGTTGGGGAATTGCAGAAAAATACTTGAACAAATACGTTCAGGAGGAGTCTAAAGATGGAAAGGATTTATCAGGACGTACTTATAACAAAAGAGGTTATTTAGTAGGAAAAGTATTTAGTTCAAAGAATAATTACTTCCCATTACCCAATGACGAAATTTTGAATAGCCAAAAGAATGGTCAGCCAACGTTGAAACAAAATGCTGGTTATTAAGCATTGATTCAATAAAATTCTGATTGAAGTGAAAAAGCAAGAGCCAATTTCTCAGTGATGGGAAATTGGCTTTTACTTTTTCAATCTATTTCTTAATCACAATTTTCTGACCAACACTTACGGAGAAATTCTTGATATTATTCCATTTTACGACTTCATCAACAGTAACACCATAAATTTGAGAAACTCTAAAAACGGTTTCACCTGCTTTCAAAATATGATATTTGTAATTGTTATTTTGGGTAGCTTGAGACGTTGTAGTTGTTGGTTCATTTGAAGAATTTGGAATGACATTGCCACCCAAAATCACTAATTCTTGCCCAATTTCAACGGTATTATGGGATAAATTATTCCAACTTTTAATGCTCTCAACACTTACACCATAAGTTTTTGAAACTCGATAAATTGTTTCTCCTGCCTGTATTGTATGAATAATTTTATAATTCGGTTTTGTATTGACTGCGGCAGGCGTAAATGGTTTGTTAACGGTTGTAGGCGTAGCGGGTGCGGGCGTATAAACCGTTGTTGGTGCTGTATTTACAGGCGTTGTTGTAATGGTTGGACTTGGGTTTGTTGATGCCACCTCAATATTTTCAGCAGGAGACGTCACCACTTCTCTGACAATCGTTGTTGTTGTATTTTCTGGTGTTGGAATCGGCTTGTTTGCAGGAGGATATGTATAAGTTGTCGTTGTTTTAGGCTCTGTTCTGGTTGCTCCTGTAATTGGCGTTGAGCTTGGTTGATATACTTTTATGGTTTGTCCAATTCTTAACGGACTCCCAGAATACATATCGTTTAAACTGTACAATTCATCTACTGACATATTGTAAAGTCTTGCAATGCTAAAGAAAGTTTGCTTCGGTTCAACAATATGACTTTTAATAATTTTATTTGATTTCCCACTATTTGAAGTCGGGTTATAAACCACAGGAGGAGGCGTAGATATACTTGAAGACGACGGTTTCGTGGTCACGGAAGTATTACTTGCCTGAGTATTTGTATTGTCTAAAGGTTTAGTGCTTGGTGTATTTACAGGTTTCGAAGGAGTGGTAACGATAGGGTTATTTGGCTCATTTTTAGTCTCAATAATTGTCACTTCTGATTGATTATTCTGTGGAGGTGTTGGCTTTTTGGTTGCTGGTGGAGTTACGGGTTGTTTTTTAGGTTCAACAGCTACTGGTTTTTCAATAATAGTAACGGGCTTATCTTCTGGAGACTGTACATATTCAACACTTTGTCCTTCTGGACGAGTTTCAATTAACCACAATAAACGACCTTTTTGAAGTCGTTGAATTTGAGTAATACGGTTTTTTGTCATTAAATCCTCCAATTGCACACCGTACATTTGAGAAATTTTCCACAGCGTTTCGTATCCTTCTACTGTATGATATGCCACCACAGCACGGCGGTCTTTTCTCTTTAAATAATAAACTTCATTAGGAATAATTCTGTCGTTATCATCAAGGTCGTTGAATTTCAAGAAACGCTTTAAATTAATTCCTGCACGTTCTGCAATACTTTCTGGCGTATCTCCCTGACGAGCTAAAATCCCTTTTTTACCATTTATTTCGTAAAATATTGGTTCATCTTTAGTAGCTGTATTTGTTAGTTTAACCAATACAGGAAAACCTAAATCTTTATTAACCGCAACTTGGTCTTCAGAAAACTTCTGTTGGTCATTTTTAATTTTTAAGTCTAAATATTGCTGACTATTCACAGGAAGATAAACGATATAATCTTTATCGTCTGGAATAGTGGTTGATTTCAACCACGTATTATTAACAATAACATCAGCTAAAGGAACTTCTAATTCTTGAGCAATATCAGTTAAGTTTTTTCCTCGACTATTGGTATATTCAAAAATATAATTGCTCGAAACTTGATTTTTAGATTGTTTATATTGTTTTTCCAAGAAATGACGATGTGCCAAAAAGCGTAAAACGTACCAATCAGTAGAAGCGTTTACGGATACTTCATTTTTATAAGCCCAGTCAATATCACTCATTCTTCGCACCGCTCCAAGTCCTAAACGATAGGAAAGCAATGTTGAAACCCAGTTTTTTAAAATTAAATTATTTCTTGAAAGATAAACCGCTGCTCCTTTAGTTGCGGCTGCGATATGCTTACGTTCGTCGATAACGCCATCAACTCTCATGCCTACTTCCTGAGCAGTTTCTCGCTTGAATTGCCAATATCCAATAGCATTGGAAGTAGAAATGGCATCTGGATTAAAAGCACTTTCTTGTACACATAAGTATTTGAATTCGTCGGGAACGCCTTCTTCAGCCAATATTTTTTCAATAATTGGAAAGTATAAATTCATTTTTGTAGTCAATGAATTCAAATATTTTTGATTAGCATTGAGATTGTCAATTTCTCTTTCAATGATAGCTTTTGCATCTGACTCAATCTTGACATTGACAGAACCCACAAAAAGGCTACGTGGAAGGTCTTGTGCCGTTGCCCAAACACAAGTAAGAAAAGCCAATATTAGCAGCGAAAGACGCTTTTTCATAAATAAGGAATATTTTATGGGTGATAGTTACTTTATTTTCAAGGAAAACAAAATAGCATCTTTATCTAAATCATTGGCGGTTTATTTAGACAACCTTTTAGATAGGTTAATACAAAAATAAATAAAAAAAAGCAAAATATTCATTTGTATAAACTTTGCTGAACCGCATCTTTTAAATCTTAGTCAATAAAAATGCCAAGTCGTTTAAAAGTACCAGATTTAACGTAATTTTGTGAGATTATTTATTGTAACACTCGGTGCTGAGTTTGAGATATTGAAATTAGGGAAGTAATAAATAGACTGAAAAATAGTAGAATTTATTGCTTACTACATAAAACATTTTAAAATGATATTGATAGAAAATACTGTCATTAGTGATGATATAGCTGAAAAATTCTTCGTTTGTGACCTCCTTAAATGTAAAGGTGCTTGCTGTGTTGAAGGAGATTTAGGAGCTCCTCTTAATGATGACGAATTGCCGATTATGGAGGAAATCTATGAAACAGTAAAACCATATCTTTCAGAAATTGGTATTCAAGCCATTGAAAAAGAAGGCGTTTATGTAAAAGATTGGGAAGGAGATTATTCAACACCAGTGATAGAAGGGCGTGAATGTGCGTATGCCATTTACGACGAAAGAAATATCTTGAAATGTGGAATTGAGCAAGCGTATCTTGATGGTAAAATCTCATGGAAAAAACCGATTTCTTGCCATTTGTATCCAATCAGAATTACAAAATACGAACATTACGAAGCCCTAAATTACGACCGTTGGCATATTTGTTCTGATGCTTGTTCGCATGGAGAAAATTTGGGCGTTGAAGTTTATAAATTTTTAAAAGAACCACTTATCCGAAAATACGGAGAGGCTTGGTATCAAGAATTATTACAGGAAATTAAAGATAGAGAGGAGGAGTAAAAAATTGGTTCAAGCCTCCAGCCTTGAACCACAATAGAGCCTCAAGGCTCGTAGAATGTAAATTAGTTCCGTGAGTCTGGAGACTCATATTCGTTCAAGTCTGGAAACTTGAACGAGAGCAA
>NZ_QGGO01000019.1:0-24692 GCF_003148625.1 Arcicella aurantiaca | reverse complement strand
ACTTGAACGAGAGCAAGTAACTGGTTCAAGTCTCTTGACTTGAACCATAGCATAGCCCAAGGCTCGCAGAATGTAAATTAGTTCCGTGAGTCTGGAGACTTGAATGAAAAGATGGAGACTTGAACGAGAGCAAGTAACTGGTTCAAGTTTCTTGACTTGAACCATAGCATAGCCTCAAGGTTCGCATTTATCAGGTTTCATGTTTATTGCCAATTGGTTACTTTCAAAGGACTAAGTGGATTTGCACTACTGTATAAATACTCATAAGGTTCATTGACAAAACCTGCTTTTACAGGATTCCAGTGCGTGTAATCTATCTTTTGTTTCATTATCTCAGCGTTATTTAATGCAACAGGATAGCTCTCATTTTGCCAAAATTGATGATATTTATTAACAGGATTGTCAACACCCCTTTTGTAGAATATTGGTAGAAAAACCCCCTTTCTACTTTCTTTAGGATTTTCCGCAATCATTTTTACTAATTCTTTTGAAGAATAACCTTTTAAATCTCGAAGTATTTCACTTAATGTTTGGTCTCCAACAGCTCTGGCAACTAAATGAACATGGTTTGTCATAATGACATAGGCATAAATTTCAAGCCCTTTGTTTTTCTGACAATGATTTAGGCATTGGATAACAAAATCTTTGTATTCCTTTCGTGTAAACACATCAAGCCAATCAACGATAGTTAAAGTAAGAAAATTTGTTGCTTCATTTTGGGTAGTCCGTCTCATAAGATAAAATTGTTTGTAGTGTCCTCAAATATCCAAACTTCTTTAAAATTTAGCAAGCCCTGTCCAAATTTTATACCTTTGTAATTGTAAAAGCTTCGTGAGTCAGAAGGCTCCATTTTCATATAATTATTGAGACTTGTACGAGTAAATATTAAATTATGACAAAAACATTCAAAAGAACCACCGTTACAGCAGCTTTAATTTACGCTAACGGACCTATTCATATCGGACACATTGCAGGTTGTTATCTTCCTGCGGATATATACGTTCGCTATTTGCGTGCAACTGGGCAAGATGTTAAATTCATTTCTGGAACAGATGAACATGGTGTACCCATTACAATAAAAGCCAAAAAAGAAGGCGTAACACCTCAAGAAGTTGTTGATAAATACTACAAAATTATCAAAGATTCTTTCGAAGAATTTGGGATTTCATTTGATATTTATTCAAGAACGTCTAATCAAGTTCATCATGAAATGTCGCAAGATATTTTCAAAAGAATTTATGATAAAGGACAGTTCACTGAAGAAACCACCGAGCAGTATTATGACGAAAAAGCAAAGACTTTCTTAGCTGACCGTTATATCGTAGGTACTTGTCCGAAATGCGGAAATGAAAGTGCTTATGGTGACCAATGCGAGCGTTGTGGCTCTACACTTTCACCAACCGAACTTATCAATCCACGTTCAGCATTGAGTGGCGAACCGCCAATCATGAAGGCAACCAAAAACTGGTATTTGCCTTTAGATGCGATGCAACCAATGCTTGAAAAATACATTGAAAGCCACCCAGAATGGAAAACGAATGTATTGGGACAAGTAAAGTCTTGGTTGAATGATGGTTTGAAACCACGTGCTATGACTCGTGATTTGGACTGGGGAATTAAAGTTCCTTTGCCAGATACCGAAGGAAAAGTAATGTACGTTTGGTTTGATGCACCGATTGGCTACATCTCAATGACCAAAGAATTAACCGACCAATGGGAATTATATTGGAAAGACCCAGAAACTCGTTTGGTTAATTTCATCGGGAAAGATAATATCGTTTTTCACTGTTTGATTTTCCCTGCCATGTGTATGGCTGACGGTAGATTTATTGTTGCAGATAATGTTCCTGCCAATGAATTTATGAACTTGGAAGGTGATAAAATCTCAACATCAAGAAATTGGGCGGTTTGGTTGCACGAATATCTTCGTGAATTTGAAGGGAAACAAGATGTTTTACGTTACGTTTTGGCGGCATCTGCTCCAGAAACTAAAGATTCAGATTTTACATGGGCAGATTTCCAAACTCGTAATAACTCTGAATTAGTGGGTATTTTCGGAAATTTTGTCAATCGTGCAGTTGTACTTACTGAAAAGAATTTTGAAAGTAAAGTGCCAAAACAAGGCGAATTAACGGAGTTTGACCAACAAACTTTGGCTACTTTGCAAGAATTGCCATCAAAAATTGCTGATTCTATTGCCAACTATCGTTTCCGTGAAGCATTGGCTCTAACGATGGACGTAGCTCGTTTAGGGAATAAATATTTAGCAGATACCGAGCCTTGGAAAGTTATCAAAACAGACCCAGAACGTACCGCTACCATTTTGAATATTGGATTACAAATTGCAGCAAATCTTTCAATTTTGTGTGAACCTTTCATGCCTTTTACTTCTGAAAAATTACGTAAAATTTTGAATGTTGAATCTTTACAATGGTCAGAGGCAGGTCGTGCAGATTTATTATCAGAAGGTCAGGCAATTACTAATATAGGTTTATTATTTGAAAAAATTGAAGATGCAACCGTGGCAGCTCAAGTTCAGAAATTAGAAGATGCAAAGCGTCAGAATCTTTTAGCAGGGAAAGAAGTTCCAGCTATTAAAGAGGAAGTTAAGTACGATGATTTCGCTAAAATGGATATTCGTATCGGAACAATTGTAGCAGCGGAAAAAGTAGCAAAAAGTAAGAAATTATTAAAATTGACCATTAATGATGGCTTGAAAGAAAGAATAATTTTAAGCGGTATTGGCGAGCATTTTCAAGCAGAAAATATTGTGGGTCAACAAGTAACATTTTTAGCAAATCTCGCTCCACGTCCAATGATGGGCATGACCTCTGAAGGAATGGTACTGATGGCTGAAGACAAAGACGGTTCATTGTCATTTATCCAACCAGATAAACAAATTTGGAATGGCGGTATTGTAGCCTAAATTGCGTAAAAATTATTAGAAGTTAGGATTTAGTATTATCATATCTGATTGGTAGTACTAAATCCTAACTTCTATAACCCACCTATTTTAAATCATATAACTCATTAAAAACCTCTACTTCTACATTTTCAAAAACGCCGTTTTCAAATTTGTTGATTGCTTTGGCTTTTCCTAAAATTTTGATTTCCTTCAAATCTCCATAGATTTTTCCTGAAATAATTGCTTTTGTATTAGACACTTTTTGCCATTTACTTACTTCTACAGTAAATGGAGTATCTGCTTTGCCATTTACAAAGCCAAACAAAGTAGTGTGTTCTTTTACACCATCAGTTGCTCCCGAAAAATTAACTTCCAAATCAGATGCACCATATTTTGTAGGCACTTCCTTGGGATTAAATATCTGAATCGTTAAAGTTCTGTCATCAGGAGAATCAACGCTTCTAAACTGAATTTGTAAATATGGTTTTTCAATTACGTTTTTTACTCCTTTTTTCCAGAAGGAAGCTCCTTTGTATGTTACAGTTCCCCTGAATGATTTGCCGTCGAGAGTAACTTTTAAATTGGCACTTTTAGCTAATGTTGCTTCTGTTTCAGCCTTTATTGCAGAAGTATTTGCTTGAAAACCCGCTGGAAATACTTTATATCCTTTTCTGAGATAATCTTTGCCCGTAGATGGATTTGATGTGAATTTTAAATCAAAATACGCATATTGTCCAGCTTTACACTGCGTAATTTCTTTGCGGTCGTCGCCAGTCATTTTTGTAATAGTTGCGGTAAACTTCCTGCCCGTTTCTGCATAAATATCAACCTTGTCATTTTTTTTAATCACACCCGATAAAATATCTAAACTTCCACTAAAATCAGTGTCATTATCGCCAAGATATAGGTCGCCCGTTTTTGCGGTAAATGTTTGTGTAAAAGTTTTTTCTGTTTTAAAAATACAAAAAAAAAGAGTTAGTAATAGAAATAGTTTTTTCATGGTTTTACTGTTATGTGATTGATAGTCAGTGAGGTATTTGAGAGTTGAACTCAAAATAAATATACAAATAAACAAAATTTGATTAGTAAAGCGATTATAATCTGTAAAATTTCACCCTCTTTACATAACTCAATATTTCATTTTGTGTTCTCTCAAATTCAGTTTTAGTCTCAACGTTTTTATATGCTTTCTTTTAAATTGATGAAAGAAAGTTCACTAAAAAAACTATTAGATTGAGCCATTTTCAATACAATCGTCTTTATCAGAATACAAATGAGTTAATTATTGACTTTTTTTGACAAATTATATGATTTATTGACTTTGTTTAAATCTATTCTAAATAAAGTTTCGTATTTATTTGTACAGATTCTAAATAGAATATAGCTTTGTGTATTATTTAGAAGTAATCCAAATAAATATAGAATGAAAAAATTTACCCAAAATATCTATTTTCTATCATTATTGATAGGAATTAATAGTATATCCAATGCACAGAATTTAGCAACAACACATGAAGGGGCTGTAAATTCTGTTGAGATTCTTAATGATGACCATAAACAAGGTGGAGTTGTTAAAGGAAAAATTACTGCAAAAGATGGAGAAAATGTACAATTTGTAAATATTTCTTTAAAAGATACAAAATACGGTGCTATCTCAAATGAAGATGGAGAATACCTTATTAAAAATATTAAAGCGGGAACATATACATTAGTCGTGAAATTTGTGGGAATGAAAACACAAGAGAAAGCGATTGAAATTGTAGGAGAAAATATAGTAACTGCTGATTTTCAATTGTTCGAATCTACTAATGAGCTTTCAGAAGTAACAGTTTCTGGAGTTCAATCTGCGAATGAGAAAACGGTTAATATTGGTAAGGTTTCTATCAAACCGATGGATTTGCCACAAGCCGTTTCTACGATTGACCGTACCGTTTTAGAACGTCAACAAGTTTTACGTCTGAGTGATGCCCTAATGAATGCCAATGGTGTTTATATTATGGGTAATACGGGTGGTTATCAAGAAGAAATTGCTGGACGTGGTTTTGCCTTTGGTAGCTCTAATACTTTCAAAAACGGAGCAAGATATTTTAATGGTACAATGCCAGAAATGTCGTCAATAGAAAAAGTAGAAATCATGAAAGGAAGTTCTGCTATTTTATTCGGAAACGTAGCCGCAGGAGGTATTTTAAACTTGGTAACTAAAAAACCAAAATTTGAATCGGGTGGTTCGGTTTCTATGAGAGTAGGTTCTTATGATTTCTATAAACCAACTATTGATGTTTATGGTTCTGTGTTAGGAAGTAAAAAAGTAGCTTATCGTATCAATGGAACGTATGAAAAAGGAAATAGTTTCAGAGAGAATGTAAATTCTGAGAGAGTTTATGTGAACCCTTCATTATTGTTCAAATTGAGTGATAAAACTGAAATTACTTTAGAGGGAGATTATATGAAAGACCGTAGAACGGCAGATTTTGGAGTTGGAGCTATCAATTATGAGATTACTAACCTTCCTCGTGAGCGTTTTATTGGCGTAAAATGGTCATATTATGATATTAAACAGAAATCTGCTAACGTAACCATTTCACATCAATTAAATAATGCTTGGAAAGTAACTGCTACGGGTGCATATAGAGATTATTCAAGTGAATTATTTGCCAATGTTCGTCCAACTACGGTTGCAACTTCAGGAAAATGGATAAGAGGACTTCAACGTTCACAAGTTGAAGAAAAATATTTGATGGGTCAAGTTGATTTAACAGGTCAGTTCAAAACTGGAAATGTTAATCATAACGTATTAGTAGGTACAGATTTCGACCGTTATGAAACAAAAACGTCAGCTTATGCCAGTTTAGCAAAATATGACTCTATCAATATTTATCAACCTAATTTGTACGTTGCTCGTACCGATATCCCTACTTTAACAGCAACCACAGTTACTACTGCTCCTGTTTATAGATTTGGAGCTTATATTCAAGATTTAGTTAGTTTAAGTGATAAAATTAAGTTTTTGGCAGGTTTAAGATATAGTTATCAAGAAACAGGAAGTGATGTTTTGACATTATCAACTAACAAAACCGCATCTACAAAATATTTTGATGGAGCATTTACGCCACGTTTTGGTTTAGTTTATCAACCAACTAAAAAGATGTCATTATTCAGTAGTTACTCAAACTCATTTACGCTGAATACAGGTGTTGATGTTTCTGGAAATGCTTTGCCACCATCATTTATCAATCAGTATGAAGTTGGTATGAAAAACGAATTATTGAACGGTTTACTTTCTGCTAATATTACGGCTTACCAAATTGTAAACAGTAACTTAGCTCAGACCAGTTTAGCAAATGGTAATACAAACACTACTATCAGAGAATTGGCAGGAGAAGTAACAAGTAAAGGAATTGAGGTAGATTTGAAAAGTAAACCTTTCTTAGGTTTTTCATTAATGGCAGGATATAGCTACAACGAAACACGTTATACAAAAAGTAATATCTATATCATCAATAGTTTATTAAGATATAACCCTAACCATACCGCAAACGCAAGTATTTATTACACTTTCTCTGGTACAAAATTAAAAGGCTTGAATCTTGGTTTAACAGCAATGTATTTTGGAGAGAGAGTAGCAGGACGTTCTACTCGATTGACAGTAGCAAACGATGTGTATAAATTAATACCAGTAAATGCTTATACACAGATTGATTTGAGTGCAGGATATAACTTCTCTAAATTCTCAATTCGTGGAAAAGTTTCTAACTTATTGAATGAGATGAGCTACAATATTCACGATGATAATTCCGTGAATCCTATTGCTCCAAGAATGGCTTCTTTAACGGTAGCATTCAAATGGTAATAATATAAAATACAAGACTTGAAAAAGGTAGCAATAGAAATATTGTTACCTTTTTTTGTGGAATTTAAAGCCTAAGTGCTAAAAATAAAATAAGGACAGGAGAAGCCCCCGCCCTTATCTGTTTAACCTCTAAACCTATTTAACTATGAAAATTGATACAAATATATACTTTTTAAGTATTAAGTTACTGTTAAGTATAAGGATTTTTATGCTATTATTTTACGAATACCCTTTTTTGAGTGATGAAAAATGAAAATTGATGTAGATACACATACATCTATTATATGGACACTACAACATTCAAATAAAAATACACTAAGAATTTCTACGAAGTACCGTAGCTGATGCCTGTGCAACAGGGAAAAGTGTCATGTCTGCAATAACTACGTGTGGAGGGCGAGTTACGGTAAATGCAATAATTTCGGCTACGTCTTGAGCTGTTAAAGGGACGAAACCCTTATAAACGGCTTCTGCTCTTTTGTCATCGCCTTTGAAGCGAACTAATGAAAACTCTGTTTCAACTGCTCCTGGAGCAACGTTTGTTACCTTAATTCCATGAGGATTTAAGTCTAAACGCATTCCTTCTGAAATGGCTTCGACGGCTGCTTTTGAAGCACAATAAACATTGCCATTTGGATAAGTTGATTTGCCAGCAATCGAACTAATATTGACGATATGTCCTTTTTGGCGAGCAATCATCCAAGGCATAATTGTTTTTGAAACATAAAGCAAACCTTTCACATTTCCGTCTATCATAGCGTCCCAATCATCCGTACTACCGTCTTGAATAGGACCTAATCCATGAGCATTTCCTGCATTATTTACCAAAATATCAATAGCTCTTAATTCTTCTGGTAGTGTGTGCAAGGCTTTTTCTACATCTTCTTTTTTACGTACATCAAAAGTTAGAATATTGACTTTGACTTTTTCTGAAAGACTTTCTTGGATTTCATAAAGTCGGTCTAAACGTCTTCCGCAAAGAATAAGATTAATACCTAAATCAGCGAAGGCTTCGGCAGTAGCTTTGCCAATTCCAGAGGAAGCACCCGTAATAAGAGCAAGTTTTGACATATATTTTGTTGATATTTTTGTAATCTGAATGAACAGTTACTTGTAAATTTTCTATATAAAAGAATGTTTAAAGATAAGCTTAATGAACTATAGGAAATAGAAAAGCACTTTCCTAAAACCTAAAACCTAAAACCTAAAACCTAAAACCTAAAACCCAAAACCTATTTCAACGGAGAAAAATCAGCAGGAGCAAAGTATTCTGAAGTAACGCTAATCGTTAATGAACCGCCTGCTTTTTCTTCCGAAGCCTTTTTGACTGCTTGCCACTCTGGGTCTGCCCCAAATGCTTTAAACGAAGCCAATCCAGCGTCTTTTGTTTTATGTGCTAAGAAATAAATTAAAATATCATCGGCACCCTGAGCTTTGTCGGTAGGTGTCCAGTACATAATATTAGTCATTCCAAATTTTTCAAATAATTTAAGCGTATGATTTCTGAAACGTTCTAATAGATTTGGTAAATGATTAGTCGTAGTTTTATAAGTACGTAATTCAAAAACTCTATTACCCACAGATTCCATATTATTAGGTGAAAAATCTGTTGTTTTTAAGAAAACACTTTCAACTTTGGCAACAATTTCTCCATTAATGATAGAGTTTTTCATTGCCGTAATCCAGTCTTTATCAGTCATAAATTCTTTCCAAGAATTATCTCTTGCTTCACGAGACGGGTAGGATAGAAGATAGACTAATTTATTGTCTTTGTTATCGCCTAAAGGCAGCCAAAAACCTTCTAAACGCATATTGTGCTTATAGAATAGTTTTAATGTATGGTTTTGAAAGCGACTCATCAGGTCTGGCATTTTTCCTTCTGAGGCATAATAAGTTCGTAGTTCGTACAAACGATTATTAGCATCCGACTGAGCCTGAAGACTGAAAGTGGCAATTGCTAAAAAGAATAAAAGGAATAGTTGCTTTTTCATATTAAATATATTTGGATTGTTTGTTGCTTCATTAGACTTCCTGCGAAAGTGTTTTATGATTGAAAAATGGTATATTTTCGAGTGAAAATAGCGGGAATTTTGAAAGCATAGCAGAGAAATGGGGGGATGCCCAATCTTGAAAAATTTTCGCTATTTGTAGCCGAAAAGATGTTGTTTTACGACTTAAAACTCTTTCGCAGGAAGTCTATTTACTGAATTCCAATGATTTCAACTCTACGGTTCTTCTTTTTATTATCTTCTGTATCGTTTGGTGCTACAGGTTTTGTGCCACCATATCCTTTATATAAGAGACGTTCTTCTTCAATACCTTTACTTACGATATAATTTAAAATTACCTTTGCTCTATTCTCTGATAATGCCAAATTTAATCTTTGGTCACCTACATTGTCTGTATGTCCGCCAATTTCAATTCTTGTTTTAGGATTACTTCTAAGAATGGCAACCACTTTATCTAATTCAGGATAAGACTCCTTTTTCATGATAAAACTACTTTGTTCAAAATACACGTTATTTAAAGTAATGGCTTTACCTGTTTCTATTTTGTCAAAACTTTTGGTGTTTGATGTGGGCAATTTTTCTTTAGGGTTCACCGTAGAAGCCGATAAAGACGGTTGTTTGGCTACCACAGGTTCTTTGGTACGCATTAACTGAATGTCTTTTTTACGGTCAGAATTTGGGTCAATTCGGTTAATAGCTTTTGTAAATCCTTGTGCTTCAATTTCTAAAATATAGCTCGCCACAGGGCTTAATTCTGCTGAATATTCGTCTCCTTTTTTAGTCAAAACCAACTCTTGATTTGATTTAACATCGGTCAATTTCACAGAGCATTTATCAATAACTTTAAGCGTCTGCGAATCTAAAACACGGAATGTGAATTTACTTTCGTCTTTTGTTAACCAAGTAGCAATCTGAGATTTTTCTCCTTTCATCGTACTATCTGGCATAATTTTACCTTCATAAGGTTTATAACCAGTAGCCATAATTTCAATGGTATAGTTTGTTTTTTCCGTTAAAATTACTGCTATTTGCTCACGCAAAGCATCTGTTTTTCCAGTAGCAATAACTTCTCCGCTTGGGTCATGAAGGGTAAAATTTGCAGATACTTTCGTTTTTTTCAAAGCGTCAATAGCAAACAAAAAGAGGTTATATTTTCTTAAAGTACGCATTTTAATCGCTTTGTTTACATCATCTATGCTTGCCGTAAAACGACTTTCATAGTCGTCATAACCTGCTAATTTAGCTTTAATAAGATACTCATGACCCGGTTTTAAGTCTGCACTACATTCTCCGTTTGGAAGTGTAATCATGGCTGCCACAGGTTTGTTATTCATGGCATCAATTAAGTTGTAAAACACTTCTCTAATGGGCTGATTGGTGTTGGCATCGTAGGCTTTTAAACTCAAAACAGAGAAATTACGAGACATTGTCACCACGTGTTTTTGTGGTTTGCCCAAAGTGCTATATTTAACCTTTTCATTTTTGATATAATACCCTTTCACAAATGTTTCTAAATGAAACTCATCTTCTTCAACAAGCGGTAGTTTGTACTCAGGCGTGCTTTCTGTTGTTTTTCCTTGTACTAAAATAGAGCTTTTAGAAGGTGTTACTTTAAAGGTAGCTTCCAATACTTTGCCGCTGGTTGAATCAATAGCAGAAAACACTAAAGCTGACTGTTGAGGTTTGGGAGTTAGCAAACAAACTAACTCGTCTTGGGTAAGTTTTGACAACTCCTGTTCAAATTTCTCAAAACCTTCAGCGATGATTTCTAAACGATATTTGTTTTCTGGAAGTAAACTTACTGTTGCATTGCCACTCGGTAATTTTACAATATCAACTTTGTTGTTTTTAGCCGTTAAGTCTATAATTTGGAAGTTTCCATCTTTAATAATTTCGTTGTTTATTTTATTGGTTGGCTTAACATTTAAAACAAACATGGCTTTTTCGAGACGAATATCAAACGTATATTTTTTGTCTAAACTGAAATCTGCCATATTGAAGGTACTTTGCTTAGGTTTATAACCGTCGGCAGATGTTTCAACAGTAAAAACTTCACGTTCTGCAACTTTCACAATACTTTCAGATTCATCTTTAAATGAAAAAGATTTTTGCTCTTTTTCTAACTTTACATTGAGCGTTGCTTTTACGGGTTTATTGGTAGTTACATCAACTACTACAAAATTGACAGGCAAACGTTTTTTCTTTAAAAGCATAAAATTGACTGCTCCACCGTCGGGCATTTTATCAATTTTTTCTTTAACCTCAACATAGTCTTCTGCTTTGATGATTATTTCATAAAAACCAGAACGTTTCAAATTCGCTGAAAAATCATTGGTTTTATTTTTGGTTGCTTGTTTGATTTCAGAAGTTTTTAAATCTGCAATTTTTACCGTTGCTTCTTTGATAGTTTTTTGTGTTTCAGCATCAATTACTTTTATTGTTAGCGGATAACGGTCAACTACCAATTTTACCTCATAATCACGACGGTCGCCCAAAACTAAATCGCTGATTTCTATCAATTTACGAGCAGTTGCAAAGCCGTCAGAAATAACTTCTAATTTCAAATTATCATTTTGAGCTAATTTTACGCTGAAAACTTCTTTAGGTTTTACGTTGGTAGCTTTGAAAATTTTTCCTGTTTTTTCTGAAGTTACCGTAAAATCTCCGCTAATTGGTTCTCCTGTTTCTCCATTTAAAGCAATAAAATTTACCGTTGAAATTTTCTTTGGAATTAATTTAACAGAAATTCGATTGATTTGGTCTGTTTTTGTAATTGTTTGCTCATTGTCTTCACAAAAATCAGACGACACCACAACTTTATATTGTTTGCCCGTTAATAAGTTCGTTCCACATTCACCTGTTTCTGGATTTGCTTTCACGACCGCCGTTTGGTTGGTCGCAATTTCTGTGATAGTAACTTTAGTATCTTTTAGTAAATCATTGGTACTTCCGTCGAATGCTTGAACCACAAAGTTGGTAGAAATTGGGTCTAATTTGATAATACTTACGGGCAGTAATTCAGCTCTGTCATCAACTCTCAAAGAAAGGCTTGAACTTTTATAACCTTTCATAGATGCTTCGATGGAATAATCTTCCTTCAGTCTAAATGTTCCCTGATTTTGTAAAGTTTGCGGGTTGTATTGAAGTGCAATGGACTGTCCCGTATTGATTTCCATTGCTTCAAAACTGGCAGGAATAGAAAGGTTTGTTTGAGCATCAATTGCCAAGAAACTCAATTTATAGACGTCATTACTTTGAGATTTCCCACCTAAAGGAATTAATCTAAAGTCTTGTTCAACGGTTTCACAATCATTTTTTTCAGATAAATCAACGACTACCTTTTTTCTGTAAAAACCAGATTCGCTGATTTCAAAGATATATTTTCCGTTTGGATTCAAAACGGCTGAATAACGTCCGTCTAAGCCATTTGAAGTAAATTCTGCAATTGTTTTATTAGGATTGCTTAATTCTGAAACCATAATTTTAGCAAACAATGCTTTATTTGAACTCGAATCAGTAACATAGCCTTGAATAGTTGCCACTGATTTCATCGGAATTTCAGCATTGTAAATGTCTCCATCATGTACATAATACATCACATCTCCGCAAGCAGGAACGGCAATGAATTGGTCTGCCCCTGAGGTATTTAAGAACTCTAAAGCAACCGCTTCTGTCCAAGTTCCATTGGCTTGGAGTTCACATTTATAAATATCAAAATTCCCTTGTCCATCCTTTCTGATTGATGAAAACATCAACGTTTTGCCATCGGGCATAATTCGAGGAGCTTTCTCACAAATTAAATTGACTGGACTTGGTAATTCTACCGCAGTTTGCCATTTGCCGTCTGCACCACGTTCAGACCGCATGATTCGATAGCATCTTTGTTGTGCATCTTTTTTATCACCAAAAATATATTTAGCTCTGGCAAAGTATAAATATTTTCCATCGGCAGATAACGACGGGTAACCTTCATAGTCAACCGTATTAACGGGTGTTCCCAAATTCATGGGCGATGACCAACCATTCTTTTCTCTGACTGAATAATAAATATCCTCATGACCGTCAGAATCTTTTCCATTCGCAGAAAAAAACAATAAATTGCCGTCATAACTAACACAGGGACCACCCAAAGGGGCTTTTTCAAAAAAAGTAGTTGTAATTTTGGGGATAGCGGTTGGTACAGACCAAACTTTTCCGTTTCGTCTCGATTCAAAAAGTTTCCAGTCTCCTTGACGGTCAGATTCAAAAATAAGAGTTCGTCCATCCGCACTAACTGATGGAGCATATTCTGTAAATTTGGCGGTATTAATAGGGGCAGGCATTGCTTTTTCATTTTGTGAAAAAGCATTTTGAATTCCCAGACACAGAATCAGTATTGATGAAGTAAGAATATTTATGGTAGTGGTATGGTTTCTCATGGGTCAATTTAAAAAACAAAATTACTCATTTTTAGCGATTCATTCACCTAAAATATGAAGCAATTGTTTGATGGATAAATCAGACGATAGCTCTGAAAATCATTTAGTTAATTAAAATATTTGTAAAAAAGGTAGAATTAGAATCCAGAATTAATAAATTTCCAATCAAAAAATATAAAATCTAATACACATGAAGTATCTAATCGTAGGTCTGGGAAATATAGGACCTGAATATCTTCTCACTCGTCACAATGTTGGTTTTATGGTGCTTGACAGGCTCAGTGGCAGCTTTGAGACGAAATTTTCGATGGAGCGTCTCGCATATCACACAGAAATAAAACATAAAGGCAAACAAATTCATTTAATAAAACCCACCACCTTCATGAATCTAAGCGGGAAGGCTGTAAATTATTGGATGAAAGAATTAAAGATAGAAAAAGAAAATATTCTTATTATTACAGATGATATTGCTTTACCTTACGGAAAATTAAGAATGAAACCCAAAGGTTCGCATGGAGGACATAATGGTTTGAGAAATATTCAAGAAATTTTAGGTTCTCCAGAATACCCCCGATTACGTTTTGGAGTAGGTGATGATTTTGGCAAAGGAAGGCAAGTAGAATATGTTTTAGGAAACTTTGAAGGGCAACAAATTGAACAACTTCCAGAGTACCTCGACCGTGCTTCTGATATGATATTAAGCTTCTGTTTACAAGGCTTAGATAAGACTATGAACGCTTTTAATCAGTAATTGTACTATTTTAATATTTTTAAAATTATTTAAAAAAAAGTAAAACAAAATTTTTGTAATTGTTTGCTGATTTTTTCAAAAGATTATTTGGTAATAAATACTCAATAATACGCAAAAGTATATGTTTTGTCTTGGTTTTTAAGTAATTATAACTTGGTAAAATCAGACATTTGCAAGAAAAATTTGCAAGAGTGAAAAATATTGCAGAACTTTGCATCGTTGAATAAGTCAGAAACACACTTAGACAAATCTAAGAATAGTTCAAAAAATATTTTTTAAAATGTGTGACTTTTAAAATACCATTACGTTACAAGTTTATAAATATTAAGGACTTAATTTATTGAACTTTTTTTTATTAGATTATTGTTATTGTAGTACAAATTAGCAAAGAGAATTAAAAAAAACTTTATTGATTTTTGTCAATAAAAAATAAGATTAGAGAGCTTAATTTTGCGATTATTTTGATTAAATACCTAACCATTTTTATTCAAAATTTAAGAGCATAAAGACATAAAGATTTTCATTTTAAGCGAAACGTCGCCCGATAGCTTTAGAGGTAAGACGGGAAAGAGCATAAAGATTTTCATAGTTAAGCGAAACGTCGCCCGATAGCTTTAGAGGTAAGACGGGAAAGAGCATAAAGATTTTCATAGTTAAATAGGTTTAGAGGTAAGACGGGAAAGGGCATTTCCTTTGGAGATGCCACTTTTTTCAAACTAATCATTTCAAGGTTGTGGTTTCGATTGATGGAGTATTTGATTAGTTCTTAAAAAGATTAGTGCAGTTATTTTTCATAGTTAAATAGGTTTAGAGGTAAGACGGGAAAGGGCGTTTCTCTTGGAAACGCCACTTTTTATAAGCTAAACAATCAAGGTAAGAGGTTAAAGCAAGATGGAGTATTGGATTAGTTTTTAGATTTAGAAATTTTTCATAGTTAAATAGGTTTAGAGGTAAGACAGGAAAGGGCATTGTTAATGACGATGCTCTTTTTTCAAACTAATTATTTCAAGGTTGAGGTTTAGATACGATGGAGTACTTAATTAGTTTCAAGATTTAGAATTTTTCATAGTTAAATAGGTTTAGAGGTAAGACGGGAAAGGGCATTGCTTATGGCGATGCTCTTTTTTATGTTTAAAATGTTACAAAAAAGCCTGAGTCCATGAGTATCAGGCTTTCGGGAATATTAATTTATGGTAACAATTTTTATCATTTCGAGATTTTGGTAATCAAAGTTGAGGAGAATAAATCACCTTTACGATACGACTCTGTTTTAATTACGCCAATATTGGGCGAAAACCATTCTGTAACTTGAATACTGATATTGAAAATGGCTTTAATATTTTGATTGCTCGTAATTTTAAAACATTCAAAAGTACCTGCTGACGTAGTAATACTTTCTTTTCCTTCTACTTTTCGGTCACTAACTTTCAAGGTCATACTCATGATTTTCATACCGCTTGCATAGGTTTCGGCAGTAAATTCATTATCTGGTAAGGTTGTACCTACACTCATGTTTGAAGGATAATAAATAGAAGCGTTATTACTTTTCACTTCCATATCCTTCATATTCATTGCTTTGGCTTGTTCTCCCGGAAGAAGAGCTTTCATATCCATCGAAAAGTTTTTACCATCACATTTATACGTTCCTTCTCCGCTACTTAATTCTTTACCTTTTTCGTTGAAGACTTTTGACATTACTTTGGCTTCAGAGCCGTTGCTGGAAATTACTTTATAGACTGATTTTCCAGAAGGATTACCTTTTTTGTCAAACATTGACATTTCAACTTCAGCATTGTTAGTCATTAATAAATAACCACAAGTTTGAGAATAAATAACATTTGCAAAAACGGTTATAATGGCAAATACTGAAAGGATTTTTTTCATATTTATGAGTGAGGGTTATTTTGATGTTTCAAATATATAATAAGTTTATGGAAATAAAATCCATGACAAGTGATGAATTAGTGAACGGTTATTAATATTGATTAAGTAGTAGAGGTTAGGATTTAGTTGTTAGGCATTAGTGTCAAACATAAACTAATTTTTAACGAATACTTATACAGTAAAAATCAATTAAAAAGCTCCAATCAGTATTTCTCTGATTGGAGCTTTTTAATTTTTAATAAGAGTGCTAAAACTAAAGTCTTTTTCTGACTGCTTCATAAAGAATTACACCCGTTGCCACCGACACATTAAGTGAACCAACACGTCCTGCCATTGGAATAGTAGCTAATTCGTCAACTGAACGTAATAATTCTTCTGAAATACCGTCTTCCTCTGACCCCATAATGATGGCAGTTGGAACGGTAAAGTCAATATCATAAATATTTTTTGATAATTTCTCTGAACAAGCCACTACCTGAATTCCTGAATTTTGAAGATATTTTACGGTTAAAAACAAATTATCTTCACGGCAAACAGGTAAAAAGTTTAATGCTCCTGAAGACGTTTTCATGGCATCTGCATTAATTTGAGCTGCCCCTTTACTTGGAATAACGATAGCGTGAACACCTGTACATTCGGCAGTACGGGCAATTGCTCCAAAATTTCTTACGTCTGTAATGCGGTCGAGAACGAGTAGGAGAGGAACTTCGCCTTTTTCATAAACATCTGCCACAACGTTTTCAAGTTTGGCATAATTAATTGCCGAAACGAAAGCAATAACCCCTTGGTGGTTTTTACGAGTAATTCTATCTAATTTTTCAGAAGGTACTTTTTGTACGGGAATTCCTCTCATACGAGCAAATTCTAATACTTCAAGGCTTCCTAACTCTCTTTGTACCAGTATTTTATCTATTTCTTTGCCAGCACGAAGGGTTTCTAAAACCGACTGAATTCCAAACACAATATCTTTATTGTCTGGTTTAGGTTGGTTAAAATAATTATTAAATGGTTTTTTATACCCTTCTGGTTTTTTGTATCCTTCTGGTTTATTTTCTGTTGCCATATCTGGAATCTTAAATCTATGAGTCTATCTCACATGTGAATATTTATTGCAAAGTTCGTAAAGTTTTTGCTGTCTTTTTTATGTTTATGTTTTTCGTTTTCAAATTCTTCTAAAAATATGGCTTTTTGCTGATTAAAAAACAGTTAAATGTTATACTGACAAACAATGGTCTTTTGTTTTCGGAACAATAAAGGGTTTGTCACAAGACAAACGATAGACCACTGATGAAACGGATTGTACTGATTTTCGCTGATTTTTCTTTATTTTATCTGACTGCTTCCCAGACTGTGTGTCACAGTGTAAATCCGTAAAATCAGTTCAATCTGTGGTCTAAATTTGTCTGCGACAAATAGTTTACAGTTTCGTTTGTTTTTGTATTGTAATGGGCTAAATTGTGGCTTTATTATTCATCCAAACAAACGATACTTTGCCCATTAAAGGCTGTATTTTCATTAAAACCCATGATTAAAAAAGTTATTCCTATCTTATTGTGCTTGAGTTCCTTTCTGTCTTTTTCTCAAGATTTAACCCAGCAAATAATTCCAGACAGAACAAATAGTCCAGAGCAAATTCAAAAACCTTATGTAATTCTGATTTCAGCAGATGGGTTTCGTTGGGATTTTGCCAATAAATATCAAGCTAAAAATCTACAAAAATTCAGTAACGATGGCGTATCAGCATCATTCATGCAATCGTCTTATCCTTCCTTAACTTTTCCCAATCATTATTCTATTGTTACGGGAATGTATCCGTCGCATCATGGTTTGGTCGATAATTCTTTTTATGACCCACAAAGAAATGAAGGCTACGGAATGGGGAATAAAAAAGCAGTTGCTGACGGTTCTTGGTACGGAGGAACGCCTTTATGGGTTTTGGCAGAACAACAAAAAATGTTGAGTGCCAGCTTTTATTGGGTAGCTTCTGAAAGTAATATTCAAGGCGTTTTACCGACGTATTATTATAACTACAACGAAAAAATTGATATTGATACTCGCATCAAAACCGTAAAAGATTGGTTACAATTGCCAGAAGATAAGCGTCCGCACATTATTACGTTTTATTTTCCAGAAGTTGACCACGAAGCTCATACTTTCGGTCCAGATTCTAAAGAAGTAGAAGAAGCCGTACATTTTGTTGATAATAGCATTGCGAAATTGGTGGCAACTGTTGATTCTCTACATTTGCCTGTCAATTTTGTATTTGTGTCAGACCATGGAATGACCAAAGTTGATAATGAACACACCATGCCATTACCAAAGTCAATCGACCCAACAAAGTTTACAATTCCTCGTGGCGATGCTCTTTTGCATATCTATGCAAAAGATAAAAATGATATTAAACCAACTTATAAAGCTTTAAAAGAAGAAGCAAAAGACTTTGATGTTTATTTGGCAAAACGTATTCCGAAGCGTTGGCATTATAGAACAAAAGATGATAAATTTAATAGAATAGGAGATATTCTTTTAGTGCCACATTTGCCAAAAGTTTTTGGCATAACAGGAAAACCAACCACTCCCGGAAAACACGGATTTGACCCAGCTATTGAGGATATGCACGCTACTTTCTTGGCTTGGGGACCAGCCTTTAAGCAAGGACAAAAAATTGATAGCTTTGAAAATGTGAATGTTTATCCAATGATTACCGAAATTCTTGGACTAAAATATGAACATGAAATTGATGGAAAATTGAAGGTTTTAGCTCCAATTTTGAAAAAATAATCAGACTCATTTATCGTAATATCATCTGAAAAACCGTTTCTGTAAAGGAACGGTTTTTCTCGTTTATATGAATCATTTAAGGTCTCTAACTGTTCAATTTAATAAATTGTATTATCCTGTTAATTAGCATAATTATATGAATCAAGATAAAGTACAATTTTGCTTTTTTATCAAACGGTTTGTTTTTTACGAAAAAAATGTATTATCTTTGTACTCTGTTTGTGGAAATGTACAATTCGTTCTTTGAAGTCGCACAAATATTGCTAATCTTAAACTACTGTATTTCAGTAGCTTGTCAAGTTTCTTTTCTCATTCCTGATGTATCGCAGGAAAACATTTCCACGAAAAATCCTAATATTACTAACCACTCGAAAATAATTATTTACTTCTAAAAAGGCTTCTTGTCGAAGTCTCGGGATAATTATCTATTAACGTAAGTCGAAAGAGATTTACATAAACAAAAAAAGTAAGGAGATGAAAAAAATCGTTAAATTAACTGTTGCCATTTTAGTATTTGGCTCAGTAGTTTATGCTTGTAAAGTAAAGCAACAACAAAGTAATCTTTCTCCCCAGAAAAACCAATTAGTGACAGTTCAAGAAGTTGATGACGAAACATTAGTAAAAATGTTATCAAGAAATTGGATTGTGAATGTCGTGAATTATCAAGCGGATGCTCGTAGAAACGTATTGTATGAACGTGGTATTGATGCTAATTTACACGACTTTTCAAAAGAGTCTTTTAAAATTTCTGCTGACGAAAAAGTAGTTTATACAGATGAAAGCGGAAAGAAGCATAATGGTACTTGGGATTTGAAAGACAACAACACAAAGTTGTTAATGGAATTTGAAGATGGTCAAGAAGTCTCTTGGGATATTCTTGAAAAAGGGAAAAATCATTTAGTCTTGCATTTAAGCATTGACGCTCAGAAAGTAAAATGGGACGTAAGTAATCTAAATGATATTGATATTCAGACAGCAGCCGTTTTTGCAGGTTTTTATGCAGGAGTTGTTGATGAAAGAACAGAAAAAGTAAATATTACTTACAAAATGATGCCGAGAAGTTAATCGGCAATTTGGGAGAAAAAACAAAAAAGGCTCAAAATTGAAATTCAATTTTGAGCCTTTTTTGTTTTTTTGAATTTAGCATTACGATTTTGTAACGCAGATTTATTAAAAAATCTGTAAAATCTGCGTTACTTGTATCTGTGTTATCTGCGTGCTATGAATCCTACTTCGTAGCAATATAGAAAAAGTCAAAACATTCTTCAGCGTCGTTATTTAAGAAATAATCTTCATGGGTGATTCCTGTAACTAATTTGTTATCAGACTTTTGAATGATATTTCTACTCATTCTGTTAGCGATGTCATAAGGAATTTGAAGCATCCATCTTGGCAAACGGTATTGAAGATTAAAAATATCAAAACGAGTAATTTTCTCAACAGAACGTTTGTTTTCTTCGTAATACGCCATCACTTTCGGATTTCCGTGAACACCCTTCGTTTCAATACTTCCGAAATGCTTTAAAATCAAGTTTTTCAACTCGCTCGCCAAATACTCACGCACGTGCCAAGGATTTCTCGATAAAGAATATTTGCGGTTTACAGTCGTCAAAATCAACTTTCCTCCTGGTTTCAGCACACGGTGAGCTTCTTTGATAAATTCGTTATCGTCTTCAATGTGTTCAATTACTTGGAAAGTAACGATATAGTCAAATGTATTATCTGCCAAACCCTTTAGCGGAGGCAAAAACATATCTATGAATTTAAAATTTGGGTATTCTGTTGATAATTTGGTCATTAACGGCTCATTTTTATCAACTCCCGTATAATTAGCAACCGAAGGAGCTAAAACTGCCACTCCACGTCCCGTTCCACAGCCAATTTCGAGTAAATTTCCCGAAACCATTTTAGCAGCTTCAATATATGGAAATAACAAACGCTGATGAACAGGATTGTCAGAAATGATTTCAGAGGAGGCAATTTCGGTGGTTTTGTACATGATTCTTGGGGTATATTTTGCTCAATTACTTCACAGGATTCTGCCCATAAAGATATATTATGAATTTATCTTACAATTTTATGCCAAATTTACCGCTTTTGCTTGACATCAGAAAAATACTTCATAAATTGAATTCGTTATAAGTAAAAATTGATTCTTGATTTATGAAAAAAATACTATTTACCTGTATCTCTATTGCCTTATTGGTAGGTTGTACTGCTACCAATCCGAATAATAAAACTAATAATCTTGCAGAAAACCGAGTAACGCTACAAAGGTTAATTAGTAAGAGTAGATTTTTGGACAATGGTTCATCTGTAAGAGCTTATATTAGTATAAATACCGATAGGAGCATAACTGTAAATGAATTGTTGAAAGAATACGCTATCAGCTATAACTTATATTCAGATTATTCAGTTAAGCAACAAACTTTAAGTTCGGGTACAGTTACATTAAATTTAGAGAATGTTTCAGAAGACGATGACCTTTTTACGGTTTGGTTTGATATTCCGAAGCCTAAAGATAATATTACTGGTTTGTTATTAACCGAAATAAAAGATTTAAAAACTAATAATAAGACAGTCAATGATTGTTTTTTGAGATTTCAGTCTGGAAAAGCAAGTGATTACTTTATGTTTTTTGACAAAACAGGTAATAAACCACTGCCGAAAAACTTTGTTTCTATTGAAGATACAGTGGTGTTGAGAAGTTTAGATAACCGTGAGCAGACTTTCAAGGCATATCGTTATAAATATGAATTTGATGCAGCTTTGTCGCCCATGTCAACAACTCCTAAAGTCCCAACCAAAAGTCTTTTTGTTGACTCCGCATTTACTATCAAGTCTAATACACCTATCGTATTGGCTCAAGATGCTCTTTATTATTTTTCGAGAGACACAACAGAAGCGTATGGTATTGGCATGGTTGTTACAGACAAAAGGTTTCCTAAATTGACCAAGCCTGAAAAATTGGTTCGTCCATTGATTTATATGAGTACTAATGCAGAGACGGCAGATTTATACAGCTCAAAAGAACCTAAAAGAACACTTGATAACTATTGGTTGAATATCATGCAAGGAAATCAATCAACGGCTAAACGTACCATAAAAGCCTTTTATCAGCGAGTTGAGCAAGCAAACCGATTGTTTACAACATACAAAGAAGGTTGGAAAACCGACAAAGGAATGGTTTTTATCATCATGGGCGACCCCGTAAGAATCAGCAGAACTAAAGACCGTGAAATTTGGACATACAATCGGGCAACCCAATATTCAGAATTGAATTTTACTTTTACGAAGCGTTCCAATCAATTTGTAGATGACCATTACGAACTTCAACGCTACGCAGAATATCAATCCATTTGGTTTCCAACGGTTGAACAATGGCGAAATGGAGATGTTGTGATTAAATAAAAAATAGGGAGATAATCAGTGAGATTGTCTCCCTATTTTTTTGTAGTTTTTATTGAAAATTATAAAACATTCTCTTCCAAAATCTTCAAGTCGAACGGCAAATCATAAGAGAAATTAATTAAACGGACTGCTACCAGAGGTTAAGTTCAACTAAGCCTTTATCGCATGGCTTGCAGTCATGATGAAGACTTAGCTATTAGGCGTTTGGGCTTTTTTGTATTATTAGATTTTCAATTAATTTATACAAATGTGACCCAATTTTTGAAGGGTAATTTTCTCCAATATTATCTAAAATTTTTGCTCTTTCAATTGCAGTTAATGTTAATGGATTATATATTTCAGGGTCAGGTCTTTTATTATAACCTTTACCTTGTAACTCCCCAAGAACTAAATCAATATGATTTTTTGCATTACTGATTTTAGCGTTCTTGTATAAAGCTTCTTGCTCATCATTTGTATATTCGTTTATATCTTTCAAGTGAAGAATAAGCCAAATTTCAAAGCAAGGATTACTCATAGCCAAATAAAAATTCTTTTCAGAATTACAGTCTTCAACTAATTTATTGAAATTATGATTATGTATTGTTTCCCAATGGTCTCTGTCAATTATTAACCAAAATTCATCAGTGTTTTTAAAATTGTATTCTCTTTTTGCTTCTTGTAATAATTTTTTTACATTAATTGGGTCTGAACCTCTGTCTTTTGGTCTTTTCAGTGAGATTGTCTCAATAAGTCCATTGTTATTAAATAAATCTGATTTTCTAAAATCTTCAAAATATTTTTTTTCACTTACTGTACCTTCATAAGATAAAATGTATATTTTTTCAGCATCTACAAAACCTCCTTTTCGGATTAATGGAATAGGTTCTCTTGGTATAATTAATCATTGTTGAATGGCAAAACAGTAAGTTTATTTCTATTTCCAAGCTTAGGAATTCCTTTATATCTTCCTAATAAATAATCTTTTCTAACTTCTTTGTCAAACCTAATATTATAGTCTTCTAAAGAATGTAAATGACTTGCACCTTGTTTGTCTTTTACAGCAAACCAAATTTCATCTTTTCTCAATAATTTTTGAGTTAACAAGGTTGATTCGTGACTTGCAACTATAAATTGACTATTAATATCTTCGCATTTTTCTAAGAAAAAATCAAATAAATCATATATTAAATTAGGGTGCAGACTTCTTTCCATTTCATCTACTATAAAAATATTTCCACCTTTAAAAAAGTCTATAATTAATGGAATTAAGTCCATAATTCTTCTTGTGCCATCAGATTCATCTTTTAAATCAAATAATTCAAAAGTTCCTCCAACTACTTTGTGCATTGTTTTAAGCAATTTCGCTTCTAATTCATTTTCTTTATTCTTTGTAATAATATAATACTTGTCATCTTGTGGATTAGACAAAAATGCTCCTTTTTTCTCTGATTTATCACTTAATAAGTCATTTTTTATATCTTCTATAACTTCATCAGGTAAATCTGTTTTTTTGAACTCAATTTCTTTAAAATCTATACCATCAATTCCAGTATCAAAATAATCTAACATTTCAGTAAACAGATTTTTCAAATCGGTGTTTTCAAGCAATTCAAATTTTTTGCCTACAGTTTTTGAATTAGGGTAAATAACAGTTAAAGCATTTTGAAACCAATCTATAACATTTAATATGTCAGAAATGTCATTTACATTTTCTTTTATGTTTGTATTTCTTATTTGAGTTAGAAATAATTGATTTCTTGGCGTTCCTTTAGCTGTAAACTCTATGAATTGTAATTCATTCTTGTTATTTTTCTTACTTAAGGCTGGGAAATCATATTGATTTGAATTTGTCCTCTCAAATATTTTTATTTCAGATTTTTTATTTATTTCAAAAAGCCATTCTTCAATTATTTCTTTGGAATTAAATATGAAACCATACGCATAGTTTTTGTTCTTATGTTGAATTTCATATTCTATTCGAGAATTTTCTTTAATTGATTTTTTGTCTAATTTAAATATATCAAAAGTTATAGGTTGTTCAGCTTTTGTACCTTTTAAAATTAGTTCTTTACCAAATTCAATTGCTTTTATCAAGTTAGACTTTCCTGAAGCATTTGCACCAAAAACGACAGCCGTTTTTAAAACCGAAGTACCTTTAACTGGCTTTGTTTTATGTTGTGGCTTAAGAGTTCCTTTACTTGGTAATAAAGAAAATATCTCTTTGTCCCTAAAAGACAAAAAATTCTCAATTGTGAATCTAATTAGCATCTATTATTTATTAAATGAGTGTGAATTTAGTGAAAGTATCACAAATAGGGCTTATTTTTTTTGAATTTTATTTTACAGAGGTAGGTTTTATAGCACTATTGTCCGAAACCTGCGTGGAAGTATTGATTTAATAAATTGGGGTCACCTTTACAGAGAATGATTAGTTCTTTGACAAGTTCAGCTTCGAGTTCATATAAGAATTTTAATTTATTGATTTTAAATCCATTACGCTCGTTTAATTTGGCATACAAAGCAATAAACATGGCTGCAATTAACATTACATATGCCATGTTTTTTATAGCATTATAGTCCCGTGAAATCAGATGAGAAAAGTTCAGATTTTGCTTAATAAATCGAAAGAATCTTTCAATTTCCCAGCGTAAGCGATAAATATCAGTAATATCAATGGCTGTTAAATCCTCAAGGATATTAC
>NZ_QGGO01000018.1 GCF_003148625.1 Arcicella aurantiaca | reverse complement strand
CAATGGTATTCTGAATGCCCCAAGCCAAGGTATTTATTTGTTTTACGGTTGGGCAGATGAAGACGAAACCATTGAACAAGTCAATCTCAACCTTTTAGAGATAGACAGTCAAACAGGACAGATACGCTACGATGATGATATTTTCAAGCATCCCAATCATCAAGCTGTTGAGGGTTTGAGAGCTAATTTATTTTATGGTTATCCAAAGTTTCACTCAGCCCTTCAATGGGGAGAGGTAATTTATTTTTTGGTACCCATCTCAGGGATAGGTCCATTGGCACAAATTATGGCTTTTGATACCGTGCAAAAGCGTATTATAGAAGTATCCGAACAATTTTTCACAACCTTCCATCACTGGTTTGTAGCCGAGGGCAAGTTGTTTATTACCGCCAAAGTAGGAAAAAATATAGACAGCGAAATCAACACAGACCCCTCTTACCATGAGAGAGTATATGACACTGGTAGATTTGATGGCACAACGTTTCATCATCAATACTTTGTCATCAGTAAAGAAGAATATTTAACGATAATAGATTTAGAAGAAAACGCATAAAAAAAATAACCCATGAAACAATTACTACGCCATCTACTACTATTGGCTTGTTGGTTGGGTGCAAATGGAGCTTTTGCGGGACTGTACGTCGGCAGAGACGACAAACCCAAAACAACTCCCAAAGCATTCAATAACCACGCATACAATGTGGATGTTCCGCCTTTGGGTGGGGCAAACCACGCTACTGGCGTGGCTAAACCTGCATCTCACCCCATTGCTCAAACCGTAGTGGGCGTGTCGGGCGTAAACCCAGCCGTAGGCGTGGTAAACGTGGCGGCAAGTTCCGTCAAGAAATTACAGAACGCCCAACTGTCAAACGCCTTAGACAAAGCCGTAGCCCAAATGGGCGATGTGATGGCATTGATGGACTATTCGGATATGCCAGCCGAGCGTGCCGAGGTATTCGTAGATGCCAGTACCAATGCTGACAGAGCCGAAGCCCAAGCCCTTTTTGATGAAATAGCCAAGGGCAACCGCTACATTAAAGCCATCAACAAAGGAGCAGTCTTGGCACTTCCCCAAGGCATCCGTTGGGGTGATGTGGACGAAGCAGGTAATTCAAAAGGGGGTAACTCCATCACCGTGGGGATTGCAAGTGCTATTTTCAAACCCGAATACACGGTCTTGAAAATGTATGTGAAGATTGAAATAGAAACCCCAAACTCTATTGAACGAGCTAAAAAAGTAATTTTCTTTGGTTCAGACAACATCAAGTTAAGTCAGGATGGCGGTTTTATTGGAGATACCCGCTTAGTACTTTTGGGAGATTATAAAATTCCGTTTGGCAAATACGATTTTATCATGCGTGGGGGATTGAACAAATCCACAGGAGCTTTTGCCGATTTTACCTACGTCTCTATTGATTGTAACGGTTTTAGAGAATTGAAAGTATCGGGCAGTTTACAATTTCCAACTAATGTATTAGTAAAAATAGACCCTGTTACGGGAGTAGTAGAAACAGGTAAAAATGTAATCGGTGAGATAGCCGCCACCGTTTACGATATCAACGATTTACGTTTTGACGTAAGCCTAAATGTTGATAAATCTGATTCAAACTATTTTTTTTCAAAAACTATTTTGAAAATATCAATATAAACCTCTATCTTTGCAGTCCATTCAATACGGGCATAGTATAATGGTAGTACAAAGGTCTCCAACACCTTCAGTCTGAGTTCGAGTCTTAGTGCCCGTGCCATTAATTAAGTTCCAAGTTTTGGAATTCTGATTTTAAGATTTTTACAAAAAAATGTAAATTGGCTTAAAATTTGAACTCTAAAATTCTGGAACTTAAAAGTTTATAGCAAGCATGAAAAATGCTATTGCAACTTAAACAGACAAAATACTTATAAAACATAACCATGAATAAAATTAAAAACCTTTTCGGTGATTCTTGGACTGAAGTTACAGAAAACGTAACATGGCCTAAATTTTCAGAATTACAAGCTTCGTCAACGCTTGTATTGGTAGCATCGTTGATATTTGCTTTAGTGGTTGGTTTGATTGACTTCTTATTCAAATCAGGCTTAGAGTTATTCTATCAATCATTCTAATTGGGGAATTTGAAATTATGATTTCGGAATGAAATCAAATAAATTCAAATTCCAAAATTGACAATCTGAAATTATAAGAGTATTATGGCAGAGACTAATTGGTATGTTCTGAGAGCAGTTTCGGGACAAGAAAAGAAAATACGGACGTATCTGGAAAATGAAATTACCAGACAAGGTCTTGAAGATTATATTCCTCAAATTATTATTCCTACTGAAAAGATTTTTGAAATGCGTAACGGTAAAAAAGTCGTGCGTGAAAAAACTCTTTTTGCAGGATATATTTTTGTGGAAGCAGATATTAAGTATGGTGAGGTTGCCCACTTAATTACGTCTATGCCAGGTGTAATTGGCTTTTTGAGTTGGAATGATGGTAAAACATCTAAAACGCCAATTCCTTTACGTGCAGGAGAAATCAAACGTATTTTAGGTAAAATTGATGAGGTTGCAGTAATTGAAGAATCATCAAGTCTATCTTTTTCAAAAGGAGAAACTGTTAAAGTTATTGATGGTGCATTCTCTGGATTTGATGCAACTGTTTCTGAAATTTTTGACGATAAAAAGAAACTTAATGTGGTTGTGAAAATCTTTGGTAGAGATACGCCAATGGAGTTGAGTTATTCTCAAGTTGAGAAATAAATATTTATCGAAAGACACAAATAAAAAAGGAGTACATTCAAGAGAGTGTACTCCTTTTTTTATCCCTGACCTTCATTTTTTCGTACATTTGTAGCGTAATAAAACACAAGAATATGTTAAGAAGACCTCGTAGAAATCGCCAGTCAGCCGCAATACGTGCTATGGTAGAAGAAACTACCCTTTCGGTAAATGATTTTATTTATCCAATGTTTGTCATGGAAGGGAAAAACCTCACCACAGAGGTAAAATCCATGCCTGATGTTTTTAGATATACTTTAGATAAATTATTAGAAGAGCTTTCAGTTGTTCAAGATTTGGGAATTCGCTCAATTGCCCTTTTTCCACAACTTTCAGAAGATAAAAAAGACAAATTTGCCTCTGAAAGTCACCGTCAGGGAAGTTTGTATTTGGAAGCAATCAATCAGATTAAAAATAAATTTCCAGAAATAGCCATCATGAGTGATGTGGCAATGGACCCATATTCGTCAGACGGACACGACGGCTATGTAGATGAAAATGGAAATATTTTGAACGATGAAACACTTCAGATTTTAGGCAATATGGCACTTGCCCAAGCACGTGCAGGAGCGGATATTATTGGACCGTCAGACATGATGGACGGACGTATCGGTTATTTACGTGAAACTTTAGACGATGAAGGCTATACAAATGTGAGTATCATGGCATATTCGGCAAAATATGCTTCGGCTTTTTATGGGCCTTTCCGTGATGCGTTGGATTCTGCTCCGAAATTTGGCGATAAAAAAACTTACCAAATGAATCCTGCCAATAGCCGTGAGGCATTAATTGAAGCTGAATTAGATTATGCCGAAGGTGCGGATTTTTTAATGGTAAAACCTGCGTTGGCGTATTTGGATATTATAAAATCTTTGAATGATAATTTTAATATTCCGATTGCGGCATACAATGTTTCGGGAGAGTATGCCATGGTAAAAGCTGCCGCACAAAACGGTTGGTTAGACGGTACAAGAACAATGGTAGAAAGCTTGACTTCTATTAAAAGAGCAGGTGCAAAAGTAATTTTGACATATTTCGCAAAAGAATATGCGAGTTTGAAATAGTTATTAGTTATTGGAAATTGGTTATTGGTTATTGGTTATTGGTTATTGGTAGAAAACACCAATAACCAATAACCAGTAACCAGTAACCAATAACCAATTCTCTAATAACCAGTAACCAATAACCAGTAACCAATAACCAGTAACCAATAACCAATTCTCTAATAACCAGTAACCAATAACCAGTAACCAATAACCAATTCTCTAATAACCAGTAACCAATTTCCAATTCTCTAATAACCAGTAACCAATTTCCAATTCTCTAATAACCAGTAACCAATTTCCAATTCTCTAATAACCAGTAACCAATTTCCAATAACTATTTATCTTCTTTCTTCTGAATTTTAGGTTGGCTTGGATTCTGAGGTTTTTCAGATTTTCTACCCATTTCATCCATCAATTTCATTCCTAAAAGTCCACTCAAAGCTCCGTTTTGGTCGTTATTCCCACCTGTAATTAAAATGTCAGGCATAATTTTGATTTTTTCTTTACCAATATTTTCAGTAATCTTCAATTGAGTAAAGTTGCCCTCTCCCATTGCCGAAACAGCCAATTGATACGCTTCGGCATCAGCTTTACCAATTGCCAAAATCTTTTCAGCCTCGGCAGCACCCGTTTTACTGATTTTTTCAGCTTCAGCATTAGCAATTAATTTAATTCTTTCCGATTCTGCACTCGCTTGCAACTTCACTCTTTCTGCCTCTGCTCCTGCCTGTAATTTCAAACTTTGTGCCTCCCCTTGTGCTTTTTTCACGGATGCATCTGCCACACGTTCGGCAATAACAACCCCTTGGTCTGCTTTTACGATGTCTTTCTGAATTTCTGCAATGGCAGTTTCTTTTTCCAAAGCCTGACGAGTTTCTTGAGCCATTTTCTGCGTTTCATAAGTCACCTTTTGTTCTTCGGCAAGCTTACGGTCGGTCAAGGTTTTCATCAAAGATTCTGGCGGAACAATATCACCGATTAAAGTATCAACCGCATTTACGTTATATTGAGAAAGTACCTCTGAAATATATCTACGAGCCGTTTCTTGTCTTTCTTTACGAGAACCCAAGAACGAAATCACATCAGAATCTTGAGCCGAGTTTCTAAAATAGTTGCCAATAGTTGGTTCAAGCACTTGGCTAACCAAATTGTGCATATTTCCGAATCGAGCGATAACTTTTGGGGCTTCGTAATTAGGAATGTGAATAATTTGAGAAACGTCTAAATTGAAAGGGAAACCGTCTTTTGAACGCACCGTAATCGTCGAAAGATTTTTATCTAATTGGTGAGATTCAGACCTCGCACTCGCCCAGTTTAAAACCAAATTTGTCGTTGGAACAACCTCAATACGTTGAATATAGGTATTAATTGGATATTTACCCGGTCCAAGTGGTTCAGCCCAAACACCTTTAAAGCCTTTCGTGAAAATATTACCGTGCTTAAATTCCGTTCCGCTTACGTCCACGCCTTCTTCGCCTACATACGAAATCACCACGCCAACGTTACCAATCGGAATTTCAGTCATGTGAATTTCTTCGATTTTCACAAACCAAGGATTCAAGTTATACGAACCTGCCAAGATTACTTGTTGTTGAAGACCTTTGTAGCCACCTTTGCTCAAAAAAGCGTCGGCATCTTGGAAATTATTATGCCCTTCAACTGTCTTACCTGCAATTTGCCCCACATCAATCGAAGCTCCGTCCATCGTAGTAATGATTCCGACCATGTTCTCATGAATTTCAACCATATCGGTAATCTCAACTTCAAATAAAAAGGTGTTAATACGATACGAGCCCGCTGTAATAACTGCCGATTGTCGCCCTTTACGTCCGCCATTTTTCAAAAAGGCTTCGGTATCTTGAAAACCATCGCACTCAACTTTACGACCTAAAATGTAACCCGTCTGCAATTCTTGACCGTCTTTGGCAAGCACTAAACCAATTTTACCTGTTGGAATAATTGTGAGTGGTTGCAACGTAATGTCATACTGCCAAATCCAATACCAGAAATAAATACCGGGAGCTAAAGGTTTAGCTTGAAAACCTGCTTCTCCCTCAGTAGCAATGATTCGTCCTTCGGGAAGCGACTTTTTATCTCCAAAGAGAACAAACTTTTTCGTAACCAATCCGATTCTGTCTTCGGGAACAATAATGATACCCAACAGTCGGAATAAAAACTTGTAGAAAATCAAACATAGAATAGGAACTGCAATACTGATGATGGTGGTAATAGAAAGTGTCATTGTTTTATTGTTTTGGTTGATTAATGCGATAAAGATTGAGGGATTTGGACAAACTTATTCCAAAATGTGAAGAATGGTTTTAGTTTGGCTTAAATGGATTTTTCGCCTTGTATTCCATTTTGAAGAACACTTATCAATATTATTAACAAAGAGAAAAAGTTAGCAAAACAAATGAAAGATTGAAATACTGTGCGAAAAACGATTTACAAAAAAGCGAACGATTAAATTAATTTAAAAGGAGAACTTACATCACTTCTCTTTCGCAAACCTTAATTGATTGGGTATATATTAATTTTTCAGGAGAAATAGATGAGCAATTATTTTGTATTCTTTTCTCTTTTTCTAAAAAAACTACTGTAACTCTTTGTAAATTAAGAACAAAGCCGTAATTTTGCAGTCCGTTTCGTGGAGCAGGTTCTTGGAATAAGTGTTAAAACTATCAAAAGCCTGTGAATCAGATTGTTTCGTTACAGAACAATCACACCATGTTACTACCGAAAAATCTCAGATAAGGAAGCTTCCACCCTTATTGGCAGAGAAATTTCAAAATAATTCAAGATTTTAAACATTTACCGTAATGGCAAAAGAAATAGCAGGCTACGTTAAGTTGCAATGCAAAGGTGGTGCCGCTAACCCTTCGCCTCCAATTGGTCCGGCGTTAGGTTCAAAAGGTTTGAATATCATGGAGTTCTGTAAGCAATTCAATGCAAGAACTCAAGATAAACCTGGTGTTATCCTTCCAGTTTTGATTACTTACTACAAAGACAAATCTTTTGATTTCGTAGTAAAAACTCCTCCTGCACCAATCTTATTATTGGAAGCAGCGAAAGTTAAATTAGGTTCTGCTCAACCAAACTTGAAAAAAGTTGGTTCTGTAACTTGGGATCAAGTTCGTACAATTGCAGAAACTAAAATGCCTGATTTAAACTGCTTTACTATCGAATCAGCAATGAGCATGGTAGCAGGAACAGCTCGCTCAATGGGCTTGAACGTAACAGGAGAAAAACCTTTTTGAGTTATGAGTTATGAGTTAAAAGTTATGAGTTAAAAGTTTGAAAATGTAGTTTATCTTCTAAATTTTTACAAGTAACTAATTAACGAATTACTAATAACCAATAACGAAATTAAAAAAATGGCTAAGTTAACAAAAAAGCAAAAAGAAGCTCAATCAAAATATGATGCTACGCAAGCGTATTCACTTACGCAAGCTGCTGAGATTTTGAAAGAGATTTCATATACGAAATTCGATTCTTCAGTAGATATCGACGTTCGTTTGGGGGTTGACCCTCGTAAAGCCGACCAAATGGTTCGTGGCGTAGTTGCTTTGCCTCATGGAACAGGAAAAGATGTACGAGTTCTTGTACTTTGTACTCCTGATAAAGTTGAGGAAGCAAAAGCGGCAGGTGCAGACCACGTTGGTTTGGACGACTATATCCAACAAATCGAAAAAGGTTGGACGGATATTGACGTAATTATCACAATGCCAACTGTAATGGCGAAACTTGGCCGTTTAGGTCGTGTTTTAGGACCACGTGGATTGATGCCAAACCCTAAATCGGGAACGGTAACATTGAACGTTGGACAAGCTGTTACTGAAGTGAAAGCTGGTAAAATCGACTTCAAAGTTGACAAAACTGGTATTATCCACACTTCAATCGGTAAGGTTTCATTTACTCCTGAGAAAATCGCTGAAAATGCACAGGAATTAATCAACACATTGTTGAAATTGAAGCCATCATCAGCCAAAGGAACTTATGTGAAGTCAGTAAACTTGTCTTCTACAATGTCTCCAGGTGTTAAAATTGACCAAGCAACAGTTAAAGGATTGTAATCATGACAAGAGAAGAAAAAGGTGCTATCATCCAAGAGTTGAGCGAAAAGTTCGCTGCTACTCCATACTTCTACATCACTGATACAGGAGGATTAACAGTTGCAGAAGTTAACGCATTCAGAAGAATGTGCTTCCAAAGAGGTTTTGAATACCGTGTTGTTAAAAACACGCTTATTGCAAAAGCATTGGAAACTACAGGAGTTGATTACTCTTCTTTCAACGATACAGTATTCAAAGGATTATCAGGGATTATTTTCTCACCAGAAAACCCTAAAACTCCTGCGAAACTTATCAAAGATTTCAAGAAAGAAGCTGGAAAAACTAAAATTACATTCAAAGGTGCTTCTATCGAAGGAGGTTTATTCATCGGTGAAGACCAATTAGCAGCTCTTGAAAACGTTAAGTCGAAACAAGAAATGATTGGAGAAATCATTGGATTATTACAATCACCTGCGAAAAACGTTGTTTCTGCTCTTCAAAGCAGTGGACAGAAATTGTCAGGTATCTTGAAAACTCTTTCAGAGAGAGAAGGATAATACAATTAACAATTGATAGTGAATAATTTAATCGTTTACTTTAAATTGTTTAAAATTAAAATTAATTAATCAAAATCGTAAAACAATAAAATCTTAATACAATGGCAGATTTAAAAGCATTCGCTGAACAATTAGTAAATTTAACAGTTAAAGAAGTAAATGAGTTAGCAGCAATTTTGAAAGATGAGTATGGTATTGAGCCTGCTGCTGCTGCTGCTGTAATGGTAGCTGGTGGTGGTGCTGGTGCTGGTGATGCTGCTGAAGCTCCTGCAGAACAAACTTCATTCGATGTAATCTTGAAAGAAGCTGGTGCTTCTAAATTAGCAGTAGTTAAATTGGTGAAAGACTTAACTGGTCTTGGCTTGAAAGAAGCTAAAGATTTAGTTGACGGAGCTCCTAAAGCTGTTAAAGAAGGTGTATCTAAAGACGAAGCTGAAGGATTGAAAAAATCTTTAGAAGAAGCTGGTGCAGTAGTTGAAGTTAAGTAATTAACGAATTCTCTTCATAAAAAAGAGCCACGACGAAAGTTGTGGCTCTTTTGTTTTGATGATGATTGCAAAATTCTGCATAGTGTTATTCACAAAAAAGCCTTCTTAAATTCGTTTAAGAAGGCTTTTTCATCAATTTATCTATCTATGATTATTCCACAGGGAATGTATATTCATCTACATAAACATCTGTATAGATTTCTGCTGGGTCTGGCCAAGGAGATTCTTCTGCAAATTTAACTGACGCTTCAACTGTTACTTTAATTTGTGCATCAATTGCTGCTAAATCTTCTTCTGTTGCCATTCCATTATCCAAAATAGCTTTCTTAACTTGCTCAATTGGGTCACGCATTTTGTAAGCTTCAACTTCTTCTTTGGTACGGTATTTCTGAGGGTCAGACATTGAGTGACCTCTATAACGATACGTTTTGAATTCTAAGAAAGTTGGGCCTTCTCCTGCTCTTGCACGGTCAGCCGCACGAGAAACAGCTTCGTGAACAGCTTCAACTGACATTGCATCAACTGATTCTGATGGCATATCATAAGCCTCACCGATAGTATATAAATCTGTTACGTTTGAAGTACGAGCTACTGATGTACCCATTGCGTAACCGTTGTTTTCTACTACGAAAATTGCTGGTAATTTCCACGTCATAGCCATGTTAAAAGCTTCGTGTAAAGCACCCTGACGAACTGCACCATCTCCGAAATAACAAATAGCTAAATTACCTGTTTTGTTATATTTTTCAGCAAACGCTAAACCAGCACCTAATGGAATTTGAGCTCCAACGATACCATGTCCACCCACAAACCCAACTGATTTATCAAAAATGTGCATTGAACCACCTTTTCCTTTTGAGATACCAGTTGCTTTTCCATACAATTCAGCCATAATAGTATTAGGGTCTGAACCTAAAGCTAATGGAATACCGTGGTCACGGTAAGCAGTAATGTATTTATCACCGTCTTTTAAAGCAGATTTTGCTCCAGATGAACAAGCTTCCTGCCCGATATACAAGTGGCAAAAGCCTTTAATCTTTTGTTGTCCGTACAATTGACCAGCACGTTCCTCAAACTTACGTTGAAGAGCCATTGACTCGTACCAGTACATATAGGTTTCTTTCGAGTATTTTACTTTGTTTTCAGCTTTCTTTGCCATTTTTTACAGTTGTGAGTGAGTGAATGAGTGAATGAGTGAATACTATGAGAACTCATCATTCTTACTTATCTACTGAATACAAACTTACGTTTTTAAATTCTTAATTATTTATCGTCAATTTGCAGTACGAAATTACGACAAAACCAAGAATGGACAAAACGTTTTGAGCGATTAAGTATTGATTATGAGAAATACTAATTATTCTTCCTGATAATTATCAGAGACTTTAGCATTAAAAGTATAATTCATTCCCATTTCTCCTCATAAATTCATTTATAAAAAAAATGGGCTAAAGGAATTTAGACAAATTCTCTTTAACCCAAACAATAATTTAATCTAAAATCTCTATTTCTTGATGGCTCGTATTATTGCAATTAAGATTGTTGCACCAACCACGGATGTGAATAATGCACCAAACGTTCCTCCAAAATGTAAGTTAAGAATACCAAAGAGCCAGCCTCCTAACCAACCTCCTACAATTCCCAAGATAATATCAATGATGATTCCGTAACCATCACCTTTCATGATTAGTCCAGCTAACCAGCCAGCTATACCTCCAATAATTAAGCTCATTATCATAGTAAAACAATTTTGGGTTAAATAATAAACAAATGTATAAATTCATATTTCTTTTCCTATAAATCATATAACTTTTTACAGAAATTTTATTTTTTATTCACAAATGATAAAGCATAAACTGCGACGTTGTGTAACGTTTCATTGAATTAGATAGAAAATAATATACAAATTTTGCTACTAAAATGTGTTTGAACCTTCAAGAATTAAGAACTTTGTATTTGTTCAGAAAATAATCAAATCCGAGTTAATGTATTTACAAAAAATAAGCTTAGCCAATTTTAAAAGTTATGAATACGAATCTTATGTGTTTTCGGAAAGGGTAAATTGTGTAGTGGGCGAAAATGGGATTGGTAAAACTAATTTATTAGATGCTATTTATTTTTTGGCATTGACAAAAAGTTCTATCTCGAATCAAGATGCTTTGTCTATAAATCATGAAGCTGAGTATATGATGATTGAAGGAAGTTTTGAGATTGGGGAATCAGGAGAGAATATAACACCAATTACTAATAACCAATCACTAATCACCATATCAATACAGCGTGGGCAAAAGAAGGCTGTTTTACGTGACAAAAAAGCTTATGAGCGTATTTCTGAACATATTGGGAAGTTTCCCGTAGTAATGTTGTCACCAAATGACACGGATGTGATTCGAGACGGGAGCGAAGAAAGACGGAAATTTTTTGATGGTGTAATGGCTCAGTTAGACTCGGAATACTTAGAAAATCTCCTTCAATACAACCGACTTCTACTACAACGAAATTCGCTTTTAAAGCAGTTTTCAGAAAGAAATTATGTGGACGACCTCTTGCTTGATATTTATTCTGACCCTTTGGTAGAAGTAGCTGTAAAAATACATCAAGCTCGTGAACAGTTTGTGACGCAGTTCTTGCCTCTTTTCAAAAAGCATTACGCTACGCTTTCGGATGCACGAGAAGAAGTGGAAATGATTTATGAGTCGGAAGTGGGAGCGGAGAATTTTACGCAAATTTTTAGGAAGAATCGTCCACGAGATTTAGCTGCTCAACGTACCACAATGGGTATTCATAAAGATGATTTTGCCTTTGAGATTAATGGTTTTACGCTCCGTAAATTTGGCTCACAAGGTCAGCAAAAATCATTTGTGATTGCGTTGAAATTAGCTCAATTTGAAATGCTTTCTCAGCAAAAAGGCTTCCCTCCTATTCTTTTGTTGGATGACATTTTTGATAAATTAGACGACCGTCGAATTCAACAACTCATTACGATGATGGTCGATGGAACATTTTCTCAGGTTTTTATTACGGACGCTCGCCCCGAACGGACACGCCAACTGCTTGATAATCTTGGCGTTGAGGTGAAGTATTTTGAGATTGTGAAATAAAGGTTCAAGCGAGGACGCTTGAACCAGTTTGGGTATTTTGAGATTAAAAAGTAAAGGCTCAAGCGAGGACGCTTGAACCAGTTTAAGACCACAGATTTAACAGATTCTACTGATTTACACAGATTATTTTCTTGATTTTATCAGTGTTAATCTGTTAAATCTGTGCTATCTGTGGTCTATTTATCTTATAACAAACGCTTTATCACAGAAAGAATTCCTGTGATACGTTACACCTTCTTAGCAGGATTTCCGAATACCGTTTCTCTTGCTTTTACGGCTTCAATAACTACTGAACCTGCTCCAATTCTTGCTCCTTTACCAATTTTTATTCCACCGACAATGGTTACGCCTGTTCCGATAAAAACGTTGTCTTCAATTGACACACCTGCTCCAATGGTACTTCCTGCTCCAATTTGTACGTAATCGCCAATTTCTGCATCGTAATCTACCAAAACTTTACTGTGTAAAATATTATGATTGCCAACTTTTGCTCTGGCGTTTACGATTGCTCCTGCTGCAATTAAATTTCCGTGTCCAATTTCGGCTGTTGAAGCAATAGTTGCTTGGTCATGAACAGCATTTACCACTTGAACTTTACGTACTTCATTAATCATTTCAACGATACTTTTACGCACTTTTGGCTCATCAATTGCCACAAAAGCATCGCATTTTTTCCCGATTAACTTGGTAAAACCTTCGTCGTCGGTGCTTCCCAAAATCGCAATATCATCGATTTCGGTATTGTGCAGTTCTTTATTATCGTCTAAAAAAGCGTAAACAACTACGTTATTTCTTTTAAAAATATCAAGAGCAACAGCTCCCAAGCCATTTGCACCAAAAATAATTACTGGATTTTGCATATTTGCATTGAGTGATTTAGTTATTTCTACTATTAAAAATAGAACACGGATTTAACGAATTAGACACAGATTAGTTTTTAAGAAATATATCCGTGTCTAATCCGTTAAATCCGTGTTCTATCTATTGAATTACGCCATTTTTAACACTATAAACGACCTTCCCATCTTTTACTAATTGAAAATCGGCTTTTGAATCTAAACCAATTTCTTTTTCTGAAACTACTTCCAAACCTGTGGCATCTATTTCGTCAGTTCCGAAAAAAACGGACATATCGCCAATTTCCTCAATTTCAGACGTTGTCGTGAAATAGTCTTTTCCTTTTACGGGGCGTTCAGTTCGGTTAATCGCCAAGTCAGCTTTGAAGATTGTTTCGCCTTTTTTAATGGTTGCATTTCTGATTATTAAATCAAAAATTGCTTTGCTATTTACCGCTAATTTATCGTATTCTTTTGTGTCTTGTTTCTTATAATTTTCAGAAGCAATTGATTGTAAACCTGTTAAAATCGATACAAAATTAAGTTTACGAATATATTGTTTCTCGGGGTCGTTTTTGTAACCACCCGATTCTATCAAAATTAACGTCGTTCCCCATTTTTGAATATTATCGCCAAAGGCACGGGGTTCAAATTCTGAAGTCCAACGTCCTACGCAATTCGGAATAAATTCTTGTACCGCCTGATTCATACCCACAATTACTTGAATGGCACGTTTTCGAGTTGGATTGATGTCTTCGGCTTCGTTGTAAGCGGTTGCTAAAAACGACATAGTCGCCAAATTTCCAGAATGCCCAACCGAATACCTACGGTGTTTATCGTGTAAATTAAAGCCAAAATCTGGTTTTAGGTCAAATACCAACTGCTTTAATAAACGTCCTTCGGGTGTTTGCAGAGCCAAAGCATCACGATTCATGTCAATTCCTAAAGCCGTGTAACGTGTCCAAGCCTCCGCCCCGTCAGGATTTAACATTGGAACGAAATAAAAAGTGCATTTTTTGAGCAATTCTGTTCTGAGATTTTCTAATTCAGCATCCGTTTTTTGCTTAGGATTATTGGTTTTATTCTCCAAAAAATTAAAAATATCAACCATTGCCATAGTTGCCGTTGCTTCGTCGCCGTGCATTTGCGACCATAAAAGCACTTTGGTTATTCCTGTTCCGCATTTTATCAAATAAATATCTCGTCCTTCGGTAGATTTTGTGGCAACAGATACTTCAAACAACTTATTTTGCTTCAATGAGTCGATTTTATCTACTAAAATTTTATAGCCAAAACGACGTTTCATAATGGTTTTTTCGATAAAATTGGGGTGAGCATCGTGAAGTTTATGTCCGAGATTTTGGGTATAAGTTCGTGAAGGTAAATCCATTATTAAAAACAGTATTAAAATGATTTTTTTCATATTCTGCCAATTTATTAATCTCTAAATTTACCCAATGAGTATTTACATTTATAACGTAAATTTGAGTTTTTAGTTGGCAATTGTCTATTAATGGCACAAAGGTACGCAAATACCTATTTTTGCTTAACGATTCTCAAACAAAACTAAATTCGTTTGGTTAAAAGGGTAAACAGTTGACATTTTGACAAACATAATCTAACATATTCAGTCATGCTTTTGAAATTCTTATTAGTTGTTGGTACGTTTTTATTGATGGAAGGAGTTGCATGGTTTACGCATAAATACATCATGCACGGTTTTATGTGGCGTTGGCATCGCTCGCATCATGTGCATCATAACGAGCCTTTGGAGAAAAATGACCTTTTTGCCGTAGTTTTTGCGTTGGTTTCTATCTCTACTTTTGCTTTGGGGACTTATATTCCTTCTTTGTGGTTTTTATTTTGGGTAGGTTTGGGTGTATTATGCTACGGAATTTTCTATTTTATCTTCCACGATGTAATTGTTCACCGCAGAATTAAGATAAAATTTATTGCCAAACATCCGTACATGAAACGCATTATGAAGGCTCATTATGTTCATCATAAAGTGCACACTCGTGAAGGTGCTGAGGCTTTTGGTTTTTTGTACGCTCCGAAGAAATATGAGTAATATTTGATTAAGAAACAGAATTATCTACAATTTCAACGCAGACAGGGTTTGAACCCTGTCTGCGTTAGATGGACGAATAAAACCGTTAAATCCTCTCCACATTATCATCTTTCACGGTTTCCATATTGTGGTATTTCAAGAATAATTGAGCTAAAACGATAATATCTTCCCGACAATAACGAGCAATTTTAGGTAAATCATTCTCAATGTGATAAGCATGATTCACTTGGTCGCCACTGAGTTCGGTTTTACTGCTTGAAATATTGAAAATGGCAGCTAATAACTCTAAAGAAGTATAGTGTTTTTTATCCCCAAACTTCCACATATCTAAAGTATCATAATGCGGAATTTCCCAAGGTTTTCGTCCAGAAATTTGTAATGCTTTGGGAATTTCAATGCCGTTTACGAGCATTCTTCGGCAGAGATACGGATAGTCAAACTCTTTGCCGTTGTGGGCACACAAGGCAAGAGCAGTTGGTTTATATTTCTTTTCGATAAGGGCTTTAAATTCTTTTAAAACCTCGGCTTCGTTATCGCTACTAATAGATTTTACTTTCAGACAAATTTCTTGTTCATCATTCCAATGAAAAAAACCTACGCCAATGGCTACGATTTTCCCGAATTCCGCATAAATTCCAGAACGGTCAAAATAGAATTCTTCAACATTCAAATTATTCGGATTAGTCAAATAACTGGCTTTATGAAGCCATAGAGCCTTCATTCGGTCAGATAAGCGATTTAATTCTGGCTCAGCCGATACCGTTTCAATATCAATGAATAATAAATTTTTGGCTACTTTCTGAAAATCCATGTTTTTAGGTATAAGTTATGAATGATGAGGTAGTAAAACTGTGATTCAAGATTTAAGTTTAACCTCATAACTTATACCTCATACCTAAATCTTATTCGTGTAAAACTCCTTGCAAATTTAGTTGTTCTATATGAATAAGATTTTCTTCTGTGATTGACTCTGGCACAAATATAAATTTTTTATCAAATACCTGACTATCAACAAAATAACTAACCCAATATTCATTATTCAAATGAAATACATCTGGCGAAATCATTTCAATTTTAATGATTTCTTCGGCAGCAATATCTTTATGAAAATGCCTCAATTGTGATGTTTTTACTTGATTTCCGTCTTTATCAATCCCATAACCACGAGAGGTTATAAAAACGGTATTAATTGGGGTTTTCAAACGATTAATTAAATAAACGTCCCATTCTGGTTCATTGACTTCATTAAAACTTCTGGCAATGGTTATTTTTACGCCTTCGACGGGACGAAATTCTATGTCTTTTTTCATTTTTAATTTTGTTGAGTATTGGGAATTAAGTACAAAGTATTAAGTCGTAAGTATAAGGTATTAAGAAAATACTTACGACTTCGTACTTTATACTTTGTACTTACGACCTAACTTTTCATTTCAAAAATATCTTCTAAATTTTTTAACATTCTATCCGACACTTCTTGAAAATCAAGTTTTTTCCCTAATTCCAATTCCATTGAAGTTACGGCTTTGTCGTCTATTCCGCAGGGAACAATATGTTTGAAATAACTCAAATCGGTATTAACATTCAAGGCAAAACCGTGCATGGTTACCCAGCGACTGGCTTTTACGCCCATAGCACATATTTTTCTGGGACTTTTCTGTTCTACGTAATCCACCCAAACGCCTGTAAGTCCTTGAATTCTACCTGCTTCAATACCAAAATCAGCACAAGTTTTGATGACGGCTTCTTCCAGAAAACGCATATATTTATGAATATCGGTAAAGAAATTTTCTAAATCCAGAATTGGATAGCCGACCAATTGCCCTTTTCCGTGATAAGTTATATCTCCTCCACGATTGATTTTATAATATTTGGCATCGTGTTTTTCCAACCCTTCATCATCTAATAAAAGGTGGTCAGGTTTTCCACTTTTGCCCAATGTATAAACGTTGGGATGTTCACAAAAAAGGAGATAATTGGGAGTATTTTTCTGATTTTCGGGCGATAAATTTCTATTTTCAAGTTTAATGGCTACGATTTCAGCGTGGAGTTTTTCTTGATAATCCCATGCTATTTGATAGTCAATTAATCCTAAATTTTGAAATATGATTGATTTATTCATGTGTTTCGATACGCTCATTTGGAAGTAAAATTAGGAGGTATCCTACATACAAACAAAAAACTTTAATTTGAGATTCAATAACATTGAGAAAGATACTTTATCAAGGATTGGGGATTGATTGTATTTTGAGGAATTCCGCATTTCGCTCATTCAAATCGGTTTGGATGGCAAACCTGCTTTTGTCAGAATAGCTTTTTTTAATAGACTTCCTGCGAAAGTGTTTTAAGTCGTAAAACACTTTCGCAGGAAGTCTAACGATAAAATCAGAAAAAATAAGCCTAAATTCATTTTCATGGCACAAAAATTGTTGCTTGATTAACGTATTTCAGCATTTTTTTTCAAATTTGTAGAAACTGGACATTACAATTTCCCGCCTTCTGTCCTCCATTTGAGATTGAATTTCAAAAACTCTATATTACATTAACATTCCCTCAATTTATTTAGATTATGTTAAAATACCGTTTAATCCTTACTTTAATCGCTAATTTACTATTTGTTATTAAAATTTCCGCACAAGATTTTAAAGGTAAAGCAACCACTTATCCCACAGAAGCTTATGGAGATACCACAAGTTCAGGAGAAATTTTAAATGCCAAGATATTAACGGCATCGCATGAATATTTCCCGATTGGGTCTTTGATAGAGGTTTTAAACCTAAAGAATAAAAAGATAGTTCAGGTGATTATTAACGACAATGAAGTTTCTGACGAAGAACTAACACTTGAATTTACAGAGGCAGTTGGACATGCTTTAGAAATGAAAAAGCACGATATTATTGATGTTAGAATTTTGGTTATTAGTTGGGGCAAAACCGCTGGAAATATTGCTATTAATGCCAAAAGAGAATCAGATTTTAAATTAGATTTTAGAAAGTACGACTACGTTAAACCTACTGATTCAAAGAAGAATTAGTAAACGGCTAAACAACTGACAAACAACCAATTGCATAACAAAACCATTAATTTACCCTTAAAAAAATATACCAAATCAGTCCATTGAACGTTTGTAATAAAGTTTTTTTCATAGGTTATATATTACCTTTGGTTATTGCTTGCATATTCACTAAATAGACATAATATTATGAAGTTTTTAAAAACATTTACAGCCCTTGCCTTATTTTCAATTATCAGTTCCAATGTAGTATTAGCACAAGAGGAATATACGCAAGAAGCAAGTGTATATTCAATTGGAAGATACGGTAAAAAAATGACCAATGGAGAGTATTTAAGCAGTCGTCATCGTACTTGTTCTCATGATTTTTTGCCTGCGGGTTCGTTAATTCAGATTACCAATCTTGCCAATAACCGTAGTGAAGTCGTAGAAGTTAACGGAAAAAGTCAATCCACTTCTCTTGAATTAACGCACAGTGTAGCTCACGACTTGGGTTTAACAGGTGTACATAAAGCAACGGTAAAAGTTTTTGTTATGAAAAAAGCAGATGCAAACGCTAATCCGATGCCTGTGGCAGAACAACCTAAAAGTAAAAGTCACAATATGACTTATGGTAGCCAAACGTCGTATTCAACAATGCCCGTTTTTACTAATCCAGAGCCAGCAGTAGAAAAGAAGAAAACGTATGAGTTTCCAAAGGAATTTCCACAACACGAACCCATGAAGTTTGATACGGCTACAAAAAAGGTTTTAATGAACGGAAAACCAATTGTTCCAGAAAAAGAAAGACCTGTTTATAAGGAGAAGATTATTATGAATTAGGTTTTAGGATTTAGTGGTTGGGATTTAGGATTCAGAGATTCCCAGCCTATAAAAAACCCCTTCAAATTGAATTTGAAGGGGTTTTTATTTATCTCTGAATTTCTTCTTACAAATCAACAGCACAACCGTAAGCTGCTTCAGTTGCTCCTTTGATAGCTTCTGAAATAGTTGGGTGTGGGTGAATTGCCGTCATGATTTCGTGAGCAGTTGTTTCTAAACGACGAGCCACAACAACCTCCGCAATCATTTCAGTAACGTTATAGCCAATCATGTGAGCTCCTAAGAATTCACCATATTTAGCATCAAAAATTACTTTCACGAAACCATCTCTCGCTCCTGCAGCAGTTGCTTTTCCAGATGCTACAAATGGGAATTTACCTACTTTAATCTCGTATCCTGCTTCTTTTGCTTTCTTTTCAGTCAAACCAACTGAAGCAATTTCTGGCGTACAATAGGTACAACCTGGGATATTTGAGTAGTCTAAAGGTTCCACATGATGTCCTGCAATTTTCTCAACACAAATGATTCCTTCCGCAGAAGCTACGTGAGCCAATGCAGGCCCTGGAGTAACATCACCGATAGCGAAATAATTAGGAATATTAGTCTGATACCATTTGTCAACGATAATTTTACCTTTATCAGTGATGATACCAACATCTTCTAAACCAACATTTTCAAGGTTTGAAATAACACCTGCTGCCGAAAGAACGATGTCGCAATCAATCGTAATATTTCCGTTTGGAGTTTTTACGGCAACTTTACAGCCTTCACCTTTCGTATCAACAGATTCTACCGATGAATTTGTGTGAACGTCAACACCTAATTTTTTGTATTGTTTGGCTAATTCTTTTGAAACGTCTTCATCTTCAACTGGTACAATATTTGGCATAAATTCAACGATGGTTACTTTCGTTCCCATAGCCGCATATACGTATGCAAATTCAACACCAATTGCACCAGAACCAATTACAACCATTGATTTTGGTTGCGTTTCTAAAGACATTGCTTTACGGTAATCAATAACTTTTACGCCATCAATCGGAATATTTGGTAAAGCTCTTGCTCTTGCACCTGTTGCAATCATGATGTTTTTTGCATCATAAACAGTTACTTTTCCATCGGCAGCAGTTACTTCTACTTTTTTATTTTTCAAAGCCTTACCATTACCCATAATTACGTCAATTTTGTTCTTTTTCATTAAGAATTGAACACCTTTTGACATAGAATCGGCAACACCACGAGAACGCTTAATAACAGCTCCAAAGTCAGCATGAGACTCAGAAACAGTAATTCCATAATCGGCAGCGTGTTTGATGTATTCAAAAACCTGAGCAGATTTCAACAATGCTTTTGTAGGAATACAGCCCCAGTTAAGGCAAATACCACCCAGCGATTCACGCTCTACGACCGCACATTTCAACCCCAATTGTGAAGCACGGATTGCCGCCACATATCCACCAGGACCTGAGCCAATCACGATTAAATCATAAACTTGTGCCATTTAGTTTTATTTTAAGGGAATAAATACAATTTTTTTACAAAGATAGTAATTAGACAGGTTAGAGAATAGAGATTAAGGAAGAGATATTTTTGAGAAGGGGGAAATATTACGGCTTTTAAGTATTGTTTCTGACTAATATCAGAATTATTAACTGATATTTTTATCATATCAATTATAAATTTGGCAAACCTCAATAGTAAGCTATTAAAATTCAATATCTTTGTGAAAATTAAGCACATACGTAAATACACCGACGGATACTACCCTAAGTTCGTGGCTTATTTTTGGGATATTTTTTCATTCACTCCTACATAATTCACTTGATTATGCTACATTTTTCCTCTTGGAAACAAAGAGTAATCACTCTTTCGTTCTTTTTATCTTGTTTTTCAATTTTCTTTACAAACGCTCAGACAAAACGTCCTGTAAATCCATTTATTACCAACACAATATCGGGATGTGCCAATGATATTATTGCTTGTAATTTATTTAGCAATTCTCAAAATTATACTTGTGCATCTTCTTTTACGTATGCGGCTCCAACCAATAATAATAATTGCTTTATTGGTTCGTCAACGACAACCTATGGATGCTTGTATTCAACGCCTAATCAGATGTGGTTTGTGATTACTGTTCAAACAGGAGGAAATTTATTCTTTAGTTTCAATAATTCGAATTCCAGAGATATTGATGCTGCTATTTGGGGACCAATATCTGGCGGAGATTTGAATAATACATGTTCTACGACGAGTAGCTATCCTGTCTCATGCGATTACTCAGCAAGCAGTACTGCCAGTTTAAATATAAGTAATGCGATAGCTGGTCAAAAATATGTACTTTTAGTTACCAATTTTTCGAATGCCTCAACAGATATATCTATTCCTCAACCATCGGGCGGAACTGTTTCATACTGTAAACTGAATGCCAATACTTGTGTAGCACCAACTGTTGCGATAAGTGGAAATTCGACTATCAATCAAGGAGATTCAGCGAATATCACACTCAATTTTACTGGTGCGGCTCCTTATAATTATACCCTTTCTAATGGACAAACAGGAACAACGAGTACCAATCCTCTTACTCTTTCTGTATCTCCACTAAGCTCAACAACTTATACTGTTACGTCTGTAAGTAATGGTTGTGGTGCAGGAACTGCGAGTGGCAGTGCGACTGTTTCGGTTTCAAGAACAGCAGGACTTATTACGTGTTTCCCGCTTGATGGCAACTCAAGCGACCAAATTGGAAGTAATAGCGGTTCTGTTTTTAATAATGGAGGAAGTTCATCGTATGTTTCTAACAGAAATGGAACTTCGTCGTCGGCATTATCGATAAGTAATGGAGCGTATGTAGAATTTCCGACAACAAATTTATTGAATAATAACTTTACCCATTCTCTTTGGGTTTCGCCTTCAAGTTTGCCAACTTCGGGAAATTATCAGTATATTTTATCCATTGGGGGTATCGGTTTATCACAAGAACTCTACATTGAAAACGATAATGGTATATTGAGATGGGTTTTTCGGTCATCAACTACCATTGGCAATGTTGACGTGAAATATGCAGGAACAATTTCGGTCGGGCAATGGTATCATGTAGCCATTGTTAGAACAGCCAATGCTCTCCAAATGTATATTAATGGTGTTTTAGTCCAAAGTTCTTCTGCCTCGGGGCTTAGCTCGACGTATGCTTCGCCATCTGTTGGGCGACTTGGGTCTCAAAGTTCGGGATTAGTAAATTTCTTTAACGGCAAAATAGATGATGTGCGTTTATTCAAAGGAGGCTTAAATGGTTTGGAGATTTCGTCTTTATATAACGCTACATTAAATTGCCCAACCATTGTTGATGCCCCACTTATTTCCTTAACAAGCTTGACAAATAGTTCGCTTTGTAGAAATCAATTAGAAGAAATCTCATTTCAACAAAGTAGCGTAACAGCGGGGTCAACTTATACTGTTCAATTATCTGATGGTAATGGAGGATTTAGCAACCCAACTATTATTGGAACAGGAACACTTGCCCCTATTCAGATTTCAATTCCAACAACAGTAACGACTTCAGGAACAGGTTATCGGGTTCGGATTGTTAATGGCTCTACCATCAGTTTTAATACTTTACCAATTACTATTCTTCCCACTGCAACGGGAACGATTAGTGGAACAACCACTATTACACAGGGACAAACAGCAAATTTATCAGTTAATCTAACAGGTTCTTCCCCTTGGATTTATAGTATTTCAGATGGAACAAACACAACAACGTTTAGCTCCACAACTGCATCTGTCTCACAAACGGTTTCACCTCTTGTAACAACGACATATACACTTGCAAGTGTGAAAGACAATGTCTGCGGAACAGGAACAACCAATGGAAGTGCAATTATTACAGTAAATTCAGGATTACAGTTATTAGCTTGTTACCCATTTAATGGAAATGCTCAAGATTCAAAAGGTGTAAATCATGGTACTGTTAATGGAGCAACCTTAACAACCGACCGTTTTGGTAATGCTAATAGTGCTTATAATTTTGATGGAATAAGTAACTACATATCTATTCCCGGAGCATCTCTTGCACCAAGTCAATTTACATACTCTGCATGGGTAAATGCAAGCGAATTACCTGCTTTTGATGAAATTAGAACAATATTATCAGTTGGGAATGATGGTGGAGACCAGTTTATTATGTTATTTAACAACTCTTCTACAATAGGACCCGCTTGGAATTATGGTTCTTATACAAGTTATGCAACGGCTGTTTTACCTCCAATGTTTTCATACACATCAGTAGTTGCCAATAGTTGGATACATTTTGCCGTAGTTAGAACGACAACTAATAGAAAAATGTACATTAATGGACAGTTAGTAGCAAGTAATACAGCAACACCAGTTTATTATAGCACACCTCCATTAGGAGCTATCGGAGCTCGTTATAAAGGAATTCAACCATTTAAAGGTAAAATAGACGACGTTAAAATTTATAATGGAGCATTAAATGATACTCAAGTTCAAGGGATTTATTTGGCAGAGCAACAATGCCCAACTGTTGAAACGGGTGGACTAATTGCACTTACGAGTTTATCAAATACAACATCTTGTCCAAATGGAAGCGTAAACGTAAATGTGATTACGAACAACATCACGGCAAGTGTAAGTACTCCTTTAGTAGTAGAATTATCAAATTCATCGGGAAGTTTTACCAGTCCTGTTCAAATTGGTTCAGGAACAACAAACTCTATCACGTGTTCAATTCCTGCTAATATAACTGCTGGTAATTATAAAATTAGAGTTACTTATGAAGGTCAAGTAATTAGTGTTAACACCTTATCCATCACGATTAATCCTGCCGTAACTGCTAATATTTCTGGAACAACAACCATTGTTAGTGGTAGCTCCGCAACATTAACAATTAATTTTACAGGAGCAAGCCCATGGACATATCGTTTGTCAGGAACATCAACTGACGTAACAGCTTCAACATCTCCAATAACTGTTAGCGTATCACCCACAACACAAACAACATACACAATCACATCAGTTAGAAATACTTGTGGCGTTGGTACAACTTCGGGCAGTGCTGTTGTTTCAATTAGCACACTCCCCCAACTATTAGCTTGTTATCCATTTAATGGCAATGCTCAAGATTCAAAGGGTACAAATCATGGTACTGTTAATGGAGCAACGTTAACAACAGACCGCTTCGGAAACCCTAATCGTGCTTATAGTTTTGACGGCATAAGCAACTATATTTCTATTCCAGGTGCTAATTTAGCCCCAAGTGAATATACTTATAGTGCATGGGTAAATGCCAGTGAATTACCTGCTTTTAATGACATTAGAACGATATTATCTATTGGAAATGACGGTGGAGACCAATTTATTATGCTATTTTACAACAACTACACCACTGGTCCTGCTTGGAATTATGGTTCTTATACAGGCTATACAGTAGCTGTTTTACCACCAATGTTCTCATATTCTTTAGTTGCCGCAAACACTTGGGTACATTTTACAGTGGCAAGAACAACTACAAGTAGAAAAATGTACCTTAATGGACAGCTAATTGCAAGTAATTCTGCCACACCTGTTTATTATAGCAGTCCTATATTAGGTGCTATTGGAGCTCGTTATAAAGGAATTCAACCATTTAAAGGTAAAATAGACGACGTTAAAATTTATAATGGTGCTTTAACCGATGAAGAAGTGTTCTTGCTCTACAATGAAGAACAAGGTGAATGCTCTGCTCCATGTACAGGAATGATTTATTCTATTAATTCAGGAGATTGGAATAGCCCTACAACGTGGTCTTGTGGAAGAATTCCTGATGTAACAGATAAAGTTTTAATCAAAGCAGGACATAACGTCACGGTTTCTGCTAATAATGCTAAAGCTAAAAAGCTACTAAATAACGGACAAATTTCATTCTCTAATTCAACAGCGAAATTGTCATTTAATTAGTGGTTAGCATTTAGTTTTTAGGTGTTAGCAAAATTATATTCAAAGATTATTTACGATTGACTTGATTTAAGATTGTATTTTAAATCGTAATTCTTCCAATAGATTAGCAAAGTCCTCTGAAATTAAACATTCGGAGGGCTTTGTTTTTATACTTATCTTTGCACTCCAAAAGTCGTATTTATAAGGTCACAAGTCGTAAGTGAACATAACTTAAATATATTTACGACTTTATAACTTACGGCTCTCGACTAATTTTCACGCATGACAAAAGACAGGTTCAATGACCTGAAAGCCAAAGTAGAGGCTTTGAGGAGGTATCTTTGACTACGATAACAAGAAATTTCAAATTGAAGAATTAGAAGTTGTAACGCTTGACCCTGAGTTTTGGGGAAACTCAAAAAAGGCAGAGTCAACAATGCGACAAATCCGTGAATTAAAGTTCTGGACGGTTGGCTTCGACCAATTAAATCAACTCATGGGCGACCTTGAGACGATTTGGGAGTTTTATGAAATGAGCGAAGCAACAGAAGAGGAAGTAGATGCAGAGGGAGCGAAATTGGAAGACAAATTAGCCGAATTAGAATTCAGAAAAATGATGTCTGAGGAAGGTGATAATATGTCGGCAGTAATCGAAATCAATGCAGGTGCGGGTGGTACAGAGTCGCAAGACTGGGCAAGTATGCTCATGCGTATGTACATTATGTGGGCTGAAAAAAATGGGTTCAAAATTAAAGAGGCAGACCACAATGACGGTGATGTAGCAGGTATTAAGTCTGTTACGATGGAAGTTGAAGGTGAATATGCTTACGGTAATTTAAAGTCTGAAAACGGCGTTCACCGTTTAGTAAGAATTTCTCCTTTTGACTCAAACGCTCGTCGTCATACTTCTTTTGCATCAGTGTTTGTATCTCCTTTGGTTGATGACACTATCGAAATCGATGTAAACCCAGCCGACATAGAATGGGATACTTTCCGCTCAGGCGGTGCAGGAGGGCAAAATGTAAACAAAGTAGAAACGGCTGTTCGTTTACACCATAAACCTTCTGGAATTATCATTGCTTGCCAACAAGAACGTTCGCAATTAATGAACAAAGAAGTTGCGATAAGACTCTTAAAGTCAAAACTTTATCAAATAGAAATTGACAAGCGTAATGCCGCAAGAGCAGAGGTTGAAGCAGGTAAAAAGAAAATTGAGTGGGGTTCACAAATCAGAAGTTATGTATTGGATGACAGACGAGTAAAAGACCACCGAACTAATTACCAAACCTCCAATACTGATGCCGTTCTCAATGGCGACATTAATGAGTTTATCAAGGCTTATTTGATGGAGGCGTAGATAATACAGGGATGTTAAAATACAAAAGCTGTAAAGATTGTTCTTTACAGCTTTTGTATTTTAAATATAGAGAGTAAACATCTATTTTAAAATTCTTTCATTGGCAAGGCTTTTGTACTAAATTTGTAACCTTTTTCGTTAGCATACTAATCCAAAATTTATTAAATGGTCAAGCGTTTTTCATTGTTTTTTCTAACACTTATTCTCCTTTGGGTAGCGTTCCGAACGCCTGTAATAGGTGAGTTTAACAATACGCTTTTACATTGGTTTAAGCCTTCTGTTTCTGATACAAAAAAGACAAATCATCTGGTCTTAATGCCTCCTCCCGTATTTACGACTAATAGTTTATTGGCAGAAGACCAATGGGTTGATAGTGTTTTTACGTCAATGGATGAAGACCAAAAAATTGGTCAATTTTTCATGGTTGCCATCAACCCCACTCATGGCGAAGCTCATTTCAAACGTATCGAAACGTTAATTCAAACAAATTATATCGGTGGACTTATCTTTTTTCAAGGCGACCCATTTTCTTATGCCAGTCTTAATAATCGTTTTCAGTCGGGGACAAGAATTCCTTTGTTGATTGGTATTGATGGCGAATGGGGTTTGGCAATGCGTGTCAATTCAACAATGGCATTTCCAAAACAGATTACTTTGGGTGCAATTCAAGATAACTCATTGATTTATAAGATGGGTGGTGAAATTGCCCGCCAATGCAAACGCTTAGGAATTCACCTAAATTTTGCTCCTGTTGTTGACATAAATTCTAATCCAAACAATCCTGTTATTGGTTATCGTTCCTTCGGAGAATTACGTGAAAATGTGGCTCTCAAAAGCAGTGCCTACATGAAAGGAATGCAAAATAATCAGCTTTTAGCCTGTGCAAAACACTTTCCAGGGCATGGCGATACACAAGGAGATTCACATTTTACATTACCTCAATTATCATTCAATGCTGAACGTTTAAAAAGTGTTGAATTATACCCTTTTCAGCAATTAATTAACGATTCTATCAAAAGCGTTATCGTTGGGCATTTGCAAGTTCCTTTTTACGATTGGCGACCTGCTACGCTTTCTCAAAGTATCATTACAAATTTATTGAAAACCGAAATGGGTTTTAAAGGCTTGGTCATTACTGACGCTTTGAATATGAAAGGCGTGCGTCATGGACAAGGAATTACGTCTGGAGAAGTTGACTTACAGGCATTTATCGCAGGAAATGACATTTTACTTTACTCTGAAAATATCCCAGAAGGTATCCGTAAAATCAAAGAAGCGATTACCGCAGGACTTATTCAGCAAAATGATATTGACAATCGGGTTAGAAAAATTCTACACGCAAAATACTGGGTCGGGCTAAATCAATTTAAGTATATCGACAGCAATAATTTATACCAAGACCTTAACACAAACGAAGCTAACAAAATCAAACAAGAGCTTTTTGATAATGCGATTACGGTTGTGAAAGATGCCAAGAATGTTCTGCCGATTAATCCAACCGAAGGTAAATTTATCTCTATTGGTTTAGATGTTTCGCTTGGGAATCGTTTTCAACAAGAGTTGAGCCGTATTACTTCTTTCCAACATTTTGCCAGTGCTTCCAAAACGGACGAAGGATTTTTCAATAATGTTCTTCAAAATATTGACTCAACTTCAACGGTTGTTTTGAGTGTTCATAACATCAATAAAAAGACTGCCAATAAATTTGAGATTAATTACAACGTTCAAGGTTTTATCAAACGTCTCGAACAAAAAGCACAAAAAGTAGTCGTTTGTGTTTTTGGAAGTCCTTATAGTTTGAAATATTTTCCAGAATCATCGTCCCTTATTTGTGGTTATGAAGACGATGTAACGGCTTATTCGGCAATGGCAAGAGTCATTTTGGGAGAAATTCCTGCCACTGGAAAATTACCTGTTTCAGTAGAAAACCTTTTCAAAGCGGGCGATGGAATTAATATTTCTGGTGTCGGACAATTCGGCAAAGCATCTCCCGAAAGTGTAGGCATGAAAAGCGTTGAATTAGCCGATATTGACCCAATTGTTCAGTCTTCCATTGCACAAAGAGTTTTCCCAGGTTGTCAAGTTTTAGTGGCTCGTAAGGGTAAAATTATTTACGAAAAAAATTACGGGAAAATGAGTTATGAAGCTAATAGCGAACCTGTTACATCAAATACGGTTTACGATTTAGCATCTGTTACAAAGGTTTCTGCAACGCTTCAATCATTGATGCTTCTTTACGACCAAAAGAAATTTAGTTTAGACGAAAAAGCCTCTCATTATCTTCCAGAATTGAAAGGAACAAATAAAGAAAATCTCACCATCAAAGACATTCTTTGGCATCAAGCGGGCTTGGTGGCTTATATTCCTTTTTGGGAAAAAACACGTATTCCACTGGGTTGGAAAACCGAATATTACAACACAAAACAGTCTGCTGAATATCCATTAGAAGTTGCCGAAGGAATGTTTGCGAAGGCTTCCATTCGTGATTCGGTCTGGAAATGGGTTATCAAATCTCCACTTATTAACAAAAGGGAAAAAGACGGTTCGTATCCTTTCGTTTATAGCGATTTGGGATTAATCATTTTGCATCATCTCGTAGAAAAACTGACCAATCAATCTTTGGACGTTTTTACTTCAAAAAACTTTTACGAGCCTTTATCAATGAATACAACGGGATTCAATCCTTTGAAAAAAATTAGTAAAAAGCAAATTGCTCCGACTGAAAACGACAATTTGTTTAGAGGAAGGCTTTTACAAGGAACAGTTCAAGACCAAACCGCAGCGATGTTAGGCGGAGTTTCGGGTCATGCAGGATTATTCAGCAATGCTTCCGACTTGGCAAAATTACTACAAATGAATCTCAACAAAGGCTCATTTGGTAATAAACAATTCATCAGTGAGCAAACAATCAATCTTTTTACCAATAGCAAAGCAACCAGAAGTTACCGAGTTTTGGGTTGGGATAAACTTCCATCCGACGGCGACAGCAACTTTGTATCCGCCAAAGTTTCATCAAGTTCTTACGGACACTCAGGTTATACAGGCACACTCGTATGGATTGACCCCGAAAAAGAATTAGTTTTCGTATTTTTGTCAAACCGAGTAAATCCATCGGCAGGCAACAATAAAATTAACACGCTGAAAATTAGACGAAAAGTAATGGACATCGTTTATAAGTCGATGGAATAATGTAACACAGGTTTCCAACCTGTCAAAAAATAAAGACAACTGACAAGTAACACAGGTTTCCAACCTGTCTAAAACATAAAGACGACCGACAGCTTAGGAACCTGTCCTACTAAACAAAATGAAAACACAACGCATTTCTCTTATTTTCTTAGCCATTTTCGTATTTTCGGGTGTGGCGGTTTATTTTAAATCTTGTCAAAAACCTGCTTCGACAGAATCTGCTCCCGTTGAAGACGTTGCCATTACGCTAAATCCTGCTCCAGATTTTAAGGCTGATTCTGCTTTCGCTTACGTAAAAGCACAAGTGGATTTTGGTCCAAGAGTTCCCAATACAAAAGCACATAAAGCTTGTGGCGATTACTTAGTGGCAAAATTGAAGCAATTTGGTTGTGAAGTAATTTCACAAGACTTTGTAGCCACAAAATACGATGGCACAAAAATGAATGCTCGAAATATCATTGGAAGTATCAATCCATCTGCTCCAAAACGCATTTTATTAACGGCTCACTGGGATTCTCGTTCGGTGGCCGATAAAGATACCAAAGACAAAAACTCTCCAATCGACGGAGCAAACGACGGTGGTAGTGGCGTTGGTGTTTTGTTAGAATTGGCTCGTACTATTCAACAAGCAACACAAAAACCAAACGTTGGCGTTGATATTATTTTCTTTGACGTAGAAGACCACGGAGAACCAGAAGATTACAAAGGCGAACACAAACCTGAGTCTTGGGGATTAGGTTCGCAATATTGGGCAGCACATAAACACAAAGAAAATTATACGGCTTACTACGGAATTTTATTGGATATGGTAGGCGGAAAAGGGGCAGTTTTCCCGCATGAAGGCACTTCTATGCAATACGCTCCAATGATTGTTAGAAATATTTGGGATATTGCCAGTCGCTTGGGGTATTCAACAACTTTTATTGATGCTGATGGTGGAGGATTAACCGACGACCATACAGCAGTAAATGACGTTGGAAAAATCCAAATGATTGATATTGTTGAGCTTCATCCAAATTCTCCAGAAACCTTCTGGAAATACCACCACACACACGGAGATAATTTGAGTAATATTGATAAAAACACGCTCAAAGCGGTTGGACAAACGGTTCTGAGTACACTTTATCAAGAATAAATTTGAATATAACTTCTTAGAAGAAAACCTGATAGCCATTTTCTGCTGACTATCAGGTTTTTTTATTGTATTTTTGTAGCATTAAAACCGAACAAATCATTCAATGGAACAAACTGAACAACTAAAATTTGTACACCTCAACGACCTTCACGTTTCTCTCGGAGCGAAAATGGTACCTTTTGCAGGCTATTCAATGCCTGTTTTATATACAAATCTGATTCAAGAGCATTTAGCAGTACGTAATTCAGTGGGCGTTTTTGATGTCTCACACATGGGCGAGTTCGTGGTAAAAGGCGAGCGTGCAACTGAGTTTTTACAGTATGTTACTTCCAATGATGTTTCTGCTTTGGTAGAGGGCAAAGTTCAATATTCATGTTTGCCAAATGATAAAGGTGGTATCGTTGATGACCTTTTGGTTTATAAACGTAACGACAATGAATACTTTTTGGTCGTAAATGCCTCAAATATTGAGAAAGATTGGGCTTGGATGCAATCGCATAATTCATTTGGTGTAGAAATGCAGGACATTAGCGAAGGCATGAGTCTTTTTGCAGTTCAAGGTCCAAAAGGCGTAGCAACGATGCAAAAACTTACTGATTTAGATTTAGGCTCGATGGAATATTATACTTTCAAAGAAGGAACAGTAGCAGGAATTAGTGATGTATTAATTGCAACAACTGGTTATACAGGTGCAGGAGGAATGGAAGTTTATGTACCAAACGAACACGCTGAAGCAATGTGGAAAGCTATTTTTGAAGCAGGTGCAGAATTCAATATCGTCCCTGTTGGTTTAGGAGCAAGAGACACTTTGCGTACCGAAATGGGTTATTGTTTATACGGACATGATATTGATGATACAACGTCTCCAATTGAAGCAGGTTTAGGTTGGATTACCAAATTCAACAAAGAATTTATTAATGCTGATTTCCATAAAAAAATCAAAGAAAATGGCGTAACTAAGAAATTGGTAGGCTTTGAAATGATTGACAGAGGTATTCCAAGACAACATTACGAAATCATGGATGCCGCAGGAAATATCATCGGTGAAGTTACTTCTGGAACGCAGTCGCCATCAATGAGTAAAGGAATCGGAATGGGATATGTTGCCACAGAATTCAGCAAAAATGGCTCTGAAATCTATATCAATATCCGTAATAAATATTTAAAGGCAGTTGTAACTAAAATGCCGTTTTTGAAAGTGTAACTCGATGCTTCCGCATCGGATAAGAACAATTATCCCCCGATGCAGAGGCATCGGATTACAAAATGAAAAAAATTGACGTTTGCTTAACCCCAGAATTATTACATCTTCACGATATTGAAAATTCAATTGTTGTTGTAGTTGATATTTTTAGAGCTACTTCTTGTATGACAACGGCTTTTGCCAATGGCGTAGAAGCCATTATTCCCGTTGCCACCGTTGATGAATGCGTAGCTTATCAGCAAAAAGGATATTTAGCTGCCGCTGAACGTGATGGAAAAACACCAGACGGTTTTGATTTTGACAATTCGCCATTTAGCTACATGGCTGAAAAAGTACAAGGTTCAACTATTTGTGTAACCACAACCAACGGTACTTTGGCAATTACAAAATCGAAAAATGCGGTAAAAGTAATGGTGGGTTCTTTCTTGAATTTAGGAGCTTTAACCACTTACTTAAAAGACCAACAATATGATGTTTTGGTACTTTGTGCAGGTTGGAAAGGCAAACCCAATTTAGAGGATACGCTTTTTGCAGGTGCTTTGGTAGAGCGTTTACAAGACGAATTTATGATTGAAGAAGACGCTGCATTGATGGCTCAACGTCTTTATAATTTAGGCAAAGACGATTTGTTGGCTTGCGTAGCTTCATCTTCACACGTGAAAAGATTACAACGTCTTGGAATTCAAAAAGATATAGCGTATTGTTTACAGCATGATTTATACGATGTTTTACCCGTTTTAAGAGGTAATTCGTTGGTAAATATGTGAATTTTAGCCCACAGATGATACGGATTTAACCGATTTTCACATGATAAATAAAAAATCTGTGAAAATCTGTATCATCCGTATTATCTGTGGGCTATTAATTTCAACAATTTTCGCCGTCAATATCACAGACTTCACCCTCCACATTGGCTATTTCCAATTCTTGAGCAACTTTCTCGATAACTTCCGTAAATACATCTGACGGTTGAGCTCCAGAAACGGCATATTTCTGATTAAAAATAAAGAAAGGAACGCCAGAAATTCCTAATTGACGATAATAATTCATTTCTTCTTTTACTTCGTCAGAAGCAATATCTGAATAAATAATTCCTTTGGTTTTTGCTCCGTCCCAACCATAATTTGCCATGATTGACACGAGATTTTCATCTACTGTCAAATCAATTTTATCCACAAAATACGCTTTCATAAAAGCCTCTTTAACATCTGCCTGAATCCCTTCTTGTTCTGCCAACGTAAGTATTCTGTGAAGTGTAAAAGTATTGATAGCTTTGGGTAAATTAGCAAAATCAAACGACAAGCCTTCTGTTTCGGCAGCTTGTTCTACTTGATGAAATTTATCAAGAATATTTCCTCCAAAACGGTTTTCCATATAAAGCTGAAAATCTGTTCCTTCAATTGGGACAGAAGGGTCAAGTTGAAAAGGATGATAGACAATTTCTATGTCTTCAACTTGCACATTATCAGAAGTTTGTGTATATTTAATAGCATTTTCTAACCTACGCTTACCAATATAACACCAAGGACAAACAATGTCCGAAACCACATCTACACGAATTTTTATTTTTTTGTTCATCTTAAAATTCATTAATTCTAATTTATCCATTATTTAGTCATTTCATAAGCTGAAGGCAATTCTGAAAATCTTTAACGGACAAGCCACAATTTAATAGTTTAAATTTATCAACATAGTTCACCAAAGCGAACTACTATTTTACGAATACAAACAACAAGCTACTTAAATTCCATCATTTATCAGGATAATGTAAAAATCAGATGATTAAATCATTCGTTCATTAAAATCAGCTCTATTATGAAAAAAATCTATTTATTATTTTTTGTAGCATCCATTGCTTTAATAACATCTTGCAATAGAAATGGTTTCCAGATAGGCACTGCTTGTCATAGAGAAATTGAAGATGAAGTTTTTAAACCTAATTATCAGTCATTTACAACCGTTGAAAAACAGTTTAATGTTATTGATACAACTTATCAATTTCAAGCCGTTATTGATGAAATTGGCAACCAGATGAAACTTCGGGGTTATCAGGACTCACGAGAACGTCCAAATCTGATTGTTTTTTATGCACTTTTTCCAAATGATGTTAATTTATCGGTTCTTCAACGTTCGTTTAGAGGTTTGGGAAAGGAAAATATGAATGAAGAACTTCGTAGAATTAGACTTAGAAAAGGAACACTTTTACTTCAATTTGTAGAAAATGATTCAAATAGACCAATTTGGATGGGATATGCAGCAGGAATTGCTCAACCAGAAACAAGTAAAATTGATGCAAAAGCCCTTAGAGTAGCTACAAGACAGATTTTTGATAATTATAAAATATTCGCAAAGGACTATATTGCTGGTAAAACAATAGTAACATCGCAAGTTTTAGCGAGCAAGTAGAGTTGTTATTGGGGATTGGTTATTGGTTACTGGTTATTGGTCAATTAGTTATCGACAGATGTGGCATTCTTATAACCAATCAACCAATAACCAATCAACCAATAACCAATCAACCAATAACCAATCAACCAATAACCAATCAACCAATAACCAATCAACCAGTAACCAATCTACCAGTAACCAATCTACCAGTAACCAATCTACCAATAACCAATAACCAATTAATAAGTAAGCATATCCACAACTTCTTTATGTTGTGGAAACATTGTTAATAACTCAGTTCTGTTTTTCATTTCAAAATCTTCAAAATCAAAGCCTGGGGCAACGGTACAACCCACTAAAGAATAACTATCAGATTCAGCAGGTTTTGAGCCAAACCAACATCCTGCGGGAACGACCGCTTGAAAAACTTCGCCATTCTCAGGATTATTACCTAAGCGAATAATTGTCAACTCTCCCTGATTATCAATTACATAAACATTCAACGGACAACCTGCATAAAAATGCCACATTTCGTCTGATTCTATCCGATGAAGGGCTGAAATATGGTGACTTTCCAACAAGAAATAAATTCCCGTAGAAAAACTACGGTCGCCTTTAAAACGGCTTGGAAGGGCATTTTGAGGAATATTTTCCGTCGAACGATAGGTTTCTGCAAAATATCCACCTTCTGGATGAGCTTGCATATTATAGGCGTTGATGTAAAATTGAGCGGGTTTAGTCATCGGGTAAATAATCTTTGGTCAAAGGAAAAATTTTGCTTTTTAACAATTTCAATCTCCTTAAATAATGGATGCAAGGGATTGATTAAAACATTATGTTCATCTTGAATAATGGCAGACGGAACTTTCATCGCCAAAAAATCTTGTGTTTTAACAAAGTCGTCAGTTATTTTTCTTAATCCTTCAAATCCATCTTGTGTAAGCCAATTTGCGGGAAAATCGTCGATAAAATATTCTTGGATAGAATCTGGTATTTGTATCGTTATAGCTTGATAGATTGGTAAAAATGCAGGATTCTGAATGTGAACTATATTTTCTAAAACCACAAGGGACAGATTTTCACTGGTATATAGTAACGGTACTCCCACTCTATTCCAACGTCCACCGTATAATTTTGCTCCAGTTCCTGATAAATCTAAGGCATATTTTTGAGGCGTAATTCTGTGTATTTTCATTGAATAAATTTAAGTTTCATGCTAAATATAAACGCCATGTTCAATTCTACCAAGTTCATCATGTACCATCTGAAATCCTCGATGAGTATCCAAAATATCAATTGGACGTTGTTTTTGGAATAAAGCATGAGGAGACTTCATCCAGCCGTTAAATCTATCAATCGTTCCAAAAACTTCCTCTCCGTATTGATAAAGCCCTGCCAATTCTATCGTTTTTTCAGAAGCAACTTTACTTAACTTTGTTTCATCAGAATAACGCTGAAGTGTTCTCTCTGAAAGGTCTAAAACATTGGCTAACTCCTTTTCTGTAAAGTTGATACGGCTTGCCAATTGAAATAAAATACTTTTAGAAATTCCTTCACGAGATAATTGAATCACTTGCCAATCATGCCCTTGACCAAGCATTAAAAAAATATCTTCTTGTTTAGTATTTGCCTTTATCATTTTTCTTGTATTTATGTCATAAATATAACGACAAATGTCGCATCTTCAAAATTATCTCAAGTTTTCTTCCACATTTGCAACATTCTAAAAACATTCTGTGTCATTTGTTTGAACTTGGATTTTTAGGATTTAAAAATTTTAGGATTTTACTAAAATGATGTACGTAATTTATCTTGAAATCCTCCAATCTTAAAAATCCAAGTTCAAACAATCATTCACAAATCACAATTAATTACCTCTGGAACAAACGCTTTACATAGACAAACATCTCCCACTCGTAGAGGCTTGCCGTCGGGGCGAACGCAAGGCTCAGTATGAGATTTATCGGCTTTATGCAAAGTCTATGTATAACGTTGCGGTCAGAATTGTGAATCATAACGGAGAAGCAGAAGACGTTTTGCAGGACGCTTTTTTAGACGCTTTTCAGAAAATTCATGATTTTAGACAAACAAGTACCTTTGGAGCGTGGTTAAAACAAATTGTGATTAATCGAGCCTTGAATCAGTTACGAAACCGAAAAGTACAATTGGTTGATATTGATGAAAGTATTGATATTTGTGATGAAGAATCTTACGACGAAGAAAGTCTCAATTATGACATTCAACGAGTACAACACGCCATTCAGCAACTCCCCGATGGTTTCAGAACGGTTATTTGTTTGTATTTATTGGAAGGTTATGACCATGAAGAAATCGCTGAGGTTTTGGGTATTGCCGAATCAACATCTCGCACGCAATACATTCGTGCGAAAAAACGATTATTAGAAATATTAGGTACGATGGCACGCTGATGACGCAGATACTGCGTAACGCTGATTTACGAAGATTTTACACAATAATCATAAATTTTATCATAGAAAGCATTAATAAAGCTTAGATAAGATTAAAAATCTGTGAAAATCTGCGTTGCCTAAGTAGGCATCTGCGTGCTAATTATCATATATAAAATGAAAAATCAAGAAAATAAACAAGGATTAGAACAATTCATCCGAGAAAATCGTGCAGAGTTTGATATGCACGAAGTTCCTGCTGGACTTTGGGATAAACTTGATAAATCCCTCAGTGAAAACGACAAAAAAACAATTGCCCCAAGTGAAGAATCTGACGAAATTATTATCAAATTCAAGAAATCGTCTATTTCTAAAATGAAGTTTTGGGCAATGGCTGCCAGCTTAATTTTACTAATTGGCTGTTTTGCCGTGTTTTTATTTCAATCAAAAACGAACTCTACCGAGCAAATTGTCGCTAATATTGCTCCACAATACGGCAATCAGATGGTGCAATATGCCAGTTTAATTGAGTCGAAAAGAGAAGAAATAAAACAGATTGAAGAACACGACCCAGTTTTGTATAATGAGTTTGAAACGGAAATTGAAAAGTTAAATAAAGATTATCACAACCTTCAAACAGAACTTTCTGCAACGCCCAATCAGGAAGACTTAGTAAAAGCTATGATTCAAAATTTACAAGTTCAAGTGGATATTTTAAACCGCCAATTAACCATTATTGAGAAAGTAAAAGAGTACAAACAAAACCCAATGAAAAGTATTTAAAAGTCACTCAGGAAGATTGTAAGGTAACATAAACACTTGACTAATCGACCCGTTACCAATAACCACTTAATTAGGGTTGGGTATAACAAAGCAAAATCATGAAAACGATATATAGCATCATAATTTTCAACGGCTTAATCTTGTTCCATACATTCGGACAAGACAGTTTGAAAAACAGAATCTCCGAAGAAGATATAATTATCATCAATGGAAAGCACGAATTAGAAAAGTTAACTCAGGAATTAAAACAAGTTGAAACTCGTGTAATTACTTTTAGAAATAAAACATCTCGCAATAAAGAAAATTGGACGGTTGAAATCCCAACGCCACCGATACCACCAACACCTCCAACAAACTTTTCTTTTAGCCTTGACGAGACACAGGAAAATGCACAAGATAATCCCATTGAGAAGAAAAAAGTAATTTCAAAATCCTTTACAGTTGATGCCAAAGACCGCCTGACCATCAGCAATCAACACGGCGATGTAAAAGTTGAACTTTGGAATAAAAACGAAATTAAAGTTGATATTACGATTATCGGCTACGGAACGTCAGAAGAGAAAGCCCAAGCATTGATTGACAATGTGTCTATTTATTCAGCGAGCGTAAACAAAGGCAATGGGGAAAATATTTCTTTTCAAACCAATATAAGTTCTGACGATAACGGTAATTGGGGAAATGCTTGGAATTGGATGGGAAGTAAGAAAAAAACGGAAGATTGTAATTGTCCGAATGGCAAAAAAGGAGTCGAAATAAACTATATGATTTACATGCCTCGTACCAATGCTCTTACGGTGTCAAATAAATACGGGAAAACCATTATTCCTCAATTTGATGCTCCACTAAGGGTATCATCTAATTACGGTAGTTTTTCTTGCGACCGCCTAAAAGGAACAGACAAAGATATTTTTGTTCAATACGGTTCGGGAGATATTAAGCAAATGGACGATGGAAACCTTCAAATTTCTTATTCTAAACTGAATGTTGACAAGGCTGACAATTTGTTTCTTAGAAATAATTACGGCTCTGTTACCTTAGATAATATTAATAATCTTGACGGTACTTTTCAATATTCAAGCGGGAAAATTGGTAAAATTAATGAGACAGGAAAATTAGCGATTAGTTATTCAGATGGAGTACAGCTTTCGGAATTATCTAAAACGCTAAAAACGTTGGATATTCGCTCAAATTATACCGCTGTGAAATTACCCGTAACAGGAGATTGTAACGCAGATTTTGAAGTAACTACGACTTATGCCAATTTCCGTTATCCGTCAAGAAAAGTAAGTTTTACTGTTAATCCAGATGAAAATAATGATGACGACCGCAAAATGGGAATGCAACCAACCAAAACTTATAAAGGTAAAATTGGCAAAGGCTCAACCACTAAAATCACGATTAAAACTAATTATGCAGGCGTGAAGTTTATGGAAAAATAGCAGTTATCAGTTATCAGTTATCAGTTATCAGTTATCAGTTATCAGTTATCAGTTATCAGTTATCAGTTATCAGTTATCAGTTATCAGTTATCAGTTATCAGTTATCAGTTATCAGTTATCAGTTAAAACAGTGCAACATTGAAATTAAAGTTCCAATATATTACTTTAATTTTCACCCACAGATTAACTGATTACTGTTTACTGATAACTGTTCACTGATAACTGCATCAATTTTCCTCATCATCTTTCTTCTTCACTTTTTTCGGAGCTTCGTAGATGATTTTTCCTTTGTTATCTCTTTCCACTAAAATCTCTGGTTCAGACTTATCAAATTTATCTTTGGCAAACATCGTTTCTTTCTTCAAACGTCCCTGCGAGCCAAATTGATGATATTCTCTCCAACGTCCCACTTTTACACTATCATCAAATTTCCCTTCTTCTTTTAGCTGTCCACCATCATAAAAAGAACGATATTCCCCTGTTACTTTATTGAATTTCACAGGAATAACTTCCTTAATTTTAGTCTGTTCTTTATCAAAATAAGAGAATTTTGAATCTGCTAAAAAGCCATCTTTATATTTTTCTTTTGTTAGCAAAATATAATCTTGTGAATATGTCTCCCAACGTCCATCTTTCACGCCTACATAAAAGTACCCTTCTTCAACCAATTCATCATTTACATATTTCTTGTACGGGCCATGACAAACTTCTCCGTAATCTTTATCTTTTCTCGGAACATTGGTTACACGTCTTAATTTGGGGTCATACCACCAAATTTCTTTGGCATAAATACTTGGTTCAGCTTCATCTGGATTACGCAAAACATTAATTTCTTCAACGGTCAATCTTGTTCCTGAGCCATACTCACCGATGCGAAGCTCAAACTTAATATCTTCATATTCGTCTTTTGGTTTTTTCTTGATTTTTGTCTTTTTTTTCGACTTCCCAATTTTCAAGCCCAAATCAGCAGAAAGGTCGCCAGCTTCTCCTTTCAGTCTTTTAAACTCGTCTTTATTATTCTTAATATCTTCTTTTACGTCTTTTATTGTCTTTTTGGCATTCTTGATATTATCCAAAATATCTGTTTGAATCAAACCGCCTAAAAGTCCTGCTTTTTTCTTGGCAGAAGTATCCGTTTGCGGTTTAGCAGTGGTTTTAAACTCATCAGACTGAGCCAACGAAGTCAGTGTCAAAGAAAGTAGAAATATGGAAAATAAAAGCGAAAAAGTTTTCATTACAGGAATGATTAAAGCGAAAGTATTACCTTTGTAAAACGAAATATTACTATTTTTATTCTTATGGTAAAGATAACAATATTCATTCCATTTCGCTAAATCGTCCAAATTTTCAATTATCCGTGGAAAAAGATTCAAAAATATACATTGCAGGTCATAGAGGTATGGTTGGCTCGGCAATTCATAGAAAACTACAAGAAAAAGGATTTACCAATTTTGTTCTAAAAACCTCAAAAGAACTCGATTTACGAAATCAACAAGCGGTTTCTGATTTTTTCAAAACTGAAAAACCAGACTATGTTTTCTTGGCAGCCGCCAAAGTGGGAGGAATTATTGCCAATAATACTTATCGTGCGGACTTTCTTTACGAAAATTTAGCCATTCAAAACAACATTATTCATAGCTCTTATGAAAATGGTGTGAAGAAGTTAATGTTTTTGGGTTCGTCTTGCATTTATCCAAAATTAGCACCTCAACCTCTCAAAGAAGATTATTTACTAAGTGGTTTTTTAGAAGAAACCAACGAACCTTATGCCATTGCTAAAATTGCAGGGATAAAAATGTGCGAGGCGTACAGAAGCCAATACGGATGTGATTTCATTTCGGTAATGCCAACCAACTTGTATGGACCAAATGATAATTATGACCTCCAGAAATCACACGTTTTGCCTGCTATGATTCGTAAATTCCATGAAGCAAAAGTTTCGGGAAGCAAAGCTGTAACACTTTGGGGAACTGGCTCGCCCATGCGTGAGTTTTTACACGCCGACGACCTTGCGGAAGCTTGTGTGTATTTGATGGATAATTATAGCGAAGCTGATTTTATCAATATCGGAACAGGAACTGACGTTACCATTAAAGAATTGGCGGAAACTGTTAAGAAAACGGTAGGCTTTGAAGGAGATTTGATTTGGGATACCACTAAGCCAGACGGAACGCCACGTAAACTCATGGATGTATCACGTCTCCATGCACAAGGTTGGAAACACACAATTGACTTAGAACAAGGCATAGCATTAGCTTACCAAGATTTCTTGGAGCATCACGATACACTAAGATTGTAATGACAAATTATAAATGATGAGTTATAAATTGAAATTCTTGAGTTGACAAATTCATAATTTATAACTCATCATTAAAAAAGCCATCAACCTATGCTAAACAGCAATAGGTTGATGGCTTTTTTGTGAATTTCTCGAATACGCAAGCACTTTGTCTATGCTTCTTTCGGAAGGTTGGCGATAACTTCTATCCAGACCTGCTTGTACATCAAGCATATCTAAATAAAATTCTAACATTTCGGCATCATGGACTAATCCGTCCTGAATCAAAAGGTTTTCTTCTTCCGTTGTTTCTTGATAGACGTAACGGATAACGTCATGCTGCGTAAAGGTTTGTATCATAGCTTGGAGAATGTTTGCTCATCATTTTGCGTAGATTTATCAACGCATAACGCATTCTACCAAGTGCTGTGTTGATGCTAACTCCAGTAGCATCAGCAATTTCCTGAAAACTCATGTCTTCGTAATGACGCATCACTAAAACCTCTCTCTGCGTGTCGGGAAGCATTTTAATCAGGCTTCTTAGATGGGCGTGTGATTCTTCACGAATTTGAATATCCTCATACGAGTCTTCTGCAAAATCTAATGTGTTGAATACACTACTTCCATCCTCAAATACAACATTTGGATAGCGTTTATCACGACGAAAATAATCAATTGCCATGTTATGTGCGATTCTAAGCACCCACGGCAAAAATTTACCTTCATCGTTGTACTTGCCAGACCGAAGAACATCTACTGCTTTGATAAAAGTATCTTGCATTAAATCTTCGGCTACGAAAGTATCCTTGACAATCAAATAAATCGTGGTATAAACTTTGGATTTGTAACGGCGAACAAGAGTTTCAAATGCGTGTTCGTCACTATTTTTGATATAACGTGATACAAGTTCACTGTCGTTAACATGGACTTTTTCCATTCTGATAAATCTATTTAGTTAACGTAAAGCTTCTCCTCAAATTGTATCTGTTTATATTTTTTTAATGACTTTTCCTGTTCTTTTTTGAAGTAATTCTGAAAGGTTATTTCAAAGATAGTGGTTGTTATAATATTTCCCAACAAAATGATAAAAAAAATAATACCATTAACAAATATTAACAATACATTATTCGTTTGGGCATCTTAGAATAGGGGTTTTTACCTACTATTCAGAATTATCATTTGCAAATACTTATTTCACAAAATATTATTTGGTTATCAACAACCAATAATTATGCCGATTGTAAGTTTTTTTTAGATTATTTATGGTATTTACGCAAGATTTGATTGTATAGTTTATTGACAATCAATAAATTGAGCGAATTATCAACTCAACAAACTTAATACATTTATTTATGCTTCATCAAACGAAAATAAAATTAGTCGAATGTCCACGAGATGCCATGCAGGGTTGGGAAAACTGGATTCCGACGGATAAAAAAATCTCATACTTAAATCAATTATTAAAAGTCGGATTCGATACGCTTGACTTTGGCAGTTTTGTTTCTCCCAAAGCCATTCCACAAATGGCAGATACCGCCCAAGTTTATGATGCTCTGGATTTAGAAAACACCCCAACAAAGCTTTTGGCAATTATTGCCAATCTTCGAGGAGCAGAAACGGCGGTGAGTTTTGAAAAAATAACTTATTTAGGATTTCCATTTTCTATTTCAGAGACTTTTCAACAAAGAAATACCAATAGTTCAGTAGCGGACGCTTTCAAAACGGTAGAAGCTATCCAAAATCTTTGTTTAAAACATCATAAAACGTTGGCTGTCTATTTTTCAATGGGATTTGGGAATCCTTACGGCGACCCTTACAATGTAGAAATTGTGGCAAATTGGGCAGAGAAAATGAATCATTTGGGCATAAAAATCATTGCTCTTTCTGATACGGTTGGCGTAGCTGAACCCGAAATCATTTCTTCCCTTTTCAAGAATTTGATTCCTGCTTATCCAGCAATTGAATTTGGAGGACATTTTCACGCACGAACAGATAATTGGAAAAGTAAAATTAAAGCCGCTTTTGAAGCAAATTGTACTCGTTTTGATGGTGCGATTGGCGGTTTTGGCGGTTGTCCGATGGCAGAAGACGAATTAGTTGGTAATATCAACACACAGGATTTAATCCAATTCTTTGAAAATGAACCAATTGATTTACAATTAGATAAACCTGCATTTAATCAGTCGGTAGCATTTAGCCGAGAGGTTTTTATTTAAAAAATTGATGCGTGAAACCTTCTCGCTATCTTTGTATTGAAAATAAATTTTAGAACTATGGCAACGGTAGCCTACCAAATTAACAAAGATAAACTCGAAAAAGCAGCTTTCATTTTGAAAACGGTGGCACACCCTACTCGTTTGGCGATTGTAGATTTACTTTCGCAAAATGAAAAACTGTCTGTCAATGAAATTTGTGAGGTTTTGAATTGTGAGCAATCACTTCTTTCACATCATTTAATCAACATGAAATTGAAGGGAATTTTGCGTTCTGAAAAAGACGGCTTAAACGTGTTTTATTCGTTGAAAGAACGTGAAGTCATTAAATTGATTGAATGTATCGAACATTGTGACTGTAATTATTAGACTTCCTGCGAAAATGTTTTAAGTCGTAAAACAACATCTTTTCGGCTACAAATAGAGAAAATATATCATTTTTCAACCATAAAACACTTTCGCAGAAAGTCTATTAAAAAACATGAGTGATTTTTTGACCAAAGATTATTGGAACAACCGCTACGAAACAGAGCAAACAGGCTGGGATTTACGCATGGTTTCTCCGCCTTTAAAAGCCTACGTTGACCAACTGACCAATAAAGACATCCGCATTTTGATTCCTGGTTGTGGAAGTGGTTACGAAGCGGAATATTTAGCTCAAGAAGGCTTTTCGAATATTACCGTTGTGGATTTTGCTCCTTCGGTAGTGGAAAATATGAAGGAAAAAATGAAACATTTACAAAGTGTTCAAATCGTTTGTGATGATTTCTTTAAACACGAAGGCAAATATGATTTGATTTTGGAACAAACCTTTTTTTGTGCCATCGCCCCTTCGTTAAGACCACGATATGTTGAAAAAATGTATGAATTATTAAACCCTTCGGGAATTTTGGCAGGATTACTTTTCAATGTGCAATTTCCAGAAAATCCACCATTTGGAGGAAGTAAAACAGAATACGAAGGATTATTTTCTGAGAAATTCGATATTAAAATTTTAGAAACTTGCTATAATTCTATCAGCAAACGAGCTGGAAATGAGTTGTTTTTTAAGTTTCAGAAGAAGTGATATAGGGGTTAGTTTAAAAGAACAGACATTACACCAACAAAAGCATAAAAAACAGATTTAAACAAACAGAACCAAGCATATTTAACCGCATTGTGTGGTGAAAATCGGCTTGGTTTTCGTTTTTTAACACCTTCAAAAACCATAAATTAAAATATATCAAAACAGGAGACATTACTGCTAAATAGACAAAAAAGGCTTGAATATTGAAGATTTGTACATTTTGGAAATAAATAAAAAAGCCAATTGTAACCAACAAAAATATACTCGCCGTAAAAAGAAATGTTCCCTTGATTCCCAATAATCTACTCATGGTCAAATCACCTCTTTTGGCATCTTCTTCATGCTGATAAATTTGCGTCATCGGATAAAAACCTAAAAGATTTAAGCTACTCAACGCCGAAGGAAAAAGGTACTTTTCTTGCCATAAATCCAACAAATCAATATTTTCAACCGCTTGAATTACGGTTAAATAGGTAAATGCTCCTTGAAAAACCCCAACGGTCAGCCAGCTTAAAATGGGATATTTTTTAAGCCTAATTTTATCATTTGAATACGCTTTGGAAATGCTACTGTACACAAATAAAGCAACACTCAAAACCCAACCACTCAAAAAATAAGCTATCACTATTGCCAAAATATCTAAAACCCAAGCCACATAATACAACTCACGACTCACAGGTGGGGGATTTTCTAAACCGCCAATTGCCCCTTCATCTTTGTCGTAATAACTATTGTAAGCGTTTGAAGCGGGATAAATAAACAAATGCAACAAGATAAAAACACCAACCGCAACACTCCACGAAGGATGTTGACTTTGGCTCAACGCAAACCAAAATACGGGCATTAAAAAGAAGGAAAATGGAATACGGAGATGGAGGACGATGTTTTTCATTTTATTGTAAGTATGGCACGCAGATAACGCAGATGCTTCGCAACGCAGATTTATACAGATTTTTATAACTGCTGTAAAAATATTCATTTAAAATTATATCCAATAAACAATCATTTCTTTTTGAAATCTGTGAAAATCTGCGTTACGTAGTATCTGTGTCATCTGCGTGCCAAAAATTTACTTCTTCCAAAATTGTCGGCTAAAAATCCTTTCAAAAGCCCAACCTTTGGCTCTTAAACCCGCAGGAATGTACGCAAAAGTTTCTTTTGGCGATAGACTTTCGTAATATAAATCATCGTCGGTAAGCACTAAAGATTCGTATCGTTGAGCGTTTTTTACCGTTAAATCTGCGAATGGCAATTCTTTGAAATATAAATCATTTGTACATAATAATTGCTCTTTCAACAACCAATTTGTCTGATATTTTTCAGAACGAAAAGGTTTGGATTCATACTTTCCTTCCGAAACCATAAGTGCATATTCTAAATAGCTTTTCAACAGTTTCGGACCTTCATTTTGTGCATCTTCAACTCGTAATTGATTTGGCAAAATACTACTCACCACAAATACTTTTTCTTTGGCTCTGGTTACGGCAACATTTAGCCGATTTTCGCCTCCTTGTGCGTTTAAAGAGCCAAATTGCATACTCATTTTTCCCTTCGAATCGGGTGCGTAACCTACCGAAAAAATAATGAAATCTCGCTCATCGCCCTGTACATTTTCAATATTTTTGATAAAAAGCGGATGCTTGAAAATTCGAGTTTTTGCTTCTATTAAATCTTGAATCAAACTTTGTTGCTTGGCATTGAAGGTAACAATTCCAATTGACTTTTCGGGTGATTCTTTAGACAATTTTTCAACTAAACTAATCACGGATTCTGCCTCTATTGGGTTTGTATTATTTTCCCAAACGCCATCAACTTTAAGATACTGAATTGCAGGCTTTTGAAGATTAATATCCTCAAAATCAGGCAATAGCGACAAAGTATTTTTGTAAAAATATCGGTTAGAAAAATCAATTAAATCTAAAGAACGACTACGATAATGCCCTTTCAATTGCGTTTGTGGAAGGTATTGGCAAGCCAAATCCAAGAGCGAATCAATTTCTAATTCGGGTAAATCGTCGGTTTCATTTTCAAAGCGAACTCGGTATAAATCATTCGGTTGCAATTGTTTAGAGTCGCCCGCAATGACAATTTGCTTTCCTCTAAACAAAGCAGGAATACCTTGTTCGGCAAAGCATTGTGAGGCTTCATCGAAGATTATTAAATCAAAAAAAGGTTGATTGTCGTTCGTCTGCAAAGGAAAAATTGCGGAGACAGTTTCGGGAGAAGCCAACCAACACGGAACAAGTTTAAAAACTTCTTCGGAATATTCAGAAATCAATTTTCTGACCGACCAAAGTTTGCGTTTTTTAGAAACTTGGTGCTTTAAATCTCGGTAAGTTACCACATTTTGAAGTCGATTTTTTTCTAAATTTCGGTATGTTTCTTCCCGTAATTTCAACAATAAAATCTCTTGACTAAAAGCTTGTTTTTTCTGAACAGATGTTTGCAAATCACTTTCCAATTGACTGATTTTCAAAGAACTGACACTCCGAAGAATTGGATATTTTCCTTCAATGTGTTCAATCCAAGCTAATTTTAAACTGTTCAAAAATGTATCAACAGGCTCGTTTTCTGGTAAAAATTTCTCCACAATTTTCCATTCGCTACGACTAAACGACGCTTTCAATTCATCGGATTCTTGGAGTAATTCAAAATTCTCTTTCAGGTACGTTTTAATACGCTCTATATTGGTAGAATTTGCCAATAAATCTATTTGTTTTGACGATAAGTTTTGCTTCCAAACAATCTGATTTTCAGACAATTGATTCGATTTTTGAATAAAACAATTAAGCCGTTTTTGAAAATCAGAAAATGATAAATCAAGAGAATTTGTCAGAACTTGAACCGATAATTCATGGTTGTTTTTCACCTTTTTTATTGCTGATTTCCAATGCTTAATTGCATCAACAACTTGATATAATTGCTGAAAATTACGCTCAAACCAACGGTAGCCTTTTCGCAACCAAACAGGTTCGTCGTCAACGTTATTTTGCTTATTCTCGAATAAATCAGTCCATTCACTCCACCATTTTTCTAAGCCAACTCTATTTTGGATTCTTTCTCGTAGTTTTTGTAAATCATCTAACGAAAGGCTCAAACCATTTGCCGTTGTAACATCTTGGATTTCAGCCTTTTCTTTTGAGAAAAAGCCCCAAAATAATCCTCCCAAAGCATTAGATTTTGTATCAATCGCTCCGTTAATTTTTGATAGAATTGGTAATAATTTGGCACTTGGCAACGTAATTTCAATGCCTTGTCCTGCAAAAAAAGCCCCGACTTGTGCTTCTAATTCTCCTAATTTTGAAGCATTTATTTTTGATTTTTCGTTAATTAATCTTTTGAAAAGTTCATACGATTTTTCATTTTTCAAGAGATTCAAAATGACTTGTAAAGTCTCTTTTTCAGAAGAAATTGCCTTCAAATCTTCAAAGTCATCTCGCTTTTTAGAAGAAAAGCTTTCAAGGTTTTGTACAAAACTGAAAACATCGTCAATTATTTGATTTATTGATGCGACATTTGAGTATTTATGATTTTGAAATGAAAGCCTATTTTGCCAAAAAACATTGGGTTCAACATTTTCATTATCAGTTGGAAAAGATAGCCTCTTCTGATAATTCAAATACTGACTGAACATTCTAACAAAACCTTCTATCTCGCTTAATTTAAACCTTTTATATTCATTTTCTACATTCAAACTTGCCTGATTGGGCGAACTTGTCAGGTATAATTCTTTTACTGAAATTCCACATTCTGAACTATCAAAAAGTGTGTCTTTAAACTCTTGTAAAACCTCCGAAATCTTGTCTATTTGGCGACTTTCTTGGGTATAATTACGGTCTAAAAAAATGGAATCAAGGTTATTATTCAGTTTTTGATATTCTTCGATTTGTTCTATTTGAGACAAAATTTGTTCGTACAAATCTTTTCGGTCATTTTTAAAATCATGCACATTGCCCACGAAGGCACGCATACCCGCTTGCGAAAGGCGTTCTTGCACCACATCAAGGGCGGCACGTTTCTGACAAACGACCAACACTTTTTTACCCCTTGCGGTAAAATCTGCCACCAAATTACAAATCAGTTGAGATTTACCCGTTCCGGGAGGACCTTGAACCACCAACGAAGCCCCCAATTTGACTTGTTGCAAAGCTAATTCTTGGGTAGCATCAACGGCAAAGGGCGTTAAAAGGTTTTCTTCTTTAATAGGGGTTAGGGGTTGGGAATTGGAGATTAGAGGTTTAGGGAATAAGCATTCTAAATTATTTTCATATTTATTAGAATTTTCGGGAGGAGTGATTAATCCCTCAACGTCTGCAAAACCTCTATCCCCTAACCCCAAACTCCTAATCACTAACTCCTCATAATCTGGTACTAAAAATGAGCCTGCTTGTGGGAAAATTCCTAAAACTGCCTGAGGGAATAATTTTAATTCGCCGTTGCGTTCCGTTAATTCCAAATCAGCTTTTACGAGTTTCTCAAAATAGCTTAATTGACTGACAAACAAGTCTTTGTTGAAATCAATTTTTAAAGGGGAATCTCGTAAATATTCGTAAAGTTGGGTTCTAAATTCAAGCGAATCTTTGGAATAATCTTCAAAACTCTGCTCCAAAAATTCATCCGAAATCTGTACTTGATTGAAATGAGAATACGCCAACAAAAAACTCCGATTGAGCGTAACGGCTTCCTCACGAGTTTTGAGTTGCCACGTTTCATTTTTTTGCGTGAGATGAACAGGAAAAAACATCAGCGGACAACGAACCACCGTTCCGTCTGAAAACTTGCCTTTCACGATAGGAAAACCTACGTATAAATCCTCCGAACCTCTTTCTTCCTCTATAAATTTTTCGGTTCTCGAAATCTTCCGTAGGCGTTTACTTACCTCATTGACACGCTCGTAACGGGGGTCGTGAGTGTCGCAAAGAGAAATGGTATTTTTTTGAGCAATTAGTTGCTCAATGACGTTGAATGAAGATTTATTTTGTAAAAAATCAAGTTCGTTGATGTCTAAAAACTGTTCCGAAGAAAGACTAAGTAATAATAATGACTTATTTCTCGAAGTCAGATTGGTTAGTCTTTTTTGATACGATTTTAGAATAGTTTGTAATGTATTTTCTGCCAATTTGGGTATTGTTTATAATCCTAAGCTCCTGTTCACATACCACTGAATTTCGTCTTTATTGCCATAATTTAGGTAATTCCACAGCAAAACACCACTTTCTACTGAAAAATACACAATTGTTAATCCTGCGAAAATGGTAAGATTTAGCACTGCATATTGTAACAATTTTGGTAAATGGGCTTTCACAAAACTTAATCCTGTGGCTAACAACAAAACAATGGGATAAAAAACATGAACCAACAATCTAACGTGCATAAACGCCCAGTCATTGTACTTGATGATACCTGTAAACATTGTTCCGACACTTCCTAATAACAAAATTATACAAGTTGTTTTAAAGAGATTTTGCCAAAACATTTCCGTACCAAAGTTTTTGAACCAAGTAAATAATAAAACAAAAATTTGCCGAATCATTAATGCTAAACCTATCAAAATCAAGAGTGTAGGCAATATTCCGACGATAAAAAACAAACTACCGATATACCGAAAACCCGAGTAATTACCGAAGGTTAGGTTATTTTCAAAATAAATATGTTTGTACCAAAATGTACCATACATCAATAATGGAGCAGAATGAATGCTGGGATTTCGAGATGATAAATTGGGGTCTTTTATCAGTGTAAAAATATTGACATCGTACCAACTTTTAGGTCCTTGATAAAATATCGAATTGCTCGGAAGTGGAAAAATATCAAGATTATGAATAAAAAACTGGTGTTGTGAGCGATAGTTTTGATATTGTTTGTACGTGCCAGTTACTACTATAATTGTTCCACACAGAGCCATCGTATAAAACATTTTAATAAACGACCCTCGAACTCTCACCAAGAACATTACCACTAAAGTTACAGGGATAAAAGGCAAAAAAGTTAATTTTGTCAAAAGCGACAAACCTGCTGACAATGAGAGAATTATTTCGTATTTTAGTTCTTGATTTTTAAGATATTTGGCAAGGTTATAAAAAAACCAAGTTCCCATCAATACAGAAAGGGTATCATTGGAAACAAATAGTGAATAAATGACGTAAGTACCTAAAAAAGTAGCTAACAAAAAACTGACGTTTCGAATTAAGACATCTTCAATGGTCAACTTCAACAACTTTGACATCAGCCAAAGGTTTATACACGAAGTTATTAAGCCGAAAAACTCTACACATTTCAACCCTCCAAGAATATAAAAAGGTAGTGCCAATAAATAATAAAGTGGCGGGTGACAAGCCAAAAAAAGTTCATTAGAAAAAGGCAAACGGTTACTTTTAACCATAAATTCCAAAACCTCGTGGTGTGGGTCTGGATTTTGTGGATTCATCACAATAAAAATCAAGACTCTTAGCACTATACCAGTCCAAAGAATTGTCATAAGGGACGATTCTCTATTGAAAAAATTTAGGATTTTCATTATTTTCAATGATTTGCGTAATCTAATTTACCAACAAATAATATTAATCGTCTATCAATTATAAATGGCATCTATTTTGTGTAGGTCATTGTAATATAATTACTTAGCATTAGAAAACCATAGAAATCAATTCCTTAAATGTATAATAATAAAAAAGTTATCGTTGTAATGCCTGCTTATAAGGCTGCTCTCACGCTTGAAAAAACTTACCGTGAAATTCCATTCGACCTTGTTGATGATGTCATTTTAGTGGATGACCATAGCCCTGACAATACTTCTGATGTGGCTAAATCATTAGGAATCAAGCACGTTATTCGCCACGATAAAAATAAGGGTTATGGCGGAAATCAAAAAACTTGTTATACAAAAGCTCTTGAATTGGGTGCTGATATTGTTATTATGGTTCACCCCGACTACCAATATACGCCCCTCCTATTGCCTGCCATGATTACCATTATTGGCAACGACCTTTACCCTGTGGTTTTTGGCTCACGTATTTTGGGAAAAGGTGCTTTGAAAGGCGGAATGCCGATGTATAAGTATATCGCAAACCGTTTCTTGACGCTTTTCCAAAACATTATGCTTTCTCAGAAATTATCAGAATATCATACAGGCTATCGTGCATTTTCAAGAGAAGTATTAGAAAAAGTACCTTTTATGAAATGCGATGACGATTTTGTTTTCGATAATGAAATGATTGCTCAGATTTTCTGGAAAGGCTTTGACATAGCAGAAGTTACTTGCCCAACCAAATATTTTGATGAAGCATCTTCTATCAATTTCGTAAGAAGTTCTAAATACGGCTTGGGTGTATTGAGAGTCTCTTTGCGTTATCGCTTGGCAAAAATGGGAATTAGCTGGAATATATTGTAATCTATGAAAACAGCCATTATTATTGGAGCAACTGGACTTATTGGTGGGGAGTTAGTTGAGCAAATTTTAGAGAATCCCGATTATTCAAAAGTGGTTTTACTTTTGCGTAAACCTCTGGGAATCAATCATCCAAAACTTATTCAAGAAGTTATTAATTTTGATAAACCTGACGCTTCAAAGATTGTCGGAGACGATTTGTTTTGTGCCATCGGAACAACTTTGGCAAAGGCTGGTTCAAAAGAAGCTCAATATAAAATTGATTGTACTTATCCTTACGAAATTGGAAAAATTGCCAAAGCCAATGGCGTAAAACAATATATTTTGGTTTCATCAATCGGGGCAGATGCTAATTCTTCTAATTTTTACCTAAAAACAAAAGGTGATTTAGAACAGAAAATTCAAGATTTAGGCTTTGAAAACTTTGTAAGTCTTCGTCCTTCTTTCCTCTTAGGTGATAGAAAAGAGTTTCGTTTAGGTGAAAAAATTGGCATTTTTTTAGCAAAAATCATTAGTCCTTTATTACTTGGTGGACTCAAAAAATATCGTGGAATTGAAGCCTCAAAAGTGGCAAAATCCATGCAAAAACTGGCAAATCAAGGACTTTTAGGTGTTCACTTTGTTGAATCTGATAAAATTTAGGAACACAGACTTTAGTCTGTAAATATTATCAAAACTTACAGACTGAAGTCTGTGTTACACAAAATCTCAAATTAATTCATAGTAAAATAGTGGCAATATCCAATCAAATGTCTCCTCAACAAACCTTTCAAAATAGACAAGACACCTTCCAAAATCTCGCTGATAATTTCCAAAAACAGTATAATCAATGGGCGATTTTTAGAGCTATTTTATTTCTTGCTACCATTGCCGTTAGTTATGCTACCAATCTGTTTTGGGGTGGAAACTATGTCATTCCTGTTGTTATCATTGGCATTTCGGTATTTTTATTTTCTGTTTCTAAACATCTGAAAATAAAATATTTACGTGATAAAAACAGAGCTTTAACAAGGCTTAATGAAGACGAATTAAAACGTTTAGAAAACATTTTTACTCGTGCGGAAACAGGTGAACAATTTGCCGAAAGCAATCATTTTTATAGTTCAGATTTAGATATTTTCGGAAAACAATCTATTTTCAAACTTCTTAACCGCACGCATACTTTTACAGGTTCTGCCATGTTGGCGGAATGGTTGAAATTTCCTGCGACAAAATCAGAGATTTTAGTCCGCCAAGAAATGGTTGCAGAATTGTCTTCTAAAATTGATTTTAGACAAAATTTAGAAGCCTCCGCCCTCTTGATTGAAGAAGTTGCCGAACCGACACACAAATTATTTCAATGGAGTAATTCGCCTGAAAATGAGGAAATTAAAAAGCCTATTTTTCAGTACGGAAAATATCTTCCTTACCTTACTATTCCATTAATTTTAGCTTGGGCTTTTGATTTTCTACCCATCGGTTATCCGCTTGTCATGTTGGTAATTCATGGGTTTATTGGCAAACAAATCTACGAAACAGTTTCTAATGCTCTCGAGCAAACGCTTCGATTGACGGGTGCATTAAAAGCATACGCAAGCCTTTCTGAGACTGTTGTAAATGAGCCATTTACGCACCCGCAACTGCTGCAATTACAATCAGAATTATCAGAAGCAAGTCCTGCGATTAAGGCTTTAGAAGACATTTTGAATAAATTGGGCAACCGAGCCAATCCATTTTTCATGTTTATTGTGGGGATTCCTACTTTATGGGATATTCAATATTTTATTAAACTGGAAAATTGGAAACGCCAACACCGAGATAATCTTTCAAAATGGCTTTTGATTATTGCTCAATTTGAGACATTGAACAGTTTTGCAGGTTTACATTTTGCCAATCCAGACTTTGTAAAACCCGAAATTTCAGATGATTCTATTGCTTTAAAAGTAACGAGTTTGGGACATCCGATGATACGAAAAATGAAGCGAATTACGAATAGTATTGAGATAGAAGGCGAAGGAAAAACCGTTATCATTACAGGCTCAAATATGTCGGGCAAAAGTACCTTTCAACGTACTGTGGGCGTAAATATTGTTTTGGCTTTAGCGGGTTCGGTGGTTTGTGCAGAGGCATTTACGTGTTCGTGTATGCAGATTTTTACGAGTATGCGAACCCAAGATTCTTTGGAAGAAGATACCTCCTCTTTTTATGCAGAATTGAAGCGGTTGAAAACATTAATTCAAGCAATTAACAGTAAACAGTTAGCAGTAAACAGTTATCAGTTACCTATTTTTTACTTTTTAGATGAAATATTGAAGGGGACAAACTCCAAAGACCGCCATGATGGAGCAAAAGCTTTAATGTTACAATTACACAAAACAAGGGCTTCTGGTTTTATTTCAACGCATGATGTGGAATTGGGGGATGAATTTGAAAAGCAAGGTTTTGTAGAGAATTATAGCTTTTCTTCGGAGGTTGTAAACGGAGATTTAGTTTTTGATTATAAACTTCGAGCTGGCGTTTGTCATAGTTTCAATGCCAGTTTATTAATGAAAGGCATTGGTATTGAAATGTAAGTGATGTCATTGCGAGCATAGCGAAGCAATCTATTAGCTTATGAAGAAACAGTATTTAAACTCTTCTTCATCTATTCAAACAAATTGCTTCTCTATGCTCGCAATGACAGCACTAAACCTTATAGCTTAATCACCTTCTTTCCTACCGTACCTTCATTGGTTTTTATCTGCAAAATGTACGTCCCTTGGTTCAAATTACGAATATCAATAGTCATTACATTGGTCTTATCTCCTTGTTTTTCAACAACTTGACTTCCTGACATTGACGATAGCGAAGCAGATTCAATTTTTACATTTTTAGGTGTTACAATCGTTACTACATCACTCGATGGATTTGGAGAAATATGGATAGATTCCTCTAATCTTGGCTCAGTTGCCAATATTAATGACGGGTCTTGACGAGTGTTCGATAAAGCACTTGCACAACCGTCAGTTGTAACAACCTGCACATTAAATTTTGCTCCTGATACAATTTGTACAATTTGAGCTCCACGTAAAGACTCTAAAATTACGCCATCTTTATACCAAACATTGCCCGTTGCCGAACTTGAGGTATATTCCCAATAATCTCCGTTAGCATCTGTCTTTTTAACGACTGAAATCGTTGGTTTTGCAGGATTTACACAGAAAGAATCAACCGCTGAAATAGCATAATAAGTTGAATTTCCCACTTGGTCAGCTAATACTTTTACACGTCCTGCAGTTCCTTTCAGTGTAATACGTTTTCCTGACACGGTTGCTGGACCAGAGGCAATATTTACCACAACTGCCAGACCAGAACTTGCCGTTGCAGTTACGTCAAAAGCTGGGTCAGTCAGGTTTTTATCAGGCGTTTTAGACAGACTAATTGTTTGAGTTGTTTTAGTCGGTAAAGCACGTGTTCCGACGGTGTACCAAACGGCATAAGCGGAATTTCCAACTAAATATTTCTCTGAATTTTTCACACTTTTAATACGACTTTTATCCATTGTAATTTGGTAAGTATTCAACACTTTTTTAGAATCCTCCCAATTATAAAGTACCAATTCGTCCGTTCTTGAATATTCTGGATAACCAAGCGTATTATTTTCATAGATAAAGTCCAGACCGTCGGTACGCTCTGTGTTTACTCCAATTACGTAATAAATATCATCTGTTTGGATGAAATAATCGAAGGCAATAATGTTTGTTGAGGTTTTTGAAAATGATGGATTACCGATGTTTTCTCCTTGTTCCAAACTGGTAAATAATTTACTAATACTTCCAGTTCCGAAGGTATTTTTTGCGGTACTCCATACATTGATAAAACCTACGTCCCAATAATCAGATTCTGTTCCTGTGGCACTTTTAATGATGTTATAGGCATCATATACAATGTTTTCACTCTGATAATCCCATTCTAAAGCATCTGCATTTTGTACTTGTCCTGTGTTTACACCTTGCGTATAAGTAGGATTATAAAGCGTAAAGGCAACACTTTTATTTCCCACTAAATCAAACACCGTAATTTGTTTGTCTGTTGCAGCAACGGTTTTTCCTAACGTTCTTAAAGCCGCTAATTTTTTACCATCTTTCGATACTGACACGTTTCTCCAAACACCAGAAGATGAAACATTTTCTACTTTTGGACTTCCCGCTAAATTTACTCTTTTAATAAAGCCATCTCCTGCTACGAAATACGCATAAGAACCATCATCTGGCACAGACGGTTTATGGTCAATCACCACATTGGTTGCCAATTCAACAAAGCTCGTTTGTTCAGCTTCACCTTTTACACTTGAACGATAAAGTTTTTTAGCAACGGGGTCATAAGTCAATAAACCTTCTGTACCTGTATTTACTGGAACATCGGCTTTGGGTGTTGTGGTTGGCGTTGTCGCTGGCGTTGTTGAAGGGTTTGGAGCATTCGGGTCAGTAACTCCTACGGCTTCAAAAGCGGCTTTTGCGGCAGCAATATCAGAATCTGTAATTCCTTTTGATTTCAAATCTGTGGCTGATTGAATAACAGCACGACGAAGGTCAAGGAATTTAGAAGTACGAGTTAAGTAAATTGTTAAAGCACGATAATACACAATTTCGGCTTTTTCTTTGGTCATTCCACTTGCCGTAGCAAAACGATAAAATGCGTTATTAGGAATTCCAGAGTTGATATGCACGCCATAATTATCTTGCGAACCTGTATAATATTGGCTCATATTAGCGGGTTGATAACCATCGTCATTTAGATTTTTCCCTCCATTATTTGGATTAGATAAATCTCTCAACGCTCCTGTTGGGTAATAACTTCCTTTCATTACGTCTTCACCCAAACGCCATAAATCTGCTCCTGTTTTACGTTCCACCATTGCCCCGAAACAGTCAGCCATTGATTCGTTAATCGCTCCTGATTGTCCGTTATAGTCTAAGTTAGCCGTGTTTTCAACCACACCATGTGTCATTTCGTGACCTGCTACGTCCAAACCACCTGCTAAGGGTTTAAAGTACGTTCCTCCGCTACCATATCCCATGTATTCACCATTCCAGAAAGCATTGTCAAAACCTTTTCCATTTTCATCAGTAATGTTAATGATAGAAACAATTGTTCCACCTTTACCATTTAAAGAAAGTCTTCCATGATATTGTGTGTAATAATCATACGCCTTTCCCGCATTAAAGTGTGCCGAAACCCCATTGGCATTACTCCATGTATTATTAGTTGAAGAAATTTGTCTAACCGTCAAATCTTCATTTACTTTAGAATTTGTCGCATCAATTGTCCAAATCACTCCTTGTGGGTCATCTGCTTTTACCGTTCCGCCCTTAAACATTGATTTTGTTGCATCAATCAAATTATAGGTATTTCCCGACTGATACGTATTGATACTTCTGCTAAGTCCATTTAGGTCGGTTGCAGTAGCTTTTGCAACGCCATCAAGTGTGCAGGTATGATTGTATTTATCTAAAATTTCCCCAGATTTTGCGTCAATTACATACACCCAACGTTCCAAGAAATTGGGACGAACCACAACCTGATACGCCAAACGTTCAGCATCAGCTTTTTCGTTTTGGTGATAAATAACAAGGTCAGTTTTAGGTTTTTCGTATTTCAACATTACTCGCTCGGTAGCCGTCATTGTTTTTACGATAGAAACTTTACCAACGTCGCTCAAAGCGATTGTTCCAACATTTTCAGCCGTTAATGCAGGCGTTACGTCTTCCAAAGTTGGTGTTGGATAAATATGCCCATTTAGCAAAGACACGCCTTCTCCTGATTTTTGGTGTAAAATCATCTCGCCACCATACACAGGCACGCCCTTGTACATTTGTTGCATACGCACGTGAGTAATATCCACTTCGTCTTCTTCACTTTTGAGGATATTTAGTTCATCGTCGGGACTTGCCAATTTTAAAAGTGGCTTTACTGCATCTAAATAGTTGTAAGCTGCGGCAGCTACGGCACTCATTCTGCTATTTCGAGTAGTGCTGGTTTTCAGATTGGTAGGCACACCTTCAATCATCGAGGGCATACCGTTTTCATCGGTAATAACTCTTACGCCAGATTTTTTAGCGATTAAATTCAAATACGTTTGGCTGTCGGTTGGTTTTGACAAATACATCTGACGAGAAATGGTTTTTCCCTGAGCAGAATTATCAATGACTTCTATCGCAGATTTTGAAGAATTTTCAACCTCAACGTTAGACCTTTTAATGGTTTTGAACTTGTTTTGAGCCATCACTGTGTTTCCACAAATAACGGTAATTGCAAGAAGGAATAGTTTTTTCATAATAGTAAGCTAAAAGCGACTTGTAAGTTCACTTTCAATTAGTTGCGATTATTTTTTCAAGGTATTTACTCGTCCCATTTTCAGGAAAATCGGAAAGCAAATTTTTAGTTTTTCATGGTGTTCATTATTAGCTTTTAGGTCAATAATAAACTGGCTAACAGGATTTCGGTCGTGGATTTTAATATATTTCTGAACACTTTACATTTCCCGTAGCACAATCCCAAGCAAGATTTTTATTTTCAACTTTATCTAACACAAATTCGTACAATGCTTTTGGGTATTTCGAACGAAATTTTGCGTATAAATGTGCTTGGGCTGAGAAATTGTCTTTGGGCGTGGCGAGTTGGTTATTGGATGGTTAATTTTTTCTTACAATAACTTCATTTAATAATTTCAATTTCTGGCTTATGCTTAAATCCTTGTAACATTCAAATTTAGATTTAATATTAGCTATCATTTGTGGAGCTTGCCTTACTGTTAAATTACCCCTAATAGCATATACAACAATATTAATGGAACCGTCTTCTGAAACTGCATTTACTTTAAAAGTATCATCTCTAAGTTTAAAATTGGCTGTTCTTTGCAAAAATTCACTGTAATTCATTTTTGAAATATCTAATTTTGCAATTTCTTCTAATGGTCTATTAAATCTTGTTTTATATGGGGGTGGAGTTATTTGATTAATAAGAGAATCATACGATAACCCTTTTACATTAGTTTTTACACAATATTCTAACAAAAACTCTTTTGCTTTTGGAAAACAGTTTTCAACTTTTGAAATTTCAGAAGAAAGTAGCGTTTTCTCATTTTTTAACGCCCCTATTTCAATTTCTTTTTTCGAAATTACATAACCATATTTTGCTCTTTCTTTATCAAATTTTTGTTTGTCATCAATAAACTTTTGCCCTAAACTATCAAGTTGCCTCTGAATTTTATTCTTTTGTGCTATTAGAATTAAGCTGTCTCTGCGAAAAATATCTCTTGATTTGTCATTCTTAACTTGCTGATTCTTGGTTTCTTCAGCAACTAATTTTGATTTTGAGTCTGTTAAGTATCCATTGAACCCAACAATTGCAACAGAAAAAATTGCTATTATTGCAGGTCCCCAATTACTATATTTTCGCCATTTTAGTTCAGTCCCCTCACATTCAAGTTTAGTGATTTCCCTCTCTAACTTAACTATTTCAAGTTCCTTTTTCTTTTGGTCAAGATTTTCTTCCGTAGAGTTTTCCATAAAGTTTTAAATAGGGTTAAAGAATTACCAACTTTTTAAAAGTTGGTAATTCTCGAATCTTAACAGCATTTGTACTGGTTCAAGTCTCAAGACTTGAATCACCTTGAGCGTTCATGCTCAAACGAAACCTACTTCAACAACTCCATAAAAGTATTATAAAAGGTCTTTACTGAGTCGGCAGGCATGGTTTTGTCTGCCCATTGTACTTTGTGGCTAAACTTTTTACGTTCTGAAAACTGTACGTAATACGACATATTTCCAGCTTCGTCCATTTTCTTTTCGTCCAATTTCAAGGCTTCTATTTCCTTGAAAAACTTCTTCGTTTTCGATTTTGAAAGTGTTTTTACCACCTCCACCGAATCCACATTGCTGGCTTTATGGAGAATTTGTCCGTCGGGTTTAAGTGTGTATTCATGCCAAACGCCTGTAAAACCACCGCCCGAAGCAACGGTAATTTGTTGATTTTCTGGAACAGATTTACAACTTATCATAAATGTCAAAAGCAAGAAGGTAAATATTCTTTTCATATTTTGTAACACGGACAGCCTTGTCCGTAGAGGGTAATTTATTTTATCACAACGGACAAGGCTGTCCGTACTACATTTTCAACTCACTAACTGCCAACCAAGACATCAATCCCGCTCCGATTTCCAAAGCACTTTCGTCAATATCAAACGTTGGGGTATGCACGCCTGAGATAATCCCTCTTTCTTCATTACGTGTTCCGAGACGATAAAAACATGAATCAACGTGGTGTGTATAATAGGCAAAATCTTCGGCAGCGAGCCAAATATCCAAATCAATCACATTTTCCTGACCCATAAAATCAACGGCTGCATTTTTCATTCTGCGAGTCAATTCTGGTTCATTTTTCAAGAATGGATAACCCTTCTGAATAAAAACTTCACAAGTACCTCCCATTGATTCGGCAATGCCTTCTGCCATTTTCTTGATGCGTCCCAAAGCATCGGCACGCCATTCTTCGTCCATCGCACGGAAAGTCCCTTCTACATAAACTTCATTGGGAATTACGTTGGTTGCACCATTTGCAATTACCTTTCCGAAAGTCAATACCGACGGATAACGTGGGTTACGATTACGACTGATAATTTGCTGTAAAGCCACAATGATGTGCGAAGTAATTAACACAGGGTCGATGCCTAATTCGGGCATGGCACCGTGTCCGCCCTTACCTTTTACGGTAAAATACAATTCGTCGGCACTTGCCATATACATTCCCTCACGGAAACCAATTTTACCCACGGGAATATTCGGAGCCACGTGCTGACCTAACATTTTATGAGGCGTTGGGTTCAACAAAGCACCTTCCGCAATCATTACTGAGGCACCACCAGGGGCTTTTTCTTCGGCAGGTTGGAAAACCAATTTTACCGTTCCTTCAAATTCGTTGCGTAAGTTATGTAAAATCTTAGAAACACCCAACAACGAAGCCGTGTGAACATCATGCCCACAAGCGTGCATAACTCCCTCATTTAGAGATTTATACGAAACATCGTTTGCCTCCACAATTGGCAAAGCGTCCATGTCTGCACGTAATGCCACCACTTTTGAAGATGGATTTCTCCCTTCAATGGTAGCCACCAAACCAGTATTGGCGATTGACGTTGGCGTAATACCAATTTCTTTCAGGCGTTCTGCAACGTATTTCTGCGTATTATATTCCTGATACGACAACTCAGGATTTTGATGTAAATGTCTGCGGTTAGCCACAAATTCACCTGCATGGGCGTGGGCTAATTGTTTTATTTTTTCTTTCATTTATGTTTTAAAATTGGTACTCTTTTTATGATGTCTTCATTCATTGAATTGAAGAAAATATCATACTCGAATTGCTCTACCTCTTATTGATTTATCTACCTCAGAATAGTTTACACCACACTTTACAAAATACTTTTGGTCTTCAATATTTATATACGATGGAGAATCTATTGTTTCATAATTATCATAATTCATATCTAAATATTTCATCCATTCCATAGTTATTCTATGTCGCATAAATCGTAAGTTGGTAAAGCCAAAAAAACTTAGATGTTTAACTTGTTCGTAGGTGAATTGTTCTTCTAATGTATTGGAAGCTGAAATTCCATAAAAAACATACCAAGTAAATTCATTTGGATTTTTACCTTCAATCTTTATAAATTCTGATTTAAATTCTGGACTAATCAAATCTTCTTCTAACAAAGGTAAATATCCTATCTTTTTCCACTTATTATCTCCTCTCTGTGATGGTGGATTTATCCCTAAAATTGGACTGGTTAAAAAGTCAAATTGCTTGAAAAAATCTATACTTTTTCCTTTAAATGGTTCATTAGAACGATAATTTAGAATTTTGACTAATGTTCCCAACTGACTAAAAGATGACATTGAAATAGTTTGTACATAAGCAAACCCTAAGTCTTGTGTCATTGGTAATTCCCAAACCATTCCGTGATGACTATCTATAATTTCTCGTAATTCAAAAGTAGTATTCTCCATTACTATATTTATTTCTCAATTGCGGTTACTTGAAATATGCAAGCAAATGATTCAAATCTACGCCATCATAGCCCCCAAAATACTCTCTCTTTTCTGTGATGAAATATTCAGATTTTGAAGGCTTATTTCTGTTTTATTCCTTGTTTCTATCTTATCAAAATTCGTTGGAGCTTCTTTTCATTTCGAGCTAAATTCTGTATCAAAATTTAAGGTTTGGCTTCTCCGAAGCCCTCACCGTAGGAAATTATTAGTTTCTACAAAGGTTTTACTTCTCCGAAGTAGCATAGTTGGTAATTACTTCGGAGAAGTATAACCTTTGTAGAAAAAGTAAAATTTTGAAAAGGGAGCATCGAAGATGCTCAACCTTAAAACCAATGTTTAGCTTATTTCTCTACAAATTTAACCACAATTTCAGATTCTCATTCTCTGCTTCCATTATTTCCAAATGAATCTTTCCTTCCTCATTCCACTGCATCTGCAAACCAAAAGCATCTAATAACTCATTAACCATACTTTCAAGTGGAATATTTCCATGAATACAATCCACAAAATAGGTTGATAATGAGCGTCCGTACACTTCTTCACAAACTCGCTGATAATCTTCTAATGAGTAACCAACAGCCGTTTTTCCGAAGCGTTCCCACAAAATTTGCATGACGGTTTCTAATGATTTTCGGTGTCCAAAACGCAAGCGAATCATCAAATCCAAAACCAAAGCGACAACTGCCCCTTTCTGATAAATCGAAACTCTGCGGTGCGGAATAGCCTGCACGTAACCATCCAACCACAAATCAAACGAAGATTCTACCAACGACTGAAACGCCTTCCCATCTTGCTCAAAATGACGTTTCAAGACGGTTTCTAATTCTTTAAAATATTGTTCTTGCGTAAAAACACCCGATTGTACCAAGAATAAATCTCCGTAATAAGTCGTAACGCCTTCCGCCACAAAACCCGTTGGAAAATAGTTTTCCTTCGTAAAATCATAAGGCATCATTTCAACGGGACGAATTTTACAAATATTCCAAGCGTGATACAACTCGTGCGAAGACACACCCAAAAGGTCAGTATAAAGTCCATCGCCCTCCGAGTCTGGCCCTAATACAATCATGGTTGAATTACGATGTTCCACGCCATGATAAAATGAAGTTGGCAAAATCCAATTGATAAAATGATAGTCTTTTTCGGGAAAATCGCCCATCACTTTTACTTGTTTTTCGGAAAATTTCTGAAAATCTGATAATAATTTCTCCCAATTCGGAATATAATTTCCTAAAAACCAAACATAAAAATCAACATCCTCAACTTGATATTTTTGACATTGCAAATACGGACTTGCAAGCATCGGCGAATCCACCAATTGATGATAGTCTTTGGGTGAGAAAACAAAATTCTCATGAGCCATTCCACAAGCAATTTTATAGTCATCGGGCAGCACGACTTCCACCTCACAAGGCTCTTCCATTCGTCCTTCAATATAAGGTAAACAATTGACAAAATTCACATACATCACCGACTCATCTACAAAGGAACTTCCTGCATTTTGGAGATTTGCAAAATAAGTAAATTTAACATTAACCTCCTGTAATCCAGAAACTTCCAAAACCCATCTGTCTTTTGTTATCTTATAAAAAGGTACATTTTCTTGAGAAGATTCTACTTCAAATCGTTGAATATTTTTAGCGAAATGTTGTAATTCATAACGCCCTGGTCGCCAAGCAGGCAACTGCAACTCAATTGTTTCTGCACTAATATTATCAATCACCATCTCAATATTTAGGTAGTGACTTTGTGGGTTTTCAGATGAAATTTTATACTTTATCATATAGTATTGACTAACTTAAAATCTTACGTTTAGATTATGTTTTTATTCTACAAAAATCCAATTTTCATAGCGTCTCAACTATGTATTTGGTATTATTGAGCATCCAATTTACTCATAATCAATCATATAAAACCAGAAACTTTTTTAAAACAATTTGCAATTAAAAAAAACTTCAGTACCTTTGCAGTCCTGTTTTTAGAACTCAAAGATTTTTATTAAGATATAGTCATGAAAAGAACGTTTCAACCATCGGTAAGAAAGAGAAAAAATAAGCACGGTTTCCGTGAGAGAATGTCAACTCCAAACGGTCGTCGTGTATTAGCGGCTCGTCGTGCAAGAGGAAGACATAAATTGACAGTTTCAGACGAGAAAAGAGGTAAATAGATTTTAGAGAATAGTTGATTCTTAATAGAGAATAGTTAGTTCAATTATTACTTATTAAATTTTAACTATTAACTGAATATCGTGAAATTTACTTTTAAAAAGTCAGAAAGACTCAATTCCAAAAAAGTTATTGAACAACTCTTTGATAAAAAGGGTAGAGAAACAAACCCATCGGTTTTTCTCTACCCTTTTCGTGTTACTTATATTCACGAAATATTAAGTGATAAGTCACAAGTCATAAGCGAAGACTTGAATGTGACTGAATCAGGAGAACTTACGACTCTTGAAAATTTACCACTTACGACTACGCCTCCCCAAATCCTAATCTCCGTTTCTAAGCGTTCATTCAAACACGCCGTTGATAGAAACTTGGTAAAACGCCGCACTCGTGAGGCATACCGCCTCAATAAGCATCTTTTGATGCAAAAACCCTCCAATCAGATTCCTGCTTACATTGCTTTTGTGTATATTGCAAAGACAATTGAAGATTATGCCAAGATAGAAAAATCAATGAAAGCGATTTTTAAGAAAATGGTTTAGTTTTTGATTGAAATATCGTATTTGATTTTGCGTTAAATATTATAAAAACAAGAAAATGCTTACATCACATATTCAATATATTACAGATACCACAGGACGTAAATTAGTCCAAATACCAATAGAAGATTGGAATTCTCTACAAGAAAAATTCAGTAAATACGAGCAACTTTTAAAGGTAAAACGAGACTTAAAAGCATCATTTGGTGAAATAAAAAAAATGCAACAAGGAAAATTAAAGAAAATATCTTTAAAAGAAGCGTTTAATGTTTGATGTTATCCCTACACCAAGGTTTTTACGACAAGTTAAAAAACTCAAAAAGAAATACAAATCTTTGGTTAGCGAACTAATTGAATTTGAAAGTTCTTTATCAGAAAACCCTTCTCAGGGAACAGATTTGGGTAACAACACCTACAAAATTAGACTTGCTATTGAAAGTAAAAATAGTGGTAAAAGTGGTGGTGCAAGGATAATCACCTACGTTGTTACCGAACAAAAAGAAGTTTATCTTGTAAGTATTTATGATAAATCGGAAATATCGACCATTAAAGATAATGATATTAAAAAATTGGTAAAAGAAGTTAGAGATGATTTGGAGTAAAATGTTTTTTAGACACGCAACAAACATAAACACTTGAATACCAATAAATTACAACAAAACCTAATTAGCGAGTTGCTTACGCAAGAGTAGTTGGTGAGGACATACGACCACGGGACGGAGAGCTACCTACCAGCCGAGTAAATAGGACGACACACGACCAAAGGACGGGGAGCTACCAGCCGAGGAAATAGAAAAATATGAAAATTCCGATAACTTCTCCTTGATTTTGTCATAGAAATCAACGGCAATAGTGTGGTTGGTGAAAATACCAAACGACGGCGGGATGGATAACATTAACAAAGAAGAAATGTATCAAAACTCTATGTCCAACAACGGGTTACAAATTTTTAAAGATTTTGATTTTGAAAATTTTTGGAGTGATATTTTTTTGATTGAAACATATACAGAAGAATACCCAACAAATGAACTAATTGAATCAATCGAACAAGAACTTGGCTATAAACTTCCTGAATCTTACATTGAATTTATGAGAGTTCAAAATGGAGGTAGCCTTCAAAAATGTTGTTACCCAATTGAAAAATCAACGACGTGGGTAAGTAGTCACATACTTGTTTCTGATTTTGCTGCAATTGGCAGAGAGAAAAATTGTTCTATTTGTGGTCCAATGGGAGCAAAATACAGAATTAGTGAATGGCATCTTCCAAATACAGGTATTTATTTTTGTGAAACATCAGGAGGATTTGAAGTAGTTATGTTTGATTATTCAAAATGTGATAATAATGGAGAGCCAGAAGTTGTATATTTTGATCCAGAGGTAAATGAAACCATTTTTTTAGCTAAGAATTTTGAAGAGTTTGTGAGAAATCTGGTTGATTGTCAGGAAACTGAAATTTGAAATTCGGGGTTTTGAGGTTAATGAAAATGATGAAAACAACAGCAATTAATAAAAAAGACAAAGATATTAAGACTTATAAAACGGTCGAAGAAGCCTTTGATGCAAAACACAATGTTGCCAAAGAATTTCTTAAAAAAGTTGACATGAACAAAATGGTATCAATGCTTAAAGCGTAATAAAATGAATATAAAAAAATACACTAAAACCCTAATAGTCACTGGAATAACGGTTGTGGGACTATCGTTGGCATCCTTCTCTGACCCAGGGGAACGTTTCTTTGATATTGCTAAAAATTTGGATATTTACGCTACGCTTTTCAAGGAATTGAATCGTTATTATGTAGATGAAATTAACCCGAATAAGACCATCAAAACGTCTATTGATGCGATGTTGAAGTCGTTTGACCCTTATACCGTCTATTATGCCGAAGACGATATTGAGGATTATATGACCATGACAACGGGCAAATACAACGGTATCGGTATCGTAACAGGCAACCGTAACGGACGTATCGTGGTGATGCTAATTGACGAAGGAACACCTGCCGAAAAATCAGGTTTGAAAATTGGCGATGAAATCGTGAAAGTTGATGGCGTTGATTTGAAATCTAAAAAAGGTATCGACCCCGGAAAATTGATTAAAGGGCAAACAGGAACTTCCGTAAAATTGACCGTAAAACGTTACGGAACGGATAAATTAGAAGATATTTCAGTTACTCGTGATGTCGTAAAAATGAAAAATGTTCCTTACTATGGCATGATTAACGACGAAGTTGGCTACATTGATTTGAAGGATTTTACGGGAACGGCATCCAAAGAAGTGCGTCAGGCTTTTACTGATTTAAAAGCAAAAGGCATGAAGAAATTGGTGCTTGACCTTCGTGAAAATCCAGGTGGATTATTGAACATGGCGGTTGATATTTGTAATGTTTTCTTACCAAAAGAGTCAGAAATTGTTTCGACAAAGGGAAAGGTTCAAGAATGGAATAAGACTTACACAGGACTAAATCCTGCAATGGATACCGAAATGCCAATTACTGTTTTAACTAACTCTCGTAGTGCTTCGGCGGCGGAAATTGTCTCGGGTGTAATTCAAGATTATGACCGTGGCGTTTTGATTGGACAACGTACTTATGGTAAAGGTTTGGTACAAGTTACTCGTGACCTAACGTATAATACTAAGCTAAAAGTTACCACCGCAAAATACTATATTCCAAGCGGACGATGTATTCAAGCGATTGATTATGCACATCGTAATCCAGACGGTAGCGTTGGTAAATTACCAGATTCATTGAAGCGTCCTTTTAAAACTAAAAAGAGCGGAAGAACGGTTTATGATGGCGGTGGCGTTTTACCAGACATTGAGGTTGACAAACCTGCCCCAGCAGCAGTAACACTTTCATTGTCAAACAAATATGTATTATTTGACTATGCTATCAAATATCACTTTGACCATCCAACTATTAAGGCAGCAAAGGATTTTGAAATTTCAGATGCTGAGTATAATGAGTTTGTAAAATGGGCATCTTCTCAAGAATTTGACTATACAACGCAAGCAGAAAAAGACTTAAATCTTTTAGAAGCATCTGCTAAGAAGGAACGATATTACGATAATGTTTCGGAGCAATTGAAGGCACTCCGTTCAAAATTATCACATAATAAAGAAGCGGATATGATGAAATTTAAGGATGAAATCAAGACTGCTTTGGAGCAAGAAATTATCGTTCATTATTACTTACAAAAAGGCACTCGTGAGCAATCTTTTGCAAAAGACCCAGAAATTCAAGCAGCATTAAAATTGTTTGGAGATATGAATCGCTACAATGCTATTTTGAAAGGAAATAAGTAAAAGATGAATATCAAATAAAAATAGCGACTGAGAAATCGGTCGCTATTTTTATTTGATGGCTTTGGGTGTAATTTTGTGAAATATTTTTGTCTGAACTTGGATTAATGAGATTAAGGGATTTTTAGGATTATGTCTTTTCAAATTCAATCCTAAAATCCTCTAATACTACGAATCCAAATTCAGACGAAAATCTTACCAACAATACGAAATTAAAATATGTCTTTAATTCTTAGTATAGATACCTCCACAAAAGTTTGTTCAGTAGCTCTTCATCAAGATGGTAACTTACTGGCTATTAGCGAATTATTTGCAGAAAAATCACATTCTGGAATGCTCACGACTTTATGCGAAAATGTCGTAAATCATGGAGGTTTTTCACTTAATCAATTAGATGCCATTGCCGTTGCTAAAGGTCCTGGTTCTTACACAGGTTTACGCATTGGCGTATCCACTGCAAAAGGTTTTTGCTTTGCTCTCGACAAACCACTAATTTCTGTAAACACTTTGGAGGCGATGGCATTGCAAGTAAAAAATTTTTATGATGAATCGCATTTACTTTGTCCAATGATTGACGCACGGAGAATGGAAGTTTATTGTCAAATTATTGATAACCAAATGAATACCATTTCAGAAACGGAGGCGAAAATTATTGATGAAGATTCTTTTAGTGACATTTTTGAACAAAAGAAAATTGTTTTCTTTGGTGATGGAGCAGCTAAATGTCAAGAGAAAATAACCCATAAAAATGCTATTTTCTTAAAAACGGACATTACGCCTTCGGCAAAAACGGTGGGTGTTTTGGCAACCAATTCGTTTGAAAAATCGTTATTTGAAAACGTTGTGACTTTCGAGCCTTTTTATTTGAAAGATTTTGTGGGAACACAGCCTAAAAAAGCGTAGAATTAAGGTAATTATTTCGTTTTATTTTTTGTAATATTGAATAAAAAATTATTGCCATGCAAACATCATTAAATGTCAATTTATCACTATCATTCTATCAATTGGTAGAATTAGCGAGACAACTCCCTAAAAAAGAACGGGCTGAACTTGCCTCAATTTTAATGGATGATGAACCTTCAAAAGAACAAATTTTAAAAGGTCTAAAAGAGGCAATTGAAGAAGTAAACTTAGCTAAAAAAAGAAAAATAAAGCTTAAATCTGCACGAGAATTTATCAATGAGTTATAATATTTCATTATCGGATAGATTCCAAAAAGATGCAAAACGGCTCTCCAAAAGATATGCTTCATTCAAAACGGATTTAATAAAGTTAATTGAAGATTTGGAGGAAAATCCAATGCAAGGCGATAATTTAGGAAAATCATGCTATAAAATTCGACTTAAAATCGAGTCCAAGAAAAAAGGCAAATCAGGAGGTGCAAGGGTAATTACTTATGTTCATATCAGTCAAGAAGATGTTTATCTACTTACTGTTTATGACAAATCGGATAGAGAAAGCCTTGAAAATGGAGAACTCGAAGAATTATTAGAAGCTATTGAGGCTTAAAAAATGGAAGAAGAATTAATCATCAATAAAGTCGCTAATAGCGGACTTATCACTTTTGATTTAGAAGACCTTTACGACAAAGGAGAACGAATTGTTTATGACCTAAAAGATAATTTGTTCATGGGAATGATTTTGAAAGAAAAAGACTTTAGAGATTTCCTCAAAACTCATGACTGGTCGCAATACGCAGGGAAAAACATTGCCATTACCTGTTCAGAAGATGCCATTGTTCCCACATGGGCATATATGCTTTTGACTACGAAACTTCAACCTGTGGCAAATTCCGTAGTTTTTGGGTCGTTAGAAGAATTAGAAAACAAATTGTTTTTTGACGCTCTTCAAAAAGTAAACATAGAAGATTATCGTGGAGCAAGAGTTGTAGTGAAAGGATGTTCAAAAGTACCCGTTCCAACGGCAGCTTATGTTGAAATCACAAGACTTTTACAGCCCGTCGTGCAATCATTAATGTTTGGCGAGCCATGCAGCACTGTTCCTTTATATAAAAAGAAAATTTAGATTTGATAATTTGTGATGGCAAAGTAGTGACGAATAGCATTCGCCTTTGGTATAAATCTGGCGAATGCTATTCGCCACTACTAAACCATTATTCTACCAAAGTTTTCTCCTTCTTTTTGCCCAAAAACGGCACCCAACTATTTTCTATACTTCCTCCAAAATCTCTCAAAAACATCACGAAAGAAGGTTTATAAGGTTTCACATTTAAAGGCATATTTGCTTCTTCTGGAGTAAGGTCGCCTTTACGAGAATTACAGCGTTTACAAGCCGTTGTGAGGTTATCCCAAGAAGTCCTCCCTCCTCTTGATTTCGGCAAAACATGGTCGAGCGTTAAATCTTCGGTTTTTCCACAATATTGACATTGTCCTCCGTCTCGTCTAAAAATATTTTGTCGAGACAACATCACCCCTTTGTACGGCAAATAAACATAACGATGAAGACGAATGACAGAAGGCATCGGAAAGGATTGGGAAACGCTACGCAATTGCTCCGTAGCAGATTCGGCAACTAAATCAGCTTTTTTCAGAAAGACTAATAAAAATGCTTTGGGAATAGAACAAACCGTTAAGGCACTATAATCTTGATTTAAAACTAAAACTTTCCGACTCATAATGTAGTAATTTAAGTGCCAATGCACAGTTTAACGTTACACTAAATCATTATTCCTTTTTCTCAAATCGTTTCAAAATATTCCTTTTTATTGTCTAACTAAATTACTGATAAATCTTTTAAGAATAACGCAAGATTAAACATTTTTGTTTTCCTTAATATTTTGTTAATCAGAAGTTTATAGAATCACTTATAAAATAGCAACAAGGTCATTTTATATTTAAAAGTCCATAAAAAAAGACCTTCACACAAATGAAGGTCTTTCAAGGTATTCTTAATGATTAAAATAAATTTTGTGGAGAAAGAAAATCTCTAACTGGCAATTGCGACGTCAACCTTTTTTCTACGAATTCGACTAAAACATTTATCAATCACTTGATTGTACATTTTGCCAAATTGTTCCGAACACCAAGCCCTTAATTCTTTAATTTCTTCAACTACTAAGGTCTTAATTGCTTTTCTTAACTCTTTCTCGAATAATTTTGCATCGAAGCTAACTTTTTCCAATATAACTTTGACGTAATTTAAAGTTGTCATAGCTTTAAATGTGTTTTTAAGAGGGGAAGGATTAATTTTGTTTAACGGTTTAAAAATAAAAGATAAAATTCTGATTATCAAGCACTAATAGATAATTCAGTGTTAATTTTTCATAAATCCATTTCCGATAAATTAAACAAACGTATTTACTCTATTTGAATGAACATCAGAAACAACGGTGAAATTTAGAAATTATTACATAAATATTTTAATATTTTTTTGTCTTTTGGCGTGTTTATCGACGAAAGCACAACAAAACAGCGATGTCTCTTTGATTATTGGAGAGAAAAACATTTTGCTTGAAGACCCCTTTGTTGTTACAGTGGTTTTAAAGTTTGTGGGTGAATCTCCCAATCCCGAATACAAATTTCCAGAGCTTCCCAATTTTACAAAAAGAGGTGTTTCTAAATCAATTGCACGTTCGTATGTAAGTGGTCAGCCCGTTGCTACTTGTACTATTACCCAAAATTATGCCGCAAAAAAAGAAGGTGTTTTTAAAATTCCTGCTTTTAAAGTAAATGTTAACGGGACAGACTTAAAACAAGAAGCTTTATCGATAAAAGTCAGCAAAACAGTCACTTCTGGAAAAAAAGACGCAAACAATACTGAATCAAATTCTGCCAAGCCAACCGATAATCAAGAAGATTTTACTGACTTTATTGAAGGAAATAGCCCAGAATTAGCCAATTTAAACACAAAAGAAGATGCGTTTTTATCATTGAGTTCTTCAAAATCTACCCCTTATGTTGGTCAGGGTTTCACTGTTACTTTGGCATTTTATGTAGCAAAAAGTAATACTGCTGAAATCGAGTTTGACCAAAATAGCACACAAATTCCCATCATTACCAAAAAAATCAAGCCAGAAAACTGTTGGGAGGAGTCATTCGGAATAACTGAGGTGCAAGAAGCACAGGTGAGTATCAATGGGAAACAATATACCCAATACAAACTTTACCAATCAACATTTTATCCTTTGAATGATAAAAAGATTATTTTCCCGTCTGTTAGTTTACGCTTGTTAAAATTTTTACCAGAAAAAAACGGTGGTAAAAAATCAACTTATGTTACTTTTCAAACGGGTTCATTTACTGTAAAAGCTAAAGAATTGCCTCCACATCCGTTAAAAAATGAAGTTTCGGTAGGGGAATTTACATGGCGAGAAACCCTGAACAAACACAAGGTCATTACAGGAAAATCAGTAGAATACAGTCTTCAAATTATGGGAGATGGATATAATGTAAAATTACCTCAAATCAAGAATGACAGCATTTTTGATTTCTTCCCTCCCGAAGTAGATGCCATCAATACGCCTCAAAACAATAAAATTATTAGTACAAAATCATTCACTTTTCAGATTATTCCAAAGCGGGCTGGTAACTTTGTACTGGATAAATATTTTCAGTGGGTATATTTTAATACCAAAACTGAAAAATATGATACATTAAAATCAGTTTTAAAATTAGAGGTTTCGGGGCAAGCTATTCAAACGGCAGACTCTCCCCTAACGCAAACATCCGTTTATGATGGACTTGAAAACACTGATTCTTCTGAAGAAGCAAGTGATTTCAAAAAAATCTTAAAGGATGAAGCGAACATCCTGATTGTCATTATGTTGATTGGACTTATTTACATTTTCATACCTAATCTCAATAATAAAAAGTAATTAAATAGGTGTTGGGTTTAGGCATTAGGATTTAGTATTGCCGTGAGTTTGATTATCAATGGTTTATGATGATGCTAAATCCTAACGCCGACTTAGCACAATAAAGTCGATTTCAGAAAAGCCTTCCATTGAAGGTTAAATATAATTTTTATTCATTCAAATAAAGTGAACGTTGGGGTTGGGTTGATATAATTCAAAACTCGCCACTCAAAAACAGCATGAGCAGTACATACGGTAAATTATTCAAAATCAGCACATTTGGGGAATCTCACGGAGTTGGCGTGGGTGTAATTATAGATGGTTGTCCGTCAGGAATCGACTTTGATTCGTCTTTTATTCAATCAGAATTAGACCGTCGCAAACCTGGGCAATCTCGTATCACAACACAACGCCGAGAAGCTGACGAGTTTGAGGTACTTTCTGGAATTTTTGAAGGAAAAACAACAGGAACGCCTATTTCATTAATTGTAAGAAATGGCGACCAACGCTCAAAAGATTATTCACATATTGCTCAACAATTTCGTCCTTCACACGCTGACTATACTTACACCGCAAAATACGGAAATCGTGATTATCGTGGTGGTGGGCGTAGTTCCGCTCGTGAAACTATCGCTCGTGTTGCGGCTGGAGCAATTGCAAAGTTGGTGTTGAAACAATTTGGTGTTGAAATTCAATCCTACGTTTCGCAAGTTGGAAAGTTGAAATTAACAACACCTTACCAACAGTTAAACATTGCTGAAGCAGAAGAAAATGCCGTTCGTTGTCCAGACCAAGCAATGGCTCAACAAATGTTCGATTTAATTGATGAAACTCGTAAAAAAGGGGATTCAATCGGTGGTGTCGTAAATTGTGTTATCACAGGAACGCCCGTAGGCTTAGGAGAACCTGTTTTTGACAAACTTCATGCTGAATTAGGCAAAGCCATGTTGAGCATCAATGCCGTGAAAGGTTTTGAGTACGGTAGTGGTTTTGACGGTGTGGAAATGTACGGTTCGGAACATAATGACGAAATGTATGTTGATGAAAACGGAAAGGTTAGAACAAAAACCAATTATTCGGGTGGAATTCAAGGAGGTATTTCAAATGGTGAAGATATTTATTTCAGAGTAGCCTTCAAACCTGTGGCAACCATTATGCAAGACCAAGAAAGTGTTGATGCAGAGGGAAATTCGGTCATCGTTTCGGGGAAAGGCCGCCACGACCCATGTGTTGTGCCAAGAGCTGTACCTATCGTAGAAGCAATGGCAGCTTTGGTTTTAGTGGATTTTTATTTGAGAAATAAGGCTTATTCAAAGTAAATTGATTTTGCCACAAAGACACGAACGGTCTAATTGTATTTTTACAGTACAGTAAAGATTCCAATAATAAAACTTTGTGACTTTGAGCCCTAATATAAATTTATAACCATGTTTTCTGACGAATACTTTATGCAACTCGCTCTTCAACAAGCTGAAAATGCTTTTGATGAGGAAGAAATTCCAGTTGGGGCAATTGTAGTTTGTCAGAATCAAATTATTGCCAAAGGATACAACCAAACAGAGAAGCTCAAAGATGTAACGGCTCATGCCGAAATGTTGGCTCTTACGGCTGCAAGTCAGAAATTAGGAGCAAAATATTTGAAAGATTGTACCTTATATGTTACTCTTGAACCTTGTGTCATGTGTGCTGGTGCGATTTTTTGGTCACAGATTGGGAGAATTGTTTGGGGAGCGTCAGATGAAAAACGGGGATTTCAGAAAATTCAAAGTAAAATCTTACATCCTAAAACTCAAATTTCATTTGGCATCTTACAAGAAGATTGTGAAGAAATTTTAAAACGTTTTTTCGCTCGACTTAGAACTTAATTACCGTTTTTGTAGTTTTTTTTGCGATAGGCTTTTTGCTCTCAGCAATAGACTCATTCAATTTCTGTCAGATTCAGTATCTTAACTGATAAACGTTATCATATTTAACTTAAAAAAGCTTTAAGCCTAATGCTTATAGCTCATAGCAATTTAAAACTTTAGAAAAATGGCATTCGTATTAGACCCATTACCATACGCAAATGATGCGTTAGAACCACATTTTGATGCACTAACAATGGAAATCCACCATGACCGTCATCATAATGCTTATGTAACAAATCTTAACGCAGCAGTGGCTGGTACAGATTTAGAGGGAAAAACTATTGAAGAATTATTGGCTGGAATCAGTAAACTTCCTGCTCCAGTTCGTAATAATGGTGGTGGACATTGGAATCATACTTTCTTCTGGAATATCCTTGCACCAAATGCAGGTGGAGCTCCAGTAGGGACTTTGGCTGCGGCAATTGATGCTACTTTCGGTTCTTTCGACAACTTGAAAGCTGAATTCAAAAAAGCAGGTATTGGACGTTTTGGTTCGGGTTGGGCATGGTTAATCGTAAAAGAAGATGGTTCTTTGGCGGTAACTTCAACTCCAAATCAAGATAACCCTTTGATGGATGTAGCAGAAGCAAAAGGAACACCAATTCTTGCTTTGGACGTTTGGGAACACGCATACTATTTGAAATATCAAAATAAACGCCCAGACTTCATCGACGCATTCTGGAACGTAGTTGATTGGAACGGAGCAGAAGCTCGTTATGCTGCTGCAAAGTAAGTAATTGACCGTTGATAATTAACAATTGATAGCGTAATGCAGATTTTTCAAAAAAAAACTACACTATCTATTGTTAATTATCAATTATTCACTACTTTTGCAGTCCCAAAACACACATCATGCAGGATGTAGCTCAGTTGGTTAGAGCATCGGTTTGTGGTGCCGAGGGTCGTGGGTTCGAGCCCCATCTTCCTGCCAAAGCCTTGTCGAATAGACAAGGCTTTTTTTATGTATTTTCAAACCTAATAGTTTTTATTCCGTTTTAAATATATGACTCTTGCTCAAATCAAATCATCTGTTTCAGAACGTTATCGTACAATTACCTTCACGATTATTGTACTTATGTATCTTGCAGGAACAATTGGTTTAATTTATCCTCTCACACAACCATACTTTAAGCTTTTATCCCCACTCAATCTTTGGATTTCTTTAATTTTACTCCTCCTCTTCCATCAAGATTTTAGTATAAAGTTTATTTTCATTGCAGTCGTTATTTTTTTAGCAGGATTTTTAGTAGAAGTCATTGGAGTTCATACAGGAATAATTTTTGGAGAATATCGGTACGGTAAAACATTAGGCACTCAGTTATTCAACGTTCCATTAGTAATTGGAGCCAATTGGTTATTATTGGTTTATTGTTCAAGTAGCGTTACACAAAATATATGTGTGCGTTTAAAAAAAATATTCCCAACTAATCCCCTATTCTCATTTACATTTTTCAAGGCTTTTTTAGCGGCGAGTTTAATGGTTTCTTTAGATTTTCTCATTGAACCCGTAGCCATTCGTTTAGATTTTTGGCATTGGCAAAATGAACAAATACCTCTTCAAAACTTCCAAGCATGGTTTTTGATTGCTTTTTTGTTAACATTTATTTTTTTAAAAGCTAATTTTCTGAAAAACAACTTGTTAGCCCCCTTACTTTTTACGCTACAACTGCTTTTTTTTATTTTTCTTTATTTATATTACTCAACTTTGGGAACAACATAAAATTTGTTTAATTTTTAAAACTTTTTATTGAACATAATGTTGTCAACTTAAAGAGCATAAATTTGAACATTTTTTTGTTAAGTTATTAGTTAACACTATATTGTGTTAGAAGTTTATTCAGACGATAACGATTTTAAGTTTTATTGAGAAGCTTGATTAAAAAAAGACCTGTGGAGAAATCTGACGATAGAAACAAACCATGAGCAATTATTCAATAAAAGACCTTGAACAGCTTTCGGGCATTAAGGCTCATACGCTTCGAATTTGGGAACAGCGATACGATATCCTGAAGCCAGACCGTACTGATACAAATATTCGCACGTATGATGACAAGGATTTAAAATTGGTTTTAAATATTTCCTTGCTAAAAGACCACGGGTATAAAATTTCAGAAATTTCCAAAATGTCCTCTGACGAAATGTCAAAAGAGGTCATGATAATTTCTGATAAGCAACTGAATTATCCCGACCAAATTCATGCTTTGACAATCGCCATGCTTGATTTGGACGAAGAGCGTTTTGAAAAAATCGTCAGTACCAATACATTACAATTTGGCTTTGAAAACATGATGACAAACATCATTTATCCTTTTTTGAGCAGAATTGGCACTTTATGGATTACAGGTTCTATTGGACCTGCCCAAGAGCATTTTATTTCGAACTTAATTCGTCAGAAATTGATTGTGGCTATTGATGGGCAGTTGCCATCATTGAGACAAGGGGCAAAGAAATATCTTTTGTACTTACCAGAAGGAGAAATGCACGAAATCAGTCTGCTTTTCGCTAATTATATTATTCGTTCGAGACAGAATAAAGTTATTTATTTGGGACAAAGTTTACCTTTCAATGAACTTGCCTTTGCTTATGGTGTTCATAAACCTGATGTTATTTTCACAGTGATAACTTCAGTGCCAAGTCAAAATGAAATTCAAAAGTATGTTTATAAACTGGGAAAAGAGTTTCCAGATTCGAGAATTTTACTGACGGGTTATCAAATAGTGGGGCAAGACATTGATTGTCCTGATAATGTAGAAATAATAACGCAAATTAAGCATCTGATGGAAATTGCATCAGCATAATATTTTAGAGCCGAGGCAATGCTTCGGCTCTAAAAATTTACACAAATTTGTTATCTTTTTTCCCCGCATCAGCTACGAAGTTTTTCACAAATTGTTCTTGTTCTTTTTCACAAATCATTAACACGTTATCATATTCTGCAATGATATAGCCGTCAAGTCCTTGTACTACAACCAATCTATCTTTTGGCGTTTTGATGATACTATTGGTCACTCCATAAAGCATCGTTGAGCCATCAATCACGTTTTCATTTTCATCTTTTTCCGAAACTTCATACAAAGATTTCCAAGTTCCTAAATCTGACCAACCAATATCTCCAAGAACGATATGAACATTGTCGGCTTTTTCCATCACGGCATAATCAATGGAAATACTTTCACAAGTTTGGTAAACTTCATTGATAAAATCACCTTCTTTTTCGGTAAAATAGGCACTTTCTCCAGCACAGAAAATATCATGTAGTTTAGGACTATTTGTGGCAAATGCTTTTTTGATGGCTTGTGCATTCCAAATAAAAATACCTGCATTCCAAACATATTCACCGCTTGTTACAAACAATTTGGCTAACTCTAAATTTGGTTTTTCACGGAAGGTTTTTACTTTTTTAACATCATCATTTGACTTTTCGTACTGAATATATCCATAACCAGTATCAGGACGTGTTGGCGTAATTCCTAAAGTAACTAAAATATCGTCTTTGGCAGATGCTTCCAAAGCAAGGTTGATTCTTTTCTCAAATTCTTTTTCCTTGAGAATGATATGGTCGGCAGGAGCTACTACAACATTCGCTTCTGGATTTTGCGTAGCAATTTTATAGCAAGCATACGCTACACAAGGTGCGGTATTTCTACGTGAAGGTTCTGCTAAAATCTGGCTATCCGAAAGAAAAGGCAATTGCTCTTTTATCAAACCAATATAATCGCTACTGGTTACGATATAGATATTTTCTTTTGGACAAATATCCTCAAAACGGTCGGCTGTTTGTTGTAGAAGTGTTCTTCCCGTTCCAAGAACATCGTGAAATTGTTTTGGATTATTGGTTCTACTAAAAGGCCAGAAACGAGTTCCAACGCCTCCCGCCATAATCACTACATAATTGTTATTTTTCATATTTGTCTTGTTTGTAAGGCTTTGAGAATAAAAATAATTGTTACACTCACTTACTTTTTGATAAATATTTGTATAGAAAAAATTAATCTTGGCACAGTGCCAAATCTTTGTTTATTTTCTGATTTGTCTGTAAAGATAGCTGGATGCAAGAAAAATACATCTACCACTACCTCAGTTTGCCCATCTTTTAAATTTGACTTTATAGAACGTCATCAGCTTTATATATTTTATTTAGTAAAGCAGACTAATATTCTGGTTTTGAGTAATCTAACTTAACAGGAATTAAGTTTTCAGGAAAATGACGACCCAATTTGAACGATATCTTATTATAACTTGAAAATGAGACAATTAGAACAAAAAATATACCTTTTTTAAGAAGCACAACACTACTATTTGGATAATTTTATTAAAAAATTGTAAAATATTTACTCTGCTTGCATAATAAATTCAAAATTAATCCCAATTTTTGCATAATAATTTGCAATTTTGTATTACAAAATTACTATATTTTAACCTTAATTCACTAAAAAGGCATTGTATGAAGAATTTTTTCACAAAACTACGATTAGGCTTCATTGCTTCAATCATGTTACTTGCGGCATCTACGTTTGCCCAAACAAAAATTGCGGGTAAAGTCAGCGACGGAGGAACGAAAGAAACCCTCATTGGCGTGAGTATTGCGGTTAAAGGAAAGGTTATCGGGACAATCACAGACTCCAAAGGTAATTTCTCTCTTTCTACCACAACGCCTCCTCCATTTGTTATTTTGGTTTCGAGTGTAGGCTACCAAAGTCAAGAATTAACGATTACGGAAAGTAAAACTGATTTTGACATTAAATTGGCGGAACAAACAATTTTAGGTCAAGAAGTTGTCGTGTCTGCATCTCGTATTGAAGAAAGTGTAATGAAATCTCCTGTTTCTGTTGAGAAAATGGATATTCGTGCCATTCAAAGCACGCCATCAGCTTCTTTTTACGATGGCTTAGCTAATTTAAAAGGAATTGACATGACTACTCAAGGCTTATTATTCAAATCTATCAATATGCGTGGTTTTGGCTCAACGGGTAATCCACGTATTGTACAAATGATTGATGGAATGGACAATCAAGCACCGGGTTTGAACTTTGCAGTTGATAATATTATTGGTATGCCAGAATTGGACGTTGAAAACGTAGAGGTTCTTCCAGGGGCAGCTTCTGCCCTTTATGGTCCTAATGCTATTAATGGTTTGGTTTTGATGAACTCAAAAAGTCCATTTTTATATCAAGGGTTAAGTGCTTCTGTAAAAGCAGGCGTTATGTCAGCGAGTAATCGTACAGAAGCAACAACCCCTTTGGGAGATTTTGCCATCAGATACGCCAAAGCTTTCAATAACAAATTGGCATTTAAACTGAACTTCTCTTATGTAAAAGCAACCGATTGGCAATCTACCAATTATACCAACTTAAACCTTGGAGGAAAAGCTGACCCTACTCGTGGACTTGGTACAAATACTGACTACGACGGGATGAACTCTTACGGTGATGAAATCCAAGCAAACTTAAATTCATTGAATGCAGCATTACCAAAAGTTAATGTTAGCCGTACAGGTTATTTAGAAAAAGATTTAGTTGATTATAATACTAAAAGTTTAAAATTTAATGCGGCATTGCACTATCGTTTGTCTGAAAAAGTAGAAGCGATTGCACAATTGAATTATGGCGAAGGAACTACGGTATATACTGGTACAGGTAAATATTCTTTGAGAAACTTCTCTATTACTCAGGCAAAACTGGAACTACGTGGAGATAATTTTACGATTCGTGGATATACAACACAAGAACGTTCAGGAGATTCATACGTAGCGGGCTTAACTGCCGTAGGAATGCTTCAAGAAATAAAGTCTAACAAACAATGGTTTACTGAATATGCAGGAACTTTTGGAGCAGCCTTAGCAACAGGTTCAACACAGGAACAAGCAGATTTGGCAGCTCGTAAAGTAGCTGATGCTAATATGCCAGCACCGGGTTCGACAGCATTTAACAGCTTACTCGAAAAATATAGGTCAACAACGATTACAAATGGCGGTGGACTTTTTGGTGATGCCAGTAATATGTATCATTTAGAAGGTATTTACAACTTTAAAAACCAAATTAAATTTGTAGATTTTATTGTAGGTGCCAACTATCGTAATTATCAGTTACGTTCAAACGGAACGCTATTTGCTGATACACCAAATAGTAAAACCGCAACAACTGACCCTAAATACGCTCGTACAGGAACTATCGGTATTGAAGAATATGGAGCATTTGCCCAAGTCTCAAAATCTTTATTTGATAATCATGTAAAACTATCAGGTTCATTGAGATATGACAAAAACCAAAATTTTGAAGGACAGTTTACGCCACGTATTTCAGCAGTTACTACTTTTGGAGAACACAATATTAGATTGTCTTATCAAACAGGTTTCCGTATTCCAACAACCCAAAACCAATACATCGACCTAAGAACTCCTTCAGGAACACTTATTGGTGGACTTCCTGAATTCGATGCAAGATATAATTTGGCAACAGGTGTAACTCGTGATGTATTAGAAGATTTCTCAAAAAACCCTGCTAAATATGTAACGGCCGATGTACTTGCAAAAGCCAAAGCATACGCAACAGCGGCAGTTACAGCTCAATTACCTGCTATTCAAGCGGGAGTTTTGGCAGCAGTTACGGCACAAGTTACAGCAGGCGTTACGGCACAAGTTAATGCAGCAGTTGCGGCTGGACAAATTCCTGCTGCCAATGCCGCAGCAGCTATTAGTCAAGGCGTAGCAACAACAATGGCTTCTCCAGCAATCCAAGCAACTATTAGTAGCAATGTAACCGCTACGCTTACTCAAAAAATCACAGAAACAACAACACAAGTAGCTCCTGCCTATGCTTTAGCAACATTACCAAAGTACCAAGCCAAAGCATTACAGCCAGAGAAAATACAATCGTATGAGATAGGATACAAAACATTAATAGCTAAACGCTTATTTGTTGATGCTTCATATTATATGAGTATTTATAAAAACTTCCTTGGCGGTACATCAATCGTTGTACCTACGGCGGCTTTAGCTCCTGGTTTACCAATAGAATCAGGCTTGGCAAGTGCAACTACTCGTGAAGGCTATCAAAGACCTGCCAATTCTACTGAAAATATTACTATTTCAGGATGGGGCTTAGGTTTAACGTATGCTTTAGCAAAAGGGTATAACGTAGGAGCAAACATCACAAACAATACTTTGAGTGACTTTAAAGTAAGCTCAGAAGTACCTTATGCTGGTTTCAACTCTCCAAAATACACTTATAAATTCAGTTTTGGAAAACGTATAATTTCTGGTAGCAATTGGGGATATAACGTATCATTTCGCCATCAAGATGCCTTCACTTGGGAGTCGAGTTTTCCAGTGCCTACAACCTCAGGGGTAGCTTTGTTTAGCAATACAGAAGTACCTGCTATCAACAACTTTGATGCTCAGTTTAGCTATAAAGTGCCAAGCATAAAATCAATTATCAAGGTAGGTGGAACAAACTTATTTGGCAATCCTTACATTCAAGCATACGGAAGTGCTTCTGTTGGTTCGTCATATTACGTTTCAATTGTTTTTGATGAATTGTTGAATAAATAACATTCATAGATTTATTATCACTTCAAAAAAGAGGCTTCATGCCTCTTTTTTGTTTTACTGCCAAAAACTTTTAAGTAATCCATTTGGTTATCATCAATGTATAAACATTTAATAAATATCATGAAAAAATTACTTTTAACCCTTCTCGTATCAACCGTAAGCCATTTTGTTTTTTCACAAACTTGCTGTTCCCCAACAAGCAGTCTCAAAAAAGATGATATGCAGTTGATGGCTTCCACAAAAGAATTCCAAAAAGCCCACGCCGAACCACTTCCTTACACACACGTAAGTATGGTAGGCGGAGAAATGATACAATTCAAAACACCAGACGGACAAACTGCAAATGCGTATTTGATTAATGCAGTGAAAAAATCTAATAAATATCTATTTGTATATCAAGAATGGTGGGGACTTAACGACCATATCAAAAAGCAAGCAGAGGTTTTCTACAATGATTTAAAGCAGAAAGACGTAAACGTAATTGCCATTGATATGTATGATGGCAAAATAGCAACTACGGCAGAAGATGCAGGAAAGTATATGTCGGGAGCAGACCCTAAGCGTTTACAATCAATCATTCAAGGAGCGGTAGCCTATGTAGGTCCAAAAGCAAAAATTGCTTCAGTAGGTTGGTGTTTTGGCGGTGGTTTATCGTTGAAATCAGCACTTCTTGAAGGAAAACAAGCCGTTGGTTGCGTAATGTATTACGGAATGCCAGAAAAAGACGTTGAAAAGCTAAAAACACTTAATTGTGACGTATTAGGACTTTTTGCAGCCAAAGAACAATGGATTTCTCCAGCAATCGTTTCACAATTTGAAAAAGACATGGCTTCAGCAGGAAAGAAAATAAAAGTAAAAAATTATGACGCAGAACACGCTTTCGCTAATCCATCAAACCCAAAATTTGACAAAGTAGCCTCAGAAGATGCTTATAATTTAGCTATTACTTATTTGAAAAGTAAGTTTTAAGTTTTTTTTCTTAATAATTTGTGACGCAATGCGTCACAAATTAGAAGTATAAGCAGGGCTGATTTAATTTTGGACGATTCAATAAAGCGGAAGAAATACCTGTGGTGGTGAAAGCTGTAAAAGAGGTGGTTGATAAATTACGTGCAATAGTTTTTTAGACCCTATAATTTTATAAATTTGTTTATGATGAACCAATTAGAAAATACAAATACCCTATTTCAGACCGTCAAAGAGGTTGTACTAAAAGCTAAAAAACTTGCATACCGTTCAAGTAATGCCATCATGTTGAATATGTATTGGGAGGTTGGGCAATTGATTGTAGAAGATGAACAAAACGGAAAATCAAAGGCTATTTACGGAAACGCAACCTTGAAAAATCTATCAAAATCTTTAACCTTAGAATTTGGAACAGGATTTGATGAACGTAATCTAAACAATATGAGGGCTTTTTACACTGCTTTTCCAATTTGGAACGCAGTGCGTACCGAATTGAGTTGGACGCATTACAGAATGATTAGTAGAATCAAAAATGAAACTCAACGACTACAATACATTGACTTATCAATTGAAGGAAATTGGGACACTCGCACCCTCCAAAGAAATATAAAAACGCAATATGTCGGTAGAATCTTATCATCAGCAACAACATTGGTGACGCACCCGAAAAATATTATCAAAGACCCCTACATTCTTGAGTTTTACGGATTACCTAATGATATTATACTCACTGAAAAGAAGTTAGAAAATGCTTTAATCAATCATATACAGCAGTTTTTAATGGAATTAGGCAAAGGTTTTGCCTTTGTGGCTCGCCAACAACACATCGTTACAGATACTTCGGATTTTTACATTGATTTGGTTTTTTACAATTATTATCTCAAATGTTTCGTGTTAATTGACCTAAAAACCGACAAACTGTCGCACGCAGACATTGGACAGATTGATATGTATGTAAGAATGTACGATGATTTAAAGAAGAGTGCTGACGACAATCCTACCATCGGGATAATTTTATGTACTGAAAAAGATGATACCATCGTAAAATACAGCGTATTAGCAGAAAATGAACAACTTTTCGCCAGTAAATACCGTTTGTACCTACCCAAAGAAGAAGAATTAAGACAATTGATAGAACAAGACAGAGTTATTTTTGAGTTGGATAACTTTAAGGGGGAATAACAATTAAACTCGCTACACTGTGGCGAGTTTTCGTAAGATATTGACATTATCACCGACTTTAGTAGCAGATTATCAAACTAAACTACCTGACAAAAAACTGTTACAGGCTAAATGGGAAGAGATTTTGGAGGGATTGGGGGAATAGAACAACTATATTTAGCTTTCATCTAACTAAGCTCACCCCTTAAAAATATTATCCCGATGCCAACGAATATTATCAATATTCGGATAATGTTTTACTCCAAAAGGCATTATTATCCTTTTTTGATTCAGTTGAGCCAAACTGTAAGGATTGGCGATACCTTTACATATCCCACACAATAAAAAACCCCTCATACATTTCGTATGAGGGGTTTTTTGTGGTAAAAGGCGGACTCGAACCGCCGACACACGGATTTTCAGTCCGATGCTCTACCAACTGAGCTATTTCACCATTACTTTTGGTACTTCCCGATGTGTCATTTGGGACTGCAAAGGTAGGAATCTTTTTTTCTAATCCAAAACGAAAACGAAAAAAATTTAAAAAAAAATTAAAAAAATATAAATTAGTATGCTTGCATAACATTTTAGAATTAACAATCTTTGTATCGTTTAGTTTTATCTGTAAATTGTGAAAGTTTCAATGTATAGTTTTTGGTATTTGATGCTCATTTTAAGATAACGAATATCAAAGCAACATTCTTAATGTCGAAAACGAATATCAAATGAATAGGTGCTTCATTAACCCTTTGTAAAATTATCCATTGTCAATTATTAATTATCAATTACTTATCATGCACATTCTTCAACAAATCCTTTTTGTACTGGCACTTGGTGGAGCTGGTTTTCTAATTAGTAAACGTATTGGTATTATCAAAAAAACAATACAGTTAGGTCGAACAGAAGACCGTTCTGATAATCCGTCTGAAAGATTGGCAACTATGATTAGAATTGCTTTCGGACAAAAAAAGATGTTTGACCGTCCCGTTGTGGGAATTTTACACTTTGTGGTTTACGCAGGATTTCTTCTGATTAATATTGAAGTTCTCGAAATTGTATTAGATGGCATTTTAGGTACGCACCGTTTGTTCGCTCCTATTTTGGGTGATTTTTATGGTGTACTCATTAATTTCTTTGAGTTTTTAGCTGTTGGTGTGTTGGTAGTTTGTGTGATTTTCTTGATTCGTAGAAATATTGTTAAAGTTGAACGTCTGCAACCTACTCGTCATCGTGAGCTAAATGGTTTTCCTGTAATTGATGCTAATACGATTCTTTTTGCAGAAATTATTTTAATGACGGCTTTACTAACCATGAATGCCGCTGACAGTGTTTTGCAAGACTTGGGAAGCGAACATTATCATAAAGTTGGAACATTTGCTTTTTCAGGATTTCTCAAACCTTTATTTGCTTCGTGGAGCGAAGGCTCGTTAATTGCTTATGAACGCATTACTTGGTGGTTACACATTTTGGGTATTTTCGCTTTTGCGTTGTATGTTACTTATTCAAAACACTTGCACATTTTCTTAGCATTTCCGAATACCTATTTTTCTAATCTGAAACCCAAAGGAGAAATTCCAAATATGCCTGATGTAACGAAGGAAGTTCAAATTATGTTGGGAATGGCTCAACCTGATGCTAATGCACCTGCTGAAATTGCTCGTTTTGGAGCGAAAGACGTAAAGGATTTGACTTGGAAAAATCTCATGGATGCTTATTCTTGTACTGAATGTGGACGTTGTACTTCGTCTTGCCCTGCAAATCTGACAGGAAAACAGCTTTCGCCAAGAAAAATCATGATGGATACTCGTGACCGTTTGGAAATTGTAGGGGCTAATATGGCTGCTAATGGCGGAAATTTTGTGGACGATGGTAAATCACTTTACGGCGACCATATTTCTGCTGAGGAACTTCGTGCTTGTACTACGTGCAACGCCTGCGTACAGGAATGCCCAATCAATATTTCTCCTTTGGATATTATTTTACAGTTACGTCGCTACCAAATTATGGAAGAATCTGACGCTCCTGCTTCTTGGAATGCAATGTTCTCGAATTTAGAAAATAACCAAGCTCCTTGGAAATTCTCGCAGGGCGATAGATTTAATTGGGTTGAGGGGGTAAAGTAGCACAGACTTCAGTCTGTTCGTTTTAAAAATTACAGACTAAAGTCTGTGTTACAAAAATAGAACAAAATGAAAACATTCTTAAAAATCCTCCTCGCAATAATTGGAGTAGGAACAGTAGGTTATTTATCAGGTCCAAAACCAGAAGCTCCGAAATTAGAAGTTCCTATGTTTAAACTCACGGGAGATTTACCAACGTTGGAACAACAAATTAATGAAGGCGAAACCGCTGAAAAAGGACTTCGTCCAAACTGTCAAGCACGTATTGTTTGGGCTGACTCTACCAAAAAAGAGAAAACAAAATTAGCAATTCTTTACATTCACGGTTTTTCGGCTACCCAAGAGGAAGGAAATCCTGTTCATAGAAATTTAGCAAAGAAGTACGGAGCAAATCTGTATTTAGCTCGTTTGGCTGGGCATGGCGTTGATTTGGGAGATTCAACAATGGCGAAAGTTACGGCTGACGATTTTGTACTTTCGGCTGAAAAGGCTTTGGCAATTGCTAAAACTTTGGGCGACGAAGTAGTTGTCGTTGCAACGTCTTTTGGCGGTGCTTTGACTACTTATTTAGCATCACAACATCCCGAAATTAAGGCAATCGTTATTTATTCGCCATGTATCAAGATTTATGACGATAATGCTGAGTTGTTAGATAATCACTGGGGCTTAGCTTTAGGAAAAGCAGTCACAGGCACTGAAATTAGAGATTTTCCGCCTGCCAATCCAGAACACGCCAAATATTGGTGTCGTCATTATCACTTAAATGGGGTAATTGCTTTACAGAATTTCTTAACGCACGCCATGAAACCTGAAACTTTTGCGAAAGTAAAATGCCCCGTTTTTATGGGCTACTATTATAAAAACGAAGAAGAGCAAGACAAAGTGGTTTCTGTGCCTGCGATGTTGAAAATGTTTGATGAATTAGGTTCAACGAATAAGCAAAAAATGGCATTTCCCAATGCAGGAAACCACGTGTTAGCTTCACCAATTTTATCAAAAGATGTTGAAAATATTCAAAAAGAGACAGAGAAGTTTTTGGATAAGGTATTAATTGAGTGAATTGTTAAGTAATCTGTTCAATTAAATCCACACTTCTTTTTGAGTAAGCATTTGATTAGCAATGGATTATTTCACTAAATCCTAATACCTAAATCCCAACCCCTACTTAAACTGTATTCCCATGCCACCAAATTTAATCCTTTACGCAGTGCCATTCTTTGTCATTTCTGTATTGATAGAGGGCTATTTTTTGTATCGTGAGCAACGTGATAGAATTGAACTTAAAGATTCTTTTACTTCGATTGCTCTGGGTTTTGGCAATTTAGCTTCGGGCTTGCTTACCAAAACTATTTCGGCAGGGATATTTTGGTATTTGTACGATAACTTTCACATTTTTACGCTTGATGGCTCGGCTTGGTGGATGTGGGTTTTGGCATTTTTTGCAGATGATTTAAGTTATTATTGGTTTCATCGTGAAGCACATTTGATTCGTTATTTTTGGGCATCTCATAAAGTGCATCATTCATCTGAAAAGTATAATTTAGCTTCGGCTTTGCGTCAAACTTGGACGGGCAATATTACTTTTTCCTACGTTTTTCATCTTTGGATGCCCATTGTAGGCTTTCACCCAGTAGTAATTATTGTGATGCAACAAATTAGTTTATTGTATCAATATTGGATTCATACCGAAACGATTGGCAAAATGTGGCGACCGTTTGAATATATTTTTAATACGCCTTCGCACCACAGGGTTCATCATGGCTCGGACGTTGAATATTTGGATTGTAACTACGCAGGAATTTTGATTATTTGGGATAGAATGTTTGGCACATTTGTCGAGGAAACGCATCGCCCTAAATATGGATTAGTTGAAAATGTCAATACTTCTAATCCCGTAAAAATTGCTTTTGGCGAATGGATTGCCATTGGAAAAGACGTTTTAGCCAACCCTAAATATGCTTTAGGCTATATTTTTGGAAGACCCGGTTGGAGTCACGATGGCTCAAGGAAGACGGCAACTGAAATGAAAAAGGAGATTTAAATCAACAATAACATGACACAAGAAATAGAATATAAAGTGCCAACTATGGCTGAAATGATGGCTTCTGGCGAAACGCCCGAAATACTTTTTTGGGTAGGTTGTGCTGGTTCATTCGACGACCGTTATAAAAAAGTAACCATTGCTTTCTGTAAAATATTAAATAAAGTAGGAATAAAATTTGCCGTTTTAGGTACAGAAGAATCATGTACTGGCGACCCTGCACGTAGAGCAGGAAACGAGTTTTTGTTCCAAATGCAGGCAACTATGAATATTCAAGTATTAGATGGCTATGGCGTAAAAAAAATCGTGACGGCTTGTCCACACTGCTTCAATACCTTAAAAAATGAATATCCAGCTTTAGGCGGAAATTATGACGTGATTCACCATTCTACTTTTTTGCAGGAATTAATTGATGCTGGAAAAGTAAAATTAGCAGGTGGCGGAGAATTCAAGGGCAAAAAAATCACTTACCATGACTCTTGCTATTTGGGGCGTGCCAATGATGTTTATGAAGCTCCACGAGCAGTTTTAGAAGCCTTAGACGCTGATTTGGTAGAAATGAAGCGTTGCAAAACCAAAGGGCTTTGTTGTGGAGCAGGTGGAGCTCAAATGTTTAAAGAACCTGAAAAAGGCAATAAAGATATTAACGTTGAACGTATCGAAGATGCTCTTGAAACGGGAGCGTCAACCATTGCTGTGGCTTGTCCGTTTTGTATGGTAATGATGTCGGACGGTGTAAAAAATAAAGAAAAAGAAGATTCTGTGAAGGTTTATGACTTGGCGGAATTGTTGTTGGAAGCTATGTAATAAGCGTTGAACTACATAGAAAAGATAGGTCATGTAGAAATCAAAGGCTTTACAAAACATAAATAATTGATTATCAATAAAATACAACATTTATTGATTCCACAGACATTTCTTCGTAATTTTGTAAAAATAAACCAAAAGAGTAAAGACGAAAATCTTTGCTCTTTTTTTGTCATCATGGAAACCATCGTTAAAAAAGATATACGCAAACAGTCAATTGCTCAAATTAAAGATTTTTTGGCTGAACATAAAGAACAAGCATTCAGAGCAAAACAAGTGTATGAATGGCTTTGGAAAAAGTCCGTTCAAAGTTTTGAGGAAATGACGAACCTTTCTTTAAAAACTCGTGAATTATTAGCCGAACATTTTGAAATTCGTGCAGTAAAAGTGGCTGAAAAACAAGTTAGCTCCGACCGCACCATTAAGTCTTCCTTTGAATTATACGATAAAAATTTGGTAGAAGGTGTTCTGATTCCTGCCGACGACCGTATGACGGCTTGTGTTTCTTCGCAAGTGGGTTGCTCTTTGACTTGTAAATTTTGTGCAACGGGTTATATGGACAGAAAGCGTAACCTCGACCCTGCCGAAATCTACGACCAAGTAGTTCGTATTCGTGACCAAGCTGAATCACATTACCAAACGCCACTTACCAACATTGTGTATATGGGCATGGGCGAGCCTTTGTTGAATTATGCTAATGTTATTGAGTCGGTCAATTATATTACATCTCCCGAAGGCTTGGGAATGTCGCCAAAGCGTATTACGGTTTCTACGGCGGGTATTGCTAAGATGATTACAAAATTGGGTGATGATGAAGTAAAGTTCAATTTAGCACTTTCGTTGCACGCTGCCAATGATGAAAAGCGTAATCAAATTATGCCAATCAATGAGTCGAATACTTTGGAGGCATTGAAAGAAGCCTTATTACATTTTTACAAAAAAACAGGTAGCAGAATTACCTTAGAATATATTTTATTTTACAAGTTTAATGATACTTTAGACGATGCAAAAGAACTTTGGGAATTTGCCAAACAGTTTCCATGCAAAATCAATATCATTGAATACAACCCTATCGCTGAAGCAAATTATACCAATACAGACCCACAGACTTTATCTAAATTTGCGACCTATTTAGAAGGCAAAAATATGGTAGTAAATGTGCGTCGTTCACGTGGAAAGGATATTGATGCTGCTTGTGGACAATTGGCAGGCAAGAAGAAATAGAGAATAGAGAAATAGAGAATAGAGAATAGAGAATAGAGAATAGAGAATTTTTCCCTAAATGTAAGCTACTCTATCATCTATTCTCTATAATCTAACTTATCATCTATTCTCTAAAATCTAACTCATCATCATAAAATACTCTCCTATTGCCATTCCTGCGTAAATCATCATTATTAAGCATAAAATCACTTTTCCGATAATTCCCGTAATCAGTCCAATCATTGAACCAATTGCTGCTTTTAATGCTTTATCGGGTTCGGTTTTTCCGACTATTTCCCCTAAAAATGCACCAAGGAAAGCACCCAAAAACATTCCGATTGGCGTAAAGAAAAGTCCTGCCAAAAGCCCAATTGTTGAACCCCAAGAACCATATTTTGTACCACCAAATTTCTTTGTTCCCCAAATTGGAGCATAATAGTCAAATACACTCATTATGATAGTCAGCAGGGTGAAAATTGTCAATGTTTTGCGGTCGTAATCTGCATATTTTGAAGCATTTAAAAAGAAAAGTCCAATCAAACTTATGGGTGGACCGGGTAAAGGAAGTACAGCACCTGCCAAGCCGACAAACAAGCAAAAAATTGAAGCAATTAACAAAAGAATATCCATCATATCGTGATTATAAATTTATCTCAAAACATTTACTATCTTGTACGAAGTACGTAAAATTAGCATTATGAAAAAACTTTTAGCTCAATTAAACATTGCAAGAATGCAATCAAATTCCATCGATGACCCATTAATGGCTGACTTTGTTTCACAAATTGATACCATCAATGCTTTAGCTGAAAGTAGTAAGGGCTTTGTTTGGAGACTGAAAGACGATGAAGGAAATGCTACCAACATACACCCTTTTGATGATGAACGAGTTATCGTAAATATGTCGGTTTGGGAATCAATCGAAGATTTGATGGAGTACGCTTACAAATCTGCTCATGCACTGGTTATGAAAGACCGTGGGAAGTGGTTTGAAAAATTTGGGAAACCATCAATGGTGCTTTGGTATATTGACGAAGGTCATATTCCAACTACACAAGAGGCTCGTGAACGATTGGAGTTTTTTCAGCAAAGCGGGGCAAGTGAATTTGCTTTTGATTTTAAAAATAGGTTTTAGGTATTGAGAGTCAGGTAATAGAAAAAGTTACCTAACTCCTACAACCTTATCTTACTGTTCGTCAGTTCCGTCATCTGTTACGGTTGCTAAACCTACAATTTTATCATTCTGAACGGTAATTTCTAAAAAAGAATCACTTGTACCAAACTGCACACTTATAATTGTCACCCAATCTTCTTCTGTATTATCTACATCACGAAGTTTATAAGATTTCGGGAAGCGTTTTTTTACTTTTGACATAGGGTCCCCCACCTTTAAACCTCCTAAGTTTTCAAGGCTAAAACGGGCGGTTTCCAACTCAAATCCACTTACATTATCGTCCATTACATAAAAAGCATCTTTTCCATAACGATACATTTCAAAATGATTTGCATTTTGGGCATCAGGTGTTTCTTCTTTACGTACAGAATCTGGCGAACCAAATTTTTCCAAAATAATACCGTAATTAGTACCCAACTTCACCCCTGAAATATTCATAGAATGATAATTGAGTGTATCGTAATCTTCATCATCAAAATTATTATTGAGAGATTTAAAAGAAGATAAAGTAATTGAGATAAAAAGGGCAAGAAGAATCGTAATACTTAATGATTTCATGGGTTGATATGCTTTATTATTTTTGTTAAAATCATTTATCCTGCTCTTCAGCAAGATTAATGAATGCTTCGGTAATGGCTAAACGATTGGGATTATCTTTTCTTATAATCAAGGCATTGTGGTAACGAGTCCCGTCTATATCAATAATAGTTGTATTTACTTTTACAAATTCATTTCCTTTAAAAAACTCAACCCATTGGTCAAATTTCCTTTTACGAGCAGATTGTCTGGTATCAGCAGAATCACAAATATAAATAATTACTTGTTCTGGGATTCTCTGGAAAAAGTCCATAAAAATGGAAGCAATTGTAAAAGGTATTTTAGCATCAAGTGGTGGATTTTTCCCTGTGGGATTATATTCAACTTGAATAATTAACTCAAAAGCTGAAACCTCAAAATCTAAATGTCCATCAAAAATATAAGATGTATTTCTAAACTTTACATGATAGACTATCCGAGCATCAGTTGCAAAGAAAAAAGAATTATGTTCTCCTCCTGCAAAAGTAAACTCATACGTTTGTGTAGAACTCATTAAATTATTTATCATTTTTATCTAAAAGGTCTTTAACTATTTTTTTTATCCTATCATCTGTTCTGAAAGAATCTCTCATTTCTTTTTGCGTTTGCAGCTTAATCGCCATCAATTCTTTCGCAAAAGCAATAGCCCTTTTGCTACTTGGTCTATCATTGGGTGAAACTGTAATTTCTATCATGGCTATATTTCTTTGATTTATACAAAACTACAAAATATTAAAACATCCTCAAATCGTGGCTAAAAACATCTTTCTATAATGTAAAGGACTGTACCCTGTTACAACTTTAAATTGCTTGTTAAAATGTGAGATATTTCCAAACCCACTTTCAAAACAAACTTCTGCCACTTGTTTGTCGGTACTGGTTAACAAATTACAGGCGTGTTTAATTCTAAATTCAGTAACCAAATCTAAAAACGTCTTTTGTGTAATTTTCTTAAAATATCTACAAAAAGCCGTTTCAGTCATATTGGCTAAATGAGCTGCCGTTTCCAAATGAACTTCCTGTGTATAATGTTCAATCACGTAGGCATAAACCTTATTGATACGGTCTAAATCAATGGGCGATAAATCATATTTCTCCGAATGACTATCTATAATTTCATAATCTTTTGATATTGCCACTGTGTTCAGCAAATCCAACAAACCCAAAAGTTTCTGAAAAGGCGGAACAGTTAATAAGAAAATCATTTCTCTGGCTACTCTATCACGGGTTTTGCCAGTTATATGGATTCCTGCTTTTGCTTTTTCCAACAGCATTTTTACAGGCTGAGTCTCTGGATTTTTAAAAAATGCTTCTCCTAAAAAATCATCCTTAAATTGAACAACGATTGAACGAGCAGAGTTCTCCACTCCTATCCCGTCATTTTTCCAACAATGGGGAACATTGGGTCCTAATAAAACCAAATCTCCTTCCTGAAAATCAGCAACCTGATTTCCAACAAAACGCTTTCCTTCACTTTTCAGTATAAGGGTTAGCTCAAATTCAGGATGAAAATGATAAGGAGCATCAAAATAAGGGAGCGTAAATTGGCGGAATAAAAAAGAACCGTCCTTAGCGTTATCTAATTGTTCGGGGGAGGCTTTCATTTGCGGAAAAATTCATCAAATTGATTGAAAACAAAGTAGTTATGGTAAAAATGCACAATTTTTAGCAAAAAACTATAAAATGCTTATGAAATTTGTTGAATTACTCAATTTTTGAATTTCCTTCATCATGTAGCACAGGTTTATAACCTCTATAAATAAATAAAGCACAGGGAAAAACCTGTGCTTTATTTAATGTTTTGGACAACCACAATCTTTCTTCTTGAAGATTCCCCAGAGAAAACCTTTTTTACGACGACGTTTCACGACCACTTTTGCTTCTGAAGAAGTAGCGGTAAGAATCGTTTTTGTTGAAGAGATAGTATTGAATGCTTCTGTTTCTACTTGAAAAGAAGCAATTATTGCTGTTAAAAGAATTAGCTTTTTCATAAGTTCAAATTTAATCATACTTGAATTACTTTAACGAAAAAGCTGTGCCAAAATGTATCCATTCCTTTTTTTATTTGATTCTGAATCATATAAAACTTCCTATCTTTGAGGATTCAAAAATTAACATACAGATTCAACCATGAATTATATAGAATTAAAACTGACCATCAATCCTGAATTTTCCGATATTTTCATGGCTGAATTAGGTGAAATTGGATACGAAACATTCACAGAAGAAAACGACGGATTAAACGCTTACATTACCGAAGATTTGTTTTCTGAAAATGCAGTGGATGAAATCATGGAGCGTTATTTGGGCATGACTCCAATCAGTTATTCATACAAAACGCTTGAAAAAAAGAATTGGAACGAAGAATGGGAAAAAAATTATGAACCCATTTTAGCAGCAAATGGTCGTGTACGTGTACGTGCGAGTTTCCACGAAGCTGACTCAAATATTCCTTATGATTTACTGATAAATCCAAAAATGTCGTTTGGAACAGGTCATCACGAAACGACTTCTATGGTTTTGAGTTTGCAAATGAACGTTAATCACGAAGACAAAAAAGTGCTTGATGTGGGTTGTGGAACGGGAATCTTAGCCATTTTTGCTTCAAAATTAGGAGCATCTTACGTAGCAGGGTTTGATATTGAAGAATGGGCGGCTGAAAATTCACGTGAAAACTGTCAATTGAATAATTGTGACAATATCGTTATTCGTCAAGGAACGATTGAAGATGAGCCTGCCGAACAATATGACATCATTTTGGCTAACATTAACCGAAATATTTTAATGCGAGATATTCCAAAGTATGTAGAATTTATGAAACCAGCTCCTGCTCAATTGGTAGTAAGTGGTTTTTATCAACATGACATTGAGGATATTGAAAACGTAGCCAAAGAGGTCGGTTTAAAGAAAATTCAAACAGAAAATAAAAATAATTGGGCTGCGGTGGTTTTTGAGCGAGTGTAAATCAATATTTTTTTGTAATTTGGTTACAGTAAATCAAAATAGTCATGTTATGACAGCTATACATCCTCAATACATTACTGATACCGTTGGTCAAAAACTCGTGGTTCTTTCAATACAAGAATTTGATGCAATGATTGAAGAACTAGAAGAGTTAGAAGACATCAAAATGTATGATAAAGCTAAAAAAGAGGATAATGGAGAAAGAGTACTTTTTAGTGATTACTTAAAAAATCGGAAAGCTAAAAATGCCTAAATACTCCATTTTATTATCTAAAAAGGCACAGAAACAATTAGATAAACTTCCAGATAATATTGCTGAGCCTATTTTTGAAGCCATCGCACTGCTTGAGTTCGAGCCTCGACCAAGTGGTTGCAAAAAACTTCAAGGTAGAGATGGGTACAGAATTCGTATCGGAAATTATCGGGTAATTTACGATGTGTATGATTCAGAATTAGTCATTGATGTAATCACATTAGGACATAGAAAAGATATTTATGAATGAAGCCCTATTTAGGGCTTTTTTCTTTTAATCAATATTCTAAGCATAACTATTCAACTTAACAAAATACCAAACCAAAACATTCGTTAATTTTACATAAGATAATACGTGAAATCTATGAACATCAAATCATTTTTAATTAGTCTAACACTCGTACTGGTTTACTCGTTTTCAAACGCACAAGGTTTAAAACTATCTGATAAACCCGAAGAGTTTTTGGCAGATGCTAAAAACTTTTTGGCTCTCTCTGGCAATCCACAAGCAGAAACGATTGCTACTAATTTTGATAAACTCTGGAATTCAGGAAAACTCACCGAAGCTCAGAAATCAAAATTGGCAAACGTTTCTAACTTCATGTTTAAAAAAGGCTATAAACCGCCTCACTTTGTTGGTTTTTTTGATGCCGTAATTTTAGGAGTAAATAGTGCTTTGATGCCTCAAACTTCTGTTGATAATTATTTAGAGACACTCAGAAAATCCGTAGAAACAGGAGATACCAAAACGACTTTACGATATATTGATGTAAGCCGTTTGTTCTTCAATAATCGGGCGATATATTTTACAAATTTCAACCGTTTGTATGCTTTAAATGGCTCAGTTTCATTTAAGTTTAATGAGCAAAAAATAGAAATCAACAAAGCTGAAAAGCCTCCTGTGAGTAATCAGCCCACAAATACTGCTCCCGAACCTGCTGCTAAAACTAATGCTTGGGAAGATTGGGACGCTCCTCTCCCAACGGCAAATACAAACAATACTGCAACGCCAGCTCCAGTAGAAGAGCCAATTCCACAGGTTTTAAATCCCGGCCCAATTATGGAATTTAAGGGTATTGATTTAACCATTACTACTGCCAATGATTCTGTAATGCTAAAAAATACGTCTTCTATTTTGAGTTTGAAAGATGGTATTATTTTGGGTACAGGCGGAACTTTTTCTTGGGAAAATGTAGGTTTACCTGACGTTTTCGTAACGCTGAATAATTACAGCATGGAAATTAGAAACCCAAAAATTGTTTCGGAATTGGCGGTTATTACCCATAATCAACGACTGAATAGCCCAATCAAAGGGATTTTTGAATTTCAGAGCAAGAAAAGAGCAAAAAATGCCCTAACAACTTATCCGAGATTTATGTCTATGGAAAACAATGTTGTTCTGAAAAACAGTAATGACATCGAATACAAAGGCGGTTTTACGATGGTTGGCAATAGAATTTCAAGTTCTTCTTTACAGTCAAAATTGGCAACTATTGTCGTGAAAAAAGATGGAAAGGTGGCGTTTAGAGTAATTAGTAAACGTTTTGAAGTGGGCGATTCATTAATTACTTCTCCTTCTGCCATTTTTACAGGGTATTTTGCTGGACAAGATTCTTTGTATCACCCTTCGGTAAAACTAAATTATAATCGTAAAAACTTCACTTTACGTTTAAATAAGGTTGATAATGGTGGATTTAGAGAAACGGCTTATTCCGACAGTTACCATAAATTAGATATTACTGCCGATGCTATGCGTTGGGGACTCAATGACCAAAGAATGGATTTTTCTATTCTTACCGCTAAAAATGTTGTTCCTGCTCTTTTTGAATCTTTTGATTACTATAATCCAGAACGATTTGCCCAAATTTCTGCTAATTATAGTTTTAATCCGCTTTTGGTTGTTTCAAATTATATCAAGAAAAATAATCTTCCTTTTACCACTCTTTCAGAATTGGCAAGGGCTTTCCAAAAAGATGCTAATACACTAAGACCAGTATTTTTAGAGATGATGCAAAAAGGGTATTTTGATTATGACCCCGATGTTGAAGTTTTAAAGTTATCCAGAAAAGGAATGCACAATTTAGCGGTTTTTGGTGCAAAAAAAGATTATGACAACTTCTTGATTCCTTCGTTTTATTCTTCAAGCACAAAAGATACAACGTCGAATGCTTCTTTAAACTTAAAGGATAATCAATTGATTGTCAGAGGGGTAAAGCAATTTTACCTTTCAGATTCACTGAATGTATATATGGCTCCTTACGATAATGTCATCAGAGTAAATAAAGACCGAAACTTTGGAATTAGTGGTGAGTTGAAAACGGGTAATTTTCGTTTTAGAGGAAAAGATTTATCCTTTAATTACGGTGAATTTAGCGTAAAATTGAACAAAATTGATTCGATTACTTTCATTCCACAAAAAGAATTAGCCAAAAAAGGACGAACAGAAATTGGAGGTGATTTAAAATACGAAGCAGGGGTAATTTACATCAATAAACCTGATAACAAATCAGGTCGTCAGCGTTTGGTGGAATACCCCCGTTTGGTTGTTCCTACGGGCGTAACGGCGTATTTCGACCACCCTTATCGTGCCAATGGAGCGTATAGTAAAAAGATATTTTTCAAAGTGCCAAGTATTGATTTTGATAGTTTAAATATTAAAGACATTGACTTTGTCGGAACATTTAATTCAGATGGAATCTTCCCTCCGTTCAAAGAAACCTTGATTTCAATGCCTGATAATACTTTAGGTTTTAGCCACAAAGTTATTGAAGGAAAATACAATGTTTACAACAGTAAAACCTTTGTGAAGTTTACCAAACCTTTATTGATGGACAGACAAGGGCTTCATGCTGAAAGTGAAATCAATCACTTAACGGCACAAATTCAAGCGAAAGATGCTCTTTTCACCGCCGATTCGGTAACGGCTTACGGAACAACGGGGATAATTAATGAAGGAACGGTCGGACAAGCGTATTTTACGAAGGTTGACATTAAAAACTACTCTTTGAAATGGCAACCCAAAGCCGACAGTATGTTGATTGAAACCAAAGGAAATTCTTTTGATTTTTATGCTGCCAGTTCAAAATTAGAAGGGAAACTGTTGGTTCGTCAAACAGGTCTATTTGGTTTTGGTAAAGTAAAAAGACAAGATTCTGAGACGGTTTCGGATAATATCAAATTTGGAAAAGAGGCTTTCACGGCTGACATGGCAAATCTTTCGGTTGGAAATAACTTGAAGGTTTCAAAACCTGCTCTTTTGGGTAATAAAATGAATGTAAGTTTCAATTTGGCAACAGGTTTAGTGAGCATCAAAACGCCAACTAATCTAAAAATTGAAGATTCTACCAGTTTGTATTTCCCTTACACGGCTTACAAAACGTCTATCAATAATGCAGAATGGGACATTAACAAGAAAATTATTTCCATGAAAGGTGATGTAAGAAACACAACTTTTACTTCGCTTGAACCCTCACAAGAAGGACTGTCATTTAACGGTTCTGAAGCATTATACGAAATCGACAAGCAATCTCTTAATATCAACGGCGTGCCATTTATTAAGTCGGCTGATGCGAAAATTATTCCAGACAAAGGAGCAGTTTCAATCCGTAGAGATGCTGAAATGCGTGGTTTTTATAATGCCAAATTGCAAATTGACACCGTTAATGGATACCATAATTTGGTAAACGGAAATATCAGAATTATTTCAAGAGTGAAATTTGAAGGCGATGCAACGTACAGATTCCCGAACCTTGCAGGAGATACGATGAACATTAAAATGGGAAATTTTGAGTTTAAAGAATCCATTGTTGATAATCGTAAAAAAACTAAAGGATACACCACTACGGCAAAAGCAACGGTTGAACAAACCGATAAATTTCATCTTTCACCTAAAATTCTTTATCGTGGAGATATAACGATGGTCGCTACGGATAAAAACCTGACACTCAATGGTTTCGTTCGTCCAGAATATAAAAACAGAGCTGATGTCATAAATTGGGTAGCTTATAAAGGAAATAGTACCGACGACGTAAATATCCAAATTCAACCCAATATGAAAGGAGATTTGAATGCTCCAATTTATGCAGGTTTGCACGCCAGAACTGCCTCTACGGGTTTATATACGACTTTCTTAACCAGTAAAGAAGATGTAAAAGATGAAGATATTTTTGGGGTTAATGGTCAATTAAAAGATATTCCCAAAACAGCTCGCTTTGAAATTGGTCCAGACGACAAGAATAAATCTTACGAAGCAAGTCGTTATATTTATGATGATGCAAAGAAAACGCTCAATTTAGAAGGGAATTTTAATTTCTTTAATCCTTCAAATTATGTTCAATCCTCAGGTTTTGCTGAAATGCGAGTGGATAGTGGAAAATATAAATTTGACCAAATGTTAGTTTTAAATTTTCCGATGCCTGCGGAAGTTTTGAAAGCAATGGCAGATAAAATTGTAAAAACCAATTTAGATAGTCGAGACAATGCAAGTGCTGATGAACCAGAAGATAAAGAACGTTTATTGTCTAAATTAGCCAATTTATTAGGAGGAAAAACAGTGGAATCATTTGAAAGACGTTTGAAAAATGAACACGTACCTTTGCATAGTATCAATTCAAAACTGAATACGACGATGGTGATTTCAAAAGCTAATTTGAGATATTCAGACCAAACCTCATCTTTTTATTCAGTTGGGAAATTGAGTATAGCCAGTATCGGAGGAACAGATATTAATTCAGAAATTGAAGGCATGGTAGAAATCAAGAAAACTACCGAAGGTGACGAGTTTTACTTGTATTTAGAACCTTCAACAGATGTTTGGTATTTTATGGGATATTTGAAAAACGAAATGGGTGTAATTTCATCAGATGGTGAATTTAACAATGCCGTAACTGCCAAATCAAAAGGTGTGAAAAAAGGAAGTGGTAAAAATGCTTACACATTCTTGGGTGTTGGAGCAGAAGAGAAATTTGCTTTCACAGACCGTTTCAATGATTCATTCAGAACCAAAACCGAAAAAGGTAAAAAAGTTACAAAAAAGGAAGAGGTGAAAAAAGAAGAGAAAAAGAAGGAGGAAGTCAAAGAAGGTTTTTAATTTTGTAGAAAATGTACCACGATTTTCCAAAATCGTAACACAATTCATGAAAGACATTCAGCCCATCATAGCAGAATTTACGGAACAAGCCAAAGCACATTATGGCGACCGTTTAGCAAAGATAATTCTCTTTGGTTCGTATGCACGTGGCGAAGCTCATGACGAATCGGATGTAGATTTAATGTTACTCTTAAATGATGATGAAGTTTCCGCAAACAATGAAAAAACCCAGATTTTTGATATAACTTGGTCTTTATTCATGAAATATAGTATCATTATTTCAGCCCTACCAATTTCATTTAAAAAGTTTATTTCAACGAATAAAGCACTTTATCGTTTTGTAAAAAAAGAAGGCATTTATTTATATGAATGATTTAGAAGAAGGATTTTTAAAAGCTTATGATACATTAGAATCTGCAAAAATTCTTTTAGAAACAGGCTTTGAGTCTGGTGCTGTCAACAGAATTTATTATGCTTATTTTTGGGCTGTGAGAGGGTTATTATCACAGAAAGATATTTTTGTCAAATCTCATACAGGCACACAAACGAAATTTGCTGAAACATATATCAAAACAGGTATTATTCCAGAAAAATACGGAAAGTATCTTGGTAGATTAGAAGATAAAAGAACATTGGCTGATTATGAAGCCATTAATGATTTCACCAAAGAAGAAGTAAAAGAAATGATTAGTTGGACAGAAGATTTTTTAGCTTTTGTTAAAGAAAATATAGAAAAATTGTTGTGAAAGACATTCAGCCCATCATAGCAGAATTTACGGAACAAGCCAAAGCACATTATGGCGACCGTTTAGCAAAGATAATTCTCTTTGGTTCGTATGCACGTGGTGAAGCTCATGACGAATCGGATGTGGATTTATTAGTAGTTTTGAATGATGAAGAGGTAAAAACTCGCCAAGAAAGAGACTCTATTCGTGAGATGTTATGGAGACTTTTTCTAAAATATCTAATAGATTTATCCGTAATTCCAACAACGAATGCTCGATACGAGCATTCAGAGGAATATTTATTCAAATTCATCAGAAAAGACGGGAAACTAATTTATGGATAGGAATATAGAATTGGCAATATTAAAGTCAGAAGACTTTTTAGAAACGGGTAAAGACGACTTAAAATCCAATCATATTTTAGCAGCTGTAAATCGTTGTTATTATGCTTATTTCTGGTTAGCCAAAACATTACTTTTTAAGAAAGATATATTCGTAAAGACTCATAATGGAGTAAAAAGTAAGTTTAGTGAATTATATATCAAAACAGATATTATTCCTGAAATATATGGTAAACACTTAGCTCAATTAATGGATTATAGACAAGATGCAGATTATGATTTAGAAAGTAGTTTCTCGGAAGAAGAAGTAAACACAATGATTAGTTGGACAGAAGATTTTTTAGCTTTTGTTAAAGAAAATATAGAAAATTTGTAATACAAAGTCCTCCAAATAAGAGGACTTTACTTTTAAAAACCCTGTTATTAGAAATTATGGTCGAAAACTAATCTCCAGTAACTAATAACCAGCAACTACCAAAAATGACCGACCGTTATATGCAAAGAGGCGTTTCTGCCTCCAAAGAAGATGTCCACAAAGCCATCGAAAAACTTGACAAAGGGCTTTTCCCGAAAGCATTTTGTAAAATCTCTCCCGATATGTTGGGCGGTGATGATGCTTTCTGCAATATTATGCACGCCGATGGTGCAGGTACAAAATCATCATTAGCTTACCTTTATTGGAAGGAAACAGGCGATATTTCAGTTTGGCGTGGAATCGCTCAAGATGCCGTTGTGATGAATACCGACGATTTAATTTGTGTAGGTGCAACTGATAATATGCTCCTTTCAAGCACGATTGGGCGTAATAAAAACCTCATTCCCGGAGAAGTTATCGCTGAAATTATCAACGGAACGGAAGAGGTTTTAGAAATGCTCCGTGATAATGGAATTGGTATTTGGAGTACAGGTGGAGAAACTGCTGATGTTGGAGATTTAGTTCGTACTATCATCGTGGATTCAACGGTCATTGCGAGAATGAAACGTGCTGATGTTATCTCAAATCATACCATTCAAGCAGGTGATGTAATTGTTGGTTTAGCGTCTGACGGACAAGCAAATTACGAAACTAAATATAACGGTGGAATGGGTTCAAATGGACTAACTTCGGCTCGTCATGATGTTTTAGGACATTATTTAGCTACCAAATATTCCGAAAGTTTTGACCCTGCTGTTCCTGAAAGTTTGGTTTATAGCGGTTCAAAAAGTTTAACGGATAGCGTTGAAGGAACTCCTTTAAACGTAGGACAATTAATCCTCTCTCCTACTCGCACGTATGCTCCTGTGGTAAAAGCACTTTTAAATGAACTTCGCCCAGTTATTCACGGAATGGTTCACTGCTCAGGTGGAGCTCAAACGAAGGTTTTACATTTTGTCGATAATGTTCATATCATTAAAGATAATATGTTTGCATTGCCTCCTCTTTTCAAAATGATTCAAGCGGAAAGCGGTACAGATTATAAAGAAATGTATAAAGTTTTCAACATGGGACATCGTTTGGAGGTTTATCTTAATCCTCAATATGCTCAAACGGTTATTGATATTGCTCAGTCATTTGGTATCAATGCTCAAATTATTGGTCGTGTTGAAGGTTCGGAAAGTAAGCAAGTGACCATCAAATCTGAATTTGGAGAATTTGTTTATTAAATAGCACAGACTTCAGTCTGTAAGTAATCATTATTTACAGACTGAAGTCTGTGTTACACAATTTTATCATTTCATGAAAAACCTACTCCCATCATCTTCTGACGTAGTTATTACAGGTGCTATCTGGATTGAACGCCAAGATGGCTCAGAACGCTTTTTGGGAAAAGGCAGAATTCAATTATTAGAACTCATCATCGAACATGGTTCTATTTCCAAAGCCGCCAAAGCCATGGAAATGTCGTATAAAAGAGCTTGGGACTTAGTCAACTCCATGAACTCACAAGCACAAAAACCTTTCGTTATCACCCAAACAGGAGGAAAAAGTGGCGGCGGAACAATTGTAACAGAAGAAGGTCTTCAAGCCATTACAGATTATAAAGCCCTCCAAGCTCGCTTCAAAGCATTTCTTTTACAAGAAAATCAATGTTTCAAGTAGGACAGGTTTCAAATCTGTCAATACACAAAAAATAGATTACAAATTTGACAAACAGGTTACAAACCTGTTTTACTATTCGTTATATTTGCAAAAACACAACGAATTTAATGGACTCAAATCTTTTTCTGTTACTCCCAATTTTAGCAATTGTTGCATTTTTGTATTCGTCGGTTGGACATGGCGGAGCAAGTGGATATTTAGCGGTTATGGCAATTGTGGGCATCGCTCCTCCTCTCATGAAATCCTCTGCATTAATTATGAATCTTGCAGTTTCATTATTTTCTTTTTTGGGATTTTATCGAGCAGGATTCTTTAAATGGAAACTTTTCTGGCCATTTGCGGCTGCAAGTATTCCACTGGCATACATCGGTGGAACGATGACGCTTTCTGATTCTATCTATAAAAAAATATTGGCGGTTTGTATTCTTATCTCCATTGCTCGTTTGCTTTATCAATTCAAACAAGAAGAAAGCCGTAATAAAGACGTTCCTGTGTGGGCTGGGCTGACAGCTGGTGGCGTAATTGGCTTATTATCAGGTATGATTGGTATTGGTGGAGGTATTATTTTAAGTCCGCTGATGCTTTTGATGAAGTGGGCAAAACTCAAAGAAACGGCTGCGGTTTCGGCACTTTTTATCTTTGTAAATTCTCTATCTGGGTTATATGGGCAAATAATGAAAGGCGGTTTTCAAATTCCCGAAAATCTACAATGGGCGATTTTTGCAACAATCATTGGTGGTTTATTGGGTTCATATTTTGGTAGCCAAAAATTCAATTTACCAACGCTTCGTTATTTATTGGCAATTGGTTTAGTCATTGCTTCTGCCAAATTGATATTTACATAGTTCTGATAAAATCAAAAAAGCCATCTTCAATATGCTTGAGATGGCTTTTTTAGTTTATCCAATCGAAAGACGCTCGGTCAAATTCTGGATTGATACTTTCTTTTTCTTTTCGAGTTGATAACGGTCTTACGTTTCTTTTACGCTGAAATTCTCTCCAATTATTTTGTTGGAAAATTGCTCTGTGTTGTTTCATGTTTTTGTTTTAAAATTAGATTTCTTACATCAATTATCTGTAATTAATCTACTGAGTATATGTCAAAACTTTGAAAAGAGCCAAGCAATTTGTAATATGGGTTTACCAAGACACATAAAACAGATTGCACTGGCTCATGGAGGATAAAAATACAACCATTGATTTACAATTACAAAACTATTTACCGTGGCATAAAGCCCGTTTAAAGTTTCTTAATTTATTTATTGTTTCTCTAATTCGTAACAGAAACATTAGTTACAGTAAAAATGCGGTAACCCTTAACAACCGAGAAACGTGTACAAATCTTCGCAGGATTCAGCGTTTTTTTACTGAATTTTCCATTGATT
>NZ_QGGO01000017.1 GCF_003148625.1 Arcicella aurantiaca | reverse complement strand
TTGGCATTGGCTTCCCATTTAGAACCATCTATGTACAAAGTATCTAAATCAATATAGCCCAGTTCCAACAACATCAATAACACTTCTTTGAAAACCGTATCGACCATCGTTTCCATTTTATTACTCCGAAAATCACATAAAGTCTTGAAACAGGGGTGTTGATTACCTGATAACCAAATGAAATTTACGTTCTCTCGCAGGGCTTTGCATAATCTACGACTCGTATAAATACGCTCACAATAACCATATATCCATATCTTTATCATCATCTTGGGATGAAAAGCGGGACAACCAAAATTGCTGTAATAGTCCTCAAAATACGACATATCTAATTTTTCGATACAATCGTAGGTTTATATTCACGATGAAATTGCTCAGCGGAGGTTTAATATTTGGTTATTTCACCTTCTGATAAATCACTTTTATACTACACAAAACCTCTTGAATAGGTATCTACACAAGAGATTTAAAATCAAAATGTATGGTTTTTAACAGGAAAAACTTGCGTTTGGGCAAACCAAATCTTCTGACGTTATTCAATACACGTCAAGTAAAAGATTTCGTTTGCTGAATTGCTTATGAAGAATGATTTACGTCAATACTATTTTTAAAGTAACAGGTCTTTGAGAGAGGTAATTTTATGGGTTTTAAAAGTGTTAATGTGGCTAATGTTTTTTTAAACGACTTCATAGATTGTTTTATAATTGAGCAACAGTTTGGCAAAATATTAAGCTTGATAAGTACCCTAAAATGGCTACTTTAAATACAATAATTCAAGCATTCAACCTCTTTGAATTATCATATTTTTACTTCAAATATTATAAACAAAATTAGACGTATATTTTTTTGTGGTTTATTCACATTGTATCATTATTTCAACAAAATGTTTCATTTTATCAAGCATCGGTAATTAAAGTAATATTTCAAAAATGTGTCAAAATGACGCTTTAGAGAATAACTAAGTATCCGTTGAAAATTGATATGTGTTTGATTAATAGTAAGTTTCAAGACTAATTGAATTGGTGTATCCATTTCATTCCAACTTCCAACTTCATAAGCATTTGGAATAAATAAATTGATATTGTGTAGGGGTGTATAGCATACGCCCAAAAGGTCGAGATGTGGGCGTATGCTATACGCCCCTACGTCATGATGACAACATTTATATTATCAATTAATTTGTTCTTTTTACTTATATTGAAAAGGGCTTTAATAAAACCTTGTCTCTCAAAATAACTCCTAAAAAAAACCACTGATAGTGAGTTATCTCCATCAGTGGTTATTATTGGGGAACTATAAATTATTGGTAAAATTCCTGTTTTAAGGATTATTTATTTTTAAATTTTTGTTCTAAAACTTTCATAAAATAGCCTCCTACAACACTTCTTGCCTGAAAACCAACCATTTTACCTGTCTTTGTCTCATGCCAGTCGCTAATGGGAACTCTTGATGACGTTTTAGTGGCATAAGTGTACATCGGGTTAATAAATGCGTTAAAATCTTGAGGATTATTAGCTAAGACTGAAGTCCAAATTACCCAATCAGATTTTGTATATGTAGCACGGCTATCAAGTGGCAAACCAAATTCATTTTGTTTGGTTAAGTAATATTTAATCTCCGTTTCAAATACTTCTTTCGGGAAATAATTAAGATTCATTACTTTATCCCAAACCAAATTATACTTCTGACTCCACGTTCCTTTTTTATCGAAAGTCAAGGCGTAATGGTCGCCATCTTTTGCCATTTCTATCCACTTAGACACAAACCCTTTTGTGATAGCATCATACTTTTGATACGTTGCCGTTTCGCCTAATTCTTTTGCCAATTGTGTATAAGTTTCAAGAGCTACAATTGCTTTTGCTGAAAGGTTAATATTACGGGCAAGGTGACCTGCAAAATCATCCGTGCAAAGCTGATTGGCAGGGTCAAAACCATCTTTTGCTAAGAAATCCGCCCAAATATTCATCGTTTTCCAATGTTTTTTAGCATAGTTATTATTGCCTTCAGCTTTACAAATTGCTGCCGCCAAAATCATCATGTTTCCACATTCTTCCACAGGCATATCTTCGCCGTAGGTTTGTCCATTGGCAAGCGGATACGTACCTAAGTCGTGGGCAGGAAATGGTTTTGCCCATTTTCCACTTTCACTGTAATAAAATATTCCATTCAACATTCCTTTCATTAAATCAGGATTGTAAATTAGGAATAGAGGTGCTGACGGATAGGTTACATCTACGGTATTGATAGAGCCATTACTAAAATTTTCTTTTGAAAGGAACAAGATTTCACCTTGTGGACTTTTCACTAATTTATGAGCTGAGATACTTTGACGATAAGCCAATTCACATAGTTTTGCGTATTTTTCTCCACCAACTTTCAAGGCATCATTATAAATTGTTTGGTTGATTACTTCACATTTTTTAACGATTGTAGAATAATCTTTTGACGCTAAAGTTAGTTGTTGCTCAATGGTTGACCCATTCTCTTTCCACCAAGGAAGAAGGTTCGTTCCGAAATATTGAATAGCATATAAATCGTCATAAGCAAGCATAATGACCTGTTCTTTCGAAGTACTTGCCACTTTACCCATATCAGCTATCGTATTCAACATCAAGCGTTTACCTGTTGAAACGTCAGATATTTCTGTTTGAAAAGGATTCTGAACGTCATTCGTAGAAATTGATTGCTTTACGTTTGCAGAAGTTGGCGTTGCTACGTACATATATCCCCAATCAATGCGGAGGTCGTCTCCTTTTTTCTTTAAAATTGGTTGCTCAGTAGTTCCAGCTTTCAAAATGCTCAAATTATTATTGGTATATTTTTGAGCCGATATTGGTTGCGAATCGTGATTGGTAGCAATATCAGTTGAAGCCCCCAAATACAATTGAACAGCGTGAGATGCTCCATCATTTGATTTTACTTTAGCACTAATATACGACACTGGACGAGCCATAATATCAAGGTCGTTTATCAACAACGGAGAAGTAAAAGTTAAGGATAAATTCACTTTTCCACAGGCAAATTCATAAAGCGTTTGCGTAGCATTCAGTTTCACACTTTTCTGCTCTGCCATTTGTATTTTAGTATCTGAAACAGGAATATTTTTCTCCACAATGCCAACATCTAATAATGCTTCACCACCTGTATTGATAACATGAATGGCAAAAACATTTTTTCCTTTTTTCAATTTACTTTTTACCTCATTTGTCAGCGGTAAATAGAGATATTTTCCTGCACAACAACCTGCATCATAAATTAAATCACCGTTGAGATACACTTTTACAATATCATCGTGTTGTAGTTTTAGGAGTGGGTCTTTAAAATTGAGGTTGTCGAGTGTAAATTCACGACGCATCCAAATATTTTTAGATTTCCATAAAGTTTTAGAAACGCCCTCTCTATTTCCGAAAGGAGCAACGCCATTTTGCCAATTAGCATCATCAAAACTTGGATTTTTCCAGTCGCTTGAAGGTTCTGTTTCGGTATATTTTGCGGCATAATTTACGTCATCACCTGCGGGTAATATATTTTTGTATCCAATGCTTTTGGCACCCATAAAACGGTAAATTGTTCCATCTACTTTTAGCATTCCCATTAAAGAATGGTCAGTGCCAGACCAATGTTTTGTGGGAGAGTCATTAAGTTTGTCGGACGTTGACCAGATGCTGAAATAAGGGTCATGGGTGATAAGAGGAAAAGCGGGAGCTTGTGTATTTTGGGAAAAAGAGAAGTACGCTACTTGAGACAAAATAAGTGCTACTAAAAATATTTTTTTCATTTTTTGATTATTAAATGCTGATTATTACGATAAAATTTAAGAAATGTGGGGCTAAGGCTAACCCCACCTTCTTTCACTATACCCAATCTTTATTACTTAAACTTTTACTAAATTTTGACTCAAAAAGAGTTATATTTTTATTTTGACTTTTAATCATTATCAGAATACATCACAAAATTATGCTTTCATTTCTTGCCAAATGATTCAAAAATTATCATTATTTCCACATATTGTTTCATTTTATCTCGGTTGAGTAATATTATCTTAACTTTATGACACAATTTTCACTCCACTATCAACCAAATCCACCAACAGACTTTTGAAAAAATATCAACATATTTCATTGCTAACGAAAGCCTTTATCATTGTTCTATTTTGTACTTTAAAAGCGATGGCTCAGCCCTACTTTTTTAGGCATTATCAGGTAGAAAACGGTCTGTCAAATAATGCCATTTATTGCAGTACGCAAGATAAAAAGGGATTTATGTGGTTTGGAACAAAAGATGGTTTAAACCGTTTTGATGGCTATCATTTCAAAACTTATAAGACTGAAAATCCTAAATATTCATTTCATACAGATTTAATTTACTGCATTTCTCCTGATAAAAAGGGAACTTTGTGGGTGGGCAGTTCTAAGGGTTTATTCTACTTCGATTATGAAAATGAAAAGCTCATTCCGCTGATAGATACCCTCAAAGAAGTGAAGTATATTCAGATAGATAACAACAATCAAATTTGGTTTATTTCAGCTTTTACCTTGTGGAGATATAATTTTAAGACTAAAAAATTGGTCGAATTTCCGATGGCAAAATACTTCCCAGCCTCCTCACTTTCAATGGACGAAAATGGACAAATTTGGGTGGGAACACGAGATGGTTTTATTCAAAAATTTAATCATCAGACACAAAGTTTCCAGAAATATGATGTTTTTGCACATTCGGGAAAAGTGCCTTCAAAATTGATTCAGACGATTTTTTGTTTGGGAACAGAAACCATTTACGTCGGTACGGTCAATCAAGGTTTAAAGAAATTTCATATTCCAAGCGGTACTTACGAAGACGTTTTAATTTATAGCAAATCAAACAATGTTATCCACGTTCGTGATATAAAACCATTTTTCCCAAATGAACTTTGGCTCGCTACCGAATCTGGCATTTTCATTCTCAATACACAAACGCATCAATTTACCAATATCACCAAAAAATTCCTCGACCCATTTTCATTAACCGATAATGCCGTTTATTCACTTTGTAAAGACAATGAAGGCGGTATTTGGGCAGGAACATTCTTTGGCGGCGTTAATTATTATTCTAAACGTAATTCATTATTTGAAAAATACTTTGCCGATAATTCATCTAAAGCCCTGAGTGGCAATGTTATCAGAGAAATTTGTCCAGATAAATTTGGGAATATTTGGATAGGAACAGAAGATGCAGGTTTGAATAAATTGAACCCAAAAACAGGAATAATCACCCAATTTATCCCCAATGCGGGCAAATACAGTATTGCTTATACCAATATACAGGGCTTACTAAATGTTGGCAATGATTTATGGATTGGAACTTTTGAACATGGACTCGATATCATGGACATCAAAACGGGAAAAATTAGAAAGCACTATAATGCAGGCTTAGGAAAATATGATTTAAAGAGTAACTTTATTATGAATATTTACCAAAACAAGGCTGGAGAGATTTTCGTGGCAACGGCTCGCACATTGTCAAAGTACAATCCTAAAGTAGATGGTTTTGAATTAGCCCAAGAAATACCCTATACCAACTTTACAACCTCTGTATTTGAAGATAAAAAGGGGCTTTTGTGGATTGGAACAAATACAGGGGTGTTTTCATATAACCCCACTAACAAGCAAAGATGTCATTATTATAACGACCCTAAAAAACCACATTCATTAACCAATAACGATATTAATGGTATTCTTGAAGATAGCCAAGAAAATTTGTGGTTTGCAACAGAAGGTGGTGGCGTTTGTAAATTAGATAAAGACCGTAAAAAGATAACTTCACTGACGATGAAAGATGGGCTTCCAAGCAATTTTGTTTTGAAGGTTTTGGAAGATAACAATAAAACTTTTTGGATAGCGACCTCTCGTGGATTAGCCAATTATAATCCTTTTAGCAAACAGATTATTACTTATACCATAGATAACGGTTTATTGAGCGACCAGTTTAACTACAATTCAGGGTATAAAGACCAAAACGGCAGAATATATTTTGGAAGTATTAAAGGAATGGTCACTTTTGACCCACAAAATGTTTTACAGGCAATTGTGAAAGCACCCATTTATATTACTGATTTCAGAGTAGAAAATAAGGAGCAAATCATCGGGGATAAAAATTCGTTTTTACCAAAGTCAATCATTTATACCGATGAAATTACGTTACCACACGATAAATCTTCATTCAGTATTGACTTCACCGTTTTGAGTTATTATTCTCCCGAAATGACCTCTTTCAGCTATTTTATGAAAGGTTTGGATAAAGAATGGACAGAAATTAAACCCAATCGTAAAGTCTATTTTACCAATCTTTCTCCAGGGAAATATATATTCAAGCTAAAAGCTTCCATTAACGGTAGCCATACCCCTGCTGAAAAACAATTAGTTATCACCATTTTATCGCCTTGGTGGGCAACTTTAGGAGCATACATTTTATATTCAATTATTTTTATCGCCATTGTTTATAATGTGTTTGTGAGTTATCATATTATTATTCAAGACCGAAAAGAGAAAGAAGTTTACGAAGCTAAAATTGACTTTTTTACCAATTTGGCTCATGAAATCAGAACTCCTTTGACCCTCATAAAAGGACCAATTGAAAATTTATTAGAACAAGTAGATGACATTCCAGAAATAAAAGAGGACATAGTTTTGATGGACAGAAATACCAATCGGCTCATTCTGCTTGTATCACAAATTCTGGATTTTAGAAAAGTTGAAACCAACAGTTTTAGCATTGATTTTAACCGACTGAATGTTTCTCATTTACTGAAAGAATCATATCAGAATTTTTCGCCACTTGCCAAAAAAAGAAAACTTGAATATACCATTGAGTATCTCCAAGAAGACATTTATGCTTTTGTTGATGAAGAAGCTCTCAATAAAATTTTCAGCAATCTTTTCAACAACGCTATCAAATTTGCTTTGAAGAAAGTGGCTATTAGAGTTTTGCCCATTACAGAAGATGCCATCAATTATACCATTGAATTTGAGAATGATGGACTAAAAATTCCTTTAGAGAAAAAAGAGAAGATTTTTGAGCCATTTTATAGATTAAAAGAAGCAAAACAAGAAGGAACAGGCATTGGTTTGGCTTTAGCACGTTCACTGACGCATTTGTTAAATGGCGATTTGTACCTAAAAGCAACCACAGATGATTCTATCGTTTTTGTACTGATTCTACCAATTAATCAAGATAGAATTATCGTAAACCATTCGCAAAATCATCTATTTTAGAAATACCATTACTTTTGAAACCAAAAACTATCGAAAAATTATGTTACCAACCATTTTACTTGTAGATGATAACGACGAGATTCTGGATTTTTTAGAAAGAATGCTCAGGCAAAAATATACCATTTTGAAAGCTGAAAATGGCACAGAAGCCCTCGAAGTACTTGATAAAGAAACCGTTCAATTGATTGTTAGTGATGTGATGATGCCCGTAATGGATGGGTTTGAATTTTGCCAAAAAATCAAAAGTAACTTTGAATATTCGCACATTCCCGTGATTTTATTGACTGCTAAAAACAGTATTCAATCAAAAGTACAAGGCTTAGAATTAGGTGCAGATGCCTACATCGAAAAGCCATTTTCAAAGGAACATTTGCAAGCTCAAATTGCCAGTTTATTGAATAACCGTAACATGATTCGGGAATATTTTGCCAGTTCGCCACTTGTGCATATTAAGAGTATCGCCCATACCAAAGCCGATGAATCTTTCTTAGAAACCTTGCATGATACCATCAATAAAAATCTTGAAGATACCGATTTGGATGTGGAGAAATTAGCTCAAATCATGAATATGAGTCGTATAACGCTTTATCGAAAAATTAAAGCGATTTCGATATTAACGCCCATAGAATTAATCAATATTACCCGTCTAAAACGGGGAGCGGAATTATTAGCAGAAGGGAATCATCGGATTTTTGAGGTGTCTTACATGGTTGGTTTTAGCTCGCAAAGTAATTTTGCTCGTAATTTTCAAAAGCAATTTAACATCACTCCTTCCGAATTTATGAACTCAAAAATTTTGGATAAAGAAGAAATTATCAATAATGCTTTAGATTTAAAGACCGTTTTTTTTAAGTGATTTTTAGATTATCCAACTTTAAAAAGTTGGATAATCTAAACCAAGAAGGTCATTTTTACATAAATTTGAAATTATAAGTCAATGACGGAATTGCAGAACCAAATATCGTTAATTGATACGCATTAATTGTTTTTTCAGATTTTAGATAAACTGAGTACGCATTTTGACGGGCATAAAGATTATAAATTCCGAATGTCCATGAACCCTCCCAACGTTTCTTCGTCATAGATGGATTTCTGATTGTCCATGAAAAATCAAGTCTGTGATAATCGCTGATTCTCTGGTTATTTCTTTCTAAATAATACGGATATTTCACTTCATTATACTGCACGTATCCTTCTGGCACTGTAAAAGGTCTTCCTGTATTATAAACAAAAGTAAACCCAAATTCATGGTGTCCTCCTTGCGATATACTCACGGTGGCATTAAAACTATGTGGACGGTCGAAGTTGGTTGCATACCAATTTCCGCTATTAATTTGTTCTCCAAAGCCCTGTCCTGCATTGATTTGATTCAAAGCTCTTGAATACGTATAGTTAATCCAACCCGTTATTTCTCCTTTTTTCTTACTAACCATCAACTCCAAACCGTAGGCTTTTCCTTTGCCTTGTAGGGTTTGGGTTTCAATAAATGGCTGAAAAACAAAGTCAGCTCCGGGTTTAAAATCCAGCACATTTTCGGTACTTCTATAATATCCTTCCAAAGAGAATTCGTATATATTATTGGCGGAATTTTTAAAATATCCTGCCGAAATTAACTGACTTACTTGTGGTTTTATATAGTTATTACTCATCGTCCAACGTGATGTTGGCAATGGCGTTGTGGTATTAGAAACAACTTGTAAATATTGTCTCATCAAGCTATATCCAACCTTTACCGACGAATTGTCTGTTAGTAAATATTTGAATGAAATTCGAGGTTCAAAACCGCCATAATTAGCAAAAACCTCTCCTGATTTATATTTTGTGGAATCAATTACATTAATATCATTGAGCGGTAACGATGGTTTGTAATTTCTTACGGTGGCAGCCCCCAAAGCCATATAATGCGAATATCTTAGTCCAAGTGATAAACTCACTCGTCTATTAAGAGCAATTTCATCTTCCAAAAAGATACTTGATTCTAAGCCTCTTTCTTCTGGAATAGTTATCGGATTTACGCTATTTGACGTTCCTGGATTTAATTTACCTGGGTTAATTGAATATAAAATTGAGCTTATTCCTCCTTCAAAATGGTGCTTGTCGTTAGGCTGATAACTAAGACTTGATTTTAACTGTTTGTAAACAATTCCAGATTCGATATTAACGGTATTTGATGAGTTCAACTCAGGTAAAAGCGTTTTAGGCTCATAATCTGTCAAGATGGCTGAGGTCTGAATATTCAGCTTTGAATTGAAAGAATGAAACCATTTCACGGACGCATTTTTTGTTGAATACGCATATTGTGTGCTGGTTGCGTTTACGTTACTAATTGTTCCTAACAAATCTGTTTGGAAAAAATCATTGCTCAAATAACCCGAAAACGTTAAAGTATTTTTAGCATTCATTCTGTAAAAAACCTTCGTTACCAAATCATAGAAATTAGCTCTGATATTCTGCAATTTGGGAGGACCTAATTTGAAGAAGAAATCATTATACGAAGCTCTCCCCGAAACTAAAACAGCCATTTTATCTTTGATGATGGGTTGTTCTATTGTCAAACGATTGGCAACTAAACTGATTCCACCAGTCGCTTTAAATTTATCTAAGGACGGATTCAATAAACTTATATCAATCACAGACGAAACCCTTCCGCCAAAGCGAGACGGAATTCCACCTTTGTATAAATCTAAGCCTGCGGTGGCATCTGGAGGGAAAATTGAGAATAAACCAAATAAATGCGTTGGGTTAAAAATTGGGGTATCATCCAAAAGAATTAAATTTTGGTCGGTTGTTCCTCCTCTGATATTAACACCGTTGGCAGCTTCTCCCACAGAAGTAACCCCAGGAAGCATTTGTAAACCTCTCAAAACGTCTGTTTCTCCCATCATTGCAGGGATTTTCTTGATGGTTTTGATACTTAACGGCGTTACACCTAATAATTGGCGAGAAACGTTTCCACCACTTCCACCTTGATTATTGACAATGACTTCATCTAATTCTTTGGCAACATTGATTAAACTAACCGAAAATTCTATGGTTGAACTTTTAACATTTATTCTTTTTCGGAATGTTTTGTAGCCCAAATGGCTGATGGTAATTCCATATTCACCTTGTGGAAGATAAAAGGTATGCACACCGTTTTCACTCGAAGAGAAATTGGCTCTTTTGAAATCAATTTTGATAACAATATCTTTAAGTGGCGTGTTGTCACTTGAATCTTTTACGGTAATCTGAATCAGAGAAGACTGTTGTTGTGCGAAAATTCCGCTACCCATAAAAAGCAACGAAATGAGTATTAGTATAACTTTTGAGTTCATGCCATATTTTGGATTAGAAATATTTGAAAGATTGAGACGCCTTACTGCCAACCATCTGGTTTAATAGGTGTTCTGGTCGAACTGGCAGTACAAGGGGCAAAAGGTGGTCTTGAGGTATCAGCAGTAGCATTTTCTTCGGATATTTCGTGCCCTAATATTAATTCGTAAGGCGATTTTGCGTCTTTTCTATCAATCCAATAATTGTTCTTTTGGATAGACACAACCCCAAAATACCCAACTATTTTTTCACTCGGCGTGGTGATATTTTTAATATTTCCGACAATTCCTGCGGGCGGTGTATCAGCCAAACCACCATTTGACTGTGTTTGTGCTTCAAGAATTTTGAAATACAAATACATTTCTGGAGAAATACTAATTTGTTGGATTTGTATTAAACAACCCGTAGGACTATAAGTAGGAATTTTTGCAATCAATTTTCCTTTAATCAGCTGCCCATTTGAAGCTACGTCCGAAAGTACATTGACTTGTTTACTCTTAAAAATAGAGAAACAATCGCCCGCACATTGATAATCGTAATAAGCCGTTCTGTTAAAGTTGGCAAGTGGAATAGTACACGCACCTGTTTGTACACTATACTGAGACTTTGTACAGGTGATACAAAAACCAAGTCTTTCAAAGTGAGTATAACGCCATAAATAGTAGTTTTTCTGCTCGGTTGGGTCTTGCGTATCTAAATACACTTCATTGGCAGAAAGGAATTTCTTACCGTCTTCAGACAATACACTTTGAGCATTGAATATATCATAAACCTTTGCGATTGCTGGCGTGGGTGTTATTTTCTCTGGAGCAGACTCATAATTTTGTCCGTTGGGAAGGCTAAATTTCAGAATATATTTATGCTGAGTATTTATTCTAAAGGTTTTTGGAGGTAAAAAACCACCCTTTGGTTGTTCTATCAACTTTGTCTCCTCATTGGTATCTACATTCAAGACAGATGCCTTCACAGAAGCGATTGGAACAATTCTTATCGCCTCATTCTCAAAATTTGAATATTGAATCTTGATAGTATCAGGTTTTACAACATCGTCAGTAAGGAATCCTTCAACTACCAAAACACTATTTTTCTGATTAAAATCCAGCGAATATGGGTCAATACAGCTCATTGCTCCAAGAGCAACAAACAGACAAAAGACATAATTTATAATTTTCACGTTGATAATTTTGGGATATAGTTAAAAACTGTTTGAGTAAGTGGCTATTAGTTATTTAAGAACTGCTAAGGTGCTTTTTTCAATTTATTATATTTCATAGTCAAACTTCCCAAAAGTCTTTAGAACTTTTGGGAAGTGAATCGGCTAACACTTAGAAGCTATTTAAAATGTTTATTTTCTAAAACAAGTACGGCTGGTGGACTTTTTCCTTTGAAACTTAGCCCTTCTAAACCCAACATTCCACCTCTCAAAAACGAACCGAGAATAATATCATCATCGCCGTCTTTATCCATATCGCCAACGTCCATCACCATCCATTTCCCAGATTTTGCTTCTTGAATCGTCGAAGCATCAAAAGTCATGTTGCCTTTATTTTTTAATAGTAAAAAGCCTTCATTCGGTTTTTGGTCGAGAGCGGTGAAAAATGAAATAGCCGCAATATCTAAATCTCCGTCCATGTCAAAATCAGCCGCTAAAGCTTTAGATGCTCCATACATTGGATAAAAATATCCTAATTTGAATGCTCCTTTACCGTCATTCAAAAAGATTCTTATGCCATGATAAGCTTTCAAAGAAATCGACAAATCTGCGTTATCTCCGTTGGTATAAAGAATATCCGTGAATCCATCTTTATTAAAATCTACCAAACTGATAAAACTTGAGCCATAAACTGATGAAAACTGAAGAATTTCCTTTTCCTCAAACTCTCCTTTTCCTTTATTATAAAAGATAGAAATTCCTTCTCTTGCTTGGGTCATTAAAACCACAATATCAAGCAATTTATCATTGTTCATATCTTTCAAATAAGCAACTCTTGCCCCCGGTAATGCTTTCAATAGGTGAGGCTTCATACTTCCGCCTTCGTACCAAGTTAAGTTACCAACTTCATTCCCAAAATTGCAGATAAGAATATCTTCTACGGAGTCTTGATTCAAATCTCCATAACTCATTTGTACAGGTCTTTTGAGGCTGTCTAATTGCTTAGAAACTTTCTTGGTTTTATCGACTTGCGTAAGTGTTCCTCTCGATTTTTCGCTTGGGTCCATGATTCCCATCGACAAAATACTGAGTGTTTCTTTTTGGGGAGCAATATCCGAAACCGCACTTTGAACCGTTATTGAATCTGTTTTTAACAGTTTGGCATTATATTTTTTAATGAAATTGCTAAAGCCTCGCCAAGCCACATATATTTCTTGCGACTCTGGATTGAATTTCACTAAAGTTACTCTTGGTGGTTCGTCGCCCCATACTTTCAAGGGTTTTACGTCAAAATCTGTTAAACCAACTTTTACTTTTGGTTTATCATCTTGCTTAATTGGATTTTCTGGAGCGTTATCGAGATAATATTTTTTTATTTTCTCCCAATCTTCCATCGCTAATTGTGGATGTTCGGGATAAACGCCTTCTGCCAAAATGAGTTGCATTTCGTCGGCATCTACATTGGCAAAGAGTTTAAAATAATCTTGGTCAACACCAAGTCGATACGCCATTTTGGGAAGTACGCCTTTTTCCCATGTTTTTTTATCCAACATTGTAGGGTCAGGCACTTGATGACAACTACCACAATAGGTTTGAGCCAATACCTTTCCTGATAAATTTTGCGGTTTGGGTGGCGTATAAGGCTCTTTTTTAGGAGAATTATTACAACTATATATCAATACCACTACAACCAATGGCACTATTATATTTCTAAATGATAAAAACATTTTCAATTATCTTTAAAATTTAAGACTCTGATTTACAGAAACTTAAAACACTTTATTTAGAAGCTTTTGAAACTTTTGGTATCTTTTGAAAATTTGTTTATTTTTAAAGAGGTCGAAGCAAATTTTTGACATATAGCAGAGCTACATTGAAAAAATTTAATGAAGACATCTTTAAATAATAGACAATTTACATTGGTAGCGAAAGTTTAAATAGCTTCTTACTGAAATATCAACACAGAAGCATCATTACGAGCTATGATTAGTTTTTTATCCAACCATATAGCATCTCGCACTTCCCCTTTTACCCCAATTCCAGAATTGACTGAAGATTTATAGACAAACTTTCCTTTTCCAATACCCTTGAAATATCCGCCATTAAAACTGTCATGTCGTCCCATTTCAGGTTTTAATCTGTAAAAATTACCTCCAACAAAATAATCCGTGATTCCATCTTTATCAAAATCGCCTGTTTCGATAGCAAAAATTGGAGACATTTGGGCCTCATCTTGCAAAGATTCTAAAACCAAATCTCCCTTCTGATTTAGTAAAACGGAAGACGAAAAATTAACCACTCTTTTTTGTATTGCTTTCTCTAAAAGTTTGTTATCAAATAAATCTTTCACTTGCTTCTGAGCAAACTCTTGATATTTCAGACTTGTCTTTTTAAGAGCAGGCATTTGAGCCGTCAAATCAGCTTTACTGGCAAAAGGATAAGGTTTTGAATCCTCTTGCGTAAACCATTCCATCACAACTTCTGGTCTTTTATTTTGGTCAAAATCATACACATACAAGTTTAATGGTTTTTCAAGGCTTGCTTTTAGTTTGATATTTTGTCCCCAATTACCAAGCATAAAATCCATATCGCCATCGTTATCAATATCACTCATTTTAATGGTATTCCACCATCCTTCACTATTCGGAATGATGAGTGGTTTCACAAATTCGCCACTCTCGTTTACAAAAACAGTAATCGGCATCCATTCACCCACAACAATTAAATCGGGTAATTTATCAGCATTAATATCAGCCCAAACGGCATCAGTGACCATTCCAATTGGTCCTGTAAATTCATTGGTAACATCCGTAAAATGACCTTTTCCGTCATTTTGTAACATGAAACTTCGTGGGTTCAAACCGTATCCACCTGGCACTGCCTTTCCACCTGCAAAAAGGTCGAGGTCACCATCATTATCATAATCACAAGGCTTAATACAACTGATTTGTCCCTTTATCATTGGAGCTTTACTATCTTGTTTTGTAAACTCTCCTTTCCCATTATTTTCGTAATAAATAGTAGTAAAACCTGCAATTCCAAGTTTATATTCATTGCCACCACAACCCACAATAAAGTCTAAATCTCCATCTGTATCAGCATCAAATAAAGCTCCCGAAATATGGTCAGATAGGTTTTGAGCCATAAAAGATGCTTGTTTACTCTCAATAAATTTACTTCCGTTATTCAAAAACAACTTATCAGTACCATCTTTTGCTCCTAATAAAATAAAGTCGTTTTTCCCATCTTTATTAACATCACCTTCAATTATTTTAGGACCTTCCGCAGAAAGAACGTGAGGCATCAGTCGGTCAGAATCAAAATCAACGTATTTGTTCTCAACATGAGTGGCATCTGCAATTATTTGATTAGAAATTTCACTAAAAACTACCTGAGATTTAATACTTTGAGGATTATAAATGTCTTTGGCATTTTTATAATCAAGCGTCAGCGTTGCATTACTTTTTACATTTTTAAGCACTTGCGTTTTCAAATCTGTCCAAATAATTCTAACCGAATCAATGGCAGTATTATTCCCAAGTCCAAAAATAATATCAGAGTCAACCGAACTTTCAAATCCTCTCGACGACATACTTTGAGCCATCTGCACATTCCCTTTTTGATATAGTAAAACCGTAGAACCAATACCAAATTTATTCTTTTCGCTTCCAGACAATTTGAACTTCACAAAAGCATTCTTTTTCTCTTCTACGGCATTATTTTGATAGATAAAAGCAGGCATATTGACATTATTTACCACCAAATCAAAATCTCCATCATTATCCAAATCTCCATAAGCAGAACCATTGCTATATCCTTCTTGGTCAAGATTTAGGCTCGATGTCAAATTCTCAAAATGTAATTTTCCTTGATTAATAAAAGCGTAGTTTTTTCTTTTATTATGGGGTAAAAACTTTACAAAATCTCTAAAATCATACTTTCCTTTTTCCTCTACAATTTTTTTAACTTCGGAAGGGTCTGCAATAAAATCGACAAAATCAGAATCTGTAATATCATTATAGACACCGTTGCTTACAAATAAATCCTTTTGTCCGTCCAAATTCATGTCAAAAGCCAATGCCCCCCAACTCCAATCAGTTGCAGCCACGCCTGAGAAAAAAGCAGTTTCTTGAAACGTCCCATTACCATTATTGACCTGCAAACAATTCTGAAACATTTGGTTATGATACCCATTTCTGAATCTATAATCTGCCAAATAATAATCGTCAAATTTGGTTGCTGCTTTCAAGCGTTGATTATCAGGCGGAAGCATATCTGTACTAAAAATATCCAAATGACCATCATTGTTAATATCTGCCATATCCGACCCCATACTCGACAATGAAGTATAAGCCATTTTCTCTGGCAACATTTCTTTAAATCGTGGCGACGAGCCGTGTCCATTTCCTTGATTTATGTAGAGATAATCTCGCTCCCAAAAATCATTTGAAATATAAATATCAGGGTATAAGTCGCCATTGACATCCCCTACTGAAATTCCTAATCCAAAACCAATATCACTTGAAAAAATACCTTCTTGTTGAGTAACATTTACAAATTTACCATCATCATTACGGTACAATCTATCACCACCTTCTGCCTTTTCATCAAACTTTTCTCGCCCAGTCAATGCAATTTTATCGGGCGATTTATAACTATCATTCAATACATAACAATCCAAATCTCCATCTAAATCATAATCAAAAAACGAAGCATGGGTTGTACTTCCTGCATCATTCAATCCATATTCTTTTGCTTTTTCGGTAAAAGTAGGCACGCCACCTTTAGTCGTTCCATTATTGATAAAAAGCTCATTCTCTTTATTATCCTTCAACACTCCTCCCGAATAACACACATAAATATCCAGAAAACCATCGGCATTTACATCTGCCATTGTAACGCCTGTACACCATGATTTTTTCCCTTTTACACCTGCTTTATTAGTAATATCTTCAAACTGTAAAGTCGTTTTTTCTCCTTTACCTTTATTAAGATATAATTTGTTATCACTCATATTGGCAGTAAAATAGATGTCTTTCATGCCATCATTATTGACGTCTCCAATAGCAACTCCTCCCCCATTATAATAATTTCGATAGGTTAAGACATTGAAATTTTCTTGGTCTTCAACTTTATTTTCAAAATCTATCCCTGTCTCACTGGTTACCAACAGTTTGAAAGGCTCAATATTTGCCGTATCATTTGGTTCTGATTTTTGGCAAGCATTAAGACCAATTAGGGCTACAAAAAGTAGAAAATGTAATTTCATATTTGATAAAAAAGATTCGATGAGCTCACATCAAAGATAATAAAAAAACAGTAGCGACCTGTAAGTCGCTACTGTTTTCATGAAATGTCAAAGATTAAAAACATTGACACATAAACCCAAATTTTAATATCCAGAATTTTGCTTAAGTACGCCGTTTGATTTAAGAATTTCAACCGATGGAATAGGCCAAGCATCATGCTTGGCAGCCACAGGTTGCGCTTGACTAAGAATCGAAACCAATTTAGACTCACGAGGAACATAGTCAGCCATTACTGCTGCGTAAACACCCCATCTTTGCAAGTCGAATACACGGTGTCCTTCCAAAGCAAGTTCTAATCTTCTTTCTGTTCTTACAGCTTCACGAGCAGTAGCTTGGTTTGTCCAAGCCGCTGTGTATTGGCTTACTGCATATTTACCCCAAGTAATTTCTGGAGCATTAATAGCCACTTTCACGTTAGTACCAGCACCTTGTGTACAGTTACCAGCACGCTTACGAATTTGGTTTACATAACCTCTGGCTTTTTCTAAAGAACCTGATTCTACTTCACATTCAGCAGCCATCAAAAGCACATCAGCATAACGCATCAATGGGAAGTTCAAAGCAGAAAGCTGAGTACCAGTCCAACCACCCGCAAGCGTAGGATTGGCTTTGAGTTGAACGACTCTTTTAGGTGAATACCAACCTTGATAACCTTGACCACGAATCCAGCTATCTTTGTGTGCTCCCCAGTCAAGATAAGGAACGTTTGTACGTCCTGCAGTATATTCTACTCGTGGGTCAAGTACATCAGCATCACCTGCTAAAATTCTTCTCAATGCTACTCCTTTAGTTGGCATAGGAAGTCCATTAGCATCCACTTTGAAAGCATATACTAAGTCATGAGTAGGCTGTTTGAAGCCACAACAACTTGTGAAGCTATCGCCATGAGGAAGACCCAAACGTTCAGAATTATTAGCATTTTGTCCACCTGCATCACCATCATTTACTGATGCCTGTACCGAGAAAATATTCTCGCTGTTGTTTTCTGTACTCAAGTTAAAATTATCATAGATACAGTCAGACAATTTGTATTTACCACTGGCAATTACCTTATTGAATTCTATTAATGCCCCTGGATAATCTTTATTATACAATTTTACCTTACCCAAGAAAGCAGTGGCAATCGTTTTGTCAGCTCTACCAGCAGAAACTTTGTCAGCATCCAATAAAGATATAGCTTTTTCTAAGTCAGCAATAATCAAAGGTATCATAGGCTTATCATTGGGCTTATTGAAATCTTTGTCTGCTTCTGTAAAGTAGGGTGCATTCTTGAATACTTTGTACAACTCAAAATGGAAATAAGCTCTCAAAAAAATTGCTTCTCCTATGGTTCTATTTACAAACGTTGTTTCAGAAGGATTAGCTTTCAAAAAGTCATTTGCAGTATTAATAGATGAATTAGCACGGTTAATACCCTCGTAACACGAAAGCCACTTATTGCTAAATGAACTTTCACCTGGATTCCACTGGAATAATTCTATTGCCAACCAAGCATCACCATCTCCTGCTTCTGAACCTTTGTGGACTTCATCAGCTGCCAAATTATATACCCAGTTTGAAGGAGCAGCACCCCAAGCATTTCCACCAGCACCTATCCAACCCGAAAGGCTGTGATAAGAAGCAATTAAAGTAGCATTGACACCACTTTTACTACCAGCCAACAGTGTATTTGAAAGAGCCGCTTGTGGAGGAGTATCCAAAAAGCTGTCTTTACAAGAGTAAATACCTATAGTAGCTACCAAAAGGGCTAAAATTGATTTTTTAAATGAATGTTTCATATTTTTTTTAGAATTCTAAATTAAGACCAATGTTGAAAACTTTGTTTGACGGATAGTTACCATTATCAAAGCCCATGGCGTTATCATTAACTGGATTGTTTCTATCAGACCCAATATTGGCGTTTGAGATAGCGGGGTCAGCACCAATATAACCCGTAAATGTCAATAAGTTTTGACCTTGTATATACACACGAGCTTTGCTAATACCTGCTTTGCTAAGAAGGTTTGAGGGCAAAGTATAGCCTAACTGCAAGTTAGTCATTCTCACGTAAGTACCATCTTGAATATAGAAGGTAGAAGCATTCGCTGACGAACGGTCCACTTGATTGATTTTTGGATAATTGCCTGTTCCTTGTTTTTCAAGAATGTCTTTCAATACGTTGGCGTTGAAGTTCATGAAATATGACTGAATCCAGTAACCTGTAAATATTTGGTTTCCAAACGAACCAAACCAGAATGAATTAAAATCAAAATTTTTGTATTTCAAACCGATGTTCAAACCGCCCGTTAAACTTGGGTGAGGATTACCATTAACCGTAATATCGTTTTCATTAATTACGCCATCGCCATTTACATCCTTAAATTTCAAACCACCAATGGCTGCAGCACCCGTTCCAGTATGCTTTTTCAATTCAGCATCAGTCGTGATAAGCCCTTCAACTATGTAACCATTGAATGATGAAATAGGATAACCTACTTTGTTGATGATTGAGGTTGTTGAGCCTGGAATACGGCTATTTAAAGCAGTACCATCTGATGGATAGAAGAAGTTGGCATTATTGGATACCTTCTGAATTTCATTACGATAATGACTCAAATTCATGCCAAGATTTAGGCTAAGGTCTTTAGCAATATTCTTGCGATAATTAATACTCAAATCCCAACCTGTATTCAACATAGACCCTACATTTATAAAAGGAGGTGAAGCAACACCAGCGGTTCCAGGCAAGGCAGGATTATACAATAAGTTTTCGGTATTTCTTGAATAAATATCTAATACTACGTTGAGAGTATTGTTGATAAACGAAGCATCAAAACCAAAGTTTTTGTTTTTAGAAGTCTCCCATTGAGTATCTGGGTTTCCAAAAGACTGAAGTGAATAACCAGTTGCTGCACTACCATTTGCTCCATTGATGTCATAGAAAGTAGTCCCTACCGCTCCACCATAGATACTGGCAAAGTTATAGTTTCTGATGCGTTGATTACCCAATTCACCATACGATGCTCTCAATTTCAAATCAGAAATAAACGTCAAGTCTTTCATGAATCCTTCTTGTGAAATTCTCCAACCCAAAGATAATGCAGGGAATACGCCATAACGAACGGAAGATAAGAATTTTGAAGAACCGTCACGGCGAATAGTTGCCGAAATCAAGTATTTATCATCGAAAGCATAATCAACTTTGCCAAAATATGAAGCTAATTTAGATTCATATCCCGTTGATGAAACTGACCGTGAAGCAGGGTCTCCCAAAGCAGTATTCAAATACCAAGCGTTGATATCGGCAGTAAAGTATCCAGCTAATTGTCCGAATATATCTCTATAATCAGTGGCAACTGCCTCTTGTCCTGCCAATATACCCACAGAATGTTTACCAAAGTTTCTGTTGAATTGTAAAGTATTGGTAATATTCCAGGTAGTGGTCTGTGTCCAAGATTCGTTGAAGATTGAACCTGCCAACGTTTTCACACCCTCAGCACGATAAGGCTGTGGATAAGTGAAAGAGCGTCTCCAAGTTGTTCCAATATCTGCACCTAAATTTGTTCTAAACTTAAGCCCATCAATGATTTCAAATTCACCGAAAATATTACCCAACAATCTTTTACCCGTATCATTGTTGTTACTATTGTCAATCAACACTTGGGTTGGGTTAGTGAAGTTACCTGACTGAGCAGAAAGGTGACCAGCAGGTCCTCCTTTGATATCATATACTGGAACTACTGGTGTAGATTTGATTACCTCACCAATAACCCCAAATTCGTTGTTGTTACCACCTCTGGACGAGATACCTACGCCCCAATTAGCAGCATACATGATATTCTCACCAACACGTAACCTCTTACCAATTTTGAAACTCGAGTTGGCACGAATGGTAGCTCTATTAAACTGAGTAAGATTAAGAATACCTTCTTGATTCAAATATGAAGCTGAGATGTTGTAGTTAGCCACATCATTACCTCCTGTAACATTCAAACTCTGGTCTATCACTTTGGCAGTTCTTGTAATTTCTTTCCACCAGTTAGTACCCGTTTTATTCGTCTCAGTGATTTGGTTGTTCAATGGGTCATAAGTAGATGGGTCATAATTACTCACCCCGTTAATTAATGCGGGTGAATTCTGAATATACTGGCTGAGAGCTCCTGGCGTTTTAGCATACCATGGAGTATTAGCTGCATCAGCTTGAAACTTAAGTCTGATTGCCTGAGCATAGTATTCTGATGAAGTGTTCAAAACTTCATCGTAACCTTTTACAGCATTCGCTAATCCAAAGCTACTGTTGAAAGAAACCTTAGCTTTTCCCGACTTACCTTGACGAGTTGTAATTACGATTACGCCATTAGAAGCACGAGAACCATAAATAGAAGAAGCCGAAGCATCTTTCAATACTTGGATAGTCTCGATGTCATTGGGGTTAATCGTATTTTGGAACTTATCCTCAACAGGTACACCATCAATCACGTAAAGAGGGTCGTTGTTGGTAAACGAACTAATACCACGAATACGCACGTTTGTTGCATCGCCAGGAGAACCAGAAGTCGAAATGTTCAAACCAGAGGCTTGACCTGCCAAATTTTGGATAAATGAAGTGTTTTTGACAGCTTTGAGGTCTTCAGTGTTCACAACTGTAACAGCACCAGTAATGTCTCTTTTACGAACAGTTTGGTAACCTGTTACTACTACTTCATCTAACGCTGACACATCATCACTCAATGTTACATTTACTGAAGTCTGTGAACCAACACTTACTTCCGAACCCTTGTAACCGATTGCAGAAAAAACTAAAACATCTTTTCCCGATTTCAGGCCGATTGCAAAATTACCGCCCGCATCTGTCGTTGTACCTGTTTGTGTACCCTTTAAAAGGATAGAAACCCCAGGAATTCCCTGTCCATCAGCACCTGTAACCTTTCCAGTCACACGTCTGTCCTGTGCTAAAGTTAATAACGTACTCAGGAGAAATACGCCTAACAAAAGCATACTCTTCAAAGGAGAGTAAAATTTTGTGTTCATAATAAAAATTGGGTTTTTAATTGAAAAAATTTGACTTTTGGTTGAAAATCATCATAAAGGTAGAACTTCGTTTCTAACAAAACAAATGAAAAGCATTAGTTAACTACTATTTTTTAGACGTAAAATACTATGTTTTAATAATTTAAAGCCAAAAAAAACTAAAAAAAAACTTTTTAAATTTACTCACAGTAGCTCTAAGGCTATTTTTGTATGTAGTATATTTGAATTATTTTGGCATTCAAACAATATACCTTACAACACAGGATAATCTTTTGACAAACCATTATTCAATTCCTTTTTATATTAAATCATAATTTCACAACAATTACTTCATCATTGAACATATCCTAATTCTATGACAACATTTGACTATAAATCAGCCTTAGCAAAAGTCCCTGAAGAACCAGGAGTATATCGGTATTTTGACGAAGAAGGCACAGTCATTTACGTCGGTAAAGCAAAGAACTTAAAAAATAGAGTTAGTAGTTATTTTGCCAAATCAAATCAACACGACCGTAAGACTAAACGCCTGGTCAGCCAAATCAGAAATTTAGAATTCACCATCGTTCATACTGAATTTGATGCTCTGCTTTTAGAGAATACACTCATAAAAAAGTACCAACCTAAATTCAACATCTTACTTCGTGATGATAAAATGTATCCATTCATTTGCATCACTAATGAACCATTCCCTAAGATTATTACCATCAGAAGAGTTGACAAAAAATTAGGAACTTTTTTTGGTCCTTTTGCCAATTTAAAAGTGATGTATTCTATTCTGGATATGTTTAAACAATTGTACAAATTCAGAACTTGCAACCTAAACTTATCGGAAAAAAATATTCAAGAAAGGAAATTCAAAGTATGTCTCGAATATCACATTGGAAATTGCAAAGGACCTTGTGAAAACTTACAAAGTGAATCTGATTATTTAAAAGAAGTTGACCAAGCAAAAAATATATTAAAAGGGAATATGGGTCTCCCACGCCAATATTTTGAGGAAAAAATGCTGGATGCTGCCAGTAAATTAAATTTTGAAGAAGCTCAAGAGTTTAAGGAAAAATTGGCGTATTTGGTAAATTTCCAAAGTAAATCAACCGTTGTTAATCCCAATATCAAGAATGTCGATGTCTTCTCAATTGTATCCGATGAAGAAGCCATTTATTTTAATTTCATGAAGGTTCAGAATGGATTTATTACTCAATCTCAATCTTTAGAAGTAAAGAAAAAATTAGAAGAAACGGAAGAAGATATTTTAACCATGATGGTTTGGGAAATGCGAGATAAATATGAAAGCGATGCCAAGGAAGTAATTACTAATATTCCGCTTTCGGTAGAATTAAAAGGGGTCGAAAATACCATTCCACAAATTGGCGATAAGAAAAAGCTTTTGGATATGTCGCTCAAAAATGTGCTATATTTCCGTAAAGAAAAAGCAGATAGGCAAGCATCTGAAGAAAGTGCTGGAGATGCTAAAATGCGTATTTTACTTACTTTGAAAAATGATTTACAGATAAAAACGATTCCGAAACACATAGAATGTTTTGATAACTCCAATATTCAAGGAACAAACCCTGTTTCAGCAATGGTTTGTTTTAAAAATGGAATGCCTTCAAAAAAGGATTATCGTCACTTTACCCCTCGAACAGTAGTTGGACCAAATGATTTTGCCACGATGTACGAAGTTATCACCAGAAGATATACTCGTTTATTGGAAGAGGAAGCGGCATTACCCGATTTGATTATTGTGGACGGTGGCAAAGGTCAATTGAGTTCTGCCAGCGATGCCCTCAAAGCTCTTGGTTTATACGGTAAAGTTCCGATTATTGGTATTGCCAAAAGATTAGAAGAAATTTATTTTCCAGAAGATAGCATCCCCTTATACATTGATAAAAAGTCTGAATCGTTAAAATTAATTCAAAGGCTTCGAGATGAGGCTCACCGTTTTGGCATTACCAAACACCGAGATAAACGCTCTAAAAATTTCATCATCAGTCAATTAGAAAGTATTGAGGGAATTGGGAAAAATACAGCAGAAAAACTATTAAAGCATTTTGGAACGGTAAGCAATATTTACAAGGCAACGCCCGAAGAATTAGAAACATTATTAGGAAAAGCTCGTGCTTTGAAAATTAAACAACAGTTAGAAGAAGTAGGTGGTCAATAAATAAAAAAGAACGTCAAATTGACGTTCTTTTTTATTTTGAAATCGAAATTTCTTAGTATTCCCAAAGGTTATGTTCCATCTCCATCAATTTGTATTCTAATTGTTGAGACTGTACCATTCCTTGTTTTGCACCACCATAAATTGTATCTAAATCATCATCTTTAGAGTTTCCTTTTTTGGTCAAACGAGCGTGAAACAAACGTAAGTCAAAAGCATCAGCCATATTTTTGTGTTGAGCTTCATTTTGTTCGTTATACCAAACACAATTTGGATTACTACGGAATAATTTATCTAAATCTTTGTATTTGAATGACGCTACATTTTTATCAAAACCAGCCGTTGTTTTGTTTGCTGGAATGATTACAGTAATCGACTGAATATCATAGTACAAACGAGAGCGTTGTTTATCAAAAATGGCATCTTCACGTATTTCTAATACTGATAACTCTTTAGGAAAATAATATTCTCCGCCCGATGATGAAGGTTTTGGACCATTGAATCCATCATTTGCTGTACCATTTGCAGGAGTTTTTGGTTTTGGGTCACCCCAACCATCATCTGCTGCGGCAGTACCTCCACTTTCAGTTCCAAAACCTGCTGCTTTTTCAGCATCAGATAAAGCATTATCTCCAATAGAGTTTTCCATGACTAAGTTTTTCATGAAATCTTCCTTAGAAATTTTAGTTTTCAAAGAGTCATTTCTATATGGTTGCAAAACACCACTTTGTACCCATTCAATTAGGTATTTAGTAATTTCATTTCCTTTTGAGAAAAAAGGCTGATTTTGTTTTTCGTTCAAATCCATACGTCTCCACAAACGCTGTTTCCACATGATGTTAGATTCATCAATTGGACGAACAGAATCAGGATTCTTCCCTTTATTGTCTTTTTCTTGGGCAGATACCCATGTGCAAGTTGTCATAGACAATAAAACCACACTTGCTATTTTACTAAGATTCTTCATAAAATTATGGAATGACAAGTTTTACAATTATTTGATTTTCAAGTATCTGTAAACTTATTGTTTCATATTTTGAATAACGATATATTTTAGTATTTAGTATTATGTGCTAAGTATTAAGAAGCAAACGTCAATAAATGTTATTCATGATACTTAATACATAATACTTTGTACTTCTTAATTCAAAGGAATATTCTTAACCATGTTAAAAGGAATAGTCTCGATAGTACCTCTAAAGCTTTTTCTCTGAACACCTTTAATTTCAATATAATAGCGGTCACCAGGTTGAGCTACTTGAGCTAAAGAACTAATACTTCCACCTCCAGATAGAGTTACGTCTCCAACTTTTTTACTACCTCTTGCTAAAGCTACATATACTTCTGAAACTCGGTAATTAGCGTCATCGGGGTTAGTTGCTTTGAATGATTCTTGTGCGATTGCTCTTGCATCAATACTTCTTAAACCAGTTGCACTTGCACCACGTTTTTCATCTAATTCGCCACCATTACCAAATACTCTAACTTCTGGCTTAGGAATTCTTTGAACTCTAAATTTTTCAACGCCTAACAAAATACCACCGTTATTGATACTTAATTCAACAGATGTACCGCTTGGAACAACAGTGATTTTTCCTGCACCACCACCTGCAATAACATCTCCACCATTAGCGGTAATAGACGGTTGCCATAAAGCTCCTAAACCTGGACTTACAATACTTAATTTATTTGCACAACCTAAATATAATGGAGGTAAACTACCTGCTTCGATGTTATAAGTTGGTTTCAATACGAAATATTCTTGGTCGATTGTTCTTGTTTCAGCACCGTTTGGTCCGTTGAAAGAGATTGTTGCGGTATAAGTTTTTCTTGAAAGTCCACGACCGTCATATTGACCACCTTGAGCTTTAAATTTAATTTGTCCTTTACCATCTTTCACAGGAACAGAAGAACCATTGAAACTCATTCTTGGCGTAATTCCAGAAGAATAAGCAGCAATAAACATTTCAGCCTCATAGTCCATACCTGCAACAACAGTATTTGATTTTGCAGAAACCATGGCTAAAATTTTATCAAATTTGATGTCTTTCAAACCAATTTTTTGAGCCAATGCACTCAAAATTGTACTTTCATGACGACGAACTTCTGATTGCTTTTGACTTAATGTTGCTAAAGCTGCTGGAACGGGAGTTTCTGCAAAGTTTAATTCAGCAAAATCTTTATTCTTATTATTTGCATCTTTTGCCACAGCAGGGTCTTCACTACCCGACATTGCTAAAGGCTCAACTTTTAACTTACTGTCACCTGCGTATTTAGAAATTTTAGCAACATAGTCATCTAATTTAGTTTTAAGACCATAAGCTAAACCATTTTTCTTTCCACCAATCATTAACTCATATACTTTTTCGGTTTCTTTCATTCCTACTAAAGCACCAGTTTCTTTGTCATATCCACCTGTTTTTTCAACAATTTGAGCTTTCAAATTATCTAATTCTCCAACCATTGCATCGGCTAATTTGTGGACTTCTTGAGCTTGTGTAATATATTGTGCATCGTTTGCTTTGTTAGCAGATTTTTCTAACAAAGTTTTCATGCCTTCAATAGTTGCAATATTTTTCTGTACGGCTGAATTATTTGCCGTCTCTAAGCTGTTATTTAATAATACAAATTTCTGTAAAAGGGCATCACTCACCTGCAACGCAAGTAGGGCGGTTAGCACCAAATACATCATCCCAATCATCTTCTGACGGGGCGTTTCTTTCATTCCTGCCATGATATTATGTGCTTATAGGATTTCGTTTTAGTTTAAGTTTTATTTTTAGGGGGTAGGGATTAGGATTTAGGGGTTAGCAAAAACTACTAAAACCTAAGACCTTCAACCTAATACCTATTACTATCCTTTCATTGCTGTTAACATACTTCCGTAAACGTTGTTTAATGAAGATAAGTTAGTTGTCAATTTAGATAATTCTTGCTTAAACTGTTGAGTATCCTTACTTGCATCAGCCATATTTTCCATAGCAGTTGTTAAATTGCCATAGAACGTATTCATTGCTTTCAAGTGCTTATTGGTGTCTTGTAATTCTAATTCATAAACAGCATTTAATGCTCCCATATTCTGAGTTACTTTCTGGAACTGAACACGGTATTCTTTTGCATCTTGTGTAGCTGATGACATTTCTGACATAGCATTCATTGTAGCTCCATAAGCCTTGTTCATTTCACCCATCGCTCCTGATGCAGATTTTACATTTTTAGCATAATCATTTGTAGCAATTGTTGCATCTGTAATATCACCAATTTTAGAAACGGTGTCAGTCAAAGACTTCATTCCTTTTCCTAAATTATCAAAAATATCAGGCGTAACTCTTGCGTTAGCTAACATTTCGTCCATTTTAGCAGTGATGCCTGTTCCAGTAGATGGAGCAGCAACACTTCTTTTTGGCAATTCACCTGTAAATTCTTTTGATAATTCTGGATATACTCTCTCCCACTCGTATTGTTTTTCTGGTTTTGCTACTAAGTATAAAACACCGAATAAAATAAAGATAGCGGCTTCTGTAAACATACCAACCATCAACATTTCATTTGCACCATTCCAGTGTAAAATTTTAAATAAAGCTCCAACGATAACTACTGCTGCACCAAAACTGGCGATGACGTTAATAATTTTTTCCATTGTGATTAATAAGATAAATTTATTTGAGACTAATACCTGTATTTTTAATATAATGGATAAGTAATAGCGTTTTTAAGTTGGTAATATGGCAGATTCTTTAGATTTAAAGGATTTTGATATTTGCTCAACAATTTTCTATTATTATCTCAAAAGTAAGCGAGGGAACTTATCTTGTTTAGTAAGATGGGTTTCCCTCGCTTATTATTTGAAGTGCTATATTAGCTTTTCTTCAAATGTGTAATTCTACTATTTGAATTCTTTGCCTGATGAACGACCTAAGTGGTTCATTGCACAACGAAATCCGATATAAGAACGTTTTTTATTTTCGTATTCGTAAGAACGTGTACCTGTTTCTAAGTAATAAGCAACGTCTTTCCAAGAACCTCCACGAATTACTTTACGTGGCTCATCTTTATCATCGTTGATGGTGTTTAAGTCCCAAGTAATAGCTACTGAGTTATCAGCATAAGCATCTAAACACCATTCAGCTACGTTACCTGCCATGTTATACAAACCATAATCATTAGGATTAAATTGGTTTGCAGGAGCAGTATAAGCATAACCATCAGCATCATAATTTCCTCTATGTGGCTTGAAGTTGGCTAATAAACAACCTTTTCCATTAGCTACATAAGGGTTACCCCAAGGATATTTTGCAGATGCTTTTCCTCCACGAGCTGCCCATTCCCATTCTGCTTCTGATGGCAAACGGAATCTTGGAGAAATATACATACCTTCTGAAGTACGGTAATCGTTATAAGCTTTTGTTCTCCATTCGCAGAAATATCTTGCGGCTACCCAACTTACACCCACAACTGGATACATATCGAAGGCAGGACTTGAGAAGTAATATTCTGTCATTGGGTCACCGTTATGATAAGTAAAGTCTTTACTCCAAACAGTTGTATCAGGATAATATTCTGCTAAGATTTTTTCTTCTCCTAAAACAGAAATCGAATCCGTCATCATTACGCTTGTAAATTGACGATATTCATTATTAGTGATTTCGGTATCATCCATGTAGAACTGAGCCACTGTTACACGTTTGTTGAAACTTACTGAAGTTGACGCAACGTCTTCATCAGCTTGTCCCATCATGTATGAGCCAGAAGGGATTAAAACCATTCCGAGTGGAGTAGTTTGTTTCCAACCTTTACGAGCTGTAGCTGCAACTTCCCCGTTGACCATGCCAACATCTTCTTTTTTACTACTGCGGCTATTTTTACTATTTTTGCCTTTCCCCTTAGAGGCTACTTCACCTTTACCTTTGCTACTTCTTCCTTTGCTACTTGCTGTTGATTTGCCTTTACTCTTGCTTCCGCCAGAGGAGCTACAACTTTCCAAGAACAAGGCAGGAATAACTACCAAAAGTAGTAAAAGTGATTTCCTGAAAATTCCACCGTAATTCATAGTGTTATAAACTTTTTTGAATGATACCTGAAAAATAATTATAGGTAGTTATGCTTCAAATATGACTGTGTTTTAATTTATTTAATGGTAATATTATGCTAAGTCGAGAATCTAATACAATTCTAATATGTTAAATTTTCTTAAAAACGTGAACTTTAATCGATTTAGTATAAAATCAGAACAACAAAGTTAAATATTTTTTTGTGTTGTCTATCAATGATTTAGTGTTTTTCGCACTTATTGATTTAATGGTTGAATCTTGGGGTACGCACGGGAGTTTTCTTTCCTGCTAAAAGTCTTGGGGCGGGAATGGCATAACTTAGCAAGATTTCATGCGATAATGGGGCTTTGGCGGTTGCTCCTACGGTGGTTAAGTCAAGTGAATAACCCAACCTTAATGCGTTGTCTTTTAACATCGAAATTCCAGCAATAATAATGCCAGCATCGTTTAAACGATACGAACCTCCAAGCCAATATTTATCATCATACGTAAAAATTGCACCTCCTTCCAAAACACTTGTTGTAAAATCCGTCTTCCATAATGCCATCGGACTTACTTTAATATCGTCGTTTAAATAATAATCATAACTCGCAGTTAAGTTTAAAACTTGTTTGATAGCATATTGCCCAGATTTATCTGTTCCAAAACTATAACTTGGTGTATTGACATGATTTAAACTTGCACCAATCTGATAATTTGCCGTTTTATATAAGGCTCCAACCGAAAAATCAGTTTTAGTTTGATTTACACTTCCTGCAAGTCCATCTACAATTGGGTCGCCAGTTTCACGTGGGCGAAAGCGTGAATCAAATGATTTAGTATGAATACCTCCTTTTGCACCGATTGATACTACTCCACCATTTGATAAACCTATCTGATATGAGTAAGATAACAACATATTTTGATAACCTGCACCCGATGGTGTTTTATCATTTACAAATTGTATGCCGATTCCGCTGTGCAATCCATTTAATGGCATAGATGCCGTAAATATTTGTGTTCCTAAAGAACCATTGCCATCAAATGTTGTCTGATAATTTGACCATTGATTGCGGTAATGTAACTGAAATTTCGTCACTCCGTCCATTCCCGCAGTTGCTGGATTGATATACAATGGATTAAACATATATTGACTCAGTTGTGCATCTTGTTGGGCAAGGGTTACAGAACTTGAGAAGACAAAAACACTAAAAAAAATATATAGTAAATTCTTTTGCATAATGATTCGGAGAACAGAGGAATTAAAACCTTACGATTCAAAACTAATAAACAATTCTAATATACGCTAAAAAATGATTATTTGCTTACTATTAACGTGAAATGTTTATGGTTTGTTGTGAGAAAAATAATCTATTATGAATGTTATTTTTCTTAGTGGAAAAAACGATGACTAATAGCCAAAGATACCATCGCATCGTTATGAAAAGCAATTGCACCTCTTCTTTAAGAAAAAACCGCCATCCAGAAAAAACTGAATGACGGTTCTAAATCTTAATGAATAAATTTCCAAAGAAGTAATGTTTTAGTAAAATTCATTACTTTTCAATAGCTTATTTATTACCTAATGAATTTATCCAAGCGGCAATTTTCTTGATGTCACCTTTTGGTACGTGTGCCATCGGAGCCATTGGCGTAGAGAAATCTGGCCAATTTTCTGGTTTGGGTTCAATGATTAATGCTTCAATTTGTTCGTTGGTATATTTACGTTTTGCAACGTCTTTATACGAAGGTCCAACTGCTCGTTCTCCGACTTTGTGACAAGCCAAACAAGTATGTTTTGCCAATAATTTTGTAGCTTCTGCATCAGAAATAATTGATGCTTTTACAGCGGTTGGAGTTATATTTTTTACAGTTGTTTTTCCTTTTGCTGCTGCGGCAACACCTGCGGTTGTTGGCATAGCTTCCTTCATCTGATTGTCAGGAGTATTGGCATTAGCACCTGCATCAATACGCTCACGTTCTGCACGAGTTTTTGGCGTAACTAAAGTGATATTTGCTTTTTCTCCTGTTGGAATATTATTCAACGTATAATATGCGGAACCGTGTAATAACGATAAATTATCTTTTGCAGAACGAACGCCTTCTGGCTTAATATCGTGTACATAACCTTCACGTAATCCATCAACTACAATTCTTACTTTTAATCCATCTTCTGATGCCTTCGCTCCTCTTACTGAATTATCCTTACGGTTTACAATTGGACTTCCGTAAACAGGGTGATATTTATAAACATAGCTTGAAACGTCATAGTTGTTCACATCTTCAGCCGTTTTTTTATCAACTGGTACAGTAAATTCAATTTCAAAACCATCTGGCATTGCTCTTACGGCTTTCATTTCAAAAGGAGTTTTTCCTGTGTAAACTAAGCGTTCTAAGCCAAAATCTTCTTTACCAACTGAACCCCAACCACGATTTGTACCACCTACATACATGGCGTTGTCGCTTCCCCAGGCCATACGTAATACACCCGAACGGAAACCACTTTTAAAGTCAAAAGATGCTCCTTGATATTTTCCATTTACTTTTTCTAAAAATACACGAGCAATTTTTGACATTCCTTGGTCACCCACAAAAACTTGTCCTGCAAAAGGCCCGAAATTTCCTTTGGTATCATCTGTAATTAATTCTGACGTAGAAACTCCCAAAACTCCATGTGGCAACCAAACCGCAGGAGCTTTTATGCCCATGTTCGGATAAGTTGTTTTTCCCATTTCGTAGATAGTCGTCATTGGCTCGTCCTTCACATACTCAGGCTTCACTTTTGGGTCGTCACGTGGGTCAACTTTTGTGAAAATCATTTCTTTACGCATTTTCACAGGCGAGTCAGGACGGTCTGCCCAAGCTAAAGAAGCTGGATGACCCATAAAATCACCTTTTTCAACGTGTGAAATAAATCCAGAACCCATCCAATCTCCTTGATTATCACCATAGAAAAACTCTCCATCAATCATACCAATTCCGCATGGAGAACGCATACCTGCGGCAAATGGCGTTAATTTTCCATCTTCCGAAATCTTCATTGTCCAACCTCTGAAAGGCACATACGATTTTCCTGCCCACCAGTCAGAATTACCAAAACCAACGTTTCCTGTTACATAAAATGAACCATCTGGAGCGATTTTAGGACCAAAAGAATATTCATGATAGTGTCCAGAAATTGGCAATGCACAAACTGTTTCATAACGTTCTGCTTTTCCGTCTCCGTTTTTATCAATCAATTTTGTCAATTCACCTCTTTGAGCCACATAAATATTTCCATCTTTGATAGCAAGCCCTAAAATTTCGTGTAAGCCAGAAGCAAACTTACGAAAAATAGGCATACTCGAATAGACATTCTCAATGATATAAACATCGCCTCTACGAGTAGAAACCGCCATGTCACCGTTTGGCATTTTTGCAATTCCGCCTACTTCCAAAACAATACCTTCTGGAATAGGAATTTTTACGATTTTATAATAATCGTTTTCAGTGGGTTCTGTTTTTTGAGAAAACGCCCCCTGTGTCAAGCACGCAAGCATAGCCGCTGTGCAAGTATGTATGAATGATTTTAGTTTCATTTTATTGTTTTCCAACGCTTTGGCATCGGACATCAAATATTGTCAAATTTTAACTCTTATCAGTACCAAAGTAGTGTCTTCGGTTTACAGATATTACCACATAATTGAGTACTCAACTTTTTCCTTTGCAGGAACTAAAAGCACCGAATTATCTCCTACTTTTTCAATCGTTGCGGTTGTTCCTGTTGCTAATTTGATGAAATAGCTTTTTCCATCTACTTCGTAAGTATCGTCAGTTAATTTAGTAATATTTGACCCCACAGCAATACGAAACGTTTCTTGCTTGTTTGCGTCAATATTTTTTACGGCTAAAGTACGTTTTAGATATTTTCCATCAGTAATTCTGATTTGGTCTTCCACTTCTGCACCAAACATTTGATAACGGAAAATTGGCAGGTTATTAGCGTCTAAATCATACCCTAAAGCACGGAAATTAGCATTATCAGCAGGTATTTCTGTAACTGCACCTTTTGAATCTGCCACTACTAAAAGTGGAGAATCGGTAAGGGCTAAAACTGCTCCACGTGGACGAGAAGAACCATCTCCACGATTATCCCACATGGGAGAAGTATCTAAGAAATCCCCTTTCCAAATTTGAGCAATTGCCCCATTAGATAAGTCATAAGTATAGTGTAATTTATCTTGATGACCCACGTTTACAGCGTGTGTGATGCGTTTTTGTTTCTTGCCATTTTTTACAACATCTGAAAATGAGCGTAAAATGGTAGGCTCTTTTGCATCCAAATAAATAGGGTCGTTGGGAGGAGAAGACAGTAATGAACCTAAAGATTGGTATTGAGTATTTCTAAAGTTAGGTCCTTGTACCGACATTCCTAAAACTGGAGCTACCCAACCATCAGTTTTGTAAACAGTAATTTCTACGGGTACATCTCCCGCAGGCAATTCAATATCTGCTGAGCGTTTATTGTTTGAAGTAGTCCAAGCGTCTGGAAGTAATTCTTTTCCATTAACTGAAACATAATATTTCCCTCCAATCTGAAAAGTAAACTGGTGTTTTCCTGCCACTGGCACTTTCAATGTTCCATTAAAGATTTGTGCAAAATCATTATCTTGTTTGCTTACATCCCAAGATAATTTATCAATTGAACCCACCGCATCTGGTTTTTTGCTCAAAAAGTCTTTAGGTTCTTTAAATTTCCCGTAAAAAACTTTGTAAGAAATATTAGAAAATTCAGCAGGTTTTCCACTAAAATTAGAGATAACGAAATTTCTGAAAGCCACTGGCCCATGGTCACCTTGAATCATGAATGGCCCTGTTGGTGCTTCTGTTTCAGCAATTGGTCCTCCCGTTGGACCTGTCAATTCTACGTTCTCTTGAACAACAACGCCATTCATTTTGATTAACAAAACTTTGGCATTGGCAATTTTATTTCCAGAAGCATCAAAACGTGGAGCTTGGAAAGAAATGTCTAAATGTTGCCATAAACCTGGAGCTAAACAAGCATTAAGGCGTGGAGCGTGACCTTCCCAAAGAATTTCTTTTCCATTTTCATAACGACGACGCTTGTAAATACCTCCACAATCGCCCGTAGCAGGGTTTTTAACTCCCCAACTATCCAACAATTGGATTTCATAACGTCCCATTAAATAAAAACCAGAATTTGAATGAGATGCCATCATAAAATCAAATGAAACATCAACGTCTCCATATTCTGCTACTGATTGTAAATTTGAGCGATTTTGAGCATTTGGAATATTCACTAAAACTCCCTTTCCAGCAGTTTTAGTCATGGCTTCGGCTTGGTTGAGGTCAGCAGAAACATCACCAGCAATTTGCCAGTTTGTTTTATCGCTTGATTTCCAGAAAGACATATCGTCTAAAGGAACTTTTTGTTGGGCATTTACCAGCAAAGGACTGACAAGAGCCAACCATAAAATCAAATTTTTCATTTGAGGGGGTTTTAAAAGTATTTGAATGATGAATTATTCTTTTTGACAATTAATACGTTAAAAAACAAAAAGCCTTTCATATTGAATTTACAAAAATACAAAAGCAAAAAATACTACATATTCGTTTTTGTATCCATCTTTTGTCTAATTGTTTCATAATTTCACTTTCAAAAAAATATTTCAGTAATTTATTACCATTCAAGTAAAATTAAGACGCATAATGAAAAACAAACCATTTATAGCTCCAAACGCTTCGGTGATGGGCAATGTTACTTTCGGTGAAGATGTATCTGTGTGGTACGGGGCGGTTATTCGGGCAGATGTAGAAGCCATTATTATCGGCGACCGTTCTAATATTCAAGATACGGCGGTGCTTCATGCAGACCCAGGCGACCCAACTATTATTGGAAAAGATGTAACCGTTGGGCATGGTGCAATTGTACATGGTGCAACCGTTGGAGATGGCTCACTAATTGGAATGCGGGCAACGGTTTTAAATAAAGCCAAAATCGGGAAAAATTGTATTATTGGAGCTTGTGCCTTAGTTACTGAAGGTATGGAAGTTCCAGATAATTCTTTAGTTGTAGGGATTCCTGCAAAGGTAATTAAGCAAATTTCAGAACAACAAGCTCAACATCTTCCACTAAGTGCTTTGCATTACGTAGAAATGGCTGAAAGACACGAAAATGGGGAGTTTGAGTTGATTAGTTAGGGGTTAGGATTTGGGTTTTAGAGCTTAGTATTTTTACGATACCCCCAATAAAAAGGGTTTCAAAATCAATGTTTTGAAACCCTTTTTATTTTACATTAAGTATTAGTTCAATTTAGTATTTCAATAATTCCATGATTAATAACACTTTGAATACTAATATTTAATAAAATTAATGTCATTGATGGGTAATGGCGTATAGCATACGCCAATGTTTTGATAATTTTTGGCGTATGCTATACGCCACTACATAATGTCAAATAATTTATTTCTAATACCTAACTCCTAATTACTTCACATCAAAACTTCCTTCTCCGATTTTAAATCCTTCTGAAAAAAGCTCGATTTTATAATGCCCTTCACGATATTGAATAGCCGAACCACGTCCGTAAAGAATTTCAACGCCTTGTCCGTTATTTTGAAACTGAATATCTTTTTTAGCGGTATAAGTTGTTTCCTTGCCGAATAAATCGAAGTTTCCAGAACCAACCCCCGAATCATAAAGAACAGAACCGTCTGGGTCGTAAACACGCATATAAATCGTTTTTACGTCTTGTTTGGCAATTGGGTTTGGTTGTAATTGGAAAATAACCTTGATTTTATCCACTTTTGAAGCACGATAAACACCTCCATCACGTTCCTTATTCTTATCAGAAACCGCAAGGGCTTGTACAAATTGAGCTTGTAATGCTGATGCACGAGTAACTTTAGCTGTTAATTCTCGGTTACGACGGTAGAAATTATCAACTGAATCCGTCAAATTTTGTTTAGACGTTTTCAATCCCATGTTTTCAGTGGTCAGTGTACTATTCTGAGAGAACAAATCTTTATTTTTTGCTACTAATTCTCCATTTTCACGCTTTAACTGTACTAATTCGGCATCTTTTGCCGCTAAAAGCGTTACAAAATCTGCAATTTTAACATCATATTGTTGTTTCGAGAAAATATTTACTTTTTTCAACTGAACCTTATCAGCTTCTAATTGTCTTTTTGCTGCTTCCAACGACTCAATATTTCCACCCAATACTTTAATCTGAGCTATTTTTGCATCCAATTGTGACCCAATTGAGTCTAATCTAACCCTTGCAGAAGCCAATTCCTCAACCTTTTGATTAATTACTTGTTCTTGGTTTTTATTGGCAGTTTTAGCATCAAATAATAAGTAACCAAGAATACCTGAAACGACTGCCAGAATTCCCACTAATGCCTTCCAAATGCCATTGCTTTGCGATGATTCTTCCATAAAATTATTCCGAATTTTGGGTTAACGATGAGCCTGTAATACTCATTTTTGAAATTTTTGAGTTCCGAATTTAGTAATTATCAACGGATAACAGAAATTTTCGGGATAAATTTATGCAGGTTCATCTCGAAAGGTATTAGCTTTGTTTTCTTTACCAATAAACATTTATTTGTAATATTGGTACTGATTATGAAATAACATGGCAGTTTACTGATAACTGTTTAATAATAACTGATAACTGAAAGATGCCCCAATATGACTTTTTAGTGATTGGCTCTGGAATCGCAGGGCTTTCGTACACCGCCAAAATTGCTACTTATTTTGAGGAAAAAGGCAAGGACGTAAAAATTGCCATTATCACCAAAACGGTTGCGGAAGAAAGTAATACAAAATATGCTCAGGGTGGCATTGCTACCGTCTGGAAAGATGATGATTCTTTTGACAAACACATTGAAGATACAATGGTGGCGGGTGATTTTTTGTCTGACCGCCAAGCTGTTGAAATCGTTGTAACTGAAGCTCCAGAACGTTTGAAAGAGTTGATTTCTTATGGAACAAATTTCGATAAAAAGAAAGATGGAACATACGATTTAGTAAAAGAAGGTGGACACTCCGACCAACGAATTTTACATCATAAAGACTCCACAGGAAACGAAATTGAAAGAGCTTTATTGGAAAAAGTAAAGTCGTTTAAATCGGTTGATTTTTTCACCCATTATTTCGCCATTGATTTAATTACTCAACATCATTTAGGTGAAAAAGTAACGAAAGACACCCCACATAAAAAATGTTTTGGGGCTTATGTTTTCAATACTTTAACAGGAAAAACGGAAACATTTTTAGCTAAAAATACCCTTTTGGCAACGGGTGGCATCGGAAATATTTACCAAAGTACAACCAATCCAATTATTGCCACTGGCGACGGTATCGCAATGGCGTATCGTGCCAAAGCTTTGGTTGAAGGTATGGAGTTTATCCAATTTCACCCAACTTCTTTGTATCAGCCAAGCAAAAAACCTTCTTTCTTAATTTCTGAGGCAGTTCGTGGACATGGTGGTGTGTTGAAAAATATTGATGAAACCACGTTTATGGAGAAATATGACCCTCGTTTGTCGCTTGCTCCAAGAGATATTGTGGCTCGTGCTATTGACTCTGAAATGAAGAAAAATGGCGTTGACCATGTTTATTTAGATACTCGTCATCTTGAATCTGAGGATTTCAAACATCACTTCCCAATGATTTACAATTATTGCAAGGATAATCTTGGTTTGGACATTACGGGCAAAGATATGATTCCTGTTGTGCCAGCTCAACATTATTTATGTGGTGGAATCAAAGTAAATGAATATTCTCAAACTAATATTGAACATTTATTTGCAGCAGGTGAATGCTCTGCAACGGGACTTCACGGAGCTAACCGTTTGGCTTCTAATTCATTACTCGAAGCCATTGTATATGCTCACCGTGCCTTTTTGAAGTCAATCGAAACCTTTGAAGAAAACGTATTGCCAAGTAATATTCCTGATTGGAATGATGATGGAACGACACACCCAGAAGAGTTAGTTTTGGTAACAGAAATGACTCGTGAATTAGAGTCAATCATGAGTAATTATGTAGGAATTGTACGAACTGACCGTCGTTTAAAACGTGCTTATGACCGCTTAGAATTGATTTATCTTGAACACGAAGAATTATATAGACAATCTAAAATTTCGGTAAAAGTAAGTGAATTACGCAATATGATTAATGTGGCATATTTAGTTATTAAAGATGCTATTGCGAGAAAAGAAAACAGAGGATTGCATTATAATTTAGATAATATCGAAGCTGAATAATGTAACACAGACTTTAGTCTGTAAGTTGGTACAGACTAAAGTCTGTGTTACATTATTATTATTTTCCTTGAGCGTTGAACTGCTCAATTATTTTTTTATCTGCAATTTTTGTTTGGATTTTTTGCAACGAAGTCAATACAATTTGTCTCATTTCAACTGATTGAAGCACCTCATCCATTTTTTGGCTATACTTCAAATTTGGAAGGAAAGTTACAGGAAACAACGTAAAATCATGTTGTGTAAAATTGGGAACTTCCACTGTCTTTTTCTCTTTTCCCTCCTTAACCGTTTTGTGAGTTACTTGCTTCGTTGTAATAGTTATTTGTGGCAATTTAACGTCTCTTTCACCCGTAAGCGTTGTATTAGAGATTTTCACATCATCAATATGATTTGCTTCAATTGGTGTTTTTTTCACAACTTTCTCTCCTACTGTATGAACGTGCCAAAATTGTTGGTCAGTAACAGCTAAATAAACGGCTCTTTTATTTCCCAAAATTTTTGAAAACGAATCACTCAGCGACTGCATGGCAGTTAATTCTGGATATTGAACAGATACGATGGCACGAATACCTTGAATTTCTTGTGTAATGTGTGTAAAAGATGATAAAACACTAAGTTGATTTGCCATTGGGGATTATTTTATTGAATCGTGGTTGAGATTCTATTTATGTGATATAAGGAATGTTATCAAAAAAAATGCCAACCATTTAGGCTGACATTTTGGTTACGAAAATAACGTTTTTTTTTGAGATTTGGTATTTGCTTCAAAATAAAATCTAAAACAACATCCCCGCCAAAGTAGCCGACATATAACTGGCTAATGTTCCAGCAATTAAGGCACGAACTGCTACTTTTGTCAAATCTTTTCTACGACTTGGTTCTAATGCACTAATTCCTCCAATTTGAATACCCAAAGACCCAAAATTCGCAAAGCCACATAAGGCAAAACTGACAATAGCAATTGTTTTTGGAGAAAGCGTATGAGCTTGAATCATTGGTGATAATTTCAAATATGCCACAAATTCATTGGCTGCCAACTTCGTTCCCATTAATGAACCTGCTTGTACAATTTCTTCTTTTGGTACACCCATACACCAAGCAAAACCTGCAAATAAATATCCTAAAAGCGTATCTAAACTAAAATCAGCATAGTTGAAAATACCTCCTACTTTACTAAAAATAAAGTTGATAAGGGCAATCAAAGCCAAGAAACCGATAAGCATGGCTAATACATTTAAACCAACTTTTAGTCCGTCTGAACAACCTGCTGAAATAGCATCAATCAGGTTTGTATATTCTTTTTTAACTTCCAATTTTACAATTCCTTTCGTTTCCGACTCTTCAGTTTCTGGATAAATAATTTTTGAAATTGCCAAAGCTCCCGGAGCAGCCATAATACTCGCTGCAATCAAATAAGCGGCAGGTACACCAAACTGAATGTAAGTAGCCATTACACCACCTGCAATACAAGCATAACTACCAGACATTGAGGCAGTTAATTCAGAAAGTGTCATTCCTTTCAAATAAGGCTTAATCATGATTTGAGCTTCAACTTGCCCTACAAAAGCACTCGAAATATTAGAAAGTGCTTCTGAACCACTTACACCCATCAAGAATTTCATTCCTTTGGCTAATATTCTAACAACCGCTTGAATTATACCTAAATGGTAAAAAATATTCACCAAAACGGCTACGAAAATGATAGTAGGAATGATATTAAAGAAGAAAATGAAACCGCCGCCATCAAATGCTTTTGATACCGCTGGAACATCCGCCAATGGACCAAAAACAAATTTTGCACCTTCGTTACTGAAATTAATTACACGAGTAACCCAACTCCCCAATGTTGAAAATGCTAATGCTCCAACTGAAGTTTTCAAGATAAAAACGGCTAAAGCTGTTTGCAAAGCCAAGCCCATACCAACAGTTCGAAAATTAATAGCTTTTCTATTATTTGACATCAAATAGGCGATGCCCAAAATCAATACAATTCCAATGAGTCCTGTGAAACGTTCCATACGTGAAGGGTTGATACTAAAGATAAAAGTGGTTTTTGTTTATTAGATGAAAGGTTAAAGATAACAGTTTTTTTTTACAACCGAATCCGCTCGGAAATTTTACAAATATCAAAAGCAACTTTTTGAAGATTCATAAATTGTTCGGGAATGACAATTTTGCTTTCTTCGTCGGTTTCTGTGGTTGCTTTTAGTTTCAATATTTGGATATTTTCTTTCGTCACAAATTCGCTTTGTTCTATAATTTTGATGGCTTCGTTCATCATGTTTTCGGTATTCTGAGCAATCTGTTTTAATTCCTCAAAATCTGGCAATGTTTCAAAATGCTCTTTGGCGTACAAGGCAAGCGTGGCTACGTAAGAGGACATTAAGTGATTCAAAACCGAAAACTTATGTACTTCATTTATACTCAACTGCTTATGCTTGGGTTCGGAGAACATTCTTTGAAAACCAGAAGCTAAATTGGCACTTCGTACAAATACTTCTTTACGGATAATTTTATAAGGAACTCGGTCGTATTTTTCTCCAAAATACATTTGAGCAACTTGATGATAATACGCCAAATTGGCTTCCAACATTTCGCCTAAAGTCTTTCTTAGTTTCTCGTGTTCCCAATTAGGCAGTAAAACGTAACTGCCAATAAAAGCCAAGCCTCCGCCAATAATGGTATCATAAACTCGCTCAATCATTAAAGCTCGACTTCCCATGCCCAAAAAGTCAAAAAGAATGAGAATGAATGGTGTCATAAATACCACGCTGACCAAATACGTTTTGCGTTGAAAACTATACGTTCCCAACATACAAAAAAGCAAAATACCAAAAAGCCAGTAGTCGTTGGTAACATAATTGAGAATCATCATGCCAATAAATGCACCCGAAACTGTACCAATGAGTCGGTCGAGATTACGCTCTTTGGTGAGACTATAAGCGGGTTTCATAATCACCATGATGGTCAAGAGAATCCAATTGCTATGTAAAAAATTGAAAGATTGGGCAATAATAAAACCTATCAGCATCATGCCCGAAACACGAAGGGCGTGTCTGAAGTTTTCAGATTTTAGGTTAAGATTTTCAAAGAAAGTATCCAATTCATATTCTTGGTGCGACGTAAATGAGTTTATTTTAATCTCATTTCTACCCAATTTTTTGAGTTGTTTTTCTTTAAAATAGCCTTTAATTTTCTTTATTCTGAGATAAATATTCTCAACATTTACTTCAATATTTTTAAGTGCTTGTAAACCTGTGCTTGAAAAAATAGCAGATTCTCCTATGGTATCGCCTTCGGGCGAAAGTGCTTCAATGGCTAATTTCAATTCTTGAATTTTTCGAGGTAAACTTAAATCGAAATTGGGTTTTGTTCCATCTTTTAATGAAAAAGCGATTTCTTCAATTTGCTGAGAAAGAAGCGTTAGAATTACCTCAAAATCGGTCAAAATTCCTGTATGGTCAAACTGTTTATGGAGTTTTTGATAGTTGTAAAAAGTAGAAATAATTTGTTCGTACAAATCAACCATATCCACAAAAACGACCAATAAAAAACGTCCTTCTTGGGTATTTTCTCTTACTATTTCACGACTTTTAAATAGTTGTTCTCTTACTGCGTCAAGGCGTTCATTAACCGTTATTTGTGCTTCAATTAATTTCTTGTAGTTTTCGTCATAATCCATTCCTGCATGATAAAAACCTGCCTTAATTTTCATAAAATCAGCAATTTCCATCACACATTCAGCCAATGATAAAGTCGCCAAACGATAAGGCATAATTTTGTAAAGCGACAAACTCAGGGCTGTGTACCAAATTCCTCCGAGCGTGATAAAAAGTGAATACATCACAATTTCGGACAATGGACGAATATCATCTATTCCCAAAATCATTACCAATAAAGCCGCTACTCCAATTGACGAAGCACGATTCCCATAGATATAAGACATTGAAAACAAGAAACTTAACCCGCCAATCAGTAAAGCTGTTACGAATACCGAAATCGTAGCTAAACCCGTTATCAATGAAACGATTGTTACTAAACCTATCGTGAAAAACATGGCATTTCTTCTGTGCGTGATAGGCCCCGGAGTATCAGCAATACTGGCACATAATGCTCCTAAAGAAATATTGATTCCTGTTTTTAATAAATCAAATTGTGCCAACAATAAACTCGGAAGCACTACCCCAAAGGTTATCCGTAGTCCATCACCAAAATGTGGACTTAGCACAAAGCTTTTAATAGTATTTGAGGTTTTATATATGGAATTGGTTGACATTATTGTATCAGAAATTTCAAAATGATGCTTTCCAAAGATACATGAAAAAACCATGCGAGGTTGAGTTTTTCGCACAAAAAATAGGGTAAACAAATGGTATTAAGCCATTTATTTACCCTATTTTTTGTTTTTAGGTTTCAGTATTTAGTTGTTAGTATTGGAGTTTCCTTTTAGTCAGTACGTTCTTAAATACTCCAAATACGACATAAGCAAATTTCTCATAAGTATTAGTTTATGATTGAACAACTTGATTAATAATGAGCCAACACTAATACCTAACTAAGTACAGTGTTTAATAAGTTTCTTCAACTTCCCGAAAGTAGAAAAAACTTTCGGGAAGTGAACCTCTCGACTACTTCCCGAAAGTTTTTTTACTTTCGGGAAGTTGAAATAATTTATTAAACAGTGTACTAAGCCACTACTAAATCTCTACTCACAAACGGTTTCAGCACTTCTTCTGTAACAATTTCTCGTTCGTCCATTCTATTTTTTAAAGAGTTTAACAAACCTGTAATTGCCTCTTCGGTATGATTGGTATTGAGGGTAATTCTCATTCCCGAATTTTTCAATGGAACCGTTGGGAAAGACGAAACATTGACAAAATAACCGTCTTGTTGCAAACCATGAGCAATTTCTACGCAATGAAGCGGATTTGCTCCAACGGCTAAATAACAAATTGGCGTAATATCTTGACGAACCAAAGGCAAATCTAAAGCTATTGCGGTTTGGTTGAAATGTTTAATTAAATCCGTTAATCTGTTCTGACGGTCATAAATTTCATCGCTCAAATGAATATCTGCCGAAGCAATTCCTGCCGTCAACATTACAGGAGAAACTGGTCCAGAAAAAATCAATGTTGACCCTGCATTTTTTATCATTGCCTTCTGGATTTCATCCGAAAAAACCATCGCAGAACCATTTGCTCCAAAACCTTTATTGATAGAGGTAATCAAACACATTTTTTCGTGGTAATAGTCCACATTACTAAGGGCATAGCCACGTCCGTGTTTACCAGCCCAACTCATTCCGTGGGCATCATCTACGTACAAATGAAACTGCTCGTGTCTATTCAACAAATCATATAATTCCTGCATTGGTGCAACGTCTCCAAACATTGAATATACACCGTCTGCCATGTACCAAACTTTACGATATTTTGCTGAAAGCTCAATAATGCGGTCTTCCAACAAATCCATGCGATTATGACGCAACAATTCTACGTGCGTTCCATTAGCTTTGGCAATCATCGTGGCATTCTGAACGCTACGGTGTACTTGATGGTCGAGAATGACGGCATCATTTTTATGTACAACGTTTGGTATCCACGAAATATGTCCTAAACTCGTTGTGGGGGCAACGATAACAGGATTACCAAAAATTTGAGATAATTTATCTTCCAAAACCTCGTAAAGTCCTGATTCGAGGTAAGTTCGGGAAGAAGAAAACTGAATACCATAACGTTCGATGGCATCTTTGGCGGCATTCTTTAGACGTTGGTCAAGCTCAAGTCCAAGATAACTACAATTGGCGAAATGATGTAGGTCTTGTCCATTAAGATTAATCGTTTGTCCGTTTAATTGATAATCGGAAAAATGCCCATGGAGTATTCCAAGGGATTTTGCGTGAGACATGATGTCTTGCATTTGTCTCACTTGGGGCGGAAAGTGATTCATAAAAATTTTACTTAGGTTGGCGTTGCACAATTGCAACACCAAATATGAACCATAATAAATCCGAAAACAATAAAAATCTTCACGAATTAACAAAGGGATACATAAAAGGCTAAATTTTATACTCAAACGGAAGAAATATGTAAAAATACTGATTATCAACAGATTACAATATCCCCGAATCGTAAAAAATGCTTTATTTTGCCACCGTACTTATACGTTGAAAGATGATAGTAGAATTGCTCTGAATATCCTTTTTTTGTTCATAAGCAATTAATAAATCCTCCCCTACTGCCATTACAACTGGATAATTACAAACCATTCCATCGGGTGTTAGCCATTCTTGTTTTAGTCTGTCTTTTCCAAAAATTTTCAAGCCAATTTTGGTAAAAAAAGTATCATCTTTCTGCATAGATTGCTCCCAAACTAATACCAAATTATCATTCAAATTACTGATTTGTGGATGTTTTGCCCTATTCGTTTGAATATTATCTATCAACTTGCCCGAACCAAGTTTGGTAAGTCTAACGCCTGCTTCGTTTTCTTTCCCTGTAAACCAAGTTGTGTACAAATCTTTACCTACTTGCGTAATACTTGGACCTGTATGTGGACAAGCGTTTACTTTCCATTTATCATCAAAAATGACTTTTGCATCAGTAAATGATTTTCCTCCGTCTTTTGAAATTACGTGCGAAATATCCCGAGAACCATCCACCAACATATCACGATAAAGAATGTGTAAGTTTTTATCAGCATCGACAAAAAGATTAGTTCTACAACATTGACAAGCGTTTGAATCAACCACAACTTCTGGCGAAAGCGTGCCGTCTGATAACGTCTGACGAAATTTTACGCTTCTGCCTGTATATTTTCCTAATTTTTCATCCAACCAAACAAAACCAACTTGTCCGTCTGGAAGCGTTGTAATATCGTTGAAAGAATGACTTTTTCCTGCCGTCACATCAGTATGAACCGTTTGAGGTTCTGTCCAAGTTTTGCCATTATCTTTCGACACAACGTAGTATAAATTTCCTGCGAAACGCTCCGTTGGTGTTGGTTTTGACATTTCAAAACTGGCAATAATTTCACCATTTTTCTTGAAGGCAATTTTGGGCATTCCTTCGGCATGAGTTGAGATAGTTTCAGGAACTTTGACCATAATTTTCTCAGAAAAAGTCGCTCCTCCATCTTTTAAAATAGCAAAAAAGAAACGATTGACTTTATCACCTTCTTTTTCTACCCAACTCAAAACAGGATTTCCATTTACATCTTTCGTAAAACGTGGTGTAACTCCAACATTCTGACTGTCAGAAATTTGCGTAATTTTATTTGATTGTTCTAAGCCCAACAAAACGCTCAAAACAGTAATGATTAAATATTTCATAAACTGAAAATTTTAGTGTTTGTGACCAGCATATTTTTTCGGGTCTTTATCAAACATTTCTTTGCATACAATACTACAAAAGCCAACCTGTTTGCCTTTATAAATCGACACTTGTTTTGAACCTTTTGGCACAGACATTTTACAAATGGGGTCGATAGCATCGTTCTGTAAAACTTGTTCAGCTTTTGGCTGTTTAGCTTTCTCTGACTTTTTTGAATGTCCTTCATGTTGAGCAAAAACTCCTGTCGATAAGCACAATGTGCTGATAATGGCAATGATAACCTTTTTCATATTGTATATTGAATTGATAGTAATTATGTGAAATTTAGCGACTGACGAATCGGACTTGAATGAACACTTTAAAACTTTCTTTAAAAAGAACCGTAGGTTCGGTAAATTTTGTAGCCCCGAAATTTATTTCGGGGAACAAATCGTCCTAAACAAATCATCATAAGCAGGAAGCTCTGCCAATCATCACTTCCTGCCTTTTGTATTATTTGCCCGTAAATGTATATTGCACGCCCATATTAAAAGTACGTGGTGCGGCTGGCGTAAATGTTGTTCTATCGGTTGTGTTATTACCACGTGAGGCACTGTAAGCGTACAAAGCGTCAGTAGCATTTAAGATATTGGTAAATACCTCAATTCCTTTCCATTTGTAGCCTAAACGCACATTAAAGGCATCATATCCTGCATAAGAAACCGAATTAATTTGGTTCTGAAACCAACTGCTTACGTGTTGCCATTCAAGCGAAGTACGGAGATTTTTTGCCCATTTTGGATAATAACTAAACGCTGTATTCCAAACCCAACGTGGAGCTTGTGGCATATCTTTTCCGTTTACATCTTTCAACGCATCTGATGCTCTTTGGCTCAAAGTAAATTCTACAAAACGGTGAATAGCGGTCGTTCCGCCAAAACGAAAAAAGTATTCTTTTGAGGGTTTATAAGTAATGCCAAATTCAAAACCTCGGTGAAGCGTTTTTCCAACCGACTGATAATCAGTAGAATTATCTGGTTGGCGAATACTCAAAAGTTCATTTGTACCGTTCATTTGATAATAAGCTACATCAATATAAATTTTATTATTGAGTAAAGAAGCCCATCCGCCAATTTCAGCATTGTCAAATAAGGCAGGGTCGATATTGTAGTAAAATAAATCTCCATTAGCTGCGGCAGTGGTTCGTTTACGAAAAATTGCCGTAAGTGCAGGAGGCGAAAAACCTTTGGAATAATTGGCATACAAACCTTTTCCTTGTCCTAAATCATAAGTCAAACCAATTTTTGGGCTTACTTGGCTATATTCTTTTGAACCGCTAAGAGCTTCGCCCGTCGTTTTATTTACATCAAGATTATTGACGAAATCGAAAGCCATGCGGTCATAACGCAAACCTGCCGACAAACGAAGTTTTGCAATTGGTTCAAAATCATACTGCAAATACGTTCCAAGATTATGAATATCAGCGTTATAATCTGCTAATTTGATGTCTGGACGTTCTTTAGTAATGGTATATTTTTCTACCGATTTTCCGTCAGCACGCAATTTTGCATTTAAGTCCACTTGATACGCCCAATAATCATTTGGAGAAAAATCAAGGGTTGTTCCAACGATAATTTTTGAGTTCCAAAAATTGATTTTTTGCGTATGTTGAGCAATAAAACCTAAACTGTTAAAATCGTTAGAATTGACTTGTCCCGTAGCAGTTGTCGCCCCAGATTTCCAAATTAAACTATAAGATGGATTTTGTCCATGACGATTATTACGATAAAAAGCCGTAATAAAACTCTGTGAGCCATTTTTCCATTCGTGGTCGAGCGTCAAACGGCTTCTCACAGAATACGCTTTTCTGTACGTAAAATCAGTTGTACTTACATATTGACGTGAGTAAAAAGCAACGCTGTCCACGCTTCCACTGGTTTGAGAATTGTAATCATTGTATGACCAACCTAAAGTCAAACGAGTTTTGGGCGTAAATAAATATTCCAAACGAGCATTTAAAGATGTTTTATCATAATCAGAACTCGTCATCCAAGCATTGCGTTGTTTTGCCACAAAACCACCAATATAAACGCCAAATTTTCCAGAAGTAGCTCCTGCTCCATATTGCAAACGTTGATAACCGAATTGGTCGAACTGCACGCCAACTTTTGCCGTTGGTACAGCAGTCGGACGATGCGTAATAAAGTTAATGGCTCCGCCAACGGCTTCTGCTCCATAAATTGATGAAACAGGACCTTTCACAACCTCCACAGAACTAATAGCAAATTGATTATATTCCAAAATAGAATTATGATTAAAAACGCCCATCGGGCGAATTGGAACGCCATCTTCCATGTATAAAAAATAAGCGTTGGTAGTCATAGGTTGGCGAATTGCCATTTGATGTTGTTCATTATTTAGATTCACCATCAAAACACCGGGAACTTTATTAACAATCTCAAACATCGCCGTAGGTTTGGCTTCTTCAATCATTTTCGGAGAAATTTTTGAAATAGCAATCGGGGCTTGTGTACGTAAACCAGCTTCACGATTTGCCGTAACCACCACTTGTTGAAGATTTTCAATAGAAGGTTCAAGCGAAACATTAAAGGGTTTTTCGTCTTGATAATCAAAACTTTGCGAAGTAAATCCAACACTCGAAACACTTATTTTGGAAGCCTTTACAGAGGAATTTAGTGAAAATTGTCCGTTTAGATTCGTCGTTGTTCCGAGATTTGTTCCATCAATTTTTACAGATGCCCCTACGATTGGCTCTTTGGTTGTATTATCAAAAACTCGTCCTTTTATGACATTTTGGGCAAAGGAGAAACTCATCGTCAACAAACTGACAATGAGCAAATTATATATCGTTTTCATGAAATAATTTAGTTTTAATTAAATATAAGTATTCGTTAAGAATTAGGCGGGTCTCCCCTGTGGTTATGTTTGACAATGCTGCAATGTCCTGATTAATAAGGAGTTCCAACACTAATGCCTAACAACTAAATCCCAACCCCTACTTATCGGTAGCTGAAAGGTGATTTTTAACAAGCAAAATCCCATCGATACAGATAAAAATGTGTTGGCTAATTTTTAATGAATACAAAAAGCAGAAAATAGCGTGGTTTAAAATCTTAAGAACAATAACAGCATTCGATATTTGAGCATAAAACATACCTCAAAACCTCAACTAAAAATTGAACTTAACATTTAACCATAAAATAAAAAGGGCATAATTACCCCAACACGGAAACGAAACTAAATTATTGGAGGATGAAAAAAAGAAGAAGTTACGCTCTGTGGATGAGCCAATTGATAGGAATAAATGGATTTTGGAGAAAGAACTTTCACCGCCCAATCGCACGAGAAAAGAGGAGTTTCGTCAAAAACTTCTTCCATAATTTTCTTGATTGATTCACCTTGTTTTTGTGTCTGTTTGGTAGCGTTGTCTTCAGCAATTTTATGGAGTTTTTTTGCTAAATAACACTGTCCATTACATTTCAATTGTGGCTTGAAACGGTTTTCACAAAGGTTTTGGATGATGTAATCTTTCCTCAATTCAAAATCCAAATAAACCACAGGAACAAGTAGCGTCTTGACACTGATGAGTGTCAAGAGAAACAACGCTAAGTAATTTTTTGAGGTCATTGGATTTTTAAAAATTAGACTACAAAGTTATAATGCAAATAAGTAAGTTGGCAAAAAAGATTATAATTATTATACTCGTTTGGTTGGTGATGCGAGTGTTTTAATTAAATTTGAATTATATTCTGCTTAATTTTGCAAAGTAAAAATTTAAAATTTGCAAAAATTTGCAAATTTTTCTAAAATTTGTACCATCAATAAATTATCCATCAGGGCTTCTTCAATTTGCCATTTATATAAAGAAATTATGAGTAAAATTATTAGCGTAGAGAAACTTCGATTAAACACTCGTCAAGATAACAAAGGTTGGAAAAAGTGGGGACCATATTTGTCAGAACGTCAATGGGGAACTGTGCGAGAAGATTATTCACCAAGTCAGGATGCGTGGAATGCGGTTTCACATGATATGGCACGCTCTGTTGCCTATCGTTGGGGAGAAGAAGGCATTGCGGGGATTTCAGACAATAAATCTCACATTTGTTTTGCATTAGCACTTTGGAATCATAATGACCATATTCTGAAAGAACGCTTTTTTGGATTGACAGGCAACGAATCTAATCATGGTGAAGACGTAAAAGAGTTGTATTACTACCTCGACTCTACGCCTACGCACTCATACATGAAGATGCTTTATAAGTACCCAATCAATGCTTATCCTTATGATAAATTGGTTGATGAAAGTCGTAAGCGTTCTCGTTTAGAGCCTGAGTATGAACTTCTTGACACAGGTGTTTTTGACAAAGACGAATATTTTGATGTTTTTATCGAATATGCAAAGTCAGATGAACAAGATATTTTAATCAAAATTACGGCACATAACCGCAGTGCTAAAGATGCACCGCTGACGATATTGCCAACTGTTTGGTTTAGAAATACGTGGAGTTGGGGTTACGAAAACTTCAAGTATAAACCCATGTTGACGGGAGTTTCTAACAAAGCCGTTGAAATTGACCATAAAGTGGTGGGGCATTTCAAATTGTATTGTGAAGGAGCAGACGAACTACTTTTCACGGAAAACGAAAGTAATTTCGAACGTCTTTACGGAGCAGCCAATTTCTCTCCTTATACCAAAGATGGCATCAACGAATATATCGTAGAAGGTGACACAAAAGCCGTTAATCCAAATAATATTGGAACTAAAGCTTCAGCAAAATACGAGAAAATTGTCAAAGCAGGAGAAAGTGTTACGGTTCGTTTGCGTTTGGTTGACCATTCTATTCTTGAGCCTTTCGGAGGATTTGAAGATACAATGGACAAAAGAATCCGTGAGGGAAATCAGTTTTATGACGAAGTTCAAAAAGACGTTAAAGACCCTGAGTTATTGAAAATTCAACGTCAGGCTTATGCAGGAATGTTGTGGACAAAACAATGGTATTACTACAATGTCAATGAATGGATAAAAGGTGACCCAGCTATGCCAGAACCTTCTGGCTATCGTAAATACGGGCGAAATGCAGGTTGGCGACACATGTATGCTGCCAATATTTTATCAATGCCAGATAAATGGGAATATCCTTGGTTTGCCGCTTGGGATTTGGCGTTTCATACACTGCCATTGGCACGCCTTGACCCAAATTTTGCCAAGCGTCAATTGGCAGTTGTCTTGCGGGAGTATTATATGCACCCGAACGGACAAATTCCTGCTTATGAATGGTCATTTTCAGACGTAAATCCGCCCGTACACGCATGGGCAACTTGGAAGGTTTATGAAATTGACAAAGAAATAAACGGTAAAGGAGACATTGCCTTTTTAGAAAGAATTTTCCATAAATTATTACTCAACTTCACGTGGTGGGTTAATTTAAAAGATGAGGGAGGCAATAACGTCTTCGGTGGTGGATTCTTAGGAATGGATAATATCGGAGTTTTTGACCGTTCGGCAACTTTGCCAACGGGCGGACACTTAGAACAAGCCGACGGAACGGGTTGGATGGCAATGTATAGCTTAAATATGTTAAGAATTGCCTGTGAAATTGCGTTGGAACGTCCTGTTTATCAAGATATGGCGTCTAAATTCTTTGAACACTTTTTGCACATTGCGGGAGCTATGCAGTCATTGGGTGGTGATGACATCAGCCTTTGGGATGAAGAAGACCAATTCTATTATGATATGCTACATTTGCCAAACAGTAAGAGTATGTTACTGAAAATCAGGTCGATGGTAGGTTTAATTCCACTTTTTGCGGTAGAAGTTTTAACGCCAGAAATGTTGGAAAAACTTCCAGATTTCCGTCGCAGAGTAGAATGGGTATTGAATAACCGCCCAGACTTAGCAGGATTAATTTCACGTTGGTACGAATCTGGAAAAGGAGAAAACCGTTTGCTTGCTATTTTGCGTGGACACCGTATGAAAATGATTATGAAACGAATGTTTGATGAAAGCGAATTTTTATCAGATTTCGGCATTCGTTCATTGTCAAAATATCACCTCGAAAATCCTTATCAATTCCGTGTAAATAATGATATTTTGAGAGTTGATTATACGCCTGCCGAGTCAACAGGAAGTATGTTTGGCGGAAATTCAAACTGGCGTGGTCCAATTTGGTTCCCAATGAACTTCTTGTTAATCGACTCCTTATTAAAATTCCAAGCGTATTATGGCAATGATTATGAAGTAGAATACCCAACCGATTCGGGATTGATGGTTAGTATAAAAGATGCAGCATTGAGTATTTCAGAAAGGTTAATAAAACTCTTCACGGAAGACGAAAAAGGAAAACGTCCGATGTACGAAAAATACGAAAAACTACAATCTGACCCACATTTCAAAGACTTATATCTTTTCAGTGAATACTTTGATGGAGACACAGGAAAAGGACTCGGAGCCGCTCACCAAACAGGTTGGACAGGTCTAATTGCTGAATTAATTCTGACAGTTTCGAGAGAGAAGAAAGAGGTTGTTAAGGATATGTTGTAGAAATAAATGGGGTGAGTTCATTAGCTCACCCCTATTTTTTATTGTCATATTATGGTTTTACCCCTTTAACTATTGATTTTTTAATTCCTAATCCTCCATTAAAAACATCATTTGCGATATTAATACCCAAAGGAACACCTCCAATATTTTGAGTAAAATCTGGTTTACCATCACTACCTAAACCAAAAGCATCAAAAGACCAATGAACTCCAAGATAAATACGACTGAAACCATTCTCTTCAATCATTTGGTCAAAACCTCTTAAAAATTTTCGATAATGTTTGGGTCTTACTACGCCATTATTATCAAAACTTTCTCCATTAAATTCTTCCGAAACAAAACTTACAGTATCGAACATTGGCTGTAAATCTTTTCCCTTCAAAGCATAAAATTTCTTGGCAATTTCAAAAACAGAGCCACCAAATGTAGCATGACCCGAAGGATAAGCAGGGAAATGTGGTGTTCCGTTAGGCTTCCCTTTCTCATTTGTACTTGGAGCACCCAATGGTAACCAAAGTGGGTCACAATCGTTGTCAATGTCACTTGTTCCAGTCCCAACAAAACCCATTGAGCTATCGTGTTCTCGTACACCCAATACAGGTCTCCAATAATTATAATGGTACTTTTGTTCCCACGCCAAAATGCCTGCATCCCCCATAGCTACATTTATTAAGGCAAATAAATGAGCATTTTCTTCGAGCGTATTTCTTTGTTCTTCCGCAATTTTTTTGATAATCTGATTATATAATCTTGGAGGAGTACCTAACTTTTTTGCTCCGTCATATCCCCAAAATATCCCGATAAGTGTTTCATCAACTGTTCTTTTAGAATAAGTTGTAGGTAAAGTTCCCATCAATTCAGCAGCAATTCCTTTTCCTCTAACTTGTTTAAGAGCTTTTTTGTAATTAGCGTCTGTTTCATAGGGTTGAGGAGGGGCATTCAATGCGTAGCGAGTTGACGAAGCGAATAAATCAGAACGTCGCCCATAAAAAGGAGCATGATAACCTTGATTTACATTAATTGGGTCTGGACGATGCGTTCCATGACTTGGGTACGAAGAATAACCATCATCACTTGCATTGGGGTCATCTTTTCTAAGAAATAAAATTTGGTTTGCGATGCTTTGCCCAAATGTATGACCAGCGTTTATCTCATCAGTTGTTCCTGTTATTGTTGCTTTTTTATGTTTCTGTTCAAAAGTTGCTTTTTGAGAAGGAAACAAGGCACATAAAGTAGCATGAGCTGCCGCAGAAACTGCTGCACTGACAGAACCGTTGGTAATGCTCCCCGTCCCTGTATAGCTTGTCAATAGTGAACCGCTTGTTCCTACAAAAGCATCATACATTGCCAAATGAACTATCGCCATTGCCCGAGAGCTAAGTGTTGGACCATTAACCATACCACCATCATTACCAGAAGTATGGCTTTCTTTGTTTGCATCAAGAGCAACTTCATTCCAATACAAAATAATATCTTGTGTCATTTTCATTAAATGTTTAGATTGTTTAAAATTTCATGACAAACGTAAATGAACATTAAGTGCAGAAAAAGATTTTCTTATTATGTGGTCTTATTATTGAGTTAATGGTTTAGATACCCAATAAAAGCCCTAATAACCAAAAATGATTTTTGTAATTTTTACGAGCAAACAATACCCTTAATCAACATTTACAAGTACAATCATGATTAAAAAATTATGGTTATCATAGCGTTGATTGTCAATGATTTACAAATAATAGCAATGGTCGTTTATCTTGTAAAATTACTTATCACAAAAAAACACTCTCCATAAACTTCTGATTTTACGGTCGCTTTAATGATTTAATGGTTTATCATTCAAGACAATCAGATAAATCCTTTAAATTTGTTAGTACCACATTTAACTAAAAAATCATGAAAAGAAAGAACATTATTAGTCTAACCATTGGATTCGCCTTTTTGGCTATTGCTATCACAGGTATTTTACTTTATATCAAACAGAAATCACACGCTGCTGAAATTACCCATACTATCTTCGGATTAATTTTTATCGGTTTTGCCATTTTTCATATTGTTAATAACTGGTCATCAATTACAGGCTATTCTAAGGAAAGAAAATCAGGGAAAATTCAGAAGGAACTCATTGTGGCTTCGGCAATTTTTGGCGTCGTACTCATCGGAAGCGTTACTGAAGTATTTGAACCAATAGCTGAAGCAGGCAGAATTTTTGCCAAGAAAAGACAAAGACCTGAAAACTTATCTTTTGAAGAAATAAAAACCAATCAAGATTCAAAAGGAACTGCATTGAGAGTGTTAGTAGAGAAAAATAAAGAAACCAAAATGCCCGTTGTAGCCATTTGGGTGGAAGATTCAACGCATAAATTTGTAGAAAATCTGTACGTTCCTGCTAAAGAAGCACAAACTCCTAAAAGCGAAGAAGAAGCCAAAGAAGGTAAATTTGAATTGTCAGATTTCAAACCAGAATCTCTTCCAACTTGGCAAGCAAAAACTGCCTCAAAACTCCCTCTTTCTGAAAAAGATACGCCACACGAAAACTTTGTAGTAAATTCTAAAACTACTGCAAAAGGTACTTTCTATGTCTTATTAGAAGTAAAAAGCGAAGGAAAAACAGAGGTTTATGAAACGAAAGTTAGTGGAGGTATTTCAAAATTAACTTCTAAAGATAATGCTTTAATTAAGAGTGGATTGGTAGAGATTTTATAAAAAATATCTGAACTTGGATTGCGAAACGTCGCACCGTATTAGATTTATGGATTTTTAGGATTATTCGTCGAGTTTTAATCGTAAAATCCATAAATCTAATACGGTGCGACGTTTCGCAATCTAAGTTCAGACAATTTTTGTACTTAATAACCTCCGAAATTCCAACGGTGAAACTTCTGTCATTTTTTTAAAATACTTAGAAAAATACGACTGGTCAGCAAAGTTTAATTGATACGCAATTTCGGAAACGCCCAAATCTGTATGGGTCAAATATCGCTTAATTTCCATAATCATACGGTCGTTAATCAAATCTGTTGAGGTTCTTCCTGTTACGCTTTTGACGGTTTCACTGAGATGATTAGACGTAATTTTTAGTAGCTCTGCATATTCTCTCACCGATAAATTCTCCTGACATTTTTCTTCAATTAGTTGCTTAAAACGCTTCACTAAAATGCGTCCTTTATTGGTTGGTTCTTCGGTAATACTTACAGGATAAATCCGTTTACTCTGAATCAGAATCAAATCCAACAAAGCTCTAATAACCTCTTCATTATCAGTCAATTTCAACTGATTTTCATTCATCGCCTTTCTGAATAATTCAACGAAATCTTGTTTTTCTACTTCCGTTTTTAAACAAAGTGGAGGCGTTTCTTGTGCCAAATTATAGAAAAAAGGTAACTCAAAAAGTTTGTATGGGTCAGTTTTATTGAAATGATAAAACGAAGAAGTAAAAAGAAAAATATAACCTTGCACATCTTCCGAAAGCTCTAATTCATGTATTTGCCCCGGAGAAACAAAGAAAATTGTAAACGGTTTAATGACATAATCCTGCATATCAATGGTATAAATACCTTCGCCTTGTGTAATGAAAAGAATCTCATAAAAATCATCGTGCCTGTGCGGATAGGTCACTTTAAAATTTCGGTGAATATCAAATGGCTCAATCTGAAACTGAATCGTTTTTTCAGTTTTAGAATTGAATTTATCTATGCTATAAACGGGGATTGATTGCATACTGGTAAGACGGATTTCCAATTTGTCAAATTACATTAGACAGACTCTAACTTTTAAGATAAAAACAAAATGTCTTCTATCAGTTGTACTAATAGAAGACATCTTCAAGCTATTAAATTATAGAAATTTACAGGACAAGCTCTTTCACTTTTTCTCTCAAAAACATTTGTCCTTTTTCTAAAAAAGCTTTTGATTCAGCCGTAAGTTTATATTTTTTGCCTTGTAAATTTGGATTTACAGTACAAATAGTTGCTGTTTTTTTATTCTGTTCCATACTGATATATGATGAAAGCGTTATAATCTTGATTTAAAATAAATTTCTCGGGTGAACCATCATGTTTTAAACCAATCACAGAAAAATAGGGTTCAATAACTTCGATAAATTTAGAAATAAGACTTCTATAAAGTCGAGTTCTGGTATCGGTACTACCTCTAAAATAAAGTTTTTTATTAGGATATTTTTCAAAGAAAATTATCATTGTCTGAGCAACTGTCGCTAATATTTTATCTCTATCTTTATTTCTACTAACGGCAATAAAATCTATTTCTCCTTCCTCAGTAATATCCCCAAAACCCAGTTGAACTAAATTTTCATATCCCTCTATTTCTTCATAAATAACGGCTTTACGAATGGTCTTATTTTCACTAATACTTTCAAATTCAAATAAAAGGGCATCGGGTGAACTCTCAAATGAATAATGAGGCTTTTCTATTTCAATCATTATAAGTGCTTATTTTTCTACAAATTACAAAAAGATAATGAATAGAGAACATTATTATCTAAATACTCAACACAAAGACCAAAATAGATATAGTTTTTTTATACAAATTATACAATCAATAAAAAAACACAAACTATTAAATATCAATTACTTAAAACAAATCATCATTTCAACAATATTCACTACCCATCATAACTACCTAAAATTAAGGATTATTTACCACAATATTTCAATGGATTTTGATGAACTTTACATTATAAATTTCGCTGTGGAGAACATGGCAGACAATACTTAACAAAATCACTCAAAAATAATGGCAAATTATTTCAATACTCTTTCATTAAGAGAAAAACTTAGTCAATTAGGCGTTTGTGAATTCATGGATAGCAGTGCATTCGCTGACGGTGTTAAAGCATTAGAAGGTAAAAAAATCGTAGTTGTTGGTTGTGGAGCTCAAGGACTTAACCAAGGTTTGAACCTTCGTGATTCTGGCTTAGATGTTTCTTACGCTCTTCGTCAAGAAGCTATCGACGCAAAAAGACAATCTTGGAAAAGTGCTACTGAAAATAATTTTACAGTGGGTACTTACGAGCAATTAATCCCAACGGCTGATTTAGTAATCAACCTTACGCCAGATAAACAACATACAGCGGTAGTTTCAGCGGTAATGCCATTGATGAAACAAGATGCTACACTTTCTTATTCACACGGTTTCAACATCGTTGAAGAAGGAATGCAAATCCGTAAAGATTTAACAGTTATCATGGTTGCTCCAAAATGTCCGGGTTCAGAAGTTCGTGCTGAATATGTTCGTGGTTTTGGTGTGCCTACTTTAATTGCCGTTCACCCAGAAAACGACCCACAAGGAAAAGGTTGGGATTACGCAAAAGCCTATTGCGTAGGTACAGGTGGACACCGTGCGGGTGTATTGAAATCATCTTTCGTAGCTGAGGTAAAATCTGACTTAATGGGTGAGCAAACTATCCTTTGTGGTTTGTTACAAACAGGTTCAATCCTTTGTTTCGACAAAATGATTGAGAAAGGAATCGACGCTGGATATGCTTCAAAATTAATCCAATACGGTTGGGAAACTATCACAGAAGCCTTGAAACAAGGTGGTATCACGGGTATGTTCGACAGACTTTCAAATCCTGCGAAAATCAAAGCATTTGAAATTTCTGAAGAATTGAAAACGATTATGCGTCCGTTGTTCCAAAAGCACCAAGACGACATCATGAGCGGTCATTTCTCGCAAACAATGATGGAAGACTGGGCTAATGACGATAAAAACTTATTGACTTGGAGAGCAGCAACTGGCGAAACAGCATTTGAAAAAACACCTGCTGGAGCGGTTAAAATTGCAGAACAAGAATATTTCGATAACGGTCTTTTAATGGTTGCGATGGTACGTGCAGGTGTTGAATTAGCGTATGAAACAATGGTAGAATCAGGAATCATTGAAGAATCTGCTTACTATGAGTCATTACACGAAACGCCACTTATCGCAAACACAATCGCTCGTAGAAAATTATTTGAAATGAACTCAGTAATTTCTGATACAGCTGAATACGGATGTTATTTATTCGACCACGCTTGTAAGCCATTATTAGCTGATTTCATGACGAAAGTTGAAACTGACATCGTTGGTAAAAACTTCAACGAAGGAAAAGATAACGGTGTAGATAACAGAACGTTAAACGCTGTAAACAAAGCAATTCGTAGTCATTCAATTGAGAAAGTTGGTGACAGATTACGTCAAGCAATGGGTGCAATGAAAGCAATTGCTACGGTAGCGTAATTTCATTGATATTTAGAACTTTAAGGACAGCTTCGCTTTGAGCGAAGCTGTCCTTTTTTATATCATGCAGAAAATTCGAGGAACTTTACAACTCCTTTGACAAATTGATTAAAACTTTCTGACGTATTATTATCAATATTCATGTATTCTGGAATTTCTCTCGACGCTTTCCCTTTTTGAAAATCCTTAATAATTTTTACCAATTCGTTGTAAGGATTACAAATATCTGGATTTCTAAATTTTGCTAAATTTCTATGACTCTTAGCTTTGAACTTGGGATAAACTTTTTCAATGGCATCCATATCCCCTAAATACCATGCTTCCAATTCTCTACACGCAATTCTGACTAACACTGGACAATCACCATTTTCGGAGCATAATTCAACGATTTTTTTCTTTAAAAGCTTACAATCATTACTATCTTGATCTTGAACAATTATGATTTTAACCTTTTCATTAAAGTTAGAAAAGGCTCTGATCTTTTTCGGTATAGATTTATGTAAATCACTTTTACCGCTATGAGGTCGAAGAAAACAATTTATGTCTAACTCAAAGCCCTCTGGTAAAATTTTGGGTAGAATAATCTTCAATAAGTTTTCCATTGAGGATTCCTCTAATAAAAACTCAATTCTCATAGTGGTCCGCTTCCTTTAAAATATTTCTGATTCCATAAATAACCTAAATTATCTCCAGCTTCTACTAAACTCCTCACAGTTTCATCATCTTTTGCTCTCTTTATGGTTGTATAACCATCTTTTTTAGTAAGCCAAAATACTTCATCTAACTCCAAAGCATTAACAAAATCGGGAGAGTGTGTAGATATGAAGACTTGTCCCCCTTTATGAGAATACTCCCTAAATTCTTCTGCTAACTGTCTTAATAATTCTGGATGTAAATAATTCTCAGGCTCTTCAATACAAAGTAATGGGTGCTTTTGAGGATTATTCATCAATACCAAATAAGCAAACATTTTTAAAGTACCATCTGAAACGTATCTTGAAATAAATGGGTCTTTAAAACTCCCATCTTGAAATCTCAGAATAATTCGTCCATCCTCTGTTTTTGCCGCTGTAACATTGGTAATACCTGGTACTCTTTTTTTCATTTTCTCCAAGATTTCTTCAAAAACTTTAGGATAGTTTTCAAATATATAATCGGTAACTAAGGCAAGATTATCTCCTGTTGGAGAAAGTTGTTCACTTACTCCAATATCCTGACTTTTTTTTGCATCAGGTATTTGAAAGTTAGAAATGTACCAACTCTCCAACAATTTTCTAAAATCGGAAATAGCTTTAAAATTTTGAAACTGACCAAGACCTTTAATCGCTAAAATATCGGGAGAGTCTAATGGAAACTCTTCTCTTTCTTCTTTAAAATCTTGTTTAGCTTGTTCAAACTCAATTTCATTAATGATAGCCATTCCTTTTCCATTTGAGAAATCCAAAAATTTAAAAGGTTTACCCTTTTGTCCTCGACGATAACTTAAGACTTCTTTTCTCACTATTGGCATATTTTGTTCTAAACCTATACTCAATTCGTAAGTAATTAGGGGTTGCCTTTTCCTATCTATATCATCATTTCTAAATTTTATTTCAAACTCTATATCTCCACTTTTATTCCGAGAAATTACCTCCTTAAAACCTCCTCGATTATTAATAGCAGATTTTACATTGTTACGCAGTGCTTCGCTCAAAAAACCAAAAACATCAAACAAAGTAGATTTGCCTGCCCCATTTGCTCCAAGAAACACACACATACTTGGAAGATTATTTATTTCAGTATCTTCAAATACTTTGTAATTCTTAACCTTAATCTTTTCAATTTTCATAACATTAAAGTCATTTAATTTTAGACTTTACACAAATATAGATTTTGTAAAATCTATTACAAAAAAGTCACCTCCCCAACAGTAGAGAGACAACCTTTATTTTAGAATTGTTCCAGATATTCTATACACCTACACCGTCTCCCAATCCGCCTCTGGCAGATACTCTACCAAGCCTTTTTCGGTTTTTCCAACGGCTACTCTTCCTGATTTTAGATATTCCAAAATCTCCCAATTTTTCATGTATTGGTAGAATTCAGAAATTTCTGCTTCTGTTCCGTTCTTTTCAATTACTACGTAATCAAGTCCCCAATGAACCACTTTTGCGTTCCAATCAAGGTTGATTTCTTTGATGTCTAATGGTGTTCCTCCAAGTGGAGTTGCCAATTTGAAAAGAGCAATTTCGTTGAATACAATTTCGTGGTCAAGGTATCCAAAAACGGCTAAAACATCAACCACTTTACGGATTTGACGTACTAATTTTTCAACAGCATCACGGCTTTCGTGACGAATAACGATGGTGAAACGAGAAACGCCTTTACGCTCTGTTTCACAAACAGTTAAGGACTCAATATTTAACCTTCTACGAGTAAAAATAATCGTAATACGGTTCAATAAACCAATGGTATTGGTCGTGAATATGGATAATGTGTATGTTGTCATTGTTTTGATTGCGGAGCAATAAAATTTAAGCTAAAATCAATTTTGCTCTTTCTACTTTAAGAAAATATTAGATAGTTTAGTAGTAGGAGGTGTATCGCATAACAATGCTATCAACTTGAGGAGTTTATCCACCTAACGCAGGCAGGGTTTGAACCCTGCCTGCGTTAAAACTGGAATTATCTAAATTTTAGAACAGTTAAAAAATCCTTAAATTGGCAACATTGTTATCACATACGTCCCTACATATTATCGAAACTCTTACTCCAAACGAATACTCGAGACGCTTGCTCCCGCAGGAACCATTGGGAATACGTTTTCTTCTTTCTCACAAACAATTTCTAACAAATATGGCGTATTGGCTGCCAACATTTTATCTAATTCTCCCGATAATTCAGCACGGTCAGAAACCTTATGAGCATCAACTCCAAAACCTTTGGCAATAGTAATAAAATCAGGATTTTGAAGTTCTACGAATGAATATCTCTTATCGAAAAACAACTGTTGCCATTGACGAACCATTCCTAAGAAATTATTATTCAGAATGATGATTTTTACGGGTAAACCGCTTTGAGCAATCGTTCCCAATTCTTGAATGGTCATCTGAAAACCACCGTCACCAATCAAAGCAATTACTTCACGGTCGGGAGCTCCCACTTTAGCCCCAAAAGCAGCAGGAAGAGCAAAGCCCATCGTACCAGCACCACCTGATGTTACCAACGAATTTGGTTTCATGTACTCATAATAACGGTTCACAATCATTTGGTGTTGCCCAACGTCTGTTACCGTAACGGCTTCTCCTTTGGTCTTTTTAGAAAGCATTGCAACCGCCTCTCCCATCTTGATTTGGTCACCATCGTGGAATAAATCACGTTTAGAAACCTTCTCAAATTCTATATCATCATATTTCTTAAATTCTGCAACCCACTCAGTATGCTTACGCTCTTTGATTAATGGTAAAAGGGCTTTCAATGCTTCTTTGGCATCACCTACCACAGGAGCTGTGGCTACAATATTTTTATTGATTTCGGCAGGGTCAATGTCAATATGCACGACTTTTGCCTGAGAAATAAATTTCGACAAATCGCCTGTTACACGGTCATCAAAACGCATTCCGATGGCAATAATCAAATCAGCTTCGTCTGTCAAAACATTCGCTCCATAATTTCCGTGCATACCCAACCAACCAATATAATTTGGGTGATTATGCGGTAGTGCCGACATTCCTAAAAGCGTAGTGGCAACAGGAATATCTGCTTTTCGGGCAAATTGGTCTAATTCATCTTGAGCATTAGCAATCAAAATTCCATGACCTGCAAAAATATATGGTTTTTGAGCTGAGTTTATCAATTTGGCAGCCTCCTCAATTTGCGATTGTTTAGGCGTAATTCTCGGACGATAACTTACAATTTCATCACAAGGTTTATAGACAAATGGTTGTGTCATAAAATCAGCTTGTGCGGTACGAGTAATATCTAACAAAACAGGACCTGGGCGACCAGACTCAGCGATATAAAACGCCTTTGCCATGATTTCAGGAATCTCATTTGGGTCAGTAATTTGGTAATTCCATTTTGTTACTGGCATCGACATACCAATAATATCACATTCTTGGAAGGCATCTGTCCCTAACAAATTAGCTTTTACCTGCCCAACCAAACAAACCATTGGAGTTGAGTCTAACAGGGCATCAGCGATGGGAGTCATTAAATTGGTTGCTCCCGGTCCAGAAGTAACCATAGCAACACCTGCACGCCCAGTCATACGAGCAAACCCTTGAGCAGCGTGTCCAGCACCTTGCTCATGACGTACTAAAATATGTTTAATACGGTCTTGATAATCATAGAGGGCATCATAAGTTGGCATAATTGCCCCTCCCGGATAACCAAAAATGGTTTTTACATTATTCTCTACCAAACATTGCATGATAGCTTGAGCTCCTGTCAAAAACTTGGGAGGCTCGATTGTGGTCGCTTCTGCGGTCATGGTTTGTGTGTTTGCCATGTTGTTAATTTTTTAATTGAATAATTTTTATTCTTGTGGTTTTGTGTCTTTATCTTCTTTCTTAAATCCAATCTCTTTACGAGCATTCTCTGGATTTAATAATTCATTCAAAACATCATGAATATCACCGATTTGTCCATCATATTTTGCTTCTAATTATTGATATTTTTTAAATCAATAGGTGTGTAAAATCTATCTCTTTATTGTTATTTTATATGATTGTATTTCATCATTACTTTCCACGTTGATAATATACATACCTTCTCTCAAATCAGAAACAATTATCTTTTTTTGGTTTAGAACCTCTTTTAATACATTTCCCTTCATGTCAATAATTAAAACCTTAAATTTTTCTTTTTCTAATTCAAATGAAATTGTTTCACTTGTTGGGTTGGGATAAACAATGAAACTATGCTCTTTATTATTGTCAACAGAAAGGATAACATTAACTGTTAAGCTTATTATGTTAGTAACTATTGAGCTACAACCATTGACTAATTGACATCGAAATCTATAATCATTTTGTGTTGTCTTTGCTGATTTCAACGTTAGACTATTTGATAATTGCCCATTAAAAGTATCATCATTAGATAAAATATTTCCCCACGTATTACCTTTATCAATACTCTGTTGCCATTGATAAGCTTTTGCATCACTTGCAGTTAGTTGAAATAATGCACTTTGTTTCTCAAAAATAATCTGGCTTTCAGGTTGTTTACTTATCACAGGTTGTGGTCCACATTTTACTTCAAGAGAATAAGTATTAGAAACTACTCCAAATATGGAACAACCATTACTAATTACACATCTAAACATATAATTATTTTGAAGACGCTTTGCAGATTTTATCGTAAGTTTATTGGTAATCTGTCCATCAAATAATGTGTCTTTGGTATCTATATATTGCCAACTTGTTCCTTGATTACTACTAAGCATCCAAGTGTATTGTACTGCATTTAGTGTAGTTACTTCAAAAGTTGCTTTTTGATTCTCAAAAATGCTCTGGTTAGTAGCTTGTACTGTAAACTCAGATGCTTTTCTATTACATGAGACATCCAAAGAAACGACATCTGAGTATATTGTATAACAGCTATTAGCTACTTTGCAACGGTAATAAAGTCCATTAAAAGTTAAAGGTGTGTTCTTTATAACTAACTTATTAGTAAATATTCCAGTATAAATTGTGTCTGAAAGGATAATACTTCTCCATGATACACCTTTGTCTAAACTCAAAAACCATTCGTAATTGGATGCACCATTTGCGGCTAATTCAAAAGTAGTAGTTTGTCCTTCAGATATACTTTGCTTTACAGGGGATTTGGTTATTATCGGACTATCCAATGCACATATTACATTCAATACACCAACGTTAGTAGCTGTAGAAGCACATCCATTTACAAGCACACAACGGTATTGATAATCATTTTGAGTAAGTTTGGAAGATATTATTGTCAACTTATTAGTAATTTGTCCAGAGTATAAAACATCTGATTCCTTAATATTTTGCCAAGTTAATCCTTTATCAATACTAATTTGCCATTGATAAGCACTTACATCTGTTGCCAAAGTTTGAAAAGAAGCGGACAGATTTTCTTTTATTTTTTGATTTATTGGTTGAGATGTAATAGTTGGTATACTTGATGTACACAAAACACTTAAAGTGCCTACATTCGATATATTTGATGCACATCCATTGATAAGTTTACAACGAAATTGATAATCATTTTGTGAAATTTTGGCAGATACAATTGTTAATTTATCAGTTATTTGCCCTGTATATACATTATCAGACTCCACTATGTCTTGCCAAGAGTTTCCATTGTCTTTACTAAGTTGCCATTGATAACTTGTTACATCAATCACTGTCACATGAAAAGTAACAGCCTGATTTTCATTAATTTTTTGGGTTTTGGGTTGACCATTGATAGTAGGCGTTTTAGAAGTACATTCTATAAAAAATTGATGCAAACCTTTATCTGTTCCAAACCAAATATTATTTTTTGAATCTTCACTTATTGATAAGGTGGAAGTGCTACTCTCAATAGTTGTTGGTGTATTATTACTTGAGTATTTTATCCATTGGCTTCCATCAAATTTTGAGACTCCGTTATAAGTAGCAACCCAAATATTTTGACTTTTATCTTGAAATATACTTGTTACTTCATTACTCGTTAATTCTCCCTTACCAGTTGATGAATTATAAGCAAAATTAGTCCACGTCTTGCCATCAAATTTAAACACTCCCAGCGAAGAAGTTCCAACCCATATATTGCCACTTTGGTCTTGTATTAACCCTTTAAAAGTTGATGCAGGAGCTCCACTTTTGTTATTGTAAACAGTCCATATTTTAGCATCATACTTAGCGAGTCCTCCAGGCGTTGCCACCCAAATATTTCCGTCTTTATCCTGAATAAGATTTTTAACATTATTATCAGGTAAAGAACCACTTTGGGTGTCAAAGGTCACCCAATCTTTACCATCGAACTTAGATAGACCATTAGTAGTCCCAAACCACATTGCCCCTTGTTTATCTTGGATAATTGTTGTAATAATATCTCCTACTATTTTGCTATTCGATTTATTATACAAAGTCCAAGTCTTACCATCAAATTTATTTACTCCTGCATACGTACCATACCAATAGTTTCCATCTTTATCTTGATAAACGCTACGAACTTCATTATTAGCTAATTGACTATTGCTACTATTTATCCAACTCCATTTACTGCCATCATATATAGAAACTCCATTAGCAGTACCCAAAACAAGGTTTCCTAAATTATTGATACTGGTTGAAAAAACATAGTTGCTTGGTAAACTGGCAATTTGAGTAGCAATTGGAGTCCATTCAGTATTAGACAATTTGGAGATACCACCTCTTGTGGAAAACCAAAGTGTTCCATCCGTAGTCTGAATAATGTCATTCACTGAATTATTTACAATATTCTTTTGAGCCACATTGAAAGAGACCCAAGTTTTACCATCAAATTTTGTATAACCTTTATCTACTTGCCCAAACCACATATTTCCTGTTTTATCTTCTAAAATAGCATTTACGTAGTTATAAGGTAATGTTTTACTTTCTTCATTGTACTTCGTCCATGTTTTACCATCATAATTAACAACTCCTCCACCTAATGTACCAAACCATATTTTGCCATTCTTATCTTCATAAATAGCATTCACATTTGCGTTTGGAATATCTTTTTCACCAAACTTTACCCACGTTTTCCCATCATATTTATAGGAGTATTCCCATCTAATACCAGCCCAAATATTTCCATTTTTATCTTGAATCATTTTAAAAACAGTATGGTCTAATCCATTTGGAGGTACAACTAATGAAGATTTCCAATTTTTTCCATCATAGTTGAAAATTCCATCAGCATAGCCAAACCACATTACTCCTGTTTTATCACATAAAATTGATTTAATACCATTTCTGATTTCAGCACTTGTACTATTATTAAATACAGTCCATATTTTGCCATTAAATTTTGCAATTCCATTGGGAGTTCCAACCCAAATGTTCTTTTCTTTATCTTCGGCAATACAAGTAACTAAATTTGAAGGAAGTCCATCTTTAGTTGAATAACTCGCAAGAACATCTCCTTTAGTATTGTACGAGACTACTCCGCCTTCAGTTGCCACCCAAACAGTTCCATCACTATATTCAATAAAGGCATTTGTTGAAAGATTACTATAAAACGGTGTCCATTTTTGTGCAGAAGCTGACGTATTAATAAGGCAAATAACACATAAAAATAATTTAAAGAATAGTAGTATTTTTTTCATAATTGTTTTATCAGATGTTGTGATTTACAGTATTTAAGAAATAGTGGAATATGTATTTTAAAAAAAGTAGATGGTTATCACTTTACTTACTACTCCCAGAATAATACAAACTAAATTTATATTTTTTCAAAACTTCTACGTGGCTTTTTAGTCTTTCTGGATATGGATAAATGAAATTTTTCACCATAATATTTGAGTAATCCGACTGTAAAACCAGTTCTTTGGCGACAAGAATATCCGTATTTTTCTCATTTGCCAGCTTAATGTATCGTCCTTGTGTAAAAATCAAATAGGAGAAAAAAGCCAACACTAATAATACAAAAGCATTCTTGACAAATTTTAGGCTATTCCAACGATTTAAATATTCAAAATGAATGATAATTGAAACAAAGAATAATAGCGTAAAAGGTAAACTCAAAATACAATATCGCTTCGCCAAACTTTGTTCAATCCCTTCCGATGCTCTTCCGTAAGCGGTCATTAAACCAATTAAAACACCAAACAATCCAAATATCAAATAAGGAATTAAATGCTTTAGTTTTTCTCTATCAAATTTGAAAATCAGGTAAGTTGCTCCACAAATTGAGCCTAATTGCCCAATGGTAAAAACAATTCCCAACGTACTATTTGATGTAATATTATTAGAAAGAAAACTCAAACAATAAGGAACGATTTTTAAGGGATTCAAAGTCCTTTCCGTCAAAATACTGGTCGAATGATAATCACTAAAGTAAAAGAACACTTGAACCAACATACACAACGAAACAAATAAGATAAAACCAATTTTATTCTTTATTTCTAAGCTATTTAATATAATTATTGTAAGAATACATACCCACGTCAGGAAGCCCGTTGCATAAGATAAAGTAGCAATATGAGCCAATAAACAACTAATCAAAACATTTCTCCATGTAATTTTTTGTAAAATAATTAATGATAAAAATGTAGCGAAAATCATCAGATAATGACATAGAATAAATCCAGAAATAATGCCTTCATAATTCTTAAATGAAAATATCATCACCATACACATCACTAAAATAATATGGCTGACGGTGCTTTTATTCGTAAAAACACTAAAAATATTCCTTTTAAAAATCAGGTAAAACCCAAATAGCAGTACCATGTTGAACGAAACCAGATAAAACGATTGCCATTTACTAATTAAAATAATGAACAAATTTACCAAGTGCGGATACAACATTCTGCACTCATTATGAGGAGCATTTAAAACTGAAATACTGAGTGTTCCTTCATAATAATGTTTTACAAAACCTGCCAATTCCCATTCATCAATGGTTGGAACATTGAGTTGGGTAACCAATAAATATAAAATCAATGAGGCAAAAATGACAATCTCTAAAAAGGTAAAAATGCTCGAACTAAGGAATTTCATAAATTTTATCTTTATTGTTTGTTGATTTCACCTCACATTTATAAAATCTTCACATTTAGCGATTCTTTCCATTTTTAATATTTATTAATATCTCAATTGATTAAAAATCAACATCATAACCAATTGAGATATTTTTCTTCTTACAAATCCGTCACACAACCTTCACTTGCAGAGCTTACGTTTTTCACGTATTTACGCAAAACTCCTTGCTTAAATGGAGACTCAATTGGCTTCCAAAGTTTACGTCTTTCTTCCAATTCTTCGTCAGAAACGTGTACATGAAGAATATTATTTACGGCATCAATCGTGATTAAATCTCCGTCTTTTACCAAACCAATATTTCCACCTACTTGAGCTTCTGGCGTAACGTGTCCAACCACAAAACCGTGCGTACCACCCGAGAAACGTCCGTCGGTAATCATCGCTACTTTATTTCCTAAACCTGCACCCATTACTGCCGAAGTTGGCTTCAACATTTCTGGCATTCCCGGTCCGCCTTTTGGTCCTTCGTTGCGAATTACTACCACTTGTCCTTCTACAATTTCACCTTTCGATAAAAACTCAATTACTTCTTCTTCACATTCACAAACTTTAGCGACCCCTTCAAATTTCTCTCCTTCTTTTCCTGTGATTTTCGCTACGGCACCGCCTGTTGCTAAGTTGCCGTATAAAATCTGTAAGTGACCTGTCGCTTTAATTGGAGCAGACAAAGGCATGATTATTTTCTGAGCATCAAAATCTAATGAAGGAACATCTGCTAAATTTTCTGCAATTGTTTTTCCTGTAATTGTCATACAGTCGCCGTGCAATAATCCTTCTTGTAACAAATATTTCATTACCGCAGGCACACCACCGATAGACAACATATCTTCCATATAATATTTACCAGAAGGTTTAAGGTCTGCTAATAATGGAGTACGGTCAGAAATTGCTTGAACATCTTTCAAGGTAAAATCAACTTCCGCTGCACGTGCAATTGCCAAATAGTGAAGCACCGCATTGGTAGAACCACCCATTGCCATTACAACAGTTAGAGCATTTTCAAATGCTTTGCGAGTCATAATTTCACGTGGAAGGATATTTTTCTCCAACATATTTTTCATAGCAGCACCAATCGCTAAACATTCCGCTTTTTTGCCTTCGTGCGTTGCTGGATATGATGATGAATTTGGCAAAGTCAAACCCATTGCTTCCATCGAACTTGCCATTGTATTTGCCGTGTACATACCGCCACAAGCACCTGCTCCGGGGATTGCATTTCTGATAACGCCTTCGTAGTCCTCATCAGAAATATTTCCTGCGAATTTCTTTCCTAATGCTTCAAAAGCCGAAACGATGTCTAATTTTTGCCCTTTGTATTCTCCTGAGCGAATTGTTCCACCATAAACTAACATCGCTGGGCGATTCAAACGTGCAATTGCCATCATCGCTCCCGGCATATTTTTATCACAACCAACTACGGCAATTACGCCGTCGTACCATTGAGCACCCACTACGTTTTCGATTGAATCTGCAATTAAATCACGAGAAGGTAATGAATATGACATACCGTTGTTACCGTTTGTCATCCCATCTGAAACCCCAATCGTATGGAAAATCAAACCAACCATTCCATTGTCTTGGATACCTTTTTTAACATGAACTGAAAGTCCGTTCAAGTGCATATTACAAGTATTTCCTTCATAACCCGTACTGGCAATACCAATTTGGGCTTTTTGCATATCTTCTGTTGTCAGACCGATACCATAAAGCATCGCTTTTGCAGCAGGGTTTGTTACTTCTTGAGTAAGTGTACGAGAGAATTTGTTAAGTTGATTTTCAGTACTCATGATTGATTGTTTTGATGTTTTTTTTATAGTAAGACGGGTTTTCAACCTGTCAATTGAGCCATAACAGGTTGAAAACCTGTCTTACAACTCAAACAAAAGACCTTCCTCGAATAGAGAAAGGTCTTTAATATATACAAAGCCCTATCTCCCACTCATTTTAGCAGAGCAGAATTAAGACTACAATAATATTTACAGAATTTTGAAGCATCTCAATTAATTATATTATTTAACAGCGAAAATTCGCTGTATTATCATTCGATACTGAACAAATATACAGGAGTTTATTTCTTAATTGCAAAGAAAAACCAAATAATATTTCACTAATAGGCATTTTCGCCAATGATTATTTTTTGAATTATGCTTAAAATTCAAAAGATAATTCTTTAAATAGTTAAATTTGGTGTTTTTTATTTTGAAAAAAAGATTAGATTCAAGAGAAAATATTTTTACAAATATTGCAAAATTACATTTAGCGAAAATTCGCAAATTGAGATTTCATGTACCACAGGAATCTTTCCTGTGCATTGAATGAAGATACACGGGAAAGATTCCCGTGCTACAAATTACCAACCAACATATCCTTCTGGAATAATCTCATTGAGACGCAGATAACAAATTGCTTGTCCACGGTGATGAATAATGTGGTTTTCCATAGCATAGAAAAATCGCCAAACGGGCAGACTTCCACCCGCATAATCTTCAGGTTTCAGCAATTGCTCTGGCTTAGTATTATTTACCACCGTCAAAACCCAAGCGTAAAACTTTTGAAGTTCTTTTTCTAAATCGGATTTTGATAATTTAGCCCAGAAAGATGGCGGGATTTTCTCATAAGGATTAGCAATATTCAAACGTCCAGACAATTGCATAGCCGTGTAAATGATACAATGTACAAATTGCGTTCTGAACGAAAACGATTCGGGAGTATAACGAAACTCCAATTTTTCCTCGGGCATCTGATTAAAAACCGTCAAAGTATATTCCTCCGAGCGTTTCCAAGCCGTTGCAAATTCATCTTTAAAACCCAAAAGGTCTTTTTCAATTTGTCTTTTTCCAAAACTTGGCAAAGCAATCAGCCCACCCAATAAGGACTTTAAAAGGGTATTTCTTGAGATGTTCATGTTTGTTGATTTTAGAGCCTAAAATGCGTCAAAGACGCTAAGGTCAGCGAGGATGAAGGAACGCAGATTACGCTGATGCTTCGCAACGCAGATTTTAACAGATTTTAGTAAACTTATTGATATACTTTATCAATTTTCAAAATCTAAAAATCCTCTTAATCTGCGTTCCAATTATTTTACGAAAAATCCCAAGCCACCACTTCCCATAATTCTGGATAGGTAGTATCAAAATATTCGTGGATAATTTCAAAACCTACTCGTTTATGAGCGGCTAATGAACGGAGATTTCGCTTGGCAATTTCGGTTACGCAAAGCTCAAAACGGTCGGATAATTCTGTTTTATGTTTGGCGTAAAGTCCGTCAAAAATACCTTGTCCTCGGTAGCCTTCCGCTACGCAAATCTGCCCCATTGCATAGTATTTGGTATCTTTTATCAACTTGCCTTTGTATTCCAATTTATCCAACATCTCGAACATTGCCGTCAAAACGGGAACGTCAAATCTGAAACTTTCGGGCATTACCAAAGCATAACCCACCACTTTATCGCCGTCTTTGGCAATAATTTGTGGATAAGCCTGATTCATGCGTGAAAGCAATTCAAAATTGTGAACTACGGTAACAAATCCTTGGTCGTTGGCTACGTCTTCGGAGATATTTTTGGTTAAGTTTACTTGTTGTAAATCCAATAATTGTTGGATTTCTCGGTCTGTCGTGATGGTCGTGAAAATTACACTCATAAATTTAATTGGATAGCTTTTAATGAATATTGTACTCAAACTGACTGGTTTTACACCTTGCTAAAAAAGATAACACTCTACAATTCGGGCTTACGTAAATTTATAGATATACTTTTTTGAAACAAAGATAATTTCTCAGACTTCAGTTTATAAACTAAAATAACTGTAAATGAGGTTAAATTAGTGTAAGTTTGTAGCACAAAATTTTATGAATATGAATGAAGTAATCAATCAATTAAACAATCGAATTTCATTAGTAAATTCTTACATCTCTGCCCTTTCAGAAGAAGATTTACGAGCTAAAAACAATGCCGAAGTTTGGTCAAAAAAGGAGATTTTAGGACATTTAATTGATTCCGCCCAAAGTAATATCCGTAGAATGGTTGTTGGACAATATCAGGAAAATGCCCATATCATTTATCATCAAAACGAATGGGTTAAAGCGGCTGATTATCAAAACTATACCTCAAAAGATTTACTTGATTTTTGGGTATTATTGAACAAACATTTTTGTCAGATTCTAAGAAATTTACCATTGGAAAATTACAAAACTATCACCAATTGGGGCAGTGCCACCACTCCTATGCTTAAAGATGATTTGGTAACGCTTGAATTTGTTGCAAACGACTATGTTCGCCACCTCGACCACCACCTTAGACAAATAGGAATGACCATTTAATATGATATTTTCACTAAGAAAAGCAACTGAAAATGACCTTGATTTAACTTATAAAATCAAGAAAAATGCTTTATATGAATATCTGGAAATGCTTTGGGGTTGGAACGAACAAGCACAAGATGAATTTCACAGAGAACACTACAAAAAAGCACATTTTCAAATTATTGAACTGCAAGAAAAAGCGATTGGTTATCTTGAAACTGAAAATCGAATTGACCATATTTTTCTGTCAAATATTATGATTTTGAAGGAATTTCAAGAAAAAGGTATCGGAAAAATTATTCTTGAAGATTTAATAAAACAGCATTCCGAAATACGTTTGGAGGTGCTGAAAGTCAATAAACGAGCCATTCAATTTTATCAAAATTTAGGTTTTGAAATAAAAGATGAAAATGAAGATTCCTACCAAATGTCAAATATTATTGCATAAAAAAGCTTCTGGGTACTATACTCAGAAGCTTTTTGTTTTATTAGACTTCCTGTGAAAGTATTTTATGATTGAAAAATGGTATATTTTCGAGTGAAAATAGCGGGAATTTTGAAAGCATAGCAGAGAAATGGGGGGATGCCCAATCTTGAAAAATTTTCGCTATTTGTAGCCGAAAAGATGTTGTATTACGACTTAAAACACTTTCACAGGAAGTCTATTCACAGATTGCACAAAAATAAAGTGCCAAAAATCCCATAATACTGCAAATTACGAGTAGAAATACGCTCAAAATTTTTAGGTGGTTCTTCATTGTAGAGTTATTAAATGATAAAAATTGTTACATAAAGGACGAAATATAGCAAAAAACGGTTGTTTCACCTACATAAATAATTTGAGCATCATGCTAATAAACAATTACTTACTAAAAAATCTTATCGGCAAAATTTGCTTTCTTCAAAATCATTTATCACTTTTACCAAACAATCGTTTGGCAAAACATAAATTTAGATATATCAAAAAATTTATACAATGATTAATAGTGTAAACTGGGTGAATTCGTTGGATTTGCCCAATTTTTTCAATCCATAACCATCTCAAAACATGACAAAACAAGAAATCATCCAGAAACTTTCAGAAGGGTTTAATATTGTTGAAACGACTATTAATCAATCATCTAATGACATTATTTTTCAACAAAAAGATAATAAATGGTCTGCCGTACAAAATGTTCAACATTTGATTTTATCTGTAAAACCCTTGAACCTTGCTTTCACTTTACCCAATTTTGCTCTTTTATTTTTTGGGAAATTGAATCGAAATCCAAGAAACTATGAAGAAATGGTTAACAAATACCATCAAAAATTAGCCGAAGGTGGCGTTTCAACGGAGCAATTTACGCCTAAAAAAGAACTCCTAAACAGAGAAGATTTGATAGGGCAATTCAGAAAGGTAAATGAAATATTTTTGAAAAAGGTTAATGATTTTACAGAGGAAGATTTAGACAAATATCTTTTACCTCACCCACTTTTAGGGAAATTAACAATCAGAGAAATGCTATATTTCACTATTTATCATACCTTACATCATCATAAAGCAATCTTATTCCAAGTAGGTAGGGATTAGGATTTAGTTGTTGGATTAACCGACGCTTCAGAAAGGAAGTACCACAAAATGAAACGGAACTATCTACAATTTGACGTAGAATAAAATTAGACCACGGATTGTACTGATTTAACAGATTTACACGGAAAAATTAAAGAAAAATCAGTATAAATCTGTTTTATCCGTGTTATCTGTGGTCTAATTTCGTCTTGCGACAAATAGTAGATAGTTCCGAAATGAAAAAGGCGAATGTATTCCATTCGCCTTTTTTGGTTAATTTGATATAGGATTGACCAAACTCTTTAAGCAAAGTAGCAATTGCTAAATCTTTTGAAAGTTGGCTCAGTTATTTTACATTTTATGAATATCTCCATCAAAAATAGCAATTGCTAACCCCACAAATATCAGTGCCACACAAGCGAATGTTTTCCAACAAAAACTCAATAGATTTTTCATATTATTTAATTTTAAAATTAACCCCGATATTAAAACCGATTTTATTAGGTTTAACTAATAAGAAGGCGTTGCTATCACTTTGTTGGTTGAGCGAATAACTAAAGGTTGGCTCAACAAATAAATAAGCATTGTCTCCAATTTGACGAGTTACGCCATAAGCAAAATTGGCAAAACCGTTAAGCTGATGATTGCCATTGAGCCTATAAGCTCCCTCTACTCCTACATTCACATAATGTGTGAGTTCCTCTCCTTTCAGGAATAAATATTGTAACTCAATTTTTGTGCCTAAATAATTGGCAGACTGCGAATATGTCTGATTTATTTCTGCAAAACTCACATCAACTCCTTTATTGTCAGGAGATTGCACAACCAATGAGTCCGTTCTAATCTGATAATTGATACTATGATTGGTATTGGTAAATGTTAAGCCTGTGCGTAATTTAAACCTCTCTGATAGGGTAAAAATCACCCCACTTTGGGTATAAAATCCCAGACGGTCGCCATCATCATTTACCGCAATTCCATGTACATAATTTGCATCGTTGCCATTGGGTGTAATTGTGTAATAATTTAATAATGGCATTACACTAAAATACAAATCAATCGGCTTTGATTCTTTAAAATATTTATCTTCTTTCGGCAAAGTTACATATTTCAACTTTAGTTTTCTAAAATCTTTTGATAATAAACTATAATCTTTTGAGTTTAAAGTTGTCAATGAAAAACCTTGATTATTATTAAATACATTAAACAATGGGCTTTTATTGCCTTGAACATCAAAAATATTCTCATTTATTTTATGATAATTTTCTACAATGCCTTTATTAGATGTTCTTGTGGCAAAAAGGTTTAATTTTTCTTTATTCTTTTTATTATATTTTTTTGCCTTATTCTCACTTTCTATCTCATAAATAGCATTTTTCTCAGAATTTGGCTCTATAAAAATTTCATTTTTAGCTTCTCCCGTAAAATTGTCGGCAATAATATTTTTTCTTACATTTTTTAAAATTTTATCAGTCTGTGGAGCTACAAAAAGTGGAGTCGTTTGATTATCATCTGAGGTTTCTCTATTTTTTTCTGGAGAAGATATGTTAATTGGTAGTCCTTTCGAGTTCTCGATGTTATTATTGAGGCTTGTTTTTTCGCCTTTTGTTGGCACAAATTGAGGCTCAGTTTTAGGCATTCCTTTTGGTAAAACCTCCGCCAAAGTTGTGGTATTTTCTTCTGAAGATTGTGAGAAATGATACACGCTCAAACCCGACAATAACATGATTAATGCTATCGCTGAAATTTGCCAATACGGTATTTTCCTTGTGGGTTTCACAGGGAGTTGAGGTTCTATTTTATTCCAGAGCTGAAAGTCTGGTTCAGATTCAAAATCGGCGAATCTATTTCTAAAAACATCCTCAAAAGGGTCATTTTCGTTATCAAGTGCGTTCATAGCTGATAATTCCCATTGGTTTTAGTTGCTTTCTAAGCAGTTCTTTTGCTCGTGAGAGTTGCGATTTTGACGTATTCTCACTCACTCCCAACATTTGCCCGATTTCGGCATGGCTATAACCATCAATCACATAGAGGTTAAAAACCATACGGTAGCCGTCAGGGAGTTGGTTGATAAGTGTCAGCAATTCTTCATTTGAAAGATTCGCTAACAAATTGGGGTAATCATCGTTGCTTAGTAAAGTGTTTTCATAATCTGTATTCTGTTGAAATTTGAGATTTGCGTGATAATAATTAATAGCAGTATGGATTACCGTTTTGCGTACCCAAGCACCCACAGCCCCTGCTTTTTCGAGGGTATGGATATTATTGAAGATTTTTACAAAGGCTTCTTGATAAATGTCTTCGGCTTCATCGGGCGTGCGGGTATAACGCCGACAAACACCCATCAATTTACCCTTGTACAAATTGTAAAAGGCTGTTTGGGCTTTGCGGTCATTATTTTGGCAGGCTTTGACTAATTCCTGTTCGTTTACCATGCGTTTGGGCTTTCGGCTATTGGCTTTAAGCTTGGCTTTTTAAAGAAGTTTTTTGTTTTAGTTTTGGGTAAACCAATGGCTAAAACTTATAATTATTTTTTAATCTTAACGGTAAAATTGGCTTTTAAAGTCTCTCCATTAGCCGTATTCACAATGTATTTAAACTGGTCATTATGTTCTTTTCCGTCAGAAGGCTTTAGTTTATACAATATTTTTTTGCCTTCAATTCGTAATGTTCCAAAAGTTGGTTGTGATTCAAAATTTACGTCTTTCACTTCTACACAAGCAGTCAGATATAAACTGTATGGAATTTCAAACTCAGCTTCTTTTGCCTGATTTACAGACACTTCCATCTCTCCATTCTTGGCATCTGCTTTACAAACAGGAACTTCTTTAATATAGATTTCAACAATCATTCGTAAAGGATTTTTCCCGTCTTTATCCGCAATACTATATTCTAAGGCATCAATGGCTGTTTTATTTGCCGTTTGGGTATATTCAATTTCATTATTGCTATTTACAATTGCTTTTCCGTAACGTGGTTGTGCCGAAATCTTCAAGCTCTTTTTGTCGTAATTATCACAAAGTTTATCATTATCTAATACCTTAATAACCTGAGTAGCCGTGTTGGTTTTATTAATAACAAGCAAATCGGGCATTAAGAACGTTTTACAGACATTTCCTTCAACATCTATGCGTACACCTGCAATCATACATTTGGGCGTGGTGCCACCTGTGCAGATTCGATAGAGAAAGACATCGTCGGCACTCAAACCTGTTTTAGGAATATATAAAACACGATTATTTTGAACAGAAGCTGAACCTAAAATTGGTTTTTCGACAATTTCAAGTGTTGTTGAATCAAGAATAGAATTACAAAAACGGTCGTTTTTCAGGACATTCAAAATGGTAGGCGTGTTGACTTTTACCGTATAAAAATCAGGAATTGCCCCTGCATTGCAAGGAATTTTACTAAGGTCGGGGCTTACAATAATTAGAAGCGTGTCTTGTTTCGTTTTTAGAGGGTCGGTATTAATAGTTTTATAAATCAATAATTCCGATGTTTCAGCTTTTGCAGAATCAGATTTATACATGATTAAACCTGTTTTACTGAAACTTATTTTACCATATCGAGGCAAAACTTCAAGTTTGAGAGAGGTAAATCCTTGTGATTTTAACAGTAAATCTTTTGTATCAAAGGCGACAAAGTTGTTGGCTTGTGTATAAATAATTTTAGTATTAATCAAGGGTGTTTCAACAGTCGGATTAACAATCACTGGTGGAGGCACTTGTTTTATTTCATCGCACGATGCCAAGATACACAGTACGAAAAACATCAATATGTTTACTACATTTTTCATGTTTTTGTAAGATGAAATTGTGTTAGGGAAGTATTAAGCCCGCACAATTTCATCTCAAATTTGGATTATTATTTAGTTTCCAAAAGTATTTTATCCTCTTTTGGCGGCTAAAAATTTACCATTTTTATCAAAATAAACATGGTATTTATCAGCTCCAACGGTGATATAAACGTAATACGCTTCTGGAGAACTATCTTTCAGCGTAACACTACCTTTTGTAAAAGTCCAGCCTGCATACGTTTTGTTTAAATATTCAGTAATGACAGAAGGTAAATCTGCCACAATCAAATCTTTATTTTCAAATTTAGGCAATTGAATAGTTGGCGTTTCTACCACTTTCAAAAACTTGCCATCTTTATCGAACAATAAAAGGGCTATTTTCTTATCTTTTGATATGACAATAGAATAAGAATCGATAACTCCACCTTGCATCAAAACAACGCCCTTTTCGTATTTCCAGTCTTTATAATTTATCTGCAAATAGTCTTTTACAACCTGTGGCAACTCATTTTCTTTCAAGGACTTATCTTCAATTTTCTTACTTGGGTCGATAGAAACCGTTTTAATTAATTTACCCTCATTATCATACGTAAATTCATACAGTATTCCATCTTTTTTAGCCGTTACAAAATATGTTTTTTTCCCTTCAGAATTAGTTTTCACTACTGCTCCAATAAAATCATAACCAGATAATTGAGTTTGGATAGTTGCGGGTAAATCAGCCAATTTAGTAGCAAAAACCTTGTTTTTATCTCCCGTAACATTGTTTTTGGGTTCAGAAAAAGTGGCTACAACGGCGTATTTTGCATCAAAAACTATCGTAATTTTTTGGTCGTTGTATTGAATCAAAATTTTATACGAAGTATTGCCAGAAGCATCTTTTCCGATACCAACTTTTTCAAGTTTGTAACCTGCATAAGTCGTTGAAAGATACGTTTTGATAGCGTCAGGAAGCGTCACGTCATCGGTAGAGTGATATACACTCAAAATTTGACCTGTTGCCGATACTGCCGCTTCATGAGATATTCCAGAAACCGAGAAATCACATCCATAGACTTTTTTGTCGTCAATTGTTGAAACTGAAAGATTGGTAGCCGATGGATAATCTGTTTTAATCACTGCCGAAATACGGGCTGTTGTTGCATTATCAACCGTTTGTGAAGAATCAATTACGGTTTCTAATTTTTCGGTACAGCCAGTCAACAAACCTACAAAGGTCATTGAGCAAATAAAAAGAAGCTTTTTCATGTTTTAAATTTCAAGAGTTTTAATAATCAAGTTTTAATAATTTTTTGCAGCTACAACTGTTAGACAAGAACGAATAAGTCAAGGGTTGCATTGTTATGAATTATTTTTTTTGATACCACCAAAACCCTCCCGAAATCAATATGAAACCTATAAGCAAATAAACCCAAAATTTATTGAAAGTGATGGCTTCGGCATCGCCTACCAAAACGGCAGCAGCCCAAAAGGTTGGTAATTGTTTTTCGCCAGATTGGCTTTGAAGAAACTCTAATTTGGCTTTTTGTAGAGAAATATCTTTTGAATATCCTTGTGATAAATATCTGTAAAACAACTCATTGAGTGTATAAGTGGCTTGATTTTCAACACTCCAAAGCGTGGTCAAAGTAGCAGGAATACCCAATGCAGCAAAACCACGAGAAAGACTCAAAATGCCCTCTCCTACCGCATTTTTTCCTACGGCAGTTTTACAAGCAGAAAGCACTAATAATTGCGTTTTGAAGCGTTCTAAGTTGGATAATTCTGATAATTTCAAGACAGAATCTTTAAAATAAATCATAGGTTCTTGGTCGGTACTATCCGCCTGTGCATGGGTATAAAGATGTACAATTTGATAGTCATGAGCATTGTTTAAAAATGCTTTTTTGGTGGCTTCAGTTTGATTATATTTTTTGCCAAAAAAGAAATTAGAGGCAATATCCGACAAGGAAATATCTGAACCTAAAAGTGATGTTTGGTTCAAATTATGGTTAAAATTAACGGGTGACATTCCCATAAATTTATGCCCAACGGAAAACGAACTTTCGCTTAAATTTTTCAACAGAAATTGTACCGAATAAGTATAACTAATGGCATAATCATTCAATAAATATTCGGCTTTTTTCGCTGATTTTGACAGGGCTTCAAAGGGAAGAAAAAAGCCATCTTGAGCTATGATTAACCTTCCTTTTGGAATATTGATATATCTAAATATTTGCTGATATAATTGATTACTAACCAATAAAAAATCTTTATAATCTCGATTAGCCTTTTGATTATCAGCACAATAAGACAAAAACAATTGAGCTTTTTCTTTATATTTTTCGTTAGAAATTTTGTACAAATCTGTTTTATGATTAGAAATCTGTAAGGCATAAATAGCTTCATCTCCAACAAAATATTCGAGCAAAGTTTGGTCTGAAGACAAATACTTTTTAACCTTTTCCAAAGTCACCAAAGTAGTGTCATATTTGTATCTAAAATAAGTTGGATTTTTGGTTTCTAAACCTTTAATAAATCGTTCTTGATTTGCCTGAACTTCAATCAATTGACTTTGGAAATCAGCGTATTTTTTAGAGTTTTCAAGTTCAGAAGACAGTTTTTTATTCAGCTCCAATATTTTTTGTTGAAAATCAACTTCTTTAGCCAAATCTTGAGGCGAAAGTTGTTGTTTGGCGGTCAGTTCATTGAGGCGGTCATTGAGTAAAATCGCCTTACTTTTCTCGAAAAAATAAAAGGCTTTATCATAATTTTTTAGCAAAAAACAGGTTTTAATCGCTTGTTCGTAAAGATGATGGGTTTTGTTTCTCCAATATAATTTTGATTGCGTTCCAGAATGTTCAAACCGCATTAAATCAATGAGTTTATCTGCCGTCAAATAGGTATTTAAAGCAATCTGTAAATGTTTAGGTTCTTTAGTTTTTTCGTAATATTCGAGCCAAGTTTCTGCTTTATCTTGGAGTGTCGTGAGAAAATAAGTCTTAAAATCTGCCCCCTTTAAATTATTCACCGTAGGATTATCAAACAATGTTTTGGCATTAAACCCAATTGGGGCAACAGAAAGGGCTTTTTGATAGTTTTCAAAGGCTTTAGGATAGTCTTTTTTCATCCAATACACGGCAGCAATATCATCAAAAAAAATAACTTTCATAAAGGGGCGTTTCATGATTTTCAGCCCTTTTTGATAATTTTCTAATGCCTTATCATATTGTTTCAAAAAATAGTAGTTGATGCCAATATCCACAAAACTCAGAGCATATTTATCTTCGTTTTTGCTTCTAAAATACATTTGCTGAGCTTGCTCATAGAAACTAATAGCCTCTAAATATTTCTTTTCTTTGGAAGCCGTTTGTGCAAAAAAGTAAAATGCTTTGGGTAATGAATCCGAAAATTTTTCTTTTTTCAAATTATTTTTCGCCGTCTCCAAGTCTTTATTGGCTTTGGTTACATCTCCCATAAGCACATAGGCTTTGGCTCTTTCAATGAGGCATTTTGTAATGAGCGAGTCTTGCCCTCCTTGTTGAGCCAAATTAATACCGATATTAGCTTGTGCGATTGCCTGTTCAAAGTCTCCTTTTCTGCTTAGAATACTTGCTTTTTGGGCATATATGTACGGCTGAATAATTATTTTTTCTGGAAAATTAGCCGATAATTCAATACAGCGATTATAGATTATGAGGGCTTCTTGATAGTTGCCTTGCCCATCTTTTATTTTAGCTAATAAGTTAAAATTGTCCACCAAATTTGACTTATTGATATTTTTTTGATGCGAAGAATTTAATGCAATTGCCTCTTGAACCAATAAAGTAGCGGCTAAGAAATCTTGCTTTCCATGATAAATTTTGGCAATTTCTTGAAGAATATTGGCGTAAGTGGAGTCTCGAATATTACATTTTTGACAAATATTTTTGAGTTGAATAAGTTCTGATTGATTCTTAACTTTTTGAAAAGAGAGCCAAATTTCTCTCGAATTTGGGCAATTCGATAATGCAGAGAAATCAGTAAGAAGGATGAAGAAAAATATGAGTATTAATTTGGGCATTTTGTCTTAAATTGAGATAATCACGAGGTAATAATCTCAATTTAAGACTTTTAGAGGAATCAAAGAAAGAAAACTTGTATTTTCTGACTAATACGGACGAATCTTACTTCCCGTTGGAATAGCCCCAATATATCCACTTTTTGAATACCCAGCAGACGAGCCATTGATATAATTTATTACTCCTGCCGTAACGTAAGGAGCAGCATACGACGTACCCGATTCCGTTGGGGCAGTCGCTCCGCCTAAATTATCAGGAATCGGATGTTCACAATTTTCATTAATAGCATCAAAAGTTAAATCTATTTTTTTACCTGATGATGAATAATTTTGACAAATCTGTTTATTAAAAATACTGGTTACGGTTATTACGTGACTACCTAATTCTGGATGGTCGGCATAACAAGCAGGATAATAAGGATTCAAATCAATATCAACATTAGTATTTCCAGCCGAACAAACCACTACCATATTGGCAGCTTTGGCACGCCTCAAAACTTCCTCAAAAACAGGAATTGGTTTTTCACTAAACGCTCCCCAACTGGTATTTACAACTCTTACTTTGTGTTTAATTGAATATAAAATCGCACATAAATTATCATATAAATTACTTACTTTGGTAGTATCAAACGTTTTTAATCCTACAAATTTTACATTTCTTACGCCTGCATTACTAAGAATAATACGGGCAATTTTTGTCCCATGTTCAAGCGTATCTCTCACATCTACATTATTTTTCAAGAAATTATAATTTAATGAAGAATTTACGAAAGGAGTAATAAAAGACTCATTTTGCGAGACAATTGCATTCCCAAAATTTAATCCAGAATCAATAATTCCAACTAAAAAAGGAGCTTCTTTTCCATCACCTCCAACTTCGGTATCTTTCTGTGGCAATTTCAACATTTGCTCTTGTCTTGCTATATCTTTCCCGTTTTTAGCATCGTCAAGGGTATTTCCTACCGCTCCACCATCAGGATTTAAGGTAGTTTGGATTAAATGTAAATCTTTTCCAGCCAGCAATAACAAGGCATCATCACAGTCGCAGGTTTTACTATTATCACGAACAACATTGATGGCATCAGCCACTTTAAACACATCTAAAATCCGTCTGAAAATATTTTTTTCTGGATAGTTCTTTTCAGGGTAGCTTCTTTGAGTCTTTATTCTATCATTTTGCCCCTCATCCGTTATTTCCTCAATATCTTTTTTACCAATTAAAATTTGCCACTTCCAATAGCTTTCTAATTCTTTTTCTATGGATTTTATGGCATCTGCCCGCTGAGCTTGGGCGGTATCTTGCCCAACAAATAATACAACTTTTCGGTCTTTTAATACGTAACCAGCACCTTCAACATAAACATACGAAGCATTTTTTTGAAGGATTGGATTAAAATTGGTTCCCTTTGGACTGGCAACCTCCTCTCCAACAATCTTAGGTTCAGTTCCCAACGAAAAATAAAAGAAAATTGAAAAAATCAGAAACAGTAAGAAGATAATAATCAGTGGACGTTTCATAGTTTAATAATTAAAGGGTTTAAAATGAAAAATTTGTCTTCGGAAATTTAGTCGGAATTATCAGTAGAAAGGGAAACACAAACAGTTTAATAATTTAAGATACAAATTATCTAAATCAGGAAATAATGTATTCTTAATAACTTATTTAACGGTTCGGGAAGAATGGGATAAAAAATGAAATACACCGTATTAATTCATTCCGTACCTTTGCCCCAAATTATTTTAATAAAATAATCTCAGATACTTTAAAATCTGAAAAAACAGAGCATTCTTGCTCACGAAATACAAAAATTAGCATATTTCACAATGGAAAAAATTAAAGTTGCAAACCCTGTCGTTGAACTTGATGGCGACGAAATGACTCGAATTATCTGGAAATTTATCAAGGATAAATTAATTACTCCTTACTTAGACGTAGATATTAAATACTACGACTTAGGAATGGAATACCGTGACGAAACTAACGACCAAGTTACTGTTGATGCTGCTGAAGCTATCAAAAAGTATGGCGTAGGTATCAAATGTGCAACCATCACTCCTGACGAAGCACGTGTTAAAGAATTCAATTTGAAACAAATGTGGAAATCTCCAAACGGAACAATCCGTAACATCTTAGATGGTACTGTTTTCCGTGAGCCAATCGTTTGTACAAATGTTCCAAGATTAGTACCAAACTGGACTGCACCAATCATGATTGGTCGTCATGCTTTTGGTGATCAATACAGAGCAACTGACTTCTTAACAAAAGGAAAAGGTAAATTAACAGTTACTTTCACGCCAGAAGACGGTTCTGAAGCACAAACTTTTGAAGTATTCAACTTCAAAAACGACGGTGTAGCTTTAACAATGTATAACACAGATGAGTCTATCCGTGGTTTTGCTCACTCATGTTTCAACATGGCATTGAGCAAAGGATGGCCTTTATATTTATCTACGAAAAACACTATCTTGAAAAAATACGATGGTCGTTTCAAAGATATTTTTGAAGAAATCTACCAAGCAGACTACAAAGCACAATTTGATGCAGCGGGTATTGTTTACGAACACCGTTTAATTGATGATATGGTTGCTTCTGCCTTGAAATGGAATGGTAACTTTGTTTGGGCTTGTAAAAACTATGACGGAGACGTTCAGTCAGATACAGTTGCTCAAGGTTTCGGTTCATTAGGTTTAATGACTTCAGTATTGATTACGCCAGACGGAAAAGTAATGGAAGCTGAAGCTGCTCACGGAACAGTAACACGTCACTACCGTGACCACCAAGCTGGAAAACCAACTTCAACTAACCCAATCGCTTCTATCTTCGCATGGACACGTGGTTTAGAATTCCGTGGTAAATTAGACGGAAACGAAGCTCTTATCAACTTCTGCCAAACTTTAGAAAAAGTTTGTGTTGCTACGGTTGAGTCTGGAAAAATGACAAAAGATTTAGCTGTTTGTATTCACGGAAATAAAGTGAGTCATGGCGAACACTATTTATATACAGAAGAATTCTTAGCAGCAATTGATGAGAATTTGAAAGTGGCATTAGCGTAGAGACGTTGCCTGCAACGTCTTTTCATAAATGTTGCCTGTGACATATTTGCCTGCAACGTCTTTTTATAAATGTTGCCTGCAACACTTATAAAAAACAAAACCCCACGAGATTTTAATATCTTGTGGGGTTTTGTTTTATGATATATTCTCAAAAGACGTTGCGTTTGAAAAAGACGTTGGTTGCATTTCAAAAAGACGTTGCGGGCAACGTCTCTACCTAAAAATCATGCAAAAATATCATTCACCTTAATTTCAAAATCTGGTAAAACGGGACTGGCAGAACAAATATCGTCATCATAGCAAATCTGAGCTTGTTTTAGAGATGTGTAAACTTGAACTGTTTTATTATCTGGATAAATTAGCCACAAAACTTTCAGCGGAACGCCGCCCGCACCCGCTTTAAAATATTCAACCGTTTTTTCTTCTACTTTATTGGCTTTATCATTACCAGAAATTACTTCAATTACAAACTCAGGAATTTCGTCTTCACCTTGTTTTGTTAATGCTATCTGCTCTTTTGAAAGAAAAGCAATATCTGGTCTTCTCATCTGAATACCAGTTAGTTGAACATCATACTCAGAGATAAATGTACCTAATTTCCATAATCCCTTTTCAATAAATAATTGATTAAGTGCTTCGTAGATAAAGACTTGTGTTTTGTTCATGCCGATAAATTTGATTATTTCTCCGTCGTTCCATTCATACTTAAAACCATCTTCTGGTTCCCAAGCCATGAACTCTTCTAAGGTTTTGGGTAGAGCTAATGTATCTTTTGTTGCTACCATTTTAGTATCATTTTTTAGTCAAAAATAGAGAAATATCATTAAAAATCAAGATTTCTATCTAAATTCTTAACGCTTTTATCAAACAAAGCCTGCTTATCTTTGTTAAACATTTACGTATAATTCGCATAGAAATATTCAACAATTACAGATGAAAATAATCGTAATCGGCTCAGGTTTTTCGGGATTGGCAGCAGCTACCAGTTTGGCAGATAAAGGACATGAAGTTATTATTTTAGAGAAAAATAGCGTTGCAGGTGGGCGTGCAAGAGTTTTTTACGAACAAGGATTTACTTTCGATATGGGACCAAGTTGGTACTGGATGCCCGATGTTTTTGATAATTACTTTGCAACCTTTGGCAAAAAAACTTCCGATTATTATAACTTAGTCCGCCTCAATCCTTCTTACTCGGTTATTTTACAAGGAAATGAAACGATTGATTTACCTGCTGGCGTGGAGAAATTAGGCGATTTATTCGAAAGCATGGAAGAAGGAAGTCGGGCAAAATTTCAAGAATTTATGCGTCAGGCAGCATATAAATATGATGTTGGCATTAATAATTTTGTTTGGAAACCCTCACGAAGTATTACCGAATTTTTGAGCGTAAAATTACTGTACGACGTAACCCGATTAGACGTATTTCAGTCTTTTTCATCTCATATCAGGAAGTTTTTTACGGATGAAAAAATCCTAAAAATCATGGAGTTTCCCATTTTATTTTTAGGAGCAACACCAGAAAATACACCCGCCATGTACAGCCTAATGAATTACGCCGAGATGGAAATGGGAACGTGGTACCCGATGGGCGGAATGCACGAAATTGTAAAAGGAATGGTGTCTTTGGCAGAAGAAAAAGGCATAAAAATTTTATTGAATAAAAACGTTCAAAAAATTGAAGTTCAAGGTGATAAAGCCAATAAAATTATTACCGAAGACGGAGAATTTACGGCAGATGTAGTAGTGGCAAGTGCTGATTATCATCACGTTGAAGATAAATTATTGGGAGAAAAATACAGAAATTACGACGAAAAATATTGGGATAAACGAGTAATGGCTCCGTCGTCGTTGTTGTTTTATTTGGGCGTAAATAAACGAATTTCAAAATTAAAGCATCATAATTTGTTCTTTGATGAAGATTTTAAAGTTCATGCTCACGAAATTTATACCGAGCCAAAATGGCCTTCTAAACCACTTTTTTATGCTTCTGCTCCATCAAAAACCGATGATAGCATTGCCCCAGAAGGTTGTGAAAACTTGTTTTTATTGATTCCTGTTGCCCCAGATTTGGAAGATACCGAAGAAATTCGAGAGAAATATTACCATATTATCATGGAACGTTTGGAAAAATATTGTGGCGAAAATATCAGAGATTCTGTAATTTACAAAAGAAGTTATGCTCACCACGATTTTAAGAGTGACTATAACGCCTTCAAAGGAAACGCTTATGGTTTAGCAAATACCTTGATGCAAACGGCAATTTTAAAGCCCACTTTAAAGAGTAAAAAAGTAAAGAATTTGTATTATACAGGTCAATTGACTGTACCCGGTCCCGGAGTTCCGCCGTCTTTAATTTCGGGGCTTTTGGTAGCAGGAGAAGTTTTATTAGAGAATAGAGATTAGATTACAGAGAATAGATTTATGATTAATTCCTTTCGTTTAAAGTCTAAAATCTATGCTCTGACCTTTATTATCTAAAATCTATACTCTGACCTCTATTATCTAATATTTAAAAATGGATTTATATACCAAAACAACACTTGAATGTAGTAAGCTCATCACGGAGCATTACAGCACATCTTTTACATTGGGTATCAAGACTTTAGACAAGAAATTTCACTTGCCTATCTATGCTATTTATGGCTTTGTACGCTATGCAGATGAGATTGTGGATACTTTTCATGGCTTTGATAAAAAAGCCTTGTTGGCTCGTTTCAAAGCAGATACTTATACGGCAATTGAAGAAGGCGTGAGTCTAAATCCAGTTTTACATTCTTTTCAAATGATTGTCAATCAATATAAAATTGACCATGAGTTAATTGAGGCATTTTTGCATTCGATGGAAATGGATTTATACTTCGCCGACTACAATCAAGATGGTTACGAAGAGTACATTTATGGTTCAGCGGAGGTTGTGGGATTAATGTGTTTAAGAGTATTTTGTGATGGAAATTCAGAACAATATGATGCTTTAAAAGCTGATGCTAAACGTTTAGGTTCGGCTTTTCAAAAAGTGAATTTTTTGCGAGATATTAAATCAGATTTTCAAGAAAGAGGACGCACTTATTTTCCAAATGTAAATTTTCAGAATTTCACCTTAGCTGATAAAAAAGCCATTGAAGATGATATTCAAGCGGATTTTGATGCGGCACTTCGTGGAATTATGGCATTACCCAAAGAAGCAAAAGGAGGCGTTTATTTAGCTTATAAATATTACTTGAGATTATTCGATAAAATCAAAAATTGCCCCGCTTCAAGAATCCAAAACGAAAGAATTAGAGTCCCAGACTTCCAAAAAATGGTTTTATTGGCGAGTACGTATTTGAAGTTGAGATTGAATGTTTTGTAGATGAAATTGTTGAGCATTTAAAATATCAGATATTAAGTCTCTTCTGAAATTTGTTTATATTTGTTTCATAAACATTAATTCAATGGCAATACTAACATTAGAAATCGAAAATAAAAAACTTAAATTTTTCAAAGACTTGATTCAAAACTTCCCTTTTGTTCGTGTGCAAGAAGATGGTTTTGGAGAAGATACAGATAAACAAGTTATCGAAAATATTAAAAATGGGCTTGAAGAAATGAAACAAATTGAACAGGGAATAAAGAAGTCAAGACCTGCGAGAGAATTTTTGAATGAGCTATGAGTTATCAAGTTGAAAGTATCGAAAACTTTGAGAAAGAAGCAAAAAGATTAAAGAAAAAATATCCTTCCTTAAAAGATGAAATTCTTGATTTGATTGAAGACCTCGAAGAAAATCCATTTTTAGGTACAGCAATGAGAGATGGGTTCTACAAAATTCGTTTAAAAATAAAATCCAAAGGAAAAGGGAAAAGTGGAGGAGCAAGAGTTATTACCTGTGTGAAAGTGGTTTTAGAGACAGTCTATTTAGTTTCAATTTACGATAAATCAGACCAAACAGATATTTCTGATGGAGAATTAGACCGAATTTTAGGCATAATTTGAAAAATTAAAAGGGTAAAAGATTGAAGTCTTTTACCCTTTTAATTTTTACGAAATCATATCAAATCCACAATAAGGCACTAAAACCTTTGGAATTTTAATTCCCTCTGGCGTTTGATTATTCTCCAAAATAGTCGCTAAAATACGTGGTAAAGCCAATGCTGAGCCGTTTAACGTATGTAATAATTGAGATTTCCCTTCGGTTTTCATTCTCAATTTTAAACGGTTCGCTTGATAAGTTTCAAAGTTAGAAACCGAGCTTACTTCCAACCAACGCCCTTGTGCCGCTGAATACGTTTCCATATCATACGTGAGAGCAGACGTAAAGCTCATATCACCTCCGCACAAACGCAACACACGGTAAGGCAATTCTAATTTCTGTAAAATACTTTGTACGTGAAGAGACATTTCTTCCAAAGCTGCATAAGAATTTTCTGGTTTTTCAATGCGGACAATCTCTATTTTATCAAACTGATGCAAACGGTTTAAGCCACGCACGTGAGCCCCCCAAGAACCCGCTTCTCTACGAAAACAAGGCGTATAACCCGCATTTTTAATAGGTAATTCGTTTTCTTGCAAAATTACATCACGGTACATATTGGTAATGGGCACTTCAGCAGTTGGAATCAAGAATAAATCGTCTTCCGTTGCGTGATACATTTGTCCGTCTTTATCGGGTAATTGTCCCGTTCCAAAACCAGATTCTTTGTTAATTAAAATCGGTGGTTGAACTTCCATATAACCCGCATTAATAGCTTCATCCAAGAAAAAATTAATCAAAGCACGCTGAATTCTTGCTCCTTTTCCTTTGTAAACAGGGAAGCCCGCACCTGTGATTTTATTACCTAATTCAAAGTCAATAATATCATATTTCTTGATTAAATCCCAGTGAGGAACTGCTCCTTCTGGAAGCGTTGGAATAGCACCATTTTCCAAAACAACTTCATTCTCCTCAGGTGTTTTTCCTACTGGCACACTTGAATGCGGAAGATTTGGCAAAGTCACCAACACCTCATAAAGTTCAAATTCTAAGCCTTTTAATACTTCTTCTAACTCCTTAGAACGAGCTTTCAAAGTTCCCGTTTCCGCTTTAGCAGTTTCGGCTTCTTCTTTTTTACCTGCCTTCATCAAACCGCCAATTTCTTTGGCAAGAGCATTTGATTTAGCAAGAGTATTGTCTAATTCAACCTGAGTTTCACGACGTTTTTCGTCTAAACCCAAAATTTGCTCAACGGCTTCTTCTCCACCTTTGAAATATTTTCTATTCAAGCCATCAATGGTTGCGGCTTTGTTTTCTTTTATTTGTTGTATTTGTAGCATATTCTATAAATCAGACACACCAAGTATCTTCTTAAAATCGTCTAAATTAATAAGGTTAATTTTGGGAAAATCTATTTCATTTAAAATATTAAAATGTCTATCATTCGTAGCTAAATAATCGGAATTTGAAGCAACGGCACAATCTACAAATTTATCATCATCAGGGTCAATATCATTCAGTAAGTTCCATTCGTAATATCTTGTAATAAACTCAACATTTGGCAAATATATGAGCGTTTGCATAAATGCTTCTGCAACTTCTTCCCCCATTTTCTGACCAATTATTTCTTCATATTCTTCTAAAATATCAGTAGTTACACACAGAATGAAATTTCCTCGCAGTAAACTTTCATAAATCCAATGCGTTTTTGATTTTCGAGAAATAGAAACCCATAAAATATTAGTATCAATAACTACTTTCATATTTTAGGAGGATTTACGCAAATGGTCGTTTGAAAAACGTTCAGCATCTTCATCATTCCAATTATTTTTCTCCCAAATTTTATCCGCCAAATCCATCGTTTTATTAGAAAAATATTGGGCTAACATTTGTTTGATGGATTGCAAATCTTGTTCCGAGACTTTACGAGTGTATAGTTTCAGGAGTTCTAATTGCAAATTTGTCATTGGTTGTTTTACAGCTTGCATATTTTTATCGTTTATTTCCCACAAAGATAAACAAAAAGCCGTGTTGCAGATTACAACACGGCTTTTAAAACGGTGTTGCTTATTATCACGGTGCCGAGAAAATCTCTTTCATTGTATCTTCATACAAGAAACATCTTTCATTCAAGGCATTCAATGCCGCTGCTTTGTTTTTACCGTGAATCAAAAGCGTAATATTATGTTCGGAAGCTCCGTAACAAATCATTCTAATTGGAATGTTTTTCATCGCTTCTAATACTTTCAAGGCAATTCCTTCTTTGTCTGCCGAGAAATTTCCTACGATACAAACAATAGTTTGGTCTTTATCAACTTCCTCTAAATCAGCAAATTGACGCAACTCTGCCATGATAGAATCTAAATGCTCATCGTTATCGATAGTTACAGAAACGGAAACTTCCGAAGTCGTAATCATATCAACTGGCGTTTTGTATTTTTCAAAAACCTCAAATACTCTACGCAAGAAACCGTAAGCATTCAACATTCGGGTTGAGTGAATGTAAATTGCCGTCAAATTATCTTTGGCTGCAATGGCTTTAATTTCACGGTCAGACGTTTTATCGGCAATCAATGTACCAAAAGCTGATGGCTCCATCGTGTTTTTCAAACGAACTGGAACGCCTTTCATTTTAGCAGGCGTAATGGTGCTTGGATGCAAAATTTTCGCTCCGAAATACGCTAATTCAGCCGCTTCTTCAAACGTCAATTCACGAATTGGGAAGGTTTTTTTAACGATTCTTGGGTCGTTATTGTGCATTCCGTCAATGTCAGTCCAAATTTGAACCTCTTCTGCTACAATTGCTCCACCAATTAATGATGCCGTATAATCTGACCCACCACGTTTTAAGTTATCAACTTCACCACGTGGGTTACGGCAGATAAATCCTTGCGTAATAAATAATTGTTTATCAGTTAATTGCGACAAAATAGAGCCTAATTTTTCTTCTGTAAATTTCAGAACTGGCTCGTTATCAGCATCAATCAACATAAAATCTAAAGCTGGTAATAAAGCAGATTTCACACCTTGTTCACGGCAATATGCCTCAAACATTTGCGTAGAAAGTAATTCACCTTCTGCAACGATTTCTTTTTCTTGTTTTACCGAAAATGGCTTGATGCTTACCAAAGAACGAATGAATGAAAATTCCTTTTCAATTATCGATTTTCCTTCTGCCAATCCTTCTGGCGTTGAATATAATTCTTCAATAAACTCCTCATAATGAGCGTACAAAGTGTCGATTTTTTCAACTGCATCTGCATCATTATTGGCTTTCAAAGATTCTCCAATGGAGATAAGGGCATTGGTCGTACCCGAAAGAGCCGACAATACAACAATTTTACGATTACCATCTTCGGTAATCAAATTTTTGATAGAGTGCATTCTTTCGGGCTTCCCGACTGAAGTACCTCCAAATTTCCAAACTTGCATTTTATTTTTTAAATTAATTTCTTCACTATATCTAAAAAGTCATCTATATGGATAATTTCTACTTTGGGAAAATCAACCTCTTTTAGTGGTTTAAAATGTCTATCATTGGTCACAATATAATCTACATTCCCAACTATTGCCGTATCCTCAAATTTGTTATCATCATAATCTATTTTCAAAAGCTCCCATTTAAAGTAAATTTCACTTTTCTCTACATTAGATTTTGATAGTAATAATTCTATGATATTATCTGCTACCAAAGCATTGGTTTTAAATTCAATGATTTCAGCATATTCCAATAATACATCATTACTAATAATCAATGTATATTTTTGTTGTAAGAATGCGTCAAAGATAGGTCTATATTGAGATTTCTTTCCAATTGAAACCAATAGAACATTTGTATCTAAAAGGATTCGCATCATTTGTAAGGCGTTCTTAAATGTTCATTTGACCACTCTTTCATGGTTTCTTCTGTCCAATTATTTTCCTCCCAAAGTCTGTCCATTTCTTCTGTTGCTTTGTCGGCAAAATAATTACTTAATAATTGTTTGATTTCAAGCACCTGATTTTCAGCTATTTTGTAGCTAAAAAGTTTTATTAACTCTAATTGAAGATTAGTAAGTTTTTGAGAATGTACCATAATTTTATTTTTGTTCAAATTATCTAAAACCCAATCAATAATTCACCTCAACCGTTTTATCCGTTTTATAAATTTTGTGTTCGTTTCCTTTTACCCAAAAAACGCCTACTTGATAATTCGCAGGGATTAAATATTTTTCTGGAATTTTGATGAAAAAGCCACTGTCTTTGAAATTATACAAAAAACGTTTTTCGTAAATCAAATACGTTTTTGTGGGCGATTTCAATATCAAATATGCTCCATCATTCAAGCCAAAACCTGTTGGTAAATCATTATTTGCAATGAAAATTTCCTTATTTACCGTTGAAACATCGACTTTAAGGTTTTGATTATCAGCAAAATTACTCAAAATTTCCTTTTCTGAGGTCTTAAAAACCGTATTTGTCGGAAATTGATATATTCCCTTCGGAATTAATCTCCCCAATGAGCTTTGTACATATTGGTCAAAATCTGAGCCAACGTGAGGTCCAAAACCTATTTTATTATGTTCCTGATTGAAAGCACGAACCAGTAAATCCTTTCTTCTTTCGTGAATTTCGGGCAAAAACTTAATATAAGAAGCCAAATTGAAAAGAATGCTACCAATCAATAATACTCTAAATACCGTTTGATTTTTGATATTTTTCAACCAACCCGTCAATAACATCAAATAAACAACTACCAACATGGTAGCAGGATAAACCTTGTAATTACCCACAATCATCACAAAATATCCAAATCTTGGACGTAAAATAGCGATGACTAAAGCGTTAATGACTAAAAACAAAAGACCACCTAAAATGATATAATTGGAAGGTTCGGTATTAAATCGTAACTGTAATTTCTCCCAAAAGTTTATTATTGAGAACTTTTCCTTTGTGTTTATTACCTTCAAAAATATCCACCAAATACAAATGCCAATTAGGATAAAACCCGCAATTGTTGGAGTAATGGAACGAATCAGAATTGGACTAAGTGTTTGAAAATCAAGACTTCCTCCTAAATGAGTAAAAAATCCAAAGAAACTTTCGTGTGGGTGTTTGAAGAAATATTGGAAGCCTTGGTCGTTGGCTTCGGTGTCAAATCGGTAAAAGTATAATTTGAAAGTTGCTACCGCAAAAACTGCCCAAACGCCTAACATTTTATAGCGTCCTTGCAAAGCCAAAATTACCAATCCGACCATCCAATAGAATAAACCATTACTCATGGTAAAACTATCGAAGAAAACGGCTAAAACGGCTCCAAAGAAGGTTAAAAGCGTGTTTCTCGACAATAAATAAACGCCCAATAATCCGAAGAAAATAACGGGTTGATACTGAAAACCTGTAATCGTCCAAAGACTTGTGAGGTAATATTGAGGCTGTAAAAGCAAAAACGGAACAGGCAAAAAATACATTGGAGCGATTTTTTGCTCTTTGACAACTCGCCAAAAAAGCCATAATATCCCGAAAAGCGTAATATTGGACATTATCGTGAGTGTCCGCATATTGAGCGTACCCGTGAGTGCGTAATGCAACAAATTCATCAATTTGGCATACACAATACGGTGTTCATTATTGGGTTTAAACAATAGCCAAGCTCTTTCATTCCAGTCTTTCGCTTCTAAAAATCGTCCTAAAAAATCAGGAAAAGCATCGGTATCGTCCATCCAAGGCACATTCACGGCATAAGTGAATAGCATTAAGATGAAAAAAAAGATAGGTAAAATAATACCTATCTGAGTTAGTGTCTTTTTCAAGGGAAAAGGCAGGGGTTAGGGGTTAGAATTTAGGGGTTAGGGAATGTTCCCTAAATCCTAAACCCCAACCCCTAAATCCTAATTTAAAAGTTAATTTTCTCGTGAACAATGTACTCTGGGCGATTCTTGATTTCCTCAAACATATTTCCTAAATATTCGCCCAAAACACCAATCGTCAACAACTGAATACCGCCAAAAAAGATAAGAGCAATAATCGTTGAAGCCCAACCCGGTACTAAACTATCAGGACGATAAAGTAGCCCTGTAATCACCCAAATTGCCAAGCCAATACCCACCAAAACACTCACTAAACCTAAGCTGAGAGCCAATTTGAGCGGTTTTTTACTAAAATAAAGTAAACTTGTAGAAGCAAATTTTAGCATTTTTGACAATGGATATTTTGTCTCACCCGCAAAACGTTCTTCACGCACGTAAATAATGGGTACTTGTTTAAAACCAATCCAACTGATTAAACCTCTGATATATTTATTTTTCTCAGGTAAACTTTTGAAGGCTTCAATAACGTGTTTATCAATCAAACGGAAATCTCCTGTGTCAACAGGAAGTGGTGTATCAGACAAGAAGTTTATCAATTTATAGAAATATTTAGCTGAAAGTTTCTTGAAAAACGTCTCTCCTTTTCGCTCACCACGCAATCCATAAACAACGTTGGCATTTTGTTCCAAATGGATTTTTACCATCTCTGGAAATAATTCTGGTGGGTCTTGAAGGTCAGCATCAATAATTATCGCAACGTCGCCTGTACAAGCATTAACGCCTGCGGTCACGGCTGGTTGATGTCCAAAATTTCGAGAAAAACTTAAAATCTTCACGTTTGAATCATTTTTGGCAATCCCTCGCAACAATTCAAGCGTTTTGTCTCTACTTCCATCATTAATAAAAATGAGTTCATAACCACGATGCTCAAAGCTATTCATCGTTTTATGAACACGCTCGTAGGTGTGCAAAATTACTTGCTCTTCATTGAAACAAGGAATAATGATGGATATGTATAAGTCTTTATTTGTCATTGTTTTATGGCTTTCGGCAGACGGCAATCAGCCTTTTATAAAGGGTTTGTCACAAGACAAACGATAGACCACTGATGAAACGGATTATACTGATTTTCGCTGATTTTCTTTATTTTATCTGATTGTGCATCCCAGACTGTGAGTCCCAGACTGTGAGTCCCAGTGTAAATCTGTAAAATCAGTTCAACCTGTGGTCTAAATTTGTCTGCGACAAATAGTTGATAGTTCCGTACTATTATTGAAAACAGAAGTCTGATTTTACTTTTCTTCCTTCAAAATTATCACTTTCTTTCCAAAATACGTGGCATAACATTTATTCCAAAGGTGTTGTTCGTTGGTTTTTATTTCGTCAAAACAAAGTGATTTTGGAATATTCTTCAATGGAGCTACATAAATCGTATCTGTTTTTGAAGTCATAATGTGGTTGTAACGTTGCGTCATTTCTTGGTCATAACGTTTGGCAATTCCTAAACGAATATCAGCATACATGGTTTTGATATTCCCATTAAACATGAATATGTAACTACCAAATAGAATGGATAATATCGAAATCGAAGCAATATTATTTACTTGGTTATTTACAGGGAATAAATTAGGGTAATCATAATGAGCAATCGTAACAATATAAAAAACACCAATTAAATAAATGGCAAAAATAATGTTATTTACACGTTCTGGCACTCCCATATCATTGCCATAATGAATCACAAAGAACATGAAGAAAATTAAAATAAGTAGTGCTAAAATGGCTATCCAAATATTGATTTTAAAAATGGCTTGTGGACGTTCTGGAATAAATTTATGAAGAAATGAGTTATACATTGCTCCTAAAAATATCCATGCACTCAACCATTTTATACTACTGCTAATGGTTGATTTTAAGGCGTTTATGAGTGACTGCACAATAGCACCGCCAAAAACCTGTCCACCTGCCGCTGCCATTCTGATTTCATTTCCTTTTGCTTTAATTACCCAGAAATAAGCAAAATATGCTCCGACTACCATTAAGAAGAAAATAAATCCGTCAAATCGTTTTTCAAACACCAAAATATATAACCAAATCATTCCTAAAAAAACAAGAATGAATAGCATCATTACTTCGTTTGAACCCACCATGAAAAATACCAAAGTGGCTGCCAAAAGAGCAATTGGATATTTAATCTTCTGATATTGAGGCTGATAATATCTTAAAATCACAACTATCAAATACAGAAAATAGCAAAGGGAAGTCGGGAAAATAAATACCGATGTGTACCAATAAAAAGTATCAACGACACTCGATGAAAATATCACAAATAGGCTTAAAAGCGTAGCCGAAACTAATAATTGATTTTGACGTGAAGGTTTTAAAATCTCGCCAACCAAACAATACATGGCATGATACAATAAGCCCAAAATCAAAAATGGTATCACTTTTACAAACCAAAATACGCCAAAAGCCAAAGGCGTAGCATGAAAAATCATGTTGGAAATATAGCGACCTGACCAACCTTCATAATAGAATTTTTGGGCTTGCCAAAATCCTACATCACGAGTCATGTAGGCAAAACAATAATCGTCTGCTACGGAAGGATGATTATAAAAAGCCAAAATCCCAATTGGAACAATGGTAATTAAAAATAGTAGCCACAGGGCTATGTTGGCAAAGTTTTTCAATGTTGAGAATATGAGTATTTGAGAATGTTGAGTATATGAGTATTTGAGTATATGAGTATATGAGTATATGAGTATATGAGTATTTGAGTATTTGAGTATTGAGTATTTGAGTATTTGAGTATTTGAGTATTTGAGTATATGAGTATATGAGTATATGAGTATTTGAGTATATGAGTATTTGAGTATTTGAGTAAAAATTTTATAGGTCTAAAGTTGAGAGTAATTAAATCTGTTTTACTCATAAACTTTAAACTCATAAACCCTTAACTCATAAACCCTTAACTCATAAACCCTTAACTCATAAACCCTTAACTCATAAACCCTTAACTCATAAACCCTTAACTCATAAACTCTTTACTCATAAACTCTTTACTCATAAACTCTTTACTCATAAACTAATACGCTCATCAACTCCTAATGATTACAATTTTAACTTCAGATTACTATATTGAATATTATATTTTCCATCCTGAATTTTCAAAAGTCCAATTGTGTATTCGTCAGGAATGAAAGTATTTTTTAAAATATCTGTTTCAAAGCCTTTCCAGAAATAGTTTTGGTGAAAAAGATAATCTCTTCGGCTCTTATTTCTTTGGCGTTTTAGTGGCAATAAATAGGTATTTCGTTTAGATTTCAAAACCACATTTTGTTCCACAATCAAAGGATTTTCAACATTTAGGGTTTCATTTTTCAAGACAAAACGGTCTTTATTTTCTTCTAACGTCAAAGGTAAATTACGCACATTTTGAACCGAATCTTTATTGATAGCTTCTTGAAAGGCAGTAAAAGGCAAAGTTGGTAATTGGTAAATTCCCATTTTGATTGCTGCTACGTTTTCCACATCAACTTGGTACGTCCAGTCGTTATCAAAAGGATACAAAACCCAACTATTATGATGCTTAAAATTGTAAGTTGCGGCAACTAATTTCTCCCGAAAATTGACATTATATTCATGAATGTAGTAATATGAATATATGTACAAGAAGGCTGTTATTGGTAAGAAAAAGGTTAAAATTAGGCGTTTTATGGAGTCTTTTTTAATTAATAAAAGCACAAATGAATAAGCCAAACACAAAAGCGTAACGCTGATAAAACGGTAGCGACTGACAAACATTTCTTCAAAACCAAACTCGCCCGAGTAGCGTGAATATGCCACCGCACCTGCCGACATACACAGCACAATCATCGAAGAAATAATAAATTGAAAGTCTTTATTCTCTGTATTTTTGTTTGGTATTTCTTCAGATTCAAAATAATCTTTCAATAAGGTAATGCCTCCCCAAGTCATTAGCGACAAGATAATCATACCAAAAATAGAACTTGTTACTGCCGAAAACTTATGCAAACCTTGTACGTCCACATACGCACCTAACATCAAGACAAAACCGCCTAATAAATGCGTTAAAGAAAATTCATGTGGAGCAATTGGCGACGGTTTATAATTACTAAAATACAAAGCTACACAGGCAATGCCAACAATAATAAATAAGCCTAATGCTTTGTATCTTTTTTGGTAAATCAGCAACAAACCCACAGGCAAAAACACAAACATCCCGTTGCTAAAAGTGAACGTCACCAAAATTGCCGTAATGATGGCATAAAGTAAATTATTGCGTTTTTGGTAGCTCAGAAAATACAAAACAACCATTTGTAACAAACCGATGGGGTAATATGTCCAGTTACAAATTGTCCAAAATTGATTTTCGTAAGTCTGCATTTGAAAAATCAAGAATGGAATCGGTGTAAAATACAGTAAACTCCAACCATGTTTTTTGAAGAATCTCCAAAACAAAAACAGCATTCCGAACAAGGCTAAATTACCCAAATGAGCCAAAATCACGTAGTCAAACTTACCTGTAAATTTATAAATCAGCCAAGCCGTAAACTTAGAAATGGGCGTTCGGTGTTCTGTAATGGTATGTTGCTTCATGAAAATCCAGAACGAATCAACCGCAGAATTACTCTTCTCAACATCAACTAAACATTTTGTATAATAAAGACTATCGTCCAAGAAAGGAACATTGATGGTGTATTGCCAAACATAAAATACAAAAAATAAAATGGGGGCAATAATAAGAAGGAGTGAAAAGTATTTCTGTGGGTTATATTTCATACATTAAATTTTCGTAACATGGGATAAATCAAAACTGAACCCAAAATTACCAAAGTTCCAAGGTAAAAACCCGATGTCATGCGTTCTTTTTCACCAAAAATTGAGTAAGCGAGCATTATTCCGTAAACTGGTTCAAGATTTATGGTTAAAGTGAAAGTAAATGCCGAAAAAATCCTGACTAAATCTACCGATTTTGAATAAGCATACACTGTACACACAAAAGCCAATATGGCAATCCAGAGCCAATCTAAACCTTCAGGAATTATTTTGATGGTAGAATCTCCAAAGAAAAACAGATATAAAACGGGAATAATTGTAGTAATAGCCACGCCAAACATTTCGTAAAAAGTAATAATTTGAGGCGAATATCTTTTAGCAAATTGTCCATTTAAAACGGAAAATATAGCTCCCGTTATTGCCGAAGCAATTCCTAAGGCTAAGCCCCAAACATGATTAAATTCAAACAAAAAGATAAGATAAAGCCCAAACACAACCACACCACCAAGCATAACTTCTATGGGTTTAATTCGTTTTTTATTAAGGAATGGTTCAATCAAACTTGTCCACAATGAGGTTGTAGAAATCCCCGCTAAGCTAATTGCCACCGTTGAAATCTTCGCAGAATAGAAAAATGTAAACCAATGTAAAGCAATCACAATTCCGCCTGTTGCCAACAATTGCCATTTCCCTTTTGTGTCAATATTAACGGATATTCCTCTGATTTTGAAGTAGATAAAAAATCCAGCCGTTGCTAAAAAAGTACGAAAAAATACTAATCCAAGTGTATGAATAGTAATCAGTTGTCCGAGAATTGCCGTAAAACCATAAATCAACACTACAAAATGTAAGGTTAGATAATCTTTAAATGTGATTGCTGATTTGTGATTTTGCATTGCTTATTCGTTAATGGTTATTAGTTAATTGGTTACTGATTACTGGTGGATTGGTTATTGGTGGATTGGTTATTGGTCTATTGGTTATTGGTTATTGAGAATTGGTTATTGGTAGATTGGAAATTGGTTACTGGTTATTGAGAATTGGTTATGGAATTTGGTATTTTATAACATGACCTAAATAGTAACCAATAGACCAGTAACCAATCTACCAGTAACCAATCCACCAGTAACCAATCCACCAGTAACCAATCCACCAGTAACCAATCCACCAGTAACCAATATACCAATAACCAATCCACCAATAACCAATCCACCAATAACCAATCCACCAGTAACCAATCCACCAGTAACCAATAAACCAATCCACCAATAACCAATAACTACCTCGGCACAGCTCTATATAAAACCATTCCGATTAATGTAAAGACAATATTGGGTAGCCAAACCGCTAAAAGTGGTGGCATTCCTCCCGATTGGGCAATTCCTTTACTCATCATGAAAAATAAAATGTATAAGAACGCCAACATAAAACCCAAGGCAATCTGAAAACCTACCCCTCCACGTGCTTTACGTGCGGACACAATTACGCCTATAACCGTAAGAATTACCACTGCAAATGGATTGGCAAAACGTAGATATTTTTCAATCAAAAAGACCTCTATTCCATCCGCTCCTCTGCTTCGTACTTTGGTGATAGTTTCTTCCAATTCGGGCATGGTGAAGGTTTCGTGCAATTGATATTTACTGTCAAAATCCTTCGGAAGAAGGTTTAACGTTGTGTCTAATTTTACGCCATAAGATAATTTTTGTTTGCCATCTTCCAAGAAACGTCTAATTCTATAATCTTGAATTGTCCATTTTCTTCGAGTAGAATCCCAAACGATACGGTCTGCTAATAATTTATAGGTCAATTTATTCCCCGAAATTTTATCTAAAGCGAAACTATAACCCGTATTTGTTCCCGTATCATAACTTTGAAGATAAGCATAATCTTCTGGTCCAATTTTAATATGAACATCACGTCCACTAAAATAATACGAGCCACCTTCCACATATTTACGCTCAAAAGCAATACGAGTTTTATTAGCGATTGGAATAACCCAACCCACCATCAAAAAAGTCAGTATTCCGATAATAGCCGAGCCAATAATATATGGACGAAGAAAGCGGTTAAAACTAACCCCTGTACTCAGAATAGCAATAATTTCGGTACGAGCCGCCAAGTTTGCCGTGAAGAAAACCGTCGCAATAAATACCATCAGTGGACTAATATAATTTGCCCAATATGGTATAAAGTTGAGGTAATAGTCAAGCAGAATTTCTCTCAAAGGAGCTTTATTATCAATGAAATTGTCAATCTTTTCGGTATAATCAATCACCATAATGATGGTAACAATGATTAGTACCGCAAAGAAATACGTTGTCAAAAATTTCTTAATAATGTATAAATCAAGGATTTTCATTTTCTCTTTTTGTGTATCTATGAAGAACAATCCACAAATTTACGAATAAAAAAACCTCTCAGCGTTAGAGAGGTTTTTTTCGGGGATTAAATATTGTTAAAAGAAAGCGATTATTCGCTTATGGCTTATTTATTCTTTCGGATTTTGGCAATAAACTCTAAAGTAACATTGGCAATATCTGCAATTTGTTGGTCATTAAAATCAGTTTTTTCTAACAAGTTTTTGACAAAAATTGTATCTTTTTTCTTATTGGCAATTTCAATGCCTTTTTTCAAGCCAACTCTCCTTTCTCTGTCTAACACAAATTCTTCGATTCCCATTGTCTTAACTGGTTTATTTGTAATTACATCTACTTCTTTATCAAATTTACTAATAAATTCATCATTTCCAAAACGCACATATAGTTTCAGAAAGTTCATCAAACCTCTGATTTTTTCTTTTGTTATATTCTTAGACAACAGCCTTTTAGCTAAGTTTATCTTCAAATTAAACAATTCTTCATTACTTACTTTTCCTTTTTGTAAAGCCGTAAGAACTGTGAGTATAACCATAGCAAAAGGATTATCAATTTGGTCTAAATCCTTTTCATTTTGAAATAACACTTTGTAAGCATTAAAGTCATATCTAATTTTAGTTCCAAGTAACTCTTGTTCAAAAAAAGTAGGATAAAAGTGCTTATTTGAATCCGTTAAAATGGCAAAAGCAGTTATTGGTTTCTGATATTTATCCCAAATTCGATAATGATAGGTGTACATACGTTGGGCAAATGTTTTATCTTTTGCTCCTTGTACTTCAATATGAACCAAAATCCATTGCTCGCTACCTTCTTTGGTAAAAACTTTCACTAATTTATCAACGTACTTTGGGAAAAATTCATCTTCTGACGTTGGAAATAACTGTTCAAGCTCTTTATCCAAAAACTCAAATGGGCGATTCATATCAAATATTTCATCAGCATTATTAAAGAAAAAGCGTAGAAAATCATCAAAAAGGTCTTCTAAAATTCCTTTCCAAAGGGCATCGTCTCTTTTCATACTTTACGCAAAGCCTCAACCAACGTCTCAACTTGTTCCAAATTCACGGCAGCAAAATTGGCAATTCGTAATTGTGTCGCTTTGAAGTCGCCATAACCAGAACCAATCACCATATTAGCGTCTGTTTGTACTTGTTTGATAATATCTGCGGCTGATTTTTCTTTTACATTTACCACAACTACGGTTTGCGAACGATGGTCTGGGTTTTTCACGAAAATATCTAAGAAATCACATTTTTCAGCAAAATCATAAAGCACTTTTGCTTTCTTCTCGGTTTGCTTTCTGATAGTTTCAATACCGATATTATTCATGTCCTCCGCCACTTTTCCTAAAACATAAATTCCCATTACGTTTGGTGTTTCGGGCGTTTCAAATTTTGAAAAGTTTTTGAACAACGAAGGTAAATTATGATATGTTCCAATCTGATTTTCGTGCGTTTTCATGCGTTCTGCCTTTTCTAACATTGAAGGATTGACAATCCAACAACCTAAACCAGCGGGCATTCCGAATGATTTTTGTACTGAGAAAAAAGCAGAGTCAATGATATTAAAATCTAAATCTGGATATGGAGCTGATGACACCATATCAACACAAATAAACTTGTCTTTATTGGCTCTTTTTAATTTATGAATTTCAGCAGGACGCATTTGTACCCCCGACGATGTTTCGTTGGCAGTGGTACAAATTAATTCTGCATATTCTGGAACTGTCACCTCTGCATTATCAAATCCTTCACCAAACGGCTTTTCAAATTTGTGGGCAAATTTGTTCAAATCAACAGAAAAATCGTAGAATTTCTTTGAAAATGAGCCATTTACTAAGTGAAAACTTTCATGTTCAACGGTATTCTGAATTAAGCGTTCCCAAATTTCCGTAGCCGAACCTGTAAAGAAAATACCATTTGTTTCTGGTACGTTCATCAAAATTCTTAACTGCTCAACCGTATGTTTATAAATATCCCTAAACTTCTGCGAACGGTGCGAAATTGAGCCTAATTGTTGCTCAAAAGCAGCTTGATAGTGTCTCTCGACAGTTGGGAATAGTTCAGCAGGGCCTGGGGTAAAATATGTTTTACGCATTTCTTTAATTTTGATTTTAGACTACAAAATTACGAATTAATATTTGGTAGGGAAGAAAAAGCCAAAGAATGCACACGGATAATAATTATCATACTCGAAATTCAAAAAAAAAAGCGTTTCTACTTATCTTTATGGTTCGTTTTTTCGTTAGTGGGATAGTCGCTGATGAAATGACCACAAAAAAGCTATGCAAAAAACTATACTGATTATATTTTTGACATCATTTGCGTTGATTGGATTTGCCCAAAGCAAGCCCCAATACAGTCAATATATGATGAATAGTTATCTGATTAACCCCGCTATTTCGGGTATTGAAGATTATGTTGATATAAAGACAGGTTACAGAAATCAATGGACAGATTTTCCCGGAGCACCTGTAACGTATTATGTTTCTGCTAATATGCCCATTGGTAAGCCCGACCGTACCAGCACAGGAGCAACGCCCAATATTAGCAAAACCATTCGTCGCCCACTTTCACTTTCAACCGAATTTAGAGGAGCTCCACGTGTACCTGGTCATCATGGCGTAGGCATTGCCATTGTTAGCGACCACGTCGGGGCAAATACGCAAAATAGCATTACAGCCAGCTATGCTTATCATATTCCTGTATCTGGAAATGTAAAATTAGCGATTGGTGGCTCTGGTGGAATTACACAATACAGCGTAGATTTTAGCAACCTTCAAGTGAGGGATAACCCAGACCAAGCCATTGTAGATGTTTCTAAATTATCAGCCATGCAACCATACATCAACTTAGGGGCGTGGCTATATTCTCGACATTTCTTTTTAGGTTTATCTGCCAATCAACTATTGTTTGATAACTACAATTATGAAAATCCTAATAAAAGTGTCAGCACCTATTCATGGATTGGAACTGCTTATCCACACTACTTCCTGACGGCAGGTTATCGTGCTGAAATCAATGAAGATTGGGTTATTATTCCTTCTACGTTAATAAAAAGGGTAAATCAAGCTCCAATGAGTTTTGATATTAACCTCAAAGCTGTACATAAAGACCGCTTTTGGTTTGGAGCTTCGTATCGTCATAAAGATGCTGCTGTTGGGCTTTTGGGCGTAAATATTAGCTCGTTTATCAATTTGGGATATTCTTATGATTATACGCTTTCTGACCTTCGTGAACGCTCAAAAGGTTCGCACGAAATTGTAGTGGGAATTATGCTAAACAATCGTCACCGTATTGTTTGCCCTCAGAATTTGTGGTAAGGAGGTATGAGGTATGAGGTATGAGGTATGAGGTATGAGGTATGAGGTATGAGGTATGAGGTATGAGGTATGAGGTATGAGGTATGAGGTAAAGGGAAGTGCGATTTGGCTGGGATAGTTCCTTCGATATATATTTTTTTTTCAAATTATCTCAATTTGCCGTAATTATTCTAATAAGGGAAAAATCTATCCTCTAATCTCTAAAATCTATTCTCTATTCTCTAAAATCTATTCTCTATTCTCTAAAATCTATTCTCTAAAATCTATCCTCTAATTAAACATATTTCAAAAAAGCCCAGATTTTTCTTTTCTTTAGATATTCCAAATCATCATCATTTTGATAAGCTTCACGCTCAAAACTGATATTTCGATAGGCTTGATTAGCGGTTTGTCCTTTCAGTCTATTTAGTAGATATTCAATGACATACCATAAATAAAAGGGAATAATTAATAATTCTATTTGCTGTCTAAAATGTATCCTTTCGTGATTGATTAATACCTTCGATGGAGATTTATGTTTGATTAATAAAAACGGAAAAATTGCCATGCCGTTTACACGCATGAAAGGTAGATGAACAATAAAAAAGCGAAAACGAGACAACATAGATTGATTTTTGGGGTCAATTTAAAAACTTTCAACCATATATCAACCATTCTTGTTTAGCTATTTAATAGCTATTCTGTCTTGAAAATCTTTCCTTTTTCTTCTCGAAATACTGATTTTATCTTTGTTCTGCATCACGGCAAACATTCCTTCTGCTTCATAGCGATGCAGACATTTCATATTGATAAGATGGGCTTTGTGAATTCTTAAAAAATCAGCACCTTCCAGCACATAATCATATACTTTCAATGTTCTTGAACTAATCATTACTTCGCCATTGGTAAGATGAATTAATGTATAATTTCGGACACCCTCTAAACGAACAATGTCTTTCAATAATACACGACGCATTTTGGCTTGGTCAGGTACTAATAAATACTTTTTCCCAAGAAGATTGATGACTTTAACGGTGAAATTTCCGAACGGAGCTGGTCGTAGAGGTTGAAGGTTCATTAAGTGTAATTTTATAGATTGACTATTAATTTCAGTGCAAGTTAGATAATAAATGTACGTGTATCAAACCGTTTAATAATATTTTGATAAGCGTAGATACCTTGTAAATATACCAATAAGGTAAAGGATAAATGCCTAAAGGAAATTAAGAAAGCAGATTAAGTTCCAATGAGGATTGATAAGAATAACTATTTACTGTATTTTTTATTAATATTGTCGTAGAGAGAAACAGGAATTTTCGATTCATAATCAGACTTTTGAATTTCGGGACGTACCCAATCTAAATGCCCTTTTACCCACGCATACGCCAATCCAAGCACTAATATTCCCACAAAAATGAACATTTCGATGATTGAAAACCAGCCCCAAACACCATCAGTCATTTCTATTAAATGCTGATTACCAAAGACGGTCGCCCAAGGGAAAAGGAAAATCAACTCAACGTCAAAAAGTACAAAAATCAAGGCAATCACATAAAAGCGTAAATTGAAACGCACATTGGCATTTCCATCGGGTTCTTCTCCTGACTCGTAAGTTGATAATTTCTCAGCGTTTGGGCGATTTGGACGAATGAGTTTCGCCACAAAAAGCATCAATGCCGTAAAAGCAATTGCTGAAATAATAAAAAGTAATATGTAACCAAAATCTGTAAGCATGAAATGTAACACGGACAGCCTTGTCCGCCGAATTAAGACTTTTTAATATTTAGATAACCTTTAACACGGACAGCCTTGTCCGTCGAATTAAGACTTTTTAATATTTAGATAACCTTTAACACGGACAGCCTTGTCCGCCGAATTAAGACTTTTTAATATTTAGATAACCCTTTAACACGGACAGCCTTGTCCGCCGAATTAAGACTTTTTAATATTTAGATAACCCTTTATAACCGTGAAAGTCGTAATGGCTAAGAAAAACAAAATTACGTAGTGAACATAATTGATTATCCATGGAAATTGTACGCCAAAAAAATAACCTCCACCTACTAATGAACCCACCCAAAGTGTTGCACCTGATACATTCAGAAACAAATATTTAGGATAATTCATCTTGCTAATACCTGCTAAAATGGGTGCAAAGGTACGGATATAAGGTAAAAAACGACTGATAATAAGTGCTTGATTACCATATTTTTCAAAAAAATCATGCGTTGACTCTATATGTTTCTTCTTGAAATACCATCGGTCTGGACGATTTTCGAGGGTACTTCCAAAGAACCTACCAAATAAAAATCCCGTCAATGAACCCAAAACTGCCGCAACAAAAAGGTATAAAAGCACTGTGGCAATTGTATATTTCAAAAAGCCCGTTCCCACAAAAACACCCGTGAGAAAAAGGAGATAATCGCCAGGAAGAAAAAAGGCAAAAAACAACCCATTTTCGGCATAAACCACAAAAGTAACCGCCCAAAGTCCTAAACCAATAATTTCCTTTGAGTCAGACAGATATTTAATAATTTCGGATATTTCCATTTTAAGGTTTTAGGTATTTGATTTTAGGTTTTAGTAGAGTGGATTATTTGAGAATTAGGCACTATTCTACTAAAACCTAACCCCCAACCCCTAAAACCTAACTTCTACTTCTTCTCATAAACAATTTTTCCATCAAAAATAGTCATCAAAACCTTTACGTTTTGTATTTTTTCTGGTTTAATGGTCAGAATATCGTCTGAAAGGACAACCATATCCGCCAATTTCCCCGGTTCAATCGACCCTTTTTCTTTTTCCTCAAAAGCTGCATACGCATTATTAATAGTATAACCTTTGATGGCATCTGCTACGGATACTTTTTGTTTTGGAATCCAGCCCATTGGATTTCCACCGTCCACCGTTTGACGAGTTACCGCCGCATAAATTCCTAAAATGGCGTTTAGCGGAGCAACTGACCAATCTGAACCCATACAAAGTTTGATTCCTGCGTCCAAAAATGACTTGTACGGGTGCGTATAATCAACTCGATTCCCGATGCGTTTTGCTGCCCAAACACCATCGTCAATACAATGATAAGGCTGCACCGAAGCAATTACGCCCAATTTGGCAAATAATGGAATATCCTCTAATCTGACGTGTTGAGCGTGTTCAATTCTAAAACGTCTATCCCATTTCGGGTTCGTTTTGGTAATTTCTTCAAACAATTTAAGCATCAAATAATTAGCAGAATCTCCAATGGCATGAATCGACAATTGTAAATGATTTTTATCGGCATCCATTGCCCAATTATTCAACTTTCCATTAATCACAATATCACTCGCTAAACCTTTTGTGTTGGGATTTTGGTCGTAAGGTTTAAACATCAATGCGGTGCTACTTCCCAAAGAACCATCCGCATAAGCTTTCAACGAACCCAATTTGATTTTATTAGAACCAAAACCCGCTTGAATACCCGCTCCAACTAAATTTTGGTAAGAATCTAAGGGCAAACGAGTGTAAAAACGGCAAGTCAACTTATCTTCTTTTTCCAAAGTTTGATATGCTACCAAATCAGGTTTAAACGTAATATCATGTACCGAAGTAATCCCGTTTTCACGAGCTTCCTGCAAAGCACGTTGCACACATTTCAACTTTTGCTCAGGCGTTAATTGCGGAATAATACTGTAAACCAAATTCATGGCGGCGTCTTTTAACACACCTGTTGGCTCACCCGTTTTGGGGTCTTTTACAATTTCTCCACCATCAGGGGACTTCGTATCTTTGGTAATTCCTGCCAAAGACAAAGCTTTTGAGTTTGCCAAAGCCGTATGTCCATCAAAGCGGTCGATGAAAATAGGCGTATCTTTTGAAAAATCATCAATCATTTCTTTGCTTGGCAATTCTTTCACTTCCCAAGATTCATGGTCCCAATTTCCAGACTTTATCCATTCTCCTCGATGACTTTCAACATATTTTTTTATGATTTCTTTGAATTCAGTCGTCGATTTTGCTCCTCTCAAATTAATTCCCAACAAATACATTCCACCATCAGCAAAATGTGTATGATTATCAATAAATCCAGGAAGCATTAATTTACCTTCCAAATTCACCATTTTCGTCCGACTATCAGACCATGCGGCACGTGCTTCTGGGGTTGAACCCACGAATAAAATCTTTCCATTTTCAATCACAACTGCCTCGACAACTGAACTCCGAGCGTCAACTGTGTAGATTTTGCCATTGTAAAAACAGATTTTTTGAGCGATTGAAGTATTTTGAACAAACAAATAAATAAGAAGCAGTAATAGTTTTTTCATGGAATGATAAATGGTAGTTTGAAGATTGGTAAATTTACATAAATAATCTTCAATAATCAGATGAAAAAAATAGTCGCCATCATTTTAGTAGTTGTTCTTCTTTTCGGAGGTTTGATTTCAACAGGAATTTTAAATTTTTCTAAGAAAACAGAAGAGCCAATTTCCAACAATTCTACCGAAGAAGCAAAGGTAGAAGAGCCTCAATTCAAAAAGGAAGGAGAATTGACTTTTACGAAAAATCAACAAAAACTAAGCATAGAAATTGCCGATAATGACCAAGAAACCATGCAAGGATTAATGTACAGACGTTCCATGCCTGATTCTTGCGGAATGTTATTTATTTTTCCAGACAATCAACCACGCAATTTTTGGATGAAAAATACCTATCTGCCTTTGGATATTTTATTTTTAGATGAATCCAAGAAAATTGTAACCATTCAAGCCAATAGAACGCCGTTTTCGGAAGAGCAAATTCCATCTTACGAAAATGCCAAATACGTTTTGGAAGTTAATGCAGGTTATTGTAAAAGAAAAGGAATTGAAAAAGGAGATTCTGTAAAGTGGTAAAACAACAAAGTCAGCGTTTTGAACGCTGACTTTGTTTAGAAATTCTATTTTCTTTTAAATTTTAGAACAAATAATAAGCTCCAATTCCTGAGAAGTTTGTCACACTTCCATAAACTGAAAGGTTATTGGTCGTCATTTTTAAGTTATCAGACGACGATTTTGAATAGTCATAACTCAACCCTGCTGCTCCCAAATTCATACTGAGTAAGATATTATTATTCACCTGATAAATAAAATTGAGTGGAGAAATATTAGCTCTCGCCCCAAAACCTCCCGTACTCAAAGAAGCACCAGAAGCATTTGATGCTTCAGTCGAACCAAATGTTCCAGAAACACTAAAAGTTGAATTTGGAGCATAATAAAACTGGTCAAAAACTTTCACAAATTTACCAAACTGAATGGCAGGACCTATCGAATACAACGAACTCGAAATGTTCAAAACGGTACTTCCTATCGTTTGAGGAACAGTTCTTGAATTAGCACTAACATTAAACCCATAAGCTGTGTAGGTATTATTTTCTCTGACTTTTCCAGTTAAAAAAGTAGCATTTAAGGTGAAATCAGAATTTTTTGCCGAAGCTAAAACGGGATTTCCTTCAGTGCTAATATTGGTAAAATTCATGGAGAAATTTCCATTAATAATACGTTTTCCTGCAAGGTTTTGAGAAAATAATGAAACAATCGGGAGACAAAAAAGTGATAGTGTAAGAGTAATTTTTTTCACGAGATGTATTTATTTAATTGTTTAGATTTATTGAACTCTAACGCAAAACTACACCCAAAATTATTCACTTATCTATCTTAATTTCCTTTTATTTTACCTCTACATCAAAACTAACGTCAATATCTGTGCTTCCAACCGTAAAAGAACCATTTTTTACTGCAACTCCTCCTACTGGTGGTTGATGATGCAAGACAACTCGTAATTTCCCTGTTCCTGTTGCCGTAGTAATAGCAGAACCTTTCAAACCTACATTATATCCACGAGAGTCTTTATCAGTTGGTGTGATGGTCAACAAACTACTTGGATTAGTAACATACTCAAAAAGATGTTCGTCTTTTTCCGCCTCAATATCTGCTGTAATATCAGCCACAGGCGTTTTCGTTTCATCTAAAACTTCCACAGCCAACGTATAAGTTTTATTCGGTTTTAGAGCAATTTTATCAATCGTCGGGGCATTTCCACCGTCACCATCTGTATCACGAAACATAAAAGTTGAGGTTGTGCCACTTTCGGTAAACTTCAATTTTAAAGTCGTCAAATTTTCATTGTCTTCTACTGGAGCAGGTTCATCTTTCTTACAAGCACCCATTAATCCTACTACTAACATTGCCATCAAAAGGCTTTTTTTTGTTGATTCCATATTTTAGAGTTTTACTAATGCAATTATGTTGCAAATATAAATAGAGTTCCTGTTAATGCAATAACGTTGCAATAAAAATTCATTATTAATTCATACTTTTGTTTAAAATAATCACTAAGTCATTGACTTTGAGCTACCAACTTTAGCTTAAATATGAAAGTCTAAAAATCATAAAATTATGATTCGAGTCCCTTCTCTTATACACGCAGGCGAGTTTCAGTCCTTGAAAATTCAGGATATGACTTTTGTGGCGTATCGAAATCAAGACCCTCCGTTAAAGAATGAAGTTTTTTTTGAAGAACACGCTGTTATTTTTGTTTTAGAGGGAGAAAAGAAATTCGTATCTCCTACTCAAACCATTCATGTACGCAAGGGACACATCGTGTTTATTCGTCGGGGATATTACCTCATGCAGGAAACCATTGATACCAATTATAGGAGTTTGGTGTTTTTCTTTAACGAAAAACTGTTAAAAGAATTTGTGGGACAACATTTAGAATTATTTGAAAATGTGCCACTTAACCACGAAAATTCCTCTGCACTTTTAGTTTTTGAAATAACAGAGAGCCTCAATAAATTCACGGACTCTATTTTTCCGTATTTTCACCATGAAACAAAATATTTGAACCATTTTTTACGGTTAAAATTGCAAGAATTATTACTCCATATTCTTGAAATTGATGGTTCTGGGCATTTTAAAAGCATTTTATTCCGTCTTTACAAAGGTGAAAAAGTTGATTTAGAATATTTAATGAATTCTTATTACTTAAAACCACTATCATTAGAAGAACTTTCACGACTTTCGGGGCGAAGTTTATCCGCTTTTAAAAGAGATTTCCAAGATAATTTCCATACTTCTCCAGCTCTTTGGATTAAAAATAAACGCCTCGAATACGCTTATTTGCAATTGGAGAAAACCAATAAAAACGTGTCGGAAATAAGCATGGAAATTGGCTATGAAAGTGTTTCACATTTTATAAAAGCCTTCAAAGAGAAATTTGGCAAAACACCAGGCGGAGGAGACAGGAAATAGGAGACATGAGAAGGAAGGTTTTTGTGTATATTTGTGAAACAGATTTTCGTCAAAACTAATAACTGATAACTAAACCCATGATTGCAACGCAAAACCTAAGCTTTGCCTACGCTACTGATAAGCAATTTACTTTCCCTGATTTTTCCTGTGCTGACCGTGAAACCATGCTCATTTTGGGTAAATCTGGCAAAGGGAAAACCACTTTCCTGCACTTAATGGCACTTTTGCTAAAACCTACGGGCGGAAAAATTCAAATCAACAATCAAGAAATTAGTGAGTTATCGGTTTCGGCGGCGGCTGATTTTAGAGCCAAAAACGTAGGAATCGTTTATCAAAAGCCCCATTTTGTTCATGCTCTTTCGGTGCTGGATAATTTGCTGTTATCCAATTATTTAGCAGGGAAAAATCAGGCAAAAGATAAAGCCAAACATTTGGCAGAAAGTTTAGGTTTTGCGGAACATTTATCGAAGAAAACGACGCAACTTTCGCAAGGAGAGCAACAACGTGTGAGTATTGCAAGGGCTTTGATGAACAGTCCGTCCGTAATTTTAGCAGATGAACCAACCTCAAGTTTGGACGACGATAATTGTCTGAAAGTGATTGAATTACTCAAAAAACAAACCCAAGAAATCGGAGCAAGTTTGGTAGTTGTCACACACGACCAACGATTGAAAGATGTAGTTGAAAAGCGAATTGAACTATGATATTTATTTGCTCATAATTCATAACTCATAATTTATAAAATGAACTTACTAAAAATATCAACAAGCAATTTAAAAGATAAGCCACTAACCAGTTTTCTGAGCATTTTATTGATGGCTTTGGGAATTGCCATTATTTCACTCTTGCTTTTGGCAGGAAAACAAATTGAAGAAAAATTTACCCGAAATGTAGCAGGAATCGACATGGTGGTTGGGGCAAAAGGAAGTCCTTTACAACTGATTCTTTCGAGTATTTACCAGATTGATGCACCAACGGGCAATATTTCGATGGAAGAAGCCAATCGTTTAACTCGTAGTCCTTTGGTAAAATCTGTCATTCCGCTTTCGATGGGCGATAATTATCAGGGTTACCGAATTGTGGGAACAAATCCTAAATATCTGGAGCATTTTCAAGCAGAATTCGAACAAGGAAAAGTATTTGAAAACCCAATGGAAATTGTGGTAGGGGCAAAAGTCGCTAAAAATTTAGGCTTAAAAGTTGGAGATAGTTTTGCCTCACAACATGGTTACGACCAAGAAGGACACGCCCACGATGCTAAGAAATTTAAGGTGGTGGGAATTTTGAAAAATACCAATTCGGTACTTGACCAAATGATGGTAACGCCTTTAGAAAGTGTTTGGGAAGTTCACGACGAAGGACATCATGAAGAAGAAGTGGGTAAAGGGGCAAATGCGTTAAAATTATTGGAAGAAGACAACAACAACGTAGAGGCGAATAGCCCGATGGACGAAGGAAAAGAAATCACTTCGATGTTGGTAAAATTCAGAAATCCAGCAATGGGAATGATGATGGCGAGAAGTATCAATTTGAATTCTACGCTGCAAACAGCTACACCAGCTATCGAAATTAATCGTTTATTTGCCTTGATGGGCTTCGGAATTGATGCCTTAAAATTGATTGCTTTGGTGATTATTATCGTTTCAGGATTGAGCGTTTTTGTATCTTTATATAATTCTCTGAAAGAACGAAAATATGAAATGGCGTTAATGCTTTCGATGGGTGCGAGTAGAACGAGATTATTTCTATTACTTTTATTAGAAGGATTGATAATCAGCGTTTTGGGGTTTGTTATCGGTATCATTTTGAGCCGTTTAGGACTTTGGATTATGTCAGAAAATATAGAACAAAATTTTCATTACGACTTCAACGTTTTATCTTTGCTCAAAGAAGAATTTTGGTTGTTTTTAGGTGGATTATTCATCGGAATATTAGCCGCAGCCATTCCTTCTTTGGGAATTTACAACATCAACATTTCAAAAACATTAGCAGACGAGTAACACAGACTTCAGTCTGTTATCAGCACAGACTAAAGTCTGTGCTACTAAAATCATAAACACATGAAAATTAAGACATTTATTTTATTAGGTTTGATAGTTTCAACTTTTATTTCGGCAAAAAACGCTCCTGCTGAAAAACTCACTTGGGATATGTTGAAAGACGTTTCCTTCAAGAAAAAATGGTATCCGCAAGAATCTATTTTTATGTTATACCCAACTTTTGGAGCTCCATTAAAGAAATTAGAAAATAAAGAAGTAACCATTAAGGGCTATGTAATTCCTGTGGATGTGGCTACGAATATGTACGTATTATCAGCATTTCCGTATAGCCAATGTTTCTTTTGTGGCGGTGCTGGGCCAGAATCTGTCATGTCATTGAAACCTAAGAAAAGTGAAGTAAGAAAGTATAAAACTGACGAAATGCACACTTTTACAGGAAAATTAAAACTCAATGCCGACGATATTTATGAGATGAATTACATCTTGGAACAGGCAGATATGATTGAGTAGTTTATAGAGTGGTTATTAGCGATTGGTGAATATTCAACGTTGGCAGGATTTTGAAACCCTGCCAACGTTAAGCAATTTAACCCCTAATATAACTCATTAACATTTCGTCAATAAATCGTCCTTCGCTTTTTAGGTGCGTGAATTTCCTAAGCACTCCCTCCTCCTCAAATCCTACTTTTTTGTATAACTTAATGGCTTTTTGATTGGCTGTTCCAACACTCAGTTCAACTCTTTTGAAGTCATTTTGAATAGCTAAATTCAGTGCTTCTGTAAGCATTTTTTCACCCAAACCACGTCCACTAAAATTTGGGTGAATACCAACGCCTCCCAAATAAGCAATGTGAGCATTACGATGTTTTAGTGGAATCAATTTGAACATTCCCACCGCTTGTTGATTATCTTCAAAAATATATTTCACTTCATCTTTCAGTAAATCTTGAAAAATGGGTTTAAATTCTTCCAAAGGCAATTTTTCGTATAATAAATGTGGATTTACCTGCGGGTGCATATACAAATCGTAGATAAAATCAAGGTCGGCTTCGGTGGCTTTACGAGTCATTTTCTTAGGTTAATTATAAAAATCGTTATCAAAATCTTTTAAAAATCTACGCATACTTTCTTGTCCACGAAGTACCGCAATATTTTGTTCTAATTCTTTAGTATTTTTTCGCAAACGATTGATTTCGAAAGAGAATTTAAGTTTCATTGTCTTCTCATCGCCACCAAATTTTGTAAACAAATTTGTTCCTTCCATCGACGTTGATGCACGTTTTCTTACTTCCAAAAGGTTTCGTTCAAGTTCTGAAACTTGTTCTTTTAACGTGAGCTTTTCAGATTTTAGGGGTAAAAAATAGCATAGGATTGCAAATGGGACTATTTTAGAGTTGCAAAACTTAACAAATAACCATCGAATCGCTATGCTTGACGAAATATACTACGAAGTTGATGAATTTAACCAACTTTACTTAGAAAAAATTGCAGGGTTCGCCTCAAATATTAATTGGTATCCCAAGCGTAAAATTGGCTGTATGTCTATGGGTGAGATTATGACCATTTTGATTTTTTATCACTACTCTCACTACAAAAATTTCAAACAATACTATGAACAATATGTCTGCAAAGATTTGAAAAGAGATTTTCCAATTTTGGTAAGTTAT
>NZ_QGGO01000016.1 GCF_003148625.1 Arcicella aurantiaca | reverse complement strand
TTTTACTGGTTTTCAGCTTACCCAGATGTTACTATGTTAATGATACTGAAATATCTTCGTTACCATCTACGCAGCAGCTTTCTGCTACGTCTGTTGCCATTTGGATTGTTTCCAATCTTTCTTCTGCTTCGATTGTGAAAAGACCTTCTGTTAATTCGATTTCTTGATTTTTCATCGTTTTGTTTGATTTAGTTATTTTGCCTACTCTAATACTGGTTTTCGGCTAACCCAGTTTATCTTAATTGGCGGTTTGTAAAATATTTTCATTTACCACCGACCATGTATTATGCTCATTTTTAGACAGTTGGAACGGCAAAAACTGACAGTATCGCAAAGGGGAATCTTTCAAACCTTCTATTTTATCAGGTGATGCCTCCCAAATACTTTTAAATTCCTCACTATCAATTACTTTCAATAAATTATCTTTTTCAACATTTCCCCAAGCATGGTTTTCCCTCAAATCATTTTTGATATTTCCTTCTTTATCGATACAAACTTTTCGATTGTAAAAAGGATTAAAATGTAATGCTTCGCTGAAATAATTAATATTGACGATGTACCGTTTTTTATAAATACTCAACTCGTCAAGCGACTGCGTGGTGTAAATAATTTTGTCGGTGTATTGGTCTGATTTAAAGCTAATTGGACAATTAATAATAATCAGTTGTTCAATTTTCCGACAAGCTTCAAACACTTTGATTGCCCAATCTTCCTGCCATAATTCTGGTCGATATTCTATAAAAACAACCATTGAACGGAAAGATTTATGATTGATTTCTCTAAAAAATTGCAGTAAAAAATCTTCTTCGATACCATTAATTTGTAATCTCAATTCAAGATGTCGGCATAATAATTCGTCTAATGAATTGATAGCCAAACTAATATCGTATTGCTCAAAATCTGACTCAATAACGGCATTATAAATTCCCGCAGGCACTTGATAACTCAGGTCTATTTCTGGGAAACTCTCGGGCGATTTTGTCTTAAAACCTAAATCCTTTTTGATTAAAAAATCAATGTAATTATCAAATAATTCTGGCTGTTTAGGTGCATATTGGTTCTTTACGATTGCCAACGAACTCTGTTTTAGGTCTTGAATAATTTGAAATAAAATATTCGGAATAAACACAATTTCACCTTTTTGCAAATCATAAATAGCACTTCTCTCCTTGCCCAAAACGGGAATATTATGAGCAAAAAGCTTGAAATATATAGGTTTATTTTCCATCTGATTTAAGTAATTGGTGATTATAAAATTGTACACATCTGAATGGATAGAATAGCGAATTGCAACGCTAAACCCCAACACCTACTTAATATCTTGATAAACAATTTCTGACAGAGGTTTATAAGCGTTGGCATTGATGAAATTTTTGGAAAAATGCCTTTCACTTTTGCTAAAACGATAGCCCGTAAAATGCTCTTTGAAAGTGCTGGATTCAATCCTGACTAAATAACGGTAAGTTGGTGGCAACTGAGCAAGTAACTTATCGTCAAATATTGTTTCTATCCCCTTGATATTCATTTAATTATCTTGTTTAATGAGCCATTCGGCAATAGATTTTTCGATTTTATAATTGCACCTTTCCGACTCTGCCGAATACTGCCCAACGGGATTTACTTCTAAAAAAACTAAGCTTCCATCTTGGCATTTCATCAGGTCAATACTTCCTGTATTCAATCCGATTTTCTCCATAAATACGTTCAGTTTTTCCATGATTTCAGCAGGTAATTGATACGGAACAAAGTGCGTTGAAACCGTATTATTATCCATTTTTCTATCCACACTTCGGGCAGATTTTGGGGTCAATATTGCCGTTGGGAAAAACTGTTTATCGAGATAAAAAACCCTGATTTCAAAATCTGCTTTTACTTTTGCTTGAAAAAGCGTTGGCAAGAAAAAAGCAGGCAAATCTTCCATTCGGTCTTGGGTCATATCGGTCGTGAGCATCACGTAAGTATCATTTTCATGAATATAATGCCCTCTACTGCCCGAAATAGTTTTGGTTATTACGCCTTCTGGGTGTTGGTTCCAAAATTTAAGAGCTTCTTCTCTGTTATTGACAATGCACGATTTAGGAATTATCAAGCCACAATCTTGAGCAATATTTAAGGCTTCAATTTTGTTGATATTGATTTTTTGGAAGGAAGTAAGCCATTTTTTGTTCTTCAAAAGTGTGCTTAAATATTCCATAAAAACATCAATTTCTTTTCTGACTTCTCCTCTCAAATTGGCAGCATGAACACTCTCAAAATTCAAGAAATGATTCATTTCACCCATGAAACGTCTGTGCCAAATTACACTAATTTTATCCTTGAAACTTATACCATTTACTACAATATCTTGGCGGTCAATATCCACTTTGTAAGGGATTTTTGCCCCTAACAAATCCCCGATTGAAATCTTTAAAAAGTTGGCTTTATGATGTAATAACCAACTAATTACGGGGTCTGTACCTTGTTCGTAGGCATCGTGGCTAAGGACTAAAATCATGATTTTGTAATGTTTAGGTTAAACTTTGACTAAAACACCTCGATTGAGAAGGTCGTCTAATAATCCTTGTTTCAAATGGTTTTTAACGATTTTCCGATTCCGCCCTTCTGTTGGTAAAGCCTTTAAATATCCAGATAGATTTCTTGAAACTCCGAAACAACCAAGCGTTTTGCGGTCAAACAAATAGGCTTTTTGTTCATTCAAGCTACAAACTTCATATTTTTCATTATTGAAGCGATATTTCCCTTCTTTGAATAAAGCTAAAAACTGTTTTAAAATAGTCGCTTTATTCAGATGAATTTCTAACGTTGGCTTTTCAAAAAGTTGATCCATAATGAACCAAAAATCCCATTGTGATGGATGTTTACGAAGAATATCCGTAAAAAAATCATAACATTCTTGTAGGGTATCGGTAATGAATTGTTCTTTCGGAATACTTCTCGATGGTTGAATAGGATTACCAAAACGAAGTATGATTTTTCCGAGTGGGTCACGCCTTGCAATCACTGGAATTATCGGTACTCCTGATGCGTAAGAAAGTGCAGGAATGCCTTTTTTACACATAAAAGTATTGTCTAAAAACTTGATTTTGGCAAATGATTTCTTGGCTTCATCTTTCGTTACGCCCCACATTCCATCTACGGTTACTTTCAAACTTTTACCTTCTTTTAGCTTATACATCATCTTGAGCATTACGTCTGGAGAGTCTGCATGAAGAACATCAAAAGTGCTTGGAGCATCGGTATGAAGCATTTCTTTGGAAACTCCTTCGCTGATGGTCAGCATTGTTAGCTCAAAACCATGACGTTGTAACCACTGACTGATTGCCCCGATTGGCCCAAAATGGAAAGTCGTAAATAAGAACGGTTTTTTACCTAAATCATTCAAAAAACTGGTATCGCCTTCTACTTCTATGAGACTGTGCATTAAGTCAAAATCAGTTTGAGATTCTACCGCTTTTCCAAAATATCGGTTGAATAAAACGTCTTTATAAAAGTCCATATCATCAATTTTGAAGTCTGGTAAAAACCGCTGACGATTGGATGAACTGGCTAAAAACTCTCTTAATTTTCCGTTATCTGCTTGAATTTTAGTAAGTTCTTGGTCAATATTTTGTTTGACCTCATTGGCAAAAGATAAATATTGTGTTAAAGTCTTGACCATTGTCTTCGTTTGATTTAGGGTATTTGTTAAGCTGCCTTAAATTTCATGAACATTCCTTTAAACATTCTGACGGTAAAATAGCCTGTTAAGGTATAAAAGAATACTAATTTCAAGATATGAAATGACTCTTCTGCTAAGGTAATCCCCTGTAATTGAGGATATTGCTGAATAAATTTCATTACTTCCTTAAAGTTGTAAAAACTCACATTAGCAAAACCAATCGGAAGTAACATCAACAACGAATACAAAACCAAAGCATAAATAAAAAGTGCCGTTTTTTGTCCCCAAGTCACAATTCCTTCGGTATGAAAAGAAGGTCGTTTTCCTTTAAAATATTGGTACGCTCTTACAGGATAATCAAATGCGGTTCTTGATAAATTAGGAATATCGAAGAAATCACTATAAATCCAGTATCCGTCGTTTCGCATAATCGGGTTAAGCGAGTACAAAGCCAAAGTGGTGTTTGTCAAGAACAAAGCCGATACGATATTTTGGTAAGCACTAAAGTTTTTAAAGATAAAATACAGCACAACATTGATGAGTAATTGGAAATAAATTCCTCCAACGTTTACCACTATACGTTTATAGCGATTCAGTAACCAAACCTTTGTAACATCTGTATAAAGCACTGGAAAAATCAAATAAAAGCCAAACCCAATTTCTTTTGCCGTTATGCCAAATCGTGCGGCGGCAGAGGAATGTCCAAATTCATGAAGCATACTCACCACAAATAGAAAAACATAGCTGATAATGAATAAAAATATGCCGTCTTTTAAGGAAATTCGACTATCAAACAAACCACGTAGATAAATACTTTTTACCAATAAGAATGTCCACGTACTGCCCAATAATACCATAATCATGAATATGTATCGGTTAAATAAGAACTTCAAACTGTTTGATATTTTTCCTAAAACTGATTCTGGAATGATACGAATCTGTCCGTAAATATATTTACTTTTGGCATCAACGTCTTTGCGAGCTGGTTGTTTGAATATCTTATCAAGATTTTGGTCGATAACCTGCTCAATCTTCTCTATTGAAGGACAAACGTTATTTTTTTGTGTTAGAAATTCGTGAATTTCCTCCATTTGATACCCTTCTTTTCGGAGTCGGAAGATGTCATAGAGCATCTCTCCCACAAAAAATATTTTGTCATTTCCGTGAAGAGCATATTTATTTTTTTCGACGTGTACAATTTCAACGGATTGTAGTAAGTCGCAATCTTCTGTGATTGTCATGATTTTAGAGGATTAATCTTGTAAGAATGTTAATCAATTTACATTAATCCCATCATCGGTTGTTGGCGAATTACAATCGCAAATACATAAACAAGGAGTAAATATTTCTGTACAACAATTTTCGATTAAGGCTTCAGCAGGCAAATTGATAGTTTCTAAGCGTTCTTCCATTTCTATGCTGTAAAGCGACTCTGGAAGTCCTTCGGTTAATAATTGGTTAGTTTTCATGGCTAAACTTATGGTTGAATTAGAACATTACTTCGTCATCTAAATCAAGGGTGTCATTATCGAAAAGTAAGCTATCAGTAAATTCCGTTGATAGATAAATCATTTCGAGGCGGTCTTCGGCTTCAAGCATCATTAAACCTTCATTCAATTCTTGTTCTTTGTCTTTGGTCGAGAAAAATTTGTTGAAATTCATAATTCGTTATGTTTTAAGATTTGAGGTTTTGTATTTTTAATTTTAGAGATAGACAATCCCTACTTATTTCCCTGTCGAGTTTGTATTGGCAGTTTTAGCCATCATTTTTTCGCATCTTGCAAGCATAGATTTCAGTTCGTCTGTTCCCCAATGTGGTAAAATTCCTGTTTTGGGAGTTTTATTCATCAAATTTTCTGCCTGATTGAAAAGTTCGCAAGCTGCTTTTTTATTGCCACCCACTTGGTCGGGCATTGAATATTTACCCATTCCTAACATCAAATACGCACGTGGATTTTGATTATCAAACTGCAAAGCTTGCGATAAATATTTGCTTGCTTGCATTGAGTTTTTCATGCCTCGCTCCATTACGTCAACCTTAATTTCTGTAAAAGCAATTTGAGCTTTCATCACAAATATTTCGGAATTATTAGGACTTAACGAGTCCGCAATGGCTAAATATCCTTCGGCTTTGTCGGTCAATTCTTCGGCAAGATTATTGTCTTTTTCACGTCCTGCCAAAAGCGTCGCACAAAAAGCGATGTAATAATTGGGTAGCCATTCTGTTTTTTCGACTTTGGCAATTCTTTCAAAATTGTGCATCAATTTCTCGAAATCAGCTTTTTTAGTGGCTGTATCCAACACTGATACATTTTTTTGCATTTCATTCAAATAACGTTCTTTTACTTGGGCATTGATTTGGAAACATCCCCAAAAAGTAATGAGCGATAAAACAATTAGTTTTTTCATTATTTTACAGATAATAAGTTGATAGTTAGATTGATGTCATTTTTGAAGTCAAAGCTGGCTGCTTCAAAAGTGGGAGGTCCTAATTTGATTCTTGGGTTATTTGAAAATCCGAAAGGCTCTTCTGGAATACCAATCAGATTGGTCGTCAAATCTCCACTATTATCCGTATCAACATAAACTCTGATGGCATATTTTCCGTGCGGAATTTTAGAAAAGTCAACGGTTGTTTCACCACTTGCGGGTACTTTTACTGCCACTTGTTTGTAGGTTTCAGACATAAAATCATCAGGATTGTTGCAAAGAGCCACGTGTAGCGTTCCCTGATGTTTTTTGTTACTTTGGATTTTCACTTTTATGTTTTGTGAATAGCTGGCAGTTAAAGCTCCAAAAATCAATGATAGGGTAAGTAAAAATTTCATTTTCATGATTTGTATATTTTAAAGTTTAAAGTCTTCCGTTGATAATTTCGTTGCTTCGGTCGATGCCAAAATTGACAAACAAACCGAGGAAAACGAATGGGTTATTTACTGGCGTAATCGCCGTTCGTTGTGAAGAATCGCTTTTTGAATAATTATATCCATACACTTGCTGATTCCCTAAAATATTACTCACCGTTAGGACTAATACCGAAAACGTTTTTTTAATTTTGGGTAAATAGGCAACGCTCAATCCTAAGTTGTGAAAATCAATCGTTTTGTCACTTAAAAACTCTTCCTTCGGGCGGTTTGGGTTATAATATGGTCGTCCGCTGGCATAGGTATAAGTTAAACCAATATTAGTTGCCAATCCAGAAAAGAACTTCTTTACCACTGCCGAAGCCGTATGGTTTGCGGCAAAAGTTGGTTGAGCCAATTTAGCATAATTCAAAAACTCTCTTTGGGTATCTAAAAATGAATAAGTCAGCCAATAATCAAACCCTTTGAAAGTCTTTTTATCTCTCCAAAACAATTCTATTCCCTGTGCGTAGCCTCTACCGTTGTTATTAAAATCGGGAACGGTTTTGACTAAACGTTTATAATCTTTGTAAAATAATTCTGTTCGGAACGAATGATAACTATCTGATTTTTGATACGTCAAAATATAGTGGCTTGCGTTGGTAAAATCTAAATTTTGCTTTTGCCAAAGTAAATTATTGTCAGGTTTCTGATAAAACTCTCCATACGAAGCCGTCAGCACACTTGCATTCATAAAAGTATAGCCTAACGATGCTCTGGGGGCAATATTTGCTTTATCCATCAAAGAACTATATTCGTATCTTAGTCCAATTCTTGCCGTCAAATTATCTGACAAATAAGTATCTGTTTCTACAAAAAGAGCCGTTAAATTATCCGTTTGAGCCTTTTCAAGCTGTTTTTTTACCGAGATAATTTTTTCATCATTATTTTGGAATTCACTTCCAAAATGCAATTTTGAACGATTAAAAATCTGTTTGGTCAAAACCCATTTGGCTTGCAAATAACTTGAATTAAATTTCCCGACGGAATCAAATACAGTTATCGCAGAGTCTATTCTGTATGCACGGATAGCATTATTGTCGTAATTGCCACTCCAAGATAATCCTGCGTACATTTTCCAACCATTATTCAAATTCTGTTTGTAGGTCAGATTGGTATAAACGTTTTTACTTTTTATCGTAATTTCGTCTTTAACACCTTCATAATCAGCATCTTTTTGAGTTACACCTACGCTATTTGAACCGACACTTCCATAAAATTTCAGCATTCCGCTCGTGCCTATTTTTTGTCTTGCAAAAAACGTTGCATCTAAATATTCTGGAACTTTGTCAAACTGCATAGAAGGTTTGGTGACTGAAAACACAGGAGCGAGATTTGTATAATTTACGCTTCCTCCCCACGAGTTTTTACCATTTCTATTGACTTTATTTACCCCTGCTCCGAGCCAAAAAGGGGTTATGGTGAGGTCTGCACTACTTTTTAACGGAATATCTTCCGAATCTAAAATTAAGGTTGAAGAAAGTGCCTGACCGTACAATGCTGAATATCCGCCACTACTAAAAAACGAACCTTTGAATAAACCGGGGGGAAAACGACTTCGTGACGCCACACCCGACGGCGAACTGTAATTGAAATTATTAACTACCAAACCATCAATGACCGTTTTGGTTTCGCTGCCTGTTCCTCCCCTGACGAACAAATCGCCACTTTCGCCAATTTGTTGAGCTCCCGGAAGTGTTTTGAGAGCCGACGTGATATTTCCATCACTCGCAGTGGTTAAAATATCCAAAGGTTTTAAAGTAGTTACTCGGCTTTTATCACTGCTGGTAAAGGCTGGATTTCTGACGACCACTTCTTCAATTCTGGAGGCTTTCATCGTAAAAACCACTTCTACGTTTATAGTTGCTCCCTTTGTAATTTCAATCGGCATTGTTACGTCTGCAAAACCTATTAAATGACAAACCAATTTTTGTTTCCCAAGTTCCTGCGTTTCAATCTGGAAAGAACCGTCTTTCAGGCTGGTTGCTCCGTCGTAAGTACCATCAATAGTGATACTCGCCCCGACCAAAGGATTGACTTTATTGTAGGTTGCCACACCTCGTATGTAGGCTTGCCCCCATGAAATGCTACCGTACAGGCACAGTCCAAACGTGAGGCAGACGAGCGTCTTCCATCGTAACATTTTAATATTTTTTAGTGCAAGTTAAAATTTTGCTTACCTCTTAAAATCTATAACATCCTGATTGATAGCGAGTTTAAACACAACACAATCCAAAACGTCGGTAGTTTTAACAACTAAATTCTAATTAAGTAAATTTAGGCAATGTTTGATTATGCTGTAATAACTTGATTAATCACGAGTTCTAACACTAAATCCTAATACCTAAATCCCAACCCCTAATTAAGAGGTCATTTTTATCCTGCCAAATACGTAAGCAAAGGACTTATTTCTTCTTTTTCTAATTCTTGAAAAACCATTAAAATTCCTGCTAATCCATCCAAAATATTGTCTTCACGACCTGCGTAATAACCATTTTGTAATTCTATTTCCAAGAATTTTTCAGTTCTCATTCGCCAATATTGGCTTGATTTCAGATAGGCTTCTTGACCCGTTTCTTGATAAAGAGCGTTGTACAAAACTACTAAGCCAATTGAACCATTTGCCAGCGAAGAGTCCGTAATTTGGGTTTGTTCTTCACGTACACGGGTGGTTGAATGCAAGCCGATATTCTCAGCGATTTCGTAATATTTGCTTTCTGAATCACCTTTTGATTGGCGATAGAATAATTTTACAAGGTGTAAATCTCCGACAGTCCACGAGAGCGTATTGTTGCTCGTCCAAGTGTCTTCATCAAATGCTTCAGGGAAAAATGAAAATTGTTTCCAATTGGCATTTAACTTCATTTTTTTACTTAATAAAAACTGCGTTGCTTTTTCGATAAAATCTTCAATTACTAAATCCTTTATCATTTCATTTTCTCGACCCAACCAGAGCAGAAGCCCCATTAATCCATTTTGAAAAGATAAATCTATTTCTTCGGTTTCAAAAAGGTTGTTCAAGAACACATGAGTTTTGTCGAAGTTACTTCCAGAAGTATTCCAAGACATTTGAATTTTGATGAACCAATAACTTGCTCTTTGGGCATTTTCTTCCCACCAAAAACCAGAAAATTGGCTTTGTTGATTAGGATTTATTTCCATTTTAATTTGATTGACAATTTCTTCATATTGTTGTGAAAAAATTCTATCAACTTGTTCTGAGCTAATTGAACTTATAAGTTCTTTTGCAAAATTTGGAATGTCTAACTGATACATAAGTGCGTAATTTCAAGTCTTCATGGCAACTTTCATAGTTAATAGTTTAAAGAGGTTAACTTGAGGTTTCTTTTATTTAAATAATAATTTTAATAGTTTTAGAGGTAATCGTTTTATCTGTTTCAAAGGTCTTTAAATAAATTCAGAGATTAAATTTTATTATACAAAAAGGGTAGTTTTGCTATACGAATGATTGGTTTTAGAGGATTTTATGATTAGAACCATTCCCCTGTTCTTATAGATTTTCTTGATTGATTATCAACCAATTCATTGGTATTGTTAAACTTAACAATTGATACTTTTTTTACAGTTAGATTTGAGGTTGAAGTTTTCATGTTTTCTTAGTTTTTGAGGTTTTAATAATGTTTAAAAATTACAAATCAAATTAGCTTTAAATTTACAAATAACTGATTATCAAATGTTTAATTCAAAATATTCTATTATTTTATTATTAAAGACTAAATTAAATTTGTTTCGTTGTTTTCTTGATTCAAAGTTGCATCAAAATAATGAGGCACAGAAATAACTTATACTAATAGCTATTTTCCCTATACTTTTCTTTATTTTCACGGTAAATTAGAACGAAATATTATGAATAAATTTATTGATTGGGTCTATAATTATTATCAAAATCGAAAGAAAAGTATATTTTTTTTATCGTCATTTTGGACAATTTATATCCTGTTCAATATTGGTTTATATACGCTTGAAATCAAATCATATAAAGATTTGCTAAGAGTTATTATCAATTATCCACTTTGGGGTTTGTTCGTATTTGTTCCAAATATATTTATCCTCAAATATTTCCTCTTTAGAAGAAAATACATTTTTGCCATTTTGGGTAACATTCTAATTTTAATTTTATTTTTAGAAATACGGTATCTACTCAATTTTCATTTGTTTCCGCTTTTAGATGTTATGACTCCGTATGACAATAAACCCTTTGTTCTCAATGTCTTTCTTTCTGATAGTGGTTATGCCTTTCTAAATAATCTCCTCCTTGCTTATGGCTACGGTTTTGCAAAACATGCCATAGAATTGGAGGTAAGAGAGCGAAAATTAGTGGAAGCTAACGCTAAGCTCCAACATCAAAAAGACATGACTCAAATTGCTTTTTTACAAGCACAGATAAATCCTCACTTTTTGTACAATACCTTAAATTTTATTTATTCTGAGGCTATTATGGTTTCTGATTCGGTGGCAGAATCAATCATGACGCTGTCTAACATTATGCGTTATACGCTCACCGAAACAGGAAAAGACACGCTGGTTTCGCTCTATTCAGAGATTAATCACATTAAGAATTACTTGAAGCTCCAGAAAATGAGATTTAGCAATGAATTATATCTTGATTTGACCATCGAAGGAGAAGAAAATATTAATCACTTGGAGATTTTGCCATTAGTCTTGATTTCTTTCATCGAAAATATTTTTAAACACGGAGATATTCACGACCCAAAAAATCCTGCAAAAATCATCATGCTTATAGAAGAAAATAGTTTATTTCTGTCTATTTATAACCGAAAAAATAAAGGTCCAAAAGAACATACAAGTGGCGTTGGTATGAATAATATCAGAACCAGAATGGATATTTTGTACGGCGATAAATACAACGTAAATATTTTTGTGGATACCGAAGATGAATTTGCTCTGGAATTTACGATTTCGGACATGGAGGAAGCTTTTAGGAATTTGAAAAAATATAAACTTATCAATAGGTAAAATTTTCAATTTTTAAAGCAAATGTTTTGATATTAGCCAAAAATATTAGATTTTTGATGAAAATACGCTTCCAAAAAATTGCCATAAATCTCTAAATAACTAATAATAACTGATGCTATGATAAAATGTTTAATAGTTGATGACGAAAGACCAGCCATTAATATTCTGACCAAATTTGTAAACGACACACCCTATTTAACTTTGGTGGGTAGTACAACAGATGTAATGGAAATACCCGCAATGGTTAAAACTCACAAAGCTGATTTATTATTTTTAGATATTCACATGCCCAAACTCACTGGGCTTGATTTTTTGAAACTTCATGCTGATGAAAATTTAAAGGTAATTCTCACTACGGCTTATCCTCAATTTGCCTTAGAAAGCTATGAGTTCCCGAACGTTGTTGACTATTTAATGAAACCGATTCCTTATGAAAGGTTTTTAAAAGCAACTGACAAGGTTTTAAATATTGTCAATCATCAAAAGTTATCAACCGAAGGATTACCTGCCGAACAACAAGATTTTATTTTTGTAAAAACCGAACACAAAGGGAAAATCCAAAAGATTAATTTCTCAGATATTGTTTATATCGAAGGTATGAAAAATTACGTGACTATATGCACCACAAAAGGCGATAGAATTGTTACGTATATTGGCATAGGAGAGATTGAAGAATCATTACCCGTAAAGGACTTTTTGAGGGTTCATCGTTCGTATATTGTTGCCATAAAATCTATTGAAGCTTTAGACGGCAATGAGGTTATTATGAAAAATGCCCCCCGCATTCCCACCGCAGGAAAATATAAAGATGATTTCTTGACGGTCTTCCAAAAAAGGATTGTTAATCTCAAAAATAAATTGGTGTAAATAAATCATTAGATGAATTTATTTATTAGACTTCCTGCGAAAGTGTTTTAAGTCGTAAAACAACATCTTTTCGGCTACAAATAGCGAAAATTTTTCAATCATAAAACACTTTCGCAGGAAGTCTATTCTATAAATTTGTGTATAAACCGTAGCATTCAAAACGACGACTTCCGTAGAAACTCATACACGCAATATCTTTTTAAAATTAGTATAAGCTCAAACAAGAGATATTTCTTGTACATTCATCACAACATTATTCCAAAATATATTCTGATACGTTATGTCATACTCTTTATGATGAATGTATTTAAAATTCGGAGTGAATCTCGTTTTCGGGATTACAAAAAAACAAATATTTGATGAAGTAATTTTATTTAAAAATTACATTCTTACAAAAGATAAATATTTCACAAAATACAATATATTAAATCAATTTGTCTATTATTTTAAATAAATCAATACAATATATCTATTTTAAACACAAAATAAAGAAAATAAAATTTAGAGACTTTAAAACAAATTAACTTTGCAAAGTACTCAACAAATACCCATCAGTCGGAATTTTGGTTTTAGGATAAATGAATAGTTTACCTAAATTAAAAAGGAATCGTGTGAAAATCACGAACAGACGTGCTACTGTAAGTAACAGTTCCTTTTGGAACGAGTCAATCCCCACGTTGCCCATTGTTTGAGAAAATGAGAAGGGCGGGAACGATGTTATAAGTCAGGAGACTTGCCAAATTTCTCAATGATTATTCCCTCACGAAACGGGGTTTAAGTCACGCATTGATTTTCTTTTTTATCTTTTTATAGCCGTGTGCTTATGCACCCAACGGATGGGAGTGGTGTTTTGAGTTTTCTAAAACTTAAACAACAACACAATGATTACACACAATTTGGGTTATCCACGTATAGGTAGCCAACGTGAGCTAAAACGTGCTTCGGAACAATTTTGGGCTGGTAAAATTTCCGTAGAAGAATTACAAGTGACGGCTCTTAAAATTCGCCAACAAAATTGGCAAACTCAGCAGGAAGCAGGTATTGATTTAATTCCATCAAACGACTTTTCTTTCTATGACCATGTGCTTGATATGTCTTTGATGTTAGGTGTGATTCCTACTCGCTATAAAGAATTGGAACAAAAAGGCTTTGCCGATGAACTTACCACCTACTTTGCGATGGCAAGAGGTTATCAGCAAAATGAGATAAGTATCTCGGCTATGGAAATGACCAAATGGTTTGATACCAATTATCATTACATTGTCCCTGAATTTACCAAAAATCAGACTTTTTCACGTTTCTCAAACAAAGCAATTCTTGATTTTGAAGAAGCAAAAGCTCTTGGTATTATCACCAAGCCCGTTTTGGTAGGTCCTGTTACATTTTTATTACTTGGCAAAGAAAAGGAAAATGGTTTTGAGCGAATAGATTTATTAGAAAATCTATTACCCGTTTATATTGATATTTTAAAAGATTTAGAAAGTAAAGGAGCCGTTTGGGTGCAATTAGATGAACCATCTTTGACTTCAGACCTTTCTGAAAATGAGCAAATTGCCTTTCAACAGGCATATCAGACGATTCGAGAATCTTTGACGAGCCTTAAAATAATGGTTGCTACCTATTTTGAATGCACAGGTGAAAATATTCACGTGGCAACCTCTCTGCCAATTGATGCCCTTCATCTGGATTTAGTTCGTTGTCCGTCACAATTAGGCGATATTTTGGAATTACCACACTTCGTACAGTCTGAAAAACTACTTTCTTTAGGGATTATTGACGGACGAAATATTTGGAAAAATGATTTTAGTAAATCATTAGCGTTCATTAAACGAGCGTCTGAAATTCTTTCAGAAGATAGATTATTGATTGCTCCTTCATGCTCATTATTACATAGCCCTTGCGATTTAGATTTGGAGAAAAACGAAGACGTTTTAACGCCCGAAATCAAAAAATGGATGGCTTTCGCTAAACAAAAATTAAACGAAGTAGCCACTTTAAAAGCACTCTCAAAGGGCGAATACAGTCTGTTTCATTCTTTGCAATACACTGAAAATCAGGAAGCAATAGCGAGTAGAACAAAGTCAGAACTTATCCATAAACCTCATGTAAAAAAACGAGTAAATGCGATAACCAAAGAGGATTCTCAACGTAAAAATCCATTTGAAGTGCGTCAGGCTTTGCAATTGGAGGCGTTAAAGCTCCCTATTTTCCCAACAACAACCATTGGTTCTTTTCCACAAACAGACGAAGTAAGAACGCTGAGAGCAAAACTAAAAAAAGGGGTATTGTCGGAAGCAGAATACGAAAATCTCATTGAAAAAGAAATCGAAAAGTCTATTCATTGGCAAGAAGAAATCGGATTAGATGTATTGGTACACGGAGAATTTGAACGAAATGACATGGTTGAGTATTTCGGAGAGCAACTTTCTGGCTATGTGTTTACGCAGAACGGTTGGGTGCAGAGTTATGGAAGTCGTTGCGTAAAACCACCCATTATTTACGGTGACGTAGAACGCCCAACCCCGATGACCGTTAAGTGGTCGAGTTTTGCACAGTCAAAGACCAACAAACTGATGAAAGGTATGCTCACGGGACCGATTACCATTTTACAATGGTCATTTGTTAGAGACGACCAACCACGCAGAACTACCGCATTTCAGATTGCTTTGGCGATTAGAGATGAGGTTTTAGATTTAGAAAAAGCTGGCATAAAAGTTATTCAAATAGATGAACCTGCAATACGTGAAGGTTTACCATTACGCAGAGCCGATTGGGAGAATTATCTGGAATGGGCAGTTGAAGCTTTTAGATTAAGTGCTTCAAAAGTTCAAGATATTACTCAAATTCATACGCACATGTGCTATTCTGAATTCAATGATATTATTAGACACATTGCCGCCATGGATGCCGATGTGATAACGATTGAAACTTCACGTTCGCAAATGGAATTATTAGATGCTTTTGTTGAATTTGAGTATCCAAATGAAATTGGTCCTGGAGTTTATGATATTCACTCGCCACGTGTACCAGAAAGCGACGAAATGCTACAATTATTAGAAAAAGCATTGGTACATATTCCAGCGAGAAATTTATGGGTAAATCCAGATTGTGGTTTAAAAACCCGCAAATGGGCAGAAACAGAAGCCGCTTTGAAAAATATGATTATTGCAACTCAAAAATTACGTGAAAGTGTATTGATTACAGGATAAGTCAAACGTAAAATTCATTCACAAAACCTATCAAAGTTAGATAGGTTTTGTGAATGAATACCGTTTATAAGTAATGGCACAAAATGAAGTAAGTAAGGCTTTGGTAAATTGCTTAGTTCCAAGGTTTTAAACGATTAGAAGGCATAACAGAAGAATATTTCATTGGTCATATTCTCGACAAACAACTGATAATCAACACCATAACAATAAAAAACTACGAAGGTATTTCAAAGAAGATTTTACGAAAAACTATCCTTTATCCCATACATCACTGGGTTTTTGATGAATTTCGCTCAGACGTTCGAGACTGATTTTGACATCTTGAATATTTCTGACAAACACCAGCAATTGGTTGAGTGGGGCATTCATTTGACCAATAATGTATGATATACTCAACATCACCCCGAGCGAAATGACATTATCAATTACCTGAGCAGCCAGCAAATATGCAATCATGATATTTTTGAGTTGTGAAAAAAAGGTTACGCCCGCTTCTTGGTATTGCTCTAAAGCTAAACCTTTCACATTGATTTTAAATAATTTGGTTTGGATACTTTCCCAATCCCACAGGTGTTTTTTTTCGCAATTAGTCTCATTTTCGCTTTGTTTCCCTATTATCAATTTCAATATACTCTCCTGATTTACAAGGGTTTGCTGAAAACGATTATAGTCTGAATTTTTCCTACGTTTCAAGAAAATTATCATCCAACAAACAGAAAGAACATTGCCAATAAAGAATATACCCAATAATTTGGAGCTATGAATACCCAAAATGATAGAAAAAACAATAAGGTTAATGATAGAAAAAAATGTATTGAGAGCCGTTCCCGTCAAAAAAGGTTCGATACGATGATGGTCTTGGATTCGCTGAATGATGTCTCTAACATTTTTGGTTTCAAAAAAACTAATTGGCAATTTCATTAACTTTACCAAAAAGGTAGAAATGATTGTTACACTCACGGGGGTGCTAATATGCAACAAAATCGAGTTTCTGATTATTCCGACAGCTATACCTCCGATGAAAAAAAATAACTGAGATAGCAAAATAAGCTGAATGAACCTCATATTGTGTTGCTGTATCCAAAAATCAACCCAAAATTGGAGTAAGAAGGGAATAAATATGCTCATAATACACCCTAAAAATATTCCAAAAAATATTTGAGTAAAGTATTTTTTGTAAGGGATTAAATACGAAAATAAAGAATTCAATCCTGTTTTTGAGGCAGAAATGGACTCTTGCTTTTGATAAAATTCGGGGGTGGGTTCAAGCAAAAGAGCTATGCCTTTTTTATTCTCATCATTTACCCAGCATTTCAGAAAAGTTGTTTTATCAACTGTCACTAAGTCATGACCGGGGTCAGCAATTACTAATTTTTCTTCTTTTTCGTTAGTCCAAGGCAAAAACGACCAAAAATTCTTTTTGATGGCATATATCACTACAAAATGGTCTTGATTCCAGTGTAAAATAGCTGGAAGAGGGGCTTGTGAAATTAATTGTTCAACGGTTAGTTTTACTTTTGAAGTTCTAAAACCTATCTTTTCGGCAGCTTCACTAATACCATTCAAACTAACACCAGAACGCTGAATATGGGTACTAACTCTAAGAAAATCAATGGAATAGTCTTTCCCATGAAAAGCGGCAATCATTTTCAAACTGGTGGGTCCACAATCCATGAAATCAAGTTGTCTGAAAAATATAAACTTGCCATTCATCGGGTTTTCTACGGATTTTATATTGGGTTTGCTTCTTACTAACTTTATGGTTAAAGTTTAGTCTTTTTTTTTGACTCAGAAAGGCTCGTAATCTGAAGAACTATCATAGTATTGAAGGTAGAAAAAATCTTGTTCGTGAATTGATTTCGCCTTCATACAAGGGCATATAAAACTTATCCCCCCCTCTAATATGATGAGCAATATCATCAGAAATAAATTCCATTTCGGCAACCATGAGCCTGTTGTTGGTTGATTTTGAAGATAAATTATTCCAAAGAGTACTTGACGTGTTTTTCATAGGTTTGTCGTTTAGTTATAGAGCTGTTTAAACTTTCGGTATCTTTTAAAAATTTATTTTTAACAAGGTCGAAGCGAATGTTCGGCATATTGCAGGGCTACATTGGTAGCGAAAGTTTAAACGGCTTCTGTATCAAATTTCACCTAATTGAATTGATTTTTTATAATTTTTCGACAAAGGCAATCATTTTTTCGACCTAAAAAATCAGCCTTTCAACAAGTTGATTTTCAATTATCTTGTTGGCACAAAATATTTGTCTTCATTGTTTACAAATTCTCTTAGTTCATCCCATTGAGAATTACCTCCAAACACATCCCCATTTTCTAAAACCTCAAACTCTTGGGTTAGATGTTCCAAAGCAGTCATCACCAACTGTACATTTTGTAAGTCTATACTTTTCTTAAACATATTTTTTTTAGTTAAATAAGTTACTGTTTCTGTCTAATTCAACAATGCTTTTTCTGGGTAATAATAGCGTTATCACTTTGTTGCCGTGTATAATGGAGATAGTTTGATACTGAAAAAAATGAGTAAAAGTTCCTCTAAAATATCGTTGATGTACTTTTTCGAGGGTTTCCAATTCCATTATTTCCAAGCCTGTTGTTAGTCCCGTTTTCAGTGCTTTGGATAGGCTCTCCTTAGCTGTCCATAGAATGGTATCAATTTCATTTTTTGCATGATTCATACCTTGATACAACGTTTTTTCATGAGCAGTAAAATGAGTTGACATTTCTGAGCTTTTTTCGTCATCAATACTTTCAATGTCAATCCCCATAGGATGTTCTTCTGGAAATGCCAAAGCCACCGCCGATACGCCATCATGCGAGATACTCACTCGCATATTAGGAATATTAGGAAGTTTTATAATGGGCTGGTTAAAAATCCCAGAATCAATATATATTTGATTAAGAGACTTGATATTGTATAGAGAAGCTATTGCCTTTTTTGCACAGTATCTACCCAATAAAAAACTCACTTTTCTAACATCCGTACTAAAAGACCTATAACGCTGATACTCAATATCATGCAAAGCTAACTCTACCTGTTTAAGCCGTAGTTTAGAACAATTTTCTATGAAAGCAAAAGCCGACAAAAAGGTTTTATCTCCCCTCTTCATTTCTATATTTGTCGTAAATTCCATCTGTAAAGATTTGAGGTAAACCAATGAATGAGATTATACCCATTTTAAAGATTTGATGCGTACTTTACGGAAGTCGTCGTTTTGAACGACGACTGCCGTTGAGACTCAGATACGCAATAACTTTTTTAAATTAGTATAAATATCTGTTATTGAATCTTTTAAAGATTCAAAAAATAAAACTCTTTTTCTCTTTCTGCTTTAAAATAAGGAGACAGAAGAAAAAAAGAGTTCGCACATAAAACCGAAAAGTCTATTATGCAGCTTTCTCGTAAGCCATTTTAATCCAACCTATTACTTCAGTATCAACGTCATTAATATCAGAAAGGTTGATTTTGTGCGAGCAAATACCATCTGGTTTTTCGGCAACCAATCTATCCTTTGCTTCTACACCTTTTAGATTAAACCCAATTTCAAATCTTGTTTTTGAGGCTGGATTCAAGATGATGAATTGTTTTTTTCTTTTCAAACTTACGTAAGTTTTCTTTGGAGCAATTTCAAAATCACCATCAAATTTTTGAATTTCGGCAATTAATTTTTCGTAAAATGGCTTCAAATGTTCTTTACCTTTATACTGATTTTCAATCAAAATATCAGTATCCGAAGCAGAGTCAGCATCAGAACCTAATACTTTTAGAGCAATTTCAGAAGCATACCCGTGTGTAACATTGTGTTTTTCTTTTAGAAATTTTACAATTTCTCCATGTTTAGAAAAACCTTGGCTTGAAATTAATTCTTTCCATTCTTCTAATGAATGACCTGTTTTTTCTTTCAGGTTTTCGAGCATTGTTAATACTGTTTTGTCCATTTTATTTAATTTTTAGTTATCTTTTTTAATTAAGTAATCATATAAATTTGCAAATCCCATAATCCATTACGAGTCTATTGTTAGCCAAACTCATTTGTATATACGTTATTCGGATTTTACACTCAAACTATTTCTTTAACCTTATAAACCCTAAGGTTGAAGCATAGTAAAAGAGAGCCAGTTTGTCCCCGACAAATACTTTTAGACTATGCTTCGTATAGTGATTTTAGGGTTTATGCTTCTTCTGACGACACATCATCGCCAAATTTTGCTGTTTTATCAAGATGGAGCTTTTGGATAACTTCCTCGAAATCTTGATAGGGAATGGGTTTTTGTAACCATTCGAAATACTGAATATCATAGTTTTTAAATAGGTTCGGAGGAAAAGCACTGACAAAGACTATTTGTACCTCCTTGTCTTTACCAGTTTGGGCTAACATAAGAATACTCGACTTTTGTTTAACCAGAACATCTAAAAAAATAAAATCTACTCCGTATTCAATTCTTTCAAGATAATTAAACGCCTCGTCTAAATCCTCAAATTGTTCTAAAACAGTTACCTTGTTGGTACGCTTAGCGAAGTTCTCTATAAGGCTTCTCGCCAGTGGCTCGTCTTCTATTATTAGGCAAGTTAGTTTCATTTGAAGATTTGATTTGGTGTATGATGATTAAAATGATACGTTATAGATGTTAGGATGCTCTTCAAAAATTACAGGAATTCTGTACAATTAGTACCCCAACTATTTCCTATTTTGTTCTTCATAGATGTTGCATTTTCAAGAGATACAATTGTTTTCTTCTCAAATGATAAAGCAGAGATTAATTGATTTTTCATAGTTAACATTGTTTAAAGGTTTATGATTGTTGTTTTTTGTTGAATCAAAATTAAAAAATGCAATGTTCTCTTTTTTTGTCACTCGACCTACACAACAATCTTTTCGACAACATTTCATTTTCCTTAGACTTCTAAATTTTGTATTCGACAAAAGTTATTCTTTTTTCAACTTTATCATTATTTCAACACAAAACTTATGATTATCATTCTTGATTATCAGACTATGCCTGTCGGGGTATAATAATTTTAACCTTTTTTTGGTATTGATAATACCAACGCCACCATCTTTGTTTTTTTTGCCACTATCAATTTTATCAACAAAGTCATTTTCTATTCTGAAATATAGTGTTTCATCAATAAATTTTATGTCAATATCTATCAATAAAGTATCTCCATAAGGTATTCCTCCGTGTTTAAACGCATTTTCAACATAATTGATGAGAATCAAGGGTGCAATGTTATAACCTTTCATGGCACCCTCCTGAGAAAATTGAATCTTTAAATACCGATTGCCACGAAGTCTTTCTAAATCAACATAGTCTCTGAGAAAATGAATCTCTCGGTCTAAATCTACCAGTAGTTCCCCCGAATTATAAAGAATATATTTCATCAAGTCAGACAGTACAATGATGGAATCTCCTGCGGTTTCATCTTTACTAACTACTTGACTATAAATATTATTCAGAGAATTCAATAAAAAATGGGGATTGAGTTGTGTTCTTAGAAAGTCTATTTCTAAATCGGTTTTTTCTTTGGTTAGCCTTGCCACTCGCATAGAATAATCTGTAATTACTCTACTGAGTTTTATCATAAATGGGAGTGAAATGACACTTAATACCATATTTAATTCATAAAAAATATTTTGAGGATTAAACATTCCCCATAATCCCTTTTGAGTAAAGGCATTAGCATATCGATATGCGTTACCATTTTTTGTGTATAATGTATATTTTAACACTAAATGATAAAATTCTAAACTAAGTGCATAATTCAAACAATAAACAATAAATAGAACTAATAATCCAATAATAAATCGCTTGGCTGAAAATAGATTTGGGAATACAAAATAAGTCAGACCATAATAAACGTTTATGCCCTGTAACATTATAAAAAGTGTAATAATCAATTTATGCCCCATACTTGATGGAGCAATAAAAGCCAATACACTAAATAGCCCCCAGACAATCCAATAAGTAAGATGAATGACTATTCTGCGTTTTGGGGGAACTCCACTGGTTGGATAAAAATTGAGATACCATTCTATCATTTTTTGCATATTAATTCATGGATTTGAGTGCCATAGTTGAGTTTAAAATATTATACATTTATTCATTAGGAGACAATTTTATCATCAATGATACCAAAAACTTATTGTTTTCATCATGAATCGTTAATGAATGTCTGTTGGGATATAATAACACTAATCGTTTGATGGTGTTAGCAATGCCAATTCCTCCTTCTTTAGTGATGTGATTTTCTCTATGCCTTTCTGTAAAATCATTTTCGATGCGGAAATATAAGGTTTCATCAATAAATTTTATGTCAATATCTATCAATAAGATCTCCCCATTAGGAACTCGCCCATGTTTAAAGGCATTTTCTACATAATTAACCAACATTAATGGGGCTATACGAAATCCCTGCATATCTCCTGTTTGTGAAAAACGAATTTTTAATGACTTACTACCTCGTAGCTTTTCTAAATCAATGTAGTTTCTAAGAAATTGTACCTCTTTATCCAAATCAATAACTGCTTTTCCTGAATGGTAAAGAATATATTTCATCAGGTCAGACAGTACGATAATGGAATCTCCTGCGGTTTCATCTTTACTAACTACTTGACTATAAATATTATTCAGAGAATTTAATAGAAAATGGGGATTGAGTTGTGTTCTTAGAAAGTCTATTTCTAAATCGGTTTTTTCTTTGGTTAGCCTTGCCACTCGCATAGAATAATCACTAATAACTCTACTAAATTTTATTAGAAATGGTAAAGCAATAGTATTTAGAATAGTATATAATTCTATGAAAAAAGTCTTTACATCAAATAAACCTAAAATTCCTTTACGGATATACTCTTGAGCATATCCGTGCATAAAAGTTCTGGGCTTGAAAAGGTTAAACTTTATTGCGTAGCTGTATGCCATTACATTCGTAGTATAACTTAAAGAATAAACTATGACTAAAAAAAATACTCCAATTACAAAACGATTTTTTAAGAATAAGTTTGGAACAGCAAAATAAGTAAGTCCATAATAAATAATACAACCTTGTATTACGGCTGAACAGGTTATTAATACCTTAATCTCGACATTTTGAGCAATAAAAGCCAATACACTAAATAACCCCCAGACAATCCAATAAGTAAGATGAATGACTATTCTGCGTTTTGGGGGAACTCCACTGGTTGGATAAAAATTGAGATACCATTCTATCATTTTTTGCATTCTAATTCACAGGTTTGAGTTTTACCATCAATGCTTCCTTATATTGCGGGCCTACGGGTATTTGTAATTTATTTTGAAGTTCAAGGTAACAATCTAAACCATCAAATTTTCGGATTTGGCGAAGCCCCACAATAAAAGATTTGTGAACACGCATAAATTTAGATTTAGGTAAAATTTGCTCTTCCAATTTTTTCATTGTCAAGTGGGTCACGATAGGTCTTTCATCTGTAATAATTTTGACATAATCTTTTAACCCTTCAATAGCAATAATTTCATCAAAATCAATTCTAATTACTTTCCCACTTTCTTTTACATATATACTCGTCATGGAATAGTCTTCCAATTCTTCTTTATTTTCTATTTCATTATGATTATTTACCCCTCCCAATTTCTTTTTCTCTTCTCGGTCAAATACCTTATTAACCGATTTCATAAATCTTTCAAACGTAACAGGTTTTACTAAAAAATCAACGATGTCCAACTCAAAGCCATTTACAGCATATTCGGCATTTGCAGTAATAAAAATGATATAGGGTTTATTTCTGAGCGACTGAGTTAACTCTATTCCTGTCAGTTGCGGCATATTGACATCGGTAAAAATTACGTCAACGGGGTTTTCTGATAAAAAATGAATAGCTTCCATTGAACTATCAAAAAAACCTAATACTTCAAGAGTGGGGGTTCGGTCGGCATAAATCTTTAATAGATTCATGGCAGGTGTTTCATCCTCAACAAAAATACAAGTTAATTTCATGGGTATATGAGTTAGATTTGAGATAGAGTTATTTTTGTGTAAAAGAGTGCAAGAATCTATTTTTATACATTTAATAATGTTCAACAACGGTTATGTAAAACACCATCAATATCTTTATGACAATAAATTTACAAACAAATCGGCATAGTATATTTACCGTATGTTAACAAATTGGATTTATCTTAGATTTAACGGAAGTATATACTTTTCAAAAATAATATCTAACAAATCAAGTATCCTGTCGAAAATATATCTAAACAAGTCTAAGATAAAACAGCGGTTTTCAAATTTTAGGTAGCTTTGATTCATCAAAAAGGGAAAAATAATAAACACACTAAATAGTTTTCAAAATGAGCCATGAGTGTAACCGCCCCTTCAATGAAAACTTAAAATAAAAAGAATGGAGAAATTCTTAATAATATGATGTGGAAATCATAAATTGACCTATTATTTTTTAATTAATTATACCGAAACCACTTATTTGATACACGATGGAACTAAAATGTGTAATAATAGACGATGAACCAAGAGCAAGCCTGATACTGGTTAATTTTGCCAATAGGTTAAATGATTTAATAGTATTAGATACATTTGATACCTTAAAAGGGGGATTTGATTATTTGAAAAGTATCAATTACGAAGTCGATATTGTTTTTTTAGACGTTCAATTAAATAAAGAATCAAGCATTGAGCATTTATTAAAAACGGGTGAAGATAAAATGCTAAATATTGTTTTTACAAGTGCTTATAGAGCATCGCTATTTCAAGATAAGAATGTTCAGTATTTTGATTGGTTAGAAAAACCCATTCCATACCGAAAATTTGAAGAATTGATTAATAATTTCAGAAATAAGTAAAGTTAGAATGTTGAGCAGATTAACTTTCGGGAAGTTTGTATCAAATAAATTTCTTCACTAAACGACATTGATTACCTATCAATTAACTGCCCTTTCGATATCTAACGTATATATCAAAGAGTAAGACAATATCTGTTCTGAAAACTTAACAAGCGATAATTAAAGATGATATTTTCCAATATTATCATGGGAATCGCTTGGCTTATTGAAAGAAAACAGGGAAAAATTTAAAATTAATTCGCATAAAAAGTCAAACTCTCTAAAACCATGAAAAAATCATTTTACGCATTTGTTGCGGTTATTTTCTTATCTATTTCTTCCTGTAAAGAAGTGGAAAATAGTACCCCGTCCAACGAAATTCAATTATCAGAAGCCTTAAATTCAGTAGCAGGCAATGCACAAGCAATCCAAGATTTCAAAACTATTTCCTTAAAAGTAGATGGAATGAGTTATGAATACGAACAAGATATTCCTTCTTTGCCTTCGCCTTTGGTAAGTAACAAATATATTTATGAATGTTATAGTAACTTATCTGCCCGAAAGTTGAAAATGGATTATAGTTATTGTGAATTTAATCAGCCAGCATACTACGAAACGTCGGGGCCAAATATATTTATTTCTGACAGAGTAGGCTCTCAATCAGACCAATACATTTGGAAATCATATTACTTTAATGATGTTGCTCCTGTTGCCATGTTTTCGACCGAAATAGAAGCTCATCTTAAAGTTCAAATGATGTCTAATCCACTTCAATTATTAAAAGTGCTTCTGAGCAAAAATAAAGAAACGGTCAATACAAAAAATTTGGTCTTGAGTTTCACTCATGAAAAATTCCCTTCTATCATTTTTGAAGTGTTTTTTGATAAAGACACCAAACTACCAACGAAAGTGAGTACCAACGAAGTCGATTTTTTACAAGGAAATGTGAAATATGAAGTTGTTTTCAAGAATTGGACAAAAGTAAACGGTATCCAGTACCCAACTACATTGGAACACTATCACAATAAGAATTTATTAAGAAAAGAGACTTTATCAAATATTAAGGTGAATCCTACATTCACAGAAAGTTTTTTCAATCCAGAAGTTGTTAATGACCCAATACCTTATGATGATGTTCAATCTAAAATTGGGGTTTATAACTCTCAATTTATTATGAGATGGAACGCATGGAATCTTGGTTGGCCTGAACCTGTAAATGACGGTGCATTTGATTTGGGAACGATAGATATGAAACCATACAAAATGGAACCGCAATATGTTTCTCCGACGGTTAAAATCATCGGACGACCAGACAATCGATTATGGAACGTAGCGATAAAGACTTCGGACGGATTGTATTTAGTAGATACTCCATTGAACCAAGATTGGACAAGAAGTTTGATTGATGCCGCCAAGAAAGCCTTTAATGAAAATAACATCAAGGGTATTATTTCAACGCATTGCCATCACGACCATTTTGCGGGAATTAGAGAAGGATTGACAGAAACAGGTAATATCTATTTGGCTGAAGAAGCTGTACCTTTTTTGAAAAAAGTTACTTCGGCAGACCATAGCCTTAATAAAGACAAATTTGCTACAAATCCTAAGCCATTGACTATTAACCCTGTAAAAGATGTGACTGTCTTGGAAAATGGAAAAATTGAAATCCACAGATTAAATGCTACTAAGTCTTCAGCTACGGCTCATTCGTCAGATATGTTGATTGTTTATTTGCCACAAGAAGAAATAATTATTCAAGCAGACCAGCTTTGGAGTGGCACATTTATGAAAGTTTGGGGCGGATATACGCCAAGAGGATTTACAGAAAAAGCAAAGGTTAGTATCAAGAATAATTCACAATATCTCTTGGACTATATCAAAGAAAAAAACTTGAAGGTTAGTAAGATAATTTCTCAGCACGGAGGACTTGGTAGTGTTCAAGATTTATACACAATTACAAATACAAATAAATAATAAACCGAATGGTCTGATTGGTATAAAAGCTAAGAGGGCGTTCAAAAATCTAAAACAATGAAACAATTTAAATTAATCTTCCGCTACGATTTTAACCCTAATTATCAACCAACACCAGAAGAAATGGAAGTGGAAGGTCAGAAATGGGGACAATGGATTGGAAGTTTAGCCCAAAATGGTCAGTTTGTAGAAACCAATCAATTAGGATATTCAGGAAGAGTATTGAAAAGTGATGGCAGTTTTGTAGATAATATTCACATGAGTGGCTCTGAGGTGCTTGCTGGTGACATGGTGATTAATGCACAAGATTTAGATGAAGCATTGACTCTGGCAAAGGGTTCTCCAATCTTAGAAATTGGAGGAAACGTTGAGATTAGAGACGTGATTCCAATGTAAATAGAAATTGGGATTTAGGCATTAGGATTTAGGCACATAACAGCCTGATTAATAAAGGCTTTCGACACTACGTCCTAAGCCCTACCCCCAAAACTTACTTAAATTTTGCAACAAAATATTTATAATAATTACTTTATTTTTAACTAAAATCTAAAACAATGAAACAATTTAAATTAATCTTTCGCTACGACTTTAATCCTAACTATCAACCAACACCAGAAGAAATGGAGGTTGAAGGTCAAAAATGGGGACAATGGATTGGAAGTTTGGCCCAAAATGGTCAGTTTGTTGGTACAAATCAATTAGGATATTCGGGAAGAGTATTGAAAAGCGATGGCAGTTTTGTAGATAATATTCACATGAGTGGTGCAGAAGTGCTTGCTGGTGATATGGTTATTAATGCTCAAGATTTGGATGAAGCATTGACGTTGGCAAAAGGTTCTCCAATCTTAGAAATTGGTGGAAACGTTGAGATTAGAGACCTCATTCCGATGTAGTAGAACTACGTTTTCATTTGGGATTTTTTAAAAAGTATTAAGTCCGAGGTATGAAGATTTTAAGTACAGTGTTTAATAAGTTTCTTCAACTTCCCGAAAGTAGAAAAAACTTTCGGGAAGTTAACCTCTCGACTACTTCCCGAAAGTTCTTTCTACTTTCGGGAAGTTCTACAAGAAGAAAACTTATTAAACAGTGTATTAAGTACAGATAAATAAGGTTTTGCAATTAAATTATTCGGAACAATGTACTTATTCTTGATACTTAATACCTAATACTTAGGACTTTTACACAATTCTATTAAACAACAAATATCATGAAATCAATATTCGATAAACAAGTAAGAGAAGAGTTAATTCAACGCATTGAAAGGCTATCTGATAGCAGCTCTTCAAATTGGGGTAAAATGAATGTTTACCAAATGATAATTCATTGCATCAAAACCGAAGAAATGTATCTCCGTATCAAAAGCTACGATAGATTATTTATCGGCAGAATTTTTGGTCAGATGTCGCTTAAAAGTCTGGTAAAAGATGAAACGCCATTTAAACAAAATGAGCCTACGCATCCAGAATTTAAGATTAAAGAAAACGGATATATCTCAAACAACAGATTGAGATGGATTAATTTGATAAACCAATTTGAGAGCAAAAGCGAAGCTGATTACGAAGGTTTTTCACATCCTTTCTTTGGCAAAATGACTAAAACGCAAGTTGGAGAATATAATTACAAGCATATCGACCATCATTTAAGACAATTCAACGTTTAACAATACAATCATGAAAAAAGGAATCAAGTTATTGGGTGTTTTTTTAGGAATCATCGTTATTGCGGTTGTTATTCTTAATATCATTTCTTCTGACGAAAAAGAAATTATCATTGTTTCTGAACAAAAAATTGATGCTCCTTCCAATGTGGTTTACAACAAGGTTAGGAATTTCAAGAATTATCCAAGTTGGTCGCCATTCAGACTGACAGACCCGCAACAAAAATTTGACATCACCGCAGTTGATGGACAAGTTGGTTCTAAGTTTCACTGGGTAGGCGTTCAAGAAACCAGCGAAGGTTATCAGGAAATCGTTGGATTGGAGGAAAATAAGGCTGTAAACATTAAATGTAATATTACTGTGCCGTATGAAGCTAAGCCAGAATTCAACTATTCTTTCTTGGAAAAAGGGAATAATACTTACGTCAGACAAGAGTTTAAAGTAAAAATGGATTTCCCTGCTAATATTATTGCTCATCTGACTGACCTTAGAACTGAAATGAGACTTACCAACGAAAAGGGTCTGTCTTTATTGAAAAAAGTTTGCGAAGAAGACCTCGCAAAGTTGTAATAGCACATTATTTTTTTGACAGAAGTACCCTCTGTGTAGATAATTAGGACTAATCAATGATTTGACAATCAAGCATAGTAAACACAAAAAACTATTTATTCACGGTACTTCTTATATTTTACACCTACCTTCATCATCCGTTTTGCCCCACCTCTAAGATTATTACGATTATCCTCTAAACTGAAACTTTATCTAAGTCCCAATTCGATTTCATGGCTTTGTCAGGAATGAATTATTAATCATTGTTCAATCTCACATTTGTTGCTCTATCAACTTTGCAACTTGAACAAGTACAAACTTGACTGGATAAAGTATGACCTTATAACCCAGAATTTAACAATGAAAAATAATGTTTTAGAAAAACAGGAAATACTAAAATTAGACAACTATTTTAGTAAAGAAAGAAAAAAGTGTTTTGGACTTCAAATTAATCAATCTACCAGCGACTGTTCTATGTTTGCTCGTTTATTGAAACATACTCTCAATAATTTAGGCGACCCTTTTGATGGTTTTGGTGGGCAAGTTCATACTTTGGGTTATGAACGTGAGCTTATTTTCTTGATGGCTGATTACCTCCGAATCTCCCACGAAGAAGTATGGGGATACACCACCAGCGGTTCTACAATCTCCAATATTCAGGCGGTACATTTAGCCAATTTAAAACTCAACAACAAGGGCGTTTTAGTTACTTCAAATCAGGCTCATGCAAGCATAGAAAAATCAGTTACGTTGCTAAGAGTAAAGGAAATGGTTGAGATTGAAGCAGATTTATATGGTAAAATAGATTTGGATAAATTCAGTGATTATTTAGCCAAAAATCGTGATAAATCATTTATTTTTTGTTTTACCTCGGGTACAGTTTCCAAAGGAGCGTATGATGATGTCAATAAACTCATAAAAATTATTAAAGACCATAAAATTCCCAGAGAACGCTATCATATTCATATAGACGCTGCTCTCGGCGGATTAATAACTCCGTTCATTGATGCTGAGGAAATAAGAGCTGATTTTAGCATTCCAGAAGTTGATAGCATTGCCGTTAGCTTTCATAAACGTTTGGGAGTACCGTTTCCGAGTTCGGTTTTCTTGGTACGAAAAAATAACCTCAAAACTATCCAATATTCTTTTGTGAACGACTATAATTCGCTCGATACCACGATTGCGGGTTCAAGAGATGGACTGTCTCCTTTTATTGTACTTACAAAATTGAAAAGTATCGGCTATGAAAATATGGTTTTACGGACAAAAAAAATCTTATCAAAAGCTACTTTCTTAAACAACCAACTGATAGCAAAGGGTATTCCAACTATTTTTAACGAACATTCTCCTTGTGTTTATTTCAAAGCACCTCACCCAAGTGTTATAAAAGAATATCACTTACCAAAATATCGTCACGCCAACGGTGACGTATATACTCATGCGTTCACTATGGAGCATATTTCAAAAAATAATATTGTAGATTTTGTTGAACAATGTTCTTTGAAATAGCTTCAGAAATAGACATACGTAGGGGGCTGAATTGAGATTCATTAAAATTATACGGAAGTAAGTATTTAATGTCGCAAAACCTCACCCCCGACCCCTCTCCAATGGAGAGGGGAGAAAAATGGGGTCGAATGCTCCCCTCTCCATCGGAGAGGGGTTGGGGGTGAGGTTTTTTCGACTCAAATTTAACCTGCGACATTAAGTATATACTTCCGAAATTATATAGAGTATGACATAATTTATTGGAATTGAAACTTCCTGAAATAACTCCGTTAGGGGTTAAACTTTCGGGAAGTTGAGCCAAATTATTACATTTTACTTCTAATAAGTTATGTCGAAGTCTATAATGTCTGTTTATATTTAGTGAACGAACTTGCTCTTAATCAAGCTCGTTCGCTAAATCCCAACGCCTAAATCCTAATCCCTACTTAGGACAAAAAAACCATATTCATTTTCATAGTCAAACAGATGACAATCGAAAATATTAAACGGAATTATCTAATATTTGGCGGACTCTTTTAAGGTTACACTTCTCCGAAGTGGGTACGAGAATTTTCACTATATTCTACAAAGGTTGAACCTCTCCGAGGTATAAATCGACACAATTTCGGAGAAATTCAACCTTTGTAGCACAAGAATAGCCTCGAATTACGGGCTTCGGAGAAGCCTAACCTTAATTCCGCCAAATAGTAGATAATTCCGATATTAAATCGTCACGGTCATTAATTATGACAATAATCTAAACTGAAAAACAATGAGACATTTATCCAAATTGATTGCGGTAGCCTTCTTAATCATACTTTATGGATTTACCGTACCAAATTCTATTTCGTATCAGGAACGAGAAGAATTAGCCAAAGACTTTAAATTTGAGAAAAGTATTTTATATAAACCCGAAGGTATTATTCCGATGGATATACACGAAGTACACCCTCAGTATAAGAAAATAGATGCTTGGGTGTCAGTAGTGGGAGCAGCAGTAAATGTTACCGATTTTGACGGTGATAATTTACCCAATGACATTATTCATGTTGACCCTCGATACAATACCGTTTCGGTATTTCCTGCCAATGGCACAGGAGAAAGATACAAACCATTTCAACTAAGTCCCAAAACATTACCCTATAATCCAGCATCAATGCCACCGTCAGGAACTTTGGCAAATGATTTTAATGAAGACGGGAAAATGGATATTTTGGTGAATTATTTAGGGCGTTCGCCGATTATTTTTTACCAAACCGAAAACGGTTTCACAGAAGCAGAACTGAACCCAACTATTGAAAAATGGTTTACCACTACCAGCACCATCGCAGATTTTGATGGTAACGGACATGATGACATTTTTATCGGAAATTATTTTCCAGACAATTCAAAATTATATGAAAAAGGAGCAACCGATAAAAATCAAGTAATGCAACATTCAATGTCGAGAGGGGATAATGGAGCAACCAATCGCATATTTTTATGGGCAGGCATCAAAAATGGGAAAGCTGTTTTTAAAGAATCGAAAGACTGGTTGCAAGGTTTGGGGTTTCCTTACGACTGGACTTTGGCAGTAGCCGCAGCAGACTTAAACGGTGATATGCTTCCAGATATATATATTGCTAATGACTTTGCTCCTGATAAACTTTTACTCAATAAATCAACTAATGGGAAACTTTCTTTCCAAGAATTGAAAGGGCCAAAAGGTTTTTTCTCCATTCGTTCGAGTGTTTTGGGTAGAGATTCTTTCAAAGGAATGGGCGTAGATTTTGGAGACATAAATGGCGACGGACTCTTAGATATATACGTTAGTAATATTGCCGATGATTATGCTCTTCATGAAAGCCATTTTGCTTTTATTAACACAGGCGATACCGAGTCGTTTACCAAAGGAATTGCTCCTTTTGTTAATCAAAGTGAATCTCTGGGATTATCGAGAAGTTCGTGGGGTTGGGAGGCTCGTTTAGGTGATTTTAATAATGACGGAGTTCCAGAAGCGATACAAGGCACAGGGTTTAGAAAAGGAAAAACCAATAGATGGCCCGAACTCCAAGAATTAGCCACAGGGCATGATGAATTTTTAGCAAATCCAGAAAATTGGCCTAAAATCAATCAAGGTGATGATATTTCGGGTCGAGCTCACATTCCTTTTTTCGTGAAACACAAATCTGGAAAATATTATGATATTTCTGCCAATATAGATGTTGATGATATTCAGGTAACAAGAGGAATTGCCACCGCAGATTTTGAACATGATGGCAAGTTGGACTTTGTAGCATCATCACAATGGGAAGATTCAAGAATGTATCATAATAAAAGCGAAAGCAAAAATAATTTTTTAGGATTAAAACTTATTCTATCGCTTGATTCCAACAATCATAAAGTGCTTATTGACCCTAAACAGAAACTTAAAGCTAAATACGCTATTGGAGCAAAAGTGACGGCTTACACAGTTGGAGGGAAAAAAATAGTCAGTTTTGTAGATGGTGGCAACGGACACACAGGAAAACGAAGCAGTGAAATTCACTTTGGCTTGGGCAAAGCAGCCGCCAATCAAATTGATAATATTGAAATTTCATGGAGACAATCTGACGGTACAGTAGCACTAACTAAAGTCAAACTTGATGCTGGCTGGCACACCGTTGCTTTACCGTATTGAGTAAGGCGGAGAATACAATTTACCAATCAATTGACTTTCAGTTAATTATAAATACAAATAACCTTTTAACTTATTAAAACTATGACAAAGAAAGATAACAGAGTCCCCGCACTCATAAGATTTGCTTCGGCAATAACGGTATTAAATTTATTTGGTCATTTTTATCTTGGCTTCGAGCAATCCGTAGCTCACTGGGTGGTTGCATTATTGACAGCCTATACCCTTGAAATTAGTTTTGAAATCTTAGAAGCTAAAATCAATAAAAGACCTGTTGCATTTATGAAAGGTAGTGTCAAAGAGTTTGTTCAGTTTCTCTTACCTGCTCATATTTCTGCCTCAGCAGTTTCTATGCTATTATTTACCAACGAAAGATTAATGCCAATCATTTTTGCCACAGCCGTTGCGATGCTCTCAAAAGTATTATTTAAAGTAAACATCAACGGAAAAATACGCCATTTCCTCAATCCATCAAACACGGGTATTGGTACTATGTTACTTTTTTTTCCTTGGGTAGGTGTGGCACCGCCTTATCAGTTTAGTGAAGCTACTTCTGGATGGTCGGATTGGTTATTAGTTTGTATTTTTATGACGTTGGGAAGTTTATTAAATGCCGTTTTTACCAAAAAAATTCCTTTGATATTGGCATGGGTTTCAGGCTTCTTTTTGCAAGCCGTTATCAGAACCACCCTCATGGATACCTCAACTATTGGGGCATTAATGCCAATGTCTGGTATTGCCTTTTTACTTTTCACTTTTTATATGATTTCAGACCCAGCTACTACCCCAATTACAAAGAAAGGACAAATTGTTTTTGGACTTAGCGTAGCGGCAGTTTATGGTATCATGATGAGCTTGCACATTGTTTTTGCCATGTTTATTGCCTTGATGACTGTTTGTACTGCCAGAGGTTTATATTATTGGTTCATAGATGTTTTTGCTACCAATGAAGCCAAAATTCAGTCAACCATTAGAAACGGAAAAATGAGCTATCAGGACACGCTAACGCACATTAAAGAGCCAAGTTATGGTTCAATGGTGAATGGAAATATTCCTCATTTATAAACCCTTACCAATTATTCATCATGGAAAAAATAAAAATTATTCGGAAACTTATTTTAGGATTACCACTTTCAGAAGCAGAATTTAAAATTCGTGATTTTGAAGTAGGTCTTCCTGCCCAAAATAGATTGGAATTGGTTGCCAAAACGGTAGTCAACGCCTATAACATTGCTTTGGAATGTGGTTTGTCAAAAAACCTTTCCATTGCCATTGCACAAGTATCAAATGAATTGGTTGGTTTCTTCCACGAAGGAGCAGCAATGGGCTTGTTTACGTTGGATTTATTTTCAATCTCAAATAAAAATCGCCTGTACGATTTTATTGAGGGAGAAGGACGAAACCATGCCTATATGTCCTACATTGGGGCTGGCATTGCTTCTGCGATATTCAGAAATAATAATTTTGAATATTTCACCACAAAAGCAAATTCAGAGGGGGAATCGCTTTTCTTGAACGGTATTGGTTTTTATAATGCTTATTTTAAGCCTCAAAAAACCCTCAAAGAAATGTTTATTCCTCGCTCATTTGCAGGCAAAAAAGCCTATTTCTTAGAAGGATATGACAATGGAATTGGACGTGCCGTTTGGTTTTATAATTCGGGCGAACCTACTAAAATTGCGGAAACTTTAGCGGCATTTCCTGAAGAAAGACAAGGAGCAGTTTGGGCTGGGGTTGGTTTGGCGGCTACTTATGCAGGTGGAGTGTCAGAAAGGAAAATCCATTTACTGAAGGAATTATCAGGCAAATATGCTCATCGTTTGGGTGAAGGTTCGTTTTTGGCAACTCATACCAGACAATTAGCGGGCAATCCTCACACAACCGATAAAACAGAGAAAATATTGACAGGTAGAAGCTCTATGGAATGCCATGAATTTGCGATGGAAGTGATTGAGAAAACACTGAGAGGTGAAAAATATATTAACGGTGAACCGTCTTTCCAACTGTTTTTAGGTATGATTAGAGAATGGGTAATTTCAAATCAGGCAACGAATATTTATGTGGCTAAAAATGAAATTATGTCATAAAACAATACCAAGCATACAACCTCATAAACCCAAATGTTTCTGAAAGAAACAGCCAATTTAAAACTATGAAAATATGAAAACTAATGAAGGAATAGCGATAGTAGGAATGGATTGTAGGTATCCGGGTGCAAATAGTATTGAGCAATATTGGGATAATATTTTGTCTTTACGTCAACAATTTAGACATATTCCTGACAAACGTTTGAACATGAACGACTACTATTCTAAAGATAAATCGAAAGTAGATAAAACATATTCTCAAACTGCTTCGGTAATAACAGGTTATAGTTTTGACAGAATAAAATACAAAGTTTCTAAAAGCACTTTTGAACGTACTGATTTTACCCATTGGTTAGCCTTGGACGTAGCCGCAGGAGCATTGAAAGATGCGGGGTTTGAAAACGGAGAAGGTTTGGATAAAAATCGTGTTGGAGTTGTATTGGGAAATTCTCTGACGGGTGAATTTAGCCGTTCAGGAATTATGAGATTGCGTTGGCCTTATGTGCGTAAAGTGCTTGAAAAAACACTTAAAAACTTAAACCACACGCAAGAGGACATCAATATCATTCTTAGCAATGCCGAAAAAACCTATAAAGAGCCTTTTCCAGAACCTGATGCCGATAGTTTGGCAGGAGGATTGAGCAATACCATTAGCGGAAGAATATGTAATTATTTTGATTTTCATGGAGGCGGATTCACCATTGATGGTGCTTGTGCGTCGTCATTATTAGCCTTTGAAAATGGTTGTAATTCTATCTTAAATAATTCTCTTGATGTGGTTTTGGTAGGTGGTGTAGATTTGAGTATCGACCCTTTCGAAATCATTGGTTTTGCCCGCAACGGTGCATTAGCAATGAACGAAATGGAGGTATATAGCACCAAATCTGAAGGTTTTTGGCCCGGTGAAGGTTGTGGAATTGTCGTTTTGATGAAAGAATCAGAAGCTATGGCTCGCAATCTCAATATTTATGCAGTCATCAAAGGTTGTGGCATTTCGTCTGACGGTAGCGGTGGTATTACCAGACCAAAATCTGAAACGCAACAATTGGCGTTTGACCGTGCCTACGAAAAAGCAGGGTATAAAATTAGTCAAGTGGCTATGTTTGAGGGACATGGCACAGGTACGCCCACAGGTGACCAAGTGGAAATTTCAGCCATTGTCAATGCTTTGAAAGAGGCAGGGAAAAACGATATACCTGCCATTTTGGGTTCTGTCAAGCATTTGATTGGACACACCAAAGCTGCGGCTGGCGTTGCAGGTGTTATTAAAGCATCTTTGGCTATCAAAAATGGCGTTATTCCTGCATCTCGAAGAAATACGCCTCATGCTCTTCTGACGGAAAATGAAAGTCTTTTGCGATTGGCAACCAAACCGATTTTGTGGGAGAAAAATATCCCGATGAGAGCCTCAGTTTCGTCAATGGGATTTGGGGGCATCAACGTACATTTAACGATGGAAGAAGCTCCGAATAACAAAAAACTCAAAAAACTATCAGGCAAAATAATCAAACTATCAGATTCTCAAAGAGATAGCGAAGTTTTTCCATTTTCAGCAAATTCCCAACAAGGATTTTTAGAGATAATCGCTCGTCTCAAATCGTTGTCAAGAGATATTTCTCGTGCTGAATTGGTAGATTTATCAGCTACCATCACGGCATCTTTTGAGGATAAAGGTATTTGGAGAGGTTCGGTAGTAGCAAAAACGCCCAATGAATTAGCTGAAAATTTAGGCGTTTTAGAAAACGAAATTATCCAAAATAAAACCAGATTTATTGATACCCACAAAGGTATTTTCTTTGATTGTAATGGTAAATCTCAACCAATTGGATTTCTATTTCCAGGGCAAGGAGCTCCCATTTATCCCGATTTTGGAGCATTTTCATCATGGGTAAACCCATCAAAAACAGCATTGAAAGCCCCCATTTGTGGGGTTGCAGATACCTCAGTGGCACAACCTGCCATTTTACAAAATTCCTTAACATCAATAGAGGTGTTAGAAAAATTTGGGATTGAAGCAAACTTCGGTATCGGACATAGTCTTGGAGAAATTTCAGCTTTGGCATGGGCAGGTATCATTGAAAACGACGATGCCAAAAACCTTGCCATTGCTCGTGGAAAAGCCATGTCTCAATTAGGGGAAAAGGACGGAGCCATGCTGGCAATCAAATGCGATGAGAAGACCATAAAGGAAATGATAAGTCATTATAAGGTATTTATTACGGGTTATAATGGTACAGGAAATTTTGTGGTTGGCGGACATATTGATGAGATACAAAAAGTTCAAAATCAAGCTCTAAGTAAAGGTATTCATCATGTTAAATTGAAAGTATCTCATGCTTTTCATACACCCATGATGAAACAAGCCGCTATACAATTTAAGACAGATTTGGAAGGAATTGAATTTAATACTCCTATCAGAAAAGTCATTTCAACCGTAACAGCAGAAAGTATTTGTCCAGAAACGGATATTCAACAAATGTTGTTTGAGCAAATTGAATCGCCTGTATATTTTAGTCAGGCAATTGATAAAATCAAGCACGAAAGCCCCATTTTAATTGAAGTAGGGCCTGGCAATGCCCTTTCTCGGTCTTTGCAAGATTATCAAGATTTTGAGGTTGTTTCGCTTGATTTTGGTAATAATTCTATTCGTGGATTGCTCAATACGCTTTCGTTGACCTATATTTCTGGCAACCCTGTATATTTTGATGAATTGTCAACCAATAGATTTTATAAAGAATTTGATATTGAAAATTGGCGTTTAGATGCCTTTGTAAACCCATGTGAACAAAATGAGTTTGAAAGTTCATTTTCTGAAGAAACGCAGGAAATCAACCTTTCAGCTACTCAAAATGAAGCAAAAGATAATCTTTCTGGAGAGATGAATCTTGAAGCCTCCGTCATTGGAATTACCAATTATCTAAAAGCAATCATCAGTAAAAAAGTTGAAATACCCTTTGAAATGATTAATAGTGAGGATAGACTGATGTCTCAACTCCATATCAATTCACTGGCAATTACTGAAATTTTATCTATTGTTATCAAAGCATTCAATAAAAGCCAAATTGTATTTTCGGAAGCGTCTATATTGGCAAATTCTGATGCTAACATTGAAGAATTGAGTACGGTCATTTTTAAAGGTGAAAGTAGTAATATGCTGGGTAGCTCAAAGGATATTATTTCTTTTGAAAAAATCCATAATTGGTCGCATATTTTTCAAAGAAAACTGAATCCTAAAAAAGCAAGTTTACTCAATATTGAACAATACGGGGGCAATGTTTTTGTAGCGGGCAATGACGACCAAGTAAAATTAATAGCCCCAATCCTCACAGATGTTTCTGCTAATATTGGGGACGCCTTGGTATTCGTATATTCATCTGCGTTAGCACGCAAAGAACTATTTAAGTTTGTCGATTTTTTGCGAAAACCCGAAATAAAGGAGGCTAAAAAAGTGGTATTAATCGGGATAATTGATGAGGTAATTACGGGAGATTTAAAACCTATCTTAAAAACCTTTCAATTAGAAAATCCAAGATATTCAACGTTGAGTATTGAAATACAAAGTAAGGATAATGCTTTTGAAAAAATCGTTGGTGAAATCAGAAATGCTACCAAATACAAAGAAGTATCATTTGGGACAGATGGCGTTAGGGCAGAATCTGAATTGGCTTTTTTCTATCCAGAAAAGGCGAATATCAACAATACCTTATCGACGGAAGATGTTATTTTAGCAACAGGTGGCGGTAAAGGAATCACTTTTGAGTCGGTCTTTAGCGTAGCCAAATGTACAGGGGCAAAACTGATTATCATGGGGCGTTCGTTGCCAGAGAGTGACGATGAATTACGGTCAAATTTGAAAAAACTTGATGAAAATAATATCAACTATAAATATCTTTCGGTTGATGTATGTTCGCAAAAAAGTGTTTCGGAAGGTATATCAGAATCTATCCGTGAATTTGGCAATATCACAGCTTTCATTCATGGTGCAGGGGTCAATTATCCCAAAGCCTTACATTTGTTAGAACCGCAAGATTTTGACAGAACGCTTTTGGTAAAAGTGGAAGGACTCAAAAATGTATTGGCGGCTCTAAATGTTCATTCGCTAAAATTACTCATTGGTTATGGGTCAATTATCGCCCAAAGTGGAATGCACGGAAACGCAGATTATGCTTGGGCAAATGACCAATTGGCTCTTTTAATTGAAAGCGTAGGAAAAGAAAATCCACATTGTCGATGTATGACTTTAGAATGGTCTGTTTGGGACGAAACAGGCATGGGCGTTTCTCTAAATACCATCAATACGCTAAAAGAAAAAGGGGTTTTTGCTATTCCTGTGGCTCATGGCGTTGAAATTTTGAAGGCCGTTATTGCCGATAAAAACTATGCTGGCGGGCGACTTATCATTTCTGGACGTTTTGGAAATATGCTAACCTTGAACTACGTAAAGGAACGGTTACCATTGGGGCGTTTTGTGGCAAATATCAAACATCATATTCCCAAAGTGGAAATTGTATCAGAGGTTAGTGTCAATTTGAAAGAAGATATTTATTTGCAAAACCATGTTTTTCAAGGACAATATGTTTTTCCTACGGTGATGATTTTGGAGGGAATGGCTCAAGTTTGTAGTGCTTTGGAAACAGAAATGCCTATTTGGACATTTGAGGATTTAAAGATTAATAAGTCCATATTTATTCCTCAATCTGAAGCAAATACCATTCGATTTATCGTTACGAGAGTTTCCCGATACACTTTTCATGCGGTTGTACAAAGCGAAGATTCTGATTTTCAGGTGAATTGTTTTGAGGCTTATATCAAATTGGGTAAAAATGATAATGTGGCATTATTTAAAAGTTTGCCCTTACCTTATGCCAATAAATTACCTCTTGATACGGAGACAAAATTTTATGACGACTTATTATTTCATCATGGGCCATTTCGTCGAATCAATGCTTTCTCAGAGCTAAGTGCTTTAAAATCAATGGCAAGTGCTACTGAAAACCTAACAGATTTGTGGTTTAATGCGTATTTACCGCAAAATCAAATTTTGGGTGACGCTGGTCTAAATGATGCCGCCATTCATTGTCATCAGGCTTGCAGACCTCACCAAAGTTTGTTGCCTACGGCGGTCGGTAAAATTGTTTTTAATCCTAATCCCATTGAAGGACCTTTTTTCATCAGTACGCAGGAGGTTCATCATATCGGAAACGTTACTCGGATTAATAGTTATGTTGTCAATGCCAAAGGTGAAATAAAACAATATTGGGAAAACTTAGACTTGACCAGTGTTGCAGGAAGTGGCTTTTCGGGTGAATGGAACTTAATTTTATTAGCAAACTATATCGAATATCTGATGATACAGTTTGCAAGCAGTAGAAATATTCATATACCCAAAAATTTCATAAACCATTTGCTTCCAATTAATTATAAAGACTTCGATAAAGTATCTATTGCCGTAGATGGTTTTTATGTAACCCTTAAAAAACACCCAATTGGCACTTCAGAAGCTGACATTTTGAAACAAGGTAAATTGTTTAGTCAGAACCTTAAAATAAGCCAAATTAAAGAGGTTGTTACTTTAGCCATAGAATTATTACCGAAGACTGCTAAAATCACAACACTTATAAACACGAAAGAAAATGCCTATAATTAATACAAATGAAGGAGCTTATTACGAGTATAGATTTGTAACCAGCTTTGAAGAAACCAATGTGGTCGGAAATATATATTTTGCCAATTATGCCGTTTGGCAAGGCAAATGTCGTGAAATGTTTTTGTATGAATACTGCCCTGATATTATCGAGGAAATCAAAAACGGCTTGCATCTTATTACCCTTGATTTAAGTATCCAATATATCGGTCAATTATTTGCTTTCAATAAAGTAGTAATGAAAATGTACATGGAAGCCCAAAGTGTCAGTAGAATATTGATGCGTTTTGAATATTACCTTGAACAAGATGGAAACCTTACCTTAGTGTGTAAGGGGCATCAAGCTACGGCAGCGATGCGAGAAATCAATGGAATGATGATTTCAACTCATTTTCCAGAGTCGATGATGGATATTGAAGGGCTTTTGGCTGGGGCTTGAGTTGTATAATAAGTCTCAAGTTATCTGGGGAATTTTTATTCCAAAATCTTGTAGAACTTCCCGAAAGTAGAAAGAACTTTCGGGAAGTAGTCGAGAGATTCACTTCCCGAAAGTTTTTTCTACTTTCGGGAAGTTCTTTCTGAGAATTAAACTCTTCAAAAACTTATTAAACACTGTATTAAATATACTGTTTAATATCAGAAGATAAGGTGTTAATAATTGGAAATAACATTTGGCTTGGATTTCTCAATACTCAGGACTTAATACTTAGGACTCAATACTTAATACTTTCATGATTTAAAAAAACAAACAATGACACAGGAAGTAATTTCTACAACAAAACTCATAGATTTTGAGGGAGTTAGTAAAACATATCAGCTTGGCAATCAGAAAGTTCAGGCTTTAAAAGGAATAGATTTAACCATCAATTCGGGTGATTTTATGGCTATCGCTGGACCTTCTGGAAGTGGTAAAAGTACCTTACTTAATCTTTTGGCTTTGATTGACACGCCCACAAATGGACAAATCACTTACAATGATATTGACATTTCAACGCTGTCGGATAATCAAAAAACGATGTATCGAAATAAGGAAATCGGGATTGTTTTCCAGAATTATAATCTCATTCCTGTATTAGATGCCCTCGAAAATGTTGCTTTTGCCCTCCAAGTACAGGGTATTCCTAACCATGTATGTTTGAGCAGAGCGGAAAAAATACTCAAAGAAGTGGGTTTAGGCACTCATTTGCATCATCGTCCTGCCAATTTGAGTGGCGGACAAAAACAGCGGGTGGCTATTGCCAGAGCTTTGGTGACTAATCCATCGGTTGTAATTGCAGATGAACCTACGGCGGCATTAGATTCTAAAACAGGTATGGAAATTCTGGATTTGATGAAAGAATTAAATTATACCAAGCATACAACTTTTATATTCTCGACTCACGACAACCGAATCATCAATAGTGTTCAGCACGTTGTGCAGATAGAAGACGGACTTTTAATCAATCAATATTAAGACCATGAATTACTTACAATTTGCATACAGAAATATTCTGCGGCATCGCAGACGTTCCATTGTAACCATCATGACCGTTTGTTTGGGTTTTGTGGCTTTGGGAGTTTTAGGAGGATTTTTAAATAATATCTTTTCAAGGCTGAAAGGACAGGCAATTGTCGCCGAACGTTTTGGACACTTGACTTTTGCCAAAAAGGGGTTTCATGAAAATGGAAAATTAGAACCCGAAAAATACCTTTGGAATGCTCAGGAATTAGCCAAAATCCTTTCGGTAACTCGTAAAAATGCAGAAATTGAATTAGCAACACCCCGACTCAGAATGTTTGGCGTAACCAGCAATGGTAAAGCATCGACCATCTTCGTAACTGAGGCGATTGTGCCTGATGATGACCAAAAGCTAATAAAAACGAATGTGGACGGCAGAACTGAAATTGCTGGAATGGTAACTTTTGAAGCAAAAAAACAGGATAATTCAGCCGTAATTGTAGGTTCGGAATTAGCGACGATGTTGAAAATTAAAAAAGGGCAGAGTCTCACTCTATTAACTTCTACAAAAGACGGTGTTGCCAATGCCGTTGATGTGAAAATTGCAGGAAATTATAATACTGGCAACCCTGCAACCAATGATAAATTCATCCTCTCAGATTTTTCATTAGCCCAAAATTTATACGATACTGATGGAGCAGAAAGAGTGATTGTAACCTTGAAAAATCCTGAAAATATTGATGTTGTCAAAACTCAATTATTGGAACAATTAACAAGTGCTGGTTTGCAAGTTGAAGCAAAAACTTGGGAAGAATTATCTCCATCTTACAAAAAAGTTACTACTTTATTTGGCATTATTTTCAGAGTATTGACCATCATTATTTCGGTTATTGTGCTGTTGACAGTGCTAAATACGATGCAAATGGTAGTATCTGAAAGAACAAAAGAAATTGGAACGATGCGGGCAATCGGAATGCTCAAAAGCCAAGTCATCAAATTGTTTTGTGTAGAGGGATTAATCATGGGTATCATGGGTTGTTTGTTGGCAATACCTATTCTATTGGCAATAGCAGGGATTTTACAAGTCATTGGCATATCTTTCATTCCTCCCGTAGCGTCGGTTGCCGTGCCATTGGTGTTGATGCTCAAAGTGCCGAAATTGATGTTTGTATTCGCTTTATTTTCAATAGTGGCGATTGTCTCCTCATTTTTAGTATCAAGAAAAATTGCTAATCAACAAATTGTAGATTCATTAATTCAATCAAATTAAAAATGTCCAACTACAATTTATGTGGATTTGTCATCCCGACGAAGGAGGGAACTGTTAGATTCTCTCAAAAATATAATTGAAGGGCTGAAATACCAGTTCCCTCCTTCGTCGGGATGACAGTCCTATATAAATTGTAAATAAAAATTAAAACGATGGAAAAGACTCATGTAAAAATAAAATTCCCCAATCAGTTTGGGCAGTATATCAGTTATATCGACAATCTCGAATTTGAAGGAACGAAAATCGATGATTTCATCAATACACTTGATGGAATTTATGGAGACATCAAAGAACGTATCTTTGAGTCAGACGGTCGGGTAAGACCTTATATTAATCTCTTTTTGGGAAGTAAAAATATCGAATCTTTAGAAGGTATCCATACCAAAATTAACAACGGAGATACCATAGCATTGCTATTATCAAGAGCAGGCGGGTGATGTAAATTTAATTTTCTCTAAACTATTTAAGACGATGAAAAAACTAAAATTATGGGTTTTCGCTGGATTGTCATTGTTCGTCAACAATTCCTGTAAAGAACCCAATATCCCCATAAAAGAAGAAGAGGAAGTTCAGTCTTTTCTAAGAGATATTAGGGCTGTTTACTTTGACAATTTGAATTTTGATTCAAAAGAAATCAGGAATTCAACACCTCAATTTATAGAAAATTTTGAGAGAACTTATCACAAATTAGAGCAAGAACATTCAGAAGGAAAATTCAAGAGTACCAATGATTTGGAGAACTTTCAACTGGCAGGAATGTATTATTCATTTTACCTTTTGGCTGTTGGGGGAACGTACTCAGAAAAGGATTTGACTTTCAATGAAATCAATGGGACTCGTCAGGTGGGTTTATATTCTAAATTACCCGCAACGGCTTTTGATTACGAGCAGAAAGAATTGGAAGCCATGATGGAGAGAGCCAAATATGTTTCACACAAATCTACTTATCTCATAGGTTTCAACGATAAGGCTTATGGTTTTTATTTGGCAGTGAGACAAGTTCAAGAAAGGGTGAAAAATAAAAATAATTTTAATAATCCCATTGCCCACGACTCTCTGATGAATTACACCAGTCGCTATCTTTTAGATTATGAAGATTTGGGCGTTTGGAATATCTTGATGACGATGGCAACTATCACCAATTATAAAGACAGTCTCAATACATTCAAGAACCCAAACATGGATATTCCCTTGTTTAATATCAATACAAGGCTTGTACCCGGAGCTTTGCGAGATTTAGGAGGAAGACTTCCCGAAATATTAGGGCCATTATACAGATTTGATATAAATCTCAAAAAAGTAGATTGGTTAATTCAACAAAAAAGCACCCTTTCTGATGATGATATTTCAGAAATAAATAATTACATAACATCATTAGATAGAGCGTCCAATTATATTCTTACTGACAAAAGAAAAATCTTGGAAGCTTGGGATTACAAAGAAACTTTTTTTGAAAGAGTACGAAAGGTACAAGATTTGAAAGCCGCCTTAGTGAAGCACTCTCTTAATAGAAAAACGGCAAAACCAACGATTGATTTAGGGGCATTTATCAATTCAAAGGCTTTCAAAAAACCATATACTTGTTACGGATGTCATCAAAAAACGGGTTTGTAAAAGTGACCCTAAATCAGTTATGTTAAAGATATTTCTCTTAAATGTTCATCTCATTGCTACCATCGTCTGGGTTGGGGCAGTCTTTATGGGAACATTCATTGATTGGCCTGCTGCCAAAAAAACAGTCAAAGAAGATGAGTTTCCGTTTAGGTTTATCGTTGGGCAAGGAAGCCGTGTATTTTATAGTGTTTACACAGGTATATTTCTTATTTGGTCTTCGGGCATTGGTTTAGTTATACTCCATCCGCCCCAAACTCCCAGAGAAATATTGATGCTTGTCGGAAAGGTTTTGGCACTCACTTTTATGACAGGCTTTACCATGTACGGAACATTCTTTACTTGGCCAAAACTCCAATTAGCTACTCATAAAGAAGCTCATCAATTATATGAAAACTATATGAAAAGGGCTATGGCAACTTTTACTTTTGGGCTTATCGCTGCGGTATTAGGCTTGTGGATTTATTAGTAACACAGGTTTTCAACTCATGTAACACAGGTTTTCAACCTGTAAAAAAAACTAAAATTGACAGGTTGAAAACCTGTCCTACAAAATCATCGTAAACTTAATTTTTAAAACTAAATATAGTGTTTAATAAGTTATTTCAACTTCCCGAAAGTAGAAATAACTTTCGGGAAGTGAACCTCTCGACTACTTCCCGAAAGTTCTTTCTACTTTCGGGAAGTTCTACAAGATTTTGCAATAAAAATTATCCAGATAACTTATTAAACAGTGTACTAAATATAGTGTTTAATAAGTTTTTGGGGGAAGCTTAATTATCCGAAAGAACTTCTCGAAACAATATCCATTGCGGGTAAATAACTTATTAAACAGTGTACTAAATCAATCAATGAAAAAATTTTCAATACTACTCATTATCAATGTTTTATCTGCAAACGTTCTTTTCTCTCAAGACCAAGAAGTTGTTAAGGCACTGAAAAAATCAGATTTCTATCGTGGTGGTAGCGAAGGAATTGAATGGAACGTAAAAGTTCAAAATATTGAACAAGGGCAATTGAAAAACAACCTTGTATTATCGGTTGAAGGTTCTGCGAATGACAGTCATTTTTATTCGTTGATTTCATTCTTAGAACCCAAAAAATTTGAAGGACAAAAGTTGTTGATTAGAGATAACAATATGTGGTTTATCAAGCAAGGATTGACCAACCCCGTCCCTATTTCGAGCCGACAAAGACTTTCGGGAAGTGCCGCCAATGCAGATGTTGCGGCTGCCAATTATTCGAAAGACTATACCATTGAGTCCGTAGAAAATGGGACATTCAACAACGCCAATTGCTGGGTTTTGGAACTCAAAGCCAAAGACAATTTAATCACTTATCCCAAAGTGAAATATTGGATAAGCAAGAAAGAGAACTTTGGTTTAAAAGCTGAATTTTATGGAAAGTCAGATAAACTCATCAAAACGGCAACTTTTGAGTATCATAATAAAATTGAATATAAATCTCAGAAATATGATTACCTCTCAAAAATTTCAATCTCTGATATGATTAACAAAGATGATAAAACCATTTTGAGTATTTCGAGTGTTTCGTTTCCTGTTTTTAGTAGTGCTAAATTTCAAAAAGACCGATTGTTAGATTGAAAATCATTAAACTCAACCTCTAAAACCAATGAAAAAGATATTTATTATATTGCTAATACTTTACGGTCATAATGCGTATTGTTTCGAGAAAACGGATTCTTTGAAAAAAAAGACTTTCTTTTGGTCGCTTCAAAGTATGGGATTTGGACGTGCAACGGGTTTTGCCAACAAAATTGGTTCTATTAATCCAGAGAATAGAATTGCCAAATTGAATGATTATGATGGCGGAATTTATTTCAGACCAGATTTCAGACTAAAATTAAAAAGATTAGATTGCTGGGCAAAACCACGTATTCATGTAGATTTTCCACAAAATCCTTATCCCAGAGGACAAAATTTCTGGAATTATGAAGGACACTCAACAGAATTTTTCTTCCAAGAATTAAAATCTCGTTGGCAAATCAATCATCAATTTTTTGTTCAAGGCGGAAGGTATTACAAACAAATTGGAACATCTATTTTTGTGAATCCAAGCAATCCTTTTATTGTCAATACAAGCAGATTGAATCCCAAAATTGAGTTATTCCCTATGGATTTTTTAGAGGTAAGTTTTTCTTCAAATAGTTCATGGAATTATACTTTGATTGCCAATTTGGGAGCGGCAAATACGCCCGTTTTCAAAGAACCATTTTTGAAATTTGAACGAAATTATGGACTCTTTATGGAACATTATGGAGATGCCAACAATGAAGGAATTATTTTTTCGGCTGACGAAGTAGGTAGATTTCGGCTCGGAGGTTACGCCCAAAAAAACGTGAGTGAGTCGGTAGTAATGTGGACAGATTTTTCGGTTGATTATCGCCCCAATCGCTTTTACCCAGCCATTGGTAGTAGTACAGGTTTGTTGAATTATGAAATGGTTAATGGCAAAGAAAATGATAAAATCTTCGTTTCTGGCTTAATTGGAGCTTCTTATACTTTTAATTGGGGACCCACCATTCAACTTGAATATTTCCATAATGACAAAGGATACAATCAAGAGCAATTTGATAGGTTTTCTACGCAAATCAATACGGCTCAAAATTATAATTTTGACATTACCAGACAATTGGCGGATTTGAATTTGGGAAGGTCTATCAATTCGGGGATTCCTCTAAACCGTCAAAACTATGTGTTTGCTCAGTTTGGACAAAATGATTTATTCGATAAACTCAATATCAATGTACGAAATCTGTACTCAATTGATGACTCGGTTAATCAGCTTTCGGCATTGGTTGAATATAATGTAGCCGATAACCTTGAGATTTACGGATTAGCACTCAAAAGTACCACGCCAACATCAATAGATTATACTCAACTGATTCATTATCAACTCATGATTGGATTAATTTCAAAATTCTAAATACTATGAAAAACTCAACCTCTGCCAAATCCCACAAACCGTGGCTTTATATTGTTTTCTTGATTTCTGTCATTTCTACTTGGTTTTGGTATATGATTAGTCACGACAGTTTTGGCATTTTTGCCACTCGTTGGCCTGCTGCCCTCACCATGTTATTTGGCTCGTTTATCGCAGGAGCAAGCCCCGAAGGAAGTGCCGCCATTGCTTATCCTGTGTTTACTTTGTTATTGAAAATTCCACCCGATGTAACCCGAAATTTTGCTTTTGCAATTCAAAGTATCGGCATGACTTCTGCCAGTTTATTAATCTTAGGTTTGAAGATTAAAGTAGATTGGAATTATGTCAAGTATGTGTCAATTGGCGGTGTTTTTGGTTTGGTGTTAGGTACATATTATGTTGCTCCGTTAATTTCCCCTATGCAGGCAAAGTTATTTTTTGTTTCGCTTTGGTTAAGTTTTGGCATTGCCTTGTGGTTACAAAATAAAAATAGCCATCGAGAAGTATTTGAGGGAATTCAAAACTTGATGAAATCTGATATTTTCAAACTCATTTTATTTGGTTTTGTGGGAGGAATTATATCTTCCATTTTTGGAACAGGAATCAATATTTTTACATTCTGTTTGATGACTATTTATTATCAGGTAAGTGAGAAAGTGGCAACGCCGTCGTCGGTTATTATTATGACCATCGAAACATTGTTAGGCGTTTTTATTCATACAAAAGTCAACCATGATTTTCAACCGCTTGCTTTTGAACTTTGGCTAACTTGTATTCCTGTGGTGGTATTTTTTGCCCCTTTGGGTGCTTTCGTCATTAGCAAAATGAGACGGGAAAGTATCGCTCAAATTTTATACAGTATCCTCATTATACAATTTATAGGAGCTATGTGGGTGATAAAACCCTCTATATTACAATTTCTGATTTGTGTTGTGATTCTTTTGGCTGGCATTGGAATGTTTAGCTATTTAGCAGTCATTAGCAAACGACGAATGAGACAATCTCGCAAGCAAAAAATGATTTATACTCAATGCACTGTTTAATCAGTTACAGCATAAAACAATACCTTCTAAAGGTATGCGGATAATTGCCCATTTATGAACCGCAACGTTTTGTAAACTCCTCTAAACTCATGATACAATTAAACAAATATTTAGATAACCTTCGTGGGGTTATTAAAGAAGTTGATGTTAACACGGCATTTCAAAAACAATTGCAAGGGGCTATTCTCTTGGATATTCGAGAAAAAGACGAAGTAAATTCGGGTAGCCCAACCAATGCCATCAGGATTTCAAAAGGAATGCTTGAAATGAATATTGTCAATGAAATACCTAATAGCGACACCGAAATATACTTATTGTGTGCTTCAGGCAGACGTTCGTTGGTTTCAGCCTTTGCTTTACAAGAATTAGGGTATCAGCATATTTATTCTGTCAAAGGTGGATTTGGTGATTGGAAAAATCAAGGTCTTCCTTTTGAAATTCCTAAAACCTTGAAACCCGAAGATTTGGAGCGATACAAACGACACTTATTAATCCCTGAAGTTGGCGAAAAAGGTCAATTAAAACTACTCAATAGCAAAGCCCTCATTGTGGGTGCAGGTGGTATTGGTTCGCCTGTGGCTTGGTATTTGGCTGCCGCAGGCGTAGGAACAATCGGTATTATTGATGATGATATTGTGGACAGAACCAATCTTCAACGACAAATTCTTCATACCGAAAATAGCGTTGGAACGTACAAAGTGGATTCTGCTAAAGAACGTCTGGAAGCCCTCAACCCTGCTATAAAAATTATTCCAATAAAGGAAAGATTAAATGCCGACAATATAGATTCGCTTTTGAGTGACTATGACGTAGTTTTGGATGGAACAGATAATTTCACGACTCGATATTTAATAAACGATGCCTGTGTAAAACTAAAAATTCCTAATGTACACGGTTCAGTTTTCAGATTTGAAGGACAGGTTACTACTTTTTACCCTGCCTCAGAGCAAGAAAATGCACCTTGTTACCGTTGCGTATATCCAACACCGCCACCGCCAGAATTAGCTCCTTCTTGTGCTGAAGCAGGCGTTTTGGGTGTATTACCGGGAATGGTTGGTATTATGTGTGCCACCGAAGCCATTAAAATTTTAGCAGGATTTGGCACATTGATGATTGGTAAAATATTGTGTTTTAATGCCTTGTCATGGAGTTTTGATATTTATGACATCGACCAAAAAACAGATTGTCCCTATTGTGGATGTAAAGACCACGAGCATTATCCTTCATACAGCAATTATGTGGCTTCTTGTTCATTATAAATCTGTTTTGTTGAATCAGGCAAGTTCTATTTCCAATGTGTTAATTATGGAATTCGTCTATTAAAACTGTTATCTCTAATCTTAATATCACTTTTAAAACTATGAAAACGATTTACTCAAACGTAGAAAGTGCAATTGGACAAACACCAATTGTGCAAGTATCAACCTATCAAAGTCATGCCCGAGTTTTAGTAAAACTTGAAGGTGGAAATCCTTCGGGTTCTATTAAAGATAGAGTAGCCAAACACATGATTGAAGTGGCAGAAGCTAAAGGTTTACTCAGCCAATATAGTTGGGGTAGCACAATATTAGAATGTTCTGGTGGCAGTATGGCAAATGGTTTATTGCTAATGTCAAAGAATAAATATAAATGTGTATTTGTTGTGCCTGATAATTACTCTAAAACAAAAATAGAATTATTGGAAGCTCGTGGTGCTGAGGTTATTTTGGCTAATTCACAAAATGGCAATGACGCTCATTTTCGTTTAGCCAATGAAATAGCCAGAGCTAATCCAGAAACTCATTTTTTTACCAATCAATTACACAATTCTTCTAATCCTGAGGCACATTATTTATACACAGGTCCCGAAATTATTGACCAATTAGGAGGAGAAAAAATAGATTATTTCGTCTGTGGCATTGGTAGCGGTGGCACTATCAGCGGTGTGGGAAAAGCTCTCAAAGAAAAATATCCAAGCATTAAAATCATTGGTGTTCAACCCACCAACACAGATGTTGTAAAAGGAACAGCAGTTAAACATCGCATACAAGGCTGGGGAGTTGGTCTAAAACCAAGTACGCTGAATGAGAAAATCTTAGATGATATGATAGACATCAGTTACACAGAAGCTATTGATACTTGCGACTACCTCAACACAACAGAAGGGCTTTTCTTAGGCATTAGTAGTGGAGCTAATATCTTGGCAGCGAAGAAATTGGCAAGTAATGTTGGCTCAGGAAAAACCATTCTGACCATTTCTGCTGATAGCGGTGTGTATTATGCCGATAATTATAATGAGTACCGAAATTCTATCAAAAATGTTCATTATTAAGAATCGTGCAAATTTAAACTAAATTGAAAAATTACAACCAATTGATAATCAATCACATAACAACACTAATTCACTAACACTAATTATTTCTACTTTGGCACTCTAAAACTTTGCCCTAAAAAGAGCCGTAGGCTCGGCAGATTTTGTAGCCCCGAAATTTATTTCGGGGAAATAACGAAAATTCAATCAAAGTTCCGAAAGAACAGGATATTTAAAGGTTTGTTTAGATGAACCGTTCCTACGGAACTCAATGGTTTGTTTTGTCATTTTCACCCCGAAATGAATTTCGGGGCTACAAGATGGGTCAAACCTACGGCTTTTTGGAGGAACTTCCCGAAAGTTTTTAACTTTCGGGAAGTTGAACGGTAAATACCCAAATTTCCATCTTTTTTTAAAGTGCCAAAGTAGAATTAGGTAAGTCTTAGGAAAATTATAAACCTCAACCGATTGACAATTACCCCTACTTATAGACAATTAATTTAACCGTTTACAGCCATGAAAAAAACACATAGATTACATTTACAACAACCATATTTATCTGCTTGCGAAGCAATAGTTACTGAAATTCACCCCGAAAAGGGTATTGCGACGGACGTTACCGTAGCTTTTGCTGAGGGAGGCGGACAAATCTCTGACGCTGGAATGCTCATCACAGACGATGCACAAGCTGTATTTACCGATGTTCAAAAAGGATATGGTAGATTATTATTGATAAAAGATTTTCCATCTATCCAAATTGAAACACCTGTTTATCATAAGGTTTCACAAGAAGATTTGGGCAAATTTAAAATTGGACAGTCCATAAAAATATTCATTGATATAGAACGGAGAAATCGTTTATGTGTAAGCCACACAGGAATCCACGTTGTTTTGATGGGCTTAGAAAGAATAAAACCAGATATTTATCGCTCAATCAGGGGTTGTCATATTTCTCCCGAAAAAGCTCGCTTAGATTTCATGCTGGAGGATAAATTTACTGATGAACAAATTATCGAAGCTCGTGAATATACCAATCAGCTTATAAAAGAAAATTGGGAAGCCAAAACCTTTGCCCATCCTACCGAACCAGAGGCTATGTATTGGCAAACAGGAGACACCACTTATTGTTGTGGTGGTACGCATCTACCAAGCCTTGGCGATGTTGGAGAAGTAATGACTTCTAAAAAAAGTCTTGGCACTAATATGCAACGAGTTTCTTTTAGTTTCCCTAATGCTATTTTTAGAAAAGAACTCTTCGTCTCATAATCTAAAAATTAAACCCATGAAAAAACTAAACCAAATACATTTACAAATACTTCAAATGATTTTTGAGGTTTACGATAAACACTTCTTAAAGGATTCAACGTTTAAATCAGAACACTTTTTGATACCACTCATCGAATTAATTGAAACCGATTTGGATGCTTATGTTAGTCGTGACCCTGCCGCCAAAAATCATCGCTATGTCTTGGATAGTTACCTGACTTTCAAGGCGGTTCTTTGGTATCGGGTAGCCCATACATTACTCAATTTAGACTATTCCTATATCACGGTTGCCCGTATGATTAGTGAAAACGCTAAATCATTTTCAGGCATAGAGATTCATCCTGCTGCAAAATTTGGGATTGGACTTGTCATTGACCACGGCACAGGTATTGTTATTGGAGAAACATCAATTGTGGGAAAATATGCCTATTTACTCAATGGAGTAGTTTTGGGTGCAAATGGAATTGCGGATAATCGGGCGGGTCACCAAAGGCATCCAATAATTGGAGATTTTTTTGAGTGTGCTGCAAATGTTAAAATTTTGGGTGCAGTTTCTATTGGTAATCATGTAAAAGTGGGTGCGGATTGTCGAATTGATTATGACTTAGATGACAACTCCATTTCCTATTGCAAGGCTATCGTGGAGACTTACCGTGATTATGATTCTGTCAAAATTGATTCTATTTCTGCTCTTACAAAAGAACAAATAGATATCGAAGGAAGAAACTTAAAAGTCATTGATGAATGTATTTGGGTAAATGATAACCACGAAGAAATAATTTTACCTTTTCAACAAACAAATCTGGGTGGTATTACAGTCCTTTTAAAAGGATTGATTACGAAATTCAACTGGGTAAATGTAATATTGAAAAGAAAGGGAAGAGTAATGGTAAAGGCTTCATTTTCTCTTTAAACAACCATTTTCTTGACAATGTCTTCTTAAACTTCCCGAAAATCCATTGCGAGTAAGGAGCTTTCAAAAAGTATAAAACGTAGGCTTTTCTTCCCGAAAGTTCCTTCCCGCAGGGGATTTTCGGGAAGTTTAACAAAGAACCTGTTTAAACTTTCTGTTTTGAAATCTTTGAACTAAAATCTCCCAGTGAAACCGATAGCAGAACTACGTTGATAAAATTTTGGTTTGAAGGATTCTAAAAGACTTGATTTTATTCGGGGACACCTTGTCGAAAGAGAAAGTTTAAACTTATCTGACTTACTTCTGAAAAGTTTGTTTCGACAATATACTTGCTTGTTCTTGCTGAGGGATATTTTGCAGGACGGTTGTATAATTTCCCCAAAAGTTTTCATCCATTGCTCCTACTGCTTTCAAGAAAACGTCTGAGCGATGAGCTTTTGGAAGATTTTTCGGTTTCTTTACCTCTTGCGTTGCAATATCGGTCGTTGTAAATTCTAAAGCGAGTCTGAAATCTTCTGCTTTTCCTTTCACAATTCTATTCAAAGTCATGGTATGAGCCACGCTTTGGAGATAATATTTCCCTTCAATTTTCTCGTAACGAACCTTCGTTTCTTTACCTTTAAAAATGGTAGAATATTTATTTTTCTCCTTACTATTTTTTTGAAGAGCCGCATTATTAGAAGCACAATCAATACCCACAAAGGCGTTATCCTGCGTGTTGATGTACAATTTCCCTTGCAAAGCAGCATCTTCTTCATTCTTCGGACTAAACGAAATCACGTAAACGTCTTGATTATCTAAAGTGGTAACGTCTTGTACATCAAACTTGAATTTTTCTACATCATCGGGATTCATAAACGATATTTTTTGTTGAACAATATCAAAAGTTATAGGCAAAAATGTACCTGAATTGAAGAACGTTTGCATAGAATCTAAAACCATAAATTCTTTTTTACGAGATTGCAAAATATGGATTGTCCCATCTGCCGACGACTGATACGAAGGTTTGAAAACTTCTAAAACTGCTTCTGCTAAGTATTTGTAATTTAAAGTGTTAGGGTCTTGAGAAACTTCTCTGTAAAATCCTGTCAATAAAGTAGGCGATGAAAAATAATTATTATCAATTTCTTTAATGGCACTTTTCACGATGGCTAATGCACTGCTATAAACTTTTACTTCGTTGAGAGCGACTGCACTTGATTCTAAAGCAATTTTTTGAAACGTAGTATCTGATTTCTGGATTTGTTGAGTATAATTTTTATAACCAATACTTGAAACCGTAAGCTGAGCATTCAATAATTTAACAGGAATTTTTAATAAAAAATCGCCTTTTTCATTGGTTGCCGTTCCGATAGTACCGATACGAATATGAGCCCCTTCAATGGGTGTTTGAGATGCTAAATCAAGAACTTGACCTTTGAAAAAATGGTAGTCTTGGGCAAATAAATTGATTTGGCACAAGAGTAGAATAAAGATTATTTTCTTCATAGTATTCATTTATTATATACTTGATAATCTGGCTATTATGTTTATTTAAAGAAACTTAAAACGCTACCATTCAACTGTTTGAATGTCTCTAAAAACCGATGTAAAATTCTGACTGGCAACACTGGAATAATCGGAATTCCATAGTCTTTTCGGTAACGATTTGCCCAAACATCTGATAAAAAACCAATGATTACACCTGGGGCAATCCAAACGACTAAATCGGGGAAAAAACCATGATTATTCGTGATGACAAAAGCCGTTACGGTGGCTGCATAAGAACCCATCATCCGACCAATATGTTGAAAAAACCAGTGCATTTTTTCGACTTCTATTTTTCCTTTAAACCTTAAAATATCCATTCTGGCAATAGAAATACAGAATAAACCGAAGATAGCAAACAAAATACTTAGTACCACATTGTTTGCTGAGAAGAAATAATAGCCACTCGATACCACCATCAATATTCCACAAATTAAGGTGAGATACGCCATCGTCCAATCAACCCTTTGATATTTTGCAGTTTTACTTTTGAAAGCTAAAATTCTCTTTCCCGAAAAGTTGAGATAAAAACTAAAAATGGCAATCATCGTTAAAAAAATAATACTTGGCGACAGTCTAAAACGTATCAGAGCCGTAATACAAACGGTTATCATGGCAAAAAAATACCATTGCCCCGCCTTGCGATGTACCAATCCTCCTTTTTGGGCAAAAATGGCAATCATACCAGTTATCAAGGCAACTGTACCTGCGGCAATGTGCAAGTAAAGGTCAATTTTTAAGATAGTCTCCATAAATAATCAGATTTATACATGAGCTAATTCTCTTTAAGTGTTTAATTCTATTTTGGCACTTAAAAAAAGATGGAAATTTGGGTATTTGCCGTTCAACTTCCCGAAAGTTTTGAACTTTCGGGAAGTTCCCCAAATTCAAATTTTCCCCATTTATTTAAAGTGCCAAAGTAGAATTAAGTAGGGGTTATAATTTTATAAATCATTGATAATCAATTGTATAAAAACACTAAATCCTAATCCCTAAATCCCAACACCTACTTAAAATCTTTAAAACTGAATACGGTAATTAAAGGTCGGATAAAATCCTTGTTGTGTAGAATAAACTAATGTTTTGGCAACAGGGTCTAATTTTTGAGAATAAATATTAGCTCGTCCTGTGATATTTTGTAAGTCTAAAAACCATTCTTCCATCACTTTTTTACGATTTAAACGAAAGAGAATTTTCAAATCTGCTCTCATATAATCTTTCATTTTTGCCCCGTTGATGTCGTCGGTATAATAAACTTTTTTCTCTTTCAAAGACTTCTCAATGTCAAAAGGCGTGTAGCGTTTTCCTCCCGTTGCGGTTACTTTAAAATCAATGGCAAAAGTGCCTCTTTTACTCACTTTAAATTCTCGTCCAGCCAAGATATTTCCTACGTAATTTCCATTAAATGCCGTATTGCGTTCTACTCCGTCGCTTCCTTTATAGGTACTTTCATAAAGCGATAAGGTGCCTAAAAAGTAATAATTATTGATAAAATTTCTTTCAATGGTTAGCTCCACTCCGTAATTTTTGCCCGAACCTTTATTGACCAAATTAGTAACCGTTGGAGACTCAAAATTAGCTCCTTCATTCAACACAGAATATGCAGATGATTGCGTTTGAACGGGTACGTCTGAAAGTGCTTGATAATATGCCTCAGCCTTTAATTTGGTGTTTTTGCTCACGAAAGTTTCGTATCCAAATACGGCTTGATTGCTCATAGTAAAGCCTAAATTTTCATTTGGTCGAGCATATCCATTATCATTTTTCAAATTATTAAAATAAATCGCTAAGTCTTGTAATTGGCTATGTCGCCCAATTCCGAAGCTGAAAGTATGATTTTGTGAAGGCGAAAAACGTAGTCCCAAACGTGGCTCAAAGGAAGTCGTTTTATTGAGTCCAAAGTGCTGAATGTATGCACCTGTGTTGATGACCAATTTATCCATCACTTTCCATTGCCAATTTCCGTAAGCTCTGAGCAAATAAGTGCTACCTTCAAATTCTCTTAATTTCTTAAAATAATTCTTCGAAACCAACGCACTATCAGAATAATTAACGCCAAGTCTGTCAGCCATTACACCAATGACTAAGGTCTGCGAAGCATTCAATTTATTAGTCAAAGCCGTATGAAACGAGATTTTATCTTGACTTGAATTACTTCTATATTTAGCTATCAATAACTTGTTTGCAACAGAATCTGTGGCACTTTGTACGGCGTTTCCAGAAATAGCGACAGTCGTTTTTAAGAAAGAAAAATTATTGAGATAATACGTGTGTCCAAGTCCTAAAACGCCCATTTGGGTATCGTAGGTGGTGTTTTCACTTGAATTACTATAAAAATCTTTTGTACCACTCGAATCAGGTTTGTTGATAATACCACTTGTTCCACCCATTCCGAAAACCGTAAATCGTCCTGCTTTTTCAGTAGGGAAATCAAGTTTAAAAGACAAATCTTGATATTTTGGTGTATTTGTGCCTGTGCCAAAGTTTAAGCCTATTTTTTGTAATAAACCCAACATTGAATAACGATAATTAACTAAATAGGACGCTTTTGAGGTTTTTGAAAAAGCTCCTTCTGCTCCTAATTCTACACCATTAAATCCAACTTGACCTGTATATTCTCGCTTTTCGTTATTGCCTGTCCGCAATTGTAAATCAAAAACACCTGCAATAGCATTGCCATAATTGGCAGGGAAAGCACCCGTTAAAAAAGATGAACGAGCTAAAAGGTTATTATTCAGCATGGTAACTGGTCCACCTGTTGCACCCAAAGCTCCAAAATGGCTTGGATTTGGAATATCAATTCCTTCAAAACGCCAAAGTAAACCCGTTGGAGCGTTTCCTCGGATAATAATGTCATTGCGAGCATCACTATTGCCAACAACTCCCGCAAAATTGGCAACCATGCGAGAAGGGTCATTTCTACTACCCGAAAATCTGCGAGTATCTTCAATGTCAAAAGTTTTGCCACTTACCGAAACCATTCCTTTTTCGATGGACGTTTTGGAGCGAGCAGCCGTGACCACAATTTCATTTCCAAGCGTAATTTGCTCCTCCATTTCAATATCCAAAACGGTTTGTTTTCCAGCCGTAACAACGATATTTGACAAAGTAATTTCTTTGTAGCCAACCGATGAAATTTTGATTAAATTTCTACCAAGTGGCGTATTTTTAATTCTGAAAATACCTTCGTTATCTGTGCTTCCGCCTTTCAGAGGTTCAGTGCCAACAATGATAACATTTACACCAATCAAAGGAGTTTTTGATTGAGAATCTACAATTTTGCCTCTTAACATTTGAGTTTCCTCATCTTGTGCTTTGAGGTTTGCCAATATCCCCACTATGAAGATAATTGATAAGAAAAGTACCTTTTTCATTTAGAAAATTATTACAGTTTTGTTAAACCAGACTTAGAAGTTATTGCATTTAATTATTTATGAATCAGCGGTTTAATCAAAAATCACTTCACTTTATTGCATTACGTACTCACCATCGTATTTACAAAATGTTTGTTCTTTACAGAATACGCTTGCTTTAATTTTTTGGGTAGAATCAGTAGTTAAATTTTGAATTTCTACGGTTATTTGGGGCGTTGTATTGGGGTCAATCATTCCGCTAAATTTTACGTTTTTAGAACTTGAAAACCTAAGTTTTTTACCCAAATGAATTTCCAATAACTCTCTGACCAATTGCAAAGTACAAACACCTGGGACGATAGGTTTGAAAGGAAAATGCCCTTGGTAAATATCATGTTTTGCATTCAGAGAAACTTCAAAAATCACTTTATTTTCTTGTGTTTCTGTACTCAGAATTTTCCCGAAATTAGTCTCTAATAATGCTTTCATGCTTTTGTGGGATTATCTAAAAAAACTCTCATTTCGCAGATTGCCAAAACTTTTTCATCACAAAACGACTCGCCTTTTATCACTAACATTTGTTGTAAATTCATTAAAATTTCAATTTTTGTTGTGATAACATCGCCAATTTTTGGAAAATCAAGAATGGATAAGTCTTTGATTTGTACAATAAAACCAACTTGTGGTTTTTCATTTCTCAAAACCGACTCATAGCCTGCTTTTAGGGCAATTGTTTGAGCAATATTTTCTATCAAACCCGACTCTTGCAAAATGCCATCATTCACTAAAACATTATCTGATTTGACTAAAAATTGCGAGATTGCGGTATTTTCAGTTGTTTCTAACAATGAATCAACCATGATAAAAGGGGCTTGTTGAGGTAGAAAATTAGCTACATTGTCAACATTCACCAGTAAATCTATTTCAAGTATATTCATGGTTTTGAAATGAGAAAAATACTATAATTTATATCGTTGTAATGATTGATAATCAGCACGTTATTGATTTCTTTTGGAGCTTCATCATATAAACTCGAAGTGTTATTCAAAAGCTGAACCGCTTGCCACATCGCATAGCCTGATGAGGTATGATATTCGCCACATTGTTCTTTAAAATTCATTTTTGAATGATTCGCAAACTGTGTTTCTGCAATATTTTTTAATTTGGCATCTAAGTTTTTATCGCCACAATTGCCAATCAAAACAAAATCTATATCGTTAATTTCGAGAGCGTTATCATTCAACAACTGACTAATTTCGTTCGTTATTTCTGAATCATTTTCAGGGCAATATAACATTCTCAAATCTTTCAAAACTGCTTGTGTTTGTGTGTTGGGTTCGGAAGAAATTTGTAAAAAAGTAGCTCCTTCTCCCAAAACAACACCCAAATCCGCAGGTTTTGACTCTTCTTTCAAATAGCCCGCTTGTCGCATTTGTTCGATGTAAGTATCTACTAATTCGTCTAAACCTCCTACCAAAACATTCTTATTTTCGTCATTTTCTTCCATCAACATTAAGGCGTCCATCAAAGCACTTTCAAACGAAAAACCACGATGCACATAGGTCATATTATAGCCGTAACACTTTAATTTTAAGGCAATTTGCCCCGCAATTGAATTAGGTAACGACTGAATAAAAGGCGTTGGCGAATGAGTTGAAGTTTCGTTTTCTAATAGCGGAATCAAGAATTTATCCGAACATTCCACGCCTCCAAGTCCCGTACCAACCACAATGGCATCCATTTGTTCGAGAGCAGTTTCGTTGATACATTTTTGGGAAGCGTACATACCCAATTTTACCAATCTCGACATTCGGCGGAGTTCGCCACTACTGCCTAAAACTTCAGCGTAATTGGGTTCTGAAATTTTGAAGAATGTATTGCTCGCACCTTGTGCCGCCATACAATGAATACTGTTGATGTACGCTTTCATGGTTTTGAGAAAATGATAGAAGAACACGAGCCACCCATGCCAGCAGAATTAGACATGATATGGTTTAAGGAAACACCTTTCTGGGTTGTGCTGATGGGAATTAGCCCATGTTCTTCAATGGCTTCGTTGAAACCTAAATTGGCAGGAATGAAGCTATTATTGATTGATAAAATGGAAAAAACTGCCTCTATCGACCCTGAAGCCGCTAAAGTATGTCCTGTAAAACTCTTGGTAGAACTAAAAGAAACGCCTTCGGTAAAGGTTTCTTTTATCGCCCAGCCTTCGGTGAGGTCATTATTGGGCGTTGCCGTTCCGTGAGCGTTGAGATAATTAATGTCTGTGGTACTTAAAGATGCCGTTTTTAAGGCGGCTTTCATGGCTAATTGTAAGCCATAACCGTTTGGAGATGAGGCAGTTTGATGATAGGCATCGTTACTGCTACCGTAGCCACTTATTTTGGCTAATATTTTATTTTTATCCTTAATTACTTTCTCAGATTCGATGACCAAATACGCTGCTCCTTCGCCTAAATTTATGCCTTTTCTGCGGGCATCAAAGGGCAAACAGGCTTCGGTATCTAAAAGCATTAAAGCGTTAAATCCGTTGATAGTAAATTTGCAAAGAGCATCTGTTCCGCCTACAATTACACGGTCTAAAATGCCTTGCTTTATCATTCTTGTTCCTAAAATAATGGCGTTTAAAGAGGATGCACAAGCGGTATTGATAGTGGTAACAAAACCTTTGATTTTCAAAGCATTAGCGATATATTCACTGCTATCGCCCATGTCATTGGAGGTAACAAAATGTTCTTGATTGGTGCCTTTTAAAAAGTTATGAAAATGGCGTTCTGTATTGACCATTCCGCCAACGGTTGAAGCAGAAATAAAGCCAGTTTTGTAGGTTTTATCAGCAATTTCAATCCCCGACTGAGCAACTGCGTCCTGAGCCGCCCAAAGTCCCAATAAACTGGTGCGAGTTGGCATTTTACCAGCAATTCCTAAACGATTTGCCAAATCTTGATTACTCATTTTGATTTCTCCAGCCACGAATTTTTGTTTAAATTCTGTTTCGACAAAATCCATGTAAGTCAAGCCCGATTTTTCGTTTTGAAGATGATAAAGTGTCTGGCTCATCTCGCTTCCAAGAGCAGAAATACAGCCCATTCCTGTTATGTAAATATTCATTGGTTCGGAGGTTTTGTTTAGCAATTGCCTATCCCTTAAAACTGATTTTTACTCGTTGATATTCGCTAATGGGTTCGTTGGTGGCGACGTGCATCATGTAGTTTTGGTCTAATGGAATTTCCTGCAAAAACCATTTGGCACGTTCCACAAATCCTTGATTATTTCTGATGATAATTTCTTTCAGTGGAATATTCAAGCCTCGTCCATCTGCTTTCACAACCGCTTCTTTTTTTGTCCAGAGCCGATAAAATTGCTCTTGCGTATTTTCATTTTGGTGTAATTCTGCCCATTCATCTTGGTTAAAAAAACTTTGTAAGAATTCTAATGAAATGGGCTTAATCTTCTCAATATCAATGCCAATACTATATTTTTTACTGAAAGCACAAACGGCATATTGAGCCGAATGAGAGATATTAAAATCAAAATCTTGCACAATATTCGGGCGTCCAGTAGGCGATTGTTTTATCATGTCAATCGCCTGTGGGAGTCCATTTCTTTCAAAGGATTCTTTCAGAAGTAGATACCCCAAAAGACTCGTTTGTATTTTTTCTCGGCTAACTTTTCGCTCAATTCTGTCTCTGATAGTAGCTGGCAATTGCAGACGGCACCACTCCCAAAACAAAGGAGTCATCACATCTGATTTTTGAGTATAATAGATTGCCAACATTTAGGTAGAATTTTAAGCAACAACAGGAGATTTTTCAAGAACGTAATCAGCCAATGTGCTAAGCGATTTAAAATGCTCTTTCACATCTTCAGGATTCCCGATTTTGATGTCATAATTTTTATCTAATAAAACCACTAATTCCAAAGCATCAATTGAGTCAAGTCCAAGACCTGCATCTCCAAATAAATAAGAATCTGCGGTTACTGTTTTTGGGTCAATATCCAAGTTTAATTGTTGGATAATTTGCGTTTTCAATACGTCTATTACTGCTGACTTTTCCATGTTAGTAAATATCTAAGAGGTTGATTTTAAATTCTGTATAAATTTATTTGTAAAAAATGACGATGCTAAAGAAATTATACCAAGAGGCTTTTTCACGATACTATTCTCAATATTCGGAGGAAATTGGTTCTGACTCAAAAGCCGTTTTTTGGAAATTTTCTGCTATTTCTTCGGCTGATTTTTGTTTCAAACCTAAGATATTTTCAGCGGTGTGTTCACCCCAAAAAGCAGATTTTCCTGTGCCAACAAAATATAAAAATGCTTCGTAATTTCCTGGCTGAGCATCTACCCAACCACCCATGCAATGCTCAACAATTCGTTCATTTAAAAGGTGATTGGTATATTTTGCTAAAATTTCAGCGTCAAATTCTTCTGAAATAAACAGTGTATTTTCATTGCTAAACCCATGACGAATGCACATTTCGCCCATCATAATATTGGGTAAAGTATATACAAAAACGGCAGGACTTGGGAAGTGGGCGTTTTTATCTTGAATACTTCGTTGGTGCGTTAAATCCGCCATTAGACTTGACGATTTATTGCCAAATACAATCCCGACTTCATCTTTATTGATGTCTTTAATAATCAAAGACTTACAAATTAATTCAGTAGCAATAAAAGCTAATTTTGCCAAAATATCCATCTTGAAAAACTTAGGATAATCTATTTGCAAAAAACGATAACTTTCATTCAAAAACTCGTTTGATTCCACTTGATTTTCAAGATGAAATACAACTTTGCCATCCAAACTAATCGTCTGCTGGCTGATATGACAAATGTGTTGGATAGATGTTTTCATAGGTTTATTTTGCTAAATAATACGGCGGCATTGCAACCACCAAATCCAGATGAAGTTTTTAAAAATGACCGTAATGGCTTGTGTTCTACTGACTTAATGGGGTTCAAATTTTGAACGGTTCCTGATACCTCAAAACCTTTAGAAATTATCGTTTGGTTATGTTGTAAAGACGCAATTCCCATGACCGACTCCAAGACACCAGCCGCCCCTAAAGTATGCCCAAAATAGCCTTTTAAACTATGAATGGGTACAAAATTCAAATCAGCTCTTGCCAATGCCTGAGACTCCATATCGTCGTTATAACGTGTAGCCGTTCCATGAGCAGAAACAAAGTCAATATCTTCTAAATCAGACACTTCTGATATTTTTTGAATGGCTTTCAATAACCCTTGCCCCGTGCGTGAAGGAGCAGAAATATGAGTTGCATCGTTTGAGCTAAAGCCTGCTTTAACGATAATTTGTTCCTTGTTTTCATTGGATTTATTACTTAAAATAACCGTTGCAGCCCCTTCACCTAAATTTACTCCTTTTCGATTATCGTCAAATGGTTGGCAGGGTTCAGCACTCAAAGCGTTGAAAGCCTTAAAGCCCGAAACGGTGAATTTGGTAACTAAGTCGCCACCCAAAACCACCACATTATTATAAATCCCTGCGTCAATGAATCTTTTGCCCACTAAAATCCCCTGAGTACCTGATACACAGGCATTTGAAACCACGATTGGCTTATTTTCAAAGCCTAAAAATTCTGCAATTTTCTGAGCCGTTTCAGCAAGAAAAAGCCCTGTGTCAAAACTTTGATTTTGAACAATATTCTCCAACAAATCAATATTTCCTTTGGTCGAACAAAATATCAAAACGGAGTCTTTTCCCAAACAATTATGTTTTGTTTGTTTTAGAGCATCGGCAACTGACAGAATACACATTTTTTCTAATTTTGAGTATTCATCTTTAAAGTCACCCAAAACTTTAAATCGCTGATTTATAACGTTTTCCTGCATTTTTGAAACACAAAATGGTTCGTTGGTAAAATCAAATTCTTGAAAACTTAACCCAGATTTTTGGGATTGAATATGCTCAAAATTGTCTTCTGTATTAAATCCCAAAGGACTCACTACATTGGTGGCAATGACGTAGGTATTTTTCATAATCCATGAAAATTAGGCAAACCATCTTTTCTTCCAATCTTGGACAAAATCAGGTAGCGTGAGTTGTAATGTTCCTTTGGTATCTAAAAAAACTTGGGTAGTGGTAGCGGTACACAATACTTTTGAAGTGGTTGGCGAAATCAAGCGATATTTGAAAAATAACTTGGCGGCTTCTGTTTCCACAAAAGTGGTTTCAACCAAAACGCTATCGCCATAATACAAAGATTTTTTGTATTGAATTTTCAAATCAACGATTGGAGCAAGATAGCCTGCTTTTTGTATGTGAATATAGCTTAGACCAAATTTTCTCCCGAAATCCTCTCGTCCATCTTCCAAATATTTGACATAGTTTCCGTGCCAAACAATAGACATCGAATCCACCTCATTGAAGCGAATAAGGACTTCTTTGGTAGAAGTCATTTGTAAAGTTTCCATATTATTTAGGTATATGGTGATTGGTGATTAGTGATTAGAAAATTAGTAAAATATATTATCGCTTAATCAAGAATGTAATCCTCCGTTTACTTCTAAAACTTGACTGGTGATGTAAGATGCTTTTGAAGAAGCGATAAACCCGACCAATTCCGCTACGTCTTCGGGTTCGCCAAAACGTTTCATCGGAATCATTCCTTTGTGTGCATCTTCATCAATATCGTGAATCATATCGGTACGAATAAAACCGGGAGCAATGGCATTGACGGTAATATTTTTACGTCCAACTTCTTGTGCCAAAGCCTTTGTAGCACCAATAATGGCGGCTTTTGAGGCGGAGTAATTGGTTTGTCCCGGTAAACCTGTCAGTCCAGAAAGTGAGACAATATTGATTACTCGTCCGTATCTTTTCTTTATCATTTCTCTGATAATCAAACGAGTAACATTATAAAAACCACCGATTCCTGTATCCATTACACCGTACCATTCTTCGTTAGTCATTGACATTAACAAACGGTCTTTTCTGATTCCCGCATTGTTGACCAAAACTTCAATTCTGGCCTCTGGATTATTCGCCAACCATGTATTGATGGCAGTATCCACCTGATTTTGATTAGCAACATCAAATTGCAAAATTTCAGATTGAACGCCTTTTTCGATAAGTTCAGTTTGTACTTCACGGGCTTTTTCTTCATTGCTGACGTAGTTTATCAGCACATTATAACCCATTTCTGCCATTTTTAAACAGATGGCTCTACCGATTCCACGAGAACCACCTGTAACTAATGCGTATTTCATATTTTCAGATAACCTTTTTCTATATACGTTTATGATTTTATCGAATGTTATTTAAACAGGACAACATTCCACTTCCATTTCAAATTCGGCGTTGGTTTCTACGGTACTCTCCATTTTACAGCCTTTTGAGGTAATGTCAATCGTGGTATTGTACAGATATTCTTTGACTGCCCCAATTTTTGGATACATGATACTATCGTTAGAAAAGACTGGTACAAGTTCTCGAAGTTGCTGATAAACTCTTTTTGAACAACTTGACAGCTTATCTTCAAAGCCTAAATAATCAACCGCTTGAATGATAGTCAGAAACTCAACTGCTAAAATTTGAAAGGTGTTTTCGATAACTTTACTCGCCAAAAGTGCCGCATTTGAACCCATACTCACAATGTCCTGATTATCGTTATTATTCGGAATGCTATGAACGTACATCGGGAAAGACAAAGTTTGATTTTCGGCAACTGTTGAGGTCGCCACAAATTGAGCTCCTTGCATTCCGAGATTGAACCCTAATTTTCCTAAATTGACAAATGGCGGTAAAATTTGATTCAATTTATCGTTCAATAAATAATTCAATTGACGTTCAGAAAGCATTGATAATTTGGTAATAGCAGTTTTCAATTTATCCATTTCGAGCGACACATAATCACCATGAAAATTCCCGCCGTGATACACGTCTTCACGTTCTGCATCTACAATTGGATTATCATTAACCGAATTTACTTCTGCAATTAATACATTGATAACTTGTTCAATGGTATCATGAATTGGACCTAAAATTTGAGGAACGCATCTGATAGAATAATACTCCTGCATTTTCTCTTTCAAGACATTTACCGTTACTTTCTTTTCGTAATGGTGTTCTCTTCTACTTCTTACCAAAGTGCTATCTTTCAATACACTACGCATTTTTTTAGCAACAAAAGCTTGTCCTTCGTGCAGTTTAACGGCATTGAGTTCATAAGAATAATGGTCGTCGAAAGATTCTACCAATTCAACAATCATAGCTGAGGCAAGAATACTCCAATTCATTAAATTTTGAGCATGAATTGCATTCACAATACCGACGCCCGTCATGGCAGACGTTCCATTCATCAATGCCAATGCTTCACGCAAACGAATTCTGAATGGTTCTAAGCCTAATTCTTCAATAACATGTTGTGTATTCTGAATATTTCCTTTTAGGTCGGTTACTTTTCCTTCACCAATCAAGGATAAAGCTAAATGAGAAAGTTGGACTAAATCGCCACTTGCTCCAACGCTACCGTGTTCGTAAATAACAGGTAAAACATCGTTATTGATGTATTCGCAGAGAAGTTCTACCAATTCGGGATGCACGCCAGAATATCCTTTCAAAAGGGTATTTAAACGAGCCACCATCAATGATTTCACAAAAACAGGCGAGATTGGATTTCCCATTCCTGTGGTGTGGCTTCTGATTAAATTATACTGTAATTGTGTTTGTTCTTCTTCCTCAATACGATACTGAGCCATTGGGCCAAAACCTGTATTGATACCATAGATGAGTTTATTTTTAGTGAAGTCCTCTAAAAAATTATAGCATTTCTCCACCCTTTTGGCGGCTTTATTACCTATTTCAATGTTAGCGTCTTCAAATAAAATTTTCTTAAAATCTTCGAGTGTCAGATGGTCGTTACCAATAGTAATTTTCATGTCAGTATGGTTTTCAGTTTAGTAATTTATATTATCAAAATGGTTTAGCAGTAATTGAGAGTTTTTCACATTTGAAAATTAATAAATCGGCTATACTCCCTAAAAAAATTTATACTAATCCCTATTTTTAACTATACTAATTCGATTTTTCAAGATTTGACATTATCTCAATATTATGTTTTTTAGCCAAATTTGGCATTCATACATGCTCCAATTATTCATTTTTAAATATTTTGATTTAATCACTTGCAACTCAAATTCGCAATATTTTTCACCTCTACTCTTTAAATAATAAAACAGGAGTCATCATTACCGAAATAATGATGACTCCTGTTTTATTATTTTTATCTGATAATCAGACTTTTACGCTATAAATAATTCATCAAAGTGTTTATTTTTTCTAATAAAATAAGGCACGCTTGTTTATCTAATTTATTAGTCGCTAATGCTCGGATTGAGTTTTCTAAATCACTTACATTTGTTGTATTCTCCTCTCCTATTTTTTGCGTTTTTTCTCTTGCAATCGTTTTTACAATTTCTTGTGGCGAACTCAATTCTTGCGTTTCAGTAGTATCTACTTTTGCTAAACTTACAATATCAGATTTATTTACTTTCGTTTTTCCCGACAATACGTCTTGTCGTAATTCTGGCGTAAGTTTATTTAAGCCTTTGGCAAATTCGGCATCTCGTCTGATTGTCTTTTCATTTACCTTAAATTCTTCCGCTAAATTAAACGCAACATTCACCGTTTTGGGCAATCCTTCTTGGCTTTTAACAACGTTATTATACTTCAAACCTCGGTAATAAGAAATTTGCTCAGGTGTTAAGTTTCTTCTATTCAATTGTTTGTTTAACATTGAATCTTTCACATCCTGAATATCCTTGTAGCTTCTCAGAATTATCCGAAAATCTAAATTATATTTCTGACTAATACGATAACGGTTGTGTCCGTCAACTAACACATAAACTGTTTTATTGCCCGTGTTTTCCAATCCCACAGCTTCGGGCGTAGTTTCCCAAATAATCAATGGGTCAGAGATACCATCTTTTAGAATATCTTGCTCCAAACCTTCCGATTCTTCTTTGCTTAGTGGACTGATAAAATCCCGAAGTTCATCAATAATAATAAACTCTTTTTTTATTTTAGTTTCAGTTTCAAGCAAGGATAAAGGAATTGCTTCTGTATTTTTTTGTATGGCTTTTTTGAATATATCTTTTTTCATCAGGATTACGCATTTATTAATTCTTTAGCCAAATTACTGTATTGTTCGCTTGGTAATGATTTTGGACTATATGTAAAAATATCTTGTTGCATTACTTGTGATTCTCTCAAATATTTTGAGTTATCAATCATTGTATCACAGACGTTAAAATTATTATATTTCTCTCTAATTTGTTCCATCAATGCTTTATGCACATTTTGATTTAAGACCATCGTAAAAACGATTCCCTTAATTCTTAAATTAGGATTACTGTATGTTTGAACCTGTTTTATTCTCTTGAAAAGATTATCAACTCCATGAAAAGCACTCGCTTCTGGTTGAATTGGTATCAAACACTGATTAGACGCTACCAATGAACTTATGGTACAAATACCCAAACTTGGCGGACAATCAATTAACACATAGTCATAATTTTTTTCAATTTCTTGGATTTTTAGAGCCAATCGTCTTTCTGCACCAACAGCACTTGAAAACTCAGATTCTCTATCCGCCATCGTTATATCTGACGGTGAAATGTGTAAATGCTTGTTAATTTCCACAATTGGCAATGATTCATCATCTAAAAGGGAGTTTATTATTTGCTCAGTTGGTTGATGAATTCCATAACATTGCGAAAGATTCCCCTGCGAATCCATATCAATTAACAGAACTCGATTACCCATTAAACTCAAAGCTTTTCCAACATTAATGGTTGTTGTTGTTTTACCAACTCCTCCTTTGTGATTAACCACTGAAATAATAGTAGCTTTTTCAAAAAGCGAATCTGAATAACCATACTGCCTCAAAACACTTTCTAAAGCTGGTATATATTTATTCGGAATTGTTTTTTTCTCTTGAAATGCCCTATGCAAAGTTCTTGCTGGCATCCCTGACTCCTTTTCTATTTGAGAAATATTTAAACCTGTTCTGGTTTGGAAGAAGCGTTCTATTTTTTCTTGTGTTATCATATAAATATTTATACAAAATATACACAAATGTATATCTTTTTACACAAAACGCAAATTTATTTTCAGATAGCAAACGGACAAATTGTCCGTTTGCTATCTGAAAATTTCATAATCAAAATAGGAAACCCACTTTTGAACCGTAATATATCCAATAAAGACGCTAAAGCGACATTTTTACATTGTTTCAAGCGATTCTGAAGAAATAGTCAAAAAGATGAATATTTTGTGTAAAAATGTCGCTTTAAACTTCGCTAAGCTACAAAAACGCCAAATTATCGTCTAATTACCCCTTTTAAAAAATAATTATTGCCTAAAATCTTCCGAAGACATACCTTAAAGCGACATTTTTACACAAAAAAAAACGTTTGTCATTTAATGCTTTTTTTCAAAAAAAACTAAGCGACATTTTTACAATAAACATAACTCAATAATAATCAACAAGTTATGAGTAAAAACACATTCTTTTTCTAAAATTTTATGTTCATGCAACTTATGAATGATAAGTTGCATGAACATAAAGCGACTTTTTTACACAAAAAATGAGGTTGGATTCCTCTATAAATACTAAAAACAATCATTCTAAATTCCTAAAAGAGCTATTTAAGTATTAGAATTAGCTCAAATTTTAAAGAAAAAGAGCATAAGGCGACATTTTTACAAGGCAGCGATTAAAAATTTCATCAAAAAAGAGTATAAATACACGTAAAGCGACATTTTTACATACATAATGACCATTATTCAATGTTTGTGTCTGAATAAGCCTTTTTTTAGCAAAAAAGCAGCTAAATCCTTTTATTTTTAGTAATCACTTCTTGATTTTTAAATTTTATCAAATAATTTGAATGATTTAGGAGGCTTCTAACTCACTGTTTTTCAAGTATTTACAAACCGTAAGGCGACATTTTTACACTCGTAAGGCGACATTTTTACACAAAAACACAGATTTAAGGCGACATTTTTACACTTTAAGGCGACATTTTTACATTTTATACTTATCTTTATTACCCAATTCTTACAACTATGGCAAACATTATTCTCGAAGCTGAAAAATACCTTGAACATCCCTATACTCCAAATAGAAAAGATAACTATTTGCCTAATAAACTCGTAGTTAGTAATACCCAATTTACCAGAGTTGAGCAGAGATTATTTGAATACTTTGTAAATCAGATTGACCACGGCTCGATTGATGTCAATCATGGAATGCTTGTAAGGATTCCTTTGGATAAAGTGAAAGAGTTTATCACTCCACGACAAATAGTAGCTGTAACACGAAGTATGGCACAAAAAGTCATGACATTTTTTGACTTGTCGAAACCGAATTTGGAGTTTAAGCATATTCCTATGTTTTCGAGCATTAGTTATAACGAAGACAATAACGGACATTTAGAATTTAAGTCAAATGCACAGTTATCGCCCTATTTAGCAAATTTAGGAACTCAATACACACGATATGATTTTAAGACCATTCTCCAATTCAAATCTATCTATTCGACATTGATGTATAAGTTGATAAGACTACATCTTGGACAAAATAGGACAACATTTATATACAGCATTGAGGAGCTTAGGAAGCTACTACAAGTAGATAAAGACAAATACAATAATTTGAATGACTTTAAGAAGCGTGTTCTTGAACCTGTAAAGGTTGAACTAAAGCAAATTAATGGGATTCCGATACATTTTGACTATGAAAATTGTGGTAATAAACAACGAAATGTAACCCATTTACAATTTACCATTTTTACGGCTTTTGAACTTAGTCAATCTGAGAAACAGGAGTTTTTAGAAGCTACAACGATAAATCCACAATTGGTAAATATTAGATTGGAAGAAATTTTAGCGACCAAATATAATTTCAGAGAAAACCATCGCAACATCATTCTAAACGACAATGAGAAACTCAATAAGTTTGCAACCCTTCATATTGAGTTTGAAAATAATTTACACCCCAAAGTCAAAAATAAGACTGCCTACATTCTTGCCTGCTTAGACATGGTTTCAAAAAAGAGTAGTTTGTCCGCCAAAAAATAATAAGTGTATTTTGAATAGGGGAGTAGCATGTAAATTTGTCGCACAAAGTAAATACAAATTCGTTTTTCTTAAAATACAACTTTTAAGAGTCAATAAATTATCATTTACACATCGTCGTTAGTCAAACGCTCGATTTCTCTAAAAATACAAATTAAGTTGTTGAAAAGTTTATTGTAATCTTTAAAAATATAATCAACTGAAAATAAACAACTTACATACAATACCAATACATTTAAGCAACAAACGAAACGTCTGAGATTCTAATAAAACTTTTTGTCACGACCACTTCAAGGAAATAAATCAATGTCGAGACATAAAACTATCTATTATTTGTTGCAATCAAGAAATAGCCGCAGACAGAGCATAAAAAGTCGATGTCCGTAGTTGTAGCAAATTTTGAACTAATTTAATTCCGATAAGTAAAGTTTATCAAAAGTAAAATGAAATAATTTGATTATTCTGAAAAGTAATCATTCCAGTAGTTGACTTGCACCCAATCTCAAACCCATCTCGATATAAAGGCAAATGATACGTTTGAACTTCACTATAAAAATTCCCTATATTTTTCAATCGTCTGTAAGTGTAATTTCATTGGTAGTAAATTTTAAGAAAGAATTTATTTTGATAAAAACAAGATTCAAACCTTAATCACCTACAAGAGAGAATAGTCTTTCATTATTTACTATGTAATTTTCTTACACAGAATTTTGACAAATTGACAAACAAACTATGAATCTCAAACCTTTCATTATCTCTTTACTATTTCTTTCATTATCTCTATCCCAAAACAAAAAATCTTGGGGAAATACTCCCTATAAAGTTACGGCTTTAAGAAGTGAGTATTTAACGAATCCGTTGGGAATTGATGCTCATTCGCCACGCTTTACTTGGCAGTTAGCTGATGCACGACAAGGGGCAAAACAAAAGGCATATCAGGTTTTAGTAAATACTGATTCCTCAGCTTTGAGCAAAGGAATAGCGAATGAATGGAATTCTGGTCAAAAAAATATGACTCAAACCTTAGTAAGTTATCAAGGAAAGGCTTTAAAGGCTTTTACTAAATACTTTTGGCGAGTGAAAATTTGGGATAAAGATGGACAAATTGTAGAATCTGAAATAGCCACTTTTGAGACGGGAATGATGAATATGAGTAATTGGCAAGGTGCTTGGATTAGTGATTCAAGAGATGTAAATACAAAACCTGCTCCGTATTTTAGAAAGAGTTTTCAGAACAATAAAAAAATCGTTTCGGCACGTGCTTACATTGCCGTGGCGGGTTTGTATGAATTGTATATCAACGGTGAAAAAATCAGCAATCACCGCCTCGACCCAATGTACACTCGTTTTGATAGACGTACTTTGTATGTGACGCACGATGTGACGAAGCAATTGCAAACAGGTAAAAATGCCATTGGCGTACTTTTGGGCAATGGTTGGTACAATCATCAATCGACTGCCGTTTGGTATTTTCATGAAGCTCCTTGGCGTGGTCGTCCCACTTTTTGCATGGATATTCGGGTGAAATATGCCGATGGAACAAGCGAAATAATTGCCACAGGAAAAGATTGGAAAACCGCTTTGAGTCCGATTATTTTCAACAGTATTTATACGGCAGAACATTACGATGCACGACAAGAACAAACCGATTGGAACAAAGCTAATTTTGATGACAAACATTGGAAAGACGTAATTTTCAGAACCGCACCTTCCAACAATATCGTGGCTCAAGCTTTACATCCGATTAGAAATGTAGAAGAGATTCCAAGCAAAAGTTTGAATAAAATCAATGACACCACTTTTGTTTTTGATTTAGGCAGAAACATTTCGGGCGTAAGTAAAATTAACGTTTCTGGAAAAGCAGGTACAGTTTTACGCTTAAAACACGCTGAAAGATTGTACCCCAACGGAAGAGCGGATTTATCGAATATTGATGTGCATTATCGCCCGACAGATGACAAAGACCCATTCCAAACGGACATCATTATACTTTCGGGAAAAGGGGAAGAAAGCTTTATGCCACGTTTCAATTATAAGGGTTTTCAGTATGTTGAAGTAACAAGTTCTCAGCCAATTCAATTGACAAAAGAAAGTCTTTCGGGCTATTTTATGCACAGTGATGTACCTGTGGCGGGAAATGTAAACTCCTCAAATTCAACGATTAATAAAATTTGGTCGGCTACAAATGTTTCTTATTTATCTAATTTATTTGGGTATCCGACCGACTGCCCACAAAGAGAGAAAAACGGTTGGACAGGTGATGCCCATATCGCCAGTGAAACGGGTTTATACAATTTTGACGGCATTACGATTTACGAAAAATGGCTCGCCGACCACCGTGACGAACAACAAGCCAATGGCGTTTTGCCTTCGATTATTCCTACCGACGGTTGGGGTTATGAATGGGGCAATGGACCAGATTGGACAAGTACCATCGCCATTATTCCTTGGAATATCTATTTGTTTTATGGCGATACCAAAATTTTGTCGGACAATTACGAAAACCTTAAACGCTACGTCAATCATATAGAATCTATCAGTCCAAATGGATTAACAACTTGGGGATTAGGCGATTGGGTTCCTGTCAAATCAAAATCTCCCGTAGAATTAACATCTTCCGCTTACTATTTTGTAGATGTCACCATTTTGGCAAAAACGGCAAAATTATTCGGGAAAACCGCCGATTTTGAAAAATACACAGCTTTGGCAGAAAAGATAAAAACCGCTTTTAACAACAAATACTTGAACAAAACAACAGGCATTTACGGAAGCGGATTCCAAACAGAATTGAGCGTTCCACTTTGTTGGAGTTTAGTACCCGATGAATTAAAAGCAAAAGTGGCTGAAAATTTAGCCAAGCGAGTAGAAGCCGACAATAATCATTTGGATGTGGGATTATTGGGTACAAAAGCCATTTTAAATGCTTTAAGTGAAAATGGTTATGCCGATGTAGCGTATAAAATAGCATCACAAGAGACATTTCCTTCTTGGGGTTGGTGGATTGCCAACGGAGCAACTTCACTTTTTGAAAACTGGCCAATTGATGCCAAAAGTGACATTTCGATGAACCATATTATGTTTGGAGAAATTGGGGCTTGGTTGTACAAAGGCATCGGGGGCATCAAACCTGACGAATCACAGGCGGGTTTTAAAAATACCATTTTAGCCCCAAATTTTGTTGAAAACTTGAACGCTTTTGAGGCTTCGCATGATAGTCCACAAGGCAAAATTATTTCATCGTGGAAAAGGGTAGGAGAGAAGATTGTCTATAATATCACAATTCCTGCCAATGCAACGGCAACGGTTTTATTAAACGTAAAAACCAATCAGCATATTCAAAAGCAATATTCAGTAGAGGAAAAGAATATTTCCAATAATCGTAAACAACTAAAAATCAACAAATTAGAATCTGGAACATATCAATTTGAAATTCAATAATGAATCCATTATTTATTATGATGATACTCTTTTTGATAAACTAAAGGTGATTTTCCAACGATATTTTTGAATTGGCGATTAAAATTTGACATCGTATTATAGCCACTTTCATACGCAATTTGGGTAACATTGAGCGTGCCTTCGTGTAGCAATTTACAAGCATGACCAATGCGAATTTCAGCGATAAAATCGAAGAAAGATTTATTGGTTCGGCTCTTGAAATATCTGCAAAAGGCGGCATCACTCATGCTTACTAAAGAAGCTAATTCGCTCAAACGGACTTCTTCTTTAAAGTGTTTCATCACGTAATCATGTACTTTTTGCATTCTTTCCGTTTCTGAAATTTTGTAATTATTTACATAGCCAATACTTGAAATATACTTATAATCAGAGGTTTGAGAAAGTTCATGCAGTAATTGAAGTAATTTCAAAACTCTATCAAAGCCTTCTAATTTATTAAGAGCCAATAAACCATTTCTGATTTTTTCACGCATATCGCCAACAATATCTAAACCTCGAAGGCTACTTTGGAACAACTGTTTAAGTCGAAACATTTCGGATTTATCGAAGAAGTGATTTCCAAGGAAATCTTCTGTAAAATAAACCACAATACCGTGCGTCATCAGGTTTGAATTTTGCTCAAAATAGGCTTTATCACTTCGCCATAAATGTGGAATATTGGGCCCTAAAAAAACGGTATCACCGACTTCAAAATGTTGAATATTATCGCCAATAAAACGAGTGCCATCTCCTTCAAAAACTGTAAATAACTGATAATGAGGATGAAAATGCCAACTTGAATCAAAGTGAGTTTCTCGCAATTCTTGTACGGCAAAAGAATATACCTGACTTTCAAGCGACTTTTTGAGCAGTTTCATATTATCTGATTTCTGTGTTCATTCATTATTTAAAAACTCAAACATACCTATTTTTGCCATTTTTCAAACAAATATATTCATTATTATCAAAATACAGTCAATGGTAGTAAAAACACGCACATTTTATATGATTTTTTTAGGATAAAATTGCATCATAATTCAGACTAACAAATACGAAAGAATGACCTACGGAATGAACCTGCTTTTGTGGGGAACAGAAATAAATGAAAGCCTTTTTCCCGTTTTGGAGCAAATTAAGGCAATGGGATTTGATGGCGTTGAAGTACCAATTTTCGATACAAATCCAGAAAATTGGTATGCTTGGCGTAAAAAATTAGATGAATTAGGTCTGAAACGCATTGCAGTAACCATTTGCGGAGCAGATTTTAACCAAATCAGTCCAGATGAATCTATGCGAAAAGCTACGCTCGAACGCAATAAAAGAGCGGTTGACTGTGCCATGATTTTGGGGGCTGATTTACTCACAGGCCCTTATCATTCAGCACTTTGTCATTTTACAGGAAAACCTGCCACCCAACAAGAATGGGATTGGGCAGTAGAAAATCTGCGAGAATTATCCCAATACGCCGATGACATGGGAATTACCTTAGGCTTGGAATATTTGAACCGTTTTGAGAGCTATTTGGTGTCTTCGGCGGATGAATTATTGAAATTGATTGAAGACGTAAATCATCCTGCTTGTAAAATTATGTTCGATACTTTTCATGCCAATATCGAAGAAAAAAGTTTGGGCGATGCCATCCGAAAATTAGCCAAACATTTGGTTCACGTACAAGTATCTGAAAATGACCGCAGTACCGTTGGCAAAGGAAATGTGAATTGGGACGATGTTTTCAAAGCCCTAAAAGACATCAATTATGACGGTTGGTTATCAATTGAAGCCTTTTCTGAAAAATTAGCCGTAGCCAATATCTGGCGAAAAATGTTCGATTCGGAAGAACAATTAATGAAAGAAAGTTTAGCATTTTTAAAAAATCACGCATAAAAATCATGTCAAAACAAATCAACATTGCCATTGTAGGCTTGGGATTCGGAGCTGAATTTATTCCTATTTATCAACTTCATCCACAAGCAAATATGTACGCTATTTGTCAGCGTAATGTCGAAAAATTGAATGCCATTGGCGACACATTTGGCATTGAAAAACGATATTCTGATTATGACGAATTGCTGAAAGACCCAAATATTGATGCTGTTCATATTAATTCACCGATTCCAAATCACGCTGAACAGAGTTTAAAGGCACTTTATGCAGGAAAACACGTAGCGTGTACCGTTCCAATGGCGACTTCGGTTGAAGATTGTAAGGCTATTGTGAAGGCTTGCAAAGAAACGGGCAAAAAATATATGATGATGGAAACGGTTGTATATGCTCGTGAATTTTTATTCGTGAAAGAACTTTACGAAAAAGGAGAACTTGGCAAAGTACAATTTTTAAAAGCCTCTCACCAACAAGATATGGACGGCTGGCCTGACTATTGGCCTGGACTTCCACCGATGCACTACGCTACGCATTGCGTTGGGCCTGTGGCAGGTTTATTGAAATTAGAAGCCGAATATATTTCATGTTTTGGTTCGGGAACAATCAGAAAAGAATTAGCCGATATTCATAATTCGCCTTTTGCCGTTGAATCTGCCCATATTAAATTTAAAGATAGCGATTTGAGTGCTTACGTATATCGTTCATTATTTGATGTGGCTCGTCAATATCGTGAAAGTTTTGAGGTTTATGGTTCTAAAAAATCGTTTGAATGGGCGTTAATTGAAAACGAACCTAACGTAATTCATACCGCTAAAAAACCAGAACACGAAATTCCAGAAAAAGTGGAAACCCCTGATTACGCTCATTTATTACCAAAAGAAATTCAATCTTTTACAGGAAAAGGAGTGTATGATTCAGACGAAAATACGCATTTAAGTTTTGCCCAAGGTGGCGGACATGGCGGTTCGCACCCACATTTGGCACATGAATTTATTTCGGCTCTGATTGAAGACCGTGACCCATTCCCGAATGCTGTACAATCTGCCAATTGGACGTCAGTGGGTATTTTAGCACATGAATCAGCGATGGAAGGCGGGAAAATTATGTATTTGCCAGATTTTAATGTCGTGTAGTAACACAGACTTCAGTCTGTAAATACTCAAATCAGTTTGCATTTTTCAAACCACCATAGACTTCAATTTGTTTGTTTTCATTGACAGACTGAAGTCTGTGTTACCTAAAATTTCATCAAATCATGAAAAAGTTTTTGGTAGTTATATTGATTCTTTTCGTCCAATATACTTATGCTCAACGACGATTAGAAATCCTTTTTTTAGGTGATAATGGGCATCATAAACCCATTGAACGAGTGCCATCAATTATGTCAGCCTTGGGCAACAAGGGCATAAATATTACCTACACCGATAAATTAGAAGATATTAACAGTCAAAACCTTGCCAAATATGATGCTTTGATGATTTTTGCCAATTGGGATAATATCACGCCCAATGCCGAAAAAGCATTGCTTGATTATGTGTCATCAGGAAAAGGAATTTTACCGATTCACTGTGCTTCATATTGTTTTAGAAATTCACCCGAATATGTAAAAATGGTCGGCGGACAATTTTGGCGTCATCGTATGGACACTATCCAAGCGAATATTGTTCAACCTAATCATATCATTATGAAGGGTTTGGGTAAGATAAAAACCTACGACGAAACTTATTTGCACAGTCAATTACAAGCAGACAATAATGTTTTGATGGTGCGTGAAATTAAGGCAGACCAAGCCAAAGACCGTCCAGAAGCTAAAACTGAGCCTTATACTTGGACACGTTCTTATGGAAAAGGGCGAGTTTTTTATACCGCATACGGACATGATGAAAGAACTTGGAATGATGATAATTTTCAGAAATTACTTGAAAATGGAATTATTTGGGCAGTAAACGATGAAGCAAGAGCAGCTCATGCGGCACTCAATCCCAAGCCATTTGAATATCGTGAGGCAAAATTGCCCAACTACGAAAAACGGGCAGGCGTTCAAGTGCAACAATTACCGCTTTCGCCCGAAGAATCGCTGAAACATATTCAAGTTCCTGCTGATTTTACTTTGGATATTTTTGCCGCTGAACCAAACGTTATGCACCCCATTGCAATGGATTGGGACGAAAAAGGACGTTTGTACGTATTGATTACCAAAGATTATCCCAACGAACGTAAAAATACAGGCGGTAGCGACTATATTTTGCTTTGCGAAGACACTAATAAAGACGGAAAAGCCGATAAATTCACCCGTTTTGCAGAAGGTTTGAGTATTCCGACGGGAATGGTTTTTGCCAATGGCGGGCTAATTGTTTCGCAAGCTCCCGACATGGTTTTTTTGAAAGACAATGACGGCGACGATAAAGTTGATGAAAAAAGAACGCTATTTACAGGTTTTGGTATCAACGACACGCACGCTGGCCCTTCAAATCTTCATTATGGATTTGACAATTGGATTTGGGGTTCTGTTGGCTATGCAGGTTTCAACGGAAAAGTTGCCAATGGTGATTCTTTAAAATTTGGACAAGCATTTTTTAGATTTAAATCAGACGGTTCTCAGTTAGAATGGATGACGAGTACCTCAAATAATACGTGGGGAATGGCTTTCAACGAAACTGGCGACGTTTTTGGCTCAACTGCCAACAATTCGCACGGTTGGTATATGGCAATTCCAAACCGTCATTATTTGAATCCGTCTTACAATTTGGATAACGGAAGTCGCAGTATTGATACGCATAAAGACATGAAAACCATTACGCCACGCATTCGTCAGGTAGATGTTTTTGGTGGCTATACGGCAGCAGCAGGGCATAATTTTTATACGGCAAGAAATTTCCCAAAACAGTATTGGAATAAAATTGCCTTCGTTTGTGAGCCAACAGGTCACGTTGTTCACCAAAATGCAATCGTGAAAAAAGGCACAGATTACGAAGATTCAGAAGGATTCAATTTATTAGCAGGAGCTGACGAATGGGTTTCTCCAGTTTTTGCCCAAACAGGTCCAGACGGTGCCGTTTGGATAGCAGATTGGTACAGTTATATTATTCAGCATAACCCAAAACCTGCGGGTTTTACGATGGGTGTTGGAAACGCCTACGAAACCGATTTGCGAGATTATACACACGGCAGAATTTACCGAGTTGGCTATAAGCAATCAGCTAATAATCAAACAATTAGCTTAAATAAAAATCAACCAGAAGGTTTATTGTCTGCACTCAAAAATACCAATATGTTTTGGAGAATGAACGCCCAAAGACTTTTGGTAGAACGTGGGAATAAAGACGTTGTTCCGCAATTGCTTGAAATGTTGAAAGACCAATCTTTGGACGAAACAGGCATAAATCCAACCGTAATTCATGTACTTAGAACTTTGGAAGGATTGGGAGCAATTGAGGGAAATTTATCCGCAATTACTGCCTGTTTGAAACATCCATGTGCGGGCGTTCGTAAAAATGCCGTTCAAGTTTTACCAAGAAATTCGGCTTCTGTTGATATTTTATTGAGTAATAATTTATTGAATGATTCAGAACCTTTGGTGGTTTTAAATACCATTTTGGCTTTGTCTGAAATGCCTTTGACGAATGCTTCAGAAATGGCAATTTTGTCTAAATTAGAAAGTTCAACCGATATTTATGACCGTTGGTTACCCGAAGCATTTTCAATCGCTTTAACCAGTCACGACCGTAAATTATTGAAAATTCAATTACAGAATGCGATTAAAAAGGCTTCAAATTTGCCAAAAACGACAGAAGAAACGCCCATGATGAACCATGACCACCATGCTATGACACATCCTGCGAAAACTTCTACCGAAAAACTAATTGTTGCTCAATTTCCTGATTTAGTCATTACAAATATTAGAACAGAACCTGCCAATCCTGCCGTTCGTGATAATGTTTTTATCTATATCGAACTAAAAAATCAAGGGAAAGCAATTCCCGCAGGAACGATTATTCCTTTAGATATTCGCCTTGAAGGCATGAATCGCAAAATAAACTTAGTCGGTAAACCTCACGAAGACGGTATTCAATCAGGTGAAACGGTTACTATTTCTAAAGTTTCAAATGGAACATGGACAAGCGACTTGAAATATTTATCAGATATTGCAGGTACTTATAATTTGTCGGTTGAAGTAGATAAAAGCAACGGCATCAAAGAAAGCAATGAAACCAATAATTCATTCAAGTATCAATTAGTTTTCGATGCTCCAAAATCAATGGTGAATTTTGCCTTAGAAAAAGCCGTTCGCAGTTATACTTCTACTGCCCCTATCGACTCTGTTTTAGCTATTTTAAAGCAAGCACAATCTTTGGATATTTTAGGTAAAAATGCTTTAATTAAAGGCGTAGTTGATGGCTGGAATCCGAATAAAAAAGCAAACTTAACTACTGAAAATAAAGCCTTTATCGCAAAATTATCATCAGAAGTTTCTGCGGATAGCAAAACAAGATTAACTCGTTTGGTGCAAACTTGGGAAGGCAATTTACCCAATGCCAACGCACAAGTTATTGTGCTGAAAACCATTCCAGAAGCCATGAAATATTCGTTAAAAGAATTTACCGTAACGGCAGGAAAAAACGTAGAAATCAGATTTGAAAACCCCGACGCCATGCAACATAATTTGGTTATCGGAAAACCAAAAAGCCTTGAAATCATCGGGAATGCAGCCAATAAAATGATTACGCAAAAAGATGCTGCCGAAAAAGGGTACGTTCCTGCCATTCCGCAAGTGTTGTTTTCATCACCTTTGGTCAATCCAAATGAAACATATCGATTACGCTTTACCGCTCCAACACAAACAGGAAATTACCCATTTGTATGTACTTTTCCAGGGCATTGGAGCATCATGAATGGCGTAATGAAAGTCGTTAAATAACCCATCTAAACAATTAACTATGTCAACCTCACAGGTTTTTCATTCGTGAAAAATTTTGTGGGGTTGTTTTTTTGTTTGAGTATCATAAAAGAATTAACGATACATTTGTCATAAATTCTCAAAAAATAGTACGATGGGGCAAAAACAAAATACAATCTTCTCGCTGACCTTTGTTAAACAGTATTCGTCACATCTTATTACTTGGCTGATATTGTTTCTTTTGCCTTTTATTGGTTATTTATACGAGCCAAAAAAAATCAGCGATTTCAACTTTTACTTCGTCAAAACGCATTTCCTAAATATTCTATTTATCGCCACAAGTTTCTATTTGAATATCAATTTTATCGCTCCAAAGTATTTTTTTGAAAAAAGGCGAATAAAATTTACCATCTTCATTTTTATACTTTTAGCCATTTATATTTTCTTTAATTATCTGACAATCCATTTTAGCCCTTTTGAAGAATTTAAACGATTTGAAGAGCAAAATATCTTTTTCATTCGCTTGGTGATTGGACCAACAATCATGTTTTCATTGTGCATTTTAACAAGTACTATGTTATTCCTTTATGAAGAACAAGCCAAGCAAAAAGAGTTAAATAAACTGATAGAACTCGAAAAAACTGCGGCAGAATTAAGTATGCTGAAGCTGCAAATTAGCCCTCATTTTTTATTCAATACCCTCAATAATATCAGATGGCTAATCAGGAAAAAGTCGGAAATGTCGGAAGAATCGGTCATGAAACTGTCTGAAATTCTACGATATATTTTGTACGAAGTAGAAGGAAATAAAGTGGAATTCAACCGAGAAATGGAGCATTTAAAGAATTTCATCGAATTACAAACACTTCGTTTACCAATTGAAGGAAATGTAATTTTTAATGTAGATGAAAATATCCAAAATTTCTTGATTGAACCTTTACTATTTATACATTTTGTTGAAAACGCCTTTAAATATGGCATTGATAGTAAAAATGCTCCTGACATAACTTTTGAATTTAGAAAAATACCCAAAGGAATCTTGTTTAGCTCGAAAAATAAGATACTTTTGAAAAAAACAATGATTGATAATGAAGGCATTGGCTTGATAAATATTCAGAGAAGATTAGAATTATTGTATCCCAATCGTCACGAACTGATTATCAATACCATAGACGATTTTTTTGAGATAAAACTGAAACTTATTTTAGATGAAAATTAGGTGTATTCTAATAGACGACGAGCCTTTTGCTTTAAATATTTTGGAAGATGATTTATTGGACTTTGCCAATGTTGAAATTCTTGAAAAATTTAATAGCCCTTTGGATGTACCCGATTTTTTGCAAAAAAATGAGGTCGATTTGATATTTTCAGACATTCAAATGCCCGAAATGTTGGGTACTCAGTTTATAAAAAACTTAGAAAAACCTCCGTTGGTTATTTTTACGACGGCTTTTCATCAATACGCTTTAGAGGGTTTTGAATTAAATGCCGTTGATTATTTAATGAAACCCATTCGTAAAGAAAGATTAGCGACTGCCCTCAAAAAAGTAGAAGACCAACTTACGCTTCGAGAAAAACTGAACGAAGAAAATGAAGAGAACTATATTTTAATTAACGTTGAATATCAGAAGGTTAAGTTGCTTTTCAATGAAATTATTTACATCGAAGGACTCAAAGATTATGTCAAAATTTACTTAACAGACAGAGTTCATCCTTTAATGACTCGTAGCAATTTGAGAGGAATGGAAACCAAATTGCCCGAAAAATATTTTACTCGAATCCACAACTCATACATTATCAATAAACAAAAAATCACAGGTTTTCACCAATCTAAAGTTTCACTTTCAACAGTCGAGCTACCCGTCGGCAAAAAATACGTAGCCAGTATAAAAACGCTTGCAGAATAGTTTATTAGTTATTGGTTATTGGAAATTAGCTTTCCCCGAAATAAATTTCGGGGCTATAAAATCTCCCGAGCCTACGGCTCTTTTTAGGGTAAGTTTGAAAGTACCAAAGTAGAATTCATTATTGGTGAATTGGTAATTGACAAAATCATAAAAGCCCCATTTCTCACAATCGTCAATCGTAATTCTTAAATCGTAATTCTTTCTAAATTTCTACACATTTCCTTCCCTAAATTCTCACAGATATACACTTGCTATTCATTGCTATACAAATGGTTGATAGTGTCAATCTTCTGTTACAACTTTGACCTAAGTTTTTGATTCGGGTAATCAATGGACTTCGTTCAATTAAAATTAATACAAAATGAAACTCTTATTATCAGCATTATTGGCGGCATTTATTTCACTCACGAGTGTTGCCCAAATGCCTTTTGGAACACCTGCAAAAGGTGCAAAAGCCCCTGAAATGAACTTCGGGAAAATTATTGGAAAAATAGTTGATGAACAAGGAAAACCTGTTGAGTTTGCCTCTGTGGTGCTTTTAAAAACGGTTCAAGATACGGCTACAAAACAAAATAAAGATATTTTAGTAAAAGCGGTACAAGGTGAAATGAATGGCGAATTTAGCATGAAAGATTTGCCTGTAATGGGACGCTTAAAACTAAAAATTAGCTCGGTAGGTTATAAAACACTTGAAATGCCAATTGCTTTTCAATTTCCTAAAATGGATGGAAGTTTTGCTCCACCTAAACCCGGTCAACAACCTGACCCCGCTATGATTGCCAAATTTATGGCAGGTTTCGAGAAAGATTTAGGGAAACTTAAACTTGAAAATGATAATAAGGTTTTAGATGCCGTTGTGGTTACGGCAACTAAAGCTTTGGTTGAGATGGATATTGACAAAAAGACATTTAACGTTGATAAAAATATTGTAACTGCGGGCGGAACAGCCGTTGATGTGATGCGAAATATTCCGTCGGTACAAGTGGATATTGATGGAAATGTGAAAGTTAGAAATGCCGCTCCAACACTTTTTATTGATGGCAGACCAACCACGCTTTCGTTAGACCAAATTCCTGCGGATGTGATTGAAAAAGTGGAAGTAATTACCAATCCTTCAGCCAAATATGACGCTTCTGGCAGTATGGCGGGCATTATCAACGTGGTTTTGAAGAAAAATAAACGCAATGGTTATAACGGATTTGTCAATGCAGGAGCTGACCGTTTCGGTGGTTCAAATTTAATGGGAAGCTTTAATCTTCAACAGAAAAAAGTAAATCTTTCATTGATGTTGATGAACTTCAACATGAGAAATAATACTAACGGATACAGCGAAAGAACAAGTACCATTGGGGGCATTAATTCTAATGTTTACCAAGATATTGAAAGCAAAACGAAAGGCTCAATGGTATTTTCAAGATTGGGTTTAGACTATAATTTGACGAATAAAACGAGTTTCTCCATTGCGGGAATTTTAGGAAGTGGGCAATTTTCACCTTCTGAAGACATTGATATTAAAAATACTACCAGTGGCTTTACCAGTTATAGCAACCGTATTTCTTCGTCAGAACGTAGTTTTAAACCAAGAGGTGGACAAATGGGTTTTAAACATTCATTTGCCAAAGCAGGAGAAGAACTAACCGTTGACTTGACCTATTTTGGAGGCACAAACAAAAATGATGGTTTGTATTCAACCAATTATCTGAATGGAACGCAAATTACGGGAACACAAATTCAGAAAAATATCGGTTCGGGAGATAATAAATTTATGACTTTCCAGACTGATTATGTGAAGCCTTTAAAAAATGAAGTTACGCTTGAAACGGGGCTTAGATTTCAGTTAAACGAATTATCAAACATCAATGATAATAGCCTGAAAGCCGTAGGAAGCGACACTTACAAAAATATTACTTCGGCATCTACCAATTATGAAAGTAAAAATAACGTGTATGCCGCCTATATTTCGCTGGCAGGAAAAGTGAAAAAATTGTTTTCGTACAAAGTTGGTTTGAGAGGAGAAAGTTCTGCTTATGATGGAAAATTATTGAATACTGGCGAAAAATTCAGCAACCGTTATCCTATCAGTTTGTTCCCTTCGGTGTTTTTGAGCAAAAATTTAACACAAAGCGACCAAATCCAATTGAGCGTAACACGTAGAGTAAATCGTCCGAATTTCTTTCAAATAATTCCTTTTGTTGATTATAGCGATAGCTTAAATATTACTCGTGGAAATGCTGATTTAGTACCAGAATTTACCACTTCAAGTGAGTTCTCTTATAGCAAAACCAAAGGTTCGGCAACATTTTTAACGTCTGTATATTACAAGCATACAAACAATTTGATTACCAGATATTTGAATCAAGAAGTTAATCCAATTAGTGGCAAACTTGACCTTATCAATACGTATATCAACGCCAATTCGAGTATTAATTACGGTGCTGAATTTACTTACACCAATAAAATCGTAAAATGGTGGGATATTACGGCAAATGTTAACTTTTATAATTCAAAAATTAACATTGACAACATCGATAAAGGTGTTTCAACGGATGCTCTTTGGACAGTTTTCGGGAAATTGAATAACAACATTACACTTCCTAAAAAATGGGTAATCCAAGTTTCTGGCGACTATCAAGGTAAAACCAATTTACCAATAACGCAAAATCAAGGAATGGGCGGACCGCCAATGAACCAAGCTCAAAGTTCATCACAAGGATATATTAAACCTTTTTACGGTTTCGACTTAGCCATTAAAAAGACGTTCTTGAAAAATGATTTAGCCTCACTTACGCTTTCTGTAAATGATATTTTCAAAACCAGAGGAAACACTCAAGTATCAACAGGAGAGGGCTTTACACAAACATATTATAGAATCTCAAACCCTCAAATTGTTCGTTTAAATCTATCGTTCCGTTTTGGAAAAATGGATATGAGTTCACTCAAGAAAAGCAGTAACTCTTCAAATATGGAAGGAATGCAAATGCAATAATTTGAATCGGAACTATCTACAATTTGACGCAGAATAAAATTAGACCACAGATTGTACTGATTTAACAGATTTACACGGAAAAATTAAATAAAAATCAGTATAAATCTGTTTTATCCGTGTTATCTCTGGTCTATCGTTTGTCTGGCGACAAACCCTTTATTGTTCCGTTAAACTTTTAGAGAGCAGGTAAAATCTGCTCTTTTTTTATTTACTAATAAGATAAAAACTGCTGATGAAACAATAGCAAACGATTTTGGTCATCAACTTTTTTACTAATTTTCCATGATAGTACATGAGTGTCAATCAGTAGAAATTGTATTTTTTTGTTGTAAAATAATAAAAAAACCATTTTAGAGTACAATGTTTGAGGTAATTAAAGATATAGAAATTTGGGAATCCTTCAGAAATGGTGACGAAGATGCCTATTCTATACTTTATCGTGAACACGTTGGAGCAATGTACCGATACGGCATGAGTCTTTCGTCGCTTTCAGAGTATTTTGTTTTTGATTGTATCCATGATGTTTTTACTGAAATTTGGGCAAAAAGAGCCACCATTACCACGCCAACAAATATTCGGTCGTACTTACTGAAAGCATTAAAAAACAGAATGCAAAATCAAATTTTGCGTCGAGAAAGTAAGTTTTTGCCTATTAAAGATGGTGAATTTGATGAATTATGGGAAGATTCTGTTTCAGATGAAATGGCGTTTTTCAATAATTATGGTTTTTCAAAAGAAGAATTAGTCAATAAACTTATTGCACAATTACCCCCACGTCAGCAAGAAGCCCTTCGCCTTCGTTTTGTAGAAGAATTGGAATACAGTGAAGTTGCCAATGTCATGAGTATCAATCGTCAGTCTGCTCAAAATTTGGTGGTTAGAGCTGTCGAAAAACTTCGTAAAACTTTCCCTTCGCTTAATTTATAAGCTCGCTTTTTCTTTTACTTACTAATGATGCAAAATCAGGTTATACTTGATTAATTGAGAACCCAACACCTAAATCCTAAGCCCCAATACTCATTTATAACTATTTCAACATTTTTTAAAATTTTAGTGAGTATATATCTTTATACTGCGTGTCTTAACATCAAAGAATAATTTTTCGGAATGGAAAAAGACTATACAAAATATAAAGTATCCGACTTTCTAACTGATGATGAATTTGTGGGGCAACATTTAAACCCTACCAATGAATCAGAAAGTTTTTGGCAAAACTGGCAGTCGTATCACGCTGATACCGAATACTCAGAGGCAGTGAGTATTCTTAAATCAATCTGTTTGGGACTAAACAGTTATGAAAATAATGAAATCACAGAAGACACTAAGTCTTTCATTTTCAATAAAATAAAAGAAACCAATAGAAAGAAAAGCATATTTCAATTTGCCAAATATCCTAAACAATGGTTAGGAGTAGCGGCATCGGTAGTTTTAGTTTGTTTAGCCGTTTTTTTCACCCATAAAACATCGTCGTACAACTCAAATTTAGCTGAACTTAATCAGAAATTTATTGAAAAGGAAAATCAACATAAAGAAGCCATATTGATACATTTACCAGATGGTTCAGCGGTTAAATTAGCTTCAAAAAGTAAAATTTCGTATCCTGCCAATTTTGAAAAAAACAAAAGAGTAGTCATTTTATTAGGAGAAGCCACTTTTGACATTGCCAAAGACGCATCTCGACCATTTTTAGTGTATGCTAATGAAGTAACCACCAAAGTTTTAGGAACACGCTTTAACGTGAAAGCCTATGAAAGCATGAAAGACATTGTGGTTTCGGTGGAAGAAGGGAAAGTGAGCGTCTATAAAAACAAGAAAAAAGCAAGCCATGAAAACGAACTAACAGGCGTAATTTTATTGCCAAATCAGCAAGCCATTTTCGACCGTTCGTCTGACCAATATAATAAAAAACTCATTCAAAAACCGACCATTATCAATGCCAATCCAATGAGTTTTTCTTTTAATGAAACACCCATTCAAGAGGTCTTTAAAAGAATAGAAATTGCCTATGGAATAGACATAGAATTTGATGAAAGTTTGCTACATGGGTGCCAAGTTACGGGAACATTTGATAATGAAAGCCTTTTCCAGAAACTCGACATTATTACAAAAATTATTGGAGGGTCTTATGAAGTAGTGGAAGGGAAAATTTTGATAAACTCAGTCGGCTGTCGAGAATAAGTAGGTGTTGGGATTTAGATGTTAGCATCACAATCAGCTTAACTATCAATGGCTTATGAAAGTCCAAAACGAATTTTAAATTCGGACGATTGATTAAATGAAATTTCAATTAAAAATATAATTTAAAACAAACCTATCAATTACCTTAAAATCTCCGAGGTATGAAATAAATAAAAATCAATCCTATTTTGAAAAAAAGCCAATGGTTGTACCAGAACCATTGGCGAAGAAAGTCCCCAAAAATCAAAACAACCAAAAAATGGTTGGAGGGGATTGTTGTGTTCAAAATTTCTCAAAAATCAAACAAAACAATCAAAAGTATGAAAAAAAAGTATGATTTAATCATCCAATGTATGAAAATTTCGTTGGTACAATTTCTCTTAGCTATCAATTTTGTAGCCATTGGCTTCGCAAAAACTGCCGAAGCTCAAGAGATTCTTAACCGTAAAATTAGTATTGAAGCGAATGACGAAAAATTAAAAAATGTACTCATTCAGATTGAAAAAAACGCTAATGTAAAATTTTTTTATAGCCCACAAGCTATTAAATCTAACCAAAAAGTTTCTGTAAGAAGTTTAAACGAAAGTATTTCAAATACCCTTAATAAACTGTTTGTTCCGCTCAATATAGATTTTCAATTAAGTGGAAATCAGATTATTTTAAAGCAAAAAGAACAAATTGTAAAGCCCATCGAAATCTGGAAAATGAGCGACATGGGTTTAAACTCAAAGCTTTCCGTAAAACAGAATATTACAGGCTTGGTTTTGAACGAAAAAGGGGAGACTTTACCGGGAGTAAGTATTCAAATAAAAGGAACACAACAAGGTACAAGAACAGACGGTAATGGTCAATTTTCAATTGATGTTCCGAGTGAAAACGCAACCTTAGTTTTTTCATTTATCGGTTATGTTTCACAAGAAATAAAAGCAGGAAATCAAACCAATATTAGACTTACTTTAATTGAAGATGTAGCTTCTTTAGACGAAGTAGTGGTAACAGGCGTTTTCGACAAACGTAGCCGAATGGAGTCTTCAGTAGCGATTTCGGTACTTAGTTCAAAGCAATTAGACAGAGTTGCTCCATTAAGTGCGGCTGATTTATTGAAAAATATTCCGGGAGTTTATGTCAATTCTTCATTGGGAGAAATTCGTAATACCGTTTATTCTCGTGGGGTTTCTGTGGGTTCAAACGATGGAGCTTCTGGTTATTATTATATCTCAATGCAAGAAGACGGTTTGCCTGTTACCAATGCCACTTTTGGTAATTATGGCCCTGATTATTACTTGCGTTCAGATGCTACAATGGGTAGATTGGAAGCGGTTCGTGGTGGAACTGCCTCTATTTTAGGCAATAATGCACCTGGGGGAATTTTTAATTATGTGTCAAAAACGGGTGGAAAAGTGTTTTCTGGGGAAGCTCGTGCCAAATACGGTTTAGAAGGAGACGGCATCAATCCATTTTACAGAATTGACGGAAACTTCGGAGGGCCACTCAATAAAGATAAGTCTTTAACTTATAATGTTGGAGGGTTTTTCAGACAAGCTGACGGTGCAAGATACCCAGGTTATCCAATGAATAATGGTGGACAAATTAAAGCTAATATCGTAAAACAATTGAAAGGCGGTTCATTGAAATTTTATGCCAAATACTTGAACGACCATAATGCTTGGTTTGAGTTTTTGCCAACCATTGGTTTTACAGACCCACATTTACCCGCAGGTGTTAGTCAAACAAATTCGGTGTTAATTCCAGCGGTGACGGCAGATGTAAAAATCAACCAAACCAATGAAACCATTCATTACGATTCTCGTGATAAAATCCATTCAAAAGACTTATCACTTGGTTTTAACTTTGACAAAACCTTTGGTAATGGCTGGACTTTCGATAACAAAATGCGTTATTCTGACAAAACATCGATTTGGAATACCACAGCCGTAGCATATCCTTTTGCCGTTGATAATTTCCTTTGGTATGCAGTTTCGGGCAATTTGTTCAACTTTGGTAATTATTCGTTCAAAGATTTAAAATCAGGTACTGAATTAGCCAATGTTACCCATGCTCCCAATATCATTAATGGTAATTTTGCAGGTTTCAATGACGTTGTGAACAAAAGTTCATTACCGGGGGCAACTGTACAAGCAAATTCGGTATTGTTCAATCCGCTTTTTTATCAAAATAATAATATGAAAGAGTTTATTGAACAGTTTTCTTTTACCAAAAGAATCAAGGATATGAGCTTGACATTTGGTGGTTTCTATGCTAATTCAAGTTTGCACCGTCTCAATGGTACAGACGTAGGCGTGATGTATAGCCAATTAACTACCCCTCGCCCAACGGCTACTAATATTTCATATGCTGGTTTTGATGGCAAAACTTACCAATTTACCAATGCAGACGGCGTAGCAGGAGGAAGTGGTAAAAGTGCAGCTTTCAACATTATTGATGCCACACAAGGAAATTTAGCGTTTTTCATGGGTCATAATTGGCAAATTAATGAAAAACTTAATTTAGATTGGGGGCTTCGTTATGAAACGGTAAATGTGGCAGGAACAAACCAAATTGCTACAACTTCTGCCACGACAAATGGCGGAACAGACGGCAATCCATTAACCTTATATGACAATAGCGAAGGTAAAATCACGAGTAAATATAGCTATGATAAAACGGTGAGTACCTTATCGTTTTCAGGTGGTTTAAACTACAAAATCAATGATAATTATGCCGTTTATGGACGTTATTCTAAAGGTAGTAAAGCTCCAGATATGGATATGTATTTGAGTGTGAATACAGATGCAGGTTTGAAATTCTTAGACCCAATTGCTCAAAAGATTCAACAGGTAGAATTAGGTTTCAAAACAAAAACAGACCGTCTTACCTTCTTTGTTACGCCATTTTATAGTTTGTTAAATAATGTGGTAAATCAGCAAACAGGACAGGAAACAGCAGAACTTTCTTCAACTTATGCAACCCCAGTTTTATATAACTCATTTGAAACTAAAGGATTAGAACTTGAAGGAAATTATAATTTCACGAAACAATTTTCTGTAAAAGCAGTGGCTACTTTCCAAAAATCGGTAGCAGTAAATTTCCGTTCTTGGATTTTGAATGGCAATGGAAAAGCGGATGACCAAATCTTGGATTTCTCAGGAAATGAAGCAGGAAACGTACCTCAAACCATGTTCCGTTTATCGCCAACTTATACGGCGGATAAATTATTTGCTTCTTTGGAATGGACATATATGGGAGCAAGACAAGCCAATGTACCCAATGCCTTTAAACTTCCAGACTACACACAAAGCAATTTAACATTAGGTTATACATTCACGAATCAAATTTCGTTACAAGCCAACGTAAATAATGTATTTAATCAAAATGGTGTAATGGGTTGGTCGGCACCGGGTGGTTTCCCTGCTGCTCTCAATAGAGATGGTTTTACCAAAGCAATGCTTGAGGCAAATCCAAATGCGGTGTATTCAACGGTAAGTATTCCTCCAAGAGCATATTTCTTGACTTTTACTTACAAGTTTTAATTTTTACCATTCCCTACAAAAGGACAGAAAATCTGTCCTTTTGTAGGGAAAATATTTCGGAAGTATATACTTAATGTAGCAAAACCTCACCCCCAGCCCCTCTCCGATGGAGAGGGGAGCATTCGGCTCCATTTTCTCCCCTCTCCATCGGAGAGGGGCTGGGGGTGAGGTTTTGTGATATTAAGTACATTATTCCTATATTTTTACAGACTAATCGGGGGGGGCATGAGGACTAATCAATTGAAAACAAACACATTACATATTTAATAATTTATCACCACACATTTATTTTCTCATTATCATGTTTAAAAAACTGTCATTGTGTTTTGTCCTTTTTATCATTTCAGCGAAGAGTTTTGCTCAATTACCAACGGCAAGTCAAATCCATGCTCGCTTACCCAAAGCAACCATTATTCATGGGAATGTTGCCTACAATAATGACACACTCAAAAAGCATTTATTAGACATATATTTGCCCGCTGAAACAAAAGGGAAATTACCGCTTGTTGTTTTTATTCATGGTGGTGGTTGGATTGGCAACGACAAATATGCAGATATGGGTTATATGCCAAATACCGTAGCGGCAATGTTGGAAAATGGTATGGCAGTAGCCTCAATTGATTATCGGTTTGCAACTCAGGCGGTTTTTCCTGCTATTTTACAAGATTGTAACAAAGCGGTTTCTTTCCTTTATGACAATGCTGAAAAATATAATTTAGACAAAAACAGAATTGCCTTAATGGGCTTTTCGGCAGGCGGACACTTGGCTTCATTAATGGGGACTTCCCAAAATAATAAAGTAGATGATTTATATTTTCCTACTTCGTATCGTGCATTCAACTACAAGGCAGTCGTAGATTTTTATGGGCCAACAGATTTGGTTTTATTACCGGGAAATGAAAATGCTAAATCGCCAGAAGGTCTTTTAATTGGAGCCGCTCCATTAGAACGCCCCGATTTAGCAAAAGCAGCAAGCCCAATTACCTACATAGATAAAAACGACCCTCCTTTTTTGATATTTCATGGTGAAAAAGACGAAATTGTATCCAATAAACAATCGAAGTTATTTAGTGCTTGGCTAAAATATCACAAAGTGAAAAATGAATTAACCATCGTGAAAGATGCTCCACATTTTGGAACGATGTACGATGTAGAGGAAATTAGAAACAAAGTGATTCATTTCTTAAAACAGGAACTTAGGAATGGAAATTAAATAAAGTCATAACAATAAGCCCCATTTACCATGAAAAAAATAGTGCCTCTAATTCTTTTTTGTCTGAGCCTGTGTTTATCATTATCTGCTCAAAAAACCATTTCTCTTTACGACCAACTTGCTCCAAATTCAAAACCATCGAACCTTAAAGATTCAACGGTAAAATATGGCGATACCCCTTTTGTGGTTAGAGTAATTACACCCGAATTGACCATGTATTTACCCGAAAAAAGCAAAGCAACAGGTATTGCCGTAGTTGTTTGTCCGGGTGGTGGGTATTCGGGTTTAGCGGCTGAACACGAAGGACACGCCATTGCTAAAAAATTACAAGCAAACGGCATCGCAGGATTTGTATTGAAATATCGTTTGCCCAATACCGATTTGGTCAATAATAAAGAATTTGTGCCTTTGCAAGATGCTCAAAGAGCCATTCAAATCGTGAGAGAAAATGCACAGAAATGGGGCATAAATCCTCATAAAATCGGGATTCAAGGCAATTCAGCGGGTGGACATTTAGCTTCTACGGCGGGAACTCATTTTATGAAAGAGCAAATCAGCAATCCTAAAAAAACGAGTCTTCGTCCTGATTTTATGGTTCTTAATTACCCCGTAATCAGTTTTGCAGATAACCTAACGCATTACGGTTCACGTTTTAATTTAATTGGAGAAATGCCTTCGGAAGAATTGAATAAAATCATGAGCGACTGGCAAAATTCTGAAAAACTACTCAAAGCGTTGCCTGTTTCGGCAGAAAAAGTAAAAGAATACTCAAACGAATTACAAGTAACTTCAAATACGCCTCCGACCTTCATTACTCATGCCAATGATGATGATGTTGTTCCTGTTCAAAACTCAATTTTATTTATCGCTGCACTACAACAAAACAAAGTGCCTGTCGAGTCATTTTTTTATGCAAAAGGCGGACACGGCTACGGAATGGATAACCCAACAAGTGATATAGATTGGATAGGGAACTGTATTAAATGGATAAAAAATCTAAAATAAAAAACATGAAAAAAACTAAAAAATCAATTTTAGCCTTGTGCGTACTCTCAAGTTTGAGTGGCTATGCACAAGATAAAAATCAGTTTCTAACACCGCCAAATTCGGCAAAACCACGTGTTTGGTGGCATTGGATGAACGGAAATATCTCCAAAGATGGTATCCAAAAAGATTTGGATTGGATGCAAAGAGTGGGCATTGGCGGTTTCCAAAATTTTGATGCAAACTTATTTACGCCTGTGGTTGTGCCTAAAAAATTGGTTTTTATGCAACCCGATTGGAAAGATGCCTTCAAATTCACGACGGAATTAGCCGATAAAAAAGGGCTTGAAATGGCAATTGCTGGCTCACCGGGTTGGAGTGTAACGGGTGGACCTTGGGTAAAACCAGAAGATGGCATGAAAAAATATGTTTTTACGGAAGCATTGGTTGAAGGTGGTAAAAAACAAACGATTCAATTACCAAAATTGCCTGATGTTATCGGGAAATATGGGGCAATTGAAACTCATGCAGGTGGGGTTATGGGTGGTTTCGTGGGCGAAAAACCACATTTTTCAGCCGATGCTCTGGTGATTGCTTACAAATTGCCAAGCAATGAAAAGCATATCATGGATTTACAGCCTAAAATGACTAAAAGTGGCGGTGATTTTGACACCAAAACGATGCTCGACCACGATGCTAACAAAACCTATCTTTTGCCTCCAATGGAAGTTGGACAGGATATGTGGATACAATATGAATTTGATGCTCCTCAAACTTTCAAAGCTTTTGGCTTAGGAATGGGAGAAGCAGGCGAATTAGCAGAATTTAATGGAGGTCCAACTAATCGTAGCTTAAAAGTTAGTGATGATGGCGTGAATTTTAGAACAGTTGCCAAAGTTTCTAATACGACCTTGCCGTTTATTACAACACAAATCCCGACTACCACGGCTAAATATTGGAGAATTTGCTTTGAAACGCTCAAGGGAGAATTAAACCCAATCATGGCAATGATGGGCATGACAGATGCACCTAAACCTGCGGGAACAAATATTTCGGAATTTGTTTTATTTAATACTTCTCGCATTGACCAAGCTGAAGATAAAGCAGGTTTCTCGGCTTGGAAAGAAGATGGGAAATTGGCAGGTGCAAAAGATGTAGAAGCAATTCCAACGGCGGATATTGTGAATTTAACAGGTAAAATGAATGCAGACGGAAGCCTTGAATGGGATGTTCCCGAAGGCAATTGGATGGTTGTTCGTTTTGGATATTCGTTGACTGGTCGCCAAAATCACCCTGCATCGCCAGAAGCTACGGGTTTGGAAGTTGATAAATTAGACAAAGAAGCCGTTAGAAGATATATCAACACTTATTTGGATATGTACAAAGATGCAACGGGTGGCTTGATGGGCGAAAAAGGTTTGCAATACATGGTTTTGGATAGCTACGAAGCTGGACACATGAACTGGACAAAAGGTTTTCCGCAAGAATTTAAGAAAAGACGTGGTTATGATATTATTTCATGGATTCCTGCATTGACGGGCAGAGTGGTTAATAATCTTGAAGCAACCGAGAAGTTTTTGTGGGATTTTAGAAAAACTATCGGTGAAATGATTGCAGAAAATCATTACGATGTCATTGGTGAAGAATTACACAAACGTGGCATGAAACGCTATACAGAATCTCATGAAAATGGACGTATTTATTTGGCTGACGGTATGGACGTAAAACGCAATGCAGATATTCCAATGTCTGCCATGTGGACTCCGGGAAGTTTAGCAGGTGGTAATGAAGAAGAAGTGCGTAGCGAAGGCGATATTAGAGAAGCGGCTTCGGTAGCCAATATTTATGGACAAAACATTGTGGCGGCAGAATCGATGACTTCTATTCAAAATGCTTTTTCATGGAATCCAGAAAAGTTGAAACGCACTGCCGATATGGAAATGGCTTCTGGCTTAAATCGTTTTGTGATTCATACTTCAGTACATCAACCTTTGGATAAAGGACCGGGATTCTCACTTGGACCTTTTGGGCAATATTTTACTCGTCTGGAAACTTGGGCAGAAGCAGGCGGAAAGGCTTGGATGGGTTATTTAGGACGTAGCAGTTATATGCTTCAACAAGGTAAAAACGTAGCTGATGTTCTTTATTATTACGGAGAAAACTCGAACGTTACTTTAATTTGTCAAAACAAATTGCCAAATATTCCAGCAGGTTCAGAATTTGATTTTGTCAATTCTTCGGCTCTTTTAGATGTAATTCAAGCAAAAGATGGGAAGTTAGTTGCCAAAAGTGGAAACACTTACCAAGTATTAATGCTTGACGAATCGGCAAAATTGATGACTTTACCTGTTCTGAAAAAAATCAAATCTTTGGTAGATGCAGGCATAAAAGTAGTTGGTGCAAAACCAGAAAAATCGCCAAGCTTATCTGATAATGATGCTGAATTTCAGAAACTTGCCAATGAAATTTGGGCAAAATCAAACGTTACAAGCTTACAGACGTTGCAGGCAACGTCTCTACAGCCAGACGTGATTATTTCAAATGCAAAAAATAAAATTCTTTTCCGTCACCGTCAAACTGCCAATCAAGAAATTTATTGGTTAGACAATCGTAGCGAAAATACAACAAATGCTGAGGTAAGTTTCAGAGTATCAGGCAAAATTCCGCAATTGTGGAATCCTGAAACAGGAAAAACAGAAGCCGTTTCGTATCAAGTAAAAAATGGCAGAACAATCGTTCCTCTAAAATTTGAATCTTGGGAAGCTTACTTTATTGTTTTTGCCAATGCAGGAAACGTTGCGGCATCATTCACAAATCCAACAAAAACAGAAAAGACTTTGGCACAAATTGCAACGCCTTGGAAAGTTGGTTTCAATGATAAAAATGTAACGTTTGACAAACTTTCTTCATGGTCAGAAAGTTCAGACAATGACATCAAATATTTCTCAGGAACAGCTACTTACGACAATACATTTAAAGTAGCTTCCCTTGATAAATCAGCAAAATATGTCATTGATTTAGGCGAAGTTAAAAATATTGCAGAAGTAATCGTAAACGGTAAAAACGTTGGTACGGCTTGGAAAAAACCTTTCAAATTGGATATTTCGGAAGCTGTAAAAGCGGGCGAAAATACAATTCAAGTGAAAGTAACTAACCTTTGGGTAAACCGCTTAATTGGCGATGCACAACCAAACGTAACAACCAAAACAACTTTTACCACAATGCCATTTTATAGAGGTCAAGAGCCTTTATTACCTTCTGGTTTAATGAGTGATGTAAAAATTACTATTCTTAAATAAGGATTTTATGTAAGTTGAGTAAAACAAAAAGCGAAGGGTGAAAAATCATCCTTCGCTTTTTGTTTTACAATTTTATCTATCGATTTATAGTCAATTTCTGTTAAAAATTAGAAAGAAATAGCATTTACAGTAGATGTTCCAGAAGTCGTTGGAGAAGATTTTAGAGTTGCTCCAGTATTCGAATAGGTACCACCTGTGTACAATCCCCAACCCGTTGAACCTCCTACAAAACTTCCTCCTGTATAACTTCCACCAAAATAAATTTTATAAGGAGAACTTTTAGCTAAACTTGGATGAGAAAAGTGGAAAATAGCAGAAGCACTTTTGGGTTTAAATGTCACTAAATCCTTTCCGTTGGCATCTTCTATATGTAAAATCGAAGTAGTAGCAAGTGAAGCACTTGATTTAATAAACATTCCGACCTGCGTAGAAGCCGTTCCCATCGCTTTGGTCATGTTATTATTGGGTTCAGCCCCAATTAATGTTCCGCCATTAACCAAGAAATTTCCATTTACATCTATATCTTCATTACCATAAGTTATCACCGTACCACCTTTGATAGTGAAGTTTCCGTTACTGTCGATTGCATCAGAACCTGTTACAATCAAAACCCCACCACTAACCGTCAGTTGACTATTATCATTTGATTCTGTTCCACCCGAAACCGTTCCATAAGATGTGTTTATACCATCATTAGAAGCCGTCAAATTACATACACCACCTGCAATGGTAATGAGGATAGACTCCATTCCTTCATAAGATTTGGTCACATTGATAGTGCCATCATTAACGGTAATTGACGTTCCAGATTTTAATCCATCATCCGTAGCAGAAATATTTAATTCGCCATTATTCATCACAAATGCTCCATCACTTTTAAACCCTTTTGCTTCACTTGTATTGGCAGAATTATAGGTATATGTACTTCCTGATGCAGTAATGTTAGTCGTGCCACCACTAACGGTTGCCGTGCCATCTACGGTAATGCCTTTTCCACCAATACCTGTACTACTGATGGTTAAAGTTCCTCCTTTTAGGGCTAAATTTTTATCACAATTGATTCCCGCTGGAGCAGCAATATCTAAATCAGCAGTATCATAATAGGCAGCTCCTGTGGTTGTGATTTTTACTGTTCCAGAAGTTAGGGTAAAATCTCCCCCTGTTTTTATTCCTTTTGAACCTTTTCCAGAAACAGTTAACGTAATAACATCACTTGTTCCAATTGTTGTATAACTCTCACTTTTGATAGCATTTGCTTTGTCTCCAGTAGTTGTAACGGTTATTTTTCCACCTTTTATCAAAACATAAGGGGTTATTGTGGTGCTTGTGCCTTCATAAGGGGCAGTAATGCCATCATCAACACTATTTACAGTGATAGTTCCGCCATTGATAGCAACGTAACCCTCTTCAGCAACGATACCATCATTAGAAGACGTAACGGCTAAAGTTCCTGTATTCATCAAAAAGTAATTATTGGCATGAATACCATCTTTAACTGCTGACTTCACAACGATATTCACATCATTTATTTCGATATAATCATCTGAAACGACTCCATGTTTGTTGTTTCCAGTCACATTTAAAGTACCTGTTCCCATAAAACTCAATTGACCTTCACTGAAAACTGTACCTTTTTGGTCTTCACTACTGGTAGCATACGTTGCACCGTCAATCAAGGTGTTGGTTGTTCCTGTAACTACGTTTATTGTACCCTTCTTTTTCGACTGACTGTTAATGGCTGGTCCAGTGCTATTCGTCAAACTCACGCCTTTTAAAGTAATGTTGTATTTATATTCACTATAAATCTTGAAACTTCCTTTGGACGCTGTTCCCGATAATAGATATACGATTTCTTTGGTGGTATTGGTAGAAGTTACTGTAACATCTGCACCACTTACCGCAACACTGACACCAGACGATTGATAAGGATTGTTAATCGTTGCACTTGTCCCAGAATAGGCAATTACAACAGTATCTTTAGCCGCAGTTGCTGTACCCGTAGAACCTGCTGAAATGGCAAGTGTAACAGTACAACTTTGTCCGCCCAAACTCAAATTAAAAGTAGCTGTTCCTGATGAAGTTGGCGTACCTGCAATAGTATAAATCAAACTTCCCGCTCCGTTTGCTAATGTTCCTGCCGCTAAAGTTGCGGTAAGCCCTTCAACGCCTGTTGACGAAGCTACCGAAACATCATAAGTTCCGCCATTTCCGCCTGTATAAGCCATTGTTACTGTACCTGTATAAGCCGTTCCATTAGTACCAACGGCAGGAGCAACAGTACATACTAAAGTAGAAATATTAGCTTTTGAAGCAACAACTGGCAAGGATAAGGTACAACTTTGTCCGCCTAAATCAATTGGAAAACTGGCAGTTCCAGCCGCAGACGGTGTGCCTGTAATGACAAAACTGGCAGTTCCGCTACCTGTCGCTAAAGTTCCTGCTGATAAAGTTGCGGTAAGTCCTGTTACTCCCGATGATGCCACTGGAGCTCCCGCTGTATAAGCAACTCCATTGCCACCTGTATAAGGCACTGTTGCCGTGCCGGTATATGAAGCTCCGCTGGTAGCAGTAGCCGAAAACGTTACGCTCCCACAAGTAAGCCCAGTTATGCTTGCGGTTTTAACTGCCGTTATTTCATCCGTTTTACACGACTGAAAACTCAAAATAAAAGTCAGCACAAAGCTAACTACCACTAAACTTTTTTTAATCATCATCTTAGTTTTTAGAGAAACACTAATTGTAGCATAAGGTTGAGAAATCTCCTCCTGTATTTTCAATTAAGAAAAATGAAATATCAAATACACAATAAGGCTTATGAAGTCAAGCACAAAAACGAATGAAACAATCTCTATATTCGTTTTTGTGTTACAAAGCAGAGAGTTCTATTTATTCTTTAAAATACACAGTAATGATTTTGTGTATTGCTTAATCAATAAAATACTTCTTAAAAAGGAGTTTCAATAATGGGTTTAGACAACCATAAAGGCATATATAGTTGCATGGAATATTGTAAAATGAAGAATTTTGAGTAGAATAGAAGAGAGTACATTAAAAAACGATTCCTCCTGCTAAATGATAAAAATGTCCTTTAATATCATTTTTTGCTAATAATTCAAGAGCTTTTGCACTTCGTAATCCTGTCTGGCAACAAAAAATAATCAGTTTTTGTAAATCTAATTGAGCGATATTTTCTAATAAATCATCTAAAGGAATGTTTTCACCCCCAATATTATCTCGCTCAAATTCATGAGGGTTTCTAACATCAATCAATTGAAAATCTCGTTGCTCATTTATCCACATTTGTAGCGTTTCTGAGTCAATATTCTGTATTGTTTCAACAGGAAAATCACCACAAAACTCTTGATAATCAATTAATTCTTCGATTTCTTTATTACTTTCAATGGCTTTGAATTTAATAATTTGAGAACGCATCGTGAGCATATCAAACAATAATAATTTACCACTCAAAACTTCGCCAGCATCTGTAATAATTTTAATGGCTTCTGCGGCTTGCATCGTGCCAATAATCCCTGCTAATGTACCAATTACGCCAATTTCTGAACAATTAGGTACACTTCCTACGGTGGGTGGTTCGGGATAAAGACAGCGGTAAGTTGGTCCATTTTGGTAATTAAAAACAGAAATTTGTCCTTCAAATTTGAAAATAGAACCCGAAACAAAGGCTTTTTTCAAGATTACACAAGCATCATTTACCAAATAACGAGTGGCAAAATTATCAGAGCCATCAATCACAAAATCATAGTTTTGGAATATATCCAGTACGTTTGAAGAATGTAACATTACAGGATAAATATCAATGTTTGCCTCTGGATTTTGTGCTAAAAGATGAGCTTTTGCCACGACTACTTTTTGCTTGCCAACATCAGAAACCGTGTATAAAATTTGGCGTTGCAAATTTGAAATTGATACCACATCGGCATCGACAATGCCAATATTTCCTACGCCCGCAGCTACTAAATATTGTAAAATAGGACAACCCAAACCGCCTGCCCCAATCACTAAAACATGAGCATTTAATAGTTTTTGCTGACCTTCAACGCCAATTTCGGGTAAGATAATTTGTCGATTATAACGGTTTGTGTTCATTCCAAGTAGGACAGGTTTCCAACCTGTCAATTATTATGCTCTGGTGTCAGTTTTGAGAAACTGATACCACGTTACAAACAGGTTAAAACCTGTGTTACTATTAAAAAGCCATATCCCAATCTTTCCAAACAACTTCATATCCTTGATTTTGAATCATTTGGGCAATTTCATTCGGACTTCTTTCGTCACTAATTTCAAATTGTTCTAACGATTGTGGCTCAACTTTATAGCCTCCTGGATTCGTTTTCGAGCCTGCACTCATCGATGTAATTCCTAATTTTATGATGTTATCTCTAAAAACTTCGTTCTCTCTCGTTGAAATAGATAACTCAACTTCTTCATTAAAAATTCGATAAGCACAAATTAATTGTACCAATTCAGCATCTGACATCACAACTTTGGGTTCGAGTCCGCCCGAAAACGGACGCAGGCGAGGAAACGAAATGGAATATTTTGTTTTCCAAAAATTTTTTTCCAGATAATCGAGATGCAAAGCGGTAAAAAAACAGTCGGTTCGCCAATCCTCCAAACCAATCAAAACACCTAAACCCATTTTATGAATTTCCGCTTTTCCCAAACGTTCAGGCGTTTCTAAACGATATTGAAAATTAGATTTTTTCCCCTTCGGATGATGCAATTTATAATCTTCTTCGTGATACGTTTCTTGATAAACCAACACGGTATTTAAACCTTCGGCAATCAATTCGGTATAATCCGTTTCGTCCAAAGGCTGAACTTCCATTGAAATATGCGAGAAATAAGGACGAATTAATTGAATAACTCGCTTCAAATATGGCACGCCAACGGTCTGATTTGCTTCACCTGTTACCAGCAAAACATGGTCGTAACCCATTGATTTTAAAACTTCTACCTCAGCAATAATTTCTTGGTCATTGAGCGTTTTTCGCTTGATTTTATTGTCGAAGCTAAAACCACAATAGGTACAAATATTTTGGCATTCATTAGACAAATACAAAGGCACATACATTTGAATCGTTTTGCCAAAACGTTTTTGGGTAATCTGTTGGCTTTTTTGTGCCAATAATTCCAAAAAAGGCATAGCAGCAGGAGAAATCAAGGCTTTGAAATCTTCTAAAGTAGGTTTGGAGGTTTGCAAAGCGTGTTGAACATCTTGAACGGTTTTTGCTAAAATACTCTGTTTGACACTGTCCCAAGAATGTTGCTGAAATAACGTTTGGAAAGAATTCATTCTTATAAATTTAAAAATGCCGTCAACGGACTACTCGCCACAGCGTGATTATTTAGAGGTGCTAATTTGGCTTCAAAAGCCATTCTACCCGCTTCAACTGCCATTTTGAAGGCTTTTGCCATCGCTACGGGATTTTGAGATACAGCAATTGCAGTATTTACCAACACGGCATCTGCCCCAATTTCCATGGCTTTTGCAGCATCAGAAGGCGAGCCAATTCCCGCATCTACAATCACAGGAATGTTACTTTGCTCAATGATTATCTCTAAAAAATCTATCGTTTTTAAGCCTTTATTACTCCCAATTGGCGAACCCAAAGGCATTACCGCCGCAACACCAACTTCCTCTAAACGTTTACACAAAACAGGGTCAGCATGAATATAAGGCAAGACAACAAAGCCCAATTTTGCCAATTCTTCGGCAGCTTTTAGTGTTTCGATGGGGTCAGGTAAAAGATATTTTGGGTCGGGGTGAATTTCTAATTTTACCCAATTAGTTTGCATCGCTTCACGAGCCAATTGTGCCGCAAAAACTGCCTCTTTGGCATTTCTCACACCCGAAGTATTAGGCAACCAATTGATATGTGAATGGTTTAAATGAGCTAAAATATCATCAGCAGGATTTTGTAAATCTACCCTTTTCAAGGCAATTGTTACTAATTCCGAACCAGAAGCTAACAGACTTTCTTCCATTAACGCATTGGAACTGAATTTCCCCGTGCCTGTAAAAAGTCGGGATGTAAATTCTTTGTTGGCTATTTTCATTTTCAGTACAACAGGTTTCCTACCTGTCAAAAGTCTTTTTGAGTACAACAGGTTTTCTACCTGTTTTTAATTTGTTGGCTGACAGGTTGAAAACCAGTCCTACTTTAAAGCACCTATCAAATCTTGCGTAACAGAGACAGGATTTTCTGCTAAATTGATTAAAGAAGAAATGGCGATTCCGTGCAAATTAGTGGCTTTTAGCGTTGCGACATCGTCTAAAATTATGCCTCCAATACCAATAATTGGCAATGATAAATTTGCTATTTCACACTGTTCTAAAATAGATTGATAGCCTTCTAAACCTAAAATTGGACTCAAATTTTTCTTAGTTTTTGTAAAACGAAAAGGTCCTAAACCGATATAATTCACCTTTGCTTCATGCAAAAACTGAATGTCCTCAAAGGTGTTTGCAGTACCTCCAATGATAAATTTTTCGCCTAACATTGCTCTTGCTTCAATCGGTGAGCCATCAGTTTTACCCAAATGCACGCCATCAGCTTCAATTTCAAAAGCTATTTGAGCATTGTCGTTGATAATTAAAGTCGAGCCAAAGCTTTTACAAACTTCTTGGGTACGCAAAGCCGTTTCTTTCCAATCGGGGAACGACTGATTTTTTACTCGTAATTGTACCCAATCTGCTCCACCTTCACAAGCTAAACGAGCCTGTTCCCAATGCGAAATATGAGGTAAATCTTGAGTGATATAATGTAATTTTGATATTTTCATGATATTGTTATCGTGTTTTTATAAATGATAGCCTAACAAACTATTATTGCTACCTAAAAATGCCGTAATGTACTTTTTTGCTTCCTCGCAGGCTTTTTCTAAAGGCAAACCCTTGGCTAAATTGGCGGTAATTGCTGATGAAAGTACACAACCAGAACCGTGTTTTTCACCATGTTCAATGCGTTTTGCTAAATACTCAAACCGTTGATTTTTGTAGAATAATACGTCTTTACTTTCGTCCAAATCACCATGACCACCTTTTAGAAAAACGGCACAGTTTTCGGCTAAAATTTGAGCTTTTTCTTCTGTATTTATTGAGTCATTTACCAATAAATTCGCTTCGGGCAAATTGGGCGTTAGTACGTAAATCTGTTTTAAGATTGTTTTTAAAAGATTTGCATTGATTTCATCGTGAAAATTAAAACCTGCACTTGCTTTTAAAATCGGGTCCCAAATAATTTTTAAATCTGGATTCCAAGACAACAATGCGTTGATAATTTTTGATAAATCTTCAAGACTTTTTATCAATCCAATTTTTACATATTGAATATCGTATTTTTCAAAAAGCAATCTTGCTTGTTCAATAATCAATTCACTTTCAATCCATTGCACAGAATCAAAACGATTTTCATGCTGAACTGTCAAAGCTGTACAAACGCCCAAACCGTAAATTTGATTGGCTTCAAAAGTTTTAATATCAGCCAAAAGTCCTGCCCCGCCCGATGGGTCAAAACCTGCAATTGTAAGGGCAAATGGTCTTTTATTCATGGTTATTAAGATTGAATTAATTAGAAATCTGTCCTATTTTCCAAACTGAACCCATTAACGCATATCCTTGAAAACCAATCGTTTGTACAATTTCAATATTCTCATTATTGACTCCTCCCAAAGCTAAAACAGGCACATTGCTTATTCGATTTTTAAAAAACTGCTTCAAGATTTCTATCGAAAACGCAGACGGATAATCAGGTTTTGAAATACTTTGAAAAATCGGACTCAGAAATACATAATCTGCTTTGCAAGGCAATTGCTCAATGGCTTCTAAACTATGTAAAGAAAAACTTACCGTCAATCCTCTTTTTCGTAACGTTTTCGCCATTGAAATGAGGTCGTCATTAGGCAATTGTTCTCTCATTTTTTCAGTAAAATGGACACCTTTCAGGTTATATTTTTTCAATAAATCATGATGAGAATGCACCACAATTTGTCGATAAAACTTAGGTGAAATTTTCTGTAAAAATTCAGTTAATTCGTCTTTTGACTTCTCGGGTTTTCTAAGGTGAAAAATCAAAGTTTTATCGCTTAATAACTGCTCAATTATGTCTATTTCACCCTCAAAATCAGTTGGGTTTGAGATGATTACTTTTTTCATGTTATGTTAAATATACACCTCTGAACCCGCCTCAATGAATGTTTTTGAGCGTTCTGCCATACCTTTTGCTAAGGCTTCTTGCTCGTCAACGCCCATATTATCAGCATAATCACGTACTTCTTGTGTGATTTTCATGGAACAGAAATTAGGTCCACACATCGAACAAAAATGGGCGATTTTTGCACCCTCAGCTGGCAAGGTTTCATCGTGATATTCACGAGCAGTATCTGGGTCGAGGGATAAATTAAATTGGTCTTCCCAACGGAATTCAAAACGAGCTTTACTCAAAGCATTATCCCGAATTTGAGCCCCATAATGTCCTTTGGCAAGGTCAGCAGCATGAGCCGCAATTTTGTAGGTAATCACCCCAACTTTTACGTCTTCCTTATTGGGTAAACCTAAATGTTCTTTTGGCGTTACATAGCAAAGCATCGCACAGCCAAACCAGCCAATCATTGCTGCCCCAATACCTGATGTAATGTGGTCGTAAGCGGGTGCAATATCCGTTGTGAGGGGTCCAAGTGTGTAAAAAGGAGCTTCGTGGCATTCTTGCAATTGCTTATCCATATTTTCCTTAATGAGGTGCATTGGCACGTGTCCCGGTCCTTCAATAATGGTTTGAATATCGTGTTTCCAAGCAATTTTGGTCAGTTCTCCTAAAGTTTCTAATTCGGCAAATTGGGCAGCATCGTTTGCATCTGCAATACTCCCAGGGCGTAAACCATCTCCCAATGAAAACGCCACGTCGTAGGCTTTCATAATTTCGCAAATCTCTTCAAAATGGGTGTAAAGGAAGTTTTCTTTGTGATGAGCTAAACACCATTTTGCCATAATACTGCCCCCACGAGACACAATTCCCGTTACTCTTTTTGCGGTCATGGGAACATAACGCAACAACACGCCTGCATGAATCGTGAAATAATCAACGCCCTGTTCAGCTTGTTCGATGAGGGTATCTTTGAAAATTTCCCAAGTTAAATCTTCTGCTTTTCCGCCTACTTTTTCAAGGGCTTGATAAATCGGAACTGTACCAATTGGCACGGGCGAATTCCGAATAATCCACTCACGGGTTTCATGAATATTTTTACCTGTCGATAAATCCATGATGGTATCGGCACCCCAACGGCAAGCCCAAACGGTTTTTTCAACTTCCTCTTCTATGTTTGAAGAAACCGCTGAATTTCCAATATTGGCATTAATTTTCACCAAAAAATTACGTCCCAAAATCATCGGTTCACTTTCTGGGTGATTGATATTATTAGGAATTACGGCACGCCCCAAAGCTACCTCTGAACGTACAAATTCTGGCGTAATCAGCCCTTTTTGTGTATTTGCTCCAAAACTATGACCTTCATGCTGATGCCCAATATTGTTTAATTCAGCAATTTTTTGATTTTCACGAATGGCGATATATTCCATTTCTGGCGTAATAATGCCTTTTTTAGCATAATGCAACTGCGAAACATTTTGCCCTGCTTTTGCTCTTAATGGCTTTTTCAAATGTTCAAAACGTAGAGAATCTAAACTTGGATTTGCCAATCTTTCAAGTCCATAATTTGAGGTAATCGACTCCAATTCTTCTACATCTCCACGTTCTAAAATCCAATTTTGACGTAACCGTGGCAGTCCTTTTCTCACATCAATATCAATATTTGGGTCAGTAAAAGGTCCACTTGTGTCGTAAACCGTTACAGGTGCATTTTTTGAAATAACTTTACCATTTACGACGGTATCCGAAAGGGTTATTTCTCGCATAGCCACCTGAATATCATGCAATTGACCTTTTACATACACCTTTTTTGATGCAGGAAATGGGGCTCTACTAATTATTTCTGTTTGAGGAGTTTTTTCAGTTTTTTTCATTGAAAGTAGGACAGGTTTCTAACCTGTCAGTTGAGGTTAAATACAGGTTAAAACCTGTGGTACTTGAGAAATTACAGGTTGGAAACCTGTGTTACCCGCCTTGCGTAGCTCGAATGAGCATCAAGCGGTCATTTTGATTTAGCGTGATTTGTTGCCAATCAGCTTTCTTAACGACTTCGTCATTAATGGCTAAGGCAATTCCTTGTAAATCAGAAATTTGCAGTTTCTCGAAAATATCTACGATTGTTGGGGGAGGGTCAAAATCGGTGGGTTGGTCGTTAATAAAAATTGTCATGCGTTCAATTGTTTAAAAATTTGTACAAATGAACTTTTGGGTAAGACCTATTGAGAGGAAAAGTGAAAATTGGTAAAATTAACAAGCCAAGAAATTACACTGAATTGTCACTAAAAAGCCAATGCTTTTAGAACAAAAACAGTTTTAAAATTCCGACGAAACAAGCCAACAAATTCACTTTGTTTGATTGTCTATCATGTAATTTAACCAAGAAAAGCAGTGAAATTTTGAAAACGGAATACACCGAATCGCTACGAAATGTCTGCCTTACTTTTTCCTACGCAGCAACTACGCTGTTCAGGTTTTGAGGGTATAATCTCAGCCCGTAATATTAAAGGCACCCCTAAAGTTTGGACAAATGTAAATGATAATTTTATAATTTGATGCTAATTATTTGTAAAAAATATTTCAAGAAATAAGCTAAAGCAGAAAAAATACAATCATAAATAATTGAAAATCAACCACTTATGTTTAGTTTTTTTTACTAAAATGAAAAATTATTGAAGAAGTCTATAATCGGTCGGACTAATTCCTGTTTGAGTTTTGAAGAATCTCGAAAAAACACTTACTTCGCTTTTACCCACATTATAAGCAATTTCTTTTATCGAAAGATTGGTTTGTTTCAGCATAACTTTGGCTTCAAGTAGTAGCATTTCATTGACTAAGTCGTTAGCTGATTTTCCAGTGGCTGATTTTACACATTTATTAAGATGGTTTGGCGAAATGTTTAGTAATTCGGCATAATCTGACACCTTATTTTTATGCGTAATATTTTTGGATAATGCTTTTTTAAACTCTTTCGTAATTTCTAAAGCGGCATTTATACTATTATGCGACAAGCGTTTTACAAATGGTTGCAGTTCTGTAAAAAGAGAAAGTAGATAAGTCTCAAAAATCTCAATTCTACCATTAACACCTTTCTGGTATTCAAACAAAAGTCTTTCTAATAAGCTGACAATATGACTTTTAGCTTCTGGATTTATTTCTAATAATGGGAAACTATTGTATTCCAAAAAGGGAAAATCACTGTATATTTTTTTGGGAATAGTATGTTTAGCTAACAACTGAATATCAAAATGACAATAATATCCTTGTACGTCATTTCTCACAAATTTATGAGTGGTAATTTCATGAGCTGGCACAAAAAAGAAAGTGTTTTCACCAAATTCATACGTTTCTAAACCAATACTTCTCGTTGTGTTTCCTTTGGTCAGAAAAATAAAATAGTAAACATTCATTCTTCTTGGTAAAAAATCAGTCGGCAAAGGGGACTCTATCAATTTGAAAAAATCTTCTAATCTATTGATATGAAAGTAGTTATGAGCAAACGATGTAATTTTCAATAAAGATGAACCCTCAATAGCCTTTAGCTCCGTTTTAATGAGTTCTTGAACTTCTATTGATAATATTTCCTCTTTTTTCATATCAGAAATAATGTTTTCTAAATTTATTTCAAAAATAGATTGAATAATTATAATATTTTATTGAACAAAGTTAATTTTATAATAATCTCAAAATGTTAGCTAAATCAGTCTGAGTTTTGATAATTTCAATCAATTTATAGACAATGACATGACGTATTGGAATTAAATTTGACAAATTTTTGAAAGCTATCAAATCTAAACAACATTATTCCAAAATATATTCTGATACGTTATGTCGTACTCTATAAAATCACTTTCGTCCATCACAAAAATTTTAAAAATATAATAACCTTGCTTAGAGACGTAGTGATTTTATGAGTAGAATATTACTTAATTGTGGTTTATGCCATGTAGAAAATAAACTTTTGCTCTTCTTTAAATATTTCTCATGTATAGACCATTCAAAGCATCTACCGACTACGAGTTGCTTGTTCTCTTAAGGGAAGACAACGAAGCAGCTTTTGAAGAAATTTATCGTCGTTACTTTCAAAAATTACATTCACTCGCCAAACGACGTATCAATAATGTACAACACACCGAAGATATTGTGCATGATTTATTCTTGAACTTATGGGTGAGTCGCCAAAAAATTCAGATTGATACACTCCAAAATTACTTAATGAGAAGTGTAAAATATCGAGTTTTGGATGAATTAGACCATCAAACAGTAAAGCAAAAATTTGCTGATTATCAATCATTTACTCCTCAAATTTCAAATACTACCGAAGAAAACATCTTATATTCTGATGCCATGAAGTTGTATGAAGAAAATTTAGTTTTTCTTCCTGATAAATGTCGTGAAGCATTTTTATTAAGTAGAAGCGGACTTTCTCAAAAAGAAATAGCGGCAAAATTGGGTATTTCTGAAAATACCGTTGAAAATCATATTGCCAAAGCCTTGCGTTTACTCAAAACACGCATGGCAGAATTTATCAATCCGAACGCTTTATTTCCCATTTTTTTCTTCCTTTTTGAAAAATAATTAAAATTTTTCGCATTCAAGTAGTGGAAACCCTTTGCCCAACCGACCTTGTTTATGTGGGGTAAATGGTATTTTCCATATAAAAAATATTAATATATATGAACCTCAATGATTTAAAGGGTGACGATGAGATTTTAAACTCGCTAAAAGATAAATACACTCCCGAGGAATTAAGAAAATTATTAGCATGGTATAATGCTTTTGATGACACAGAAGACCTCGGTGAAGATAATATTTTGGAAGTTGAGGATAAGATTTGGGGCAAACTTCAACAAAGCACTGCCTTTGCTGAAGAAATAGAAGAAGAACCAACAGGATTAAGCCGAAAATTATTTAACACTTGGTCGTTGATTGGGCTGGCAGCCAGTATCATACTTGTTGTGGGTTGGCTATTTGTTGGGAAAAATAATGGAGATGCGGTACAAAAACAATTTACTACGCTCCGAGAGGTTGCAAAGGCAGATTTACCACTTTGGCATACATTCTCCAATACTTCAAAAGCCATTTATGAACTGAACTTACCAGATGGCTCAAAAGTATGGTTAAACCCATCAACAACAATATCTTACAAGATTTTGGCAAATGCCCCAACACGTGATATTTTTTTGGAAGGAGAAGCTTTTTTTGATGTAAAACCCAATAAAGAACAACCATTTCATGTAAAAAACAGAGGCTTAAATGTGGTGGTTTTAGGAACAAGTTTTAATGTGGTAGCTTCTGAAAAAGATGATAAATATGAGGTTTCGGTAGTAACAGGTAAGGTAAAAGTAAAATATCAAGACCCTGAACATAGCGACCGCTTCAATCAGGTAATTATTACACCACAACAAGAAGTTATCATCAGAAAACAAGAAAACACTTTAGAAACGCATGATTTGAGTTTAGAACATTCAGCTCATCGCCAATTGTGGGAACCCATCAGTATTGGTTTTGATGAAGTGCCAATTGGGAAAGTATTAACAAAATTAGAGCAAGAATATGGCGTAACCATTAGAACACCCAATGCTTCTATTCGGAAATGTACGCTCTTTGCCAATTTTAACAACCAACGTTTACCCGTGATTTTAGATATTCTTTGCAGTTCAATTAATGCAACGTATCAAATTGACGGTCAAGAGATTACTATTATCGGAGAAGGCTGTTTGTAACTCAAAGCAAGAGGAATTTTCTTAGTAAACATTTCAACTTATTGAATACCATTAACACATTACTATACTCATTTTAATCAAAAAAGCGAAAGTGCTACCAACACTTTCGCTCAAATTTAACTCAAATCATCCTGACAAGGTAATTCATCGAGTAATTGTAGATTTCAAAACCAAAATCGTACAAAGCAAATTTATGGAAAAACAATTTATTAAGACAACAATTTTAAAAATCATGCGGATAACTGTCATACAGTTTGCCTTTGTCATAGCCTTTGCGGTGGTTGCGTATGCCAAAGAAACGCTTGCCCAAGAAATTCTGAGCAAGACTGTAACAGTCTCTATCAAAAACACCAATATCAAAGGTGTATTGAACGAACTACAACGGGAATCGGGTGTAACTTTTGTTTTTAGTTCAAAAAACAATTTTACACAATTAAATAATCTGAGCTTAACCGCCAACAATGAAAAATTACAAAATGTATTGGGTCGCTTTTTACCGCCATTAAATATTGGTTATAAAGTGGTACATGATGCAGTTGTACTTACGCCTTTAGTTTCTTCGGAAGAAAAAGGGAATACTCCCAGTAATGAAGAAATCGAAATGCGAAAAGCAGTCATCGACAATCCCATCAAAGGAAAAATCGTGGATTCAGAGACAGGTGAACCTCTTCCTGGCGTTTCTATTAAGGTAAAAGGCTCGTCAAAAGGTACGACTTCCGACTCAAAAGGGAATTATAGCATTACTGCACCCAAAAATTCTACCTTAGTTTTTTCATTTATTGGCATGAAAACTCAGGAAATTTCGGTGGATGACCGTACTGAAATAAATGTCTCTTTTGTAAATGACAATAGTATTTTAGATGAAGTTTCTGTGGTAAGTGACGGATATGGCGTTGTCAAAAAAACAGACAATACAGGTTCGGTGGCTTCAATGTCTGCAAGAGATATTAGAAATATTCCGCTTACAAGTGCTGCCCAAGCCATGACAGGACGTTTAGCAGGGGTGAGTGTACAAACAACCGATGGTTCGCCAGATGCTGATGTGGTAATTCGTGTACGTGGGGGAGGTTCAATCACGCAAGATAATTCACCATTATTTGTGGTTGATGGTTTTATTGTAAGTAGTATTAAGGATGTTCCACCATCAGATATTGAATCAATCAACGTTTTGAAAGATGCCGCTTCTACGGCAATTTATGGAGCTCAAGCATCAAATGGTGTGGTAGTTATTACGACTAAAAAACCAAAATCAGGTAGAACAAGCGTTTCTTATAACGGATTCTTTCAATTCAAAAAATTGCCTTCAAACAGAGCCTACAAGGTTTTATCACCTTATGAATATGTAATGGCAAATTATGAAAAGGCTAAATTGGGAAGTACAGCAACTTTGGCAAGTATGGAAAAATACTTTGGCAAATACGGTGACTACGATTTATATAAAACCCAAAAAGGAACAGATTGGCAAGATGAATTATTTGGTTCGCCAAGAATGTCCCAACAACATAACGTAAGTATTGGTGGTGGAAATGAAAACACGATGTTTAATTTAAGTATCACCAACAATACTGACCAAGGCTTATTAACTGGTTCTGGATATACTCGTAATGTTTTGAATTTTAAAATAAATCAGAAAATTTCAAAAAACTTAAAATTTGATGCCTCAACACGTATTACAAGTACAATCGTTGACGGTGCAGGTACGGCAGGAGCTCAATTAAGTATCAAAGATGCCATTCAAACTCGTCCAATCAACGGTATTGCCGACCAATTGGATATTGATTTGGGTGGTGCAAGTACAGATGACGATTTCGCTTCATTCCTTACAGCTTTGGTGAGTCCAACTAAATTAGTTGCACAAGATTGGAGAAAGAAAAACACCAATGATTATGTTTTAAATGCTGGCTTGACATGGACTATCTTGAAAGGTTTGGATTTTAAAACGACCATAACGGGTTCTAAAACGTATGACAAAAGTCTTCGTTTTTATGGCCCACTTACAGGCGAATCATTCAATAACGGCGGTAGCTTGCCTGTCGGAGAAAAAACGCAAACAGAAACTAATTCTTTACGTTGGTTAAACACTTTAGGTTTTCAAATGTCTGGAATGGGAAATCATAAATTAGATTTTTTATTAGGACAAGAGATTTATACCGTCGGTGGAAATCAGAGTTTTATTCGTACAGAAGATTACAGAGCTTCAATAGCACCGCAAGATTTATTTGCAAACATGGCTTTAGGTAGAACTGACCGCCAATACGCCATTGAAAATACTGACGCCAACAGAATATCAGGATTTGGTAGAGTTAATTATCAATTCAAAGACCGTTATTTAGCAACCGTAACTTTCCGTGCCGATGCTTCAAGTAAATTCAGTGAAGCCAATAGAGTTGGTTTTTTCCCTGCTTTAGCTTTAGGTTGGAAAATCTCTGAAACAGAATTATTCAAATCTTTCAAATCTTTGGACGAGTTGAAATTACGTGCCAGTTATGGAGCAACAGGAAACGACCGTATTGACCCAACTTCCACAAAACCTTTATTTGAAACTACAACACTAAGAGGCCCTGGATTTGGCAATGCCGATAACGTATATTACACGCCAGTTGGAACAGTTTTATACAATCCGAATTTGAAATGGGAAACTACCGTAACCACCAATATTGGTTTAGATTTCTCACTTTTCAAACAACGTTTAACGGGTAGTTTAGACTTATATGAAAATGTAACCAAAGATTTATTATTACAGTCTGCCATTCCTTCAAGTTCTGGATTTACCAAACAATGGAACAACGTAGGTAGTACTTCAAACAGGGGGATTGAATTAGGTTTAACAGCTTACCTTGTTGATAAATCGGATTATTCATTCTCTACAAACTTCAATATTGGGGTAAACAAAGCCAAAATTCTTGAATTAGACGGAACAACTGAAAGATTCATCCAGTCGGGTTGGGCAAGTACAGATTTAAGAGAACAAGAAGACTTTTATTTGAAAGTTGGCGGAACAATAGGGGATGTTTACGGCTATGTAACAGATGGTTTTTATTCTACTAATGACTTTTCAAGTTATGACGTAGCCACTAAAAAATATATTCTTAAAGAAGGAATTACCAACTCCACAACTATCACTGGAAATACCGCTATACGTCCAGGGTTTTTAAAGTTGAAAGACTTGAATGGAGATGGTGTCATCAATGCCAGCGACCGTCAAGTAATTGGAAACACGTTACCAAAAGCACAAGGAGGTTTTGGGTTTAATGGACGTTACAAAGGTTTTGATGCCTCCGTTTTCTTTAACTGGTCGTATGGCAATGATGTCTATAACGCAGGAAAAATTCAGTATAACCAATTTCGCCGTGTGACTTACGGAAATTTAACAGATGCGATGAGTTTGGATAACCGTTTTACATATTTAGATATTGACGGGAAATACACAGGCGTTGCAGGTGGCATTGTCACAGATTTGGCACAATTAGCAGAAATAAATGCCAACAAAACGATTTGGTCACCTTTTACTTTCAATGACTCACAGGCAATTATTCACTCTTGGGCAGTTGAAGACGGTTCGTTCATTCGTTTAAACAATGTAAATATTGGTTATTCTTTACCAAAAAGTATAATCGGCAGATTGGGTATGTCACAATGTAGATTTTATGTAACTGGCAACAACCTACATATTTGGACAAAATATTCTGGTTATGACCCTGAAGTAAGTACCGCAAAAAATAGTACCTCTGCACTTACACCGGGTATCGATAATTCGTCATTTCCAAGAAGCCGTTCATATACAGTAGGGCTTAGTATTACCTTTTAATTGAGGTAAAATACCTTTATAATTTACATAAATGCTAATTCAATCATTTCAGAATATGAAAAAATATATGTTTTTAATCGCAGGCTTGTCGATGTTTTTGACTTCCTGCAAAGACTTTTTAGAACCAGACTCTCCTTCAACTTTTGATACAAAATATATTTATTCCAATGTGGACGATGCCCGAAAAGGCGTAAATGCCATTTATGAGCCATTCGGACAAGATGCGTTTCGTTCTCGTTTGTCGAATAATATGACAGGTAATACCGACATTGAACGCCAAAGTGGATGGGGAGCAACGGGAGCTCGTTATGAAATTTGGGATTTGAACGCCAATTCTTCAAACGCAGATTTGAAAATTGTTTGGAATGCTGCTTACACGGCTATTCGTAACTGTAATGTTGCTATTGAAGGAATTTTGGCAAGTGAAGTCTTGAATTCGGCTGATATAGCAAGTGCTAAAAAAATGAATAATATGCTCGGTGAAGCCTATACCATCAGAGCTTATTGGTATAGTATGTTAGCATTTTATTTTGGTGACGTTCCCAATGTTCGTGATGCTCCGAAGGCAGGAAATGATTTCTTTTTAGCCAAAGAAGACCGCAACGTTATTCTTACGCAATGTATTCAAGATTTGATTGAAATTGAACCTAAAATGTCTTGGGCTGACGAAACAAGTTTTGGTATTGAGCAAGTAAACCGTGAATTTACTTTGGGAATGATAGCTCGTTTGGCATTACAAAGAGGTGGATATTATTTGACTCCTGCCCTAAAAATGGAACGTAAATCTGACTATTTAGATTACTACAAAATTGCCAAAACATACGCTCAAAAATTGGTTACTTTAAAAGACCGTGCTTTACCAACAGATTTCCGTCAGGTTTTTCTAAATGAAGCAAAATTAATTACGCCTACTAATAGCGATATTCTTTTTGAAATTCCTTTTGCCAATGGTAACGGAGATGTAGGTTGGAACATCGGAATTACAGTAGATGGCGGAGCTACGGCTTCACATAGTTATGGTTCTGGAAGTAATTATATGTCAATGCCTCCGTCGTATTATTTTTCTTTTGATACTTTGGACGTTCGTCGTGATGTTACTTGTGCTTTGTATAAAATTAACACAAGCGGTCAACAAATTTTTGTCAATAACTCCCTAAATATCGCTCAAGGTAAATGGAGCCGTTGGTCATTAGATAAAGCTCCGGGTATTTCTTCAGCAAAAGGTACAGGTATCAACTGGCCAATGTTGCGTTATTCTGATGTTTTATTGATGTTGTCGGAAGCAGAAAATGAATTAAATGGTCCAACTGCACTTGCACAAGATGCTTTAAAACGAGTGAGACAAAGAGCATTTGCTTCTAAATATTGGTCGGATAAAGTTGAAACGTATGTATCAAACATTGCCAAAAGTAAATCATCATTTTTTGATGCAATTGTTAACGAAAGAGCATGGGAATTTGGCGGTGAAATGATTCGTAAATATGAATTGATTCGTTGGAATTTATACGCTAAAAAATCAGAAGAAACCGTAAATATTTTAAAGCAAATGGCTGACGCTGCCACAACAGGAACAGGTCAATATGCTGATTTACCAGATTTTATGTACTGGAAACGTAACACAAGTGGCGTATTCACCATTTTAAATCCGAGCAGAAAATTCATTGGAACTCCCGATGCTACGTGGACAAAAGTATCATTTTTGGCAAGTATGAAAACTACCACAGGATACGGCGAATGGATTCTGAAAGATTGGGATAAACACTATAATTCTGGCCCAGCCAAAGGTGTGGCTCGTTATATTTTCCCAATACCTTCCGAAGCCATCACCAATAGCCAAGGCAAATTAGCAAACGACGGCTATCAGTTTCAGTAATTAGGACTTGGAATTTAGGTGTTAGGATTTAGCATTTTCATAAGCCTGATTATCAATGATTTATGAAATCTTCAAGTGTATTTTAATTTTGCATCATTACTTAATTATCATTTAAGTGAAAGTATTTAACAGAAGAAAAATGAATAAAAGTCATATAATAAAATCATTTTGGGTAGCATTTGCAGGCGTTAGTTTATTACTTGCCTGCAAGCCAGAAGAAGAGCTTGTGCAACAAACTCGCCTTTTTATGCCTGTACTGAAAAAAGATTTATCAGTCCTCAATAATACCATTATTGTCAATATGGCAGGGGCAAAAACAGCCACAGGATATGCCATAGAAGTTAGTAGAGATACTTTTAAAACGGTTGATTATAAAATAAATGCCGATACAAACTATGTGGTAGTTAATGAAAAACTGTTAAAAGGAGAATCTCTTTTTTGGAATACCCTTTATCAGGTCAGAGCCACCGCTTTAGCCGCAGATGCCATCTATAATAGTAAAGTTTCTGACTTAGGAAGCGTAAAAACAGATAAATTTCCAAGTATTCTTATTGTTCCAACATCAGCAGATTTATTAGATGTGTCTGCACGAGTAAAATGGAATATTTCTACTGGAATTAAAGTTGCTAAAGTAAAGGTATTTGCTAAAACAGACTTGAAATTAGCCAATCCTTTGGCATCTTATGACGTTAGCGATGCCGACCAAAAAACAGGTATTACCATCGTAAAGAAATTATTGCCAGAAACCACCTATCAATTAGCTATTTATGATGCCACAGGAAAAGTGCAAGGCTGGGATAATTATACCACTATCAAACAAGCAGTTGACACAAAACAGTCAAATGTAATTGACCTTTCTGAAAGTGACGACCCAACTGCTCTGAATACTGCCTTATCAAACGCTGTTGATGGAGGTATCATTGTTTTGAAAAAAGGAGCTACTTATACCATGCCAACAACCGCATTTACAAAGTCGGTTTGGATAACAAGTGCCTATGGTTTTGGAGAACAAAAAACCATTATTACTACCTCTGGAGGTGGGGTTATTGCCGATGGTTCAACGATAGATTATATCCGTTTTTCAAATGTTGAAATTAAAGGTGCTGATATTGGTGCGAGTTATGTTTTCAATCCTGATAGAGCCTCAGTTACGTTATTAAAAGAATTGACTTTTGATAATTGTATTTTATCAAATATGCGTGGCGTATTGAGAATGAGAACAAAGTTTTTCTTAACCAATTTCAATATCAAAAATTCAATTGTTTATCAAATCGGAAATTATGGTATTTTAACAACTGACACTGACGGAACAGGCATGGCGGCAGTTGATAATATTGCGATTCAAAATAGTACGTTTAGTAAAATTAATATTTTCTTGACTTCGAGACAAAGCTCAAAATCTGTATTAATTTCTGATTGTACACTAAATGAAGTTGGTTCAAATACCAATACTTCGGTGCTATTATTTAACTGGAGAGGCACAACCGCAGCAACCAACAACGTAACCAATGGTATAAAAATATCAAATTGTGTTTGGGGTGGAGCTTGGGACCAAGCAGGTACGCCTACTGCGGTTTCGATACGGGCAAAATCGGCTACGTCACTTGCAACAACAAATTTCACCGTAGAAAACACTTACGGATTAAGCACTTTAACGTTTGTAGCAGGAACAGAAATTACAGGTTTCCCAACAACGGTGTATGCCAAAACGGCAACAGATTTATGGGTAAGCCCAAATGCTGATTTGAATTTTAATTTTAAAGATTTGGGATTTGCAGGAAGAAAAGACACTGGAGACCCACGTTGGAGAATAAAATAAAGATAGATTAAGTTGGATTTATTTACAAAGCTCCCTGATTTTTGGGGAGCTTTTTTTAAAGCCAATTTAAAATCTAAAACAAAATAACTATTTGATTTACAGACAATTGATTTAATTTCAAAAATCTAAAACTATGAAAAAACAATCTCAAATCATAAAATTTATTCCCTCAACATTTTCTTTTTTTCTATTGCTACTTACGCTATCCTATTTTGGCGTTTCTCAAAGAATCGCTTTTCCTGGAGCAGAAGGCGGTGGGCGTTATGCCATAGGTGGGCGTGGTGGAACAGTTTATGAAGTAACCAACTTAAATGACGCAGGAGTTGGGAGTTTACGAGATGCCATCAGCGAAGGGAATAGAACCATTATTTTTAAAGTTTCGGGAGAAATTAAACTACAAAGTCGTCTCTCAATAAAAAAAGATAATATCACCATTGCGGGTCAAACGGCTCCGGGTGAAGGTATTTGTTTGACAGGCTATACATTAAATATTTCTGCCTCAAATATTATCGTGCGTTACATTCGTTGCCGTTTTGGAGATGCCAACGCAGTGGACGACGATGCGATGAATTGTTGGAATGGAGCTTTTCAAAACATTATTATCGACCACTGTTCTATGAGTTGGTCAATTGACGAAACGGCTACTTTCTATGGAATTAAAAATTTCACCTTACAATGGTGTCTTGTCGCTGAAAGTTTATATCGTTCAAAACATGATAAAGGCGACCACGGATACGCAGGTATTTGGGGGGGAGCAAATGCTACTTTTCACCATAATTTAGTTGCCCATCATACTTCTCGAAACCCACGTTTTGGCGGAACTCGCAAAGGTTATATTCCTTATGAACCAAGCGAAGAATTGGTTGATTATCGTAATAACGTGATTTATAACTGGGGAAATATCAATTCTTCTTACGGCGGTGAAGGGGCAAAAATCAATATGGTGAATAATTACTACAAAGCAGGCCCTGCTACGGCTGGTAATTTAACCACAAGTTCAACTTCCAACAAAAGAAATAGAATTTTAAATTATACCAGCTATTACGCCGAAGCAGGGGTTGATACACTTTTTGGAGGAAAATTTTATATTGATGGAAATTATGTTGATGGTTTTCCAGATGTTTCGGCTGACAACTGGGCGAAAGGTGTTCAAAAAGATAGTTACGCTCGTGCTTCTGCTCTAATTGCAACAAACAAGCAAACTGAACCATTCAAAATGGTTTCAACGATTAAAGTACAAAGTGCTATTGATGCTTACAAAGCCGTTTTAGACAGTGTTGGGGCTATTTTACCAAGACGTGATGGCATTGATACCCGTATTGTATATGAAACCAAAACAGGAACAGCCACTTACGAAGGAGCAGCGTATGCAGCCGTAAAAGATGCAGGAGTAAGTCATCCTTCGGGAATAATTGATAGTCCAGCAAACGTAGGGGGTATCCCTAAATATGGCTCAAATACCGCTTATATTGATACGGATAAAGACGGAATGCCCGATGCTTGGGAAATTTCAAAAGGGCTAAATCCTAACAATGCAAGTGATGGAAATCTGATAGCCTCAAACGATTATACCAATCTTGAAAACTATCTCAATTCTATTACGGGAGATACTGGAACAGGTACTATTGTCGGCGGTTCGGGTAGCAATAACCCCATAATTGATTTAATGGGCTATGATGCCGTAGTTGCCAAAGACGGAACAGGTAGTTTTAAAACAGTACAAGACGCTATAAATTCGGTAGTAATAAACGGTACAAAAGCTTTTAGAATATTTATCAAAAATGGAAAATATCTTGAAAAAGTAACCATTGCCTCTAACAAACCATTTATTCATTTAATTGGTGAAAGTGCCGCAAAAACCATTATTTCTTGGAATGATTATTCTGGCAAAATAGTAAGTGGCGTTACCATTGGCACAAGTACCTCAACTACTTTAGCGGTTAAAGCGGCTGATTGTTTATTAATGAATTTGACGATTGAAAACTCAACGGGTGATTCTCCGCAAGCAGTAGCCCTTTCGTTGGAAGCTGATAGAGACATCGTAAAATCTTGTATTTTATTGGGTGGACAAGATACTTTTTTAGCCAACGGAGACGGCAAACGTCAGTACATCAAAAACACCTATATTGACGGTGTGGTAGATTTTATTTTTGGAAGTTCAACCGCTGTTTTTGACTCTTGCGTGATTTATGCCAAAGACCGTGTTGATAAATTATCAGGCAGTTATATTACGGCTGCCAATACTCCAAGCGGACAAGCGTATGGTTATGTTTTTAGAAATTGTACTTTACCTTCCAACACAGGCGTAACAGCGTATGTGTTAGGTCGTCCGTGGCAAAATGATGCTTCTACTGCCGACGCTGCCAAGAAAAACAATAAAGTTGTTTTCTTAAATAGTGTATATGGTGATAAAATTATCAAGTCAGAAGGTTGGTCAACTTGGGATTCAGGCACGAATACTTCCTTAATTACGTATGCCGAATATAAACCCAAAAAGTATAATGGAATATCTGCCAATATTAGTAGTCGGGTTGCATGGTCAAAACAACTTTCAGACGCAGAAGCCAATCCGTATTTAAGCAATTCCATAGTTTTTAATAATTGGGAACCATGTACATCGGTAACGGATTTGTGCAAAACGACTACCCCAGAAATAGCAGTGGTAAATCTTAAAGTTAAAAAAGGAGCTGATTTGTCAATTCCAACAACTTTTAATTGGAATGTTGTATGGGCTATGAAAGATTTAAAGTATGAACTTTTGAGAAGTACCGATAATAAAGCGACGTTTTCAGCCGTAAAAACAATTACCGCAACGACTGATACGCTCATTAATTTTAATACTTCCGACGATGCTCCTGCTGCCAATAAACAGTTTTATTACATTCTAAAAGTATCTAAATCAGGTCTGAAAACGTATTTTTCTGACACAATATCGGTTTCAAGTATTCCAACGATAACGGTTTCTGGTTCGCCAAAAGATTTTTTACAAGGCATGGGAACTCCATCAATTCCACAAGTGTATTCGCTTGCGGGTGTAAACTTGGCAGAAAATTTAACCATAAAAGTTCCCACTAATTTTGAAATTTCAGTAGATGGTGGCAAAACTTGGAACAACGACCAAAGACAAATAGTGCTTTCAATTACAAATGGTTCGTTTGGGCCAACGAATGTACAAGTACGTCTGAATGCTAATGTTGCAGGCACTTATACAGGTATAATCACACACACAAGTACAGGGGCTACCACACAAAATATTAACATCAATGGCATTACTCAAAAAGACCCTTTGCCCGTAACACAAACTTTGGCATTTTGGTCGATGAATGTAAATAATGCTGATAGTTTAGCCCTAAGAGCTAAAGGAGTTATTCCACAAACACCTACATTGAAAAGATTAACCCTATCGAATGGCTCTGTGATAGCTCCATATTCTATTTTGCACGGACAATGTATTGCCCCATCAGCAGACGGTGGTGGACTTTGGACTACTGCGGGCGGTGGAAATGCCAACAATTTGCATCGTGGAATTTATGAACAATTTGTCATAAAAGCCCAAGCAAATTTTTCAGTAAAGGTGGATTCTCTTATTCTGAAAAGCTCTTTATATCAAGCAGCAACAGGAAAATTAGCCGTTGTATATTCTAAAAGTGCTTTCAAAGCCGATTCAACAGATGTTTCTGGCGGAATATTACCAGACGGTACGCCAATGCTTAGTGCTGCTAATGGAGCATTTGCAACGCCATTAATTCTTGCATCTGACCCTGCCAGTACCACAACTTTGTATAAAATGGCTTTAAAGGGAAATGAAGGTATCAACTTAGCTTCGGGCGACTCGCTAACAGTTCGTTTATATTACAGTACAGGAAGTGGAAGTACTGGACGTTATGCCAAAATTAAAGATTTACAATTGAAAGGTTCAAGCAAAGATTTAACGGTGAAACCGCCAGTTGTAACAATTACTTCGGCATTGAATGACTTTCTGATGACAGAAGGACAAGCAGTTGCAGTTCAAAACTATACGATTTCGGCGGAGAATTTAACAAGTGATATTACCATTACGGCACCCACAAATTTTGAAATTAGTAGTGATGCAAAAACATGGGCATCAATCTTAAAACTAACTTCAACGCTTGGGAAATTAGCCCAAACAACCGTTTCTATTCGCCCAATTCAAACCTTAAAATCGGGTACTTATTCAGGAGAAATTGTACACACAACACAAGGAGCTGTTGCTCAAAATATTCCTGTAAAAAGTTTGGTAACGTTACCATTATCAACCGAAAATGAATCCCTTGAAACGACCATTACGGTAAACCCAAACCCTGTTCAAAATATATTAAAAGTCAGTCACCCTAATGGTTTAATACATGACAGTTTGTCTATTTATTCTTTAGGAGGCACAAAAATTAACACATTTATGATTCAACACGGTAGCACATCTACAAGCATAAATGTTAGTAATTTGGCAGAAGGCGTTTACCTATTGCAATACCAAAGTGAAAATGGGAACAAGGCTTTTAAATTCATAAAGCTCTAAAAATCAACCTTGTAAAAAATATCTAATAAATTAACGGAAGTATGTACTTAATGTCGCAAAACCTCACCCTCTCTCCGTTGGGGGTGAGGTTTTTTCGACTCAAATTTAACTGTCAAAATCAGTAAAATTTAGTAAAAATCGGGTAAAAAGGGACAGAAAGTTCGTTTCGCTGACATTAAATTATTCAAAAAAATATCTCCACTATTTGTATAATTTGAAGTAAAAATCATTTTTTTTATAATTTTTTCAAGTAAAATGAGTAGATTTTTGTGTTTCCCTCTATTACAGGATATGACTTATATTACAGGACGCCCCATGAAGGTTTGGTATTTTAGCCACAATACTTTTACATTAAAAGACAAAAAAATATTAAATAAATCATGTATTTGAGTCAACTTTCAATTTTTTCAATTTTAAAAACCCAATTTCAATGCTTAAAAAATTACTAAGTGTGAGTGTGCTGATGGCTTTCGCTGGTGGTTATACTCAAGTTCAGGGTAAAGGGAATCCGCTACCTTCAAAAGGTATTAGCTTGGTGAGTTCGGAAGGAATGTCAAACAAGTCGGGGATTGCTTTACCAGTTACAGGAAAAATAACAAGTAGTGATGGAGAAGCACTTCCTGGAGTAACCATCAAGATTAAAGGGACAGCCAGAGGTACTATCACAGGAGGAGATGGTTCATTCAAACTTGATGTACCAGACGGGAATAGTGTATTAGTGATTTCTTCAACAGGTTTTGAAACACAAGAAGTAACCGTTGGTTCACGTTCAGTTATTAATGTTGTTTTAGCAAATGATATAAAATCATTAGAGGAAGTTGTAGTTGTTGGTTACGGAGAACGTAAAAAGTCTGACGTAACAGGTGCGATGGTTAGTGTAGGGTCGGCAGAATTAAATCAAAGACCAGTAGCCAACGCTTTACAAGGTATGCAAGGTAGAGCAGCAGGGGTTGATATTACTTCCAATGAAAGACCTGGTCAAGTGGGTAAAATTACCATTAGAGGGGTTCGTTCATTATCTGCTTCAAACGAACCATTATATGTAGTAGATGGTATTCCTCTTACTACTGGGGTGGTTGAAAACGGACAATTCAAAAATGTTGCAACAAGAAGTGATGGTGTACAAACTGGTGGTATTGATAACCTTAACCCAAATGACATTGAATCTGTTGACGTATTGAAAGATGCTTCTGCAACAGCCATTTATGGTTCTCGTGGTGCCAATGGAGTTGTTATTATCACAACTAAAAAAGGGAAAAACGGGAAATATACTTTGAGTTTGAACTCAACATTTACAAGTGAAAACATCAATAACAGTGCTCAGTTAATGAATGCCTCAGAGTATATTGATTATAGAAGATGGTCATACTTCTACAAATCAACGCCAACTTTGGCATATCCACGTGGAGACCAACCTACACAAGCAAATGACAAGTTAATCTTCAAAGGAGATTCTGACCCATCTGCTTGGGCAAATATTATGAAAGGTTGGGCAAGTGGTACTTGGGACGGTTCTAAAGTAGAAACTACTGACTGGATTGGTATGGTAACAAGACCATCTTTGACAGGACAACACACAATTAGTGTAAGTGGTGGTACTGAAAAAATGAAAGCTTATGCTTCATTTGGTTTTCTTGATAACCAAGGGACTGTAAAAGCACAAGGATACAAGCGTTATACAGGTAAATTAAGTGTTGATGTGAAACCATTAAGTTGGTTCTCAATGGGTGGAGTTCTTAATACATCTTATTCTGTAAATGAATTTGGACAATCAGCACTTGTAGGTAGCAATATTGCATCAAGTCTTTATGAATCTTCAAGAAGACTTTTTAGCTATGCCGTTCCTTACGATGCAAATGGTGTTAGAATTTTACAACCAGGTAATGACCCATTGGTATATACAATTGTTGATGAAGAAAAATATTCACAAGACCAACGTGTCAACTTGAGACTTTTCGGTAGTTTTTATTCAGAATTAAACTTTGGAGCATTCTCAAAAGCTTTAGATGGTTTAAAATTCCGTGTAAACTTTGGCCCAGACGTTTCATTCAATAGAAATGGTATATTCTTAGATGGAAACTCTGTTACAAGAACAGGTACAAGCTATGCTTCTTTGTCGAAAGACCAATTTGTTTCTTATACTTTGGATAATATGCTTACTTATAATAAGACAATTAATAATAAGCATCAAATCGGGATTACAGCTTTACAGACACAAACAGAGTACGGCTTTGAAAGTAACAGAATGGCAGCAGACAATGTTCCGTTCTCAAGTCAAAAATGGAATGCTTTAAATATTACCTTGGCACAAGGTGGATGGGCTTCTACATTGACCGAAAAACAACTTCGTTCTTATATGGGACGTATCAACTATGACTACGATAATCGTTTCTTATTAACAGTTTCTGGTCGTTTTGATGGTGCATCACAATTAGCAGAAGGTAATAAGTGGGCATTCTTCCCAAGTACAGCATTAGGTTGGAGATTAAACAACGAAAAATTCTTGGCAGAACAAACTTGGATTGATGCCTTGAAATTAAGAGCTGGTGTAGGTGTTACAGGAAACGCCGCTATCGACCCTTATGCAACGCAAGGTGGTTTACCTCCTATTTATTATGCAGCTGGTGGTAGTCTTTCTTCAGGTGTTGCCAATAACACTGTTTTGGCAAACCAAAATTTAACTTGGGAAAAAACAACTCAATTTAACTACGGTGTGGATTTCTCTTTATTTAAAAGAAATATCATGGGTAGCTTAGACTATTATACCTCACATACAAGTGACTTATTGATGTTAATGTCTATTCCATCAACAACTGGATTTGCTAATACTTATTCAAACGTTGGAGAAACTGCAAGCCGTGGTGTTGATTTAACCTTAACAAGCGTAAACTTGAATAAAAGAGGTTTTGAATGGAGTACCACATTTAACGGTTCATGGCAAGACAATGAAATCGTAACTTTATCAAAAGGTAAAGTTGATGATATCAATAACAAATGGTTCATTGGTCAAAGTCAAGGTGTAATCTATGACTATCAGTCAAATGGATTATGGAAAGATGCTGATGCTGCTGAAATGGCAAAATTCAACGCAAATGGAAGTACGTTTACTGTGGGTTCTGTTAGACCTGTTGACCAAAATGGTGACTACAAAATTGACCCTAACAATGACCGTAAAGTATTAGGAAGTACAATTCCAAGATTTATTGTTGGTTTAACTAACAACTTTGAATACAAAGGTATTTCATTGTCAGTGATGCTATACGGACGTTTAGGTTATCTATACAACACTGGTGGTGAAGCTCTTTCTGGACGCTCAACTCAACGTGTAGTTAGTTATTATACTCCTAATAATACAAACTCTGATTATCAACGTCCATTCTATTCTGAAGGAGCTGGAGATGTATATTCACCAACCTTAGGTTATAAAGATGGTTCATTCATTAAAGTTCGTAACATTTCATTAGGTTATAAATTACCTGAAAGTTTGAACAAAAGCTTAGGATTGAGCAACTCAAGAATCTTCTTCCAAGCTCAGAACTTAGGAATGTTATACAATAACATTAAATGGATTGACATGGATTTACAGTCGTCTGCATGGAACAGAGGTTATACATTTGGTATAAATGTTGATTTTTAGTCACAACTTTAATTAAAAAGGAATAAAATGAATACAAAATATATAAAAATAGGCATTTGTACTTTTGCTCTTTTCGCAACAGTAGCTTGCCAAAATGATTTCCTGAAAGAAGAGCTTACCACTCAACGAGGAAATAGTTATTACGATTCAGAAGCTGGTATTCAAGCAGCATTAGTAGGTGCATATAACCAAGTATTTGCAGTTCCATTTAGTGGTGAAGTTCAATTTGCCACAACTAACTACGGAACAGATGAATTTCATGTAGGTGGTGATGGTTCAAACAGTCCATGGAATAACTATGATGGAGGTTTAAAATCTATCGTAACGTCGGTAACTTCAAATACGATTGCGGCTGAAAGAGCTTGGGATATGTATTATGTGGGAATCGGAATGGCTAATCAAGTTATCAAATCAGCCACTGAGATTAATTCTACTAACAATGCTATCAAAAAAACCGCATTAGGAGAAGGATATTTCTTGAGAGCATTCAACTATCTTAGATTAGTTCGTCAATACGGAGGTGTACCTATCAAAACAACTGTAAGTACCACAGTAGAACTTGAATTTACACGTTCTACTGCACAAGAAGTTTATAACCTTGTGATTAGTGATTTCACGAAAGCTTACGAATTATTGGATAATACAGGGCCATTACCTCAAAAAATCAGTAAAGATGCTGCTGCACATTTTCTTGCAAAAGCATTACTTTCAAGAGCAAGTGAAATTAATGATTCTTGGAATACTTCTACTAAAGCTGCCGACTTAGCAAAAGTAGTTAGCCTTTCAGACGAAGTAATTTCAAGACACCCATTGGCTACAAATTATGGAAACCTTTGGGCATGGGAAAAACCTAACGCAGCAAGTGAAGCTCTCCCTGAATTGATTTTATCTGCTCAATTCTCTGATAATACATTGGCAACTACCAATAATAATCAACATTTGTATTTTACAGGTCGTTATGATGACCTTCCGTATATGCAACGTGATTTAACAGGAATGAGACCATTTAGCCGTTTAGCTCCTACTTATTTTACTTATTCAGTTTTTGACCAAGTAAATGACTCAAGATTCTGGAAAAGTTTTAGAACAAAATCAAGATGTAACAAAGGAAGTGGTAAATATGTAAATGGTGACTTAGGAATTATGTACGTAATCAACAGTCCAACCGATACTCGCTTTGCAAATACGGTCAATGTTGATGCAATTGTTTATGCTAAAACGGGAAAAACAATCCCTTCAGTTTATGTAGCCAATGCTCTTGATGGAAAAGGATTAGCAGGGGGTGTTAGATTCCCATCATTAAGCAAACACTTTGACGGTTCTCGTGTGGGTGTTAACGAAGTGAAAGGATATAGAGATGAAGTTTTGGCACGTTCAGCTGAAACATATTTGATGGCTGCTGAAGCTAAAGTTCGTTTGGCTAACCTTGGTCAAGGTTCTTATGATGCTGCTTTACCATATATTAATGCTCTAAGAAATAGAGCTTCTTTTAAATCTGGTGAAGACAGAGCATCTTATGCTGACGGTGCAGCGGCTTTCGTGGTTTCTACTTCTGGACAAAATGTTAGTATTAACTCTTATATGACTGAAAACTCATACTACGAGTCAAACAACATTCCTGCTACTACAACAGCAACTGACCTTACTATCTCAAGTATTTCAAACTTACCAGCACAAGACGTAGCAGTTATCAATAAATTAGGTTATACTTCTACTTATGATAAAATGCTCTGTTTAGTATTGAATGAAAAAACAAGAGAACTTTGTGGTGAATTTCACCGTTGGGAAGATTTAAGTAGAACAAAAACTTTGGTAGCAAGAGCAAAAGCATTTAACGTAGGTGCAGCAGCCAATATCAAAGATTATCACTTATTGAGACCTATTCCACAGACTTTCCTTGATGCAATTTTTAGCGGTGGTCAACCATTATCATCTGAGCAAAAAACTGCAATGCAAAATCCTGGATACTAAAATTTCTCATTAATTTGAAAAACTCCTTTATTGGTTACTAATGAATTTTAGAGCTAATAAAGGAGTTTTTTTATGCTTAATTTTTCATTAAGAAAGCACATATTTTATCTGATTGGCTTGCCAAAGCATCTTTTTTAATACCTCATAGTCTCCTGCAAGCATTAAATTTCGGTACGAATGAAGCGTATTGATATATTCATCCATTACTTCAATGATATTTTGCTGATTTTGTCGGAAAATGGGAATCCAAGTTTCTGGATTAGATTTTGCCAAACGCACCGTCGATTCAAAACCTGTGCTTGCTAAATTAAAAATGTTGTTTTCATTTTCTTCTTTCGCTAAAACGGTTGAGGCTAAGGCAAATGAACAGATATGTGAAATATGAGAAATGTAAGCCGTATGAACATCATGTGAGGTAGATTCTAAATACATCACCTTCATTTTTAGTCCGTTGGTGTACATATTCTCTATGATTTCTACCAATTCGGGCTTTGAATCATCAACGTCACAAAGTACACAATTTTTATTAGTGAAGAGATTGGGAATGGCGGCTTTAGGGCCAGAAAATTCTGTACCAGCCATTGGGTGAGTAGCGATAAAATTACGTCTTTTAGGATGACTTTTAATTTTATCAATGATTATTTTTTTGGTAGAACCTACATCAATAACCACTTGATTTTCGGAAATCAGATTTAATACATGAGGTAACATTGTTGAAAGCATATCCACAGGAATCGCTAAAATGATGATGTCCGCTTGGGCAATTGCATCAGATAGTCGCATGACTTTATCTACAATTCTGAGGTCGAGAGCCGTTAAAATGTGGTCAATGTTGCTGTCAACGCCAATGACTAAATCTGCAAATTTGTTTTCTTTCAAACTTAGTGCGATAGAGCCTCCAATGAGTCCGAGTCCAAGTATAGTTACCGTCATGATTTTTATATTTATGTTGATTCGAGTATGAATCAAAAATTACTATTTCAAAAAACTGCCTACTCTCTTGCTGGTTTTCGGCACCCCCAGAAGTTTCAATTATAGAAGTGAAAATCCAATGTCACCATTGTCGTCAACACAGCAGCTTTCTGCTACGTCGGTTGCCATTTGGATAGTTTCTAATCTCTCTTCAGCCTCGATGGTGAATAAACCTTCTGTTAATTCGATTTCTTGATTTTTCATAGTGATGTTTAGTTTAGGATTTTTGCCTACTCTTTTGCTGGTTTTCGGCTACCCCAGAAGTTTACTAAGTCAAAGAAACA